>NZ_CADIKK010000029.1 GCF_902859915.1 Paraburkholderia ultramafica
TAGCGGAGCGGTTTCGCTCAAAGAATTTTTAGCGAAGCGGGCGCGGATTTCGTGCCGTGCCTGCGATCACCCCGGTGCGCCGCTTCCGCTTCGCTAAAAATCCTCTGCCTTGTCGCGCGGATTTGATTTGATATGTCTATGACGCGTCGGTTAAAAAATGCATCCGGCGGCGCCGCAAGATAATAAGGATTAGTCATTCTCCCATTACCGGCGCATTACGTCAGTCCTTGCTATTCCGCTATACGTTTGCTAGCATCCCGTTGCAGTTTGCAATAATCATAAGTTTTCTAATTCTTCAGGCCCGCACAAGTCGGCCGTGCGGCAGCCAACGTTTCTGCGAGGAATGCGTTATGGCTTGCCACTTACCACCCGTCCGCTGACGCTGGAACAAGCGCGGCGCGCAAAGCAGCGTGGTTTTTGCGCCTCATTATCCCAAAAGCTCGCCGTCAGTCGCATCCGGCGGCGTGGGCATTGCTTTTCGCGATTTTTGCGCGTAATGAGTATTACGCGAGGGCTGGCATTGTCTTTAAAGGACGGAGGTCAGTGTGAAGAAAGAAATTATCTGGCCGTCCCGGTCTTGATGGCGACCATTGTGGCGTTTTTTGCCGAAAACGCATTCGCGCAAAGTGAAACCGATAACGTGAACCAAAGTAATAGTCCGCTTAATCTCGCGTCTTCGCTCAACGTTCAGACGTCCGACCCGGCAATCGATCCCGTCGAAATCCAACAGGCCATGCGCCAGTAATTCAGCGGAGAAAACGGATGGAGCCAAATCTCACTGCGCGACTGATCGACATCCTGCTGCGCACGGCGAAGAATCGCGGCGTGCTCTCGTACTCACGCTTTCACGCGCTGTTCGCAGGCACGATGACGCTGGCTGCCAGACACACGCTGCTCGACGAAGCGTTGCGCAATCTCTGCGATGAGCATGAAGTCGACTACGGCGTGCTTTTCGCGCGCGACAACGGACTTCCAGGTTCCGATGACGCAATCAAAAGGAGTGTTTCATGGCATGCAATATATCGAGGTCGAGAGTGGGTCGCATGAAGACCATCCCGGTCGCGCTGGCGTTTCTGCTTGCGACGGCTTACCCGGCCGTGGCTCAGGAGCCGGCATCAGCGCCGCCGGCCGTCGGCGCGGCGGCACTGCTGCACGTTCAGGCGCGCGTCGTCGAAATCGATCCGGATTCGAACAGCGTCACGCTTGTCGGTCCGCGCGGCAACCTCGCGGTCATCGATGTGAATCCCCAGATCGCGGACGTGAAGAAGCTGCATGTCGGCGACACGGTGAACATTGCATACCAGAAGGCCGTTCTGATCGGCGTCGACAAACTGGCGACGAGCGGGATCCGCCAACGTATCGACACCGAACTCGCGCAGCCTGCATCGGGCGGTGTCGTTGCGTCGGCACGTCGTGTCGAGGTCGTGGCGACGGTGCAGAAAATCGACCGCAAGCTTCACACGGTCACACTGCGCGGCCCGACGCGCACCGAAACGCTCGACGTCGCGCCGGACGTTTCGTTGAAGGGACTCAAAGTGGGCGACTCGGTTCGGGCGGTGTTTGTCACCGCCGCGGCGGCCTCGGTGTCGCGCAACGGCGCCGAACTCAAGTGACGACGAAGGCGTAGCATGGGTGAAGCGCATCATCGAGTGCGGCGTTTTCCGGCAGCGTGATTCGGGCTTGAGTCACGCTGCGCTCGACGTTTGACGCCGCGCCGGGCAACGATCGTCGACACAGTCATGGCGTCGCGGGCGAAGGAGCATGGAATGGAACAGAAACAGGTGAAGTCCACCGACGCCGACACCGACGCAGCGGAGCGCAGAAAAATCATGCGCGGCAAGGTGCGCATCGGCCTCGCTGCGTTCGGTACGTTGGCCGCGGTCGCTGGAATCGGCGTGGTGATCAACGGGGGCCTCTACTTCAACACGACGAAGGTGCTGATCGGCGTCGGCATCATCGTGGTATCGACGGTGCTGTATGTCTCGATGCTGGTTCTGTCGAAGGACGATTAGGCAGGGGTCCGCTTTCATGGGTACGGCTTGCCGAAACGCTGCTCGACATACTGCGGAATGTTGACCGGCGTAACAACGACCACAGACGACGATGGGCCCACGGCAGACGCGGGCAGCAGCTTATGGAAATGCATAATGTGGTGACACGCGGTTCGCATGTCTTGCCGGAGGTCGTGATGCAGGACCGCGCTGAGCTTCCCGTCGCGCAGCAGCTGTACGTTGTCCCTGTCCAGGTCGTGTCCGATGAAACACTGCGGTGTCTGGCCTATCGACTGCAGCGCGCGAAGTATCGCAAGGTTGCCGCCGCCCATCGAATAGACGGCTACGATTTTCTTCCTCCGGCCCACGGCTCGTCGTACGCGTTCCTCTGTTTGCATGTCGACACCGTGGCCGCCGCTAGCATCGACGAGTCTCAGCTTCGGATAGCGTCGGCGTAATTCGTCGCGAAAACTGATCTCGCGCTCTTCCTCGCCCCTGAAGCGTTCGTTGCTCATCGTGACGAGAACGTTGCCCTCCGGGTGAGCAAGCCACTGGCCAATCAGGTACGCCGCCGTGGCCCCTGCCATGCGGTTGTCGAGACCCGCATAGGCTATCCGTCCCGACAATGGAATGTCGGTGAAGGTCGTGATCACGGGAATGTTGACTTCGAGACGCACTATGTGCAATTGCCGCTCGAGAAAGGCGATGCGCTCTTCTTCAATCCCAGCGCTCTTCCATGCCGCTGGTTCGAACAGGACGACGGCAGTTCAACGCATGGCGAACCTCCTGCAGAATTCATCGGCTTATGGCCGCGCAATGGAGTCGTTGAACCGGGCAAGGATGTGCGAGGTGCGGTATCCGGTCCTGCTGGCATCTCTTGACACAGCGAGCATGACGCAGGCAGAAGTCGACGCGGCGGTGGCTTCCTGTGCCGAGGGCTATCCCTTTCCGACGAACCTGGACAGAGACCCGCCGCTGGGCGGCCTCGCGCCAGAAAGCCAGCAGGGCTTGTTCGCCCGGGCACTCAAAGAGTCGTGGACGGTAGACCGATTTCACACGGCAATCCGTGAACAGGTCGCGCGGCGGGAAGCGTAGGACGCAAGGCGCTGTGAGTCAGGACGAGGCACGCTCACGCGTGACACTCGGCTAAATCGCGCGGCATTCTTGAGGTGTTTTGCGGTCTATTGCTGGAGGCGGACAGCAACATCACGAGAAAGCGCCTCGCTTCAACGGCCCGTCATAGCGTGTCACTTTGTCGACGCGTTGACCGAGCGATTTCAACAACACAATTTCGAGCGGCTCTGGATCGCGTAGTCCGCGCGCCAAATGGCATTCCGGTTCGTCATTCCATGCGCTATAACTTACTTGCAGGGCGACTATTACGTGTCGAGGGTCCACAAAATCCGTTGACATTGCCAATTCGCACGCCAACTTGCGCCCCTCGACCTCGGTTGGGCGCACTGCGCTCCGTATCTTCCCAACTACCTGATACCCTGGCCTCGGGCAATTTGGCCCGCAGACCCAAGGAGGGTTTCGCGCGTCGGCAAATCCCGGTTGGATTTCAACCGCGGAGCACGCGAATAACAAATCGTATGGATGGAAAGCTCAACGTAAATCAAGGAGCCAACATGAAACTACGACTGATGGTTGCTTCTACTGTTGGGTTGTTTGTCATGGCCGGGCTTGCGCATTCGCAAGGCTCGCCCCAAGCCCCTCAACCCGCCCCGCAGGAAAACGCCGCGACTCAGGCTTCCTCACCCAGTACGGGGATGGAAGCATATGGCGGTATGCCCGACACAAGGATGCAAAGTGGCGCAAGAAATGCCCGGCCGTGCAGGGTGGACCCACAATGCAATGTCTTCTTTGGGGGGAGCTAAAAAACTGATGGCGCGAGCGAACAACGGAAGACACTGCGTGCTCGCGTCGCAAGGGGGGCGACGTCCTTGGCTGACTGGGTGGCTCCCCTTTCATTCTTTCAGGTTCAGACGCGTCCTGACAGGGGAGGCCCGTCTGTGTACATGCGAAGCGCCAGCCGGCTTCAAGGTGTAACGGACTGGATGTCACAAAGAGAATTTGGACGCCCGAGAACCTTAACCTGGAGCGTATATTCCACGAGCTTCGAGCTTCGAGCTTCGAGCTTCAAGCTTCAAGCTTCAAGCTTCAAGCGTCACGACGTCGACCTCGGCTCGGGCCAAGGCCAACCTCTCTTCTCGTTGCGCACTTCCGCCTCGACGGGCGGCGCGGCGGTGACAGATACCTCGACCGGACTCACCTCGTCGGCGGCATCGTATGACGGTTCCGGCAAAGCGTCCCTGTTCACATTCGAAAGTCCGGTCCCAAACCACGACACTTTCTTCTGGACGTGGCTGATATACGCTTGCCAGCCGTCAGGATTGCCGTCAAAAAGATTGTGCTGAACGGTTGACGCCAGTGCGTCCCGGTTGAGCTCCGTCTCAAGCAGCTCCTTTGGCCACGAGAAGAACGCGCTGGCGACGCGCGTGGTGAATTCGGCCACCGTCATGCTGGGCGCCAGTGTCCGGAGAAACTCGAAGTCCTGCAACGATTCCTCTTCCTGCATGAGGTGCGCCACCGACACGCCCGGCCCGCCCGTCCTGGTTAAACAGTTCAAAGCGTCGAGAATGTCGCCAAGATGAAGCAGCAGTTCTCGTCTATCAAATCGGTCGTCCATTCCAGTATGTCCGTTCATCTCGTGCCTGGTTGCCAATGCCCTGTTCCGGCGTAACGCCTCGTGCAGTCGCCTCCTGTTGCAGCGCGTCCGCGTCGAACAGTTCGACATATTCTGATCGCAAGTTAGCATGAAGCACGGCATTCCCCCAACGCGACCATGCTCAGCATTCACCGCATCTCAACTCATCCAGTCGAGGAAGGACAAATGCGAACCGAAGTTCGCATTTGTCGACACAGAAGGTCTGTAAGAGACGAAGCTCTCTTATTGAGCGGCGGACACGGTCGACACCCACTGCCTGGCGGCCTTGTTAGCCGATTCATAGGTGGCGCTAGCAGCCGAGAAGGCCGAGTTCCACGCTGCAATAACCGATTCGCTTCCTGCCGGGGCGTTCTTCTTGAGATTTTCGACGAACGCTTGCGCGTCGCGTTGGAATTGCTGGACCTGTGCCGTCGCCGCGGCCGAGATTTCGCTCTGAACTTCGGACACGATTTCGTGAACCTGGCGGCCGTACGCGGCTACCTTTTCCGCCGCAGGCTGGGACAGGCTCGCCGGGAGCGCCAACAGTTCACCCGGGTTGCTGGCTGACAAGCCTTTGGCCAGGATTTCCTGGCTTTCGGCCAGAGTCGCTTTGCCAACCTGAAAATTTAACGTGACCAGCTTCTCGAAGCCTTCAAATGCCTTGTTCGTCAGACCAAACAGCGTTTCGAGGCCGGCTTGTTGCGCGGTGACCAGTTGCTGGGGGGTAAGAGTGCTCATCACTGCTCCGAAAGGGTAAGGCGGCAGGTGCGAGGGGCTCTGAGTGAAAACGAAATCCACGCGCCTGCGAGGGACGAAGGCTGATTGCTGCAATGCAGCAAAACCAATTGTACGGGGGAATGCCCGGAAGTCAATGGTTTTCGTTGCGACATCGACGTGAATGGAATCGTCCCGGTTGGGTCGCTACCCGGAACGCGTCATGGCTCGGCAGTTCAACGGAATTAATCGAAGTTGCTCAGGCGTTGCGTATAAAGGAAACTTGACGAGTATCCAACGTGACGGAGAGAGACATGACCAACGCATCCGGGGCTAATAATACTAGTCAGCGCGCGCTTCTGCCGGAGGCGCTGCGGGCTTTGGCAGAGTATTTGGAGTTGTCCCTCGACGCCGGTGCGAGTCTGATTGTGATGCGTCACACAAGTGATACCGCCACCCTCTATGTGGGTGACGCCACGGGGCCACGAGAGGATCTGAAGCGTCGCGGAACGATTCCGGCGCCGCTTGCTAACGAAATCCTCGACGCGACTCGAGCGGGAGTGAACCTGATTGAAATTGAAGGCAGAACGTACCGGTTCTTTCGCAGCTTTGCGCACATGGACGAAGTTGCCGCGGTCGTATTCTCTTCAATTTGATCGAGTCGTGTTGGGGGCTTGAGCGCGACTGCCTCCGTCAACCCGCCGCGAGCGGCACAAGCACTGACCGGCAGAACCGGGCGCCTGGCCCGTCACTGCTTCCATCGAAACGTTCAAAGCGCGTCGTGACAAAGCGCCATCATCCTTTGGACCATCGTGCTCGACTCGTTGAGTTCCATCTCGCTGGTGAAGAGTGCGTTCACGCTGGACAGCCGAACCGCAACACCGGCTTCCAGCAAGTCTTTGCTGGCAATCTTCAGCGCCAGTTGGCCGATGCGGACCCGGTCGAGCCAGTCCATCTTGATGCGATTTTTCTTTAGCCACTGACGGCTGCACTGAACAACATGGTCGACTCGCCATTCGTTGGTCAGCGCGTAGGACGCCGCTGCAATCGCGACGAGGAAACATAGCAAGTCGGGACGCGCGCTTTCGCGTTCGTTGAATTCGGGTTTGGTCATGTCTGTCGGCTTGCCCGCTGCGGTTGAGCAAACCCAACACATGTGGGCGAGGACGGACGAATCAAGTAGCCGGTTGACAAACCGCTCCCGATCCACTTTTGTTATCGCCCCCTCCAATACTCGAATTGTTGGCGCATCGCACCGCTCGTATATTGCTGAACTATCAGCACGGACAGCAGCGATACGACAACTGACAGGCACGCCACTCGGGCGGCCCACAGGAGCACAGCGATGAATAGAATCGATCTGGAGGGGCGCGTTGTCGCCATCACCGGCGGCGCGCGCGGCATCGGCTACGCGGTGGCGCAGCGGGCACTGAACTCGGGCGCGTCGGTCGCGTTATGGGACGTCGACGCCGAACGCCTCGCGCGCAGCCAGCGCGAACTGAGCGAGCTGGGCAAAGTCACCGCGGTCACGGTCGAGTTGACCCAGGAGGCCGCGGTCGCGCAGGCGGTCGCGCAAACCGTCGCCGCTCACGGCGCGATCGACGTGCTGATCAACTGCGCCGGCATCACCGGCGGCAACGGCGCGACGTGGGAGCTGGAGCCCGAGGTCTGGCGCCGCGTGATCGACGTGAACCTGATCGGCCCTTATCTGACCTGCCGCGCAGTGGTGCCGCAAATGCTCAAGCAGGGCTATGGGCGGATCGTCAATATCGCATCGGTGGCCGGCAAGGAGGGCAACCCGAACGCCTCGCATTACAGTGCGTCGAAAGCTGGACTGATCGGCTTGACGAAGTCGCTCGGCAAAGAACTCGCGACAAAAAACATCCTCGTCAACGCGGTCACACCGGCTGCGGCCAAAACCGAAATCTTCGATTCGATGTCGCAACAGCACATCGACTACATGCTCTCGAAGATTCCGATGAATCGATTCCTGCTGCCGGAAGAAGCGGCGTCGCTGATTCTGTGGCTGTCCTCCGAGGATTGCGCGTTCAGCACCGGCTCGGTGTTCGATCTGTCCGGCGGCCGTGCGACTTACTGAAACTGACTGAGCGTTCGTTGCGCCATCTGAGCGTCACAGCCGCAGCCGCGTACAAGACAAGAACGCAGAGCCGCTACACGCGTGCTCTGCGAAGGAGACGACATGGACCCGCACGCGCCCGTTGCACGGGAAGCGATCGACGGCAACGCAAGGCGCCGCAAGCTCGCGCCTACTGCGCCGATCGCAGCGCTCGCGCTGATGATCAGCAAGCGCTTGCCCCACGACGCCGTGCAGCCCGGCGCGTCTTTCCAGAACTTATGCAACGCGCCTGCCAGGCGCATTGTCGACTGCACGTTCGACGTATCCATAACGGAGCTCCTTTCATGGCCATGCCTACTATCCGGCACGTGCGTGCCTTCATCGTTCGCGGCGGCGGTGCGGACTATCACGACCAGCCCGGCGGACACTGGATCGACGATCACATCGCCACGCCGATGGCGCGTTATCCCGAGTATCGACAAAGCCGCCAGTCGTTCGGCATCAACGTGCTCGGCACGCTGGTGGTGGAGATCGAAGCGAGCGACGGCACCGTCGGCTTCGCGGTGACGACGGGTGGCGAGATCGGCGCGTTCATCGTCGAGAAGCATCTTGCGCGCTTTCTCGAAGGGCAGCTTGTCACCGACATCGAGAAGATGTGGGATCAGATGTACTTCTCGACGTTGTACTACGGCCGCAAAGGCGTGGTGCTGAATACGATCTCGGGCGTCGATCTCGCGCTGTGGGATCTGCTCGCGAAAGTGCGCAAGGAGCCGGTGTACCAGTTATTGGGTGGCCCGGTGCGCGACGAACTCGTGTTCTACGCGACCGGCGCGCGGCCCGATCTCGCGAAGGAGATGGGCTTCATCGGCGGCAAGCTGCCGTTGCTGCATGGTCCCGCTGAAGGCGAAGCGGGTCTGAAGCAGAACCTGGAGAAGCTCGCCGATATGCGCAGCCGCGTCGGCGACGACTTCTGGCTGATGTACGACTGCTGGATGAGCCTCGACGTGCGCTACGCGACGCGGCTCGCGCAAGGGGCGCACGCATACGGTCTGAAATGGATCGAAGAGTGCCTGCCGCCCGACGACTACTGGGGTTACGCCGAACTGCGCCGCAACGTGCCACGCGGCATGATGGTGTCCACCGGCGAACACGAGGCGACGCGCTGGGGCTTCCGGATGCTGCTGGAGATGCAGTGCTGCGATCTGATCCAGCCGGACGTGGGCTGGTGCGGCGGCATCACCGAATTGATCAAGATCTCCGCGCTCGCCGATGCCCACAATGTGATGGTGGTGCCGCACGGGTCGTCGGTGTACAGCTATCACTTCGTCGTCACGCGGCATAACTCGCCGTTCGCCGAGTTTTTGATGATGGCGCCGAAGGCCGACCAGGTCGTGCCGATGTTCACGCCGCTTCTGCTCGACGAGCCGGTGCCCGTGAATGGACGGATGAAGGTGCCGGACACACCGGGCTTCGGGGTGAGGCTGAATCCGGAATGCGCGTTGGTGCGGCCTTATCCGCGTTGAGGGCGCGTTGAGAGCGCGTTGAGTGTGTGTTGAGCGTGTGTCGAGTTGGTGTCGAACTCGTGTCGAACCAACCCGCTCGCGAATGCGACTTCACGCAGGCGCACCAAAGCCACTACCGCTGCCAGTATTGCTGGCTCACCAAAGGAGAATGACGTGCTGCTCAAGGACAAGGTCGTAATCGTCACCGGCGGCTCGCGTGGCATCGGCCGCGCGATCGCCGTCGCGTGCGCCGCCGAAGGCGCGGACGTGGCGATCAACTACTGGGGCGATAACGACGCATCCTATGGACGCCGTTCCGCCGTCGCGGAAGTGGTCGGCGAAATCGAGGCGCTGGGTCGCCGCGTGATCGCGGTCGAAGGCAACGTCGCCGCGCGCGACACGGGGCAGGAACTCGTGCGTCATACCGTCGAAGCGTTCGGCAAAGTCGACGTGCTCGCCAGCAATGCCGGCATCTGTCCGTTCCACGCGTTTCTCGACATGCCGCCGGACGTGCTGGAGTCGACGGTGGCGGTCAATCTGAACGGCGCGTTTTACGTCACGCAAGCCGCCGCGCAACAGATGAAGAAGCAGGGCACGGGTGGCGCGATCGTGGCGACGAGTTCGATCAGCGCGTTAGTGGGCGGCGGCATGCAAACGCACTACACGCCGACCAAAGCGGGCGTGCATTCGTTGATGCAATCGTGCGCGGTCGCGTTGGGTCCGTACGGCATTCGCTGCAATTCGGTGATGCCCGGCACCATCGCGACCGACCTGAACGCGCAAGACCTGGCCGACGAAGCGAAGAAAGCCTACTTCGAAAAGCGCATTCCGCTCGGCCGCCTGGGCTGTCCGGAAGACGTCGCCGATTGCGTGGTGTTCCTCGCCTCGGACCGCGCGCGCTATGTGACGGGCGCCGCATTGCTGGTCGACGGCGGCCTGTTCGTCAACCTGCAATAACGCGCGATGCCGATTTCAATGCGCCGCAGCCGGCGCGCTCAGCGAGTCCGGCGCGGCCATCGTGGCGAGGGCGTCGCCGTCGCCGGCGAGCTTGCGCGAGAAGCCACGCAGCAGGTCGATGAAACGCAACGCCGGTTCGGCGAGCGCTTCTTCCTTGCGCGTGAGAATGCCGAAGCCGGCGAGACTCTTGCCGATTTCGAGCGGCAACGCAACCAGCAGCTGGCCGCGCAAATGATCGCGTACGACCGACTCGGGCAGCATCGCGACCGCATCGTAATTCTCGAGCAGTTGCAGCGTCGCGAAGATCGACGCGCATTCGGTCAGGTTGACCGGTGTCGCCAGCCCCGCACGCGCGAGTTCCTCTTCGAACAGCACGCGCGCCGGACTGGTAACGGGCTGCGCGACCCACGGCCAGTCGACCAGCTCGCGCAACGTGATGCGCGCGCGCTGCGCCAGCGGATGCACCGAACGCACGACCAACAGCAGGGTCTCGCGCGCGAGCGGCTCGAAACTGAAATCGTTGTGTTGCAGCGGACTGGTCAGGCGGCCGAGCGCCAGATCCACTTCGCGGCGATGCAGCAGCTGCACGACCTGGTCGCTGGTTTCGCCGAGAATGCGCACGTTGAGCAACGGGCTTTCGGTCTTCAACGCGGCCACCGACATGGCCAGCAGATCGGGCGCGGCGCCCATGATCGCGCCAACGGTCAATTGCCCGTGACCACCGCAGCGTTTGACGTCGAGGTCTTCGGCGAAGCGGGTCAATTCGGCCAGCGCGCGCCGCGCGTAAGCCAGCGTGACGACGCCGAGCGGCGTGGGTGTCATGCCGCGCGCGTTGCGCTCGAACAGCAGGAAGCCGAACGCTTCCTCGATGTCGCCGAGCATGCGGCTCGCGCTCGGCTGGGCCACGTTGACGGCTTCGGCGGCCTGATGGAGATTGCGCGTGTCGTCGAGCGCAACGAGCAGCGCGAGGTGCTTGAACTTGAGCCGGTTGACGAGTGCGACGGCAGCTGAATATTGGCTCATGGTTCCGGTGCGATTCGGTTTGTGGATCGCCCAATCCCAACAACGGATTGAGATGCTATCGACGCAGGAATTATAGTCGCATCAGACGCTTCCAGGCTTCACTGGAAAAGCGCCCGAATACGACGGGAGACAGGTCGCAATGGAAACAATCGCTTTCCGCATGGTGCTCAACCCTGGCATGCGCGAGGAATACGAACGACGTCACGCGCTGATCTGGCCCGAGCTGGTTGATGCGTTGCACAACGCCGGCGTGCGCGAATACCGGATTTTCTTCGACCCGGAATCGAACCATCTTTTCGCCATGCTGACGCGAACCTCCAATCACACGATGGATGAACTGCCGCAACTCGACGTGATGCGCAAATGGTGGGATTACATGGCCGACATCATGCAGACCGCGCCGGATCACACGCCGCTTCAGCAGTCGCTCGAACCGGTCTTTCATTTGAATTCGCTGAGCTGACAGTTCACCGCGTTACCACGTTTGTTGACCTCGAAGTGACCTTCACTGGACGGAGCGTGCTGCATGCAGGTTGTCGATTCGCATATCCATCTGTGGGATCTGAAAACGCATCGCTATCCGTGGCTGGAGAACCCGGGCCTGTCGTTTGTGGGCGACGCGCGCGATCTGAAGCACGATTACCTGCTCGACGATCTGCTGGGCGAGGCCGGCGAGATCGACGTGCTGAAACTGGTGCACGTCGAAGCGAATCACGATCCCGCCGATCCGGTCGAGGAGACGCGCTGGCTGCAATCCATCGCGGATCGCAAGGAATCGCGCGGCATGCCGAACGCGATCGTCGCCGCCGTCGATCTGTCCGCGCCGAATGCGCCCGCGGTGCTTGAAGCGCACGCGTCGTTCGCCAATACGCGCGGCATCCGGCAGATCCTGAACGTGCACGAGAACAAACTGTTCGATTACGTCGGCCGTCACTTCATGCGCGAGCCGCAGTGGCGCGAACACTTTGCGCTGCTGCGCCGCTATGACATGTCGTTCGATCTGCAACTGTATCCGTCGCAGATGGAGGAGGCCGCCGCGCTGGCGCGCGCGCATGGCGACACGCAGTTCATCGTCAACCATGCCGGCATGTTCGTCGATCGCAGCAGCGTCGCCGGGTATCGCGCGTGGCGCGAGGGCATGCGCACGCTTGCGGGTTGCCGGAACATCGCCGTGAAGATCAGCGGACTCGCGATGTTCGATCATCGCTGGACCGTCGAAAGCCTGCGGCCCTACGTGCTCGAAACGATCGATACGTTCGGCGTCGAGCGTGCGATGTTCGCGTCGAACTTTCCGGTCGACCGGCTGTTCGGCTCTTACACGGACTTGTGGCGCGCGTATGCGTCGATTGTCGACGGCGCGAGCGTCGCCGAAAAAGAGGCGCTGTTTTGTCGTAACGCGGAGCGTTGCTACCGCATCTGATACCGCGTTTGACACCGCATTTGGCACATCACGAACGCGAATAAAGAAGGAGACAGGCAGTGCAGCAACCCACATCCGCTGTGCCGAGGCTCGAACTGCGACACGCGAGTAAATCATTCGGCCGCGTGCGTGCGTTATCCGACGGCGATCTCGCGCTCTGGCCTGGCGAAGTCCACGCGTTGCTGGGTGAGAACGGCGCGGGCAAGTCGACGCTCGTGAAGATTCTCGCCGGCGTGCATCAGCCCGATACCGGCGAGCTGCTGGTGGACGGCGCGCCGCGCCGCTTCGCGACGCCGGCCGAAGCGCGCGACGCCGGGCTCGCGGTGATCTATCAGGAACCGACGCTGTTCTTCGATCTGTCGATTGCGGAAAACATCTTCATGGGACGGCAGCCGGTCGACCGCATCGGCCGCATTCAGTACGATGCGATGCGCCGCGAGGTGGATGGCCTGCTCGCTTCGCTCGGTGTCGACCTGCGCGCGGATCGACTGGTACGCGGTTTGTCGATTGCCGATCAGCAGGTGATCGAAATTGCGAAGGCGTTGTCGCTGAACGCCAACGTGCTGATCATGGACGAACCCACCGCCGCGTTGTCGCTGCCTGAAGTGGAGCGGCTCTTCGCGATCGTGCGCAAGCTGCGCGAACGCGACGTGGCGATTCTGTTCATCACGCACCGGCTCGACGAAGTATTCGCGCTGACACAACGCGTGACCATCATGCGCGACGGCGCGAAAGTGTTCGGCGGACTGACCGCCGATCTGAGCACCGAGTCGATCGTCGCGAAGATGGTCGGCCGCGATCTGGAGACGTTCTACCCGAAGGCCGACCGGCCGCCGGGCGAAGTGCGCCTGTCGGTGCGGGGACTCACGCGCGTGGGCGTGTTCAAGGACATTTCGTTCGACGTGCGCGCCGGCGAGATCGTCGCGCTGGCGGGTCTGGTCGGCGCGGGGCGCAGCGAAGTCGCGCGGGCGATCTTCGGCATCGATCCGCTCGACTCGGGTGAAGTCTGGCTCGGCGGCGCGCGTCTGACGACGGGCCGGCCTGCCGCCGCGGTGCGCGCCGGCCTCGCGCTGGTGCCGGAAGACCGGCGCCAGCAGGGGCTCGCGCTGGAGCTGAGCATTGCGCGCAATGCGTCGATGACCGTGCTCGGACGGCTCGTCAAACACGGCCTCATTTCGACGCGCAGCGAGACGCAACTGGCCAATCAATGGGGCACGCGTCTGCGTCTGAAAGCGGGCGACCCCAATGCGCCGGTCGGCACGCTGTCGGGCGGCAATCAGCAGAAGGTCGTGCTCGGCAAATGGCTCGCCACCGGCCCGAAAGTATTGATCATCGACGAACCCACGCGCGGCATCGACGTCGGCGCGAAGGCGGAGGTGTATAGCGCGCTGGCCGAACTGGTGCGCGACGGCATGGCCGTGCTGATGATTTCGAGTGAGCTACCGGAAGTACTGGGTATGGCCGACCGTGTACTGGTCATGCACGAAGGCCGTATCAGTGCGGATATAGCGCGCGCCGAAGCCGACGAGGAGCGCATCATGGGCGCCGCGCTCGGTCAACCGCTTCCACCGTTGGGACGGGCAGCATGATGCGCCATTCTTCGACTCATCCCGCGCCGGTTCAGCCGCCGCTGTCCAAACGCTCCGCCAGCACGCCCGGCGGCTTCGTTGCAGGCATCGCGAAGAGCCGCGAGACCACACTGTTCGTCGTGCTGATTCTGTTGATTGTCGGCACAGGGCTCGCGAAACCGCAGTTTCTGAATCTGCAGAATCTGCGCGACGTGCTGCTGAACGTGTCGATCATCAGTCTGCTGACGGCCGGCATGACGGTCGTGATCCTGATGCGCCATATCGATCTGTCGGTCGGCTCGACGGTCGGCATCAGCGCGTACGCGGTCGGCAGCTTATACGTTGCGTTTCCGCACATGCCGGTGCTGGTCGCGCTGGCGGCGGGGCTCGCCATCGGTTTCGTCGCGGGCGGCATCAACGCGCTGCTGGTCGCGGTGGGGCGCGTGCCGTCGCTGGTCGCGACGCTGTCCACGCTGTACATCTTTCGCGGCGCGGACTACGCGTGGGTGCATGGCGGCCAGATCAACGCGACCAGTCTGCCCGACGCGTATTCGCGTCTCGCGACCGGCACGCTGCTCGGCATCCCGACACTCGCGCTGATCGCGATCGTCGTGCTGGTCGGCCTCGCTGTGTACCTGAAGCAGTTCCGCGCCGGCCGCGAGCACTACGCGATCGGCTCGAATCCGGAGGCGGCGCGTCTGGCCGGTGTGAACGTCGAACGCCGCGTGATGTCGGGCTTTCTGTTGTCCGGCGCGATTGCCGGTTTCGCGGGCGCGTTGTGGCTGGCCCGTTTCGGCACCGTCGACGCCAGCACCGCGAAGGGCATCGAATTGCAGGTGGTCGCGGCCGCGGTGGTCGGCAGTGTCGCGATCACGGGCGGCGTCGGCACGATACTCGGTGCCACGCTCGGCGCGCTCGTGCTCGGCGTGATCAGCATCGCGCTGGTGGTGCTGCATGTGTCGCCGTTCTGGGAGCAGGCCATTCAAGGCGCGCTGATCGTCGCCGCGATTACCGCCGATACCTTGCTGGCCCGCTCCGTCGCCAAACGCATGATGAGGAAACGCGATCATGGCTAAACCCGACTCCGCGCTGCTGACGCGCAAACGCGAAACGCCGCTGCAATGGGAAGTGCTGCTGGTGATCGTGCTGATCCTGTCGCTCGGGCTCGGACGGTGGTTGTCGCCGGTGTTCCTCACCGGCGCGAACCTGAGCAACGTGTTGGCCGATCTGACCGAGATCGCGTTGATGGCGCTGCCGATGACGCTGATCATCGTCGCCGCCGAAATCGATCTGTCCGTCGCGTCGGTGCTCGGCGCATCGAGCGCGTTGATGGGCGTGCTGTGGCACATGGGCTTGCCGATGCCGGTCGTGATCGGGCTGGTCGTGCTTGCCGGTGCGCTGGCAGGTCTGCTCAACGGCCTGGTGATCGTCAAGCTCAACCTGCCTTCGCTCGCGGTCACGATCGGTACGCTGGCGCTGTTTCGCGGCCTCGCGTATGTGCTGCTCGGCGATCAGGCGGTGGCGGATTTCCCGGCGGCCTATACGGCGTTCGGCATGGACACGCTCGGCGCGAGTTTCATTCCGTTGCCGTTCGTGATCGTCATCGTCGGCGCGGTGCTGTTCACCGTGCTGCTGCAGTCCACCGCGTTCGGCCGCAGCCTTTATGCGATCGGCGCGAATCCGACGGCCGCCGCGTTCTCGGGCATCGAAGTGGCGAAGATCAGGCTGCGTCTGTTCGTGCTGTCCGGCGCGATGAGCGCGCTGGCGGGTGTCGTCTATACGCTGCGCTTCACCAGTGCACGCGGCGACAACGGCGAAGGCTTCGAGTTGTCGGTGATCGCGGCGGTGCTGTTCGGCGGCGTGAGCATTTTCGGCGGACGCGGCTCGATGATCGGCGTGCTGCTGTCGCTGCTGATCATCGGCGTGCTGAAAAACGCGTTGACGCTCGACGACGTGTCCAGCGAAACGCTGACCGTCGTCACCGGCGTGCTGCTGCTGGCGTCGGTGCTGATACCGAACCTGGTCGCCCGCTCGCGCGCCGCACGCGACCGGCGTTTCATTGCGAAGTCCGTTTCTCGGTCCGCCACTTCTTCATAACGTTGTCTTAAAGCTGTCTGCGAAGAGAAAGTCCAACAACCAATGACCCGGACACCACCACGTCCAACAACAAGGCAGGAGACACTTTCATGTTCAAACCTCTTCTACGTCACACCGGCACGGCCGCGCTCTGCGCCGCGTTGCTCGCGATCAGTTGCAGTGCATTGGCCGCGGACCTGAAAAGCGGCCTAAAGATCGCCTTCATACCGAAGCAGATCAACAACCCCTACGAAGTGATCGCCGACGACGGCGGCATGGCCGCGATCAAGGAATTCGGCGGCGTGGGCAAGGTGGTGGGGCCGTCGGATGCGGGCGCGTCGTCGCAGGTGCAGTACATCAACACGCTGATCACGCAGCGGCAGGACGCGATCGTGATCGCCGCCAACGACGCGAACGCGGTGGTGCCGTATCTGAAGAAAGCGATGGGGCAAGGCATCAAGGTGGTGACCTTCGACTCCGACACGGCGCCCGAGGGCCGGCAACTGTTCGTCAATCAGGCGAACGCGGAAGGCATTGGCCGTGGCCAGGTGCAACTGGTGTCGAAGCTGATGGGCGGCGAGGGCGAGTTCGCGGTGCTGTCGGCCACGCCGAACGCGACCAACCAGAACACGTGGATCAAATGGATGCAGGAGGAGTTGAAGAAGCCGGAGTACGCGAAGATCAAGCTCGTGAAAATCGCCTACGGTAACGACGACGATCAGAAGTCGTTCGTCGAAACGCAGGGTTTGTTGCAGGCGTATCCGAACCTGAAGGCGATCGTCGCGCCGACCACGGTCGGCATTGCGGCCGCCGCGCGTTATATCTCCTCGTCGTCGAGCAAGGGCAAGGTGGTCGTTACCGGTCTCGGCACGCCGAACCAGATGCGCGCGTTCGTGAAGAACGGCACCGTGAAGGCGTTCCAGTTGTGGGATCCGAACCAGCTCGGCTACCTCGCGGCTTATGCGGCGGCGGCACTGTCGTCGGGCAAGATCAGCGGCAAGGAAGGCGAGTCGTTCGACGCCGGCAAGCTCGGCAAGCGCACGATCGGGCAGCAAGGCGAAATCATTCTCGGACCGCCGACCACGTTCGACGCGACCAATATCGACAACTTCAACTTCTAATCTGGCCTGCGTGATGGCCACTCGGCTAGTAGTTCGTACACCACGCGTCTGATGACCTGATGTACGAGGCGCGTCGGGCGGCAAAAAAACGCCCGACGCGCCTTCTCCCTTCACCGCCGGATCACAAAGCGCCGCGCATAACCTGCCGACGGCGTGCCGCTACCCCACACCTCGCCGTCGATCAGCACCTGCGTCACGTCCTCGCCAGGCAGCGCCACGTTCACGCGCGCGGCCGCTTCGCGATACAACTGCGTCTGGTTGATCCGCGCCGCGATCTGCGCGTAATCCGTGCACGCGTCGATCATCCCCCAGCGCTCGAACTGCGTGAGAAACCACGCGCCTTCGAACGGGTGCGGATAGTTGACCGCGCCGTCGTCGAAGAATCGCACCGGCAGGCTGCGCGGCGTGACGGTGGCGAAGCCTGCAACATCGGCGCCGAGCCGGGCTGCGATCAGGGTTTCATCGATGCCGATGTAGTCGGGCCGCGCGAGCCAGCGCGCGATGTCCTCGCGATGCTCCGCGCCGTCCAGCCAGCGGCACGCTTCGAGCATCGTCTGCACGAGGGCGCGCGTCGCATGGGGATTCGCGTCGACGAAAGCGCGCCGGCACGCGAGCACCTTCTCGGGATGATCGGGCCACACCTCGCTCGTATAAGCCACCGTTCTGCCGACGCGTTGCGCTTCGGCCAGCGCATTCCACGGCTCGCCGACACACAGGCCGTCGAGCTTGTCGTCGGCGAGCGCGGCGACCATTTGCGGCGGCGGAATCACGACGCTCTCGATATCGCGCAACGGATCGACGCCCTGCGACGCGAGCCAGTAGTCCAGCCACATCGCATGCGTGCCGGTCGGGAAGGTCTGCGCGAAGACCGGCTTGCGGCCGAGCGTCGCCAGCGCTTTGGGCAACGTGCGGTATTCGGCGAGCGCATCGGCGAGCCGGTTCGACAGCGTGACGGCCTGGCCGTTGCGGTTGAGCACCATCAGCACGGCCATGTCCGTTTGCGGACCGCCGAGCCCGAGCTGCACGCCGTAGACGAGCCCGTAGAGCGCGTGCGCCGCGTCGAGATCGCCCGACAGCAGCTTGTCGCGCACGGCGGCCCATGACGGCTGACGGGAGAGTTCGAGCGTCAGGCCATGCGCGTGGCCGAACTCGAGCAGCTTCGCGGCGACGAGCGGCGCGGCGTCGGACAGCGCGACAAAACCGAGTCGCAGATGGGTCTTTTCGAGCCGCCCCGATGAGGACGATGCGGCGATGGCAGCGGGAGTATTCATGAGCGGCGCTTCATTTGAGCGAGTCGGCCGACGCGACGACCGCGCGCGCGACTTCGGCGAGCTTGACGCCCTGGTTCATCGCGCGTTTGCGCAGGATGGCGTAGGCGGCATGTTCGGTGATTTTCTGCTGATCCATCAGCAGGCGTTTGGCGCGATCGATCAACTTGCGCTCGGCGAGCTCGTTCTCGACTTGCGCGAGGCGTTCGCGCAACTGCGATTCCTGCGCAAAACGCGCGAGCGCGACTTCGAGGATCGGAGCGAGCCGCTCCGTCGCGAGGCCTTCGACGAGATAGGCCGTGACGCCCGCGTTGACCGCGTCGCGGATCAACTGCTGGTTGGCATCGTGGCTGAACATCAGCACGGGACGCGGCGCGGTCGCGTTCATCACCGCGAGCTGTTCGAGCGTGTCGCGCGACGGCGATTCCGTGTCGATGATGATGACGTCGGGCCGCTCGTTCTGCACCGCGCGATGCAGCTCCTGCGGTGTCGCCGTGCCGGCCAGCATCTCGCAGCCGAGCCGGGCGAGGGCGTCGCGCAGATCGCCAATGGGCTTGTCGGTATCGGTTACGAGGAGAACACGCAGCATGGGGTAGAGTTTTATCGACGGCTAACTACGGTTAAAGCAACAGATATGCCAGGCGACGCGCGCGGCAGTGACCCGCAGTGAGCCGCAGTGACCATAAGGCCATCACGGACTTACCCGCGCGGCCGGCAAGCGCCGTTGCACCCTCACGGGGCACGCGCGGTCGATGCACCGAAGCGGCGCATGCCGATGCCGTTCACCCTGTCAGCGCCACTGCCTGTAGCTGCGCGGCGAGAACAGCCACGTCACCGCCATCATCGCGCCGACGCAAACGGCCAGCATCACCCAGGCGGCGCCGAAACCACCGCTCCAGCCTCGCACGAGCCCGGCAACGACCGGCGCGATGGCCGCGACGATAAAGCCAACCCCCTGCGTGAACGCGACCAGCCTGCCGGCCACGCGATGGTCGGTGGAATGGTCCATCGCGGTCACGAGCGTCAGCGAGAAGGTTCCGCCGAGTCCCGCGCCCGCCACGCCGATCCATAGCAGCGGTGCGGCGTCGGGCCAGACGATCAAGCCCAGTAGTCCGAACCATTGCGCCGACAGGCCCAGCGTCAACCACGGCCGGCGATCGCGGAACGACGCCGCGGCCAACGGCAGCAACAAGGCCGCCGCGGCCTGGAAGACCGTCATCCCGGCCAGCAGCGAGCCGCTCGCCGCGACGCTCACGCCGCGCTGCTGGTAGAACGCCGGCAACCACGCGACGAGGCTTGTATAACCGCCGTTGACGATGCCGAAATACAGCCCGAGCGTCCATGCGCGCCGTTTGTTCCAAAGCGCAAGCGGCACCGTTTGCGCCGGCTCGGCCTGCGCCTCCGGGGTTGTTCGAACGCTGGCGATTCAAAACCCACCAGCCGAGCAGCGCGACGCCGGCAGGCATCGCCCATACCGCGAGACCCGCGTGCCACGACTGCGTCGCGCGGCTCACCCACGGACTCAAACTCGCGCCGAGCCCGCCGCCGCCCATGATCGACGCGGAGAACACGCCCATCGCCAACGGCACGCGCGCGTGAAAGCGCTGCTTCATGACGGCGGGCAGCAGCGCCTGGATCGCCGCGACGCCCACGCCCGCGAGTAGCGCCGTCGCGAGCAGCGCGGCGCCGCTCGACGCGGTCCACCGTGCCGCGCAGGCCAGCGCGATCGCCAGCAGGCCGAGCGCGACGCCGCGTGTCTCGCCGACACCGCGGGTCAGCGCGCCCGCGCCGAACGCGCCGATCCCCATCGCGACGACCGGCAGGCTGGTCAGCAACGACGCGCCGTAGAAGCTGAGGCCGGTGGTCTCGCGGATCGTCGTCATCAGCGGGCTGATCGACGTCAGCAGCGGGCGCAGATTGATGCCGATCACGACGATCGCGCCGAGCCACACGACGTCCTGCCACGTCAGCGCGGCGGACGCGTGGTCGGCGGGAGTATGGGTCGGGCTGGCGCTGGGGTGCGAAATCACAATTGACCTGGATGCGAAAGAGGGACGGGGCGCCGCTCCGCAGACGCGACGACGAAAACCGGGCGAGCCGAGCCGGCATGGCCGACGAATCAAACATAAGGACCGTCGCGGCCTGGCTCACGGAGCCAGATAAAGCTGCAAGGATCATTTTGGTCAACCATAATAACCTGGAATGGTTAACCATTTCCATGATGTCCGGTATAGCTCACGGCATAAGCGGATGGCATCGTGCGCCCGCCGCCGCTAGAATGCCGGGCGATATCGCTCCATTCCCGCTCCGTTCACGCTCAGTTCCCGGTTACTGACTCCATGGCTCCACGCTCCCGGCGTTCCCCGTCCGCCGACACCGAAACGCCCATTAGCAGCGCATCCGACGACGATCCGATCAGCGTCGAAGCGCGCATTTACGCGTCGATTACCGCGGCGTTGCTGCAGGGGCGTTTGCGGCCGGGCGCGCAACTGGTCGAGCGGGATCTCGCGGCCGCGTTCGGCTGCACTCGCGGCGCGCTGCGCAAAGTGCTGGCGCGGCTAGGCTTCGAGGGCAAACTGGTGCTCGAGGCGAATCGCGGCGCGTTCGTGCCGTCGCCATCGGAAGAGGACATCCGCCAGGTGTACCGGGCGCGGCAGATCGTCGAGGCGGGGATCGTCGCGGCGCTCTGCGGAGCGTTGAGCGCCGCGCACAAGCGCCGCTTGCGCGCGCATGTGCGCAGCGAAGAGAAGGCGTTGCGCACCGGGGCCATCGAGGAATCGGTGCGCCTTGCGGGTCAGTTTCACGTGCTGCTGACGGAACTGGCGGGCGGCACCGAGCTGCTCGGACTGGTCGGGCAACTGGTCGCGAAAACCGAGTTGTACAAGGCGCTGTTCGATCCGTCGAAGGGCTCAACCTGTTCCGCGGACGAGCACACGCACATCATCGAAGCGCTCGACGCCGGCGATCTGCAAGCGGCGTTAGCGGCGATGCGCGAGCATCTGTCGGAACTGGAAGAGCGGGTAGTCGAGCAGGTGCGCAAAAGCGCCGCCGGAGAGGATCTCGGAGCGGTGTTCGGGCTGTAGAAAAAACACGATGGCGCGCGAGGGTGCGCAGCATCCGTTGACGGCGGAAAGGGCGCGGCGGTAAAGCGGCAGGCAGAGCCGCGTGCGAGAAGATCGGTAAAGCGACCGGCCGCGCAGCACGGTGTGCAGCTTGAGCGACTCGTGCTCGTGAGTGAGCAAGCAAGCCGCCTTGGCCAATCCACATCGAGCAACCCGCGACGGGCAACTCGTGAGCAGCACGCGTGGAACTCATGCGCTGCCGCGGCGCGCCGCTCAGGCGCGATTCAATGACTCAGCGAGTCAAGCCGGAGAAGGCGCGCGAAAAGGTTCGCGTACAACTCAATCGCAATCGGTCACGCAACGACCGTGCACAGCGCGGTCAGCTTGCCGTCAGGCCTTAACGGCGACGCAATTGCGTATTGCTGCGGGCGCTGCCGCCACCGGTGGCGCGCTCGTCTTTATGACGAAAATTGATCCGGCCTTTGGTCAGATCGTAGACCGACAGTTCCAGCGTCACGCGGTCGCCCGCGAGAATACGGATGTGGTTCTTGCGCATGCGTCCGGACGCGTAAGCGCCAACCACGACGCCGTTGTCGAGCGTCACGCGGTAACGGCTGTCCGGAAGTACTTCGTCGACGATACCGTCAAGTTCAAGCAGTTCTTCTTTCGCCATGCATAACTCCTGGTCGATGGGATAACGGGGTGCTGGTCGCCGGCGAAAAACCGGGCGGCACAACATTGGATACGGTTGACAGCGGGTTGTCAGACCCGCTGCGTTGCGACATCAGCCTCTACGCTGATAGTACCGCTCAAAGATCGGCGATGGACTGGCCGTCCACGCGGCCGTCGATCAACTGTTCGGCGTGAGCCATGCACGCAATGCGCGCCTTGCCCGTGCCGTCGAACGGAAACAGGTACTGCAGACGGAACACCCGGCCGTCGGCCGCCGGATTGGCGCCCACGCGGCAGATGCGCACCGACGCGTCGTAGCCGGCATCCGCATTGCGGCTCGTCTGACCGTCCGCCGGACGGCGCGGATAGACGAGCGGGTGAATTTCGTAGCCCTTGTACGTCTTGACAACCGAGTTCATGAAACATGTGTCCTGTAATACGTGGCCGACATGTCACGCGTGTTACGCGCGGCAAGACCGGCCGGCGGCGCTGCACCGTGGGGCGCGCCGCCATGGAAAAAGTTGGCACAGGCCCGTTGGCAAGGGCTTGAGCGCGGCCGCGCAAAATCGCGGATTCGATGGAGAAGAACGCTGAAGTCGCGCAGACATCGGGCGCGTAAAGCTGAACCACTCAGCTGTACAACTCGCGACGGCGAATGCATGCGGCGCATTGCCGGAGTGACGGGATCGCCGACGGGCGGCGGTCGAACAGTCGGGGGCGTGCGGAGATGCCGGTTGGAGACTGCCCGGTGTTGCCTTGTGCTGCCAGTGCTACGAATGCGGAATACAGCTATTCCAATATGATGCACTAAATGAGGCTAATTGGATAGCAAAAACTTCCGCGCATAGGCAAACCGCCCAACTGGCGGGGCTTTGAGCGCGGCGAAGAGATCGCTGGCGGCGCGCTGCGCATGAGCGGCACGCCGTGTACGCAGCGCGCCGCAATGGCGCAGCCCGCTGCCTGGTGGGCGCAACGGCGCTTCAGCGGGAGGTTTCGGCGACGCGTTTCCGCAACTCGCGCGAAGCCGCGAGCGGAATGCGGGCGTCATCCCAACCGGCCAGCCATTCGACCTCCTTCGACGTGAAGATCTGCCCGTGATTGCGCAGCGCGTATTGCAGCGAATCGATGATGTGATTGCGGATGATTTCCGGCGTGCCTTCGTCATCGAGCACGGCGCGAAACGCTTCGAGCGTGGCCATCTGCGGCTCCGTGAAATAGTTGGTTCTGTTATCGCATGAAAAAAATCGCCTCGCCAAGCGGACAAAAATCGCCGTGCGGTGGCGGGAAGGCGCGCGTGGCGGGTTTTTGAGCGGAGTGGACGGTGCAGCAGTCGCGGCGGCCAGGCGGGGTGGCTACAATGGCGAGTTGCCGCGTGCGGCCTGGTTGGCTCCGCCTTCGGCAGCGGCTTTTTCTCACCGCTTCGCGTCTGCGAAACCGGCGCCGCATCCTTCGAACACTGCGACTTCCAATGCGCAATCCAAACGTGTCTCCTGTGAAAGACCTGCTGCTGGAGCGTTATGCTCCGATCGCCGACGGCATCGCGGCGCTCCTCTATCCGTGTGCCGAAGTGGTGATTCACGACTTGCGCGATCAGACCATCGCCTACCTGGTGAACAACCTGTCGAAGCTCGAAGTCGGCGGCCCGTCGGTGCTCGACGAGGTCCATTACGCGGCGCGCGGCCAGACGATCGGACCGTACGAGAAGCTCAACTGGGACGGCCGGCGCATGCGTTGCGTGAGCAACATCCTGTTCGACGACGATGGCAAGCCGGCCGGCATGCTGTGCATCAACTTCAATATCGCGGTGTTCGAGGACGTGCGCTCGACGCTCGATCTGTTCATCAAGGGCGGCAGCCTGACGGACGCGCCCGCGGAAGACCTGTTCCGCGACGACTGGCAGGATCGCATCAACACGTATTTGCACACGTGGCTGCGTGAGCGGCAGATCGGCATCAATGCGCTCACGCGCGAACACAAGCGGGAGATCGTCGAAGCGCTGCACGCGCAGGGCGCGTTTCGCGGCCGTAGCTCGGCGAACTACGTGGCCGCCGTGCTGACGATGGGGCGCGCCACGGTCTACAAGATTCTGAAGCAGATGAAAGAGGCCGGCTGAAGCTCCGGAGGAAGCCCCCTTTGGGGCGCACTGGAGGAAGTCCTCTTGGGGGCGTCCCGGAGGAAGTCCCCTTGGGCGACGCCCCGACAGTCGCCGCGCCGAAGCGCTGCGGTTTTCAATCGTTCGAGGAGGATGGCAATGGTGCGTTACCGGCACTACAAAGGCGGTATTTACGAACTGGTTTGCGAAGCTACACTGGAGTCCGACCCGGCTGTCACGATGATCGTCTACAAAGCCAGCAATGGTACGATCTGGACGCGTCCCGCTTCGGTGTTTTTCGAGCTGATCGAGCAGGACGGCGTCAAGGTGCCGCGCTTCGCACCGATTTAACCAGGCGCGGGCGTTTAGCTCGGCTCATCTCAGCTCAGCCTGACGCGCGCTGGCATGCAGCACTAGCAGGAAATCCGAATGCGTTTATTGCTTGCCATCATTCTGCCGTGGTTTCAGTTCTTCACGATCGGCCGCCCGTTTGCGGGCATCATCTGCCTGATCTTGCAGATCACGCTGATCGGCTGGATTCCGGCCGCGATCTGGTCGGTGTATGCGTTGAGCCAGTACAACACCGACAAGAAAATCGCCCGCGCGATGGGCAACGGGCGTTAACGCGCGCTTGCGATGGAGGATGTGCGCGCCGCTTCAGACCGGGGCGGCGCGCTGCGATTCAACTCAACGTGGCGGCGACGACTCGATTGCGTCCGGCGCGTCGAGCACCACGTCGGTTTCCGCGATCGCCACGCACGGCAGGATGTAGCCTGCCACTTTCTCTTCCCGACTGAGGCCCGGCCACTCGATCGTGTAGCGCACCCGGCCGGCTGTCATTTTGCAAATACATGTGCGGCAGGTGCCGTTGCGGCACGAGCGCGGCAGACGCAGATTCGCAAAGCCGGCCGCTTCGAGAATGGTCAGCGAGTCAGGCGCTTCGAAGCTCTGGCCGAGCGGTTCGATGCGAACGAGAGGCGGGCGGGTCGGATCGGACATCGTGTGACGTGGGTGGCTGGGTGCGCCACACTTTACACGGGATGGGCGGGGCGGGATGTGTCGCCTGGCGCCACCATCCGCATCACCACTTCAATGCGTGGTCCCGCCGCGCCGCAAATACCGATACACCGTGTTGCGGGCCAGCCCCAACTCACGCGCTGCCGCCGACACATTGCCATCGAGCCGCGCAAGTGTCTGCGCGATCAGCGTGGTCTGCCAATCCTCCATCCGTGCAGGCGCCTGTGGCTCGGACGCGTGCGCCGCAATGCGCCCATCGTCATTGTTGCCGGAACCGGCCGCCGCCGCCGGCACGCTCCCCGCATCCGTCACCAGGACGCAATCCTGCAAAAAGTCGTCCGGCAAATCATCCATCTCGATCTGCTCCGCGCCTTCGGCCATGATGCTCGCGGTGCGCAGCACGTTGGCCAGTTGCCGCAGATTGCCCGGCCAGCGGCATTGCGCGAAGCGCGCGAGCACGGCGGCGGACACGCGCCGCGGCAAGCGCTCGCCCTCCGGCTGCAATGCCAGCATGCGCATGACGAGCGTGGCGAGATCGGTGCGCTCGCGCAGCGCCGGCAAGCTCACGACGAGTCCGTTGATCCGGTAATACAGGTCTTCGCGGAAGGTGCCCGCGTCGATCATCGCGCGCAGGTTTCGATGGGTCGCGCAGACAATCCGCAGATCGACCGGAATCGGCCGTGTGCCGCCGAGCGGCACCACGGTGCGCTCCTGCAGCACGCGCATCAGACGCACCTGCTGCGCGAGCGGCATATCGCCGATTTCATCGAGGAACAGCGTGCCGCCGTCGGCCTGCACGACCTTGCCGACGCTGCCGCGTTTTTTCGCGCCGGTGAACGCGCCGTCCTCGTAACCGAACAACTCCGCTTCGATCAGCGTGTCGGGCAACGATGCGCAATTCAGCGCGACGAACGGCGCGGCCCGCCGCGGCGAATCGTGATGAATCGCCCGCGCGAGCCACTCCTTGCCGGTGCCGGTTTTGCCGAGCACGAGAATCGGAATATCGCGGCCACGCAGCTTGGCGACGCGCCGCAGGATCGCGGCGACTTGCGCGTCGCCGGTGTCGAGCGTTTCGAGTGTGGCGAGCGGCGCCGGCCCGGCGGCGCGTGGCGCGTGACGCGCGCCGCCGGACGCCGGCGTGCGCGGCGTGCCGATCAAGTCCTCCGCCGGCGCGACATAACGTGGCGCCGCATATTCGCCGCGCGCGACCACCCGCACGCCGCTCGGCAGCGTCAACAAGACACTTTCGCCGGGGGCGCGGGCGATCTGCCGCAACAGCCCCGCGAAGGCGACACCGAACAGCGCTTCGAACGGTTGCCGTTGCAGCTCGGCGAGCGGCCGGCCGAACTGGAACAGCGCGCTGCGATTCGCCGACAGAAACGTGCCGTCCGGCGCGAACGCCGCGAGCCCTTCGAACAGCGTGCCGATGAATTCCGCGCGCGCGTGAAAGTGCACGCGGACCGCGTCGGCGAATTGATTGGAGAACAGATGATTTTCGATCATCTGCGCCGACATCCTGACGAGCGCGAGCGTGTGCTTATGAAAGCCGCGCGTGTCGCCGCTCACGTCGAGCGCGCCGATGGTGCGCCCGAACGGGTCCGCAATCGGCGCGCATGAGCAGGTGAGAATCCGGTTGGCGTGCAGAAAGTGCTCGTCCGCGTGCACGACGGTCGGCTGTCCGTCGACCAGCGCGGTGCCGATCGCATTGGTGCCGCGATCCGCTTCGGCCCACGACACGCCCGGACACAGCGCAACCCGATTGGCTTTTTCGACGAAGTCGCTGTCGCCGAGACTATGCAGGATCACGCCGTGATGGTCGGTGAGCAGCACCATGCTTTGCGTATCGACGATCTGCGCGTGCAGCGTTTCCATGACCGGGAGCGCATGCGCAAAAAGCGCTTGATTGCGGTCGACGAGCTCACGCAGCGCGGGCCGGCGCAGCGGATGAAAGTCCGGTATTTCCGACGCGCGCAGGCCGATCTCGAGCGAGCGCGCGTGAGCTTGCGCGATGACATCAGGTCGACCGATGCTGGCCGGCGTGGCAGGACGATGGGTCAAGGCATGTCTCCAGAAAACGGACGCGCGGCGGGTGCGTTGCCCGCCGTTCGATGCCGCAGCGCAACATGCGCGCGTGCGGCCGAACACCGATCTTACAGGACGAAATGCGCTGTGCGCGGCAGCGAAAACACTGAGATCACACATCGCCGGATGCCGCAAAAAGCCGTGCATAGCAGCAAAATCATGCAAACCGAAAGGAAAACTTGCGCCGCGCCCGAACTCGTCTAAAGTGAATCAATTCACCTCCGCGAGGCGCGAACTACGGTGCCGCCGCAACGGGGTGACGAGCCCGCGTCGTCAGCATTGGACAAGGAGGAGGGAGCTGCTGGCGCGATCAGATACAACCGGCGCGCGCACTACCAGGCGATACGCTGCGCAGCCCCAATTTCCAGGTGAACTCCCATGCAGATCCTATTCCCCAATGAAACTCCTGAATATTCAGGTCGCGAACTCACCTTGGCGTTCCCGGCGATGGTCGATGGGCAGAGGGTGGAATGCATGATCACGGCGGAGGCACTCGAAGATCACTTCGGCGCCGCATCCCCTCGCCTGGAAGACATGGTCGGTGCCTTCGACGCGCACCGCGCGCGGATCGAGGCCGCCACGCGCCGATTGCTGTCGGAAACACGCGCGCAGTGCCTGGTGCTCAGGAGTGGTTACGTGCGCTTCTACGAGGCGAACTGGCGTAACTGATGGAGGACGTCTCCAGCGTCTGAAACAACGCTCGGACGCTCGAACGAGAAAGAAAGCCGCGCGAAAACCGCAGGTCGTCGAAACCTGAGCGCGGCGTGAGTCGTTCAAACTGGCTGCGGCCGTTCGCGCCGCCATCGTTCATGACCGCGCTTGCTTCTGTCCCGGGCGCGGCACATCAAAAAACTTGCTGGCTTCAGGCGTTTCAGGCGCCTTGTCAACACTTGCCCGCGCCTTCTGCGCCGGCGAGCACGGCACGCAATCAGATAATCCGCCGCAGCGTCCGGTCCTTGAAAACCACGTGATGCGCAATCGCCGCCAACGCGTGCAGCCCGATCACCCAATAGAACAGATTGCCGAGCCACTCGTGCACGTCCTTGAGCAAGGGCCGCGCGATCGAATCCGCGCCGACCAGCGTGAAGCTGAGATTGACCCACGCGAGCGTCACCGGCCGTCCGCCGGCATTGACCAGCAGGATGCCGAGCAGCGGCTGCGCGAAGATAAAGGCGTAAAGCGCGAGATGCGCCGCGCGCGCGGTGAACGTGAGCAGCCGGTTGCCGGCGAGCTCCTCCGGCGCGCCGGCCCACAATCGCCAGAGCAGGCGCGGCACAGCCAGAGCCAGCACGAGCGTGCCGGCCCAGAAATGCACGCTGGTCCAGAACGCCCGGCTGTCAGAGCCTTTCGGCCCGCGTATTTCGATAGCCAGATAAGCCAGCGCGATCAGCAGAAATATGGCCCAGTGAAGGAAAATCGCGGGCGACGTGTAACGGTCGGTTGAGCGGCTATATGACATGCGGGACTCCTGCGACCAGGTCGATCGTCCTTGGAATCATTGAATGATAAACGGTGCCCGACCGGAAGGGGCTCTCTCAATAAAGCGTCCTTGATCCAGCCGCAAGTGTGCCCAAAAAAGTGCTCCAGGCCGCGCCCAATCTCCCGCGTCTTGCCGCCCGTGCGCATCACCAGCCGCTACGCCGGCGGCCGCGCTGATTCACTGCTATTCGCTGCCGAGGTAGAAATAACGGAACAGGAAAATCGCCGCGATGACCCATACCACCAGCTTCACCTGGCGGGCCTTGCCGGTCAGCAGCTTCAGCCCGGCGTACGAGATGAAGCCGAACGCGACGCCATTGGCGATCGAATAGGTGAACGGCATCAGCAGCGCGGTCAGCGTGGCCGGCACGACTTCGGTGGCGTCTTCCCACGGCAGATCGACCATTTCGCGCAGCATCAGGCACGACACGTACAGCAGCGCCGGCGCGGTCGCATAGGCGGGCACCACGGCCGCCAGCGGCGCGAAAAAGAGCGCGGCGAGAAACAGTACGGCAACCGTGATCGCGGTGACGCCGGTGCGTCCACCCGCCTGCACGCCCGACGCGCTTTCGATGTACGCGGTGGTCGACGAGGTGCCGAGCATCGAGCCCGCCAGAATCGCGGTGCTGTCGGCGAGCAGCGCGCGGTTCAGGCGGTGCATCTTGCCCTCGACCAGCAGCCCCGCGCGATTGGCCACACCCATCAGCGTGCCGGTCGCATCGAACAGTTCGACGAGGAAGAACACGAGGATCACGTTCAGCACGCCAGTGGATAACGCGCCGCGAATGTCGAGCTGGAACAGGGTCGGCGCAATCGACGGCGGCGCGGAGACGATGCCGTGGAACTGATTGCCGCCGAAGAAAAAGCTCAGCACCGTCACGCCGACAATGCCGATCAGGATCGACCCGCGTACCCGCAGGTAGTCGAGCGTGACGATCGCGAAGAAGCCGATGATCGCGAGGATCGCGTGCGGGTCGTGCAGGTTGCCGAGCGTGACGAGCGTGGCCGGATGGCCGACCACCACGCCGGAGGCCTTCAATGAAATGATCGCGAGGAACAGGCCGATACCGCCGGTGATCGCAATGCGGATCGAATGCGGGATGCCTTTGACGATCACTTCACGCACGCGAAACAGCGTGACGATCAGGAACAGGCACCCGGAGACGAACACCGCGCCGAGCGCGGCCTGCCAGGTGAAGCCCATGCCCTTGACGACGGTGTACGCGAAGTACGCGTTCAGGCCCATGCCGGGCGCGAGCGCGATCGGGTAGTTCGCGTACAGACCCATGATCAGCGAGGCCAGCGCGGCCACGATGCAGGTCGCGACGAACACGGCGTCCTTCGGCATGCCGGCGTCGCCGAGAATCGCGGGGTTGACGAAGATGATGTAGGCCATCGTCAGGAAAGTGGTCAGCCCAGCGAGCACTTCGGTGCGCAGGTTGGTGCCGGCGGCGTCGAAGTCGAAATAGCGTTTTATCGAGTCCATGAGGCGGGTCTCTCGTCGTTCAGAAAGCGTTTCTTGTGGTTGAGGCGGATGACGCGTAGCAATCCGGCGGGCGGCATGCCGACCGCCGCGGCAGCGGGCTACGGGCGCCGGGCTACGGGCTACGGGCGGATTGTAATCATGAATGGCGGCCGCACGCGCTGTCGCGTGGCCGAACCGGGGTGTAAAGGCGTGTCAGGCGGGCGGTTGGTCGGGAGAGTGTGGCGTCGGCGCATCAGAGCGCGGCGGCTGCCGCGCCAGCCAGCGGTCCAGTTCGCCCGCGAAGCTCTTGCTGTCGCGCGGACTGAAGGCGGCCGGCCCGCCCGTGTCGACGCCGCTCGCGCGCAACTGGTCGAGCATCGAGCGCATGCGCAGCCGCTCTTCGATCGTACCGGGCGTGTACCAGTTGCCGCGCGGGTCGAGCGCCTGCGCGTTTTTCGCGAGGACGGCGGCGGCGAGCGGAATGTCGGCGGTGATCACGAGGTCGCCCGCGACGACGCGTTCAGCGATCAGGTCGTCGGCGGCGTCAAAGCCGGCGGGCACCTGAATCGCGCGGATCAGCGGCGACGGCGGCACGCGCAGAAACGCATTGGCGACCAGCGTCAGCGGCATGCCGGTGCGGCGCGCGGCGCGAAACAGCATGTCCTTGATCACGACCGGACAGGCATCGGCATCAACCCAGATTGGCATCGTTCGGATTCTGGCGGTGGAGGGTATCGAAGGGGCGAGATGATACCTTGCCAGCGCGCGGGGTGCATGGGCAAGGGGATTTGTGGTGTTGCGGGAAGGAGGCCGGGAAGCGGCGGGGCGAACAGCCAGGCAGCCGGGGCGGACCAGCGAAGAGGAAGCCCAAAACCCAATGCCAGCAAGACACGCGGCTTCCCCCAATCCGCGGCCATTGCAGTCGCGGGCAGCCCGGCAGCATGCCGCCTGCGGCGGCGCACGCGTTACTGCGTCATCGTCTCACCGGCCTGCTGCGCGCGCCGTGCCGCGACGATGCGGCCCGCGCGTAGCGCATTGCACGGATAGTCGATCCAGTCGAGCGGATCGTAGCCGGCGGCGCGCCATTCGACCAGGTCGGCCCTGACATCGGCGCGCGTTTTCGGCGCCGATGGATCGTAAGGCCGCGCCTGGGGTTGCGCAAACGCGGTACTGATACTCACGGCGGCCAACAGCGCGCCGAGTCCAACTCGAGAGACGGTCTTCATGATGAGCTCCCATGGAGCGGTTGAAAACAACCCCGGCATTCTGGTTTCCGGCTGCATTTCGAGTAAGGCGATGCAAAGCAATGCACCGTTTCGTCCAGCGGCCAAAAGCGCGCCAAAACTTCGCTGGTTCATGGGGGGTCAGGGGGCCGACGGCTTGCCGAAGCGATCCAGCACCGCAGTTAGCAGATCGACCGGCAGGGGAAACACGATCGTCGAATTCTTGTCGGCGGCGATCGTCGTGAGCGTTTGCAGGTAACGCAACTGCATCGCCTGCGGTTGCCGCGCGAGCGTCTGCGCCGCTTCCAGCAGATGCTGCGAAGCCTGCAATTCGCCCTCCGCGTGAATCACCTTGGCGCGCCGCTCGCGCTCGGCTTCGGCCTGCCGGGCAATCGCGCGGATCATCGTTTCGTTGATGTCCACGTGCTTGATCTCCACAATCGATACCTTGATGCCCCACGCGTCGGTCTGCGCGTCGAGCACTTTCTGGATGTCGGCGTTCAGCTGCTCGCGCTCGGCCAGCAACTCGTCGAGCTCGTGTTTGCCGAGCACCGCGCGCAGCGTCGTCTGCGATAACTGACTGGTCGCCTCGAAATAGCGCGCGACCTGAATCACCGCTTTCTCCGGATCGACCACGCGGAAATAGACCACTGCGTTGACTTTCACCGACACGTTGTCGCGCGTGATGACGTCTTGCGGCGGCACGTCGAACACGACGGTGCGCAGATCCATTCGCACCGCCTGCTGGACGATCGGGATGATCAGCACCAGCCCGGGCCCCTTGACCTTCCAGAAGCGCCCGAGCATGAACACGACACCCCGTTCGTACTCCCGAAAAATCCGTATCGACGAAGCAATCAGCACGGCCGCCAGCAGAATCAGAATGCTGCTGAAGCCGAATGTGAAACCGATCATGAACGTTCTCCTGTCGACCAGAGTTAGCGCTTCAGCGCCTTACTCTGGTCCCATGCACAGCGGTCGACCAGAGTTGGCGCTTCAGCGCCTACTCCGTCCCATGCAAGACGGTTGCTGCATGGCCTCCGCGGACGCGACCGGCACCACGGTCAGCGTCAGTCCGCGCCGCGCGGTCACGCGCACCGGCTGGCCCGCCGCGACCGGGGCCGTGCTGGACACCCGCCAGCGCTCGCCCTGCACGCGCGCCCAGCCCTCCGGCGCGCCACCCGCCGTCGCGTGCTCAAGCGCGAGACCGCCGTCGAGCACCACGCCGACGCTGCCGATCAGCCCTTCCGAGCCAGTCACCACGGGCCGGCGCCGCGCGCGCAACGCAAGCCTCGACACGCCGAGCACAAACACCACGCTGAACACGACGACGGCGGCGATCAGCGGCAATGGGATGCCGTAGCCGGGCACGTCGGTGTCCATCAGCATCAACGCGCCGATCACGAACGCGACCACGCCGCCGAAGCCTAGCGAGCCGAAGGTCGGCAGGAACGCCTCGCCGATCAGGAACGCGATGCCAAGAAAGATCAGACTGAGGCCGACATAGCTGATCGGCAGCATCTGCATCGCGAACAGGCCGATCAGCAGGCTGATCGCGCCGACCACGCCGGGCAGCACGAAGCCCGGATTGGCGAACTCGAAGAACAGCCCGTACATGCCGATCATCAGCAGCACCAGCGCGACGCTGGGGTCGGTGATGACCGCGAGGAAATGACTGCGCCAGTCGGCTTCGAGCGTGATGAGCGGCGCGTGCGCGGTGTGGAGCGTGACATTGCCGCTGCTCGTGGTGAGCGTGCGGCCGTCCACCTGGCGCAGCAGGTCGGGGACGTCGCGCGCGACCAGATCGACGACGTGCTGCGCGAGCGCGTCCTCCGCCGACAGGCTCACGGCTTCGCGGACCGCGCGCTCGGCCCATTCGATATTGCGCCCGCGCATCTGCGCGAGGCCGCGGATGTAGGCGGCCGCGTCGTGGACCTGCTTGCGCAGTTCGGTCGATTGGGTGTCGAGCGGGAGTGCACTGGCGGCTTCGCTGGCGGAAGCGGCGGACGCGGCGGAAGCGGTCGGCGAGGCCGTCGACGGGTTCGATGCACCGCCACCAGCGCCAGCACCAGGCAGCCCGGGCGTACCAGGTGTGCCAGGTACACCCGGAGACCCACCCGGCAACCCCGGCGCCCCTCCGCCCCCAGGCGGCTCAGCCCCGCCAATTCCCATCTGCACCGGCGTCGCCGCGCCGAGATTGGTGCCCGGCGCCATCGCCGCGATATGGCTGGCATAGACGATATACGTGCCGGCGCTCGCCGCACGCGCGCCGCTCGGCGCGATGAAGGTGGCGACCGGCACCGGCGAGCCGAGAATCGCCTTGATGATCTGCCGCATCGACGTATCCAGCCCGCCCGGCGTGTCGAGCTGCAGCACCGCGAGTTGCGCGTGCTCGTCGGCCGCGCGTTGCAGGCTGCGCACGATGAAGTCGGCGCTGCCCGGGCCGATCGCGCCGTTCACCGGAATCACCACGACGCTATTGCGGGCGATCGCCGCGTGCAACGGCGCCGCGAATTCGCACGACGCGAATCCGAATGCCAACAGCACGCCAAGCGCGGTAATGCCGCGCATCAACCGGCCCACGACGCCGCCACGGATAACCGGCATGCGCGAACCAGACTGCCGGAACGGGAGACGCGGATACGTGCTCATCGCTGACGGCTGCCGCGCCCGGTCGACAGATATCGGCCGGCGCGGGCCGATACCCCACAAGAAGGCTGGCCTGCCGCTTACAGCTTAGTCCGATTCCGCGCGCTGCGTGAAATCCGCACGCGCCGGCCGGTAGTCGGTCGGCCGCATGCCGGTCCATTTGCGGAACGCGCGATGAAACGCGCTCGGCTCCGCAAAGCCGATCGCGCTGGCGATGTCGGCGATCGTGCGATGGCTGCCCTGCAATTCGCCGATCGCGATGTCGCGCCGCAAGTCGTCCTTGATCGACTGGTACGTATAGCCTTCCTGTTTCAAACGCCGCCGCATCGTGGCCTCGGCGACGTGCAGGCGCGCGGCCATCTGATCGGCTGCGGGCCAGCCGGCCATCGGCAGCGCGCGCAGCGTCTTGCGCACGCGCGTGGCGAGCGAGCCGGCATTGCGGTACTTGACGATGAAGCTGCCGGGCGCATCGCGCAGGAACGGCTTGACCGACTGGGTGGTCTGGATCACGGGCAGTTCGAGAAAGGACGGCGCGAGATCGACATACGACTCGGCTTGATCGAACCTCATCTGATCGCAGAACATCAGGCGGTATTCGTGCGCGGCGGGCGGCGCGGCGCAGCGAAAGCGCGCTTCGAGCAACGGAATGCGCCGCCCGACCAGCCAGCACAGCAGACCGTACACGAGGATGAAGTAGGTCGCGTAGGCGAACATGGCGGGCGCCGGCGCGCCTTCGCGCTCGACGAACCGGAGCCGCACGCGCTCGGCGTCGGTCTCGATGCGCGCGCCGAGATCGTCGAGCACGAGGCGCATGAAGCCGACCGCGCGCGCGAGCGCCTGCGCGCCGTTGCGCGCGGTCAGCGCCGTTTGCGTCATCGCGATGAAGCTGCCGCTTTTCATGCGATGCGAATCCTGGCCGAAGAACTCGTCGTCCAACGCGCGCGCGATGCTGGCCCATAGCGCGCCGTATTGCGCCGACGACACCCGGCTCTTCGGCGACGCCAGCATCGGCGCCGCGATGCCGGCGGCTTCGGCGAGCGGCAGCGCGTCAAGCCCGCGCGCCCGCGCGAGCGCCAAGGTCTCCTCGACCAGACTGACGGAAATCGTGCCCTTGTCGGTTTTCATAGGTGTGTGGCCTGGCTGGCAAAAGCGCTCAGCATTTTCCTTATGGCGGTTCGCTAAGCCCCTGAAATTGCGGATCAAATAAGACTGGGATAGTACCAGTATGGCAAATGCGCTCAACCAGATTGATCGGGCTGAGCATCGAAGCTGGCCGGCGGCTTCCCTACACTTGCCCTCAACCGATCGCGCAACCCGCCTGCATCGAACCACGACGGCGAGCCGGCGCACCCGCTGCGAGCAGACGCACAGGACAGGACAGCCCATGGACAGCTTCTACACCAACGAGCAACGGATGATCCGCGACGCTGCTCGCGACTTCGCCACCGAACGCCTGGCGCCGCACGCGGCGCAATGGGATCGCGACGCGCAACTGCCCGCGGATGTCGTCACGCAGATGGGCGAGCTCGGCTTTCTCGGCATGATCGTGCCGCCGGAGTGGGGCGGTTCGTACACCGACTACGTCGCCTATGCGCTCGCGCTCGAAGAGATCGCCGCGGGCTGCGCCGCGTGCGCCACGTTGATGAGCGTGCACAATTCGGTCGGCTGCGGGCCGATCCTCAACTTCGGCAGCGCCGCGCAAAAGGACCGCTATCTGCAGGACCTCGCGACCGGCCGGCGGATCGGCGCGTTCTGTCTGACCGAGCCACAAGCCGGCTCCGAGGCGAATAACCTGCGCTCGCGCGCGGTGCTGCGCGACGGCAACTGGATTCTCAACGGCAGCAAGCAGTTCGTGACCAACGGCGCACGCGCCGACCTTGCGATCGTGTTCGCGGTTACCGATCCCGAGCGCGGCAAGCGCGGCCTGTCCGCGTTCATCGTGCCGACCAGTACGCCGGGCTTCAACGTCGGCAAGCCGGAGCACAAGCTCGGCATTCGCGCGTCGGACACCTGTCCGATTTCGTTCGACGACTGCGCGGTGCCCGAAGCGAATCTGCTCGGCGAGCCGGGCGAAGGCTTGCGCATTGCGCTATCGAATCTCGAAGGCGGGCGGATCGGCATTGCCGCGCAGGCGGTCGGCATCGCGCGGGCCGCGTTCGACGCCGCGCGTCGCTACGCGAACGAGCGCGTGCAGTTCGGCAAGCCGCTCAAGGACCATCAGACCATCGCCAACATGCTCGCCGACATGGCCACGCGCCTGAATGCCGCGCGCCTGCTCATGCATCACGCGGCGCGGCTGCGCTCGGCGGGTCAGCCGTGTTTGTCGGAGGCGTCGCAGGCTAAGCTGTTCGCGTCGGAACTGGCTGAACAGATCTGCTCGAGCGCGATCCAGATTCACGGCGGCTATGGCTATCTCGAGGATTATGCGGTGGAGCGCCACTACCGCGATGCCCGCATCACGCAGATTTACGAAGGGACTAGCGAGGTGCAGCGGATGGTGATCGCGCGCCATGTCTAAACGCGAGTCGAACGGCGTTTGAGCGCAAAATAGCCTGGGCGTCGAGCTTAGGCGGAACATAAGCCAAACACAAGCGGAGCACCCGCAGGGCAGCGGCGCAACAGCGGAATAAAGAGCGGAGCGCATACCGCGCGATCAGCAACTGCGTTGCATGGGATCGGAGTAAGCGCTATGGGACCAGGGTAAGCGCTGAAGCGCCAACCCTGGTCGACACGCTAACTCCGATCGACATAGGAGACGAGGAGACGACGATGACTGCAGCGAAAGCCTTTTTCGACGCGCGCGATCTGTTATTGCGCCATCGAACCGACTACGACCGTGCCTACCGCGAATTCGCGTGGCCAGCGTTGGACGAGTTCAACTGGGCGCTCGACTACTTCGATGTGATCGCACGCGACAACCACAACCCCGCGCTGTGGATCGTCGACGATCCCGCCAGCGACGGCCTGCGGCTGTCGTACGCGCAGATGTCGGAGCGCTCGGCGCGCATGGCGAACTTCCTGCGCGATGCTGGCGTGGGGCGCGGCGACCACGTGCTGCTGATGCTGCCGAACCGCGTCGAACTGTGGGACGTGATGCTCGCGGCGATGAAGCTCGGCGCGATCGTGCTGCCCGCCACCACCCAGCTTTCCGCCGACGACGTGCGCGACCGCGTGCAGATCGGCGGCGCGAAGTTCGTGGTGGTCGATAGCGCCGAGCTGGCCAAGTTCGATACGCTCGACGTGCCGCTCACGCGCTTCTCGGTCGGTGCGCCGCGCGACGGCTGGATCGATCTGGCCGCCGCGGCTCAAGCGTCGCCGCAATTCACGCCCGACGGCGTCACGCGCGCCACCGATACGCTGCTGCTGTACTTCACGTCGGGCACGACGTCGAAGCCGAAGCTGGTCGAGCACACGCATCAAAGCTATCCGGTCGGCCATCTGTCGACGATGTACTGGATCGGCCTGCAACCGAACGACATCCATTGGAACATCAGCTCGCCGGGTTGGGCCAAGCACGCGTGGAGCTGCTTCTTCGCGCCGTGGAATGCGCAGGCCTGCGTGTTCGTGTTCAACTTCGCGCGCTTCGTGCCGAAAGACACGCTGAACGTGCTGGCGCGTTTCAACGTCACGACGCTGTGCGCGCCGCCGACCGTTTGGCGCATGCTGGTGCAGGAGCATCTCGCGGACTATCCGGTCAAGCTGCGCGAGATCGTCGGCGCGGGCGAGCCGTTGAACCCGGAGATCATCGAACGGGTGAAACACGCGTGGGGCATCACGATTCGCGACGGCTTCGGCCAGACCGAGACCACCTGCCAGATCGGCAACTCGCCGGGGCAGCCGGTCGTCGCCGGTTCGATGGGACGCCCGCTGCCGGGCTACCGGATCGAACTTGTCGACGCCGACGATCAGCCTGTCACCGAGGGCGAAATCGCGCTGCCTTTGAACGAGCGTCCGCTCGGTCTGATGACCGGCTATGCGAACAATGCCAACGCCACCGCGCAGGCGATGCGCAACGGCTTCTACCGCACCTCCGATGTCGCGCTGCGCCGCGACGACGGCTACTACGTGTACGTCGGCCGCGCCGACGACGTTTTCAAATCTTCCGACTACCGCCTGAGTCCGTTCGAACTCGAAAGCGTGCTGATCGAACACGAGGCGATCGGCGAAGCGGCCGTGGTGCCGAGCGCCGATGCGCTGCGTTTGTCGGTGCCCAAGGCGTTCGTTACCGTGCGCCAGGGCTACGAAGCCGGACCCGAACTCGCGCGCGCGGTGTTCGCGTTCTCGCGCGAAAAACTCGCACCGTACAAGCGGATTCGCCGTCTGCAATTCAGCGAACTGCCGAAAACCATCTCCGGCAAGATCCGCCGCGTCGAGTTGCGGCGCCGTGAAATGGAGCGCGAAGCCGAACCCGCGCGTCTGCCAGGCGAGTACTGGGAAGAGGATTTCCCGGAGCTGCGTTGATTATTTTTATTTCCCCTTATTCAAGTCATCACCGTTACTCTCCGGCCGCCGCGCGGCCACTGCACAGGAGTTTCAGCATGAGCGCAATTGCTTCGAACCATGCCGGGCGCGACGCTGCCGGCGCCATCGCCACCGTCAAGCTGCTGATCAACGGTGAGTTCGTCGAATCGAAGACCAGCGAATGGCGCGATATCGTCAACCCCGCCACGCAGGAGGTGCTGGCGCGCGTGCCGTTCGCCACCGCCGACGAAGTCAACGAAGCGATCCACAGCGCGCACGCCGCGTTCAGCACCTGGAAGGACACGCCGATCGGCGCGCGCATGCGCATCATGCTGAAGTACCAGGCGTTGATTCGCGAGCATCTGCCGCGCATCGCGAAGACCTTGAGCGCCGAGCAGGGCAAGACGATTCCCGATGCCGAAGGCGACATCTTCCGCGGCCTCGAAGTGGTCGAGCACGCGTGCTCGATCGGCACCTTGCAGCAGGGCGAATTCGCGGAGAACGTGGCGGGCGGCGTCGACACCTACACGCTGCGCCAGCCGCTCGGCGTCTGCGCAGGCATCACGCCGTTCAACTTCCCCGCGATGATCCCGCTGTGGATGTTCCCGATGGCGATCGTCTGCGGCAATACCTTCGTGCTCAAACCGTCGGAGCAGGATCCACTGTCGACGATGCAGCTAGTCGAACTCGCGCTCGAAGCCGGCGTGCCGAAGGGTGTGCTGAACGTGGTGCACGGCGGCAAGGACGTGGTCGATGCGCTCTGCACGCACGAGTTGATCAAGGCGATTTCGTTCGTCGGTTCGACGGCGGTCGGCACGCACGTGTACCGCCTCGGCAGCGAGCACGGCAAGCGCGTGCAATCGATGATGGGCGCGAAGAATCACGCGGTGGTGCTGCCCGACGCGAACCGCGAGCAGACCTTGAACGCATTGGCGGGTGCGGGATTCGGCGCGGCCGGCCAGCGCTGCATGGCGACCTCGGTGGTGGTGCTGGTGGGTGCCGCGCAACAATGGCTACCTGAACTCGTTGCGAAGGCGAAGACGCTCAAGGTCAACGCGGGCAATGAGCCGAACACGGACATCGGCCCGGTGGTCTCGCGCGCGGCGAAGCAACGCATTCTCGGCCTGATCGAAGCGGGCGTGAAAGAAGGCGCGACGCTCGCGCTCGACGGCCGCGACGTGAAGGTGCCCGGCTACGAGCAGGGCAACTTTATCGGCCCGACGGTGTTCACAGGTGTCACCACCGAGATGGAAATCTATCGCACCGAAATTTTCGGTCCGGTGCTGCAGGTGCTGAACGTCGCCACGCTCGACGACGCGATCGCGCTCGTCAATCGCAATCCGTTCGGCAACGGCGTTGGCCTGTTCACGCAGAGCGGCGCGGCGGCGCGCAAATTCCAGAGCGAGATCGATATCGGCCAGGTCGGCATCAACATTCCGATTCCGGTGCCGGTGCCGTTCTTCAGCTTCACCGGCTCGCGCGGCTCGAAGCTCGGCGACCTCGGCCCGTACGGCAAACAGGTCGTGCAGTTCTACACGCAGACCAAGACCGTCACGGCCCGCTGGTTCGACGACGACACGCTCAACGACGGCGTCAACACGACCATCAGCCTGCGCTGACCGCGTGATGAGCGCGCGCTGAGCGAGCAGACACACGGAGACGACATCATGAAAATTGGCTTTATCGGACTCGGCAACATGGGCGCGCCGATGGCGCACAACCTGCTGAAGGCGGGCCACACGGTCAACGTATTCGACCTGAACGCGCAAGCCGTGCAGGCGCTCGTCGAGGCGGGCGCGAAAGCGGCCGGGTCGCCGAAAGCGGCCGTGACCGATGTGGAGTGCGTGATCACGATGCTGCCCGCCGCGGCGCATGTCCGCAGCGTGCTGAGCGCGGACGACGGTGTGTTCGCCGGCATCGCGAAGGGTGTGACGATCATCGATTCGAGCACGATCGATCCCGCCAGCGTGAAGGCGTTCGCCGAACTCGCGGCGCAGCATGGCAACACCTTCGTCGATGCGCCGGTATCGGGCGGCACCGGCGGCGCGGCGGCGGGCACGCTGACCTTCATGGTCGGCGGCAGCGCGAGCGCGTATGAACAGGTCAAGCCGGTGTTGTCTGCGATGGGGAAAAACATCGTGCATTGCGGCGATACCGGCACCGGCCAGGTCGCGAAGATCTGCAACAACCTCGTGCTCGGCATCACGATGGCTGGCGTGGCCGAGGCGATGTCGCTCGGCGTTGCGCTAGGCATTGACGCGAAGGTGCTCGGCGGCATCATCAATACGTCGACCGGGCGTTGCTGGAGTTCGGACACGTATAACCCGATGCCCGGCGTGATCGACACCGCGCCGTCGAGTCGCGGCTATACCGGCGGCTTCGGCACCGACCTGATGCTCAAGGATCTGGGTCTCGCCACCGACGCTGCCCGGTCCGCGCGTCAGCCGGTCTATCTCGGCGCGCTCGCGCAGCAGCTTTATCAAACGATGAGCGCGAAAGGCGCGGGACGTCTGGACTTTTCGGCGGTCATCAAGCTCTATCGCAACGACAATGACACCGGCAAGGACGGAGACGCGTGATGATCGAACTCGACTACGTGCACGACGGCACCGTCGCGCAACTAACGCTGAAGCGGCCGCCCGCCAACGCGTTCACGCCTGACGGCTTGCTGCAATTGCAGCGGACCGTCGAGCAGTTGAACGGCGAAGCGCGCGTGCGGGCCATCGTGATGACCGGCGACGGGCCGAAGTTTTTCAGCGCGGGCGCCGATCTGAACACGTTCGCCGATGGCAACCGCGAAGTCGCGCGCACCGCGGCGGCGCGCTTCGGCGCCGCGTTCGAGACCTTGCAGAACGCGCGGCCGGTCGTGATCGCGGCGATCAACGGTTATGCGATGGGCGGCGGACTCGAGTGCGCGCTGGCTTGCGATATCCGCATCGCGGAACAGCATGCGTTGCTGGCGTTGCCGGAGACGGCGGTCGGTTTGCTGCCTTGCGGTTGCGGTACGCAGACGCTGCCGTGGCTGGTCGGCGAAGGCTGGGCCAAGCGGATGATACTCACCGGCGAACGTGTCGACGCGGCGACCGCGTTGCGCATCGGTCTGGTCGAGGACGTGGTGGAAAAGGGTGCCGCGCGTGAAGCCGCGCTGACGATGGCCGCGCGTGTCGCGGGTCTGAGTCCGCAGGCGGTCGGTTTCAGCAAGAGCCTGATTCATCAGGCCCGCAACGGCGTGCCACGCGCGGCGGCGCTGGCGCTGGAACGCGAGCGCTTCATCGATCTGTTCGACGGCGCCGATCAGCGCGAAGGGGTCAACGCGTTCCTCGAGAAACGCGCGCCGCGCTGGCAGGTGGCTCAAGCTCAGCCTACGGAGCAGGCCGATCACACGGCACACACCAGCCACGCGCAGCAGGAGACCCACCGATGAGCGCCTTGCAAAGCGTCGTGCAAGATACGGGCATGGAAGCGGAACGCGAGATTCTGTTTCGCGTCGTCAACCGCGTGGCGATCATCACGCTGAACCGGCCGGCCGCGCTCAATGCGCTCTCGCATGCGATGGTGCGTGAACTCGCGGTGCTGGTCGAACATTGCCGCAGCGATAGCGGTATCGTCGCGCTCGTGCTGAAAGGCGCGGGCGCGAAGGGCTTTTGCGCCGGCGGCGACGTGCGCGAAGTGCAGCGGCTGGCGAAGAACGGCGATCACCGTTGGCTCGCGTTCTTCGTCGACGAATACCGGCTCGACTACGCGCTGCACACGTTTCCGAAGCCGGTGGTCGCGTTGCTCGACGGCATTACGATGGGCGGCGGCATGGGGCTCGGTCAGGCGGCGCGGCTGCGCATCGTCACCGAGCGCAGCAAGATCGCGATGCCGGAGACGCGCATCGGCTTCCTGCCGGATGTCGGCGCGACGCGTTTTCTGAGCGTGATGCCGGCGGAGGTCGAGCTGTATGTCGGGCTGACCGGCGCAACCTTGTCCGGCGCCGATGCGTTGCGTCTGCATCTGGCCGATCTGTGCGTGCCGGCCGAATGGCTCGGCAGTTTTGAAGAACGTCTGCAGCGCATGTCGCATGAAGGCGATCTGATGGCCGCATTGCGCGGGGTGTTCGAGCCGCCGTGCAACATCATCCCGCACGCGGCGTTGGCGCCGTTTACACAGCTGATGTTGCGGCATTTCGACCGGCGCTCGAGCGTCGAGCGGATCATCGCGACATTGCGGCAAGACCTGGAGCGTGAGCCGTCGCGCGAGGTGAAACAGTGGTTGCAGTCCACTTACGACGCCATGACCAGCCACTCGCCGACGCTGCTATGCGTCACGCGCGAGGCGCTGTTGCGCGGCCGGCAGATGACGCTCGCCGAGTGCTTCAGGATGGAGCTGGGCATCGTCAAACGGGTGATCGAGGAGGGCGATTTCTGCGAAGGGGTGAGGGCGCAGTTGATCGACAAGGATCGTAAAGCCCGCTGGGCGCCGGCGACGCTCGCGGAAGTGCGGCCCGAACGGGTCAGGCATTTTCTGGCTTCGCCGTGGAAAAGCGAGGTACATCCGCTGGTTGGGTTGGGGGCGGAGCAGGGGTGTCCGGCGCCCGCACGAACCGGGCACGCCGGTGAGCGCTAACGCTCAATCGTCGAGCGTTTCGTGGACCGCCGCGGCGCCCTGTTTCCAGTAGCTGGCCGCGCGAATCCGCGACTTGCCGACGCCGCGTTGCGCGGCCTGCGCCGCGCATCGAAATGATCGACGGTTCAATTCGAGGTGGATCGATTTCGAAGACGGGATGAACGAGCGGGTGATCGGCGCGACGGTGTTTCAGCATCAATCTATCCTCTATAGGCATCCTCATCGAAGCTGGTGAATGCGCTCGACTCCATTCAAGTGCCGCGCTGGGTGTTACGCTGAGGTCCGACGGTTTGATATTCCAGACAACGTGCCTGCGAGAGGTAAAGCAGATGTTGAATCAACTGGTTGAAACGACTCTACTGGTCGTCGCTGGGCTGTTTCCGGTCATCAATCCGCCCGCCGCCGGATTCATCGTGCTCAGCCTCGTGCCACATGCAACACCCGCGGAACGGGCCTATCTCGCGCGAGCCATTTCGATCAACAGCCTGATTATTCTGCTTGCCTCTCTTCTGATCGGCGCGTACGTGCTGTCCTTCTTCGGCATATCGATACCGGTGTTGCGGGTCGCGGGCGGATTGGTCATCGCGTTCGCCGGTTGGACGCTGCTGCACACGCCCGATGACGCTGATCGGGGCACGGAGCCGAGAATGGCGTCGGATGCGGCACGCAAGGCGACGCTGGGTGCGAAGGCCTTTTATCCGCTGACGCTGCCCGTCACCGTGGGTCCCGGCTCGATCGCCGTGGCGATCGCGCTCGGTACGGGCAGGCCCCGTACCGGGATTTCCATCATCAACGTGATCGGCGTGGCCGTCGCGATGATTTTGCTATGCGGCAGCATCTACCTTTGCGTGCGCTTCGCCGGCCATGTCGAGAGGCTGCTGGGCCCGATCGGTACGCAGGTGGCGATGCGCCTCTTCGCGTTTGTGCTGTTTTGTATCGGCATTCAGATCATCTGGCTCGGCCTCGATCAGCTGTTCGAATCGGTGCGGTTGTCCGTCCAGTGAAATCAGATGTCCGCGCCCAGCGAGACCTGGTCGCGTCCGACGTCACGCCCGTGCCCCTTCATGCGCGGCAGGCTCGACGCACCTGTCTACTGTTTCCTGATGCAGGCGATGCGATAGACGCCGTCCTCGACTTCGACGCCGTGCGTATCGTGCGTGAAGCCAGGGAAGCGCAGATCGAATTGTTCGAGCGACTTCAGGTAACCGAGCAGTGGACCGTCGGCCGGTCCGGCATTCTCTCCGGGCATCAGCAGCGGGATGCCGGGCGGGTAGGGCACCACCGCGTTGGCCACCGTGCGGCCTTCCATTTGCGACAGTTCCAGCGTTTCCACCTCGTTATGCACCAGCAACTCGAATGCCTCCTGCGGGCTGTACTGCGGATCGGGGAGCGTCGAGAAGCCGCGTGACATCATCTCGGTCGTCTTCAGATCGCCCATCGCCTGGAACATCAGGTCACACAGTTCGCGCAGCCCGAGGCGGCCATACCGCTGCGGATAACGCGCGACGAGATCCGGCAACGCCTGGTCGAGCGGCAGATTGGCGTCGTAGTCCTTCTTGAAGTCGAGCAGCGTGTTGACCAGCGTGCCCCATTTGCCCTTCGTGATGCCGATCGAAAACAGCAGCAGAATCGTAAAGTCGGTGGTCTTCTCGACGACGATACCGTGGCGAGCCAGATAGGCAGTCACGACACACGCCGGAATGCCGACCGTCATCAGCCCTCCCGTCGGCGCGATGCCGGGTGTCAGGATCGATACCTTGATCGGGTCCAGCATGCAGTAGCCGTCTTCGATTGTGCCGAAGCCATGCCACAGTTCGTCGGAGTGCAAGACCCAGCAGGACGGATCGGTCGCCAGCAGTTCCTCGTCGGTTTCGTGGAAGGGTGTGCGCCGGCCGGTCTTGCGATTGAGCACGACCTCGGGCTGCCAGCCATTGAAGAACCAGTCGTTTTGCTCATCGAACTGCGCGTGCAGCCTGCCGAGCATCTGACGAAACGCGATCGCCTCGCGGATCGCATCGCCTGTGAGCGCCTCGCCGCCGGGGCCGTCCATCATCGCGGCGCTGACGTCGTTGGACGCAATGATCGCGTATTGCGGCGAAGTCGACGCGTGCATCATGTACGCTTCGTTGAAGCGCGCATGCTCGATCGGGTTGCGCCCGTCGCGGATGTGAATGAACGATGCCTGCGACAGCGCCGCGAGCAGCTTGTGCGTCGAGTGCGTCGCGAAAACGGTCGGCTTCGACGCGTCGTGGTCGGCAGGATCGCCGTGCATCGCGAAGCGATCCTTGTAGAGCGGATTGAAGCGCGCATAGCCGTACCAGGCTTCGTCGAAGTGCAGACGGTCGACGCTTTCTCCCAGCAGTTCCTCCAGACGCGTGACGTTATAGCAGAGTCCGTCGTAGGTCGAATTCGTCACGAGCGCATGCACGGGCGTCGGTTCGATGCCTGCGTGATTCTTGACGAGCGGGTTCTGGTCGATCAGCAGGCGGATGGCCGCCGCCGTGAGCCGCTCGGGCATGATCGGACCGATGATTCCATAGCGGTTGCGCGACGGCACGAGATAGGTCGGGATTGCGCCCGACATCGTCATCGCGTGCTCGGCCGACTTGTGGCAGTTGCGGTCGCACAGCGCGATCTGGTTGCGTGTCACGCTCGCCATCAGGATCACGCGGTTCGACATCGAAGAGCCGTTGGTCACGTGATACGTGCGATGCGACCCGAATACGCGGGCCGCATAACGTTCGCTTTCGCCAATCGGTCCACTGTGGTCGAGCAGCGAGCCGAGTTCTCCCACCGAAATCGACAGGTCCGAGCGAAACAGCTGTTCGCCGAAGTACTCGAAGAACGCCTGCCCCACGGTCGATTTCATGAACGCCGTGCCGCCCGTATGGCCCGGCGTATGCCACGAGTATTCGAACACGCGCGAGAAGCGCGCCAGCGCGCCGAACATCGGCGGCAGCACGGTCACGCGATAGCGCTCGATCGACGCGACGATTCTGCCGGCAATAAACGCGGTGGTGTCTTCCAGCATCCAGATGAAGTCGTCCGCTTTCTGCATCGCGTCGACGGGGACGGTCGCGGCGCTCGTGCGACTCGCGAGCAGGAAGATCGGCACCGTCGCGCTGCGCAGCCGCTGCACGTCGAGCACACGTTGAGCCTGCTGATGGCTTTCGTCGTTGTCGAGTTCCCAATCCAGCAGCAGGCATTGAATCAGCGGGTCAGATTTGACGACCGATACCGCATCGTCGGCCGAGCTCGCAATGACAACTCGCACTTGCCGTTCTTCCAGTTCGGCGGCGAGCGACTGGGCGGCGCGGCCGCTTGCGGTGCGAGCATCGATTTCATGATGCACCAGCAGCGCTTTCATGCCGAGACGGCGATAGACGGGTTCGGACGACGAAGACATGTGAATTTCCCCAGGTTGGACGCGGCGACGGCAAGCGTTGGCGAGGCGCGCGGCGTATCCGGGCGCCTCGCCAACGCTTGAGCACTTACTCGGGCAACACGGCGAGACGGTAGAAATTCTTTGTGTCTTCGTCCGGCTCACCGAACCACTTCACATAGAGTCCACGATATTGGCCCGATGCAAACATTTTGCTCAGCGTGCGATCGACGAACAGGCGCATGTCCTCATCGCCACGCGCGACGCCTAGCGAAACGGGTACGTCCGTGAAACGGCGCTGCAGGACCACCAGATCGCTCGACGCCGGACTGCGCTTGACCGCGTCCTGCAGGATCTGGCGCTCCGCGAAGAACACGTTGGTTTTCCGGTTGATCACCCGTTGCACGCCTTCGTTAAAGCTCGACACGTCGACGACCTGCGCGGTCAGCTGGAAGTGATCGATCCGGTCCGCCAGCCAGCGCTGGGTCGGCGAGTCCTTCACGCTCGAGAACGTCTGCGCGTTCAGCAGCTGCGCCGGCGACCCACGCCATACGGGCTGGTGGGGCAGTGTGTCGCCGCTCAGCACCTGCTTGAGCCCGGGTGCCGCATCGGCGCGCAACAGCGCACCGACGCCGCCCGGATAGACGGGCAGCGAATAGCTGATGAAGCCGCGGCCTGTCAGCGTTTCGGAGTCGCCGCACAGCAGGTCGATGCGACGCTCCTGGAGCGCGCGGTAGCGGTCGTCCGCTGCAACCAGCGTCCAGTTCACCGTCAGCGCGGGCAGACCCAGTTCACTTTTGACCTGATCGGCAACGTTCTGGCATAGCGCCGCGAGATAGCCCACCGCATGGCCGGCATCGTCCCGATACACAAACGGGCTGGCGCCGTTGACGTAGCCGATGTTCATCTTGCCGGATTGCTTGATCCGCGCGAGCGCACCGGCTGTGGCCGCCGGCGCGGTTGCGCCTGTTTCGGCTGCATGCGCCGGGCGAGGCGCGGGCGCGCACAGCAACAAAAAGGCGATGATGCTGGCCGCCGCCACGGCGGGTTTGCGTGCTTTGGCGCCGCGCAGACCAAGACGTGGCGCGATGAGGCCATAGATCACGTAGCCGATCGCCATCACCAGCATGCCGCCCATTACCGCGTCTTTGCCCGAAGCGTAAAGCGCGTAGGTCGAGTACACCATCGCAATCACCGTGACTACCGCATTGCGCCGGTAGGCGGCGGGCTCGGTTCCCGCTTCGCGCATCATCACGAACAGGGCCGACAGCGATACGATGTACGGCACCACATTGGTGACCACCGCGAGATTGACCAGCGCCGCGAACTGTTCGGACAGGTTGGGCGAAATCGTCGACAGGGCCATCAGCGATTGGACGATGCCCATGATGATCATGCCGGCAATCGGTGCGCCCGCAAGACTCGCCTTGCTGAAAATCGACGGGAACATGTTGCTGTCCGCCGCATCCTTCGCGGTCTGGGCCAGCGTGAACTGCCAGCCGAGCAACGAGCCGACGCACGCCATGGCCGCGAGCCCCATCACGATGGAACCGACCGCCGGATTGAACATCTGCGCAAAGGCGAGGCCAAACGGCCCGGTCGACTTCGCGAGATCCGCGTTGGGCACGATGCCCTGGATCGCAGTGGTCGAGAGAATGTAGACGACCGCCGCGCCCAGCGTGCCGAACAGGCACGCGAGCGGCACGTCGCGTTTCGGATTCTCGACGGCCGACGAGTTCTGCACCGCCGATTCCATCCCCAGAAATGCCCACAGGGTCAGCGAGATGCTGGAGCCCATGCCTTCTATCAGCCGCAGCCCCTGCGGGTTCCAGGCGGCCGCGAAGATGCCGGGGTGGAACCAGAACCAGCCGGCGAAGGACATGAAACCCACCGGCAGAATCACGCCCCATACCGTCACGGAGCCGATGCGTCCGGTCAGCTTCGGACCGCCGAAGTTGGCGACCGTGGTGATCCACAACAACGCGATCACACCGACGCAGGTTGCGATCGGCGACGACGTCAGGACCGGGAAGAAGGCGGCGAGATAGCCGAGCGCCGAACTGGCGACCGCCACATTCGCAATCGCCAGAGACAGGAAATACAGGAAGAACACCTGAAAGTATCCCGGCTTCCCATAGGCATCTTCGGCGTAAGCCGCCATGCCGCCCGCGCGCTGGTTGAGAATGCCGGCCTGCGCGAAGCCATAGGCGATCGCCATCGAGCCCAATGCCGTCACCACCCACGACAGCAGCGAAATGGCGCCGACCTTGGCCATATTGGTGGGCAGCATGATGATGCCCGAGCCCATCATATTCACGGTAACGATGAACGTCAGTTGCACGACGTTCATCTTCTTGGGTTGATTAGCCATGGCGCACACTCCTTAGTGGCTTTCGTTATCGCTTATTCACTGACCACGTAGGTATAAAACCGGATACGACCGTTTTCGCGTTCCTGGAATACGCCCTGAACTTCGTAATTGAAGCCCGGGAAACGGTTGAAAGATTCCTGGAACGCCATGAAGTAATCCAGCATCGGTTGGGCACGGTCATCCCAACGTTCGCCGGGGAGCACGACGCCGATCCCTGGCGGATAGATCAGTGCGAGGGTGGCGGAGACACGGTTTTTGGCCTGATCGAGCGGCATATACTCGACCCGGTTCGCGACCAGCGCCTCATACGCTTCTTCCGGCGACATCGCGAGTTCCGGAAAGCTCGATGCGCGGAAGCACAGCCGCTGCAGGTTCTTGACGTTCGCCTCGCGATAGAAACGGTGCATTTCGTTGCAGACCTGGCGCAGCGTGTAGCCTTGGTAGCGTTCGCTGTGCGTGGCGCACAGCGTCGGCAATACTTCCGCGAGCGCGGCGTCGCGGTCCCACAGGTTCTTGAATTTGACGAAGCGGGCGATCAGCGTGTTCAGCTTGCTTTCGTCTTCGGCGGGCGTCATCAGGAAGAGGATGCTGTTCAGGTCGCACTTTTCAGGGACGATCCCTTCTTCGCGCAAGTAGTTCGCGACGACCGTCGCGGGCACGCCGAAATCCAGATAGTCGCCTGTCTTCCGGTCGATGCCGGGTGTCAGCAGATTCAGCTTGTTCGGGTCGACCATCACGTAACCGTCGGCATAGCCGGTATAGCCGTGCCACGTGGCTTGCGGACGGAATTCCCAGCACTGCTGCTCGTGCTTGATGACGTCGGTCGGAATGTCTTCCCACGCGAGGTTCGACGCGTCGGGCATGAAATTCGAATTGCGGATGTCGACGACGTCGGGCACGAAAGGATCGAAGAACCATTGCTCCTGCGCCGTCTGCCCGGTCGTCTCATAGTGGCGGGCGAACTGGCGGAATTTCTTGCGCGCTTCGATGCCCAGTTCGATGCAGCCGTCCCACAGCATTTCGCCCGCTTTGCCCTCGTGTACCTTGGCGTTGACGTCGAGGGACGCGAACAGCGGATAGAACGGCGAGGTGCTGGCGTGAATCAGGAACGATTCGTTGAAGCGCTTGTGCTCGATAAAGCGTTTCTGGCCGCGAATGTGTTGGTCCCGCTTGTGAATCTGGGAGGCTTGAGAGAAACCGGCGCCCTGCTTATGAACCGACTGGGTCGAAAAAAGGCCGGGCATTTGCGGCGTCAGATCTTTCAGCCGCATCGGACTGTGATCGTTGAACAGCGGATGGAAGGCGTTGTAACCGATCCACGCTTCATCCCACAGCACGTAATCGCACAGATGGCCGATCTTTTCCAGCACCTTGCGGACGTTGTAGATCGTTCCATCGTAGGTGGCAAGCTGAATGCAGGCGAGCCGGAATGGGCGCTCCGCGTTGGCGCGCTCCGGGTCGTTCACGAGAGGGTGGTTGCGGATCTGCTCGCGCAGCGCGTCCTCATCCCATGCCGACCAGTCGACTGCACCGATCATGCCGAAGGCATTGCGAGCGGTCGGCAGGAAGATCGGAATGGCGCCCGCCTGGACGAGCGCGCCTTGATGCAGCGACTTGTGATTGTTCCGGTCGAACAGAACGAGGTCGCCGCGCTTGAGCACGGCCCCCGTCACGATCTTGTTGGAGGTGCTGGTGCCATTGAGAACGAAGTACGTCTGGTCCGCGCCAAACACCGCGGCGGCATGCCGCTGCGCAGCCGCGGCCGCGCCTTCGTGAATCAGCAGGTCGCCGAGATCGACGTCGGCATTGCACAGATCGTTACGAAAAATGCTTTCGCCGAAATGCTTGAAGAACAACTGCCCAGCGGGCGACTTCCGATAGAACTGCCCGCCCTGATGTCCAGGGCAATCGAATGCGATATTGGCTGCGGCGTCGTAGGCGACGAGTCCGCCGAAGAAAGGCGGCAGCAGCGTCAGCCCGTATTTGACGAGGCTTGCCATGACCTGCTTCGCATAGAAAGCCGGTGTCTGTTGTCCGAGATAGATATATCCATCGACTTCGCCCAGCCCGCCGATTACCGCGAGATCCGACAGACGATGCGAGTTCGCCAGCGCCCACAGCGGCGTGCGGAACCCGAGCGCGCGCACGGCAGCGGCAAGCTTGCGCGCGCCTTCGAGGCGAGGGCCGTCGACCAGCACGATGTACGCACCGACGTCGGCGTCTTCGTTGACATCGCGTGTCAGGCTATCGGTGACTTCGACGCGGAAATGCTCCGCAGTAATCTGCTCCAGCAACTCATTGGTCTGCGCATCGCTGCGGTCCACGATCGCGACGATCTTCATGAGCTTGTGAAACGGAATCGGAATAGTGGGCGCCTTCAAGGATCCGGGGACCATGGTCACTCCTTCTTCAGCAGGCTTCGCAAGTCAGGTTCTGTCCTGGCGGCGGAGGTCTGGCCAGACGCCAGTCCGCAAACGCAAATCCAAGCGCCGGCAGTGTCCGGCGTTTAGTGCATGTTCTTTTTCCAGCCGACAGCTAACGGGAAGGCGATCACAAGTGCAGCGGTTGCCGAGCTATGGAATACCAGCGATCAGATGGCGGAAGGCAGCAAAAAAAATGCCTTGCTGCGGGTCTCTCGGCTTTTCTGGGTGCTCGGCAACCGACTCACCAAAAGTGAGTCGATAGAACGGTCGTAGGTGCTACATAGATAGTTGGCGAGTTCTACGCTTAATGCAAGTTCTTAAAAGACGGGCCGATTAGCAAGTCTAACGGAGTCGGATTTGCTAAAAAAATGACGGCAATATGGCGAAATTGTCAGAATGGACAGACGTTGTTGATTTTCTTAGCATGACTGACAAAGAAAGTCAGATTGCCACTCGCATTTACGATAGTAGTTGGGCGCCGTCGCGAGCTTGAACAATGCGGGTTTATCAACCAGAATGATCTGCAGATGACGTGCCGGTTCTATTAAAGGCACGGCGGAAAAGAACGCTCGAATGAAGCGTCTTTCACTGTGCGTGATGAAAACCCTGGTGTGTCGAGATTCAACTGAATCAACCATAGCGGGGACGCCGGCATTGCCAGATATGCGGCGGGACGATAAGCGAAAACCATGCGATGTTCTTGCGAAAGCGACAATTTCCAGTCGGCTGGCACGCGGAAATCCGCCTCTCGTCTGCTGCATTGCAATGTATCGCGACGGGACCACTGCAAATGGAATCTCCGCCCGGATCGACTGAAGCACTCGAGTTCCGGCTACTCCGCTAGTCCATTGAGCAGCGCGAGCTTGCTGAGCTTCCCGATTCATCGCACATCTGTAGTTGTCCGCGTTTGCTCTGACCTTGAGGCGCGCTAGTCTTCGGCCGGGCAAAGCGGGCAAGCAAGCCGGCTTCTGTTGCAAGCAGGAAACTGCGGGAAGCTGATTTCGCCGCTGTTCTGATCGCAGCTATCTTGCCGGCTGCCGGTCTCTACAACGGCTCCATGACGATCTGATTCGGGTATGGGAGAACGCGATGAACACAGAGGTCACCAGGCTCGGAGCCTACTCCGAGGTTGGCAAGCTGCGCATGGTCATGGTTTCGTCGCCCGGGCTTGCCCACCAACGCTTGACGCCTAGCAACTGCGACGAGCTGTTGTTCGACGATGTCATCTGGGTGAACCAGGCGAAGCGCGACCACTTCGATTTCGTCACCAAGATGCGCGATCGCGGCGTGGAAGTGCTGGACGTGCACAACCTCCTCGCGCAGACGATGGACAATCCCGATGCGCGTAAATGGGTGCTGGATCGAAGGATCTCCGACGACAGCGTCGGCGTGGGTCTGAGTAACGAAGTGCGTGCATGGATGAATGAACTCGAGTCGCGCAAGCTTGCGGAGTTTCTGATCGGAGGCGTGTCGCTCGAGGACATTCCGGGCAGCAATGCGCCCGTTCTAAATCTGTTTCGCGAGTATCTGGATTACTCCAGCTTCCTGCTTGCGCCGTTGCCGAACATGGTGTTCACGCGCGACACCACCTGCTGGATCTACGGCGGCGTGACGCTCAATCCGATGTATTGGCCGGCGCGGCGGCAGGAGACGCTGCTCGCAGCAGCGATCTACAAGTTTCATCCGACGTTTGCCAATGCCAACTTCGAGATCTGGTACGGCGATCCTGACACGGACCACGGCGCATCGTCGCTCGAAGGCGGTGACGTGATGCCGATCGGCAAGGGCGTCGTGCTGATCGGCATGGGCGAACGCACGACGCGCCAGGCAATCGGACAGGTTGCGAGATCGCTGTTCGAGAAAGGCGCGGCCGAACAGGTGCTCGTTGCGGGCATGCCGAAATCACGGGCCGCGATGCACCTCGACACGGTGTTCAGCTTTTGCGACCGCGATCTCGTGACGATTTTCCCGGAAGTGGTCAGACAGATCGTCACGTTCACGATCAGGCCCGACGATAAAACCGCGTATGGGATGAGCATCCGGCGCGAAGGCAAGCCGTTTGTGCAGGCTGTCGGCGATGCGCTGGGCCTGAAGGAGCTGCGCGTCGTCGAAACGGGCGGCAACCGCTTTGCGGCGGAGCGGGAGCAATGGGACGACGGCAACAACATGGTGTGTGTCGAGCCCGGCGTCGTCATCGGCTATGACCGTAACACGTTCACGAACACGCTTCTGCGCAAAGCCGGGATCGAAGTGATCACGATCACCGCCAGCGAGCTTGGGCGCGGACGCGGTGGCGGGCATTGCATGACGTGCCCAATCTCGCGCGATGCGGTCGATTACTGAGCGCCCCCAAATCTCGAGAGATATTTGCGCTGCGCGCAAAAAACGCGCAGCCGCCCTATAGATGGAGAAAACTCATGGCTTTCAATCTGCAAAACCGTAGTCTTCTCAGCCTGATGCATCATACCGGCCGCGAACTGCGCTATCTGCTGGATCTGTCACGCGATCTCAAGCGTGCCAAGTATGCGGGCACGGAGCAGCAGCATTTGCGCCGCAAGAACATTGCGCTGATCTTCGAGAAGACCTCGACGCGCACGCGCTGCGCGTTCGAAGTCGCCGCGCACGACCAGGGCGCGCACGTCACCTATATCGACCCGAGCTCGTCCCAGATCGGGCACAAGGAGAGCATGAAGGATACGGCGCGCGTGCTGGGCCGTATGTTCGACGCGATCGAATACCGGGGATACAGTCAGGAAGTGGTGGAAGAACTCGCGCGTTACGCAGCCGTGCCTATCTTCAACGGCTTGACTGACGAATACCACCCCACCCAGATGCTGGCCGACGTGCTGACGATGCGGGAATACGCGGACAAACCGCTGCAGGACATCAGCTACGCCTATCTCGGCGACGCGCGCAACAACATGGGGAATTCGCTGTTGCTGATCGGCGCGAAGCTGGGCATGGACGTGCGCATTGCAGCGCCGAAGTCGTTGTGGCCGAACGAGGCGCATATTGCGGCGTGCCAGCAATTTGCCAAAGAGAGCGGGGCGCGCATCACGCTCACCGAGGATCCGAAAGAAGCGGTGAAGATGGTCGACTTCATTCACACCGATGTGTGGGTGTCGATGGGCGAGCCGGTCGAAACATGGGACGAAAGAATCAAGGTGTTGTTGCCGTACCAGGTGAATCGCGCGCTGATCGATGCGACGGGCAACCCGCGAACCCGCTTCATGCACTGTCTGCCCGCGTTCCATAACAGCGAGACCAAGGTCGGTCAGCAGATCTCGGCACGCTATCCGGATCTGGCGAACGGCATCGAGGTGACGGAAGACGTGTTCGAGTCGGATTACAACATCGCCTTCGAACAGGCCGAGAACCGGATGCACACGATCAAGGCCATTCTCGTCGCGACGCTGGCTGATATCTGAGCGTATCGGCTTGCCCCGTGTTCGTCGCCGTGCGGCGCATCCGTGCCGCACGCGACGCGTCTTGCAGGAGGGTCACATCATGCGCCTCGTCATTGCATTAGGCGGCAATGCGCTATTGCAGCGCGGTCAGCCGATGACGGATAGCCAGCAGCGCGAGAACGTCAAGCTTGCCGCCACGCAGATCGCGAGCGTGGCGAGCGGCAACGAACTGGTGATCGCGCACGGCAACGGTCCCCAGGTCGGCTTGCTGGCGCTGCAAAGCGCGGCCTACAAGGAAGTCGCGCCGTATCCGCTCGACGTGCTCGGCGCGCAGACGGAGGGCATGATCGGCTACATGATCGAACAGGAACTGGGCAATCTTCTGCCGTTCGAAGTCCCGTTTGCGACTATCCTGACCCAGGTCGAAGTGGATCTCGCGGACCCCGCATTCCAGCATCCGAGCAAGCCGATCGGCCCGGTCTATTCGAAGGAAGAGGCGCAGCGGCTGGCGCAGGAAAAGGGCTGGAGCATCGCGGAGGACGGCGACAAGTATCGGCGCGTCGTCGCGAGCCCGCGGCCGCGGCGGATCTTCGAAATGCGTCCGGTGAAGTGGCTGCTCGAGAAAGGGACGATCGTGATCTGCGCGGGCGGCGGCGGCATTCCGACGTGCTACGACGAGCATCACAAGCTGCACGGCGTGGAGGCGGTGATCGACAAGGATCTGTGTTCCGCATTGCTTGCGCAGGAACTCGAGGCGGACCTGCTCGTGATCGTAACCGACGTGAACGCGGCCTACGTCGACTGGGGGAAGCCGACGCAAAAAGCGATTGCCGACGCGCATCCCGACGAGCTCGAAAAGCTGGGCTTTGCGTCGGGGTCGATGGGGCCCAAGGTGCAGGCGGCCATCGAATTCGCGCGCAAGACCGGCAAGGACGCGGTGATCGGCGCGCTTGCCGATATCGTCGCGATCACGCAAGGCGCGGCGGGCACGAGGATCAGCGTGCGCAAGCCAGGCATCGGGTTTTATCCGTCCGCGTAGCGTAGGGCCGTGCAGTGCAAGGCGGCACGCTCGCTGTGAGAGCACCGGCAGGCGCAGCGTGAAAGCGCCGCCAATGCGCTCGCGCTACGGCGCGTGGTCGGCGCCGGACTGCGACGCTGCGGGCGACACGAAGGCTTTGCCGGACGTGCCGAGCTGCCCCGCCGACGAAGCGTCGCTCCCGTCGTGCGGCACTATGGTCTGAAACAGAACATGGTCCCGCTCGGGGTCAGGCATCGCGATGATCGCGTGCAAGGCCACTCGCGTCGCCCAGCACACATCCAACGGCGTCGCCTGCGACGGATGGGACGAATAGAACGCGAATCGGTCGACGTCCGCCTGGTCGCCCTGGAGTTCCGTGATCACCGCACGCGTGAACTGACGCTCCGCGGCGGCATACTGCTGCGGGGTCGGCTCGGTTATCGGCGCATGCGACGCTTCGCTGACCAGAACCTGATGGAGCAGACTGAAATACTGCTCGACGTCGGATTCCGACATCTCGCGCAGCGAAACGCGAGTCATCACCGCACGCATGTCCAGCAGACCAAAACAGTTGACGGGGACCTGTTCGTCGAGGAGTTTCGTCAGCAGCTGCACGTACCTGAAGCGATCCGCTGGCGCAAGGCGCGCGAGTCCGCTCGCCATGAGCTCCTCGCGCGCAGCCGGATCGAGAAAGATCTGTGCGACGCGCTGCGCGCCACCTGGGATGCCGACCGCGATGAGCGGGTCCTGGCGGATCTTCTCCACCCACGCGACGACGATGCGGGCCTTGTTCGAGTCCGGGTCGATGCCATAGCTGGAAAAGACGCTCCCCAGGTCGCCTGGTCCGGCGTCGGCCGATGCCGCCGCGGTGGCATCGGCTGGCAGCGCAAGGGAGTCCAGATCACGGTGTATCGCGGCACTGGCCAACGTCGTGGCCGCGAGCGTCACGATCAGCGTAGCGAGACAAGAGGCGGAACGTTTCATGTCGCTTCCCGGTACTGAAGCGCAATACGCGTTGGTTAGCCCGTTGAACGTTGGGATGGAAAAGTTTATCGCCTCGCCGGAATGTGGAGACGCACAGTTTGTTTTAGGCCGGATCGGCGGACCTTGGCTGGCTGCGGCCGTCAGCGGGCGGCCGGACCAGCGCTTTGCCCATCTTCAAGGCTGCGGCTGCACCTTCGCCCAGCCCGGCCCGGGATCGAACGACGGCATCGCGTTCACCTTGGCCGCGCTATCGGGGCCAAGGTCGCGCTCGTAGACCTGGCCCGCGTGACTCACCATGAAGGTCTTGATGCCGGTGTCCCCGTACCGCACTGGCCATGCAACGACGGCAAAGCCGCCAAACAGCTTGCCGTGCGCGAGATAGTCGTAAGCGCCGCCTGGCGCGTGCGAGCCCTGCGAGGTGAGCAGCTTGTAGTGATAGCCGTGGTATCCGGTGTCTTTGTTGCTGCGCGCGGTCGCCCTGATGAAGGCGGCCCCGAGCGGACTGGGCGGCGCATCCGCTTGCGTCGGCCAGTACAGGCCGTCCTGTTTCCCCGGCGAACTCACCAGCTTCGACGCATACGATAGCAGGCCGTCGCCGTCATGGTCGGTGAGCGCGTATTCACGCTGCGCGTCGTAGACCGCGAGCATCGTCTGAATGACGGCGAGCTCGTTGCGGCCGATGCGCCGCAGCCGCATTTCCTCGGCGCCCGCCCGCATATCGAAACGCCATCCCTGGGCGTTCTTCACGAGCGGAATCGGGAAGGTCCAGCCGTCGTCGCCGACTGCGATCTGCGCATGGTGGTCGTCGATCTGTTTGATCTCGTGCGACTTGCCCCATTCATCGAGGAAGCGGGCGCGTATTTCGGCGTCGGCGGGCGGAATCAGGTCGCGAAAGTGCTGGCCGAAAATGGCTTGCAGCGTGGCCTCTTCGTTGTGGGTGACGGCCTCGCCAAATGCACTCATCGCGGCATCGGGAGAACTGAAGTCCTTCTCGGCGTGAGCCGCGGGCAGCGCGCCGAGACACAGCGCGCACGCCACGGCGGCAGTGCGCAACGCGCCTGCCAACGCGCCCGAGCGAAATCGTAACGGTGCTGTCATGTTCTGATCTCCCTAGCGTCTTCCACCGCGTCCGCCGCCGCCCGCCCGCATGCCGCCGCCGCCGCTCGGCCGGTTGAAGCCCGAGCTCTGCATGCTGGAGCGTCCGCGGTCGGCACTGCGTTGGGTCGCGCCGCCCGCGCCCACGCCCTGAAATGCGCTGTCGCGGCCGCCACCGACACCACCGGCGCCGCGTCCGCCGCCGGCACCGCCGACACCGCCAACACCACCGGCACCACCGGCACCACCGGCACCACCGGCACCACCGGCACCACCGGCACCACCGGCACCACCGACACCACCGGCGCCGCGTCCGCCGCCGGCACCGCCGACACCACCGGCACCACCGACGCCACCGACGCCACGTCCGCCGCCGGCACCACCGGCACCGCCAACACCACCGGCGCCGCGTCCGCCGCCGCGGTCGCCGGCAACCGACCTGTCCGCCGTCCCTGCGCGATTGCCCGCGCCCGCCCGGTCGGCGGTGTTGGCGCGCCCGCCGCCCGCCGTGTCGCGGCCGCGGAAATCGTTACGCCCCTCCGCACCGCCGACGTTGCGCGAATACTTTTCGCGGGTCGCGTTGTCGCGATAGGCGACGCCCTGGCGATGGCTCCCGTCGTGCTGCCAGCGGCCTCCTTCGACCTTGGTGCGGTCGAAGTTCCGATCGATGTTCGCGGCCTTGTTGACGTTGACATTGACGTCGCCGCCGCCCCAGTTGCAATTGCCGAAGATCGCACCGGCGGCAGCGAGCCCGACGCCCCAGGCGAACCCCGTCATCAGCGCGCCGCCAGGATAATAGGCCGGCGGGGGCGGCCAGTAGGTTGGCGGATAGGCCGGATAGCTCCACGCACCGTATACGACGGTCGGGTTATAGGCGGGCACGTAGATCACCTGCGGGTTGGCGGGCTCGATTTTCACGATGCTCTGCCCGCCGGCGGGCGCCGGTTCGACGATCACGTTCTGCTGCTCGTTCGACTTGAGGTTGCCCGAATCCTTGGCGCGAGCGCGCAAGCGCTGCACGGCGGCGAGCACGTCTTTTTCCTGCGCGAGGAACGCGTCGCCGAGCTTCTGGGTCCAGTCGAGCTTGTCGCTCATCGGCTCGAGAATTTGCGGGAAGGCCACCATCGATTTCACGCTGACATCCCATGTCTGGTTTTCGACGGCCTTCACGGCGGCGTCGCCCGTGACCTTCGGATTGGCCTTGACCCAGCGTGCCGCATGCACGATCTCGAGCGGATAGGTCGCCGCCATCAGCACTTGCGACAGCACGGAGTCGGGGTAGAGGGCGATCGGCGCGACCAGCGCCTCGATTTCTTCCGGCTTGAATGGCTCGCGCGGCTGCGCCGGCTGGGTTTGAGCACGCGCAACGCCCGCCCCCAGGGTCAGCGCGACAAGCATCCACAGGCATAGCACTGTGGCCCATCGGTGATTCCACAGGGACATGGCTGCTCCTTCAGACTGGTTGACAGGTATCCGAACTAATCAGGCCCGCTGCAAATGACGGCGAATTGCAGAATCCTATGCGTGAGTGTGCGATCTCTACCCAATATGATGTTAGAACATCCAACGGGTCTTGTGACGCAAATACGCAGTCCATTTACCACTTTCGAAACGGGTGCGATGCAAGCGAAAACGATGCTGACGCGGCGTGGTGCGAGGCACGCAATGACGTCGGCGCGCGCCACGCGATAGTTAGCGCACTTCAGCGCAGCCGAGCTTGTCGCGAGCGTCGTGGAGTCTGCTAGAACATGCTCCGCCGGCTAGGATCGCGCAACGGATCCGGAGACTTCTGGGTTTGTCGCACGATGCCCTGATCGTCAAAGTAAAAGTTGAAAATCATGTAGAAGACATTGCTTTCCTGATAGCGGTATGACCACACCTCCCGTTTCATCAACGGGAAATAGGATTTCTCGAATGGACGGCCAAAGTTGACGAGCACGTCGTCATGCGTCCACTTGCCGACCTCGGCGCGATAAAACTCGTTTTCCTGCAGCACTTGCCGGGCACTCACCACCTTGCCGGATGCATCGATGTCGGCCGCTGTCGTCGTGGTGCCCATCGGCTGTGTCGGCCACATCAGCCGCTTGCCGCCATTCGGCAGATCGTAGATTTCCTTCGGCGGTCCCATGCGTGCGATCAACGCCGCCTGATCCGAACCGACTTCGATCTGCTGATACGGTTGCGCGCAGCCCGTGAAGGCCAATACCGCGATGCAGATCACTAACCTTGCAGCCCGGCTATCCATGATCGTTCTCCCACAAAGACGCGGTGTCCGAGGCCGTCTGTCCGGGATACTGCGCAGACGACTTGCGTCAACGGCAACGGCCGGCCTGTGTGATGCCTGAATGAGTTATAGACCTTATTGATCGAGCGGACAGGCTGCCGTTATGTGCGCGATCATCCATCACCGAACTGCGCGTCGCAGTGCGAAATCATTTGCACAAATCGCGCGAGCACAACATTCACATCCTGGTTCTTAGGCATTGATCGGGACGGCCGCTCATGATGAATGGGATGCAACGCTGGCCGTCAAACAAGCGCGTTCAGCGTCCCATTCGTCGGTCGTAGCCGCGCGAGATGCGATCGAGCAATGTGGGATCGCGGGCGTTGGGCGAATTGAACTGCACGACGACACTGCCATCGGCTTGCTGGCGCACACTCGCCGTGACGGTGCTGCCGTTTAGTCCACCGACGACGGTGCCGCTGGCTGGATCCTGAACGGTAATCGCCAGACCTTCGTCGCTAATTGCGCCCGCCGCGGCCGAGAAGGACCGGTCGAAGCTGGCCGGTGTGGTGACGACGGTTCCGGCAGGCACCGCGTAATACGGGCATCCGGTCAATGGCAGCAACAACGCGCAGACACTGACGAGTACGAGCCGCTTGAAGATCACATCCTCGCGTTTCACTGACCCGGCTCGAATGACGTAGCCCCTGGGCGCGTGAGATTGACGCTTACTCGATGGAGTCATCGCTGTTCCCCTCGATTGAATACGACGCCCGGCAATGCATACATTCTTGTCCCGGCATGCGGCCTCCAGTAAATCGCGGCGATCCTGTCCTTTGCGGTGTTGCGCGCGCAAGCATTACGCAGCAAGTCATGCAATGCGCGGCGAGCAGAGCGGCGGCCGGCGCGTGCAGTACGATCGCCGCATTCGATCATGCAGCAAGCGTACGGCGCGGTTTTCACGACTGGCGCCCACTACTCAATACTTGATATCGCGCGCCGTCTGACGCCCTTGCTGCTTGGTCTGCCGCTTATCCTGCCGGCATTGCGAATTGCTTTTCTGGTCTGTCGCGCGGCATTCCTGCTTGGTGTTTCGTGAACCCTGCCGTGTCTCCTGGCGGACGTCACGCCCAGCACGGCGTTGTTGCGCCTGCTCAGTGGCCCACGACTGCGTCGACATGGTGGCCAGAAACATCGCGGCTACCACGGTGATGAACCGGCGGTTCCATGCTGGCATGATGTGATCTCCGATGGACGATGTCGCGTAACCTGCATCCAGTCAAAACAATACTGACAGCGATCGAATCCGCGCCTGCCGTCGATCGCACCATGAAGGCATTGCATCGCGTGCGGGGTGAGGGGTTCCGCAAAGTTCTCTCGTTCCCGTGGCTCGCTTCAGTTTCGGACAACCTTGTCGGGGTCGCCGGTCGTATCGGCGATCTGCGGCTCGCCGCCCTGCGGGGCCGAGGCGTCCGGCAGGCCGACCCACGCCAGCAGCAAGTGGTACGTCACCGCGAGCACCACCGGACCGATGAAGAGTCCCGCCACGCCGATCGACAGCACGCCGCCGAGCACCCCGGCGAGGATCAGCACCATCGGCAGCGCGACCGCTCGCCGGATCAGAATCGGGCGCAGGATGTTGTCGAGCATGCTCACGCCGATCGCCCACGCCAGCAGCAACAGCGCAGCCACGTTCGAGTCACGTGAATACAGCCACGCGACACAGCCGAGCAGCGGCAACAGCGGGCCAATCTGTACCAGGCACGTGAGCACCAGCAGTGCGCTCAGCACGCCGGCGAACGGAATGCCCGCCACCCATACGCCCGCTGCGGCAAGCGAAGCCTGCACGACCGCCGTGACCACGATGCCGAGCGCAATCGCGCGAATCGCCAGACCGATGAGGCGAATGATGTCGGCGCCGTAGTGCGGCGAAATCCGCTGGGCGACCCGGATGACGAGTTGCGCGGCGGTTTCTCCCTTCGCGTACAGCAGGCCGCAGACGATGATCATCAGCAGCAGATGCAGGACGAACACGCCGAGCAGGCTGACATGCGCGAGCAGCCAGCGTGCGCCGTCGACCATGTACGGCTGGATTCGCGCGAGCGCGCCGCCGGGACCGGCATCCGACAGGGTTTGCCATTCGTGCGCGATGCGCTCGCCGATCACGGGAATCGCGCCGAGCCAGCGCGGCGGCGACGGCAGCGCGTAGGTCGGCAAGCCTTTCACGAACGCCATGATTTCGGCGGCATGGTCCGCGAGTGTCGAGACTGCGCCATAGACGGGAATCACAATCGCGACGAGCTGCACCAGCAGCATCACGCAGACCGCCGCTCCGCGGTGTCCGCCCAGCGCGCGCTGCAGCCGGATGAACGCAGGCCATGTCGCGACGACGATCATGATGCTCCAGATCAGCGCGGGCGCGAACGGCAGGAGGACATACAGACTGCCGCCGCCCAGCAGCAACATCGCGCCGATCCCAAGCACGGCGCGCGGCAGATCCGGCAGCGGGCGCGCGCCGCCGTTGGTTGGCTGGCCGGTTGCCGGGGCAGGTGCAACGTCGTTCATGGCCTGACGAACTCCTGTGGCGCCGCAAGCGCCGGAGTGATGCTGAAAGACCGCCGGCGCGGGACATCCCGCCCCGGCATGCGCCGCGCTACGACCGGCGCTGACACGCAAGCACGCCACGCCCGGAGGCGGGCGCGAGGCGGCGCACACGCCGCATGTCCAGCTTACCAGCGCGACCGATCACGACTATCGGACCTTGGTCCTACCGAAGCGCGCAGCGCACAGGCGAGCATTCGTGCGGCGCTTCGAGCAACGCAGCGTGCCTGGGCACAGCCTCAGCCGTTCAGTAATCGAGCGGATCGCGGATCAGCGGACAGGTCATGCAATGGCCGCCACCACGGCCGCGCCCCAACTCGCTCGCCGCGATCGTGATGACTTCCACGCCGGCCTTGCGCATCAGGGTATTGGTGTAGGTGTTGCGGTCGTAGCCGATCACCACGCCGGGCTCGATGCACACGACGTTGTTGCCGTCGTCCCATTGCTCGCGCGCAGCGGCGAAACGGTTGCCGCCGGTCTCCACGACACGCAGCCTCGCCAGGCCGAGCGCGCCGGCCACGACATCCATGAAAGGTTTGTCCTCGTGGCGCATGCTGAACTTCGACTCGCTGGCGTCGTCCGGTCGTAACGAAAAGGCGACGATTTCCTTCACGACTTCCGGATAGATCGTGACGAGGTCGCGGTCGCAGAACGTGAACACCGTATCGAGGTGCATCGCCGCGCGCGATTTGGGCATGCCCGCGACGATGATCTGCTCGACGGCGCCTTTCGAGAACAGCGCCTGGGCGAGTTCACCGATGGCCTGGCGGCTCGTGCGCTCGCCCATGCCCACGAGCAGTACGCTTTTGCCGACCGGCATCACGTCGCCGCCCTCGAGCGTCGACAAGCCGTGATCGACGTCGGGGTCACCATACCAGGTCTCGAACTTCGCATTGGCGAAGTCCGGATGGAAGCGGTAGATCGCGGCGGCGAGCAGCGTTTCCTGACGGCGCGCCGGCCAGTACAGTGGATTGAGCGTGACGCCGCCATAGATCCAGCACGTGGTATCGCGCGTGAACACGCTGTTCGGAAGGGGCGGCACCACGAAGCTGGCGTACCCGAGGTATTCGCGGAACAGCTTCAGCGTATTGCTGTGCCCGGAATCCGGAATATCTTCGACGGTCACGCCGCCGATCAGGAACTCGGCGAGCCGCCTCGGCTCGAGACTGTCGAGCCAGCTTCGCACCTCGCCGGCGAGACCCGCGCCGGTCGTGTTCGAGCGGATCTTTCTGTCGAGAATCCACTTGCGCGCTTGCGGGTGATGGACGGTCTCGGTGAGCAGATTGTGCATCTCGACGATTTCAACGCCGCGTTCGCGCATTTTCGTCACGAAGTCGAAGTGATCGCGCCGCGCCTGACTGACCCAGACCACGTCGTCGAACAGCAGTTCGTCGCAGTTGCCGGGCGTCAGACGCTGGTGCGCGAGTCCCGGCGAACACACCATCACGCGGCGCAGCTTGCCGGCCTCGGAGTGGACCCCGAGCTTGAATGTCTCAGTACTCATCACGCTTCTCCTGAGATCAGTGGGCGAGAGAGCGCTTCCAGAGTCCGGCGGCCGCAAGCCACGCTCAGTTCGCGACACAGATCAGGACAGCTTTCCCGAGGTCCGTGCAAGCGGGTTTTCCCGCCATCGCACGCACAGGTTTTTCCCGGAGACTCAAGACCATTCAAACGGGTAGTCGCCCTGACTTCCGGTAACAGAAAATCACACCATGCGGTCGAAGGCAATTGGCCTAAGGTCCTATATCCGCAAGGCGCTCGATCACGAAGCGGCGCGATCGCCCGCGCCGGGCCAATAGGACCAAAGTCCAATAACGGGGGCAGGTATTCTGTGTTTTTCTTGAGCCATGCTCAGGGCATCGTGCCGGCCATGCCGACCCGGCACGGCCGGGACCGGATACCGATCTTCACGGCTGTGTTTCGACCTCGCCATGACGGGCAGAGCCCGTTGCACCGACCACGTGAGTTCTTATGAGCGATCCGGATTCTTCGTCGCCCGTTGCGGAACCGGGCCGGCTTGCGCGCCGCACGACGGCCGTCCGGCAGACCGGCTGGAGCCGATGGCTGCCGGGACTTCGCACGTTGCGCGATTACCGCATCGCATGGTTGCGGCACGACATCGTCGCCGGCCTGGTGCTGACCACGATGCTGGTGCCCGTGGGCATCGCCTATGCGGTGGCGTCGGGCGTGCCTGGCATTTACGGGCTGTACGCGTCCATCGTGCCGCTGCTCGCTTACGCATTGGTCGGACCCAGCCGGATCTTGGTGCTGGGCCCGGATTCGTCGCTGGCCGCTGTCATCCTCGCGGTCGTCCTGCCGCTTTCCGGCGGCGACCCGCATCGCGCGATCGCCGTGGCGGCCATGATGGCGGTCGTGTCGGGGACGGTGTGCATTGCGGCCGGCGTGGCACGCCTCGGCTTCATCACCGAACTGCTTTCCAAACCGATCCGCTACGGCTACATGAACGGCATCGCGCTGGCGGTATTGGGCAGCCAGTTGCCCAAGCTTTTCGGCCTGTCGATCAAGGCCAGCGGACCGCTGGCAAACGTCTGGGCCACCGCCACGGCGGTGTTGGCCGGCAAGGCGAACTGGATCACGTTCATGATCGGCGCAGGCACCCTGGCCGTGATTCTGCTGCTCAAGGGTTACAAGCGCTTGCCCGGCATCCTGATCGCCGTGGCAGGCGCGACTGTCGTCGTCGGGTTGCTGGACCTTGCGGCACGCGCCGGGGTGTCGGTCCTCGGCAGGCTTCCGCAAGGTCTGCCCGCGTTCGCCATTCCCTGGATCACCACCGCCGATATCGTTCCCGTCCTGATAGGCGGATGCGCGGTCGCTCTCGTTTCGTTCGCCGACACCAGCGTGCTTTCGCGAGTCTATGCGGCCCGCACCAGGACCGATGTCGACCCGAACCAGGAGATGATCGGGCTCGGCGCCGCCAACCTTGCCGCCGGATTCTTTCAGGGCTTTCCGATCAGCAGCAGTTCGTCGCGTACCCCCGTGGCCGAAGCGGCGGGCGCCAGAACGCAACTGACCGGGGTCGTCGGCGCGCTGGCTGTTGCGCTGCTGCTGATGGTGGCGCCGGACCTCCTGCGCAATCTGCCCAACAGCGCACTGGCCGCGGTCGTGATCGCCTCGGCCATCGGACTGATCGAGATCACCGACCTGCGACGCATCTCTCGCATCCAGCGCTGGGAATTCTGGCTATCGATCGTCTGTACGGTCGGCGTGGCCGCGCTGGGCGCGATCGAGGGCATCGGCCTCGCCATCGTGATTGCCCTCATCGAATTCCTGTGGGATGCCTGGCGACCCTACTCGGCGGTTCTGGGCCGCGCGGACGGCGTCAAGGGCTACCATGACATCACGCGCTATCCGGACGCGCGCCTGATCCCCGGGCTGGTCCTGTTCCGCTGGGACGCTCCGCTGTTCTTCGCCAACGCCGAAGTGTTCCACGAGCGGGTGCTGGATGCGGTCGATACATCGCCTACGCCGGTGAGCTGGCTGATCGTCGCGGCGGAACCCGTCACCAGTGTGGACGTGACGTCCGCCGACATGCTGGCCGAACTGGACGACACGCTGCACGCGGCAGGCATCCAGTTGTGCGTGGCCGAGATGAAAGATCCCGTCAAGGACAAGCTCAAGCGCTTCGGGCTGTTCGCGCGGCTGGGCGAGGAGGCGTTCTTTCCGACCATGGGTGCCGCCGTCAGCAGCTATCTCGCGGTCCATCGGGTGGACTGGCAGGACTGGGAGGACAGGAGCCGCTGAGCGCCGCGAGGAACCGCGAAAACACGGATCGGAAGCAGCACCAGACGCAGCGGCAGGCTGTAGTTGCGCCGCACGGCAGCGCGCGTTTGCCGCGGGTTGAACGGATGTCATGGTCGCTCCCGTTCACGCGGATTGCTTCCTTGTCCATGCGGCTTTGCTCGTCTACAGTCGTCGTGAGCGGCCGCTTTTTGCGCCGCAACGAGCGCAATCCTGATTTGCATCAAAGTGCTCCAAACCGGACAGGGCGACTCTGACGTGCAGATGGCTCGCACGACGCACGATCGGACCGGCATGAGGCGTCGTTCACCGATGGGGACAATCATGGCGGATCTGTATGTGAGCAACGTCGACGCGGACGTGCCCGATGAAGATATCAAGGCGTTTCTGGTCAAGTACGGTTTTCCGCCGTTCGACAGCATCCAGCGCGTCCCGGGTGACGGGTTCCGGCCCGCGGTGGTGCTGACGTTCGACGGTGTCGAGCCCGAGTTGCTGCGCCGTCTGCAGCCCCGCGTGCACGACATGTTCTGGCACAACCGGAAGATTACGGTGCAGGTCATGACCGGCCGGTCCGAGGAATGATTTGGCGGAGGGGCATATGGGCATCCTTGACTGGCTGATCAATCGCGGTGAAGACCGGGCCGAGCAGGAGGAAAGCGAGCGGGTCACAGAAGCGATCGAACGCATCCTCGCGATCAATCCGCGCCTGGGGCTGGCGCGGCGCTACCGCGAGCGTCTTACCGAGGCGGTGACGGTATCGGTCCGATACGAAGACGCTCTGGTCGCATCGTTGCCGGCGCCGCACGAGGCGAGCGCGGCGGCCTGGTCGTCCGATCCGTGCATCCGGGCTTTCTTCGCGACGCCCGACGACATGCCGCGCATTTTCAGCCGATCGAGAGAGCTGCGCGCGCATTTCGACCGCTATCCCGAGACGGTCGAAGCGTATGCGGTGTTGGGGATGACGCTGACCGAGCGCCATGTGCTGGGCGTCGCGCTCGAAGGCGATTCGATACGCAACGATGTCGCGCAGACCACGCTGTGCTTCAGCGACCATCGCACGAGGATTTGCGGGCGCACGGAGGTCGAGCTGCGTCAGGAAATCGGACGGCTGCTGGTCGATCAGCTGGCGCTGGAAGGGCTGGAGATGCTGGCAACCGATCGCCGTAATCTGGTGGCGCAGGGGCGCGAACTGCTGCGTGAACGGCTGGCCTTGCTGCAGAGTCAGGGCGCCGGCGTGAGCTCGATGGTGGGGCACGAGCCGCAAGACGATGCCGAGGAACTAGCCCGCGTGCAGGCAAGGATCGAGGAAAACGCAAACGATCTCGCGGCCCTCAGGGTGCCGACGAATTTGATCGAACTTGAATTCGAGCGTGTCTGTGAGGTGCTGTCCGATCCGTCCACCCACCTTTACATCACGAAGAAGCGGGTACGCATCGATCTGATGAACGTGGTGCAGGAGACAGTCACGCAAGCCGGCCACGAGATCGAATTCGACATCGCGCGCCTGCCCGGCAATCCGCCGCAAATGCGTGCATTTGCACTGGTGCGCTATCGCCGCGACGGCTTGCTGCCGGACGGACTGCATATCGACGCGGCCATGCGGGCGCTGTAGCCCGGTGCGGTGTGAAGGTTCGAGGTTTTTGCCTACCGCCTGGGCACACGGTCTTTCTATTGTTCAGGAGCCAGGTATCGCAAGGCTTGCTCCATTGCCGGATCGTTTTGCATTGTTCGGGATACCCGCCACGGTCGCGAGCTGGACACGACATGGCGGGTGGGCCGGTATTCACGTCATGCGGCCGTAGCGCTCAGCGGAACAGGCGGCTCGCGAGTTCGGCAACGTGCTTGCCCTGGTAATGTGCGATGTCCAGTTCGTTGCGCGAGGGCTGCCGGCTTCCGTCGGTGCCGGCGAGGGTGGTCGCACCGTATGGCGTGCCGCCGGTGATCTCGGCCATGTTGGTGAGTCCCGCGCATGCGTACGGCACACCTACGATCACCATGCCTTGATGCAGAAGCGTGCTGTGAAACGACGTGATCGTGGTTTCCTGGCCACCGTGCTGGGTTCCCGTCGACGCGAATACGCTGCCGATCTTTCCGACCAGTGCGCCGCTCATCCACAGGCCGCCGGTCTGGTCAAGGAAGGTACGCATCTGGCCAGCCATGTTGCCGAATCGCGTGGGCGTGCCAAAGATGATGGCATCATAATCGGCAAGCTCAGCCGGGGTGGCAACCGGAGCCGCCTGATTCAGCTTCACGCCAATCGTCCGGGCCTGCTCCTCGGCAATCGTTTCGGGCACCCGTTTGAGCGTCACCCCGGTGCCGGGTACCGAGCGTGCGCCTTCGGCCACAGCGTTGGCCATCGTTTCGATATGGCCATACATCGAGTAATACAACACCAGTACCTTTGCCATGTTTTCCTCCTGCTGGGTTGGGCCTCGCATGCCGGCCGCCGCGCGCGCGACGGCGGCGGCGGCCGGCGCGGGCTGCTACTTTTTCGCTGCCGGCTCCACGGAAATGGCGAGCGCTTCGGTGTACACCGCCTCCACCTGATCCCCCTTTTTGATGTTGGCGAACTGCTCGGGGTTTGCCACATGCAGGTCTACCGTGTTGCCCTTGGGACCTTTCAGCGTGACCATCCTGCTTTTGGGGTGGACCTCGACGACGTCGGCGACGATCGTCAATTGCCGGCCGATGGCCCCGCCGGGCTTGCTTCCCTCGGGGGTGCGCTCCATTGAGGGCTTCTCTTCGACCGAGGTCGCGGCGCCGCCGTTTTTCTTCAGGCTCAGGGTCAGCGATTCCCGGTAAACGACCGTGACGACGTCACCCACCTTGAGCTGGTCGAAGTTGCGCGCTTCATCCCCGACCTCCACTTCGACGATCTTGTGGTTGCTGGTTTTCAGCACGACGGTTCTCGTCGCGGGATCGATGCTCTCCACCGTGGCCGTCACCTTGGTGGTGCCCTTGATGGTGGCCTGGCCCGGCGCTTTGTGCATTTCCACATGGGGTTGCGTCTGTGCCCATGCGGCTGGTGTGATGGCTGCGAGGGCGGCGATGACCAGCAATTTTCCGTTCTTCATTGAGCTCTCCTTTGAAACGATGAAGCTTCCCCGGTAGCTGGTCTGGACCTATGCAGAACCCGCTATGCCGTGCATCGCTGCGTGAAGCGCAGGAGCATCGACGATTCCGGACCGGCGGGCTTCAGGGCCCGCCCGTGGACTGATCGGATTACGCGTGACATCGGGCCGGTATCAGCCGGTGTCTGGCGCATTCTTTCGCTGTCTGATCCTGTGTTCCTCCCTGTGCGTGTGCCCGCTAACGTGAGGTCTGCGTGCCGGACGGTGCGGTCGTGCCAGAACCGGCAACGCCCAGCCACTCGTCGATCACATCGGCCACCGACACGCGTCGCCCGAAATAGCCGACCTGTTCTTCCAGCCCCTCGGCGCGCAGGATGTCCCGCACGCCCGCATGCGCGTTCACCAGCCGCAGGCGCGTGCCGGCTGCGCGCAGCTCCGAGTGCAGCGTCGCCAGCATGCGCGCGCCCGCGAGGTCGACCAACGGCGAGGTGGACAGATCGCATACCACGAGCCTGAGCGGCGCCGCGGCGCCGCGGATTCGTCTCCAGACCGTGGTACGCACATGGTCGGCGTTGAAGTACAGCAGCGACGCCTCGACGCGGAACATCAACGCGCCCGGCACAGGCTCGTTGTCGGGATGGCGTTCGAGGTCCGAGTAACGGCGTGCGCCGGGAATGCGTCCAAGGATCGCGACGTGCGGGTGGGCAGCACGGCTGATGAGCAGCAGCATCGACACCAGCACCGCGCAGAGCACGCCCTTCAGGATGCCCAGCAGCAGCACGGCAGCAAAGGCCACCATCGCGACGAGGAATTCATAACGGCTGACTCGCCACACGTGGCGCAGCTCACGAATGTCGATCAGGCCTTGCACCGCGACCAGCACGATCGCGGCGAGCACCACGTTGGGCAGATTGGTGAGAAGACCCGTGAGGAACATCAGGCAGAGACCAATCGTGATCGACGCGAACACCAGCGAGAGCGGTGTCTTCGCGCCAGCCTTGTGGTTGACGGAAGACTGCGAGAGTCCGCCCGCTACGGGGTAACCCTGAAAGAAGCCGGCAGCCAGATTGGCCGCGCCGAGGCCGAGCAGCTCCTGGCGCGGATCGATTTCATAGCCGTCCGCCTGCGCAATGGCGCGCGCGGCGGACACGCTTTCCACATAGCACAGCAGGATGCACGCGAATGCCAGCGGAATCACGCCGTCCACGTCGCTCACCCGCAAACCTGGCGGATGGAACGCGGGCAAGCCCTGCGGCAATACGCCGACGACCTTGAAGCCCATCGATGCGAGCGGCGTGACCGACAGCAGAATGATCGACATCGCGACCACCAGCAGCGCGACCGGCCGCCCCGGCAGAAGCTTTTCTCCGAGCAGCAGGAGGGCGAGGGCAATGAGGCCGAACGCGAGCACCGCGAAATTCGTCGCGGGGAGCTGGCCAGCCAGCACCGCGATGCGCTCGAAAAACTGTTCGCCGCCGCCCGGCACGCCGAACAGCTTGGGCAACTGGGTCAGCGCGATCGTGAGCGCCGCGCCGGCCTTGAAGCCGAGCAGGATCGTTTCGCTGATGAAGTTGACGAGCGAACTCAGCCGCAGAATCCACGCCACCACGCACATGCCGCCGACGAGCATCGCCGTCAGCGCCGCTATGGAGGCGAACCGCGCCGGGTCGCCGCCGGCCATGTCCGCGACCGTCACGCCGACGAGCATCGAAATCGCCGATGTCGGGCCGATCGCGAGTTGCCGCGAAGATCCGAACAGCGCGTAGAAGAGGCCGCCCACCAGATAACAGTAGATGCCGTATTGCGGGGGCAGCCCGGCGAGCGTAGCGTAAGCGAGCGACACCGGAATGCCATAGGCCGCGAGGGTCACGCCGGCAATCGAGTCGCGCGTCAGCCACTTCGCCTGATAGGCGGGCAGCCACTGCGCGGGAGGAAACACGGCGCGCCACCCGGCAACAGGCGCCGGGTTGATGGTTTCGCCTGGCGGGCGAGGTGCGTCGGTCATTAGGGGCGTCTCCTTTCGTGGCGCCGGGGTCGAGGCGGGATCGGCGGGCCGACATCGCAGTCCGGACACGCGCAGTCCGGACACGGACGCCTGACGCCGACGATCCGCCGACGATCGTATGCCGCTCATCCAGCGTAGCCCTTGCGAGGGGCGGCGGACATCGGACTTTGGTCCTGGTTCCTCGTGGGTCCCGCTGCCTCGTCTGGCGGATAAGACCATGGTCCGATTGTGTTCGCCGGACCCGCAACGCAATCATGGAAGCAGGACTGTGACGGTTTGCTCCGCGCAGCGCGGGGCGCGCGCGAGCGCTTTACAGCAGGCAGGTTATGGGCAGGTCGCACAGGCCGCTGACGATCGCTGACCGACGTCGGGCGTTCAGCGTGACGGTGAAGCCGTCAGCGCCGACGGCATGCGTCAACTGCAGGGCATGCAGGTCGCCATGTTGAATGGCACGAGGCGCACAGGCACACGCGCGCAATGCGATGCCGTCATCGCGCGCACAATCGAGGAGTTGCTGTGAACACATACAGGAAACGCTACATTAGCGCGGTCATCGTCGGCGGAGTGCTGGTCGGCTCCGCCGTGCACGCGAGGCCGGTCGCCTATCCCGCCAAAGGGCAAAGCCAGCAACAGCAGCAGCAGGACGACGGCGCATGCCATGCGTGGGCCAAAAGCAACACGGGCATCGATCCAGCGACGGTGGCCGCGAACCAGCCGCCGCCGCCTTCGGGACCGGCGGTGGGCGGCGGTGAACGCCTCAGGGGCGCGGCGCGTGGCGCGGCCGGCGGCGCGGCGATCGGTGCAATCGCGGGCGATGCGGGCAAGGGTGCCGCGGTCGGCGCGGTAGGCGGCACGATGGTTGGCGGGGCGCGGGCGCGCAACAATCGGCAGGCCGCAGCGGCTAACAGCCAGGCGCAGACCCAGGGGGCAATGGATACTTTTTATCGCGCCTGGGGCGCCTGCATGCAGGGGCGCGGTTACACGGTCAACTAAGCGTTGAGCGCACGCCGCGGTGAGCCGGCGTGCGCGTGATCGCGTGATCCAACGCGGCGCTCGACCGCGCCGCTCAATCGTGATGCACGGCCTGATGTCACCGCAGGCCAGCAGCGCCTGCATGCAGCGCTGGGGCGCAGCATGCGTCGCAAGTTCGGGCGGCGTCGCGACGCATGGGGGCAACGTGATCGTCCCGAGCGACGATCCGGGCGACCCGCATCCCGTTCTCGCACTGTGCTCTGAAGCGCCTCGCGACGGGCTTCATGGTCGCGTCACGCAATGCTGGCCTGAACGCGGCGGCTGCGAAGGGAGCAACTATTTACGTTTCAGCAGTTGCCATTTCCCTTTGCCTGCCCGGCAGTATTGAGGATGCAGGTCGAGCGACTGGCCCTTGGCGCGCAGCGTCACGGCCAGGTGGCGGCAGGTCCGCTGGTCTTGTGTGGTGGTCTGAGTGGGTGTCAGGTCCGCATCGATCGCCACGCCGTTGCCGAGACCGTGATTGTTCCATGCAGCGGTTTCGCCGTCCGCCTTCGACTCAAGCGCGCTATCGATGGCGCGGTTCAGGGAGTCCATATCCGGCTGTTTCATGTAGGCGAGGGGCGTGTTGTTGAGAAAGCCCAGATTCGACGTGCCGGCGACGGCGTTCATATTGAGCAGCGCGCCAGCCAAAGCGAGGCCGGCAAACTGCGTGGCACGCAGCGGCGTGCGGATCTTCAGTGGCATTTTCCGTTCCTCCTCGACGCGCAGGCACGATGTGCAACACACACGTCTTCAATTTGCTCAGGATGACGATAGATTGCCGGAATTCATGGCGACGCCCGGCGCTGCGCGCGAACGACAGATGATCCGCGTGGCGTTCGCCTTCGGGACGAAGCAGGCTTTCACCGCAACCAATCCGGCTTTTCCCTTACATCATGTCACCCGGCAGGCGCGCGGGAATCGGACCTTGGGCCTATCCAAAGTATTTCGACGCAGGCGGGCGTGCATTCCCGGCGTCGTCGTGCGTCATCAGGCGCGGATTTTGGCGTGCTGTAAGACCAAAGTCCGATTCCACCCATGCGGCGCCATGACATCATGTAATCGGGCGGAAACCGGAAGTCCCCGGTAACGTGACCGCCCGGCGTGTTCCGCATGGCCGCGGCTGTACCCATCCGCAGTTACAACGCCGCCGGTTGCCCGAAGCAGACATGGCAGGCGGTGCGAACTTGCGCCACGCAGCAGATGAACCGTGAAGCGCGTCTTACTGGAAGTCGCGACGAGGCACGTTGCGCCCGACTGTCAGGCTATTGGCTGGAACCGGATCGAAGGACGAAGTGGTCAGAACCACGCACCGGGGATTCGCCTCGGAACCACAATGGAGGTCAATAATGAACAGACGGAACTTTGTGCTGAAGACCGCGGTGGCCACGGCCGTTGCGACTATGGCCCTTGCGGGCTGCACGACGACGCCGGGCAGCGGCAAGAGCCCTGAAACCGATGCCTCGAAGCGCCAGGCGATCGACGCGAGTGTCGATGGCACGTTGTCCCGGCTCTTCTCGACGGTACAAGGCTCACGCGAACTCGCAGCGAAGGCCCAGGGCGTCCTGGTGTTCCCGGACGTGAAGAAGGCGGCCTTCATCGTTGGCGCCGAGTATGGCGAAGGCGCATTGCGTGTCGGCGGCAAGACGGTCGGCTACTACAGCACGGCGGCGGCGTCGTTTGGATTCCAGGCCGGGGCTCAATCCACCGCCGTCATTTTCATGTTCATGACGCAGGAGGCGCTCGCCAAGTTCCAGAGCGCGTCTGGCTGGTCGGCCGGCGGCGACGTGGCGGTGTCGGTCGTGAAAGTGGGCGCGAACGGTGCGATCGATACGTCATCGGCTTCGTCGCAGGTGGTGGCCCTCGTACTCACCAATACCGGTCTGATGGCGGACGCTTCGGTGAATGGAGCGAAGGTGACCAGGCTCAATCTGTGAACCGGTCGGGCGGCTTGCCTCGCTGCGCCAGGATTGCCTGAGCGGTCATAACGGTCGCCGCTTTTCCCGGATCGCGCGTCGCGGAGCCGATCGACACGGAACCGACGATAGTCACGGCCATGATCAGGCCGAACAGGATTTCAGAGACCCGATCGACGGGGTCGAGCAAAGGCACGCGCTTTTCCGGTTTCATGAAGACTCCTTACCGTATCGGCTCTTATTGCAGGCCCGGCTATCCGCGACGAGTTGCCCGAGCGCAACGGTATCGATTCACTCGTCCGGTTGAGGTTCGCGCGCATGCGATCGAGGTTCCGGATGCATTGGATCAGGCTGGCTGCGCGGCACCATCAGCCTAAAGTCCTATTGCCCGCCGCCCACCCGGCGACGATAGTCAGCAGGGTATAAGACCCGGCTGCGACCGGAAGGCACGGAGGCGAAATCATGTCAAAAATGGCCGATGACGGGAAGACGGGTGCGAAGCGCGCAGACAAGCTCGACAACAAGACCTATCTGAAGGAACTGGCGCGGCTGCATGCCGAACTGGTCAAGCTTCAGGAGTGGGTGGTGAAGAGCGGCGCGAAGGTGTGCGTGCTGTTCGAAGGGCGTGACGGCGCAGGCAAGGGCGGCACGATCAAGGCGATCACCGAACGTGTCAGTCCGCGCATCTTCCGGGTCGTCGCGCTGCCGGCGCCGACCGATCGGGAAAAGAGCCAGATGTACATTCAGCGCTATTTGCCGCATCTGCCCGCGGCGGGCGAGATCATGCTGTTCGACCGCAGCTGGTACAACCGCGCAGGGGTGGAGCGCGTGATGGGCTTCTGCACGGAGGAACAGGTTCAGGAGTTTCTGCGGGTCGTCCCGCTCGTCGAACGCGCGATCATCCATTCAGGCGTGATCCTGCTCAAGTACTGGCTGGAGGTGAGCGCCGAAGAACAGACGCGGCGGCTCGAAGCGCGGATCCACGACGAGCGCAAGATATGGAAGCTCTCGCCGATGGACATCGGATCCTATCGCCGCTGGTACGACTATTCGCGCGCGCGCGATGACATGTTGGCGGCGACGGATACCGAATACGCACCATGGAATGTGGTGGTGTCGAACGACAAGAAGCGCGCACGCCTGAACCTGATCAGTCATCTGCTGAGCCAGATTCCCTACGAAGCCGTGCCACGCGAGAAGATCACGTTGCCGGCGCGACAGAAAGCGCACGGGTATGAGAATCCGGACTACCCGTACAAGTACGTGCCCGACAAATTCTGAGCGCGGCTGGCTGCGCGTACGCGAGTCAAAAAAAGCGGACTGTTTCGCTTTGCGCCTGACTTTCGAGTGCGCGGTGTACGCATTTGCCGCGTGTCGACGACACATTCGTCTTTGAAGTACTCCGTGGCTTCCCGCAATTTCGGCCAGCAGGCCGTCTCTTTTCGCCAGGTGGGCACACGTCGGCCGGAAGATTCCACACTCAAAACGCGACGCGACGCTCGTCGTCGACGACTTCAATCCGCGTGTTGATATCCGCATCGCATATCCACGCTGGCGCTAATAAAATCTCATCACTCGCCGTGCAGGCGAGGTTATTAAGCGCCCCGAAAAAACCTGCAGATCTCTCGTCTTTTTTTTGACCTGACAGCGCTGGCATGGCCGTGCATTTACGAGAAAATGCCGAGCGGATTTCACAATCTCTTTACATTTCAGTATATGTTACTGACAGGCGCGAAAGCTCGATGCTCACGCCTGGGCGGATGCTTGAATGCCGGGGCCGTTCAAGAATCATTGCTGGATCGACCTGCCAGTTTGCCGGCGTATCAGTCAAGTGTTCGGGGCGATGCGGCATAGATGGCCGCGAGCCCGCTGCGAATGGAACATTGCTGCTCGACACCGTAACGAACAGTACGGAGAGTTCGATCATGAATATCCCCACGCAGGATCACCGCAATGTGGTGGCGGGAGTCGTATCAGCTTTTGAGTGGCTCACCAATGCATGGCGCGCCCGCCCCGGCGAGCAGGACCCCGTGCCGGCGACGCTGGCCGGCGGGATCAACACGACAATACCTCTGCATGACAAAGCGCCGTGTGATGCGCCCGGCATGTTCCTGCGTATGCGCGGCGCGTCCGGGCAGGATCCGGCGCATCGGGAACAGTCTGGCGCGCGGGCACACAGGCGCTCCAAGGCAGCGCGTGTCGACCGGATGGGGCGATTGACAGCCGCACTGGCCGGATATGTTCCGTGGTCGGGCCGCCACCCCGAAGACGAACCCCGCCATTCCTTGGCAGAGGGCTTGCAGCCATTGCTGGACATGGTGCCCGGCGCGGTGATCGCCGTCGACGACGCTCACCGGGTCGTGCTGGTCAATGAGCCGGCGGCGACGCTGTTCGGCTATACAGCGGAGGAACTGGGCGGCATGTCCTTCGTGCAGCTGTTTCCCCGCATGGCCGACGACGACGCGAAAGCCGGCTCCGGACCCTCGTCGCCCGGCGCACCGGGTGACGGCCTGGCAGGCGCCGATGAGTTGCGCACGGCCATTGCCAGATGCAAGGACGGCTGCGAACGCACAGTCAGCGTCAAGTGCACACAATACGGAGCCGCTGGCGCCGCCCCGTGGATCGTGCTGATCGTCGATCCGTGCGGGCAGGAGGAAGCGCGCCGGGACGAGCAGCAGAGGGCGCATCTTGCGCGCGCATCCGAGCTGGGCGAGATGGCGGCCGCGCTTGCTCATGAGATCAACCAGCCGCTCACTGCGATCCTGAGCAACGCCCAGGCGGCGCAGCGATTCCTGGAGTTGACCCCGAGCGACATCTCCGATTTGCGCGAGGCGTTGGCGGACATCGTGGCCGATAGCTTCCGCGCCACCGAAATCGTGCGCAAGCTACGGCAGTTCGTCAGGCGGGTTCCCCCCGACACGCTGCCGCTCGATATGGGCAACCTCGCGCGCGAGGTGATGCACCTGATGCGTCGCGATGCGGTGTCGCGGGGCGTACGCATGACGCTGGATAGCGCCGCACAGGTGCCACTGGTGCGCTGTGACAAGATCCAGTTGCAGCAGGTCATGATCAATCTGCTGCTGAACGCATTCGACGCGGTGGAGGGATGCTGTGCGGAGGATCGCGTGGTGTCCGTGACAGTCAGCACCGCGCCGCAAGGCGAGGGGGTCCGCATCGCGGTGAGCGATCGCGGCCTGGGTCTGAATGCGGATCAGGTCGGCGAGGTATTCAAGCCTTTCTCGTCATCGAAGCCGCATGGACTAGGGCTCGGCCTTTCGATCAGCTGCTCGATCGTCTCGATGCACGGCGGACGCCTGTGGGCCGAGAACAATGGCGACCGCGGCGCCACGTTCCACATCCTGCTTCCATCGGCGAGCGGGGCTGAAGGCTGCGACCCGCGTCAATCATCGTGAACGGACTTGCTTGCGTGGTGTTCGTCGTCGATGACGACGAACACGTCCGCACCGCCCTCGCGCGACTGATTCGCTCAGCCGGGTATCGCGTGGAAACCTTCGACAGCGCGGAGGCGTTTATCGAACGTGCCGATCTGGAGAGTTGCCCGGCCTGTCTGTTGCTCGACCTGCAACTGCCGGATCTGAGCGGACTGGCGCTGCAACGTCGGCTGCATGAGTGGCTGCCGATCATTTTCATTTCCGGGCACGGCGACCTGAGTTCCGCCGTCGACGCAATGAAGGCGGGGGCGACAGACTTTCTGCCGAAGCCGGTCAGTGACAGCGTGCTGCTCGACGTGCTCGAACGGGCGCTCGGACGGGCACGGCGGATGTTCGAGTCGCGCGCGGAACGGGCGGACATCCAGAGCCGGCTGGATCATCTGACGCCGCGCGAGCGCGAGGTGATGACGCTCGTGGTGGCGGGCTACCTGAACAAACAGGTGGCGAGCGAGCTGGGCGCGGCGGAGAAGACGATCAAGATTCATCGCGCACGCGTGATGGAAAAGATGAAAGCCGGTTCGCTTGCCGAGCTGGTTCGTCTTGCCGAAAAAGCCGGCGCTGCGCCGACCACAGACGCAAGCCGCTAGCGCGCCGCGAGCGCGTGTCATCCGAAGCTGACACGGTGCCCGCGTGCCGGTGCGGATCAGCCCTGGTGCGCGTCATTTCCTTCGCGCTGCCCCTCGTCGTACCCGGAGACCTATCGCGCACACGCGCGCCCACACGCGCCCACACGCGCCCCGACGTCGTCGGCGATCCCACGCAATCCATCGACGGCGGTGGACCAAAGTCCTATTCCCGTTTGCACGCGAGTCCATTAGGCTTGGTCTGCAGGATTGACCTTACGACATCGCCTAAAAGGTCCGAAAGCGCCATATGGGTAAGCTCAAACCAACCGCTGCCGTCGTAGACGATGAAGAATCGGTCGGAAGGGCGATCAAGCGCCTGTTGCGGTCGGTTGGCATAGAGGCGGAGGTCTTCACCAGCGGCGATGCGTTTCTGGACACGCTGTCGTCCGTCCCCTCGTACCGGCCGGACTGCGTGATTCTCGACATCCAGATGCCCGGCACCAATGGCCTGGAGGTGCAGCGCCAGCTGGCCGGCCGCGGCATGCCCGTCATCATCATCACGGCTTACGACGATCCGGGCGTACGTGAGCAGGTGCTGGCCGCGGGCGCCGTCGGTTACCTGCGCAAACCCTTCAACGGTTCCGTGCTGATCCGCACCGTTCAGACCGCGATGGGCCTTCCGCCGACACCCTGACGCCGTTGTTGCCGCGCGCTTGCGAAGCGCTGCGCCGAGTGTAACGGCCGTAACGATCATATGAGACCAAAGTCCGATTGTCCTGGCTGCACCGGGTGACCACACTGGAATTCATGCAGCCGTCAGCCGCGCTGGCGCCATCCGGAGAACACGGATATGAAGAACCCGGACGCACTGAGTTGGATCACGCGATGAATACTGCCTCCGTTACCCGCGCACTGCCCATTCGAGGCCCGCGTTCCTCGCGTTGGCGGACCCTGCCATCAAGCCTTCTCGCGTTGCCGCTGCTCACCGCACTGCTTGCGCTGCTCACGCTGGTCGCCGGATGCGGCAAGAAGGAAGCGCTGCCGCAAGCCAGTGCGCCTGAAGTCACGGTGATGACGGTCACGCCGCGCGATACACCGGTCGAGTTCGAATTCACCGCGCAGACCGAGAGCTCGCGCGAAGTGCAGATCCGCGCCCGGGTGGACGGCTTTCTCGACCGCCGCACGTATGTCGAGGGCTCGCTGGTGAAGACGGGCCAGACCATGTTTCTGATGGACCCCAAACCATTCGAGGCCGCGCTGCAGACGGCGAAAGGGCAATTGGCCCAGCAGCAGGCGAGGTACCAGGTGGCGAAAGCCAATCTCGCCCGTGTGCAACCACTGGTCGCGCAGAACGCGTTGAGCAAGAAGGATCTCGACGATGCGGTCGGCAACGAGGCGCAGGCCGCCGCTGCTGTGATCGCCGCCAGGGGCGAAGTGGACACGGCCCAGTTGAATCTCAGCTATACGACCATCAAATCGCCGCTGACCGGCCTGTCGAGCTTCGCGCGGCAACAGGACGGCAGCTATGTGACGGCGACCCAGTCGGGTTTGCTGACCACCGTGTATCAGCTCAATCCGATGTGGGTGAACTTCAGCATCTCCGAGAATGAAATGCTGAAGTACCGCGACCAGATTGCCGCAGGACATCTGCGCTTCCCCGCGAATAACGATTTCTCGGTGTCGCTCGTTCTCGCCGACGGTTCGACTTATTCGGAACACGGCACCATCGACTTCGCCAATCCCGCTTTCAGTACCGAAACGGGGACCTTTCTGGTGCGGGCCGTATTCGACAATCCCAAAGCGGCGCTGCGTCCCGGGCAGTTCGTGCGGGCCCGCGTGGGCGGAGCGATCCGGCCAAACGCGATCCTCGTGCCGCAGCGCGCGGTCCTGCAAGGCTCGAAAAGCCACTTTCTGTGGGTGGTGGACAACGAGTCGAAGGGCCATCAACGGGTGGTTGAAGTCGGCGAATGGCAAGGCGATGACTGGTTCATTACCGACGGATTGAAGCCCGGCGAGCGCGTCGTGGTTGACGGGGCGATCCGCGTGAGCGCCGGTGTGCCGCTGAAGATCGTCCAGCGGCTGCCGGGCGAGGGCGGCGGCGCGCAACCGGCAGGCGCTCAGGCGGGCGCATCCGCAACAGCCTCTGCTGCGCCTGTGTCCGGCGCCAGCGCGTCCGAGTGAAGGACGGCAACGATGAGCATCTCTCACTACTGCATCGACCGGCCGATCTTCGCGTCCGTGATCTCGATCGTCATCACCCTGGGCGGTGCGTTGACGATGTTCGCGCTGCCCGTCGCGCAGTATCCGGACATCACGCCGCCGCAGATCACGATCTCGGCCACTTATCCGGGCGCGAGCGCGGACGTCGTCGCGAACAACGTGGCCGCGCCGATCGAGCAGCAGGTGAACGGCGCGGACAACATGATCTACATGAACTCATCGAGTTCATCGACGGGCAATCTGACGATCAACGCGTTCTTCGAAATCGGCACCAATCCGCAACTCGCGCAGGTCGACGTGCAGAACCGCGTGAACCTGGCGCTGCCGCAATTGCCGCAGTCGGTTCAGTCGCAAGGCGTGCAGGTGCAGAAGAAGTCGTCGGCGTTCATGATGGTGATCGCGATCTACTCGCCGGACCAGCGCTTCACCAGCACTTACATCGCCAACTACGCGAATATCTACGTGCTCGATGCGCTCAAGCGGATTCCGGGCGCTAACCAGTCGAGCATCTTCGGTACACCTGACTACGCGATGCGGGTCTGGCTCAAGCCCGACCGCATGGCGCAACTCGGTATCACGGCGACCGACGTGCAGAATGCGGTCGCGAACCAGAACCAGCAGTTCGCGGTCGGCCGCATCGGGCAGTCGCCAACCGGCGATCCCGTCGAACAGTCGTTCGCGGTCACGACCACCGGGCGGCTCGCCGAGCCGGCGGAGTTCGACAACATCATCCTGCGAGCGGCCAGCGAAGGCTCGGCGATCGTGCGGCTCAAGGACGTCGGCCACGCCGAACTGGGCCAGAAAGACTACTCGATCCGCAGCCGCTTTCAGGGCAAGCCCGCGACGATCATCGCGGTCTACCAGCAACCGGGCGCCAACGCGCTCGACGTGTCGAAGCAGGTGAAGGCCACGCTCGCCGAGCTCAGCAAGTCGTTTCCTGAGGGGATCAAATACCAGATTGCGATGGATACCACCGAGTTTACGCGGGCGTCCATCTCCGACGTGATCCGCACGTTCTTCGAAGCGCTGGTGCTGGTGGTGATCGTGGTGTACGTGTTCCTGCAAAGCTTGCGGGCGACCTTGATCCCGGTGCTGGCGGTGCCGATTTCGATTGTCGGTACCTGCATGGGCATGGCGCTGCTGGGCTTCTCGATCAACATGCTGACGCTGTTCGGGATGGTGCTCGCGATCGGCATCGTGGTTGACGATGCGATCGTGGTGATCGAGAACGTCGAACGCAACATGACCGTCCACAAGCTCAATCCGAAGGAGGCGGCCAAAGCGGCGATGGACGAGGTGGCGGGGCCGGTGATCGCGATCGTGCTGGTGCTGTGCGCGGTGTTCGTGCCGGTGGCGTTCGTGAGCGGGATTACCGGCCAGTTGTACAAGCAGTTCGCGATCACGATCGCGATCTCGGTGGTGATCTCGGGTCTCGTGGCCTTGACCTTGTCGCCGGCGCTGGCCTCGCTGCTGCTCAAGAGCTCGCACAAGGAGAAGAAAGGCTTTTTCCGCTGGTTTGAGAATTCGTTCACGCGGATGACGGTGGGCTATTCACGCTCGATCCAGGTGATCATCAAGCGCTTCGTGCTGGCTCTGCTGCTCTTTGGCGGCATGATCGCGCTGACCGTGGTAATGGTGAAGTCGATTCCCAGTGCTTTTCTGCCGCCTGAGGACCAGGGCTACCTGCTGGGTGCGATCCAGATGCCGGATGCCGCGAGTCTCGATCGCACGGGGGCCGTGTCCGACCAGGTTACCGAATACTTCATGAAACAGGACGCCGTCGGCAGCATCACGACGGTCGACGGGTACAGCCTGCTCGACGTGCAGAACAAGAATAACGCCAGTACCTTCTTTGTCGGTCTGAAGAGTTTCGACGAGCGCTACACGCGGGCCAACCGAGCGACGCAGAATGCGCGAACCGTGCTGATCGACGCGTACCGGACCTTGTCGAAGATCACCGCCGGGATCGTGACGCCGGTCAATCCGCCATCCATTCCTGGCCTTGGCACGACGGGCGGCACCGAGGTGTGGATCCAGAGCAAGGGCGACGCGACGATCGGCCAGCTCGCCGGGGTCGTGCAGCAGTTCATCGAGCGGGCGAGGAAGCGGCCCGAACTCTCACGCGTCACGACGACCTTCAACGCTTCGTCGCAGCAGCTGCTGGTCGAGGTCGACCGGGAGCGGGCGCAGACGCTCGGCGTGCCGATCGAAGATGTCTACAGCTCGATGCAGACGATGTTCGGCTCCCTCTACGTGTCGCAGTTCAACCGCGCGAGCCGGCTGTGGCAGGTGATCCTGCAGGCCGATCCGGTATACCGCCTCAAGCCTCAGGATCTGGACCGGATCTTCGTGCGCAGCAAGACTGGCTCGATGGTCCCGCTCAGAACGGTCGCGACCTACCGGTATGTCACCGGCCCCGATCTGATCACGCGTTTCAACAACTTTCCGGCCGTCCTCGTGACAGCGAATGCCGCACCCGGTTTCAGTTCGGGCCAGGTGATCAGCACACTGGAAGAGCTTGCCACGCAGATGCCGCCCGGCTACGACGTCGCGTGGAGCGGTGAGGCGTACGAAGCGCGTAAATCCGGCGGAACCTCGGGCGCGGTGTTCGTATTCGGGCTCATCATGGTGTTCCTGATCCTCGCCGCCCAGTACGAAAAGTGGTCGTTGCCGCTCGGCGTGTTGATGGCGGTGCCGTTCGCGCTGTTCGGCGCGTTGCTCGCGATCATGATGCGCGGTCTCGAGAACGACATCTACTTCCAGATCGGCCTGACGATGCTGGTCGCGCTCGCCGCGAAGAACGCGATTCTGATCTTCGAGTTCGCCGTCCTCAACCGCGAAGGAGGCGCGTCGGTGCTGGATGCGACCGTGCGCGCGTCCGAAGAGCGGCTGCGCCCGATCGTGATGACATCGCTCGCCTTCATCCTCGGTTGCGTGCCGCTGGCGATTGCAGTTGGCGCATCGGCCAACAGCCGGCATTCGATCGGCACCGGCGTGATCGGCGGGATGCTCGGCGCAACCGTCATCGCGGTGTTCTTCATCCCGATGTTCTATTTCCTGCTCGAGACGCTGTCGTCGCGCAAGAGCGGGCCGAAGGAGAAGCCGGGGCCGGGTGCCGACAGCCCCGGAGGCGCGGCGCCGCCGGCGGGCGGCCCGGGCGCGCCGAAGGCCACGCCGTCAGCGCAGCATGAGGGCGACTGAGATGCGTGCAACAGCATTCGCGCGCCTGCTCACACCGCTCCTGCTGCTGACGCTGAATGGCTGTCTGCTCGGACCGGACTACGTGCGGCCCAAGGTGGACGTGCCGGCCACCTTCCGCTTCAGCATGGAAGAGACCGCCGACACCGCCAACACCGCCTGGTGGGAACAGTTCGAGGACCCCGTCCTCAACGACCTGATCACCGCCGCGCTCGCGGATAACCTCGACGTCAAGATTGCCGCCGCACGCGTCGAAGAGTTTCGCGGCCAGTTCGTGACGACCCGTTCCGGGTTGTTTCCGCAGGTGGGGGCGAACTTCGGGGCGTCGCGTCAGCGCGCGTCGCAGGACGGGTCGGTGCCGCTGCCGGCCGGGGTCAACCCGGTCTTTAACGAGTTCGACGCGAGCGTGTCGGCGTCGTGGGAAATCGACCTGTTCGGCAAGATCAGGCGCGAAACCGAGGCGGCGCGGGCGAACCTGCTGGCGAGCGAGGAGGGCCGCCGCGGCACGATCCTCACGCTGGTGGCCTCGGTCGCTTCGTCCTACATCAATCTGCGCAGCCTCGACCGGCAGCTGGACATCGCGAAGGCCACCGCCGAGAGCCGGGCCGATTCGGTCAAGGTGTTCACGCTGCGCTTCCAGGGCGGCGAAGTCTCGCAGATGGAACTGGCGCAGAGCCAGTCCGAATATCAGGCCGCATTGGCCACCATTCCGCAGCTCGAAGCGCAGATCGCCGTGCAGGAAGATGCGATCGCGGTGCTGCTCGGACGCAATCCCGAGCCGATCCTGCGCGGCCGGGAGCTGGACGCGCTGGCGCCGCCGGCGATTCCCGCCGGCTTGCCGTCCGATCTGATCGCACGCCGTCCGGACCTGCTGGAGGCCGAGCAGAACCTGGTGGCGCAAAACGCGCTGATCGGCGCGGCGCGTGCGCTGTACTTCCCGTCGATCTCGCTGACGGGGTTGTTCGGCTCGCTCAGCACGGACTTTTCGAACCTGTTCACCGGCCCGGCGCGCGTGTGGTCGTTTGCCGGTGCGGTCTCGGTGCCGATCTTCACCGCCGGCAACATCGAAGGCCAGGTCCGTCAGGCGGAAGCGCGTCAACAGGAAGCGCTGCTGGCCTATCGCAAGGCGATCCAGGTGGCGTTCCAGGAAGTCGCGGACGCGCTCATCACGGCGCAGAAATCACGCGAGCAACTGAACGTGCAGGCCGACCAGGTGACCGCGCTGTCCACCTACGCGCACCTCGCGCGGCTGCGCTACGAAGGCGGCTACACGAGCTACATCGAGGTGCTCGACGCCGAGCGGAGTCTGTTCAACGCGCAGTTGGTCTATGCACAGACGCAAGGCACGGAGCTGAGCTCGTTCGTCAGCCTGTACAAGGCGATGGGCGGCGGCTGGGTCGTCAAGGCGGAGCAGATGACGCAGCCGCAAGCGCAGCCGCCGCAGCCGCCCGCTCCCGCCCAGCCGGTGGCGGCCTTGCCGGCCTCGGAGGCTCAGCGATGACGCGCGCCGCTCTGCTTGCCTGCCATGAATGCGATCTGCTGCAGACCGAAGCGGAGGTTCCCGAAGGCGGCGTGCTGCGCTGCCGGCGCTGTCATGGGGAGCTGTACCGCAATCGCGCCAATTCGCTCGACCGGGCGTTTGCGCTGTCGCTGGGGGCGGCCGTGCTGCTGGTGATCGCGAATTCGTATCCGATTGTCGGGCTGTCGGTGAACGGCACGCTGGTCGAGACGACCCTGATCGGCGCGGTACGCGTGCTGTACCTGGACGGGATGTGGCCGCTCGCGGCGCTCGTGTTCTTCACCACGATCCTCACCCCTTTCGCGCAGGTCGCGTCGATGCTGTGGATGCTGGTGCCGTTGCGGGTCAATCGCGTGCCCTGGGGGGCTGCGTCCGTGTTCCGGCTGGCGCGCCTCGCGCAGCCGTGGGGCATGACCGAGGTGCTGATCATTGGCCTGCTGGTCGCGCTCGTCAAGCTTGCCCACATCGCCAGCGTCGTGACAGGTGTCGGACTGTGGTCGTTCGGCGCACTGATGCTGGTGCTCGCCGCCGCGGCTGCGGCGTTCGATTCACGCGCGCTGTGGGCGCGCATCAGCACGTTGCAGCATGCCGCTGGCGAGCCGCACGACGAGCGTGCCGGGCTGCATGGCTGGCTGAGCGCGGCGCAGTGCGGGCTGGTTCAATGTCATGACTGCGGCTTGCTGGCGAAGGCGCCCGCTCACGCGCATGAGCTGAACTGTCCGCGCTGCGGCGCCTCGGTGCATGCCCGCAAGCCGGATAGCCTGTCGCGCACGTGGGCGTTTCTATTCGCCGCGATGGTGCTATACATCCCGGCCAACGTCTTGCCGGTGATGTACACCAGTTCGCTGTTCGGCGCCGAGAAGGACACGATCATGAGCGGCGTCGTCTATCTGTGGACGTCCGGTTCGTGGCTGCTCGCGCTGGTGGTGTTCATCGCGAGCATCGCGGTGCCGATGCTGAAGATCATCGCCATCGTCTTCCTGTCAATCTCGACCCAGCTTCACTCGCGCTGGAGCCCCGAGCAGCGCACGCGCATCTACCGGATCGTCGAACTGGTCGGGCGCTGGTCGATGCTCGATATCTACGTCATTACGATGCTGGTGGCGCTCGTCCAGTTCAAGGCACTGGCCACCATCCAGGCGGGCCCGGCCGCCATCGCGTTCGGCGCGGTGGTCGTGCTGACCATGTTCGCCGCCATGTCGTTCGACCCGCGCCTGATCTGGGACGCGGCGCAGCAAGATCATGCCAGAGACCGGAAAAACACCTGACCTGCCGGAACTCCCGGAAGCCGTAGCCGCGCCGCGCGCGCGCTGGCGGCTCCAGGTGGTATGGCTGGTGCCGATCATCGCCGTGCTGATCGGCGGCTGGCTCGCTGTCAAGGCGGTGCTCGAGCAGGGGCCGAAGATCACCATCACGTTCAACACCGGGGAAGGGCTGGAAGCAGGCAAGACGAAGATCAAGTTCAAGGACGTCGACATCGGGGTCATCAAGGAGGTGAGCCTTTCGAGGGATCACAAGCACGTGATTGCCACCGCGGAGGTCGTCAAGGATGCGTCGGATCTGCTGGTCGATGACACGCGCTTCTGGGTCGTGCGTCCGCGCATTTCCGGCGGCACGGTGTCGGGCCTCGGGACGCTGCTGTCCGGTTCGTTCGTCGGCATGGACGCGGGCGCGTCGCCGAAAACACGCCAGGCATTCACCGGTCTCGAGACGCCCCCCGTGATTGCGAGCGACGTGCCTGGCCGGGAGTTCGTGCTCAAAAGCCAGGACATGGGCTCGCTGGCTGCCGGCACGCCGGTGTTTTACCGCCGGCTGCAGGTGGGACAGATCACGTCGTTCAGTCTCGATCCGGATGGCAGGAGCGTGACCTTGCGTGCGTTCATCAATGCGCCGTACGACAGGTTCGTCAGACCCGATACGCGCTTCTGGCATGCGAGCGGGGTCGACCTGGCGCTCGATACCAACGGCGTGCGGGTCAACACGCAATCGCTCGTATCGATTCTGGTCGGCGGCGTCGCCTTCGACACGCCGGACCAGTCGGTCGGCCAGCCGCCCGCCGCGGCCCAGACGTCATTCGCGCTGTTCGCGAGCTTCGGTGACGCGATGAAGCGCCATGACCGCATCGTCACCCGGTTCGTCGCGGAATTCAAGGATTCGGTACGCGGCTTGACGGCCGGCGCGCCGCTCGATTTTCGCGGCATCACGGTTGGCGAGGTGACCGGCATCTATACCCGGTTCAACCGCGAGACCCGCAAGCTGAGTATCGTCGTTGAAGTCGCATACTATCCCGAACGCTTTACGAACCGGTATGAGGGCGGCCCGACCGGCAGCCCGGCCGTTGAGAACGAGAACCAGCGCGAATTTGCGGATTATCTGGTTGCAAGGGGCATGCGCCTGCAATTGAGGACCGGCAACCTGCTGACCGGTCAGCTTTATCTTGCGGTCGACTTCTTCCCGGATGCGCCGAAAGCGAAAATCGACTGGAGCAAGGATCCAGCCGAATTTCCGACCGTTCCCGGCACACTGCAATCCCTGCAGGATTCCATGACGCGCCTGATGACGAAACTCAATACGATTCCGTTCGAAGCGATCGGCAAGAATACGCAACTGACATTGCAGAGCGCCAATGCGTTGCTCGGCCATCTCGACACGGATGTCGTGCCGCAAGCGAAGGACACCCTGAGCGCCGCACATGGGGTGATGAATTCCGCCAACAGCGCGTTGCAGCCGGATACGGCGTTGCAGCAGAACGTCTCCGATGCGATGAGCCAACTGGCGCAGACAGCCGCCGCCGTGCGCACGCTGGCAGACTACCTCGAACGACATCCCGAGGCACTCGTGCGCGGCAAGCCGGAGAACAAGCCGTGACACGCATTCCTTTGGCCATCCTGATCGTTCTGATCGTGCTGTCAGGTGCGTTGCTGGGCGCCTGCGGCAGTTCGCCGACGGCGACCTTCTACACGCTGAATCCCGATGCCGCACTCGCGCCGCTGGTGCCGGCGAAACCGGTCCCTGTCGTGGTCGCTCCGGTGACGATTCCCGACGTGGTCGATCGGCCCCAGATCGTGACCCGGGTGGGCAACAACCAGGTGGCGCTCGACGAATTCGCCCGCTGGGGTGAGCCGCTCAAGGGCGACATCGCGCGGGCGATTGCCGGCAATCTGGCGAGGTTGCTGGGATCGGACCACGTATCGGTATTCGATACGGGCGTGGATGCGGCGCATACCTGGCGTGTCCGCGTGGACGTGATGCGTTTCGACGCGGTGCCCGGTGAGGCGGTGACGGTCGAAGCGCAATGGGCGGTGGTGCCCCCGGGCAAGGCGGCGCCCGTCGCCGGGAAGTCGCTGGTGCGCCAGTCGATGGACGGGCACGGCTACGACGCATTGGTGTTGGCCGGCGATCGGGCGCTTGGTGCCGTGAGCAGCGAGATAGCCGCTGCCATGCAGGCAGGCTCGCCTCAATAGCGGAGTGCCGCGACGACATGCGTCGCGTCGCGCTCAGAAGGCGTGGCGCATTCCGATCATCACAGCGGTGGTGGCAAGACCCGGGGCAACGGGTTGGCCATACACGATGGTCTGGTTCATCGTGCCGTTGTTGTTGACGTGGCCGACTTGCAAGTACGCCATGGTGCGTTTCGACAGATTGTATTCCGTACCGATCGCGAACTCGGTCGAGTGATTCCCCGAGTGGTTCGTGTCTTTCAGGTAATAGAGACCCGACGTCACTTTCCACACGGGCGTGATGACATAACCGAGCCCGAACGAGTACATGTCGAAATCGACGTCGTTGGCGCGCGCCGGGTTTTTCCCCTTGCCGTACGAAGCGGACACGATGAAACCATTGATCGTGTACTTCGCGCCGAAATAGTAGAACCGGTTGTTGTTCAAGCCCGTCAATGGCATTCCCGGGGCCGGGTTGGTGTCGTGCCCGTTGTAGTACACGGCAGCCAGATTGAGACCGTAGTTCGAGTACTTCAACACCGCCGATTCGCGCGTGCCGCCCTGAAACTGTCCCGCAACGCCGCCCGGCGCGTATTCGAGCGCGAGCGACACGCCCGCGAAGTTCGGCGTCTGATAGACCAGCGCATTGCTGTCGTACAGCGCACCGATCGGCGCGTTGGTGTTGGTCCCCGGCCAGCCGGCAGCCTGATTGATGCCGAGCCACGCGGTCAGAATACTGCCGAAGTATTGCGCGTTGCGAACGTCGGTGTCGGCCATCGCATAGATCATCGGCACGATCTGGCGGCCCGCGTTGAACGTGCCGATCGGCCCGGCTACGCCTACCGTCGCGAACTGGTTGAATGCCGCGGTGACGCCGGTCGTATCGCTGAGTCCCGACTTGCCGGTGCTGCTGTCGAACGAACCCTGAAGCTTGAAGTTGATGGAATAGCCGGCGCCGATATCCTCGCTGCCCTTGATGCCCCACAGGCTCGCATAGATACCGCCGTCCTTCAGGCGATACACCTTGCCGAGATTCGGCGCATGCGGTGCAAACGACGCGGCCGCCGTGCTCTGATAGAGCAGCCCCGAATCGACGACGCCATACAGCGTCACTGACGACTGCGCGTGTGCCACGCTGATACATCCTGAAAGCGCAGCTGCGCCAACCCATTTTGCTTTCACTGTGTCTCCGTCCTTCCGAATCTGCGAGGCCACGCCAACGGGGCCCGGTTACTACCTGTACGTCACTCGAACCTTTGGCGCAACAACTTCTTGTCGATCTTCCCGACACTCGTCTTCGGTATGTCGGAGACGAAAATCACGCGCTCGACTTCCGGCACCGCATAGCGGCTGATCCGTTTCGAGTCGGCGTGTCCGAGCAGATGCGCGCGCACCTGTTGCGCTTCGAGCACGGCTTGCGGGCGCAAGACGATGAGCGCCTGCGGACGTTCGCCCCAGCGCTCGTCTCTCACGCCGATCACCGCGCTTTCCTCGACGCCCTGCATCGCGTTGATGAGCGCCTCGATCTCGATCGACGATACCCATTCACCGCCCGTCTTGATCACGTCCTTCATGCGATCGACGATCTGCACACAACCGTTTGGCAGCATCACGGCAACGTCCTGCGTATGCAGATAGCCGCCCGCCCAGAGCGCTTCGGACGCTTCCGGACGGTTGTGATAACCCTGCGTCAGATACGGCGAGCGCAGCACGATCTCGCCTTGCGCCTGGCCGTCGCGCCGCACGTCGTTCATCTCGTCATCGACCACCCGCAATTCGACCATCGGCACCGGCCGGCCCGTCATGCAGCGCTTGCGCACGGATTCGTCGATGCCGGCCTGCTCCGCATCGGGCGCGAACTGCGAGAGCGCCGCGATGGGGCCGGTCTCCGACATGCCGTATCCGGCGAACACGTCGATGCCTCTTTCGAGCGCGGCGCGGCAGAGCGTCGGCGACAGCGCCGAGCCGCCGATGATCATCGTCCATCCCGACAGGTCGTGCTGCTCGCGTGCCGACGCATCGAGCAGCATCTGCAGCACGGTCGGCACGCAATGCGAGAACGTGACCCGTTCCGTTTGCTTCAGGCGCAGCAGCAGGTCGGGCAGGTAGCGCCCGGGCAGCACGATCTTCAGGCCGAGCATCACCGCGATATACGGCATGCCCCACGCGAGCACATGAAACATCGGGGTGATCGGCATGTAGACGTCGTCGCGATGCAGGCGCTGGCCGGTGCGCGGCGAACACAGCGTCGTCGCGGTGGCGAGCGCGTGCAGCACGATCTGGCGATGACTGTAGTACACGCCCTTCGGGTCGCCCGTCGTGCCGGTGGTGTAGAAGATGGCCGCACGGGTGTTCTCGTCGAAATCTTCGAACGCGAAGTCCGCGGATGCCGTCGCCAGCAGTTGTTCGTACTCGCCGGTAATCGGCAACGATGCAGCAGGTCGAGTGTCGTCGTCGCTTGCGACGATCACTTCGCGCACGGTCTTCAATTCCGGCCAGATCGCTTCGACGATCGGCAGAAAATCGCTGTTGACGATCAGCACCTCGGCGCCGGCGTCGTTCAACGTGTAGGCGATCTGCTGCGCCGAAATGCGCACGTTCACGGTGAAGATCGTCGCGCCCATCATCGGGATCGCGAAGTAGCTTTCCAGATACCGATGCGTATCCCAGTCCATGACCGCGACGGTCGAGCCCGCGCGCACGCCGCGCGATGCGAGTGCATTGGCCAGCAGGCCGACGCGTCGGCGAAAGCCGGTAAAGGTGTAGCGCTGTTCGCCGCGATACGTGATCTCCTGGTCGGCGCACACGCTCAGCGAGTTGACGAGCAACTGCTTCACGAGAAGCGGATACGCGTAGGCGGAGGCGGTGGTGGCAATCAGGTGATCGGACGTCTCGGTTTCTCGCACGGAGGGCTCCCGTTGGTGGAGTCGGCGCCACCCGGATGAGCAGCATCATGAAAGCGAGATTACAAAACCCAATCGATGGCGGCCCCCCCAGGTCGGAGGGGGCGGGTCCAGGAGCATAAAGACGCCGCTCATGCGTTGCCGGCTGCGTGTTTGGCGGCAAAACGCTTCGCAGACCGGGCAGAGGCCGCTACTGCGCGGCTTCCAGCAGGCCCAGAACCAGCGCGCGGCGCACGGCGTGCTTGCGGGAACTGGCATCGAGCTTGTCAAAGAGATTCTTCAGATGCCATTTGACGGTCTCTTCACCCACCGACATCGCCAGCGCAATCTCCTTGTTGGAAAGATTGCGCGCAAGGAGTTCGAGGATTTCCCGCTCCTTCGGCGTCAGCACGACGCTTGGCACCGCGCGCGGCGCGCCGCTTGCCGGGCGCGCCGGGATCGGCACGACGCGCGGCGCGGGCATCGCATGAATCGGCTGGCCGGCATCGGCGGCTTCTTCGCCGACCCGCCTCATCCAGTCCGCGCTGCCGGGATGCGCGTCGGCGAGCGTGCGCGTCAGGCCGTAGGCATGGGCCAGATTCATCGCTTCGAGCAGCAGCGGACGGCCTTGCGCGCCGGTTTGCTCCAATGCGAAAGCCTGTAGCACCATGATCTCGATGCGGTAGCGGCCCAGTTTCATCGCGTTCGCCTGTTCGAGCGCGACAGCGAGGGCATCCAGCGATTCCGGCCAGCGCCGCGCGGCAACCGACGCATACGCGTGCGACAAGGCCTGCAGCATCGCCACCGGCCGCAGCCACAAGGGCCCATGACGGGCGGCCTCGTGCGCGACGATTTCGTCGATGCGCTGGACCAGCGCCTCGCATGTCTGCGTACGATAGCGTCCGGCGTGCAAGCGGACCTGCTCCGCGAGACTCACGATGCACAGACGCGGCAGCCGGCGGCCGACGCCCATCGCGTGCAACGCCTCCAGCAGATCGAGCGCGCGATGCTCGACGCCTTGCACCGCGGCGATCTGCGCGGCGGTGCGGTAGGCGAGCGTCACCATCTCGGGCGTGCCGCCGCGCTCCAGCACGTCGAGCCGGTTCGCGAGCAAGGCCGCCGCCTGTTCCACGCGGTCGGTTTCGTAGCACACCGCCGCGCACATCGCGGCAAACATGCAGGTGAGCGGATGACGCCGCCCAAGGTCCGCTTCGGCGCTCGCGAGCGCGGGCATCAGCACGGCTTCGGCGAGACTCGGCTGGCCTTCGAGCAGATAGCTCAGGCCGATCGTGTGATCGCCCCAGCGCTTCACATAGCCGAGCCCCGTGGCGCTTTCACGGCGCGGCGCGAGTTGCTGGTAACGCCTCGCCTGCGCGGGTTCACCCTGCAGGATCGCCAGTGCCGAGCGGCGGTTCGCGTGGATCTGCGCGAGCCATGACGTGGCGGATGGCACGGTGTCCAGCCACGGCTCGAGGAGCGTCACGAAGCGGTCGGTGTTATCGGCGTAGTAAGCGGCCGCGCTGAGGATCATCGCGCATTCGTAGCGCAGTTCAGTGCCCGCGGCCGGGTCCGCCAGCACGTGTTCGACCTGGCGTTCGGCCTCCGGGTGCCGCTCGCCGAGCGCCAGCACCCACGCGGCGGCAAGACGCAGCCGTGGCCGGCGCTCCAGTTCCGCCTCGGGCAACAGTTCGAGCCAGTCGAGCACGGCCGCCAGGTTGCCCTCTTTCACGGCGTCATGCAGGCATCGTTCCGCCAGATCGTAGGCAGCCTGATGTTGTCCCGCGGCATGCGCGTGGCGCGCCGCTTCGCCTAGCATGCCTTGCGCGGCGAGCCACGCGGAGGCGCGTGAATGCAGCGCCGCGCGTTCGGCTTCGGGCAGGTCCGCGAGACGGCCTCGCAGCACGTCGCGCACCAGCACGTGAAGCCGGCACCACGCGCTGTCTTCGCTGGCGATGAAAACCGGCGTGTCGCGCACGAGGCGCGCGAGCCGTTCGAGGGCTTCGTCATCGCCCGTCAATGCGACGCATAGTTGCGGATGCAGCCGGTCCACCACGCTGATGCGCGTGAGGAACGCGTTGTCCTCGGCGGACAGCTTCGCAATCAGCGCGCCCACGAGGTGATGGCGCAAGCCACCGCGGTCGGCCGACAGCGCTTGCGCCGCCTCGCGCGGATCGTCGGCTCGCGCCATCGCCGCCAGCGCGAGCTGGAAGCCGAGCGGCCAGCCGTCGGATAGCTCGAAGAGTTGCGCGGACACATCGGCGTCGACGCGCGCGCCGAAGCGCTCGCTGATCAGCGCAATCGCCTCGTCCAGCCGAAAGCGCAGCAGCTCGGGGCCGATCAGTTCGCCCGCACCGTAGGCGAGCAGATCGCCCGCCGCGTCGTCGAGGCCGCGCCGTGCCGACACCGCCACGCGCAGGTTCTGCGGCGCGTTGTGCAGAAGATAGGACAACGCCGCCGAGCCGCCAGCGGGCAGGCGATCGGCTTCGTCGACGATCAGCACCACGTTGATCGAGAGCTGCGCGACTTCCGCGAGCCACGCGGTGATGCCTTCCAGTTCGCGGGACGATGCCGCCGCACCGCTGAGCACGAGCCGCCCGAAGGTGGGCCGCGCACAGCCCGCGCGCACCGCGTGCACAAGGCCGAGCAGCAGGCGCCGCGCGTCGTCGCGCTCATCGACGGACAGCCACGCGACGGCCACGCCGCGCGCCAGATGTTCACGCCGCCATTGCGTCAGCAACGAGGTCTTGCCGTAGCCTGCGGGCGCCTGAACCAGCGCGACCTGCAGATTGCGCAGCCGCGCCTCATCGGCGCTCAGACGCGCGCGTACCAGCAGATGCTGCGTCGCGCGCGGCGCGATCGTCTTCAGGATCAGTTCGGTGGCTGCGCCGTCGGCGCCGTGGATTGTCGAAGCCATGTGGGCAATATCGGACGGGATTGCGGTACAGCTTACGCGAGCGCCGCCGCTGCGGCAAAGCGGGGAAGTACGGTTGCGGCGCACTTCGCGTGTCGAGCCCCCTCTTGATGAGTGGGGCCGCGGCAGCCCACCCTCGCTACGATACCGTCCAATAGACGTTGCAAACGAGGCCACATCATGAATTCCACGCCGATGACGGCGGCCGTCAGCGCGATGTACGCAGGCTGACGGGCACGCCATGTATCGTCATTTTCTCGTGCCGGTGGGCGCCACCGATGCCGCCATCACGGCCATGGGTCACGCGCTCGAATTCGCCAGATCGATTGGCGCGCGTGTCACGTTTTTCCATGCGTGCGTCGCATCAGAGCGCGATGGTGATGAAGCCTGGGCCGAAAACCGTGCGGCGGAGTGGTTCGCCAAAGCCGAGGCGGCTGCGCGTGCGCAAGGTGTGCCGTGCGCGACGACATCGCGCACGGAAGCGAACCCGGGCGACGTCACGTTCCAGACATTCGCCGACGCGGCCCGCGAGCACGGCTGCGACCTCATCTGCGCATCGCAAGACGCGCCGTGGCTGGGCCGCCACCCCGACGTCGATTGCCTGGATGCCGGCAGCCCGGATGCCGGCAGCCCGGACGCCGGCCAACTGTTCGCCGTGAGTGGAATCCCTGTGCTGACGTGCACCGTGCAGCCGCACCGGACGACCGACCTCGCGATCGGCGCGCTGCTCGCCGTGAATCGCGCGCTCAGCGCTGAACTGCGCGTGATGCTGGACCATGTCCACGCGGCGGTCTCGCGCGGCGCGCCGTGCGACGCGCTTGCCGTGCGTTCGAATGCTGTCGCGTTACGCAAAGTGCTGGCGTTGCGCCAGCCGCCGGACGAGGGCGCCAGCCTGTTCGCGAGGCTGCGCGATCGCACGTCCACGCTCGATGCGGAACTCGCCGAACTCGAACGCCAGCATCAGCACGAAATCCGTCTGATCGACGAACTGATCGGCAACGCCGCTGCGCTTGCGGAGGGCGGACTTTCGCCAGCGCGCTTCGAAGAGCAGTTGCGCGCTTGTGCCCAGTTCATCTGGGAACACCTGGGACGCGAGGAGGGCGTGATCCTGCCCGCAGCGCGCCGCTATCTGAGCGATGCGGACTGGCAGGCCATCGGCGTGACGCCCGGTATCGCCGCGCGAGCGACGAGCGCTGAGCCTGACACTGGCAAGCCGGGCAGCGCGCGTCCATGACAGGATAAAGCGCCTCACGCCGAAAGCACCGTCTCCGGATGCCGAAAATCCTGTCGTGCACACGCCTCGGAAAACGGACGAGAAGCTGCTGTTCGTCAACGCGTTCACGAGCGAAGACCAACGTTAAAAGCTCACAGCGAACCCGAACGACACGCCATGCACGTTGCGCCCGAAAACATATCGCGCGAGCAGACGTGTGCGAGTAATGACAATTGGATATTTGCTGCTATCGAGTTCAAGACCCACGCCCAATGACGTGAGATCGTTAAATCCCAATACGCCCGCGCTGTCGCCGAAATAGTGCGAGTAGGCGGCTTCGAGCACATAGCGAATCGGCCGGTCGAGCGCGTGCCAACCCGTTGGCGCGCGCCAGCGTGTCCATAGGCTGACCTGCTGCGCCATGGCTGAACCCTGCACCCCTGCGGAAGTACCGCCGAAGCTTCGCAGATAGATATCGGTCGCGCGCAATTCCGCATCGATCTCGTAGTTTTCGCGGTAGTGCTCGTAATCGAGCATCAGCGAGCCGCCATAGCCGTAAGCGTCCAGCGATCCGTTGTCGAGAAACTGGAGATTGCTGTCGGTGACGTGATTGATCACCGACTGCCCGACCTTCAGATCGCTCGCGACACGTCCAATGGTGCCGTTCAGGATCGGACGAAACACCAGTTCATCCGTGATGCGGAAGTCCCAACCGATACCGGCCGTGGAACTGAAGGTATTCCATCGCGTCGGCAGCGGACGCTGTTGGGCGCCATCGGTGGCGATGAACGTCGGGTCGTAACGGCTGTACGCGAGCGTGCCCTCCAGATACAACGGAAAGGACTTGCTGAGCGTGAAGCCGCCGCCGAGTTGCGTTTGTCCGAAGCCCGGGTTGCCCGTGGTCCCGCTGTTGATCGACAGCGAACTGGTGGTCACATCGGGGACGGTCGTATACGTCATGACGGCCAGCACGGCGTCGGCATGCTGCTTTACATTGCCGCCGATCACCGTGCGGCTCGACAACACGTCCGGTATTCCCTGCGCGTGCGACTGGACGGACAGCAAGGCCAGAACCACGCCAGCCCATAGCGCGGATGACGCGCAAGTCGACCTTGGCGAACGAATACGAGTGCTCTTCATCCCGTGTCGAGATCTGCCCGGTAGATCGCAAGCTGCCTTGACGGTCCAAACGCGCATGGCGCACTCCCTTCAGTTACGGCATTGGATTTCACTCGTTGATGCACCGGGCATGCGCAGGAATCCGATGTGCAGCGCGAGGTCTGGGGGAATCTTCGGCGGCACGCGATTTTAGCTCTCGGGTGAAGGACTCTGGGCGTCAGTTGCGGGCTCTGAAAAGAATAGCAGGCCAAGTTCCAGACCATGGCCGACGGCAAGCGCCCAGTCCTCGAACTTTAACCGTGCGGATGGCGCAGCCCGTGGTGGCGGAACGGGTGGCGCAGGCGCGGCGGAGGCGGCCGGCGCTAGTTCGTCATACGAAGGGAAGCGATTCTGGCTGAATCAATATGCGATATGACCATTCCCGGCCCACCGCATGAGCGCCATTGATGCGCGTCACGGCTGGAGACTGCGTTTCCGTCCGGGAGTTGAGAGCGGCAACGCTGCCTGGTTCAAGAATGCTCGACGAGTTGTATAGGCAAATCCACTCGTGCTTGTCTGCATCCGCCATGTCGGTTTCGAGCATCCAGTGCACGTCGCATTGACGACAGCGATATTTGCACACCTCGATCGGGCGACGGCCCAGCGGACGCAATCTCGTCGCACAGTCCGATTTCAGCAGTTGTGGATGGGGCGCAGGAGTGGCGCTCAGCAGCATTCTTTCGCACGCGTCGCATAGCATGGGAGTCAGGCTCGCAGAAGAATGACGGGACAAATATAGCACTGCGAATGGCAAAGTTGCGCGGCGCATTTGATGACATGGCGTCCTTGAGCCAACTTTCAAAGTGCAAGCATCGGATCGACGGCCACACCCGAAACGGCATCAGCATGCCGAAGTGGACGCGAACAAATGGCGATGGCCGCAGGTCGCGATGAATCTGTCCGACGATGGCGGCGCAGTTCATTGGGCTCGGGCCATTGAAGCCGCGATTGCGCTGGCAAGCCGCCGCGCATTGCGCGTGCGCGATCGAGCCGCCGGGGCAGCGGAGCGCGGCGCACGAGCCGTGCTAATCTTGCTGCCTTCGTGGAAGCAACGCGGCAACCCAGACACCCTGATGGAAGCCTTCGATCCAAGCGGCGTCGAGCCAGCGGTCTTCGTGGTCGGCGAGCGCCGTGAGACGCTGGACCAACCGTGGCAAGCCTGTCATCGCGCGCGGCTGATGTACGTGAGCGACGGCGTGCTGACCGTGCGCACCGAAACCGGCCACTGGGTCGTGCCGCCCGGGCATGCGGTCTGGATCGTGCCGAACGTGCTGCATTGCCTGTGCGCCACGCGACGCGTGCAACTGTATTCGCTGTATGCCGCCACGGAGGCCGCGCCGCTGCCCGCGCAAAGCGGCGCGGTCGTGCCGGACGCGCTCGTGCAAGCGTTGCTGATCGCCGCGGCCAATCTGCCGCTCGACCAACCGTTCGACGAACCCGCCAGCCGTCTCGTGCAAGTGCTGCTGGATCGCCTGCCGGCCTTGCCGGCCGCGCCGCTGGGCCTGAACTGGCCGGTCGACCCGCGCATCCGGCGGATCGCCGCAGCGCTGAGCGCCAACCCGGCGCAGCCCGCGTTGCTCGAAGACCTCGCCGCGGCCGCCGGTGTCAGGGCTCGCACGGCGGCGCGTCTGTTCGTCAAGGAAACCGGGCAGACCTTCGGTCAGTGGCGCCAGCAGTTGCGCCTGCTGGTTGCGCTCGAACATCTGGGCGCGGGCGAGAGTGTCACGCAAGTGGCGCTTGAAGTCGGCTACCACGACGTGTCGTCGTTTATCGCGGTGTTCCGCGACGCGTTCGGCGACACGCCCGCGCGCTATTTCCGCTGACGCGGCGCGGCCGACGCCGCGTCGTGATGCGCGAGGATCAGCGAACGTGGGTGCGCGCGAAGGCGAACGCGAAGGCGAGACTCAGGACAAAAAAACAGAAACGTCCCGCTCAATGCGCGCCCGCCGCATCCGGACCACTGCCGCCCTTGGCCGGCCGCGTAATCCAGATCAACGGAATGATCAGAATGAAGATGATCGCCGACACGTAGAAAATATCGTTCAGGCCCATCATCGCGGCCTGAGTGTTCACGGTGAAATCGAACAGCGCACGCGCCGATTGCGTATTCAGATGCAGCAGCGACTGACTCGAATCGATCTGTTGTGCGAACGCCGGGTTATTGATGGAGGCTTGCTCCGTGAGTCTCGCGTGATGGAGCACCGTGCGGTTGTTCCATTCGTTGCCCGCGATCGACGTGCCCACCGCGCCGCAAAACACGCGCACGAAATTCGACAGGCCCGCCGCCGCCGGAATCTTGTGAGGCGGCTGGCCGGACAGGATGATCGAAGTCAGCGGCACGAAGAACAGCGCCATCGGAATGCCTTGCAGCAGCGTGGGTATCACCAGATGCCACGTGTCGATTTCGATCACGTACTTCGAGCGCATATAGAACACGATCGCGAAGCCGATAAAGGCCAGCGTCGCGATGATGCGCGCATCCGAGCGCGGCAGCACGCGGCCCATCACCGGCGCGAGCAGCACCGCGAACACGCCGAGCGGCGCGGTCACGAGACCGGCATCGACGGAGCGGTAATTCAGATACTCCTGCATCCATTGCGGCAGCAGCACGAGGTTGCCGAAGAACACGCCGTACGCGACCGAAATCGCAATCGTGCCGCCAAGGAAGTTGCGCTGCTGGAACAGCCGCAGATCGACGATCGGATGCTCTTCGGTCAGCTCCCACACGAGGAAGAACGCGAAACTGATCAGCGCGGTGATGCCGAGCATCACGACCACCGGCGACGAGAACCAGTCGAGGTCCTTGCCCTTGTCGAGCATGATCTGCAACGACGCGACCCAGGTGATCAGGAGACCGAGGCCGATCACGTCGATCGGCGGCTTGCGGGTCGGCGATTCGCGGGTGCGATAGATCATCCACGTGACGCCCGCCGCGAACAGGCCGACCGGAATGTTGATGTAGAAGATCCACGACCAGCTATAACTGTCCGTGATCCACCCACCGAGCGCGGGGCCCGCGATCGGGCCGACAGTCGCGGTCATCGCCCACAGCGCGAGCGCGGTCGAGGCTTTCTCTTTCGGATACGAGCCGAGCAGAATCGCTTGCGACAGCGGAATCAAGGGGCCGGCCACCGCGCCCTGGAAGATCCGCGCGAGCAGCAGGGTCGGCAGCGTCGGCGCAATGCCGCACAGCCACGAAGCCAGCACGAACATCAGGATCGCGCCGACGAACAGCTTCACCTGGCCGATGCGCTGCGTGAGCCAGCCGGTTAGTGGAATCGACACCGCATTGGCCGCGGCGAACACGGTGATGACCCATGTGCCTTCATCGACCGACACGCCGAGGTTGCCCGAAATGGTCGGAATCGCGACGTTCGCAATCGACGTGTCGAGCACGTTCATGAAGGTCGCGAGCGCGACGGCGATGGTCGCCAGAACCAGCTTGCCGCCTTCGAGCGGCGGCGGTGGTGCGGGCGGCGCGGCAGCAGGCGCGGCGGTGGGCTGGCTCAAACGGTTCTCCGGATCGGGTGCTGCGGATCAAGTGGACGGTTGTGCTATTTCCCGCGGACGTCAGGCGCTGGACGGCGGGTCCGTCGAATGCTCGCAAAAGCATACCTGTATCCGGATTTTGGCGTCGCCGGGGCATGCAGGTTGGGCGGCGGAAACAAATCGGCCAGCGTATGCTCGCGGCTGGAGCTGCTGATGCCATTCATGACATCGAGGTCATTCATGTCATTAAGGCAATGAGAGACCATCAGGCTGTTAAGGATGCGTAAGGCAGCATGCCGCCGCGTGGCATCCGCCACGCGTGCGTACACCGGACACGAACCGCGAATCAACCGAGAAAGAAGGAAACGAAGATGGCCTGGGAACAATTCGAACACGGCTGGCGGCGCGCGCCGATCACCGCGCCTGCCAAAGGCCTGGTCGTGCTGATGCACGGCATCGGCAGCAATGCGCGCGATCTGATGCCGCTCGCGGACATCTGGAGCGAGAGCCTGCCGGACGTGGCGTTCACGTCGCTCGACGGCACCGAGGCTTTCGATGGCGGCTTCGGTGGCCGCCAGTGGTTCAGCCTGCGCGACGTCAACGAGGCCAACCGCGACGCACGCGTGGCCGCCGCCTATCCGGCGCTGCGCAGCATGCTCGAAGCCGAACTGGCGCATTGGCAAGTGTCTTTCGATAAGCTTGCGCTCGTCGGGTTCTCGCAAGGCTCGATCATGGCGATGCACCACGTGGCGACCAGCCCGGAAGGCGCGGCCGGCGTCGTCGCATATTCGGGGCGGCTCGCCTCGGCGATCGTTGCGAACAAGGGCACGCCGCTCACGCTGATCCACGGCGAGGACGACGAGGTGATCCCGGTGCGGGAGCTGGAACACGCCGCCGACGCGTTCAGCCACGCTGGCTACACCGTCGACGCCTACGCGCTGCCCGGCATCGGTCACACCATCAACGCCGACGGCGTCGCGCTCGGTCACGAGGCGCTGGAGCGCGCACTGGGTGCACTGTCGCGTGGCTGACACGGCCCTGATTGAAAAGTGTCACTAAAGATTCTGAACTGCTTGCCGTTAAGCGCTCATTAGCTTGAAAATTACCCCCGCCGCGCGGACCGCGCACTGCCCAACCGGGCGCCGAGCGGCTCGGGGGACCGGGGGCGCACTTTCAAACTGCCCGGCATGGGTGGATAACGACACATCAGAAGCCTTTCTTATGGCCAGACCGACGCCGTATTACCCGCTTTTCGAGCGACTGTTCCGTCATTCCGTGACGGTGGACCTCGGCACGGCCAATACCCTGATCTATACCGACGACGGCGGCATCGTGCTGAACCAGCCGTCCGTCGTCTGTTTCCAGAAAGAGCCCGCGGCCGGCGCCAAACGCGTCGCGGCGGTGGGCACTGAAGCGCACCAGTTGCTGGGCCGCGCGCCGCGCAACCTCGAAGCGGTGCGGCCGATGCGCCACGGGGTGATCGCCAACTTTTCCGCCGCCGAGCACATGATCCGGCAATTCGTCGACATGGCGCGCCCGCGGCCGCTGTTCAGCCGCCGCGCCGCGTTCACGCTGTGCGTGCCGGGCGGGGCGACCCAGGTCGAGCGGCGCGCAATCAGGGAAGCGGCGCTCGCGGCCGGCGCGTGGAAGGTCAGCCTGATCGGCGAATCGCTGGCGTCGGCGCTCGGCGCGGGCTTGCCGGTGGCGGAGGCGACCGGGTCGATGGTGGTCGATATCGGCGGAGGCACCACCGAAGTCGGCGTGATCGCGCTCGGCGGCACCGCGTATAGCGGCTCGGTGCGCGTCGGCGGCGACAACTTCGATGCGGCGATCGTGAGTTACGTGCGCAATCTGTACGGCGTGCTGCTCGGCGAGCAGACCGCCGAGCACGTGAAGAAGACCATCGGTTCGGCGCTGCGCGATGTGCCGCTCGAGCACATGAACGCGACCGGCCGCAGCGCCGACGACGGCTTGCCGCGCACGGTCCAGCTGAGCAACCACGATATCGCCGACGCGATCGATGTGCCGCTGCGTCAGGTGATCGGCGCGGTAAAGCGCGCGCTCGAAACGGCGCCGGCCGAACTGGTGACGGATATCGCGGACAACGGCATCGTGCTGACGGGCGGCGGCTCGCTGCTCGCGAACCTCGGGCGCCGCCTGACCCATGAAATCGGCCTCGAGGTGCGGGTGGCCGACGAACCGCTGACCTGCGCGGTGCGTGGCGCGGGCGTGGCAGCCGCGTCCGGTTTGCTCGACGAAGCCGGGTACGAATGAGCGTCGCGGGACGCTGCCGCTGATCTTCGTTGGCGGGTCGGCCCGTCGGCGTTTTAGTGCTTCAGTGTTTCAGCGTTTGCGCCGCGCCAGACGGCGCTGCGGTCAACCGGTCAACCGGTCAACCGGTCAGGCGTGCGGGTCCGGCTTGGGCCCGTCCCGAGCCGCCATTGCCGCCGTCTCACACCGGCCTGAACCAGGCTGGCGCGCCGAACGAGTTGCTACACACTTCCCGCGGCTGTGTGACAATACGCATCGCGTCCCAATTTCAGGGACGCGGATGCGTTTCTTTTCCCAATTCGATTTCTCGCCGGCGCCGCTGAATTGGCGTGTTGCCGCGCCGTCTGTGAACCACCCGTGAATCAATCTGCTGCCGCTTCGTCGCCGTCGTCATCCCCGTCTTTCATCGAGTTGCAAAGCGGTCTACGCATGCCCTACGTGGCAGCGGGCGAGGGCGATCTGCTGCTGTTCGTGCACGGCTCGCTGTGCGATTACCGCTATTGGCAACCGCAACTCGCCGGGCTTTCGAAGCACTATCGCTGCGTCGCGGTGAGCCTCACGCACTACTGGCCGGTGACCGATACCGAGCCCGGCCTGCCGTTCAGCTGGAGCGCGCATGCGGACGAAGTTGCGGAATTCATCGACCGTTTCGGCGTGGGACCGGCGCACGTGGTGGGGCATTCGCGCGGCGGCTGTGTGGCGTTTCATTTCGCGCGGCGCCATCCCGAGCGGGTACGCACGTTGACGCTCGCCGATCCGGGCGGCCCGTTGCAGATCGCCGGGCGGCCGCCCGCGCGTTTGCCGGAGACGGTCAACGCGTTGCGCGCGAAAGCGGCGCAATTGATCGAAACGGGCGACGTCGAAGCAGGCTTGCAACTATTCGTCGATTCAGTCAGCCGGCCCGGCTTCTGGGCGATGAGCACGCCAGGCTTTCGCCGGATGGCGACCGATAACGCGCCCACGCTCGCGCGGCAATTCCGCGATCCGCTGCCCGCCTATGTGCCCGACGAAGCAGCTGAAGTGCGCTGCCCGGTGTTGCTGATCGATGGCGAGAAGAGTCCCGACATGTTCCGCCGGACCGCAACCGCGTTGCAATCGTGGCTTCCCGATGCGCGCCGTGAGACGGTACGCGGCGCGTCGCACGGGATGAACCTCGCGCATCCGGCCGCGTTCAATCGCTATGTCGACGAGTTCATTCGGGCAATGAGCGGACAATGAGCGCGAGATAGACCCGTCATACGAACCCGCAATGCGTGGTGCCGTGCCATATCGGGTCGCTCGCGGACCTTCACACGCGGCGGGCCGGCACCGAAGCCTGATCAAGCACTTGAGTTCAAGCCTTGCGATGCGCGTCTTTATCGAGCGCGCGTTCCGCCGCTTCGCCGACGACGCCGTGGTAGTACAGATGCACGCCGATCGCAAGCGAGTCGTTGCGAATTTCGTGGAAGGCTTTCCACGCTTTCACGGGGTCCTTGAAGAGGAGGTAGTGCGCTTCCTGAGCAATCAGGTCCGCCACTTCATGCAGGCCGTGGCCGTGCAACAGGTCCACGAGCGCATCGAGACTGCGATGCGTGCGCGCGTCGGTGCGCGGATAAAGCATGTGCAGCACCGCCACGTCTTGCGTCTTCAGCGCCGCTGATAATGCAACGACGATGTCCTGATGATTCAGCGCGGTGACGGTCGTGTCTTCCGTGTGCACATGATCCGGAAATAGCGTTTCGAGAGAGGCGTTCATCGGGTCCTTCCTGTTCTTCTGGCTGATTAAAAAAGCCCGCCATAGCATGGCGGGCCAAACACAGCGATGTGTTAGCCGGGAAGCAAAACACGGATTCAGTATCGCAGATGCACCCACGCCCGCGCAGCCTGACTGCCGCAAAACATTGTTGCAACATGCGCGCTAACTTTCATTTGGCTGGCGGTGTCGTGAAGCGTACGGCGCGCTTTTTTAATGCGGTGTTGATGCGGTGTATTTGCGCACCTCGCAGACAACGAGTGTTGCGTGAACCGAGATGGTGTGTTGCGGTCAATCGTCGCAATCGACGACCCTCTGGCCCGTAGAATGCGAAGCGGAGCCTGAGCATGCCAATGCACCCATAACGATAAGACGATATGACAGTCGGGCATGCCGGCACGTGTGCGATGTGAAAGTAAAAGGAACGTGTAGATGATCTCGAAGACACACGCAACGCTGAGCTTTTCCGACAGCGACCAGACGATTGATCTGCCGGTTTATGAGGGCTCGCTCGGGCCGGATGTGATCGACATTCGCAAGCTATATGGCCAGACCGGCAGATTCACGTACGATCCGGGTTTCATGTCGACGGCGGCATGCAATTCCGAAATCACGTATATCGACGGTGACAAGGGCGAGCTGCTGTATCGCGGTTATCCGATCGACAATCTGGCGCAGAACGCCGACTTCCTCGAAACCTGCTATCTGCTGCTGAAGGGCGAATTGCCGAACGCGCAGCAGAAAGAAGAGTTCGTCAACTCCGTCACGAAGCACACGATGGTGCACGAGCAGATGCACTTCTTCTTCCGCGGTTTCCGTCGCGACGCGCACCCGATGGCGATTCTGGTCGCCGCGGTCGGCGCGCTGTCGGCGTTCTATCAC
>NZ_CADIKK010000030.1 GCF_902859915.1 Paraburkholderia ultramafica
CTTCAAGCAGTGGATGAGCAAGGGCCTGTACCTCGGCACGTTGATGGTCGGCATCGAGCAGAAGCTGCTGGGCGGCAATGTGCCGTGGACGCTGCATCACCAGCATTCCGATCACGAGATGCTCAAGCCGGCGTCGCAGTGCAAGCCGATCACGTATCCGAAGCCGGATGGGAAGCTGACCTTTGACCGGTTGTCGTCGGTGTTCATTTCGAACACCAACCACGAAGAGAATCAGCCGGCGCACCTGACGCTGAAAGATCCGTCGGTGCCGGTGAACGTGAACTGGCAGACTTATGCGGGCCCGGAATCGCGCTATTGCCCGGCCGCGGTTTATGAGTTCGTCAAGAGCGACGACGGCAGCGAGCGGCTCGTGATCAACGCGCAGAACTGCGTGCACTGCAAGACCTGCGATATCAAGGATCCCACGCAGAATATCGTGTGGGTCACACCGGAAGGCGGTGGCGGGCCGAATTATCCGAACATGTGATCGATGCTTTGTTTGCCTTCGCAGCGCTCATCGGAATGCCTGCGTTGCGAAGGCAAAACTCAACGACGCCGACGCGTCATCGCTTCAATCCGCTCCCGCACTTTCGCCACGACCGGCGCCCAGTCGCCGACCCGCGGCTGTCGAACCAGTTCGATCGAATCGTACCAGGCAGTCAGCGGCGATTCATCGCCCCAGAACCACGCGGATACGTGATCGATCATCAGACAGGTCGGCACGCCGAGCGCCCCCGCCAGATGCGCGGGCCCGCTGTCGATCGTCACGACCAGATCCAGGTTCGCCAGCAACGCGGCGACATCGTCGAAGCCGGACTGAAAATGATGGGTCATGTCGACGACGTCGAGACCCTTCGCGCGCCACTGCACGACCGTCTCGCCCCGTCCCGGCGATAACGCGAAATAGCTCACGCTTGCCACGTCCAGGAGCGGTTCGAGTTGCCCGACCGGCACAGAGCGCCGCGTGTCACGGATATGCTCCGGATTGCCATTCCACACCAGGCCGACTTTGAGGTGGCCTCGCGTGGCCGCAGTGTGCTCATCGACCCGTTCGCGCCACGTCTGCACGTGCGCCGGGTCGGCGCTCAGGTACGGCGCGCCCCACCCCGCTGCGTCGACAATACCGAGCCGCAGCGGCAAGCTCATCAGCCCGCAATGGAAATCGGGCCGTGTTTCGAGACTCGTTTCGAGCGGCAGATCGGCGGGCAGCATCCGTTCGAATAAATGCCGCAACGGCCCGTCGTGTCCGAAGATCACCCGGCCGCCCTCGCGCCGCGCCCGCACGGCCAGCAGCGGCAGAAAGCGCACCGCCCACAGGCAGTCGCCATTGCCTTGCTCGCCGTAGACCACCAGCGTTTTACCCGCCAGCGATTCGCCGTGCCAATGCGCGCTGATCGCCGCGAGCGCACGCTGCGCGTTGTTCAGATCGTCGGCGAACGCGATGCGCGATTCGTAGTGCGCCCAGCCGTCAGCGAAACGGCCGGTGCGGATTTCAAGTTCCGACAGATCGAATAACGCATGCGCGTTGTTCGGCGACATCGCCAGCACCTGTCTGAGCAGCGCCTCGGCTTCGGCGAAACGCGCCTGTTCCTTGATGCACAGCGCGAGCTTGTGAAGCGCCACCGGATTGCCGGGCACGACCCGCACCGCTTCGCGCAGCAGCCGCTCCGCAGTGGCGAAGTCGTCGCGCTGCTGCACGGCGGCCGCGCGCCAGATCAGCGCGTTGGCGTCTTCGGCATGGTGTGAGAGCAGCAGTCCGGTAGCAGAGTCGAGCAACGCCCAATCGCGCACGACGAACGCTGTCTGCGCAATCGTGTGGAGCAGCGTGGGTTCGCACGAGGGATCGAGCTGGTAAGCGCGTACCAGAGCAGCGAGCGCCTCGCGTTGGCGGGCTTTGTCGCGACCGGCGTGCTGCAGCAGCAGGCATCCGAACGCAAAGCAGTCACCCGCGCAGGCTTGCGGCGCGGCGGCACGCACGCGCAGAGTTGCGAGCTGGCTATTCGCCAAGCCGGGATTCAGATCGGCCATTGGGACGGCACTGCGCGCGCAGCGGGTACAGAGACGTTCGACAACCGCCGGTTACGGCGCGCTCGCCGCAATCTTCGGCGTGCTGACGGACACATCGCCGCATTGCGCGCGATGGCGCAGCGCGTGGTCGATCAGCACCAGCGCGAGCATCGATTCAGCAATCGGCGTGGCGCGAATGCCGACGCACGGGTCATGCCGCCCGAACGTTTCGACGATGGCCGGCTGCCCTGCCTTGTCGATCGAACGGCGCGGCATGCGAATGCTCGAAGTCGGCTTGATCGCGATCGACACCGTGATGTCCTGCCCGGTCGAAATGCCGCCGAGCACGCCTCCCGCGTGATTGCCGACGAAGCCCTCAGGCGTCAACTCGTCGCCGTGCACCGAGCCGCGTTGCGCGACGCTCGCGAAGCCGGCGCCGATCTCGACGCCCTTCACCGCGTTGATGCCCATCATCGCATGCGCGATGTCGGCGTCGAGACGGTCGAACAGCGGCTCGCCGAGGCCGACCGGCACGCCGGACGCCACGACGTTGATGCGCGCGCCGATCGAGTCGCCGTCTTTGCGCAGCGCGTCCATATACGCTTCCAGCTGCGGCACGATGCCGGCGTTCGGCACGAAGAACGGGTTCTCACGCACGTGCGCCCAGTCGACGAACGGCACGTCGACCTCGCCGAGCGCAGCCATATAGCCGCGAATCTCGGTGCCGAACTTCTCGCGCAGCCACTTCTTCGCGACCGCGCCTGCCGCCACCGTGGGCGCCGTCAGACGCGCCGACGAGCGGCCGCCGCCGCGATAGTCGCGAATGCCATATTTCTGCCAATAGGTGTAGTCGGCGTGGCCCGGGCGGAACGTGTCGACGATGTTGCCGTAGTCCTTGCTGCGCTGATCGGTATTGCGAATCAGCAGCGCGATCGGCGCGCCGGTGGTCTGGCCTTCGAACACGCCCGACAGGATCTCGACCTTGTCTTCTTCCTGGCGCTGCGTGACGTGGCGCGACGTGCCGGGCTTGCGGCGGTCGAGTTCGAACTGGATGTCGGCTTCGTTGAGTGCCATGCCCGGGGGGCAGCCGTCGATCACGCAGCCGATAGCGGGGCCGTGCGATTCGCCGAAGGTCGTGACAGTGAAAAGCGTACCGAGCGTGTTGCCGGACATGGGCGTCGTCCAAAGAAATGCGGGGAAAGCGCTATTATGCCAGCCCCATCGCGTGTGGGCCGCGTCGCGCGGGACGGGTGGCCGGTCGGCCAGGCCTACTTGCGCGCGCCGCGCAACTCGGCGACGATCTGCTGCAACTTCTCGGGCGTCGCCAGCGCCGGATCGATCGGCTCGCCCACCGCGAGACTCAGCCGGCTCATCACGCCTTTCTGGATTGGCCGCGGCCAGTGCGCGTCGTCGGCACGAGAAAACACGCTGCCCCACAAGCCGCGCAGCGCCATCGGTATGACCGGCGCCGGCGTGCGCTTGACGATCTCGGTCACGCCGTGGCGGAACGGAGTCATCTCGCCGGTACGAGTGAGCTTGCCTTCCGGGAAGATGCAAACCAGGTCACCCTCGGCGAGCGCCTGCGCGCAACGCTCATACGCGCGCGCGAGCAACTGGGCGTCCTGATGCGCGGGCGCGATCGGAATCGCTTTCGCGTGACGGAATACCCAGCCCGCGAACGGCGACTTGAAGATCTGATGGTCCATCACGAAACGGATCGGCCGCGGGCTCTCGGCCATGATGACGATTGCGTCCACGAAGCTCACGTGGTTGCACACGAGCACGGCCGCGCCCTCCTCCGGAATCCGCTCCGCATGGACGAGGCGAATTTGGTAGAACGTATGCACCAGCAGCCACGCGATGAAGCGCAGCAGGAACTCGGGCACCAGCGAATAGATGTAGGTCGCCACCACGATGTTCAGCAGCGCGGTAACGAGGAAGATCGCCGGAATGCTGAAGCCCGCGGCGGTCAGACCCATCGCCATCAACGCCGAAACGATCATGAACAGCGAATTCAGAATATTGTTCGCGGCGATGATGCGCGCCCGGTGGCTCGGCTGGCTGCGGCTCTGGATCAGCGCATAGAGCGGCACGCTGTAGAAGCCGCCGAACATCGCGAGCAGGAACAGATCGGCCAGCACGCGCCAATGCACGAGCTGTCCGAGGAACTCGCCGACGCTCAACAGATGCCCCACGGGCGGCAGCGCGTGGCTCGCGAAAAACAGATCGATCGCGAACACGCTCATGCCGATCGAGCCAAGCGGCACCAGACCAATTTCGATCCGCCGCTTCGAGAGCTTTTCGCACAGCAGCGAGCCGATGCCAATGCCGATCGAAAACGTGCCGAGCAGCACGGTCACGACGTCCGGATTGGCGGACAGCACATTCTTCGCGAAGCTGAAGAACGACGACAGAAAGGTCGCGCCGACAAACCACAGCCAGGAAATCCCCAGCAGGCTCAGGAACACGGTGCGGTTTTCGCGCGCCAGTCTCAGGTTGCGCCAGGTCTCGCTGACCGGATTCCAGTTGATGCGCAGATCGGGTTGCGGCGCGGCGGTGGGCGGCACGAAACTCGACATGGCGCGCCCCACCAGCGCGATCGCGATGCAGGCGCCGGCCAGCACCAGCGCGCCATGTTCGGCGAGACCCGCGCCCGCGCCACCGATGATCGTACCGACGAGGATCGCGACGAAGGTCCCCATTTCGACCATGCCGTTGCCGCCGACCAGTTCCGACTGCGACAGATGCTGCGGCAGATACGAGTACTTGACCGGTCCGAACACGGTCGAATGGACGCCCATCAGAAACGTGCACAGATACAGCAATGGCGCGCTATGCAGCCAGAAACCCGCGCCGCCGATCAGCATCACGACGATCTCGAAGCTCTTGACGAAGCGCGTGAGCATGGCCTTGTCGTACTTGTCCGCGATCTGGCCGGAGGTGGCCGACAACAGCACGAACGGCAGGATGAAAATGGCCGAGATCAGGAACGCCGCGGTGTTCGGATCGACGCCGGAAAAGCGCGCCGCCTGATACGTGACGAGCGACGTGAAGCCGATCTTGAAAACATTGTCGTTCATCGCGCCGAGGAACTGCGTCCAGAAAAACGGCGCGAAGCGGCGCTGGCTGAGCAGCCGGAACTGGGATTCGTGCGCCTCGTGGGCGCGGGCGGCGCGACGGGCGGCAGGTAACGGACGATCGCTCATGAAGTTCGGAGAACGGCCCAGAAGAGCAACAACTAAGAAAGCGCGGTGAACGGCGCCGGGCGCAGGCGGTTCACTGCGCGGAGCACGGGGTCGGCCGGCGATTCAAACTCGCGCGCCGGCGTCCACTCTGACGGCCCGTCCACGGCGCGACCGGGCACAAAAAAAGCGCACGCTTGCGCGCGCGCCTTGCCTGCATCTTCACGCTCATCGCGATGCCCCGAGCGCGACGGTAACTGCCCGCGCATTAGCGCGCCGGCTGTTGTTCCTGCTGCTCTTCCGGCCAGTCGCGGATATAGGCCTTGAGCATGCGGTTCTCAAAACCCTGCTCTTCGACCACCGCCTTCGCCACGTCGTAGAACGAAATGACGCCCATCAGCGTGCGGCTTTCCATCACCGGCAAATAGCGCACGTGATGCTCGAGCATCATGCGGCGAACTTCATTGACGTCCGTTTCAGGCGTGCAGGTGAGCGGATGATCGTCCATGACCTTGCGGATCGTGGAGGTGCCGACGCTGCCGCCGTTCTTGCTGAGCGTCAGAATGATTTCGCGGAACGTCAGCATGCCGACGAGATCGCCGTATTCCATCACGACCAGCGAGCCGATATCGTGCTCGGCCATTGCATCGACTGCGTTATGTAGCGTGGTATCCGGTGTGACCGTGAAAAGGGTGTTGCCTTTGACTTTAAGAATGTCGCTGACTCGCATGATCTGTCTCCGTGATACCCGCTAAGCATGGCTATGCCTGAATGATTTCGATCCTAGCGGAAAGGCCCATAAAAGGAAAGCGGCCCGCCCATCAACGCATAGCGGGCGGTCGTCATCCCAAATTCGCACCGCGTCGCGCACGCGCATCGGGAAAACCGCGCTTGATGCGAATCATGCCGGTGATAGGATGGCCGCCACTTTCTCCTTTCGCGAGGCCGCTCGTGGCCCCGCCGCCCACGATGTCCGCCAACCGTTTCGACACGCTCGCGCTGCATGCCGGCGCTGCTCCCGACCCCGCCACCGGCGCGCGCGCCACGCCGATCTACCAGACTACCTCGTTTTCGTTCCGCGACTCGGACCACGCCGCGGCGCTCTTCAACATGGAGCGCGCCGGCCACGTCTACTCGCGCATCTCGAACCCGACGGTGGCCGTGTTCGAGGAACGCGTGGCCGCGCTGGAAAACGGCGCGGGCGCGATCGGCACGGCCAGCGGCCAGGCGGCCCTGCATCTGGCGATCGTCACGCTGATGGGCGCGGGCTCGCACATCGTCGCATCGAGCGCGCTGTACGGCGGCTCGCACAATCTGCTGCACTACACGCTGCGGCGCTTCGGCATCGAGACGACCTTCGTCAAGCCCGGCGACCTCGACGCGTGGCGCGGCGCGCTGCGCCCGAATACGCGGCTGCTGTTCGGCGAAACGCTCGGCAACCCCGGCCTCGACGTGCTCGATATCGCGGCCGTCGCGCAGATCGCGCATGAGCACCGCGTACCGCTGCTGGTCGACTCGACCTTCACGACGCCGTACCTGCTCAAACCGTTCGAGCACGGCGCCGACTTCGTGTATCACTCGGCCACCAAATTCCTCGGCGGCCACGGCACGACGATCGGCGGCGTGCTGGTGGACGGCGGCACGTTCGACTTCGACGCGTCGGGGCGCTTTCCCGAATTCACCGAGCCTTATGAAGGCTTTCACGGCATGGTGTTCGCCGAGGAGAGCACGGTCGCGCCGTTCCTGCTGCGCGCCCGCCGCGAAGGCCTGCGCGACTTCGGCGCCTGCCTGCATCCGCAGGCCGCGTGGCAACTGCTGCAAGGCATCGAGACGCTGCCTCTGCGCATGGAGCGGCACGTCGCCAATACGCGCCGCGTGGTCGAGTTTCTTGCCGCTCACGCGGCCGTCGAAACGGTCGCGTATCCCGAGCTGCCGACCCATCCCGATCACGCGCTCGCGCAGCGTCTGCTGCCGCGCGGCGCCGGCGCGGTGTTCAGCTTCAATCTGCGCGGCGACCGCGCAGCCGGCCTTAGTTTCATCGAAGCGCTGTCGCTGTTCTCGCACCTCGCGAATGTCGGCGACGCGCGCTCGCTGGTGATCCATCCTGCATCGACCACGCACTTCCGCATGGATGCCGCCGCGCTCGCCGCCGCCGGCATCGCCGAAGGCACAATCCGCCTGTCGATCGGCCTCGAAGATCCTGACGATCTGATCGACGACCTCAAGCGCGCGCTGAAGGCCGCGCAAAAATCGGCCGGCTCCGCTGTGGCGCGAAACGGTGCAGCCACCGCGTCCAACGCCGGCGCCGCCGCCGCGGCAATCAGCTCGTCGGCCCCCTCCAACACCGCTGCGAAATCGCGCCCGGAGTCCGCATGATCGTCAACGTTCAAGGCAAACCTGCCTACGCGTACACCGGCGGCAAACCGTTCGACGCCAGCCTGCCGAGCGCGGTGTTCATCCACGGCGCCGAGCACGATCACAGCGTATGGGCGTTGCAGAGCCGTTACTTCGCACACCACGGTTTTGGCGTGCTGGCGGTGGATCTGCCCGGCCATTGCCGCAGCAGCGGCCCGGCGCTCACCAGCGTGACGGCGATGGCCGACTGGCTCGCCGCACTGCTCGACGCCGCCGGCGTGCAGCGCGCGTTCGTGGCCGGCCACAGCATGGGCTCGCTCATCGCGCTCGACTTCGCCGGCCGCTACCCGCAGCGCGCGACCCACCTCGCGCTGCTCGCCACCGCGATGCCGATGGCCGTCTCCGACGCGTTGCTCGACGCCGCGCTGCATCGCGAGCCCGAGGCGATCGGCATGGTCAACCAATGGTCGCATTCGACGCTCGCAGCCAAACCGTCCTGCCCAGGCCCGGGGTTCTGGCTGCACGGCATGAACCAGCGGCTGATGGAGCGGGTCTCGGCGAGCGGCGAACCGCAGCTGTTCCATACCGACTTCACCGCCTGCAACACCTACGCGGACGGCCTCGCCCGCGCCGCCCAGGTGCGCTGTGCGGCGCGCCTGATCGTCGGCCGGCGCGATGCGATGACGCCGCCGCGCGCGGCCAAAGCGCTCGCGGACACGCTTGCGCAAGCGGGCGTACTGGTCGACACCGTCACGCTCGAAGCAGGCCACGCGCTGATGACCGAACAACCCGATGCCACGCTCGACGCGCTGTTCAGCTTCGCATCCAGGCCGCCTCGCGAAGCCCGATAGCCGCGACGAGACGTCACTCGAAGCCAGCGCGTGAACTGGCACGCGAATCAGCACGATAAGCGCCCGGCAACAACCGCGCCATCGTCCGAATGGCCAGGTTGCGCGCAGGGCCCGATAGCCGCACAATGACTCAAGCCTGTCCTGTTTCCAGCGCGCACGCGTGGCATGCCGGCACGCGGCGAAGCAACCGGGAGCGGCGGGCTTGACGTCGGCAGGCGTCCACATCCGGAGGCCATCATGGCTCATACCGCACATACCGATCACTTCGCGAGTTTCGCGGAGTTCTATCCGTACTACCTGAGCGAGCATCGCAACACGGTCTCGCGGCGGCTGCATTTCGTGGGATCGCTCGGCGTGATCGGCTGTCTCGCGATGGCGTTGGCCACCGGCGACTGGCTATGGCTGCCGTTGGCCGTTATCTGCGGCTACGGCTTCGCGTGGGTCGGGCATTTTTTCTTCGAGAAGAACCGGCCGGCTACTTTCCGCCATCCGCTCTATAGCCTGATGGGCGACTGGGTGATGTTCAAGGACATCTGCGTCGGCAAGATTTCGCTGTAGTTGTCGCTGTACTTATCGCGTCACAGCTTATGCGGTCATTTCCAGCGGCGGGCCGCGATCATCTCGCCACCCAAGCGCAGGCGTTTTATGGCGGGGTCACGCGCCGCCGAATCGCCACTGACTCTTCACCGGTTCCCCACCCGTTCAACTTCGCCAACGCCGTGCAGGACGAGCTTCAGTTGCCCTGCCTCGTGTCAAGCCGCCTGATGTGGCATTGAAGGCGTGGCGCGCTCGCTGTCCCCGGCGCGGGCCGCTTTGGCTGCCGCGCGCGCCGCCAGCAACGCGGCAAGCGTCACCTTCAGCTTGTCGTTGTCCAGCGCCCCCAGCAGCGTGACGCCATCCACGCGCGTGGACTCCAGTTCAAGCTGATACGTGAGTTCCGCGCGGTCGATCACGAACAGCTCGAACAGGCGCTCGACCGTGACCTGCGCCGGATTCGCCAGCAGCAGGAAGTGCGGGCCGGCGCTGTCCTCCTGCGGCCGCGCGATCCAGTCGATCTCCTCGAGCCTTTGCAGCAGGTAGAGCGTGGTGTCCATGTCGCGGCGAAGCATCCGCGACAGCTCGGGCATCGTGTAGCCGCGCGTGCCGGCGTCGCGCGCTTCCGAGAGCCGCGCGAGCAGTTCGAGCGAATCGAACAGGTTGCTGCCGTCGAACGTGGGCCGGTGAAACTGGCCGATGCGAATCGCCGGCAACGCGGAGGCGATCATCGCGCCCGCGAGCGTGATGAACCAGCACAGGTACATCCACACCAGGAACAGCGGCACGGCGGCGAACGCGCCGTACACCGCGGTGTAGGTCGGAATGCGGCGCACGTAGTAACCGAAACCGCGCTTGGCGAGCTCGAACGCAATCGCGGCGGTGACGCCGCCAATCACCGCATCGCGCCATTCCACGCGGCAGTTCGGCAGGTAGACGTAGAGAATCGTGAAGGCGAGCGCCGTCAACGGCAGCACCGCGCCGGTGAGCGCAAACTCGATGACCGGCGTGATGCGCTGGGCCGCTGAGAAGGTCATCGATTGCGTGAACAGATAAGATGAAAGCGACAGGCTCACGCCGATCAGAATCGGGCCGAGCGTGATGATCGCCCAGTAGACCAGAATGCGCTGCGCGATCGGCCGCGCCTTGCGCACCCGCCAGATCACGTTGAACGCGGATTCGACGGTCATCATGGTCATCACCGCCGTGAGAAACAGCAGGATCATGCCGATCGTGGTCAGCCCTTTGGCCTTCGACGCGAACTGGTTCAGATACTTGAAAATCTGACTGTTCAGTTGGGCGGGCATCAGGTGGTCGGCGAGAAAAAGCTGCAGCGAGTCCTGGAAAGAACTGAAAATCGGAAACGCGGTGAACAACGCGAACGCGACCGTGGCGAGCGGCACGAGCGCAAGCATCGCCGTGAACGTGAGGCTGCCTGCCACCTGCGGAATACGGTCTTCGCTAATGCGCTGCGCGGCGAACCGCGCGAGTCGTTTGAGCGTGTCGAGATCGAAACGCACTCTGGACAACAAACCCGCCTCCTTGCTTCGTGAACCGGTGCTGCAGGACCGCGCGCGGGACCTGGCCGAACGGCTATGAGTGGCCTGTGGAGCGGACCGAGCCCCTATAATACCCGTTCACCGATGAGGCCTATGAAAGACATTCTCGTGCTTTATTACAGCCGTCACGGCGCCACCCGCGAGCTCGCACTGGCGATCGCGCACGGCGTCGACAGCATCCCCGGCATGCAGGCGCGCGTGCGCACCGTGCCGGCGGTTTCCACCGTCTGCGAAGCAACCCAGCCGGAGATCCCCGCCGAAGGACCGCCCTATGTCGAGCTGCGCGATCTCGAGGAATGCGCCGGTCTCGCGCTCGGCTCGCCCACCCGCTTCGGCAATATGGCCGCCTCGCTCAAATACTTTCTCGACGGCACCACGCCGCAGTGGCTGGCCGGCGCGCTCGCCGGCAAACCAGCCTGCGTGTTCACGTCCACCGGCAGCCTGCACGGCGGCCAGGAATCCACACTGCTCTCAATGATGCTGCCGCTGCTCCATCATGGCATGCTGATCGTCGGCATCCCGTATACGGAGAGCGCGTTGAGCACCACGCAAACCGGCGGCACGCCCTACGGCGCGTCGCATTTCGCCCGCGCGGGCTCAACCGCGCAAGGCATCTCCGCCGACGAAAAGACGCTCGCGATCGCACTCGGCGCACGCGTCGCGCGCACGGCGGCGTCGATGAGCGAAAGGCCGTGAGCGGACCTGATGTGAAACCGGCCCGCGCAAGCACGGCAGCGGACGACGCAACGACCGCGTCCCTGCGCGCCGCCGTGCTGCCCGTGCAGTCCAGGCCCGCCGCCGCGCTCGGCGCGACTGCCGCGCTGCTGGCGCTGATCGTGTTGTCGATCGCGTGGGAATGGTGGCTTGCGCCGCTACGGCCCGGCGGCTCGGCTCTCGTGCTCAAAGCGGTGCCGCTGCTGCTCGCGCTGCCGGGCGTATGGCGGCGCCGGCTTTACACGCTGCAATGGGCGTCGATGCTGATCCTGCTGTATTTCGCCGAAGGCGTCGTGCGCGGCTGGAGCGATCATGGACTGAGCGCGCGTCTCGGCTGGTTGCAAGCCGCGCTCGCGGTGATCTTTTTCGTCTGCACGCTGGCCTACGTCGCGCCGTTCAAGCGCGCGGCGAAACGCGCCGCGAAGCAGACCGGGAAGCAGGCCACCGCTGATGCCGCAAGTCAGGCAACAGCATATGCGGCAACTCAGGCGGCAACGCAAGCTGCAACTCTGGCAGCAACTCATCCGGCAACGCGCGCAGCAACTCAAGCAGCGACCGACGCCGGCCAGCCCGCCAACCCGAACGCCTGACGAGAACGCCCCGCCCCACCCGACCTTTCCGCTCGAACACGCTGACCGGCCATCATGACTCAAACCGCTTTCCTCGCCGCCTGCCGCGACGCCATCGGCGCCGCCCAGGTGCTGACCGACCCGCACGACACCGCCCCGTATCTCACCGACTGGCGCCGCCGCTACACCGGCGCGGCCTGCGCGGTGCTCTGCCCGGCCACGTCCGCTGAAGTCGCGGCGCTCGTGCGGCTCGCCGTCGAGCAGCGCGTCGCGCTGGTGCCGCAAGGCGGCAACACCGGTCTCGCCGGCGGCGCCACGCCCGACGCGAGCGGTGCGCAGGCGGTCATCAGCTTGCGGCGCCTGAATCGCGTGCGCGACATCGATCCGCACAACAACACGATCACCGTCGAAGCCGGCGTCATCCTCGCCGAAGTGCAGAAGCACGCCGAAGCAGCCGGCCGCCTGTTCCCGTTGAGCCTCGCCGCCGAAGGCAGCTGCACGATCGGCGGCAATCTCGCCACCAACGCGGGCGGCACCGGCGTCTTGCGCTACGGCAACACGCGCGAGCTGTGCCTCGGCCTCGAAGTGGTGACGCCGCAAGGCGATCTGTGGGACGGCCTGCGCGGACTGCGCAAGGACAACACCGGCTACGATCTGCGCGATCTGTTCATCGGCGCGGAGGGCACGCTCGGCATCATCACCGCGGCCGTGCTCAAGCTGCATCCGCAGCCGGCCGCGCGGGTCACGGCGCTCGCCGCACTGGCCTCACCGCATGCGGCGCTCGACTTTCTGTCGCTCACGCAACGCGTCGCCGGGCCGCTTCTGACCGGCTTCGAACTGATGTCGGATTTCTGTCTGCGGCTGGTCGGCCGGCATTTCGAGCAGATGCGCTATCCGTTCGCCGAGCCGCACGCGCAAGTCGTGCTGCTGGAATTGTCGGACAGCGAAAGCGAGGCACACGCACGCGCACTGTTCGAGCGGCTGATGGAAACCGCGCTCGAAGAAGGTCTGGTGCAGGACGCGGTGGTCGCGGAAAACCTCGCGCAGTCGCGCGCATTCTGGAATCTGCGCGAGCACATTCCGCTTGCCCAGGCCGAGGAAGGTTTGAACATCAAGCACGACATCGCGGTGCCGATCTCGCGCATCGGCCAGTTCATCGAGGCGACCGACGCAGCGGTCGCACGGGCGGCGCCGGGCGCGCGGATGGTGACGTTCGGCCATCTCGGCGACGGCAACCTGCACTACAACGTGCAGGCGCCCGAGGGAGTCGACGCGAAGGCGTTCCTCAAGCAGTACCAGAGCCCGATCAACCAGATCGTCTACGACAGCGCGCACCTGCATCGCGGCAGCATCAGCGCGGAACACGGGCTCGGCCAGTTGAAGATCGACGAGGCCATGCAGTACAAGCAGGACGTCGAGGTGCAACTGATGCGCGCGGTCAAACAGGCGCTCGATCCGCTGAACCTGATGAACCCGGGCAAGGTGCTACGCTAACGTTTGAAGCCTCCGCTCTCCCACGCGGGGGTGCTTGCAGGAGTCGTGGCCGTGAAGATTCGAGTGCTGTCCGATCTGCATCTGGAGAACGACGAGCCCGAGCTGATCCCGCATGCGCACGCGGATCTGATCGTGCTGGCCGGCGACATCCACAATCATGCGGCCGGCCCGCGCTGGGCCGCGCAGACCTTCGACGGTGCGGTGCCGGTGATCTATGTGCCCGGCAATCACGAGTACTACGACGGCGAATTCAGCGCGCTCGAACGCGCGCTGTACGACGCGGCCGCGCAGGTCGACAACGTCCACGTGCTGAACAACGCCACGCTGATCGACCCGCAAGGCCGCTGGCGTGTGCTCGGCACCACGCTGTGGACCGACTTCGCACTGTATGGCGCGGACCCTGGCACACTCGCCGAGTCGATCGACGCGGCGCGCCGGGTCATGCTCGACTTCCGCGGGCTGATCCAGATGAACTGGCCGCACGACACCCACGACGCCGCGCGCGACTTCACGCCCGCCGACTCGCTCGCGCTGCACCGGCAAGCGCGCGCGTGGCTCGAAGGCGAGCTCGCCAAACCGTTCGGCGGCAAGACGATCGTCGTCACGCATCATGCGCCGCATCGGCTGAGTCTCGCCGAGCGCTACGCGCAGGACCGGGTGTCGGCGGGCTTCGTCAATCATTTGCCGGAGCTGGTGTGCGCGCCTGTCGCGCTGTGGATTCACGGGCACACGCACACGTCATTCGACTACACGGTGAACGGCACGCGCGTGGTCTGCAATCCGCGCGGCTATTTCGACCGGCGCACCGGCAAGTGGGAAAATTCGCAATTCGCCTGGGATAAGGTCGTCGAGATCTAGCGCGGCCTTCGGGCCGGACTGGATAGCGCGGCTGGAACGGACGCATTACGCTGACGTCGGTTGCGGGTTGCGGGTTGCGGGTTGCGGGTTGCGGGTTGCGGGTTGCGGGTTGCGGGTTGCGGGTTGCGGGTTGCGGGTTGCAGGTTGCGGGTTGCGGGTTGCGGGTTGCAGGTTGCAGGTTGCAGGTTGCAGGTTGCAGGTTGCAGGTTGCAGGTTGCAGGTTGCAGGTTGCAGGTTGCAGGTTGCAGGTTGCAGGTTGCAGGTTGCAGGTTGCGTGCTGCGTGCAGGTCGCAGGTGGTGCCGGTCACCGCTTGCGCGCCGGCGACGCCTGATGCACGTGCCAGCAAGATCCGCCAACTCGGCCCAATAGCTGGAGCTCGCCACGCAGGTCGTCACCGGAGATCACTCATGTGTGGTCGAATCAGCCAGTATCGCGATCCGCAGCTTTACGCCAAACATCTCGGCCTCGCCGATCCGCTGATGCTATTCGACGCCGCCGACCGCCGCCCCGGCTACAACCTGGCCCCCGGCACCCACCCGCTCGCGATTTATCCGGATCAAACGCTGCGTGCGATTCACTGGGGATATTGCCCGGACTGGGCACGCGAGCAGCATCTGCCGCAGACGATCAACGCGCGCGCCGACACCGCGCCGACCGTGCGCTACTTCGAGGCGTTGTGGAAAACCGGCCGGGTGCTGGTGCCGGCGGACGGCTGGTTCGAATGGCGCATCGAAACCGCGGCCGCAACCGGCGTCGCGAACGGCCCGGCGCAAGCCGACGCAAAAAACCGCCAGCCCTACTTCGTGCATCTGAAAACCGACGCGCCAATGTATCTGGCGGCCTTGTCGAGCGTACGCGGCGCCGAGCCGCAAACAGAAGGGATGGGATTGGTGATCGTGGCGGCGAGCGCCGACGCGGGTCTGGTCGACGTGCACGACCGCCGCCCGCTGGCGTTTTCGCCGGATGCGGCGCGCCGCTGGCTGGACCCGGCCTTGCCGCTCGACGAACTGGAACAACTGGCGCGCGGCGCCTGCTTACCCGCCGGCCGCTTTCGCTGGCACCGTGTGAGTCACGAAGTAAACCGCACGCTCAACGACGAGCCGGGCTTGATCGCAGCGCTGCGCTGAGGGCGCAGGCGCGTCTGTCAGAATCGGAAAGAAAAAAGCTACCACTTCTACGCTACGGCCCGGCGCCCCGCAAACCAGGCGCAGAGACGCAGGGACGCCGTGGCGACGCTCAACGGTCGCGCCGTTGAGCCTGCGAGTCTGGGCGTTCGACCTTGATCGGCACCAGTTGCGGCTGCTGTTCGCGCAGGCGGCGCCGCAGATCGCGCGATGCGGCGATCCCGATCAGTCCAAGCATGACGGCCACGCCGATCATCAGATGGGTATCCATGAATCCCTCGTCCTTCAGTTGTTGCGATGTGCCGAACGGCAGCGAACCGGGCGCGTCCGGCTGAAGCGGCAGCGCATGAACCACACGTTAGCAAATCGACCGCGGGCCAGAAGTAAGGAAATGTTGCGGCGCGGCACTTCTGTAACAGACCGTCACGCGAGAGCGGACCGCCGCGTCAACCCGCGCAACCCTCACAGCACGCCCGCACGCCCGCGCTGCGGCCCGGCGCGGCGCTTCAGGAGCGCGCGAACTGCCGCAGCTCCTCCTCATCCGCCGCCAGCGTGGCCGGCAGCTCGTCGCGCAGGAATTCGACCCAGGTGCGGATTTTCGCGTCCAGATACTGCCGGGACGGGTACAGCGCATACAGATTCATTTCCTGCGACGAGTATTCCGGCAGCAGCCACACGAGTTCGCCGCTACGCAAACCGCTGATCGCCGAATAGATCGGAATCAGCCCGACGCCCATGCCCTTGCACACCGCGACCGCCATCGCCTCGGCGACGTTCACCTGAAACGTGGTGGCGCCGAGCGTGACCGTTTCCTCGCCGTTCGGGCCGTCGAAGGTCCATTTGTCGAACGGAAACACCGGCGTCACCATTTGCAGACAGGTGTGGCGCGCGAGGTCAGCGGGCGTTTGCGGCACGCCGTGCCGCTCCAGATAGGCCGGCGACGCGCACGCGATGCTGAACGCGCTGCCCAGACGCTGCGACACCAGTCCCGAATCCGGCAGACCGGTGGCGAGTGTCAGCGACACGTCGAAACCTTCATCGAGCAGATCGGGCATGCGCTGCGCGAGCGTCAGTTCGATGTGGACGTCCGGATAGCGCTCCTGATAGCGGCCGACGGCCGGCACCACGTAGTGCTGGCCGAAGCTCGTCATCGCGTGAACCTTCAGTTTGCCGGACGGGCGCGCGTGCGCGTCGCTCGCCTCGGCTTCCGCCTGATCCACGTACGCGAGAATCTGTTCGCAGCGTTGCAGATAGCGCTCGCCCGCCTCGGTCAGCGCGATGCGGCGCGTGGTCCGGTTCAGGAGGCGCGTGCGCAGATGCGCTTCCAGATCGGAAACCGCGCGCGACGCGTACGCCGTGGTCGTATTCAGATGCTGCGCGGCACCCGTGAAGCTGCCCGCTTCGACGACCCGGACAAATACGCGCATGTTTTGAAGCGTATCCATACCATTCCTTGTCGATCCGGAGTTAGCGCAAAGCACTTGCCCCGGTCCCGTGCAACATAGTTGCGATTGATCGGGAGCGATTGTTACACGATTAGCAAAGGCGATTGTCTCATATCGCGTAAGAATGCCTTGCACCTTTACCAGTTATTCCTCAATCAATCAAAAAATATAATGACGCACAAGCTTCTATAGTCAATTTTGGAGGAAATCGTGCAGTCTCCGGTACCGAAAAGGATCTCCGCAGCCGCAGTTCTTACGATCCTATTAACAATCGCCGGCTGCGCCAGTACCGGAGGCATCGCACCGCAAGATCGTGGAATCGAGCCGTCCTCACTCGACGCGGGCAATGCGATCCGCGCCGCCAACGCCGACGCCCAATGGCCGGCCGCCGACTGGTGGCGCGCCTATGACGATCCGCAGCTCAATGAGTGGATCGAAGCCGCACAGGCGAACAACCCGAGTCTCGCGGCCGCCCAGGCACGCGTGCGCGAGGCGATGTCGATGGCGGGCGTCGCCCGCTCGGCGTTGTCGCCGCAAGTCAACGGCAGCCTGTCGATCCAGCGTCAGAAGTGGGCCGACAATGTGTATTACGGCTCGGGGCCGCTCGCGGGCGAGCAAACGTGGAATAACACCGGCACGCTGAGCCTGTCGTACCACCTCGATTTCTGGGGCAAGGACAAGAACGCCGCCGGGCGCGCGCTCGACGCCGCCCATGCCAGTGCCGCTGATGCCCGCGCCGCCCAGCTCGAACTGCAAGGCAACGTGGTGCGCACCTACATCGAGATGTCGCTGAACTACGCGCTGCTCGATATCGCCAAGGCCACCTTGCAGCAACAGCAGCAGATCGTGGATCTGGCCAACCGGCGTCTGAAAGGCGGCATCGGTACGCAGCTCGAAGTGAGCCAGGCCGAAACGCCGTTGCCGGAATACGAGCGCCAGATCGACGAGATCGAAGAAAGGATCGCGCTGGGCCGCAATCAGCTGGCCGCGCTGGCCGGCAAGGGTCCGGGCGCGGGCGACGCGATCCAGCGCCCGGCGCTGTCGCTCGCCACCCAAACCGGTTTGCCGAGCGCCTTGCCCGCGGACCTGATCGGCCATCGGCCGGACGTGGTCGCGGCGCGCTGGACCGTCGCCGCCCAGGCGCGCGGCATCGACGTCGCCAAGGCCAGCTTCTATCCGGACATCAACCTGCTGGCGTCGATCGGCGGTTATGCGGCGATGGGGCCGCTGTTCCAGTTTCTGAAGAGTCCGTCGCATAGCTGGAGCGTGGGTCCGGCGTTGTCGCTGCCGATCTTCGACGGCGGCCGGCTGCGCTCGCAACTCGGCGCGGCGTCGGCCGGCTACGACGAGGCAGTGGAGCGCTACAACCAGTCGATCGTCGGCGCGCTGAAGGATATCTCCGATCAGGTGATCCGCATCCGCTCGCTCGCCACCCAGGCCGACGACGCCGACCGTTCGGTCGCGGCGGCCCGCAAGAGCTATGAGCTCTCGCGCGAAGGTTATCGGCGCGGCCTGACCGAGTATCTGAACGTGCTGGTCGCGCAGAACCAGTTGCTGCGCGCGCAGGAAGGCGTCGCGAAGATCCAGGCCGAGCGGCTCGGCGCGCATGCGTCGCTGGTCACGGCGCTGGGCGGCGGGCTCGACGAGCCGGCCAATGGTCCGCAGGAAAACGAAACGCTGCCGGCGCATGGCAAGGGTAAGAACAACGCCGCTGCCGCTGCCGCCGCCGACCACGCCGCTGCCAAACCGGCAGCCCCTTCAAACGTCCCGGCGCAAGCAGGTTCGGCCAGCCACGCGGACACCGCCGTACCCGCGCCCGCTGCCGCCAGCCGCGCGAACCGCACCGGCATGAGCACCGCTGCCACCACGCCGCGCGCCACCGCCGGCGCGCCGGCGGCTGAGTGAGGAAGCCGGCCATGTCAGCGTCTCCCTCTTCCACCGCGCGTTCCGCGTCGTTCGCCTCGTTATGCACGGCCGCCGCCGAATGGGCGCGCACCGACGGCTTCACGTGGGTCTACATCTTCAAGGCGCTCGCCGCCTCTTTTCTCGCGCTCGGCATCGCGATGAAGCTCGATCTGCCGCAGCCGCGCACCGCGATGACCACCGTGTTCATCGTGATGCAGCCGCAAAGCGGCATGGTGTTCGCGAAGAGCTTCTATCGGATCTGCGGCACCCTCGTCGGCCTCGTCGTGATGCTCGCGCTGATCGGCCTGTTCGCGCAGCAGCCGGAGCTGTTCATCGCGTCGACGGCGATCTGGGTCGGCATCTGCACCGCGGGCGCCGCGCGCAACCGCAACTTCCGCTCGTACGGTTTCGTGCTGGCCGGCTACACCGCCGCGCTGATCGGCATTCCCGCCTCGCAGCATCCGGACGGCGCGTTTCTGAGCGCGCTCACGCGGGTCGCCGAAGTGGTGCTCGGCATCGTCTGCGCGGGCGCGGTGAGCGGCCTCGTGTTTCCGCAGTTCGCCGGCTTGCAGATGCGCAGCACCGTGCGGGCGCGCTTCTCGGCCTTCGTCGAGTACGTGTCGGCGTCGCTGGCCGGCCGCAACGACCGCGCGCAGATCGAAGCAAGCAATGCGCGCTTTGTCGCCGACATCGTCGGCTTCGAAGCGGCGCGCAGCGTGGCCGTGTTCGAAGGCCACGATTCGCGGATGCGCGGCGGCCGTCTCGCGCGTCTGAACAGCGAGTTCATGACCGCGTCGACGCGCTTTCACGCGCTGCATCAGTTGATGAACCGGCTGCGCGCGACCGACACGAGCGGCGCGCGCGACGCCATCGCCGCGCTCGATCCGTACTTCAAGGAGATCGCCCCGCTGCTCGCGAAGTCCGGCGAACCGGTGCTGAGCGCCGCCGATGCCGAGCACGCCGCCGCGCAACTCGACGCGTACAAGACCGCGTTGCCCAAGCGCGTGCGCGCGACGCGCGCCGAACTGGAGACGCATGCCGATGCGCCGCTGCTCGACTTCGATACCGGCGCCGAACTGCTGTACCGCTTCATCGACGAGCTGCATGCGTACGCGGCCACCTACGCGTCGCTGGCCGTCGACACGCATGCGCGCGAACGCTGGATAGAACGTTACGAACCGAAGACGAACGCGATCGCGGCGGGTGTCGCGGGCTTGCGCGCCACCATCGTGATGATGGTGCTCGGCGCGTTCTGGATCGCGACCGCGTGGCCGAGCGGCTCGACCTTGACGCTGAACGCCGCGGCGGTGTGCGCGCTGGCGTCGTCGTCGCCGAATCCGAAGCGCACCGCGTTCCAGATGGCCGGCGGCACGCTGGTCGCAACGCTGATGGGCATGATCGCGGTGTACGGCGTGTTTCCGCACATCGACGGCTTCGTGATGCTGTGCGCGGCGCTCGCGCCGTTCCTGCTGCTCGGCGTGTTCATGACCATGCGCCCGCTGCTGGCTGGCTACGGTATCGGCTACTGCATCTTCTTCTGTTTTCTGGCCGGCCCGGACAACCTGATGCACTACGACCCGAGCGCGTTCATGAACGATGCGCTGGCGCTGGTGCTGTCGATGCTGGTGTCGTCGATCGCGTTCGCGGTGTTGCTGCCGCCGTCCACGCCATGGCTGCGCAACCGCCTGCTGGTGGACTTGCGCCGCCAGGTGGTGCTGGCGAGCCGCGCGGGCCTGCGGCGGGTGCGTTCGCGTTTCGAAAGCGGCGCGCGCGATCTGATGTTCCAGATCAACTCGCTCGCGCAAAACGAGCCCGAACTCAAACGCGACACGTTGCGCTGGCTGTTCTCGGTGCTCGAAGTAGGCAATGCGGTGATCGACCTGCGCCGCGAAGTGGCGACGCTGCCCGCCGACGCCCGCTATGCGTCGTCGATGCCGTGGCGCATCGCGCTGCGAAGCATGGGCGATGCGCTGAGCGCGCTGTTCGAGCGGCCGCGCGAGGACCGCTTCGACCGGGCGCTCGCAGCGACTACCGACGCGATTGCCACGCTCCAGCAGATGCTGGTCACGTTCACGCCGCCGCGTGAAGAGCGCCATCAACTGCAGCGCATCCTGAGTCAACTGCATTTCATTCGTACCGCGCTGCTCGATCCGCAATCGCCGCTCGAACCGTTGATGAGCGGATCTGCCAACGCGTCAGAAGGAGTTCTTCATGCCACGTGATATCGCCATCCTCGATGCCTACATGCCGGCCATCGTGCTGCTGTTCATCGCGGGCGCCGCGCTTACCTGGGTGCTGGACCGCGTGATCGCCTATACGGGCCTGTATCGCGTGGTGTGGCATCCCTCCCTGTTCCGGGCCAGCTTGCTCGTCTGTGTGTGCGGCCTGCTGGGTCTCGCCGTTTATCGTTGATCAGAGTCGAAACATGACCATCCGAAATATCGTTGGCTTCGTCGCGACAGCCATTATTTTTATCGTCGCGATCTTGATTGGACGCGTGTTGTGGGTTCATTACATGGATGAACCGTGGACCCGCGACGGGCGCGTGCGCGCCGAGATCGTGAATGTCGCGCCGGACGTCTCCGGCGCGGTCGTCGATCTGCCGGTGAAGGACAACCAGTTGGTGAAGAAGGGCGACCTGTTGATGCAGATCGATCCGTCGCACTACCAGATCGCGGTCGAACAGGCGCAGGCGGCGGTGGCCGCCCGCAAGGCCGAGTTGACGATGAAGCGCGACGACGCGCAACGGCGCGCCGATATGGATGCGCTGGTGGTGTCGAAGGAAAGCCGCGAGAACGCGACGCACACGGCGTCCGCCGCCGAGGCTTCGTATCAGCAGGCGCTGGCCGCGCTCGATGCCGCGAAGCTGAACCTGGCGCGCACCCGCGTGGTGTCGCCGGTCGACGGCTATGTGACGAACCTGAGCGTGTTCCGCGGCGACTATGCAACCGCCGGCGCCGCCAAGCTGGCGATCGTCGACAGCCACTCGTTCTGGGTCTACGGGTACTTCGAGGAAACCAAGCTGCCGCACGTTCGCATCGGCGACAAGGCGGAAGTCCGGCTGATGAGCGGCGGCACGCTGCAGGGTCACGTCGAGAGCATCTCGCGCGGCATCTACGATCGCGACAATCCGGAGAGCCGTGAACTGCTCGCGGACGTGAATCCGACCTTCAACTGGGTGCGCCTCGCGCAGCGTGTGCCGGTGCGCGTGAAGATCGATGCCGTGCCGGATGATGTCGTGCTGGCCGCGGGGATTACCTGCACGGTGGTCGTGAAGCCTGACGCCGCCAAGTCGAGCTGACGAGGCCGATGGATCGCGTCAAGCGGCGCTGCGTTGTCCATGCGCGCAAGCAGATGGACAACGCGCGAACGATCAGCGCCGTGCAATCCAACCCGCTTACAGCCTGAATTTCCCGACCATCGCCTTCAGCCCGCGCGCCTGATCGTCCAGCGATCGGGCCGCGGCGGTGGCCTGCTCCACCAGCGCGGCATTTTGCTGCGTGCCCGAATCCATCTGCGTGACCGCGAGGTTGATCTCCTCGATGCCGGCGCTCTGCTCGGACGAGGCCGCCGAAATCTCGCCCATGATGTCGGTGACGCGCTTCACCGCCTTGACCACTTCATCCATCGTCTGCCCGGCGTCCTGGGCCAGCGTCGAGCCGTTGCTCACCCGTTCGACCGACGCATTGATCAAGCCTTTGATCTCCTTCGCGGCAGCGGCGCTGCGCTGCGCCAGGTTGCGCACCTCGGCGGCGACCACCGAAAACCCGCGGCCTTCCTCGCCGGCGCGCGCCGCCTCGACCGCCGCGTTCAACGCCAGAATGTTGGTCTGAAACGCAATCCCCTCGATCACGCCGATGATGTCGCCGATACTGCGCGCGCTGTCGTTGATGTCGTTCATCGTTGCGACCACGCGGCTCACCACCGCGCCGCCCTTCTCGGCGATCTCCGACGCGTTGTTGGCGAGCGTGCTCGCCTGCTTCGCGTTGTCGGCGTTCTGGCGCACCGTCGAGGTCAACTGCTCCATGCTGCTCGCGGTGCGCTCGAGCGCCATCGCCTGTTGCTCGGTACGCTGCGACAGGTCCAGGTTGCCCATCGAGATCTGGCCTGACGCGGTCGCGATCGCGTCCGCGCTCGACGCGATGTCGGAGACCGTCGTCGCGAGTCCGCTCTGCATGTCGTGCAGCGCGAACAGCATGCTCGACTTGTCCTTGCGGCCCAGCGCGATCTGGTTCGACAGATCGCCCGCCGCGATCCGGCTGGCGATTTCCTTCGCGTACGCCGGCTCGCCGCCGAGCTGGCCGGCCAGACGCCGCACCACCCACTCGCTGATGCCGAACGCCAGCGCGATCAGCGCGACCGTCATCGCCGCGAGCATCACGAACGACGACTGGTAGATGAAACCCGACGCGTCGATGGTCGCCTTCGCGGCGGTGCCGCGCTGCGCGACGAGTTCGTCGACGAGCTTTTCGAGCTTGGCGGTTTCGACCAGCAACGACACGTCCTGCGTGCCGACCTGCCAGTTCATTTGCGACAGGTCGAGCGGCTGCGCTTTCACGAGCGTCACGAAGTCGCGCAGGTGGCCGCTCCACACCGTGATCGCGGCGGCAAACGCCTTCTGCTGCTCGACCGCCTTCGCGTCGGAGGTGTCGACGTACTGTTGCAGCGTGCCGAGTTGCGCGGCGAGACCGCTCAAACCCTTGTCGATGTCGGCGCCGAGTTCGTCGCGCTCCTTCGCGGTGGTCGCGGTCAGCAGCATCTTTTGCGCGCGGCTCGCGCGCAACATGTAGCCGCGCGCTTCTTCGGCGGCGCGGCTCGCGACGTGGCCCTGATCGTAGATGGATTGCGCGGACGCATTCAGACGGCTGATCTGCGCGAGCGAGAACACGCCGATCAGCAGCGTGCCGATCAGCAGCACCGCGAACGCGACGCGCAACGTCGCCTTCACCGACAAGCCCTTGAGCTTCACGGCACACGAGCGGCCGCCCGGTCCACGCGACGGCGTCGTGCCAGCCGCCTGTCCTTGCGCCAGGAACCCCGCGCCCTGCTGATTGCCTCGCGAAACTGCTTTCATATTCCCCGTCCCCACATATAGGCCTGCCGGAAAGGTCGGTTCCGGCATTGCCGCTTATCTCTCCGGGTTGACGGCAGCAACGTCTGCGATCTTTAATGCCGCTCGCGCATGCCGGCCGCGTGTCGCCCGGTCCTTGACGCGCCGCTTTGTAAGCTTCGCGCCCGCGACCGTTTATACATGGCCAAAATCCCCGAGCGGTATTTATCGGACGACTTGACCGCGGCGCGTGGTCAGGACTTGACAATCGGTGATGGGCACAGGGGTGGTGCAGCCGATTCCCGGTTTGGAAGCATCGGCGGCTTCCACGCATGCGTCCCTTTGTCTGATTCGCGACAAAACTTGTCCTTACAATTCACTCAAGCCACATTAAACTTCGACCAACGACTGAAAACGCCGGAAGTCGCGTCGAAATGCCGCAGCCCGCCCAAGCGCAACGCGCGACCCACCGGCAACTGCTGAATCCTCACTTGCCACCGTCTTTTCTCTCTCATCTAGCGTATGGAAACGAGCCTCGATAAAGGCGCCCTCGCCGGCGCATCAGCCGCAGGCGGCACTCCTGCCGCTCCCGCCGCACAACCGGCCGCCAAACTCCAGCGCACGGTCTATTCCGTGCTCGGTGCGATCAGCTTTTCGCACCTGCTCAACGACATGATCCAGTCGTTGATCCTGGCGATCTACCCGATGCTGAAAGACAACTTTTCGCTGTCGTTCGGGCAGATCGGGCTGATCACGCTGACCTACCAGATCACCGCGTCGCTGCTGCAGCCGCTCGTCGGCTCCTATACCGACAAGCATCCGAAGCCGTATTCGCTGCCGGTCGGCATGGGCTTCACGCTCGCGGGCCTGCTGCTGATGTCGGTCGCGCCGAGCTTCGGCGTGCTGCTGGTCGCCGCGGCGCTGGTCGGCTGCGGATCGTCGGTGTTCCATCCGGAATCGTCGCGGGTCGCGCGGATGGCCTCGGGCGGCCGTCACGGACTCGCGCAGTCGCTGTTCCAGGTGGGCGGCAATGCAGGTTCGTCGCTCGGGCCGCTGCTCGCCGCGCTGATCGTGATTCCGCACGGCCAGCGCAGCATCGCGTGGTTCTCGGTGGCGGCGCTGGTCGCGATCGTCGTGCTCACGCAGATCGGCCGCTGGTACAAGCAGCATCCGTCGGTGAAAAAGGTACGCAGCCACGTGGCGCACGCAACGCTGTCGCGCAGTCAGGTCATGCTCGCGATGGGCGTGCTGGTCCTGCTGGTGTTCTCCAAGTACTTCTACCTTGCCAGCATCAACAGCTACTTCACGTTCTATCTGATCGACAAGTTCCATCTGTCGGTGCAAGCCGCGCAGATCCATCTGTTCGTGTTCCTCGCGGCGGTCGCGGCGGGCACGGTGATCGGCGGTCCGATCGGCGACCGGATCGGCCGCAAGTATGTGATCTGGGTGTCGATCCTCGGCGTCGCGCCGTTCACGCTGCTGCTGCCGTACGCGAACCTGTTCTGGACCGGCGTGCTGACGGTGATCATCGGCGTGGTGCTGGCCTCGGCGTTCTCGGCGATCCTCGTCTATGCGCAAGAACTGATCCCGGGCAAGGTCGGGATGGTTGCGGGGCTGTTCTTCGGTTTCGCGTTCGGTCTCGGCGGGATCGGCGCGGCGGTGCTCGGGCAGTTGGCCGACGCCACCAGCATCGCGTTCGTCTACAAGGTCTGTTCATTCCTGCCGCTGATCGGCGTGCTGACGGCGTTGCTGCCGGATGTCGAAGGCAAGCGCGCGAAAGCCTGATTGGCCGGCTCGCAAGCTGCATCTTGGGGAAAGGCGCTGCGGCGCCTTTTTTCTTGTTGCGTGGCAAGGTAAAACGCGGCGCGCACGCCGTCCCCGCTCATGGTGAACCCGCGTTGTCCGCCACGCCGCGCGTGCTCTATCCTTGTGCGAATGCATACTGCACTCGCGCCGCGCAACGCGGCCGCACGACCCGACCTCCGTTCACTCACGCAGCAGAAGGATCGCCGCAGATGACCAGCTATCGCGACTTCCACCGCCGTTCGATCGAGAACCCCGAGGCTTTCTGGGGCGCCGAAGCGCAGCGGATCGATTGGCAAACGCCGTTCGAGCTGGTGCTCGACCGCTCGAATCCGCCGTTCGCGCGCTGGTTCATCGGCGGCCGCACGAATCTCTGTCATAACGCGGTGGACCGCCATCTGGCCGAACGCGCGCAGCAGAACGCGCTGGTGTACGTGTCGACCGAAACCGGCATCGAGCGGCGCTACACGTACGCCGAGCTGCACGCGGAGATCAACCGGATGGCCGCGGTGATGCGCTCGCTCGGCGTGAAGCGCGGCGACGTCGTGCTGCTCTATCTGCCGATGATCCCCGAAGCGCTGTTCGCGATGCTCGCGTGCGCGCGCCTGGGCGCGATTCACTCGGTGGTGTTCGGCGGCTTCGCGGCGCCCAATCTCGCGACCCGCATCGACGACGCGAAGCCCGTGCTGATCGTGACCGCCGACGCCGGCGCGCGCGGCGGCAAGGTGATCGACTACGCGCCGCTGATCGACGAAGCGCTCGCGCGCGCGACCCACAAGACGCCGCGCGTGCTGCTGATCGACCGGCAACTCGCGCCCGAACGTCTGAACGCGCGCTACCTGGTCGCCTACGAGCCGTTGCGCGAACAGTTCTTCAATGCGCACGTGCCGTGCGAATGGCTCGAATCGAACGAGCCTTCGTATGTGCTGTACACGTCGGGCACGACCGGCAAGCCGAAGGGCGTGCAACGCGACGTGGGCGGCTATGCGGTGGCGCTGGCTGCATCGATGGAGCACATCTTTCAGGGCAAGCCCGGCGACACGATGTTCACCGCGTCGGACGTGGGCTGGGTGGTCGGCCACAGCTACATCGTCTACGCGCCGCTGATCGCGGGACTGACCACCGTGATGTACGAAGGCACGCCGATCCGTCCGGACGGCGGCATCTGGTGGCGCCTCGTCGAACAGCACAAGATCAATCTGATGTTCACCGCGCCGACCGCGTTGCGCGTGCTGAAGAAGCAGGATCCGGCGCTGCTGAAGAAAGCCGATCTGTCGAGCCTGCGCGCGTTGTTCCTCGCCGGCGAGCCGCTCGACGAACCGACCGCCGCGTGGATCGCCGACGCGCTCGGCAAGCCGGTGATCGACAACTACTGGCAGACCGAGACCGGCTGGCCGATGCTGGCGATTCCGCGCGGCGTCGAAACACTGCCCACCAAGCTCGGCTCGCCGGGCGTGCCGTCGGCGGGTTTCAATCTGACCTTGCGCAACGAACTGACCGGCGAGGCCTGTGCGCCCGGCGAAAAAGGCGTGCTCACGCTCGGCTATCCGCTGCCGCCGGGCTGCATGTCGACGGTATGGGGCGACCCCAGCCGCTTTGTCAGCACCTACTGGTCGAGCATTCCGAACCAGCAGGCCTATTCGACCTTCGACTGGGGCGTGCAGGACGAAGACGGTTACGTGACGATCCTCGGCCGCACCGACGACGTGATCAACGTCGCCGGCCACCGGCTCGGCACGCGCGAGATCGAAGAGGCGTTGTCGAGCCATGCGGCTGTCGCGGAAGTGGCGGTGGTCGGCGTGACGGATGCGGTCAAGGGTCAGGTGGCGATGGCCTTCGTGGTGCTGCGCGGCGCGCAACCCGATGCGGATCCCAGTGAGCGCGCCCGGCTGGAAGCCGAACTCGCGACGACGGTCGATCGCCAGCTCGGCTCGATTGCGCGGCCGGCACGCGTGGTGGTGGTGTCGATGCTGCCGAAGACGCGCTCGGGCAAGCTGCTACGCCGCGCGATCGCGGCGCTCGCCGAAGGGCGCGAGCCGGGCGATCTGCCGACCATCGAAGATCCGGCCGCGTTGCAGTTGGTTCGCGAGGCGCTGGGTGAGGTGGGGAAAGCGTGAGAGAAGCGCGCGCCGACCATACAGCCAGCGCCGCGCGCTTCATGCCTCAGGTTTTCAGACTCGCGCGTTACGCGCGTCGAGAAACCGCGTCAGAATCGCGTTCGAATAAGCCCCCGCGATCTCCGTCAGAAACGACACGAACGACTCCGTCGCGTGATCGTCGGCGGTATCGGAGATCGTGCGCACGACCGCGCACGGCACGCCATATTCATGGCAGACCTGCGCGATCGCCGCGCCTTCCATCTCGACGGCGAGCGCATCCGGCACCGCAACGCGCAATGCCTGGACACCCGCCGCGCTGGCGACGAACTGATCGCCGCTGATAATCAAGCCGCGATGCATACGCGGTTCGCGCGTGCCAAAGCGCGCCGCCGACGCCGCGCCCTCTTCCGCGACAAAGCGCTCGCACGCCGCGGCGAGCCGGTCGGCCAATACCGCATCGGCGGCAAAGCGCGACAGGCCCAGCAAAGGCACTTCGAAACGCGGAAACAGTGGCGACGCGTCGAGATCGTGCTGCAGCAGCGCATCGGCGACAACGATATCGCCGACCCGCACCTCGGCTCCCACACCGCCGGCGACGCCCGTGAACACGACCGACTCGACGTCGAACTCATGGATCAGCGCGCTGACCGTCGCCGCCGCCGCGACTTTGCCGACGCGCGCCAAGGTGACGACGCACGGCGCACCGTGGACGGTGCCGAGGTGATAGTCGCGCTGACCGTGCGTGATCGTGCGCACGCCGGACTCGGCGCGCATCGCTTCGATCAGATCGCCGAGTTCCTGCGGCAACGCCGCCAGAATGCCCAGCGGCCGATGTGAAACCGGCGCGCCGCTGCGGTTCGGATCGATATCGATCGCGTCAGAGTCAGCCCTGCCCGCTGCGTCGGTCGTGCCCGAGCCTGCCATACTTGCGCCAGTCATACCCGCGTCACCCGCACCCACTCCGTCCGCACCCACTCCGTCCGCGCTCATTCCACCGCCTGCAGTTTCGCAACCGCGAGCGCCAACCACTTCTCGCCGTGCCGCTTGAATTTGACCTGCGCTTTCGCGTCAGTGCCGCCACCTTCGAGCGCGGTAATCGTGCCTTCGCCGAACTTGGTATGAAACACCTGCTGCCCGACGCGGAAACCCGTCTCCGCCGCACGCTGTTCATTCGCGAATGCCGGCAAAGGCGCCGGCGTCGACGATGCCGGACCCGTATAACCCGGCCGCGCAAACCAGTCGCGCCCATAACCCGCGTTATCCGAACGGCCGCCCCAGCGCGCGCCCGCCTCGATCTTCGGCGTGAGCCACTTGAGCGTTTCCTGCGGCAATTCGTCGAAGAAGCGCGAACGAATGTTGTAGCGGGTCTGGCCGTGCAACATCCGGCTCTGCGCGAACGACAGATACAAACGCTCCTTCGCCCGCGTGATCGCCACGTACATCAGGCGCCGCTCTTCCTCCAGGCCGTCCGATTCCATCGCGCTGTTCTCGTGCGGGAACAGCCCCTCTTCGAGACCGGTGATGAACACCGCCGTGAACTCCAGCCCCTTGGCCGCGTGCACCGTCATCAGCTGCACCGCTTCCTGGCCGGCTTGCGCCTGGTTGTCGCCCGCTTCGAGCGACGCATGCGACAGGAAGCCGGCGAGCGGCGTCATCGTGTCCGGGTTTTGCGCCGGATCGGCGAGGCCGGGCGCGTCCAGCACGACGGTATTCGGATCGTCGGTGGCGACCGCCAGTTCGGGCGCGGCGGTCGCGCCCGGGCGTAGCGGAATCGAGCGCGCCGGCGTATCCATCCCGTAGCCCTCTTCGCTGACGAACGCGGCGGCCGCGTTGACCAGTTCCTGCAAGTTTTCCAGCCGGTCCTGGCCTTCGCGCTCGTTCTGGTAGAAGTCCGCGAGACCGCTCGCGCGGACCACGTACTCGACGGTTTCGGGCAGGCTCATCTGCTGCGTTTCCGCGCGCATCTTGCCGACCAGATTCGCGAAGCCCGCGAGGCTCGAGCCGGCCTTGCCCGCGACATACGGAATCGCCGCGGCCATCGAGCAGTTGTACAGACGCGCCGCGTCCGCGAGTTGCTCGATCGAACGCGCGCCGATGCCGCGCGTCGGGAAATTGACGACGCGTGCGAACGCGGTGTCGTCGTTCGGATTGTCGATCAGACGCAGATAGGCCAGCGCGTGCTTGACTTCCTGACGCTCGAAAAAGCGCAAGCCCCCGTACACGCGATACGCGATGCCCGCGTTGACCAGCGTATGTTCGATCGTGCGCGACTGCGCATTACTGCGGTAGAGGATCGCGATCTCACTGCGCGACGTGCCGGTGCTGATCAGCGCCTTGATTTCCTCGACGATCCAGCTGGCTTCCTGCGAATCGGTCGCGGACTCGTAGACGCGCACCGGTTCACCGTGACCGGCGTCGGTGCGCAGATTCTTGCCGAGGCGCCGCGAGTTGTTGGCGATCAACTGATTGGCGGCGTCGAGAATATGGCCGTGCGAGCGGTAGTTCTGTTCGAGCTTGATCAGGTGGCGGACGTTGAACTCGTGTTCGAAGTCGCGCATGTTGCCGACGTTCGCACCACGGAACGCGTAGATCGACTGGTCGTCGTCGCCGACCGCGAAGATCGAATTGGTCTGGCCCGCCAGCAGCTTGAGCCACGCGTATTGCAGCTTGTTGGTGTCCTGGAACTCGTCGACCAGGATGTGCCGGAAGCGCGCCTGGTAGTGCGCGCGCAGCGGCGGATTGTGCGCGAGCAGCTCGTAGCAGCGCAGCAGCAGTTCCGGAAAGTCGACCACGCCTTCACGCTGGCATTGCTGGTCGTAGGCTTCGTAAAGCTCGACGAATTTGCGGTTGAAGTTGTCGGTGGCGTCGACGTCTTTCGGCCGCAGCCCCTGTTCCTTCGCGTTGTTGATGAAGTACTGGAGGTTCTTCGCCGGGTACTTTTCGTCGTCGATGTTGAGGCCCTTCATCAGACGCTTGAGCGCGGACAGCTGGTCGGCGGTGTCGAGAATCTGGAAGGTCGCGGGCAGCCCCGCGTCGCGATGATGCGCGCGCAGCATCCGGTTGCACAAACCGTGGAAGGTGCCGATCCACATGCCGCGCGTGTCGATTGGCAGCAGCGCCGACAGACGCGACATCATTTCGCGGGCGGCCTTGTTGGTGAAGGTCACCGCCAGAATCGTGGCGGGCGACGCCAGACCATGCTGGATGAGCCACGCGATGCGCGTGATCAGGACGCGGGTTTTGCCGCTGCCCGCGCCGGCAAGAATGAGCGCGGGCTCGTTGGGGAGCGTGACGGCGGCGTGTTGTTCGGGGTTGAGATTGGCTAGCAGATCGGGCATTTTTTGGGAGGGGCGGCAGGTCGTGCGTCATTATATGCCCCGGCGGGGGTCGGGCTTTTTTGGTTGTCTGGCGGTTTCGGGCTGTGTTCTTCTGGTGTTGGCCTTTCCGCTTTCCTTGAATTCATGGTGGTCTATTGGCGTTGCCCCTGTGCGGGGCGGCACTCACTTTCTTTGCCGCCGCAAAGAAAGTAAGCAAAGAAAGCGGGCTCACACCGCTAGCTTTTAAGCGGGTCTCCTGGCTTGGAGGGGGTCGTGGCGCATCTGGAATCTGTGTTCCCGCACACTCCGCGCCAGTGACAAGGCAGTCATTCTTCCGGCGGCGCGGCGCGCGCCGAAGCGGTACTTCCTGGAACCGCCAGCTATTTCTCTCGGCCTGCGCATTTCTTGAGCGCTGGCCGCTCTTCGGTGCGGATTCAACCGGTGAGGAGACGCGACCTGACGAAAGGGCAAAACGCGATGTTGTTCGCCGTCCGATTTCCCGATGAACGAAAGTGCGGGCGCAGATAGACAGACAGCGCTAACGCGGCGGCTTCGTGAGGCCCGCGCTGTCTTTCACTTCTGTTCCGAGTTGGTTGAACGCTTCGTGCCGACGCCCGGCTCAACGTATTACCCGGCCCGCGCGAGCGGCATGGCGGCCCGTTTATGTAGCGACGGAGGCATTCCCGAAGTCGGACACAGGCGTTGTGCTGGCGAACGTCAACCGCTTCTTTGGCGCGGAGCTGGCGAAAGCGGTTACGTCGGTACGACGACCGAGTCGGATGCGACCGGCCGCGAGCGACCCGTCTCGGCCGCTCGTTAAGCGGCACTGAATGCCGACTATGTTGCGGATTTCGGCCGTTCGTGCTGGTCACGCCTGAAATCAATCAGGCACGGGCGCGGCGACGAATATAGGCGTCTGTCCGGCCGCCACGTCGGACAAGGCATCAAGAAGCCGCTCTGCGTGCTGTTGGCGTCGGGTGCCAGCTTCGTGCCCGATTCCAGGCAGGATGGCTCTTCAGCGAAAGCTGAGCTGTTGGTAAAGCGGAAGGCTCAGGGAATTGAATGTCTCAAGACTGATGCCGCCGGCCCCGCATCCGCAGGCATGCCCGTGAGACAGCCAAAAGCAGGCAGGAGCGGGCTGATGCAGGTCGCTACAAGTAAAGCGCTATCGGCTCGCCTGGATGAATGCGAGCAACGCCGCGCTGACTTCATCATCGGCGGTGTTGAACGAGTCAACCACGGACATGTGATTGTGTCCCGCGAAGCGTGCCCACGTCGGGCAGCGCTTTGCATCGCATAGCGCCCCCCTCAGTTGCGTCGCGTAACCCTCAATTTCGGGCGGATCGAACTCGGCCATTGTCACCATGATCGGCAACGGCGTGCTCAACATGCCGGGCAGCGACGAGCGTTGCGCATACACACTTGCGTCTTCGCCGAAGTATGCGTCGCGCACCGGTCCTTTGGCGCTTGCTGGATCGATGATGCCGGGCGATATCAGGGCGATGCCCACCAGCCCGACGCCCTGGGGTCCGTAAAAGCGCGGCTGCGCGACATAGCTGGCTACGTGCGACGCCCCGGACGAATGGCCGACCAGGAATATCCGCGATGGAGCGCCGCCTTGCGCCGCGATGTTCTGTTGCACCCAGCGTACCGCGAGCCCCAGATCTTCCGCGCCCGATGGCCAGTGGCTTTGAGGAGCCAGCCGATAGTTCACATTCACTCCGACCATCCCATGATTCGCGGCCCAGAGCATGATGTTGTCGTAGAACGGGCTGTCGGGCGCATGCTTGTCGCCGCGCACATAGCCGCCGCCGTGCACGAAGATCATCACGGCGCGCGGCAACGATGGAGCGGCTTCGGGTACGAACGTGTCGAGACGTTGCTTGTCGTCCGGCCCATAGCTCAGGTCTCGCGTAACACGTACGCCCGCATAGGACTGAGCTTTCAACTGAGGCGCGTAGAGCGCACCCGTCACACCAGGGTCGATCACGCGTCCGATGGTTGCCAGTTTTGGTGCGATGTCTGGGGGCGGATCGGCTTGCGCAACCGGGCTGATTGCGGCGCAGCCAGGCCCAACGATAACCCAGGCAAATCCACAGTGCTTCATATCGCCTCCCCTGGAACGACCATGGCGCTCTGATTACCTCGCCCGTTCAGAGGTTAGTCCATCGCGGCGCAAATCTCTATTGAGATATAGCATGAGCGAGCCGGTCGACCCGATCACCGCGGGACCGGCCGACGCTTCTTCGAGCGAGGCTCGTGAGGCACCGCCCGGAAGACTGGCTGCGCAGAGGACCTTCCGCCGACCACCGCGCACAGGGTGTGCTCTATGGTCGGCGAGAAGTTGCTGAGCAGTCTGGGGTGGACTTCGCTTAACTCCGACCACCGTTACAACGGCTTAAACCGATTTCACGGTCGTCGCGTGATTGCCAATCCGATCCCGTCAGCCAACTATCCCGCCTGCGTCCCATACTCGGTCACCACCGGTAGCTTGGGCTTCGGCGGATTCGGAACGCTTTGCTGCGGCGCGTTGCGCTTGATCGTGTCATCCGTCGCGCCGACGAGAGTCAGCGTGTTGTCACGCGCCTCGATCTTCACCGGGTCCGTTTTCTTCCACTGCTTCTTCGGAATCACCAGCTTCCACGTCGCGTCCTTGCCGGCGTTGCGGAAGAACGCGACCACGCCGACATACTCCGCATTCTCATTCATCGGCTCGCTGATGCTCGCACTCGCATCGGGACGCAACACGACATCTTTCGTCGCCAGCAGATCGGCCTTCAGCGCATCGATGTCATTCATCTGCAACTGCGCGTAGTCCAGTTGCTGGAACGTCTGCGATGTCTTCAGCTGATAGATCCGCACCACCGTCGACAACGACTGTCCAGCGCCGTTTGCGTTTAATGACGACCGGCTGACGAGGTCCACGTTCATGGTCTTCACCTGCGTCGTGAACGCCCATTTCGCGGCGTCCACCGTGCCGTCCTTGACCGCCTGCCCGACCCCGCATCCTGCGACGGTAAGGGTGGCCAACACGGCCGCGCCCGTTCGAAGCTGTCGCATCATTCTGTTGATCCTCTTTGTAGTCCATATCCATTGATTGCTGTCCGGAGCCCGTCTCATTGCGCCGCGCGCGCCCGGCTCGCGTAGGGGTCGCTGCCGCCTGTCCACTCGCCCAACTGCACACGCGTGACCGTGGTTGCCACTTCGCGCGTGCGGGATTGCGGCAACTGGGTCGTGAAACCCAGACTGACCTGATCCGAATTCAACTGCGGGGCTGGCATCAGTTCCGGACTCACGTGCATTTCCAGATGCGCCCGTGCCTCGTAGCCAAGGTAAAAGCGCAGTAGCGCCATGAGCTCGCGGTGATTGGCCCGCCCTGGCATCAGCCCGAGCACCGACTCGCGGGTGGTCGGAGTGATAACCACGCGCACCGTATTCGCGCGGTCGTAAAATCCGCGGCCCAGCAGGCAGCCCTCTCCTAATGCTCCCAACGCACCCGGCGTGTCACCCTCGGCGCGGATCCAGACCGGATAGAACTCTTCCACCGTGATCCGGGCGTCCGGCACCGCATGCTGCAGCACGCCCGCCAGTCCTTCGGCCGTGCGCGTTTTCTGGCCCGCGAGCCCGAGCATCGACAGCAGCTTGCGCGGGCCGACCGCCTGCGCGATCTCCGGCGCGCCGAAGCCGAGCCCTGCGAAGCTCAGCAGGTAGCGCGAAATCTCATCGGTGCCGCCGCTTCTGAAACCCGCCGGATAGCGGTACTTGCGCCACACCCGGTAGTACTGCGTGACGACCCGGTGGTGAAACAGATCGAGAAAGCCCGCCATCGGCTCGGCACCGTCACGGTTCTGCGCGACCTCATCGACGAAGTACGACGGCATGCGCGCGTCGACGCCATACAGGCCGAGAAACGTCGTGCGTACCGCCGGCGGCGCCGACGGATTGTCCGGGTCGTATTCCACCGCATCGATCTCGCGGTTCGGAAACCCAAGCCGTGCCCGTGAGCGGAATCGCACCGGCTCTGAAGAAGACGAATCAGAGGTGCCCAGCGGCGGCTTGTCCGGCGCGGCCAGCTCGATCAGCTCGCAGAAGCGGAAGAAATTCATCCGCGCGGCGTCATTGAGCAATTCCGGCAGCAGCGCGCGGTCCGCGCAGGACGGAAACTGCCTGCACGGTGCGTTCAAAACGGTGCTCCTTCACCCTTCGTATCAGGCCATTCGATCCGGCGACCGGTCGGCTGCGATACGACCACGAGCTTCGTGAACAGGTTCAGCGTGGCGTACAGCCCAAGGAAACGGTTCAGCATTCCGCCGAACAGTTCGACGTCGCCGTCGCCGGCAAACTGGTTGCTGTCGAGGGTCACCTCGATCTCGACGCCGCGTTGCAGCCCGCCCTTCACGAGCTTCTGCAGCAGCCGGTGCTTCACGTCGGTGATCGCGTCGATACGGCGTTTGTTCAGCTCGCCCTCGGTCCAGTCGTACAGCGCCAGCGAGCCGCGCAGGATTTCCGGGTTCAGCAGCGACAGATAGTTCGGCGCGAGATGCGACAGCACGCGCCACTGGAAACGGTCGCCGGTCGGCGGATAGACCGGCAGCGTCGGTGCGGTCAGGTTGCGCACCGAGCCGATGTTGGTGAAGCCGCTGCGCATCCGCGTGATGCCCGCTTCGCGCAGGCCCTTGCGTGGCAGCATTCCGTTGGTGCCCGTCACCGACAGCGACAGCGTTTCCTTCGGCAGCGTCACCTGCTGCTCCCATGCGTGGCCGCCCAGCACGACCCACGTATCGAAGCGCCCCGACGGTCCGCTCCGCACGCGCGTATGGAAATAACGCTCGGGCATTTCATGGCGCAACATGCCGCCGCGATGACGGAACGACGCGAACGGCGCGTATTCGAAGCGCCGGCCCGATCCCGCCTCGAAGCCCTGCACGGTATCGACCGAATAGACGTCGACATGGTCGCCGTACTGCTCGATCGCGTGCACGCGGTATTCGGTTTCGAACTGTGTCGCGATGATCGGGTCCGCTTCCAGCTGGAACAGGTTGATGATCGGAGTGCAGAAGAGACGCACGTTATCGGCCGAGAAGCGCATGTCGTCCGGATAGGTTTTCTCGAGCACCACCTCGACGTCGAAATACGGCGCGTCCTGCGCGATGGCCTGCATGTCCAGACCGAGCAGGTCGACGAACATGAATTTCTCGGGGAACGTGAAGTACTCGAGCAGCAACTGGTATCTGTACAAGGCGGTGACGAGCGGCCAGACGCTGAAGTCGATCGAAATCAAGTGGTACAAGATCGACGACGCGGGCAAGGAAAAGGAATACTTCAACACCAGGCTCGACAACGTGAAGGTCGTGGCGGTGAATCCGAAGATGCTGGACATCAAGAACCCGGCGTACGAAAAGCACAACCACCTCGAAGAAGTGCAGCTGCGCTACGAGAAGATCACGTGGTCGTACAAGGACGGCAACATCATCCACACCGACACGTGGAACGAGCGCTCGTAATAGCGCTTCACCCCAAGGCTGGCATGTGTCCTGCTGATCTCCTGAACTAGTCGGGAGCCAGCCGCTCTTCGCCGGTCCGCGCAGCGTGGACCGGTGCTTCTTTTCCGCGCTTTTTCCTGCCGCTTTCCGCCATGACCCATCGCGACCTCTCCCCGTTCCTGCGCCGTCTCAACGATCATTGCGCCCGCGCGCTCGCCGATGCGGCGAGTTTGTGCGAGACACGCGCCCATCGTGATATCGAGGTCGAACACTGGCTGATCAAGCTGCTTGAACTGGGCGAAGGCGACCTTGTCGCGATCGTGCGCCGTTATGAACTCGACATGGACGGTATCTGGAACGGCCTGCTGCACGCGATCGATCGTCTGCCGCATGACTTGCGCGCCAAACCCGGACTGTCGCAGCGCCTCGCCCAGTTGCTCGAAGCCGCGTGGATGCGCGCGTCGCTCGAAGAGGGCTCGCCGTCGATCCGCTCCGCTCACCTGCTGGCCGCGCTCGCCGACGCGCCGCATCTGCTGCGCGCGCCCGATGCGTGGGCGTTGCTGTCCGTGTCCGCGACGCAGATCGAGCGCCTCACGCCCGAACTCAACTGGACCTCCATCGAAGCGCCGATCGTCGAGACCGACGCGCAGGATTGCGTGATTTCACGCCCGGACGAAAACACCACCACCGGTGAAACGAAACCGCCGCCATCCGCAACATCGGCGCGCGGGAACGGGCTCGCTCAACCGGTATCGGAAGCGCTCAAGCGCTTCACCATCGACATTACCCAGAAAGCGCGCGAAGGCAGGATCGACCCGGTGTTCGGACGTGATGTCGAGATCCGGCAGATGGTCGACATCCTCGCGCGCAGGCGCAAGAACAATCCGATTCTCGTCGGCGAACCGGGCGTCGGCAAGACCGCGCTGGTCGAAGGACTCGCGCTAAAGATCGCCGAGGGCGACGTGCCCGCGGTGATCCGCGATGTCAGCGTTCTCACGCTCGATCTTGGTTTGCTGCAAGCGGGCGCCGGCGTCAAAGGCGAGTTCGAGCAGCGCCTGAAGAACGTGATCGAAGCGGTCCAGCAAGCGCCGACGCCGGTGCTGCTGTTCATCGACGAGGCCCATACACTGATCGGCGCAGGCAACACCGCGGGCGGCGCCGATGCGGCGAACCTGCTGAAGCCGGCGCTGGCGCGCGGCGAGTTGCGCACGATCGCGGCGACCACCTGGTCCGAATACAAGCAGTACTTTGAGCGCGACGCGGCGCTGGAGCGCCGCTTCCAGATGGTCAAGGTCGACGAGCCCGACGACGACAACGCCTGCCTGATGTTGCGCGGCCTGAAGGAGCGCTACGCACAACACCACGACGTGCACATCACCGACGCCGCGGTCAGTGCAGCGGTGCGTCTGTCGCGCCGCTATCTGACGGGCCGCCAGTTGCCCGACAAGGCCGTCGACCTGCTCGACACAGCGGCCGCGCGCGTGCGCATGAGCACCGACGCGACGCCCGTGGCGATTTCCGCCTGTCATGCGGAGCGGGCCGCGCTCGACGTCGAGCGTGCGGCGCTGATCGACGATCAAGGCGCGACATCCGCCGATGTCGGCGAGCGGCTGGCTACTATCGACGCGCGCCTGACCGTCCTCGCGCGCGAACTTCACGCACTGGAGCAGGCCTATGCAGACCAGAAAGCCGCCGTCAGCACGCTCGTCGCGCTGCGCGAAAAGTGGCACGCCGCAATCGACGAGTCCGAGCGACGCGATCTCCAGCAGGAGATCAGGATCGCTCACGACAAGCTCGCCGGCTATGGCGCCGATACGCTGATCCAGGCGGAAGTCGATGAAGCCGCGATTGCGCGCGTGATCGCCGACTGGACCGGCGTGCAGGTGGGCAGCCTGCTCGAAGATGAACTGGCCACGCTGCTCGACCTGGAAGCGCGGCTCAGACGCATCGTGGTGGGCCAGGACGACGCGCTCGCGGCGGTCGGCAAAAGCCTGCGGGCGGCGAAGGCCGGCCTCAAATCCGACGAAGCGCCGCTCGGCGTATTCCTGCTGGCCGGTCCCTCGGGAGTCGGCAAAACAGAAACAGCCCGCGCGCTGGCGGACCTGATGTTCGGCGGCGAACGCTCGCTCGTCACGATCAACCTGTCGGAGTACCAGGAAGCGCACACGGTGTCGCAACTGAAGGGCTCGCCGCCCGGCTACGTCGGTTATGGCCAGGGTGGCGTGCTGACCGAAGCAGTGCGTCAGCGCCCGTATAGCGTGATCCTGCTCGACGAAGTCGAAAAAGCTCACCGCGATGTGCTGAACCTGTTTTACCAGGTGTTCGACCGCGGCTTCATGCGCGATGGCGAAGGCCGGATGATCGATTTCCGCAACACCGTCATCGTGATGACGTCCAACCTCGGTAGCGAGCAGATCATGGCCGCCACTGAAGCGGTGGCCGAAGCCGGCGGCGATGTGACCAGCGCCATGCTGATGGAAGCGATCCGGCCGATGCTGGTCGAGCATTTCCAGCCGGCGCTGCTCGCCCGCTTTCAGACCGTGGTGTACCGGCAGCTCTCGTCTGGTGCACTGGGAGAAATCGTCCGGATGAAACTCGACAGGGTCGCGCAACGGATCGAGCGACGCTTCGGCGTGCCGCTCGCGTGCGACGATGCGCTGGTCGCCGAACTCGTGCGGGCGTGCCTGCTGCCCGACTCCGGCGCGCGCAACATCGACAGCCTGCTCGATCAGCAGATCCTGCCGGTGCTTTCGCGTGAACTGCTGGAGCGCGTCGCGAAGCAGCAATTGCCGGCGCGAATCGTCCTCGCGTTTTCGGCAGAAGGCGGCATCGCCGTTGATTTCGATGACGCGCCCGAGGTGGCGGCATGACACGCGGCGGACCAGGACTCTTCGAAGCGGTGACGGGACACTTTGCAAACGGCGCACGGATCGACGACCACGACGCTGCGACGCAGACCTTCTTCTCGGTGCGGGACAACATCCAGCGCATCCTGAACAGTCGCCGCAACGGGCTTGCGCATCTGCCCGATTATGGGCTCGACGACCTGTCGGAAATCTATCGGCATCTGCCGTCGTCCGCACACAGGCTCAGACATGCGATCGAAGCGACGCTGCTGAAATATGAACCGCGCCTGAAATCGATCGATATCAAGATCAGGGAAACAGAGCCGGGCATGCTGCTGAGCTTCACGATGAGCTGCCGTCTGCATCAGGAGGGACTGGTGCGCTTTGGCACGCACTTCACCCCCGACGGCCAGACCCGGCTCGACATGCTGAAAGCCGATCTCGATCGTGACTGAGACGCGTAGCCGATGCCCTGTCCGACTCGATTGGTCGTGAACCGCGCGAGTTGATGGGCTCCCGCACGGCATGGTACCCGTCACGTGCGAAGGCCCGCCATCATGACGGCTCTGCTGTTCAGAATAACCGGCAGAACGGCATTGCCGGGACCGATCTGAATACAGGAAGAATCCGGATGTAGAATCGGCTGGCGAGATGCGCGGGCAGCATCGTGTGAGAGGTCTGCCGTCTGTCGCTCCCAGTGGTTCAACCCATCCAATCCAGTCCACATTGGACGTTACGCGCACACTCCACACGCATTCCTTGTCAATCAGTGCCTCTCGGTCACGGCGGACGATCTCGCCTCGGGTGAGAAGTACTTCGCCGCGTTGTCGCAGGGCGGCCAGGTGACCATGCCATTCGGTAAAACCTTCTGGACGCCGGGCTTCGGGATGCTGGCCCGGTTCCCATTGACACCAAAAATCCCCCAACGCCACGCCCCGCTTATAATCGAGCATTCTTTGCATTTACCAGCCGATCGACACATGAGCGAGACCCCGAGCGACACCACCTCAACGCTTGCCAAAAGCTTCGAGCCCCACACCATCGAAGCCCACTGGGGCCCTGAATGGGAAAAGCGCGCCTACGCGGCGCCTTCCTTCGACGAGAACCACAAGGATTTCTCGATCCAGCTGCCGCCGCCGAACGTCACGGGCACCCTCCACATGGGCCATGCGTTCAACCAGACCATCATGGACGGCCTCACCCGCTATCACCGCATGCTCGGCGAAAACACGCTGTGGGTGCCGGGCACGGACCACGCGGGGATCGCCACGCAGATCGTCGTCGAACGGCAACTGGACGCCGAAGGCGTGTCGCGCCACGACCTCGGCCGCGAAAGGTTCGTCGAACGCGTGTGGGAATGGAAGCAGCAGTCCGGCTCGACCATCACCAATCAGGTGCGCCGTCTCGGCGCGTCGATCGACTGGTCGCGCGAGTACTTCACGATGGACGACAAGATGTCGGCCGCGGTGCGCGACGTGTTCGTGCGCCTGTATGAACAGGGCTTGATCTATCGCGGCAAGCGCCTCGTCAACTGGGACCCGGTGCTGCTCACCGCCGTCTCCGACCTCGAAGTGGTCAGCGAGGAAGAAAACGGCCACCTGTGGCACATCCACTATCCGCTCACCGACGGTTCGGGCCAGCTGACGGTCGCCACCACGCGCCCGGAAACCATGCTCGGCGACACCGCCGTGATGGTCCATCCGGAAGACGAGCGCTACGCGCATCTGATCGGCAAGACGGTCACGCTGCCGCTGTCGAACCGCGAAGTGCCGATCATCGCCGACGACTACGTCGAGCGCGAGTTCGGCACGGGCGTCGTGAAGGTCACGCCCGCGCACGATTTCAACGACTATCAGGTCGGCCTGCGCCACAAGCTGCCGCAAATCGAAATCCTCACGCTCGACGCGCAGATCAACGACAACGCGCCGGAAAGATACCGCGGCCTCGACCGTTTCGCAGCCCGCAAGCTGGTGGTGGCCGACCTCGAAGCGCTCGGCGCGCTCGAATCGGTCAAGCCGCACAAGCTGATGGTGCCGCGCGGCGACCGCACGGGCGTCGTGATCGAGCCGATGCTGACGGACCAGTGGTTCGTCGCGATGAGCAAGCCGGCGCCGGAAGGCACCTACCATCCGGGCAAATCGATCGCCGAAACCGCGCTGGATGTGGTCCGCAACGGCGAGATCAGGTTCGTGCCGGAAAACTGGAGCACCACGTACTACCAGTGGCTCGAAAACATCCAGGACTGGTGCATCTCGCGCCAGCTCTGGTGGGGCCATCAGATTCCGGCGTGGTACGGCGAAAGCGGTGAAATCTTCGTCGCGAAGACCGAAGAGGATGCCCGCGCCAAGGCCGCCGCGGCTGGTTACACGGGCGCCCTGAAGCGCGACGAGGATGTGCTCGACACGTGGTTCTCGTCGGCGCTGGTGCCGTTCTCGTCGCTCGGCTGGCCGAACGAAACGCCGGAGCTGAAGCACTTCATGCCGTCGTCGGTGCTGGTCACCGGCTTCGACATCATCTTCTTCTGGGTCGCGCGCATGGTCATGATGACCACGCACTTCACCGGCAAGGTACCGTTCGACACGGTCTACGTGCACGGTCTGGTGCGCGACGCCGAAGGCCAGAAGATGTCGAAGAGCAAGGGCAATACGCTCGACCCGATCGATATCGTCGACGGCATCGAGCTCGACGCGCTGGTCGCCAAGCGCACCACCGGCCTGATGAATCCGAAGCAGGCCGCGTCGATCGAAAAGAAAACCCGTAAGGAATTCCCCGACGGCATTCCGGCGTTCGGCACCGACGCGCTGCGCTTCACGATGGCGTCGATGGCCACGCTCGGGCGCAACGTCAACTTCGATCTGGCGCGCTGTGAAGGCTATCGCAACTTCTGCAACAAGCTGTGGAACGCCACGCGTTTCGTGCTGATGAACTGCGAAGGCCACGATTGCGGCTTCGGCAAGCCGGAACAGTGCGGCGAATGCGGCCCGGACGGTCACCTGAATTTCTCGTCGGCGGACCACTGGATCGTGTCGCGCCTGCAACGTGTCGAAGCGGAAATTTCCAAGGGCTTTTCCGACTATCGTTTCGACAATGTGGCCAACGCCCTATACAAGTTCGTGTGGGACGAATACTGTGACTGGTATCTCGAACTCGCGAAGGTTCAGATCCAGACGGGTCAGCCGAACCAGCAGCGCGCCACACGCCGTACGCTGCTGCGCGTGCTCGAGACGGTGCTGCGCCTCGCGCATCCGGTGATTCCTTTCATTACCGAAGCGCTGTGGCAGAAAGTGGCACCGCTGGCAGGGCGTTATCCCGAGGGTACAGCCGAGGGGGAAGCGTCTATCATGGTGCAGCCGTACCCCATCGCCGAGCCGTCGAAGATCGACGAAGCGGCCGAGCAATGGGCAGCCGATTTGAAAGCGGTGATCGATGCGTGCCGGAATCTGCGCGGCGAAATGAATCTGTCGCCGGCGGTCAAGGTGCCGTTGCTCGCTACCGGCAACGCGGAGCGCCTGCGGACCTTTGCTCCGTACGCGCAGGCATTGGCCCGTTTGTCGGAAGTGCAGATCATCGCCGACGAGGCAGCGCTCGACGCGCAGGCGGATGGCGCGCCAATTGCTATCGTAGGAACTGACAAGCTCGTGCTGAAGGTGGAGATCGATGTAGCGGTCGAGCGCGAGCGGTTGTCGAAGGAGATTGCGCGCTTGAGCGCGGAAATCATCAAATGCAATGCCAAATTGCAAAATGAAAGTTTCGTTGCAAAGGCACCGCCGGCAGTCGTTGAGCAGGAGCAGAAAAGACTGGCGGAATTCGAAGCCACGGTGGGCAAGCTGAAGGCCCAGTTGGCCCGTTTGCCGGCCTGATCGACGCTCCATGCCTGCCGGTGAAAAAGGGCGGGCAACGACCGAAAGCTTAACCAGAGGACTCAGGGTAATCACATGCTAAAAGTTACAAAGGCGGTATTTCCGGTAGCAGGTCTTGGCACCCGGTTCCTCCCTGCCACGAAGGCGAGCCCGAAGGAGATGTTGCCGATCGTCGACAAGCCGCTGATTCAATACGCGGTTGAAGAGGCGATGGCGGCCGGCATCACCGAAATGATCTTCGTCACGGGCCGCAGCAAGCGCGCGATCGAGGACCACTTCGACAAGTCCTACGAGATCGAAGCCGAACTGGAAGCGCGCGGCAAGGACAAACTCCTCGAACTGGTGCGCAGCATCAAGCCGAGCCATGTCGACTGCTTCTACGTGCGTCAGCCGGAAGCGCTGGGCCTCGGCCACGCGGTGCTGTGCGCGGAAAAGCTGGTGGGCGACAACCCGTTCGCCGTGATTCTCGCGGACGACCTGCTGTACGGCACGCCGCCCGTGATGACGCAGATGATCGAAGTGTTCGATCACTATCACAGCTCGGTGATCGGCGTCGAAGAAATCCCGCCGCAGGAAACCAGGTCGTACGGCATCGTCGACGGCAAGGAATGGGAAGATTCGATCATCAAGATGTCGGGCATCGTCGAAAAGCCGGAGCCGAGCGTGGCGCCGTCGAATCTCGGCGTGGTCGGCCGCTACGTGCTCAAGCCGCGGATCTTCGACCACATCCGCTCGATCAAACCGGGCGCGGGCGGCGAATTGCAGTTGACGGACGCGATCCAGTCGTTGCTCGCCGACGAACAGGTGCTCGCGTACAAGTATCACGGCACGCGTTTCGATTGCGGCAGCAAGCTGGGTTACCTGAAGGCGACGGTCGAGTTCGCTCTGCGTCACCCGGAAGTGGCCGCCGATTTCGAAGAATATCTGCGCACCCGTTCGCCGGTTCTGGAAGGTTGAACAGCAGGTTGAGCGACGAGGCGTTGCAGCCTCCCGGCCGCATCGAACTGAAATGAAAAGGCGCTGTGTCCCGCATTCGCGGGCACAGCGCCTTTTGTTTGATGCGCGCGTTTCGAGCAGCGCGGATTAGCGGCGCTTCATCAGGAACGTGAAAACCTTGTCTTGCGCCGAGCTTTCGACGATTTCATTGCCGGTTTGCTTCGCAAACGCGGCGAAATCGCGCTGCGAGCCCGGATCGGTCGCCAGCACCTTGAGAATCTGGCCGCTTTCCATGTCGGCGAGCGCCTTCTTGGCGCGCAAAATGGGCAGCGGGCACAGCAGCCCGCGCGCATCGACTTCCTTGTGAATCTGAATTTGCATCGACGATGACCTTCGGGACGAGGCGTCGTGAGCGACGCCGGACAGAGGGTCAAATTCTACAGCAGGCTGCGCCTGGCCGCCGGGCGTGACGCCGGCGCGCCAGTTAGCACATCCGCGCAGCCCCGTTGCGGGGCTACAGCGTCACCGCCTGCCCGCTGTGCAGCGACTGCCGCAACGCGACGCCGATACGCGTCGCTTCGAGCGCGTCGGCCAACGTCGCGCCCGCTTGCGTGTCCGCCCCGGCCCCGCCCCGCACCGCCGCGACGAACGCGCGCGCCTCGTGCAGAAACGCCTCTTCGAAACGATCGAAGAAGCTCGGCGTGCATTCGTTGCGGATTCCCGTCGCGTCATATATCTCGACGCGATTCGCGCGCGGATTGCGGCCGATCGCGAGCGCGCCGGCCGTGCCGATCACCTCGCTGTGCGTGTCGTTGCCATGCGCCTGGGTGCGCGACGCGTAGAACATCGCCAGCTTGCCGTCCTCGAACTCGCAGATCGCCACGCCGTTGTCGACGTCGCCGAATTCGCGCAGGCCCTCGTGCAGCGCGACCGCGCCCGCTGCGAACACGCGTTTGGCGCGCGGCTTGCCGAGCAGCCAGCGCGCGACGTCGATATCGTGCACGGTGCAGTCGAGAAAGATGCCGCCGGAGGTCGCCGCGAAGCGCACGAAGAAGCCGTCGGTGTCGTTCTGGTCGGTGGTCTGCGAGCGCACGAGGAACGGCCGGCCGATCTGGCCCGCGGCGATTTTGTCAAACGCGTCCTTGTAGCTCGGATCGAAACGGCGCATGAAGCCGATGGTCGCCTGCAGATGCGGATAGCGCGCGGCTTCGGCCAGCACGCGTTCGCACTCGGCCAGCTCCAGCGACAACGGCTTCTCGCAGAACACATGCTTGCCGGCGCGCAGCGCGTCGACGATCTGCTGCGCGTGCAACGACGACGGCGTGACGAGCCACACCGCATCCACGTCGGGATCGGCGAGCAGGTCCGCGTAATCGCTATAGAGGCGCGGTTCGGGCAACGCTTCACGCGCCCACGCCCGCTCGTCTTCCAGCGGACTGCACGCGGCCGCGAGCGTCGCGCCCGGCACGCGATACGCGAGATTCTCCGCGTGCCGTCTGCCCAGCCGCCCGAGGCCGACCACACCCAACCGAAGCCGCTCCGTAGCCGCCTTCATCACGATGCCTCGCCGAGTTTGACCGCGCGGCCCTCGCGCCATGAGCGGGTCGCGGCGTCGGCGAGTTCGAGCGCTTTCAGACCGTCGGCCACGGTCGTGCGCACCGGCTTGCCATGCGTGACCGCGTCGAAGAAATGCGCGATTTCAAGCGCATAGGCCGCGCGATAACGTTCGAGGAAAAACGCTTCGGGCACGTCGCTCGACACTTCGGTTTTCGAATACGCGGTCACTTCGGTGGGCCGCACGTTGCCCGCCTGCAGCATGCCGGTGCTGCCGAGCACTTCAAAGCGCTGGTCGTAACCGTACGCGGCGCGGCGCGCGGTGTTGATCTGACACAGGCGACCGCGCTTCGTGCGGATCGTCACCGCGGTCGAATCGATGTCGCCCGCGTCGGCGATTGCCGGGTCGCTCAGGCAACTGCCGGTGGCGTGCAGCGTGTCGGCTTCGTCGTCGAGAATCCAGCGGAAGATGTCGAAGTCGTGAATCAGCATGTCCTTGAAAATGCCGCCCGAGTGCCGGATGTACTCGAGCGGCGGTGCGCCCGGATCGCGGCTCGTCACCACCAGCATTTCCGGCGTGCCGATCTCGCCCGCGTCGATACGCGCTTTCAACGCGGAGAAGGTCGGATCGAAGCGGCGCTGAAAGCCGATCATGCAGACCACGCCTGCCCGCTCCACCGCGTCGGCGCAAACCCGCGCGCGCTCCAGCGTCAGATCGACCGGCTTCTCGCAGAACACGTGCTTCTTCTGCGCGGCCGATTGGACGATCAGGTCCGCATGCGTGTCCGTGCTCGAACAGATCACGGTCGCGCCGACCGCCGCGTCGCCCATCGCGCCGTCGACATCCGCGACCTGCGCGCCATGCTCGGCGGCGAGCGCGGCGGCGGCCTCGCGATTCACGTCGACCACGTACTTGAGCCGCACGCCCGGGTGCCGCGCGAGATTAGCCGCATGAATCTTGCCGATGCGCCCCGCGCCGAATACCGCTACGTCGATCTTCTTTACCGCGTCAGTCATCGTATCCTCCGGTGTCTTTGGATTCTTCAACATTCAATTCGAGCTTGTACGCGAGCGCGATGAACAACGCCTGGCACAAACAGATCGTGCTGGTCAGCGAGCGGAATGCGAATGCGCTGCCCTCTTTCACATACAGCTGCGTGCTCGCGTGGCGTGACAGCGGAGATAGTTGGCTATCCGTAATAACCAGCGTCTTCGCCTGATGATGATGGGCGACGCGCAGGCAGTACTGCGTTTCCTTGCCGTACGGCGCGAAGCTGATCGCGATCACCACGTCGCCCTTCTTCACGCTGCGAATCTGTTCGCGGTACATGCCGCCGAAACCGGACACCAGATGCACGCGCTTGGGCGTGTGCTGCAGCGCGTAGACGATGTAGCTCGCCACCGGAAACGAGCGCCGCACGCCGATCACATAGATGTTGTCGGCATGCTGGAGCATTTTGACGGCGGCGTCGAACTGCTTGTCGTCGAGTCCCGCTTCGAGTTCTTCGAGGCCGCTGCGCGAGGCCGCGATGAATTCGCGCGCCACCGCGCCGCCGGACAACGCGCCCGGCTTCTCGTCGATCAGCTTGCGAATCCTCTGCTGGTAACTCGGCGACGACGTGCCCTGCCCCGTGTAAGCCTGGCGAAATACCGCCTGCAGATCGGAGAATCCGGAAAAGCCGAAGCGCTGCGCAAACCGCACCACGGCGGACGGATGCACGCCGCAGCTCGCGGCGATGTCGCTGGTGCGATCCACCATCACGCTCGAGCGGTTCTGTTCGATATAGGTCGCGACGTTCTTCAACTGACGCGGCAACGCCTCGTAGTTTTCCGCGATGCGCTGCATCAATTCTTCGACGCTCGGCAATTCTTCGGTGCTCTCTTCCGCCATAGCTCTCTCTCAAGTGCTTTATTGCAGTGCGGAAGACACCGCTTAGCGCCCGCGCACGGTCTTCCGACGCTGCCGATTATAGGCAGGCTCCACGTCAAATGGAATGTATTTTCCATTTTTATTTATCATGAAATTTTCATTGCAACGTCTCGGAAGATGACCTAATCTTGGTCGTGAGCGATGGTGCTTCGGTGGACATGCGCCGGCCAGTACGCGGATGGAAAGCCGCCGCCACACGTTCCCCTCAATAACGACAGACCGAGAAAGGTGGAGACAATGAGACTTTGCAAGGGCAAGGCTACGCTCAGGATTCTGGTGACGGCATTGACGTTGGCGACGGGATTCGGCGCGGCCTCGGCCGCCCGTGCGGCTGACGCCCACTTCGTGCTGATCAGCCACGCGCCGGATTCGGACTCGTGGTGGAACACCATCAAGAACGCGATCAAACAGGCCGACGAGGACTTCAACGTCACGACCGACTACCGCAATCCGCCGAACGGCGACATCGCCGACATGGCGCGTCTGGTCGAACAGGCCGCCGCACGCAACTACGACGGCGTGATCGTCTCGATCGCCGACTTCGACGTGCTCAAGAGTTCGATCTCCAAGGTCACCGAGAAACACATTCCACTCGTCACGATCAACTCCGGCACCGAGGAGCAAAGCGCGAAGCTGGGTGCGATCATGCACGTCGGACAGCCTGAATTCGCCGCCGGCAAGGCAGCGGGCGAGAAGGCGAAGGCGGCGGGCATCAAGTCGTTCCTGTGCGTGAACCACTACGCGACCAACCCGGCTTCGTTCGAACGCTGCCGTGGCTTTGCCGAAGCGATCGGCGTCGACTTCAAGACATCGACGCTCGATGCCGGCCAGGATCCCACCGGCGTACAGTCGAAGGTGAGCGCCTTTCTGCGCAATCATCCGGACACCCAGGCGGTGCTCACGCTCGGGCCGCTGTCGGCCGATCCGACGCTCAAGGCACTGCAACAGATGGGCCTCGCGGGCAAGATCTGGTTCGCCACGTTCGACTTCGACAGCGACATTGCGAAGGGCATCCAGGACGGCACGATCCTGTTCGCGATCGACCAGCAACCGTACTTGCAGGGCTATATTCCGGTCGCCGTGCTGGCCATCGTTAAAAAGAACCACACCACCGATCCGGCCAAAATCCGCGAGATCCTGCAGGCCAATCCGAAGTTCAAGGAACGGCTTGCCACTTACGGGCTCGCCCCCTCCTATGGGCCGCGCAATATCGGCTCGGGTCCGGGCTTCATCACAAAAGCCAATGTCGACAAGGTGCTCAAGTATGCAGGCCAATACCGCTAGGCAACGCATCGGCTGATGGCGCCGCCGCGATGGCGGCAGGCATGAAACAGGCGGGGACCGGCCAGATGCCTCGGGTCTAGCCGGCGCTCGCCCGTTCACGCTGCTTTACGTAGCGCGCTTGATGTACTGCGCTTTATGTACCGTATTCACGTGCTGCAAACGCCCCGCGGCTTTTGCGTCGACCAGCCGCCCGCCGGCGTATCAAGGAGAGCTTCAATGGGTGTCGCCAACCTTTTCCATCCCAATCACCGCAAGCAGCCACCGTCCGATCCGCAGGATCCGTCGGGGCCGGCTTCGGCCACATCGTCCGTTGCCGTCGACGAGCGCGTGCGCCGGGAATCGTGGTTCCGGCATCTGCTCAATCGGCCGGAATTCGCGGCTCTCGCCGGCACCGCGATGGTGTTCATCGTGTTCGGCGTGACGGCCGGCAACTCGGGGATGTTCAACCTCGACGGCATCATGAACTGGTCGCAAGTCGCGGCCTATCTGGGTCTGATCTCGGTCGGCGCCTGCGTGCTGATGATCGCCGGCGAATTCGATCTGTCGATCGGCTCGATGATCGGCTTTGCCGGCATGATGGTCGCGCTGCCGACCATGTATTTCCACTGGCCGATCTGGCTCGCCATCGTGTTCGCGTTCGTCGGCTCGATGCTGCTCGGCGCACTCAACGGCTATCTGGTGATGCGCACGCGGCTGCCGTCGTTCATCGTCACGCTCGCCTTTCTGTTCATCCTGCGCGGACTCACGCTGGCGCTGTCGGTGATGTTCGCCGATCGCACGATCATCTCCGGCGTCGGCGACGTCGCGCGGCAGGACTGGCTGGCGCACACGCTCTTTCAGGGGGTCGCGTTCCACGGCCTGTTCGTCTGGCTCGGTCACATCGGCCTGGTGAAAATGCTCGACAACGGCATGCCGCTCGTGCCGGGGATTCCCAAAGTGCTGCTGTGGTGGCTCGCGCTTGCCGTCGTCTGCGCGTTCACGCTGGCGAAAACCCGCTTCGGCAACTGGATCTTCGCCGTCGGCGGCGACGCCAACGCGGCCAAGAACGTCGGCGTGCCGGTGCGGCGCGTGAAGATCTCGCTGTTCGTGCTGACCGCGTTCTGCTCGTGCCTGTATGCGGTGCTGCAAGTGTGCGACATCGGTTCGGCCGCGGCCGACCGCGGTTTGCAGGCGGAATTCGAAGCGATCATCGCCGCGGTGATCGGCGGCACGCTGCTCACGGGCGGCTACGGCTCGGTGGTCGGCGCCTGCTTCGGCGCGCTGATCTTCGGAGTCGTGCAGATCGGGATCACCTACACCAATGTCGATTCGGACTGGTTCCGGGTGTTCCTTGGCGTGATGCTGCTGTTCGCCGTGCTGTTCAACCACTACGTGCGCAGCCGCGTCGCGGCGTCTCGCTAAGTCAAGGAACAGGAGTTCATGATGACCGCCCTCGAACAGACCGAAGACGACACCATCCTGTCGCTCGAAAACGTCAGCCGCTATTTCGGCAACATCATCGCGCTCAAGGACATCACGCTCAAGCTCAAACGCGGTGAAGTGCATTGCCTGCTCGGCGACAACGGCGCCGGCAAGTCGACCCTGATCAAGACGCTCGCCGGCGTGTACCAGCCGAGCGAAGGCATCTACCGGGTGGACGGCAAGCCGGTGCGCTTCACGTCGCCGAAAGACGCGCTCGATATCGGCATCGCGACCGTCTATCAGGATCTGGCGCTGGTGCCGCTGCTGTCGGTGGCGCGCAACTTCTTTATGGGACGCGAGCCGCAGAAGAAGCTGTTCGGCTTTATCAACGTGATGGATCTCGAGCAGTGCGCGACTGCGTCGCGCGACAAGCTCGCCGAAATGGGCATCAACGTGCGCGACCCGCATCAGCCGATCGGCACCATGTCCGGCGGCGAGAAACAGTGCCTCGCGATTGCGCGGGCGATCCACTTTGGCGCGCGCGTGCTGATTCTCGACGAGCCGACCGCCGCGCTCGGCGTGAAGCAGAGCTTCAACGTGCTGAAGCTGATTCACAAGGCGCGCGCCAAAGGCATCTCGGTGATCTTCATCACGCACAACGTGCACCACGCGTATCCGATCGGCGATTCATTCACGTTGCTCAATCGCGGCAAATCGCTTGGCACGTTCACCAAGGACACCATCAGCAAGGACGAAGTGCTCGACATGATGGCCGGCGGCGCCGAAATGCAGAAGATGATCGGCGAACTCGAAGGCGCGACGATCTGATCGATTCGCGCGGCTCGTCCGGCGCTTGCGTGGCCGGTGATCGCGCTCAGCTATTCAGGAATATTCATGGATCACTCCAGCACATCCAGCGCAACCCCGCCACCTCCGGCTCCGGCGTCAACGGCCGGCGGACGCTTCGCGCCGGGCCGCAGTCGTGACATCGTCTGCCTTGGCCGCCTCGCCGTCGATCTGTACGCGCAGCAGGTCGGCGCGCGGCTCGAAGACGTGTCGAGCTTCGCGAAGTACCTCGGCGGTTCGTCGGCGAATATCGCATTCGGCTGCGCACGGCTCGGGCTCGCGTCGGCGATGCTTGCGCGCGTCGGCAACGATCACATGGGCCGCTTTCTCACCGAGACGCTGACCAGGGAAGGTTGCGACGTCAGCCACGTGCGCGTCGACCTCGACCGCCTGACCGCGCTGGTGCTGCTCGGCCTGAAAGACCGCGACACGTTCCCGCTGATCTTCTACCGCGAAAACTGCGCGGATATGGCCGTCGACGAAGCGGATTTCGACGAGGCATTCATTGCATCGTCGAAAGCGCTGCTGATTACCGGCACGCACTTCTCCACCGAACAGGTGAACCGCACGAGCCGCCGCGCGCTGGATTACGCGCGCCGCAACCAGGTGCGCACGGTGCTCGATATCGACTACCGGCCGGTGCTGTGGGGACTCACGGGCAAGGCGGACGGCGAAACGCGCGTCGTTGCGAGCGAAGGCGTGAGCGCGCATTTGCAGAGCATTCTGCCGTGGTTCGATCTGGTGATTGGCACCGAGGAAGAGTTTCGCATCGCCGGCGGCAAGAGCGATCTGCTCGAAGCGCTCGCGACGGTGCGCGCCGTCACGCCGGCCACGCTGGTGCTAAAGCGCGGGCCGCTGGGCTGTCAGATCATCGACGGCAAGGTGCCCGCCTCGCTCGACGATTCGCCGCTTCACGGTGGCGTGGAAGTCGAAGTGCTGAACGTGCTCGGCGCGGGCGACGCGTTCGCATCGGGCTTTCTCTCCGGATGGCTGCGCGATCAGCCGCTCGAAGCGTGCGTGCGCGCCGCGAATGCGAGCGGCGCGCTGGTCGTGTCGCGCCACGGCTGCGCGCCGGCCATGCCGACCCCGGCCGAACTCGATTACTTCCTGCGCGAAGCGCAAGCCGATCCGCAACGGATGCGCCGCCCGGATCGCGACGCGACGCTCGCGCGTTTGCATCGCGTCTCGCCGGCCCGCAAACCGTGGCATGAAGTGCTCGGCTTCGCGTTCGACCATCGCAACCAGTTCTTCGAACTCGCGCAGCAAACCGGCGCGAATGAAGACCGTATCGCGCGCCTGAAGGGTCTGTTCGTCGAAGCCGTTGCGCAGACCGAGAGCGCGCTGGGTTTGCAGGATCACATCGGCGTACTGATCGACGAACGTTACGGCCAGGACGCGTTGAACGCCGCCACCGGCCGTGGCTGGTGGATCGGCCGCCCGGTCGAGTTGCCGGGCTCGGTGCCGCTGGTGTTCGATCATGGCCGCTCGATCGGCACGACGCTGCTCGCGTGGCCACAGGAGCATGTCGCCAAGTGCCTCGTGCAATTCCATCCCGACGAGCCCATCGAGCAGCGGCTCGAACAGGAAGCCCAGTTGCGTGCACTCTACGATGCGACGCAGGCAAGCGGCCATGAGCTGCTGCTCGAAGTGATTCCGCCGAAGCATGCGCAGCTGCCGCAAGCGCCGGATATCGTGTATCGCGCATTGAAGCGCCTGTACAACATCGGCATCTATCCGGAATGGTGGAAGCTCGAACCGATGGACGCCGCGCAATGGCAAGCCGTCGACGCGCTGATCGCCGAGCGTGATCCGTATTGCCGGGGCGTGGTGCTGCTCGGTTTGTCGGCGGGTGTCGAGCAGTTGAACGAAGGCTTTCGCGCGGCCGCGCAATCGGCCACCTGCCGCGGCTTCACGGTGGGCCGCACGATCTTTCACGAGCCGAGCCACGCATGGCTCGCCGGAGAAATCGGCGACGACGAACTGATTGCGCGCGTGCGCCAGACCTTCGAGACGCTGATTGCGTCATGGCGGGCGACACGTGACGCGAGCGCCGCGCAGACCAGCGCGCCGAGTCATGTTCATCAGGAGCAGGCGGCATGAACCAGCGGGCCACCCATCACGACGCGGCGTCCGCGAACGACGCCACCCAGACACGCACAGGTTCGGGCGGCAGCATCCGCCTGACCGCCGCGCAGGCGCTCGTGCGCTATCTCGCGGCGCAGCGCGTGACGACCGAAGACGGCAACGGCACCGAGCCGCTGTTCGGCGGTGTGTTCGCGATCTTCGGCCACGGCAACGTGGCGGGCATGGGCGAAGCGCTGTATCAGCATCGCGACGAACTGCCGACGCTGCGCGCCCATAACGAACAGGCGATGGCGCACAGCGCGATTGCGTACGCGAAGGCGCATTTTCGCCGCCGCATGATGGCGGTCACGACGTCGATCGGACCCGGCGCCACCAATCTGTTGACGGCGGCGGCGCTCGCGCACGTGAACCGTCTGCCGGTGCTGTTGCTGCCCGGCGATATCTTCGTCTCGCGCGCGCCGGACCCGGTGTTGCAGCAAGTCGAAGATTTCAACGATGGCGGCGTGTCGGCCAACGACGCGTTCAAACCGGTGTCGCGCTACTTCGACCGCATCGTGCATCCGGCGCAATTGCTGAGCGCCCTGCCGCGTGCGTTGCGCGTGCTGACCGACGCAGCGATGTGCGGGCCGGTCACGCTCGCGTTGCCGCAAGACGTGCAAGCCCAGGCATGGGACTACCCGGCGGATTTTTTTGCGCCGCGCGTCGTCCGGTTTCATGCACCCGCGCCGCGCGTCGACGAGATCGAGGCCGCCTGTACGCGTTTGCGGCACGCCAAACGTCCGCTGATCGTCGCGGGCGGCGGCGTGCTGTACAGCCGCGCGACCGACGCGTTGCATCGCTTCGCGGCCACCCACGGCATCCCGGTCGCGGAAACGCAAGCCGGCAAAAGCTCGCTCGCGTGGAACGATCCGCTGAATGCCGGCGCGCTCGGCGTGACCGGCTCACCGGCGGCGAATGCGTTGGCGCACGACGCCGACTGCGTGCTGGCCATCGGCACCCGCTTGCAGGACTTCACCACCGGCTCGAACACGTTGTTCACGCAGGCCGACGTGATCGCCATCAATGCCAACGCATTCGACGGCGTCAAGCATCGCGCGCTGCTTGTCGAAGCGGACGCGCGGCTGGCGCTCGACGCGCTCGCCGAACCGCTGCAAGGATGGCATGCGGAGCGTGCATGGACTGCGCGTGCGCACAAACTCGCGGCCAGTTGGCGCGATACGGTGAGCACGCTCACGCATGCGCCGCAACGCGACGCCGTGCTGCCTTATGAGGGCGACGTAATCGGCGCGGTGCAGCGTTCGAGCGCGCGCTCCGCGACCGACGACATCGTCGTGTGCGCGGCCGGCACCTTGCCCGCCGAATTGCACAAGCTGTGGCGCGCCGGCAAACCGGGCGCGTATCACGTCGAGTACGGCTATTCGTGCATGGGCTACGAGATCGCCGGGGGCCTCGGCGTGAAACTCGCACGGCCTGAACGCGACGTGATCGTCATCGTCGGCGACGGCAGCTATCTGATGATGAACAGCGAGATCGCGACCTCGGTGATGCTCGGCGCGAAGCTGATCGTCGTGGTGCTCGACAATCGCGGTTACGGCTGCATCAACCGCCTGCAACAGGCGTGCGGCGGCGCGCCGTTCAACAACCTGCTAGAGAACTGCGTGCAAGGCCCGCTCGGCGCGCCACGGATCGATTTCGCCGCGCATGCGCGCGCGCTCGGCGCGCAAGCCGAACACGCCGGCAATATCGCCGGACTCGAAGCCGCGCTGCAACGCGCGCGCGCCGCGGATCGCACGTACGTGATCAGCATCGACACCGACCCGGCCCGCACCACCGACGACGGCGGCTGGTGGTGGGAAGTAGCGGTGCCCGAAGTGTCCGCGCGCGACGCCGTGCGCGACGCGCGCGCGAAATACGAGGCGCAGCTCGCTGCGCGCGCCGACCCGGCCGCTTCCGATGAACGCACCGGCAGCACCGGCCATAACACCGGCCACACCGGCCACGAATGAGGACGCTCGCATGACTGCTTTCGACGTACGCATCGGCATCAACCCGTTATCGTGGATGAACGACGATCTGCCGTCGCTAGGCGGCGAGACGCCGCTCGACGTGGCGTTGACGGAGGGCCGCCGGATTGGCTATCAGGGCTTCGAACTCGGCAACAAGTTTCCGCGCGAGCCGCAGGCGTTGAAGACGCTGCTCGCGCAATACGATCTCGCACTGGTGTCCGGCTGGTACTCCGGGCAGCTCGCGCGACGCAGCGTCGAAGAAGAAATCGCGTCGGTCGACCCGCATCTCGAACTGCTCGCGCAAAACGGCGCAACGGCGATGGTGTATGGCGAAGTCGCCGATTCGATTCAAGGTGCGCCGCAGCCGCTTTATCAACGGCCGCGTTTTTTCAGCGACACGCAATGGGCCGCGTACGCGGCGCGCGTCGACGAATTCGCGCGTTATACGCTCAGCCGTGGCGTGCGGCTCGCGTATCATCATCATATGGGCGCTTATGTCGAAACGCCCGCCGACGTCGATCAGCTGATGGCGCGCACGACCGACGCCGTCGGCCTGCTGTTCGACGCCGGACATATCACGTTTGCGGGCGGCGATCCGCTCGCGGTGCTCGACAAACACATCGCGCGGGTGTGCCACGTGCATTGCAAGGACGTGCGCCCCGCCGTGATGAAGCTGGCGCGCAATCGCAACTGGAGTTTTCTCGACGCGGTGATCGCCGGCGCTTTCACGGTGCCCGGCGACGGCGCGGTGAATTTCCCGGCGCTCATCACCCGCCTGAAGCGGCATGGCTATCGCGGCTGGCTGGTGGTCGAAGCGGAACAGGACCCGGTGGTGGCGCCGTCGTTCGAATACGCGCAGAAGGGCTATATGACCTTGCGCGGGTTGGTCGATGCACCGCTCGACGCCGCGGACAAGACCGTGCAGGAGGTGGCATGAGTTTATTGGTGAAGGCACAGCGCGAGGGCCAGACGATCGCGCGAGTAACGCCGCAGTCCGCCTGCTGGCGTTATGTGGGATTCGCCGCGTACCGGTTGGGCACGGACGAAGTCGTGCACGTGTTCGAACCGTCGTGCGAGGTGTGTATCGTCGTGCTCACCGGCGCGGTGAATATCGAAACCGCCGACGCCACGTGGACCTCGCTGGGTTCGCGCGACAGCGTGTTCGAGGACGCCGCGCCGTACGCGGTGTATCTGCCGCCCAACGTGCGCGCGACGATTCGCGCTTGCCGCGACGCCGAGATCGGCGTCGCGAGCGCGCCCGCCAAAGGCGAGTATCCGGCGCGCCTGATCGAGCCGGCTTCGATGACGCGCTCCACGCGCGGCAAAGGGCTGAATACGCGCTACGTATGCGATATTCTTCCGCAGACCGAGCCTGCCGAAGCGCTGCTGGTGGTTGAAGTCAGAACGCCGGGCGGGCACGCTTCGAGTTATCCGCCGCACAAGCACGACACCGACAACGTCCCTCACGAGAGTTCGCTCGAAGAGACTTACTATCATCGGCTCGATCCGCCGCAAGGATTCGCGTTCCAGCGCGTGTACACCGATATGCGCGACATCGACGAGTCGATGGCGGTGGAGGATCACGATGTCGTGATGGTGCCGCGCGGCTATCACCCGGTGGTGGTGCCGTATGGGTATGACTCGTACTATCTGAACGTCATGGCGGGTGGGCAACGGGTCTGGCATTTCCGCAACGACCCGGCGCACGAGTGGATCATTAATAAGGATGCTTGACGATCCATCCTGCGCGGCGCATCGGCAAGGCGCTCTGACTGCGCCGCGCAAGCAAATCCACTCCCCTGCTTCCTGAGCGCCAGATCGACATGCAACGGCGAAGCAGTAAAACCGCCGTGTGCCATAGCACCGCTCAGCCGACGCCAAGCCACTCCTGCATCACGTCGGAGCGCGTCAGAAACGTCGCCAGCTCGCCGTCGAACACGATCTCGCCATGTCCCATCACGGCGACCCGGCTGGCGATCTCCTGCGCAATCACGAGGCGCTGTTCGATCAGCAGCATCGCCACGCCGCGATCGCGCAGCATCCGCAAACATCCGGCGACCTGCTCCATCACGACACTCGCGAGACCCTCGCCGGGCTCGTCGATCACCAGCAGATCGGGATCGCCGAGCAGCGCCCGCGCGAGCGTCAGCATCTGCTGCTCGCCGCCCGATAGCGCGCCGGCACGCGTACGCTTGCGTTCGCCCAGCACGGGGAAAAGCGCGTACGCGTCGTCGAAAGTGAAGCGCGGCGTGCGGCCGCGAGCGCGCGGCGCGACACCGAGTTGCAGATTCTCGTGGACGCTCAGCGTCGGGAACACGTCGCGATGCTCAGGCACGTAACCGAGCCCAAGACGCGCGATCTCGAAGGTGCGCAGACCGCCGAGCGAACGGCCCGCGAAACGCAGCTCGCCCTCGCTGCGCACGAGGCCCATGAGCGCGCGCGCCAGCGTCGAGCGGCCGGAGCCATTGCGCCCGACCAGCGCCAGCACTTCGCCGGGCTCGATGCGCAGCGTGACACCGTGCAATGCCTGGCTCGCGCCGTACCACGCGTTCAGCGCGCCAATGTCGAGCAGCGCGCTCATGGACCAACCCCTGCGCGCCCCGCGCCGAACCCCGCGCCGAGATACGCGGCGCGCACCGCCGCATCCGCGCGAATCGCCGCCGGCGTGCCGCTCGCGATGATGCGCCCTTGCACCAGCACGGAAATCCGATCGGCGATCGCGAACACCGCATCCATGTCGTGCTCGACCATCAGCAGCGTGCGGCCCGCGGTGGCTTCGCGAATCAGCTCGATCGCGCGTGCCGCTTCCGCGCGGTTCATGCCGGCAGTCGGCTCGTCCAGCAGCAACGTGTGCGCGCCGCCCGCGAGCGCAATGCCGAGATCGAGCGCGCGCTGCCCGGCATAGCTGAGCGTGCCGGCCTGCACGTCGCGGCGCGCGCTCAGGCCGACTGCGTCGAGCACCTGTGCGGCGCGTGCGTCGACGGTACGCGAGCCGCTGAAGCGCTGCCACCAGCGCGTGCGGTCGCGCTCGGCCAGCATCGCCGCGCAGCGCAGGTTGTCGAACACGGTGAGCCGCGCGAACACGCTGGTGGTCTGGAAGCTGCGCGCGAGCCCGCGACGTGCGATCGCGGCAGGAGCGAGGCGCGTGATCTCCGCGCCGAACAGATCGATGCGCCCGGCGTTCGGCCGCGCGCCGCCGGCAATCAGATTGAAGAGCGTCGACTTGCCCGCGCCGTTCGGGCCGATCAGCGCATGACGCTCGCCGGGCTCGATCGCGAGATCGACGCCGCGCAGAATCTGCGTGGAGCCGAAGCGTTTTTCTATGCCGTAGAGGGCGAGAGCGGGGATCATTGCGAGCTCCCGGCTGTTTGCGTCGAGCTGGAGCGCACGTCGACGCGCGCTCGCGCGCGGCTGGTGTAACGAGCAGCGAGCGCGCCTAGCGCGGCCAGCATGAAGACCGCGACGCCGAACCAAACCGGCGACGCGGCCATTGGCAACGGCAAGCCGGCGACGTTGAAGCCCGCGCCGTCATCCACGCCGAATTGCGCGGCGTACGCCCATTGCACCGCGAGCATCACGGCTGCACTCCACAACAGCGCGGCGGCCACACCCCATAGATAAGCCGCGCGACAGCGGCGCCAGCCGTGCGTCGCGAGGCGCGCCGCATGCCGCTCGACGAAACCCGCCAGGCCATCCGGCGACGCCACCACGACGACGACAAAGAAGAGCCCCAGATAGAACAGCCACGCCCGCGTGACGCTCGCGACCGCGGCGCTGAAAAACGTCAGCACGATCGCGCCCGCGACCGGCCCAAAAAACGCGGCCGTCCCGCCGATCACCGTGGCGATCAGCACGGCGCCCGAGCGCATCATGCCGACGCTTTCCGTCGACACCAGTTCGATATTGATCAGCCCCAGCGTCCCCGCGATGCCCGCGAAAAACGCCGACAGCACCACCACGCCATAGCGAATGCGTCGCGGATAACAGCCGATTGCCGCGGCGCGCGCCGGGTTGTCGCGCACCGCGTTCGCAAGCCGCATGAACGGCGTACGCGACAGCGCGAGCATCGCCGCGCTCGCCAGCAGGCACCACAGCGCGATCAACGCATAGGCCTCGCGCGCCGGACCGAAGCTCCAGTTGCCCAGCCGCGCTCCGCTCGCGCGATCGATCGCCACGCCCGCCTCGCCGCCGAACCAGTCGGGCAGCGCCCACGCGGCCGCCACCACGAGCTCGCCGAGGCCGAGCGTGATCATCGCGAACGCGGTGCCGGCGCGCCGTGTCGCGATGAAGCCGAACAGCACGCCGCACAACGCGCCGCCGAGCCCGCCGACCAGCGGCAACAGCACGAGCGGCACGCCGATCCGGTTGAACACCTGCGCGGCGACCAGCGCGCCAAGCCCGGCATAACCGGCATGACCGAACGACAGCAGCCCGGTTTCGCCGAGCAGCAGGTTGTACGAAAGCGCGAACACGATCATCGTCGCGCTCTGCGCGAGATACGCGAGCAACCAGCTTTGCGGCCAGACGAACGGCGGCACCGCAAGAAACCCGACGAGCGCCAACCACGGCGCGAGTCCGCGCCAGATCGCGCGGGACGGCGCCGCGGGCAGCGCGGACGATTCAGACGCCCCAGACGCTCGGGCCACTTTACGCATGATCGTCGTGCCGTCCGAACAGCCCGCGCGGGCGCAGCGCCAGCATCGCGACGAGCAACAGATACGGAATCAGCGGCGCGAGTTGCGCGAGCGTCAGCGCGTCCCATTCGGGCGGCACCGAAGCGCCGATGATCGCCAGCACATCGCCCAGCGATACATCGCTCGCCACCGCCAGCGTCTGCACGCAGCCGACCAGCAGCGACGCCACCAGCGCCCCGCTCAACGAGCCGAGCCCGCCGAGCACGACCACCACGAACACGATCGAGCCGAGCGACTCCGCCATCGCCGGTTCGATCACGAAGAGCGGCGCGCCGATCACGCCGGCCAGCGCGGCGAGCGCCGTGCCGGCGGCGAACACGCCGGTGAACACGCGCGGCACGTTGTGGCCGAGCGCTTCGACCGCGCTCGCGTGCGTGAGCGCGGCGCGCACGATCAGCCCCGCCTTCGACACGCGCAACACCGCGTACAACGCCACCAGCATCGCCACCGACACCGCCATCATGAACGCCCGGTAGCGCGCGAAAGCTGCGCCGTACACGGTGAACAACGGGCCGTCGAGCACGGGCGGCACCGTCGCGGAAAGCGGGTTCAAGCCCCAGCCGAGCTTGACCAGCTCGCCGAGCAGATACGCGGCGCCGAACGTCAGCAGCAATTCAGGCAGATGGCCATGCACGCGCACGCGCCGCAACAGCCAGCGTTCCAGCGCCGCGCCGAGCAGCCCGACGAAGAGCGGCGCGAGCACCAGCGCGCTCCAGAACCCGGCGCGCGCGGCCACCGAGAAGCCGACGTAAGCACCGAGCATGTAAAAGCTCGCATGCGCGAAATTCAGCACGCCGAGCATGCTGAAAATCAGCGTCAGGCCGGCCGACAGCATGAACAGCAGCAGGCCGTAACTGACGCCGTTGAGCAGATTGATGACGAACGACTGCACGCGCCCGGTCCGCCTATTCCTCTGCCGCCCGCACGGCGGCGTTCAGCGGTTCGAGCGCCGCGCGCAGATCGGCGGGCAGGCTCACCGGACGCCGCGTGACACGATCCACGTACACGTGCACGAAGTGTCCCTGCGCGGCGGGCTGAGCGTCGCCTTCCTTGAAGAGCCCTACTTCGTAACGCACGCTCGAGGTGCCGAGCCGCGTCACCCGCAAGCCCGCCTCAACGCGCTCGGGAAACACCAGCGGCGCGAAGTAGCTGCAATGCGTCTCGACCACGAGCCCGATCGTCGCGCCATGCTCGAAGTCGAGCACGCCGGCGCGGATCAGATACTCGTTCACCACGGTGTCGAAATAGCTGTAGTAGACGACGTTGTTCACGTGGCCGTAGACGTCGTTGTCCATCCAGCGCGTGGTGATCGGCAGGAAATGCGGGTAGGCGGTGCGTGCGGCGGGGGCGGGTTTGTTCATTGGAGCGTGGGGCTTGGCCGGTTATGTTGGCGATCGTCGTCGAGTGGTCGGCGGAGCGCGTCAAAGCGACTCGGTCAGCATGCGGCGGTAGTCGTCGGCCGTGGCTTCGCGGGGGTTCGTGCGGTGGCAGTGGTCCGCGAGCGCGCCCTGCACGACCTTGTCGAACATGCTTGCGTCGACGCCCATCTGCTGGAGCCCGGTCGGCAAGCCGAGTCGCGCCGTCATGTCGAACAACGCCTGCGCGAGATCCGCGTGCTCCGGCAAGTTCATCGCGCGACGCATCCGTGCATAGCGGCGCTCGGCAATCACGCTGTCGGCGGTCTCGTTGAAACGCAGCACCGCGGGCAGCACGACCGCGTTCAGCGTGCCGTGATGCAGCGACGTGCGGCCATTCACCTTCAGGCCGCCCAGCGGATGCGACAGCGAGTGCACGCAGCCGAGCCCCTTCTGGAACGCCATCGCGCCCTGCATCGACGCGCTCATCATATTCAGGCGTGCTTCACGATCGCTGCCGTCCGTTGTCACGCGTTCGATGCTCGCCCACGCGCGTTCCAGACCATCCAGCGCGATGCCGTCCGCGGGCGGATTGAAGGCTGGCGCGAGAAAGGTTTCGATGCAGTGCGCGATCGCATCCATGCCGGTCGCGGCGGTCAGACCCGGCGGCAAGCCGAGCGTGAGCCCGGGATCGCAGAGCGCCGACTTCGGCAACAGATGCCACGAGTGAAAGCCGAGCTTGCGGCCGTCGTTCAGAATCACGATCGCCCCGCGCGCGACTTCGCTGCCGGTGCCCGCAGTGGTGGGTACGGCGATCAGCGGCGCGACAGCGTCGGTGATCTTCGCGCTGCCGCCTTCAATGGTCGCGTAGTGGGTCAGCGTGCCCTCGTGTGTGGCCATGATCGCCACACCCTTTGCCAGATCGATCGACGAACCGCCGCCCACCGCGATCAGACCGTCGCAGCCTTCGTCGCGATAGATCTGCGCGGCCGCCAGCACCATCGCTTCGGTCGGGTTGGACGGGGTGTCGTCGAAGAGCGGCACGTCGCCGAACTGCAACGCGTCGAGCGCGCGCTGTGCGATGCCGGCCGCTACCACGCCCTTGTCGCTGATCAGCAAAGGCCGCTTGATGCCGATTCGCGCGCATTCCGCCGGCAATTGCGCCAACGCGTCATAGCCCAGATGGATGTGGGTCAAGTAGTAGATATAAGCCATGCCTTGCTCCTCGCCGAAACGTGAACTCATTAACTGGCGCAATGAGTGTCGCAATGAGTGGCGCAATGAGTGGCGCCGTGAGTGGCACATTGAGCGACGCGTCGATTGCCGCTCGCGGGTCCGCTTTCCGTCGCGCTCGCTGCGTGATTTGCTACGTGGTTTTTTGCGTGGTCTGATGCGTAGGTAGTTGCGTCGCTTATTGCCCCGGCCTGTCGACGAATTCGAACGGCAAGCCGCGCCGCCGCATCCATTCGCCAAGCGCCTGACCGGTGCCCGCGCGCCACGGCCGCAATCTCGCCGGTTCGACCAGCCGGTATTCGAGCAACTCGGGCGACAGCGCGATGGTTCCGTACGCCTTCACGTGGTACGCGATGATCAGTTCGTTCTTGCGGATGAATTCATACACGCCGATCAACTCGACCGTCTCCGTGTGCAGCGAGGTCTCTTCCAACACCTCACGGGCGATGCCCGCTTCCGGCGTCTCGCCGTTTTCGAGGAAGCCGGTGATCAGCGCGAACATGCCCTCGGTCCACGCGGCATTGCGTGCCAGCAGAATCTTGCCCTCATACTCGACGATCGCCGCCACCACCGGCAGCGGATTGTTCCAGTGGACATAGCCGCACGCGGTATCGGGACAGCTCTGGCGGATGCGGCCGCCGTCATGCTCGGGATCGGCGCGCACGGTCAAAGGTGTGGCGCAGCGAGGACAAAATCGGTATTCGGTCATGGCGTGGGGGGCGTCTCTTTTGTCTTGGGTCTGATTGTGTTTTGCGCGCTGTTTTGTGCGGGGCGGTGCGTGGGTTAAGGCTCAGTTTAGCGTGTGGTTCGTGAACAGTTCGCGGCGTGGTTCGGTCGCAAGGTTTGGTGCTCGGGTTGAATACTCAACGCGCTTCTTCCAGCCCACCTTTTCCAGCCCACCTTTTCCAGCCCACCTTTTCCAGCACACCTTTTCCAGCACGCAATTTCGTGCATGCATTCAGCAACTCACCGCCTCACCGCCGTCTCACGCCGCGCACAGCGTCGAGCGCTTCGGGACAGATGCCGGCATCGTTGTCGGACGCGAAATGCTGCATGGGTGGCGGCGCGCCCGGCGACAGGCGCGCGGTAATGACGGAAAGCGGTCATTTTAGTGCGCCTGCGGGTTATTTGTTTTCTGGTTGCGCGGGTTGGCAGCGACGGGCTCCTCAACAGGCCGTTAGTTGCAATCGCGCGACCGTTAGTTGCAACCGCAATCGGGCATGCGGCTACGGCGATGGCCCCGGCCACGCGGCAGACGCGCCACCGCGATCAGACCCGCCGCGCCAAGCAGCAGCGCGCCCGCTGCGAGCCACAATGCCGGCGAGAATGATCCGGTGTGCTCGGCGATCGGCGCGGCGACCAACGGACCGACGATCTGGCCGACGCCATAGGCCGCGGTCGCATAGCCCATCAGACCAGCCGCTTCGTCTCCGTGCAGACGCCGCGCCTCGCGCATCGCAAACAGCGTGATTGCGGTGAACGGCAGCCCGATCAGGATGCTGCCGAGCGAGAAGCCGCCCGCCGTCGGCCAGACGATCCCGAGCGCGATGCCGCAGGCTTGCAGCGCATAGCAGCCGGCGAGCAGCGTGCGGTTATCCCAATGCCCCGGCAAACGCGCCGCCAGCAGCGCGCCGACGATCAGCGCCGCGCCGAACATCGGCCAGAACAGGTCGGGCCACGACGAGCCCGGCAGCGCATGGCGCGCGATGACGGGCAGGAAAGTCGCGGTGATGATGTACCCGAAGCCGGGAACGCCGTAGAGCAGGATCAGGCAGAGGGCGTCGGCGCGGTGAGGGGTGGGGGTCGAGTCAGGGTGGCTCATGGCGGGATGGCGAGCGGCGGATTGGCTAACGGCTCGTTCGCTGGCGGCGGGTTCGCTGGTGGTGCGCTCACTGGCGGCAGGTTGCCGTGGTTGGTCCGCGTCAGCCGCGTCACCGAACACCGGCCAAACCACAACCGACAGAACCGCACCAATCAACCCGAAGCCGATCCACCCCACCGTCGCGCCATAGCCACCCGCGACGCTCACCAGCAACCCCGTCCCGACGATCCCCACCCCCGGTCCGGTATAAATCACCCCGCTCCACCCATGCGCGCCGAGTTCGGCGAGCCGCCGCAAACCCCACTGCGACGCGAACACGAAAGTCCACGCGCTAACCGCGCCGGCGATGAAACGCACCGCCGCCCACACCCAGAACTGGCTCGTGACGCCCATCGCCAGCGTCAGCAGAACCGTCACGACGAGCCCGCCACGCACCATGCGCGCCGGCTCGACCCGCAACGCGGCGCAACTGACCGCGCCGACAAAGTAACCCGCGTAATTGAACGACGCCAGCCAGCCGCCATGCTGGATGTCGAACTGCGGCTGGCCGAGCGCGCTGCCGTGCAGCATCAACGGCAGCAGCGGCGTGAAGGCGAAACGCCCGATGCCGAGGGTAACGGCCAGCGTCACCATGCAGGCAAGCGCCGCGCGGCGGGCCGCATGGGGTTCGGAGAAGCGATCGTACGTGCGGGAGGCGAGGTCGTTCATGATCGGACGATAAAGGGCAGCGGGGCGGCGGGCCGGCACGTCGGCCGGTTTGGGTTCGTTGAATCGATCTTAGCTTGACCTTTTGATCACGAAAAATGAATAATTCGGATATCACTCATCGCTCGGAGAGAATCATGGATCTGGCCGCCTTGACCATTTTTCGCGCGGTCGTGCGGGAAAACGGCGTGACGCGCGCCGCTGCCAAGCTCAATCGCGTGCAATCGAACGTCACGACGCGTATCAAGCAGCTTGAGGAGCAACTCGGCACCGACCTGTTCATCCGCGACGGCCGCCGCCTCGTATTGACGCCGGCCGGCGAGACGCTGCTGCCCTACGCCGAACGCCTGCTCGCGCTCGCCGACGAGGCGCGTCATGCGGTGCGCGAGGATCGTCCGAGCGGACGCCTGCGTTTGGGCACGATGGAAAGCGTCGCGGCGACGCGCCTGCCTGGCTTGCTCGCGCAATATCACCAGCAGTGGCCCGACGTCGCGCTGGAGCTGGAGACCGGCACGACCGGCAAGCTGATCGAGCGGGTGCGCGAATTCGAAGTGGATGCGGCGTTGGTGGCGACGCCGCTGGACCCGGCTTCGCTCGGGGACATCTTCGAGACGGTGCCGGTGTTCAAGGAAGAGCTGGTGATGCTCACGCCGCGCGGGCATCGGCCGATTCACAAAGTGCGCGACGTTGCGCTGTCGACGCTGATCGCGTTCGAGCGTGGCTGTGCGTACCGGGCTTATATCGAGAAGTGGTATCTGGAGCACGGCGTGAGGCCGGCGCGAGTGCTGGAGCTCGGCTCCTATCACGCGATCGTCGCGTGTGTGGCCGCCGGTGCGGGCGTGGCGGTGGCGCCGCGCTCAGTGCTGGATCTGCAAGCCGATGCCAGCAATATCGCGGTTCATGAACTGCCCGATATCGGGCTGATCGAGACGCTGCTGGTGTGGCGGCGCGGGCATTTTTCGTCCGCGCTCAATGCGCTGCGGCGCACGCTGATGGCCCCGGAGGATGCGGTGGATTTGCTGCCCGCGACGGCCGTTGCGGCTGCGGATGTGCACGCGGCACGCCAATGACTCCCGGCGCTCCGCGTGGCCCATTCGCGGCCTGATCAGACCCGCATCAAAGCTGGCCTTCGACCCAGGCCTTGACGCCAGCCAGTGCAGCGGGCAGGTTCGCCGGCTCGGTGCCGCCCGCCTGCGCCATGTCCGGCCGGCCGCCGCCCTTGCCGCCGACTTGCTGAGCCACGAAGTTGACCAGCTCACCCGCCTTGACCTTCTTGCTTGCGTCAGCCGTCACGCCGGCGATCAGGCTCACCTTGCCGCCTTCGACCGAAGCCAGCACGATCGCCGCGCTCTTCAGCTTGTCCTTCAGCTTGTCGACCGTCTCGCGCAGCGTCTTGACGTCCGCGCCGTCGAGCGTGGCCGCCAGCACATGCACGCCGGCGACTTCAATTGCCTGAGCGGCCAGTTCGTCGCCCTGGCTCGAAGCCATCTTCGACTTCAACGCGCTCAGTTCCTTCTCCAGTGACTTCACCTGATCCTGCACCTGGCTGATCCGCTGCGTCAGTTCCGACGGCTGCGCCTTCAACACCGCCGCGGCCGCATTGATGCGCGCGTCGAGATCCTGCACAAAGCGCACGGCGTTGTCGCCCGTGATCGCTTCCACGCGACGAATGCCCGCCGCCACGCCGCCTTCCATCACGATCTTGAAGAAGCCGATGTCGCCGGTGCGATGCACGTGCGTGCCGCCGCACAATTCACGCGAGAAACCCAAGTCGAGCACGCGCACTTCGTCGCCGTACTTTTCTCCGAACAGCGCCATCGCGCCGCCCTTCACCGCTTCGTCGAACGGCATCACGCGCACGATGCCCGGCGCGTTCGCCAGCACTTCGGCGTTGACGATTTCTTCGACGCGGCGGATCTGCTCGTCCGTCATCGGCGCGTTGTGCGCGAAGTCGAAACGGGTCTTGTCCGCGTCGACCAGCGAACCCTTCTGCTGCACGTGCGAACCGAGCACTTCGCGCAGCGCCTTGTGCATCAGGTGCGTGGCCGAGTGATTGCGTTGCGTGCGAGCGCGGCGCACCGCGTCGATTTCCGCCTTGACGACCTCGCCCACCTTCAGCGTGCCCTGCTCGATCGTGCCGTGATGACCGACCACGTCGGCCTGCACCTTCAGCGTGTCGGTCACCGCGAAGCGCACGCTCGCGTTCGCCAGCACGCCCTGGTCGCCGACCTGGCCACCCGATTCCGCATAGAACGGTGTGTGGTCCAGCACGACGACTGCCTGCTGGCCGTGGGCCGCTTGCTGCACCGATGCGCCGTCCACATACAGCGCGACCACCTTCGCGTCGTCGAAGACGATTTCTTCGTAGCCGTGGAACGTGGTCTTCGCACCCGAGTATTCGAGGCCTTGCGCCATCTTGAACTTGCCCGCCGCGCGCGCCTGTTCGCGCTGACGCGCCATCGCTTCGTCGAAGGCGGCTTCGTCGACCGTCACTTCGCGCTCGCGGCACACGTCCGCGGTCAGATCCAGCGGAAAGCCGTAGGTGTCGTGCAGCTTGAACGCGAGTTCGCCGTCGAGCGTCTTGCCGCCCTTCGCTTCGAGGTCGGCCAGCGCGGCTTCGAGAATCGACATGCCGTGCTCGATGGTCTCGAAGAAGCGCTCTTCTTCCTGACGCAGCACGTCGGTGACGCGTTGCTCCGCTTCCTTCAGCTCCGGGTACGCGCCGCCCATCTGCGCGACGAGGTCCGCCACCATGCGATGGAAGAACGAACCCTTCTTGCCCAGCTTGTAGCCATGGCGGATCGCGCGGCGCACGATCCGGCGCAGCACGTAGCCGCGGCCTTCGTTGCCCGGGATCACGCCGTCGACGATCAGGAACGAGCACGCGCGGATGTGATCGGCGATCACCTTCAGCGAGTTGTTGGTCAGATCGCTCACGCCGGTTTCGCGCCCCGCGGCCTGGATGAGCGCCTGGAACAGGTCGATCTCATAGTTGCTGTGCACGTGCTGCAGCACCGCGGCGATACGCTCCAGCCCCATGCCAGTGTCGACGCACTGCTTGGGCAGCGGCGTCATGTTGCCCTGGGCGTCGCGGTTGAACTGCATGAACACGAGATTCCAGATCTCGATGTAGCGATCGCCGTCTTCCTCAGGCGATCCCGGCGGGCCACCCCACACTTCCGGGCCGTGGTCGTAGAAAATTTCCGAGCACGGACCGCACGGGCCGGTGTCGGCCATCTGCCAGAAGTTGTCCGACGCGTAGCGCGCGCCCTTGTTGTCGCCGATGCGGATGATGCGCTCGACCGGCACGCCCACTTCTTTCGCCCAGATGTCGTGCGCTTCGTCGTCTTCGTGATAGACGGTGACCCAGAGCTTGTCTTTCGGCAACTGGTACACGCCGGTCAGCAATTCCCACGCGTAGTGGATCGCGTCGCGCTTGAAGTAGTCGCCGAACGAGAAGTTGCCCAGCATTTCGAAGAACGTGTGGTGACGCGCGGTGTAGCCGACGTTTTCCAGATCGTTGTGCTTGCCGCCGGCGCGCACGCTGCGCTGCGCGGTGGTGGCACGCGAATACGGACGCGATTCCGCGCCGAGGAACACATCTTTGAACTGCACCATTCCCGAATTGGTGAAGAGCAGTGTCGGGTCGTTGCCGGGCACGAGGCTCGACGAGCGAACGATCGTATGGCCCTTCGATTCGAAGAATTTGAGGAATTTCTCGCGGATTTCGGCGGCTTTCATAGCGTGCGGGGGACGGTCCTGGCTGTTACCGGCGGCATCGTGGGATGCGCCAACTGTTTGTTTCTTAAACGACTGATTATACGGGATCGGCGCCCGTGCGCGGCAGCGCGCCCAGCGCGGTTGGCCGTTTGGCCAGGTTTGGCCGGGTAGCGCGCAATATTGAGATGCACGCGAGTTGTCCTATGACGTTCGACTGACTGCGCCGCCATGCGGGAATCGCTTAAGATTGCCCCCATCCGCGGCGCCTTGCGCGCCGCCTGGCTACCTAGGAGACATTGATCAATATGGGCGCTCTCAGTCATATCCGCGTGCTGGATCTCACACGCGTGCTCGCCGGTCCCTGGTGCACGCAAACGCTCGCCGATTTCGGCGCCGACGTCATCAAGATCGAACGTCCCGAGGTCGGCGACGATACCCGCCACTGGGGGCCTCCGTACCTCAAAACGCCCGCAGGCGCCGACACCCGCGAGGCCGCGTACTACCTCGCGGCGAACCGCAACAAGCGCTCGGTCACGGTCGATATCGCGTCGCCCGAAGGCCAGCGGATCATCCGCGAACTGGCCGCGCAAAGCGACGTGGTGCTGGAGAACTACAAGGTCGGCCAGTTGCAGAAGTACGGGCTCGACTACGCGTCGCTCAAGGAAGTGAAGCCCGATCTGATCTACTGCTCGGTGACCGGCTTCGGACAGACCGGGCCGTATGCGCAACGCGCTGGCTACGACTTCATCGTGCAAGGGATCGGCGGCTTCATGAGCATTACCGGCGAGCGCGACGGCCAGCCGGGCGGCGGCCCGCAAAAGGCCGGCGTGGCGATCGCCGACCTGATGACCGGCATGTATTCGACCATTGCCGTGCTCACCGCGCTCACGCACCGCGACCGGACCGGCGAAGGGCAATACATCGACATGGCGCTGCTCGACGTGCAGGTGGCGATGCTCGCCAACATGAATTCGAACTATCTGGCGAGCGGCCAGCCGCCGATGCGCTGGGGCAACGCGCACCCGAACATCGTGCCCTACCAGACCTTCCAGACCAGCGACGGCTGGATCATCGTCGCGGTCGGCAACGACGGGCAGTTCCGCAAGTTCGTCGAAGCGGGCGGGCGGCCGGAGCTCGCCGACGACGAGCGTTTCGCGACCAACCCGGCGCGCGTGCGTCACCGCGACATCCTCGTGCCGATCCTCGCCGACATGGTTCGCCTGCAAGGCAAGCAACAATGGATCGCCGCGCTCGAAGCGACGGGCGTGCCGTGCGGGCCGATCAACGATCTCGGCGAAGTGTTCGAGAACGAGCAGGTGGTGGCGCGCGGCATGCAGGTCGATCTGCCGCATCCGTCGGGCGGCACGGTCAAGCTGGTGCGCAATCCGATCAACATGAGCGGCACGCCGCCCGAAGCGCTGGCTCACCCGCCTACGCTAGGCGAGCACACCGAGAGCATTTTGCGCGACGTGCTGGGTTATGACGAAGCGAGGGTTGCGGCGTTGCGGGCGAAGTTGGTGATTTGAGGGGGCGCGACGGGGGATTTGTGGCGGCAACGCCGCCATGTTGTGATGGCGAAGCTGCTGCGTCGTCGCATCACATGCGGCGATCCCGCGACCGCCCCAGCCCGACTCGCGGCGCACCCGGCCGCGTCAACGCAAATGCGTCAACGCGAATGCGTCAACGCAAATTCAACCCCGCGCGCCCAACGAGGCCAGCCAGGACCGCCCTTCGTCCCAATCGCCGAGACCGCTATCCGCGTTGATATGGCCGCGTGCGCCGATATCCATCCAGCGGCTGCCCCACGCGTTTGCACAGGTCTGTGAAAACGGCACGCCGCCATAGGGATCGTCGCTGCTCGCCACGACCATGGTCGCAAACGGCAAACGCGTGAGCGGCACCGGCGCGAAGCCGCTGGCGTCCTGCGGAAAATGAGCCTCGGAGGGATCGGGCACGGCGACCAGCAACGCGCCCGCGACCTTCGCGAGCTGCGCCGCGCTCGCGTATTGCGACGCCCAGAAAGCGGTCGTCAGGCAACCGAGACTATGGGCGGCGAACACCACCGGCGCATCGGCGGCGGCCACCGCGGCGTCGAGCGTGCGGCACCAGGCGTCGCGCACGGGATGGTCCCAGTCCGGCATCGGCACACGCGTGCACGCCGGATCGAGCGCCTCCCAGCGTGTTTGCCAGTGGCCGGCGCCGGAACCCAGGTAGCCCGGCAGCACGAGTGTGTTCAGTTTTTGTCCGCTCATCGCGTTCCCCGTTCGTAGTTAGTTTTTTGACGTTCGCGTACAGCCATTTGCTTACCGCTGTTCACTCGTCACTGTTCGCGTCTTGCAACCCGCATCTTGCGGTTCGCCTCTCGCAGCGTTTCTTGCAATCCACAATCGAAGCCCATCTTCGCAGAGTTTATTGTCGACGCTCCGCCGCCCCCGACCTTACCGCATCACACGCCCCACGCCCACACCCCGCGGATCCGCCGCCGGCTCGGGCGTCGTGCCCTCGATGCGGATCATCTGCACGTCGCCGTTGACGGACTGCTCCTCCAACGCACCTCCTGTTACAGCGCCGACCCGGCCTCCGATTCCGCATCAGAACCGCTCAAACGTTGGCTGCGCGCCGCACTCGCCTGCCGTCGGCGGAGTCGTCAGGTAGAATTGCCGGATAAGTGGCCGCATTGCGCGTCCCCGACAGACTTTCACCTTCTCGCATGAATACCGAACGCATCGACGCGCCAGCGGCATCCAATTTCATCCGCAACATCATCGACGACGACAACCGCACCGGCAAGTGGGGCCAGCGCGTCGAAACGCGCTTTCCGCCCGAGCCGAACGGCTATCTGCATATCGGTCACGCGAAGAGCATCTGCCTGAACTTCGGCGTCGCGCGCAGCTACGGCGGCGTGTGCCATCTGCGCTTCGACGACACCAATCCGGAAAAGGAAAGCGTCGAATACGTCGACTCGATTATCGACTCGGTGCGCTGGCTCGGCTTCGAATGGGAAAAAGACGGCAAGGAGCAGCTCTATTACGCGAGCGACTACTACGACAAGCTGTACGAATTCGCCGAACTGCTGATCGAGCGCGGCAAGGCGTACGTGGACAGTCAGTCGGCCGAAGAAATGCGCGCGAACCGCGGCTCGGCCACCGAAGTCGGTACGCCGTCGCGCTTCCGCGAGCGTTCGGTGCAGGAGAACCTCGACCTGTTCCGCCGCATGAAAGCCGGCGAGTTCAAGGAAGGCGAACACGTGCTGCGCGCGAAGATCGACATGTCGTCGCCGAACTTCAACATGCGCGACCCGGTGATCTACCGGATCCGTTTCGCTCATCACTACCGTACCGGCGACACATGGTGCGTGTACCCGATGTACGACTACACGCACTGCATCTCGGACGCGCTGGAAAACATCACGCATTCGCTGTGCACGCTCGAGTTCGAAGACCATCGTCCGCTGTACGACTGGATTCTGAACGAGCTTGCTGAAGCCGGCATCTTCACGCGCCCGCTGCCGCAACAAATCGAGTTCTCGCGCCTGAACCTGACCTACGCGATCACCAGCAAGCGCAAGCTGCTACAACTTGTGAACGAAGGCCACGTGGACGGCTGGGACGACCCGCGTTTGCCGACCATCGTCGGCGTGCGCCGGCGCGGCTTCACGCCCGAGGCGATCCAGTTGTTCTGCGAGCGCATCGGCGTGACCAAGGTCGATTCGTGGATCGACATGAGCGTGTTCGAAGGCGCGCTGCGCGACGATCTCGACGACAAGGCGCCGCGCACGGCCGCCGTGCTCGACCCGCTCAAGCTGATCATCGACAACTTCCCGGAAGGCCTCAGCGAACCGTGCAGCGCACCGGTGCATCCGCATCATCCGGAACAGGGTGTGCGGGAGTTTCCGATTTCGCGCGAACTGTGGATCGAGCGCGAGGACTACAACGAAGCGCCGCCAAAGGGCTACTTCCGCCTGTTCCCGGGCAACAAGGTGCGCCTGCGCTACGGCTACGTGATCGAATGCACGGGCGCGGACAAGGACGAGAACGGCAACGTCGTCGCGGTCCATTGCAACTACTTCCCGGACAGCAGATCGGGCACCGAAGGCGCGAACACCTACAAGGTCAAGGGCAACATTCACTGGGTCAGCGCGGCTGCCGCCTGTCCGGCCGAAGTGCGCATCTACGACCGGCTGTTCAAGGAGCCGCAACCGGACGCCGGCGGCCGCGACTTCCTCGAAGCGCTGAATCCGGATTCGAAGCGCGTGGTCAACGCCTACCTCGAACCGGGTGCGCGCGACGCGCTGCCGGAACAGCGCTATCAGTTCGAGCGCCACGGCTATTTCGTCGCCGACCGGGTCGATTCGAAGCCGGGCAAGCCCGTGTTCAATCGCATCGTCAGCCTGCGCGACAGTTGGGGCAAGCCGGCATAAGCTGGAGCGGCTGCCGTTTGTAGCGCATCCGAAGTTGCGCATCCGAAGTTGAATACGGCGTGCATCTCGCTCACGAGATGCACGCCGTTTCGTTGCATGATGTTTCATCGACAGTCACTGCGCGCTCAGGTGAACGCGCCGGTCCGGGAGGCCCGATGAAAGTTGCAGCCCGCCGCGGGGCAAGTGCCGGAACGATGACGACAGGCACGGCTCGCGGCACACGCCACGCACATTGCACGCGTGCCGTTGCCGCAGCGTGTGCAATGCACGCCGCGCGCTTCGCCTGTCGCACGCGTTGCGCACTCGTCGCGCTGGCCGTGTTCGGCGCGGTGTCGTTCGCCGGCCCGGCTCGCGCCGACGAACTCACCGGCACGCTGAAAAAGATCCACGACGACGGCGTGGTGGTGCTCGGCGTGCGTGAAGCGTCGATTCCGTTCTCGTACTTCGACGGCAAGGGCACGGTCGGCTACTCGCAGATCATCGCGCTGCAGATCGTCGGCGAAATCAAAAAGTCGCTCGGCATGCCGCAACTGAAGGTACACGAAATCACCGTGACCTCGTCGAACCGCACGCCGATGCTGCTGAACAACCAGATCGATCTGGAATGCGGCTCGACCACGCACACGGTGGAGCGCGAAAACGTGGCCGCGTTCTCGAACAGCTTCTTCCAGTACGCGGTGCGCATGATCACGCGCAAGAGCAGCGGCATTACTGATTTTCCGGATCTGGCCGGCAAGCCGGTGGTGACAACCGCCGGCACATCCGACGAACGCCTGTTGCGCCGCCTGAATACCGACAAGCATCTGAACATGCGCATCACCAGCGCGCGCGATCATCTGGAAGCATTCACCGCGCTCAAGGATGACCGGGCCGTGGCCTTCGTGATGGACGAGCCGATCGTGTACGGCTTCAAGGCGACCGACCCGCACCCCGACGACTTCGTGGTGACGGGCACGCCGCTGGGCTACGAGGTCTATGCGTGCATGTTCCGCAAGGGCGACGAACCTTTCCGCGACCTGGTGAACGGAGTGATCGCGCGTGGGCAGACTTCCGGGGACGCGGAACGTCTGTACGAGCGGTGGTTCACGCAGCCCATTCCGCCGCACGGCATCAATCTGAACTTCCCGCTGTCGGAACAGAACCGCGCCCTGTTCGCGCATCCGAACGACCGGGCGCTCGACTGAGCTTGCGGCGTGAAGTGAGGCACGAGGCGTTGGGCTCGCAGGGCGATGATCACCGCGCCTGCCTGCTGCTCACTTGTGACCTGCCCTCGCCGCCGGCCGCCGTCACGCCTATAGCGACCGATGCAGTTCCGCAAGCGACAGCGTCATCTGAAAGAGCCGCGTGAGACTGCGGCTCGCATACTTCGGAACTTCGTCGATCGCGGCCCAGCGGTAGGCATCCATTTCGGGAATCAGCGTGCCGTCCGAGCGCCGCGGGAACAGCGACGTGCAGCTGCATGAACTCAGATCGAGTTCGTCGGCGGCAGCGCGCGCGGCGAACAGATGCAGATCCTTGTCGCGCCGGTAGACGAACAGGCCGAGATCCTTCAGACGCCCGGGCTCGATCGCGATACCGGTCTCCTCGACCAGCTCGCGCAGCGCGGTGACGTGCGGCGCCTCACCCTCTTCGCCATGCCCTTTCGGAATGTCCCAGTGCGACGTTTCAGTGGCGTGCGCCAGCAGCACCCGGCCGTCCGGGTCGAGCAGAACGATGCCGCACGAAACCACCCGCGGGCTCATCGCCGCACCCTGCCGCGGCAACGTGCGGTTTCGAGCCGCGCCGGCACCCGGCCGACGCGCGCCGGCATCACGACCCGCATGCTCAGTGCTTTTTCTGCAATTGCCAGGCGCCGCTGCCTTGCTTGCAGAATTGCGGGTTCAGGTGCATCGATTGTCCCTTCGCATTCAGCACGACGCCGAGATCGCGGCAGGTACGCCCGCCGTCGCGGGCGGTGCTGGCGACGGTGATCGTCGCGTCGATCTTCACACTGTTGCCGGTGCCTTCGTTGACCCAGTTGACGCTTTCGCCGTCCTTCTGATCGTTCAGCGCGGCGATGACGGCCTTCTTGATCGAGTCGTTGTCGCGCTGTCTCATGTAGGTGATCGGCGTGTCGTTCAGAAAGCTGAGATTCGCCGCCTGCGCGCCGATTGCGCTGCCCAGCAGCAGGCTGGCGCAGCTCAGGTGAAGCAGCACACGGGTTCGCATCGACATGAAGGATTCTCCTCGAAAGTATACTGGGCGGTCTCGAGCGCGCGCGCCGCAGCTCTTGATCTGGACCTCAAAAGCATAGCATGCCCCCTTCGAAGCGCCCGCGCAGCGCGGCTTGCGGCTGACCCGCGGCAAGGGAATCCGAACCGCAGCCGTCGGCATACCTCGCGCTCAACCGTCACACGCTAAACGGCCACGATAGGCGCGGTCAACTTTAAGCCGACGCTGATGGCGTCTTACGAAACGCTTTTCTAAGATCGATTTTTTACGCAGCAGCGGCCGTCAGGCTTTGGACCGCTCGTTATGAACATCTTTCTTGTCCTCGAAATTTTCGCCATCACGCTCGCGCTGCTCTGCGTCGCGCTCGTGCCGGTCGCGATCGGTCGCGATCCCGGTCTGGCCCGCCGCATCGTACGGATCGACGCCGTACCGGCGGCGCGCTGGCCCAATCTGCTGACGCGCGTCGGCGTGGCCTGCCTGCTGGTGTCTTTCGCGCTGCTGGTCGGCGCCTGCTACTCCATTCTCGCTTACACCGACTGATCGCGATCGGAGCGATACACAGGCCGCCGAAAGCATGGGCGGCCGGGCCAGCGCCTTCGTCGTCAATGAGCGGCCGCGCCAGTCGCCGCCGTTTTCGCTACCGCGTTCGGCGCGTGATACCCGTCGGTCAGCGTATTCAGAAACGCCACCACGTCCTTGATTTCCGCTTCGTCGAGCGCCGGCTTGTCGCCCGGTTTGCGATCGAACGGCGCCTCGGTGTTCAGATTGGCCCAGTAGCGCTGCGGCAAATCGTCGAACTTCTGCACCTTGCCCTTCGAGACCGGATAGAACTTCTCCGGATTCGTATCGCGTTCGGCGTAAAAGCGCACAACCTGCTCGAGCGAATGGTAGATGCCGTTGTGGAAGAAGCTCTTCTTCAACGCGACGTTGCGCAGCGTCGGCGTTCGGAAGATGCCGCAAAACTCGTCGCGCCCTTTCAGGTCGGTGCGCTCCGGGCCGCAGGCGCCGAGGTCGTAGAAGTGCGGATCGCGATTCACCGGCAGCGCGCGGTTGCGCGGCACGCCGATCGCGATCAGCCCGAAATCGCTGAATTGCGGCGGCGCGCCGTTTCTGGTGCGCTGGCTGATGTGGCAGCTCGCGCAATTGCCTTTCTGTTCGTCGTTGAAAAGTTGCAGGCCGTGCAATTCGGCTGGCGTCAATTGCGCGTTGCCCGCCAGATAGGCGTCGTACTTGCTGGTGTACGGATTGAAGACCTCGGGCGTCTGCTCGAAGGTTTCGAGCGCTTGCAGCACGGCCTTGAAAGTGGCGTCGTCGCTATCGAAGATGTGCTCGCCGAAGGCTGCGCGGAACGCGCCGGCATACGGCGCGGCCTTGACCGCAGCCGTGACGCGGGCCGGCGTGCTGCCCATCTCGAACGACGACAACAGCGGAATGCGCGCCTGCTCGCCGCCACGATCGACCCGGCCGTCCCACGTCAGGCCGCCGGTCGGTCCGGCATCCACGCTTTCGTCGCCTTCGTCGTCGGACTCGTGATAGTGCTCGGCGAACGCCGGCACCGCTTGCAGATACTTCAGCGTCGGCGCGGCGCGCATGCCGGTGCGATGCATATCGCTGCCACCCAGTTGCACCGACAACGCGTTGGCCGGCGCAAAGCCATGGTCCGGACTGTGGCACGACGCGCAAGCCAGCTTGCCCGAACCGGATAACGACGCGTCGAAAAACAGCTGCTTGCCGAGCGCCGTCATTTGCCGCACCGATTCGTAGACTTGCGCGCGGGACTGGCCGGCGTCATGGGCCGCGACCTTCACGGCGGACGCTGCCACGAGTGCGGCGGAGCTTGCCACGGAAGTTGCGCCTGCGCTCGCTGCTGCTTTTGCGCCCACTTCTGCACCTGCTTTCGTCCCGACGCCTGCGCCAGGCCCGCCAGCATCACAAGCGGTCAGGGTCGCGGCCAAAGTCACAGCCGCCAGCGCAAAAACCGCTGACTGCCACGCACTCGCCCTCACAGGCCCCGCGCACTGCCCCGCTCCTCGCCAAACCTTTATTTTCCGAATCCCCGCCAGACCAAGTCGCATATGAACGATGTGAGTTTGCGATATCGAAGATCGCGAGCGTATTTCATTTTTATGTCGCTCAAATGACATTCAGCCGACGAAAAAATCGATAAAGAATTATCTCGTAATTAATTACATCTTTCTGTCAAATTTCCTCGCCAGACTTTCGCTGGCAGCCGTTCGTGTAAGGAACGCACGCGGCGCGTCCCCAACGAGAGAGAAACCATTCAAATGAACAAGAAACTGATCTGCGCGACGCCTATCGCGATCGCAGCAGCGTTGAGTTTGTATGCGTGCGGCGGCAACGAAATCACGCAGCCGGACCTCACGTCGATCAAGACGGTCGTGGTGATTTATGCGGAAAACCGCAGCTTCGACAATCTGTATGGCAACTTCCCGGGCGCGAACGGTATGCAGAACGTGAGCGCGGCGAGCGCCACCCAGGTGGACCGCGACGGCACGCCGCTCGCGACGCTGCCGCAGGTGTGGAACGGCCTGACGCAAACCGGCGTGACGCCGGTGGTCACGCAGGCGATGACGGCCAATCTGCCGAACAGCCCGTTCGCCATCGACGACCCGAAGGGCTTCAACACGCCGATCACCGCCACCACGCGCGACCTGTATCACCGCTTCTACGAGAACCAGATGCAGATCAACGGCGGCAAGAACGACAAGTTCGCCGCGTGGGCGGATTCGGGCGGTCTCGTGATGGGCCGCTACTCGCTGAACGCCGACAAGCTGCCGCTGTGGAAGATCGCGCAGCAATACACGCTCGCCGACAACTTCTTCATGGGCGCGTTCGGCGGTTCGTTCCTGAACCACCAGTGGCTCGTGTGCGCGTGCACGCCGATTTATCCGAATGCGGACAAGAGCCCGGCGGCCGCCTCGATTTCGGCGGTGGAAAGCGATGGCGTCACGTTGAAGGTCGCGTCGAACTCGCCGGCTTCGGCGCTGAGCGGGCCGCCCAAGTACGTGCTGTCGGGCAACCTGACGCCCGACTTCTACGCGATCAACACGATGCAGCCGCCGTATCAGCCGAGCGGCAACAAGGCGGCGGCCGGCGGCGACGCGAACCTCGCCGATCCGGGCCAGGCCACCACGTTGCCGGCGCAGACGCAGAAGCACATCGGCGATCTGCTGAACGACGCGAAGGTGTCGTGGGCGTGGTACGGCGGCGCGTGGGGCGCGGCGGTATCGGCGGCGCAAAACGGCACGTCGAATGTGATCTACGGCGCGAACCTGACGTCGCCGAACTTCCAGCCGCACCATCAGCCGCTCAACTACTTCGCCGATCTCGCCCCGGGCACCGCGAACCGCGCGCAGCATCTGCTCGACGGCGGCATGGGCGGCTCCGAGTTCATCAAGGCGATCGATGCCGGCACGCTGCCGCAGGTGTCGTTCTACAAGCCGCAGGGCAACCTGAACGAGCACGCGGGCTACACCGACGTCGCGAGTGGCGATCAGCATATCGCGGACGTGATCTCGCATCTGCAGAAGAGCCCGCAGTGGAACAACATGCTGGTGGTCGTGACCTACGACGAAAACGGCGGCTTCTGGGATCACGTCGCGCCGCCGAAGGCCGACCGTTGGGGTCCGGGCACGCGAATTCCGGCGCTGATCGTTTCGCCGTACGCGAAGAAGGGTTTTGTCGATCACACGCAGTACGACACGACCTCGATCCTGCGTTTCATCACGCACCGTTTCTCGCTGCCGACGCTGCCGGGTATCGCGGCGCGTGATGCGGCACTGGTCAGCAACGGCGGCAAGCCGCTGGGCGATCTGACGGCGGCGCTCAATATCAGGCAATAAAGGCGTGGCAGCCGCGCGCGTTGCGTCGAGCGCAGCCGGCTGACCTGCCGGTCACTGCGAGTCGGCAATGCGCGTGCGACACGCCGCGCACCGGCACACTGAGCAAGCAACAGTCCGCCGCGTGGCGCGACTTCGACGGGCAGCTTCGGCTGCCCGTTTTTTTTCGTCGCGCGCATGGCCAGCGCGCGGGTTCTGCAGCACAGGTTCACCTGGCGTCAGCACGCGTTTTCACGAGCGGCGTATGCTTCGACCCAAGGCGCGATCGTTCCCGTCGCTGCCCGCACGCAATTCTCCATAACGTGTGGCAGCCATGCCCACTCATTCAGGAGTTCGACAGATGACCGAAAAAACCATCAAGGTCCCCGGTCCGGATCACCCCATCACGGTCGAGCCGGCGAGAGCCCGCGTGGTCGTGACCGTGGCCGGCCGGGTGATCGCCGACACGGAGAAGGCGCTGGTGCTACGCGAGGCGTCGTATCCGCCGGTGTATTACGTGCCGCGCAACGATGTCGAGATGGCGCTGCTGGAGCGCACCGATCACACGACCTACTGCCCGTACAAAGGCGACTGCGCGTACTACAGCGTGCCGATCGGCGGTGAGCGGACGGTGAATGCGGTGTGGACCTACGAGTTGCCGTATGCGTCGGTGAAGGAGATCGCGCAGCATCTGGCGTTCTATCCGGACCGGGTCGATTCGATCGACGTGCAAGCCGCCTGAAAACGGCGCGCGCAGCGTAGCGAGGTATGCCGCTTCGCTGCGCGCGTGATGGCGCTGATTCGTGATGCTGACACCCGCCCGACTCTCCACACCCGGCGGAGAACCTGGCGACGTTCTCAACGCATCGAGAAACGCGAGTATCGACGCATGAAGTCACATTAGAACGTGAGCAAGATCGTGCTGGCGACCTTCGGTCAGAGGGCTTGTGACGCGAACGAGGACGCGGATTTGATCTATGCCGCCGTGCGGCGGAGGGCGACGCAAGCAAAACGCGCTGCGCCGTGAACCGTGGCGAGCGCACTTGAACGCATGTGAAGTACGGCAGGAGGGACTCGAACCCCCCACCCTCGGCTTAGAAGGCCGATGCTCTATCCAGCTGAGCTACTGCCGTAATGAAGTGGGGCGATGCAGCGTCAATGTATGACGCGCACCACCCGCAATGAGAACCCGCGTACCGGGTATTGGAACCTGAGCTCACGCGAGCCACAGGGCTCGTGCATACCGAAATTGTAACTGACCGGGCCGGGGACCGGAAATCCTGGTCCCGCGCTGCGGCCCGCTTCGCTCCAGACCGGCGCTTCACCCGATCACAAAACAGACCGGCCGGCCGTTTGAGCCGGGCCCGGATTATAACCGATCGTCACCCGCGCGCCAGCGCACAGCGCACGCGTCGAATGCGCTCAGGCCGGTTGCGGATGCAGCACAAACCAGCCGAGGAACAGAATCCCGGCGATCGCGCAATACAGGCCGAACGAGGCCAGACGTCCGCGGCCTTCGAAGTAGCGCATCAGGAAACGCACGCTGAGATACGCGGCGATCGCGGTCAGCACGCCACCCAGCAGCGCGTCCGCGAGTTGGCCCGGCGCATGAAACAGCTTCGGCAGCTCGAGCACGCCCGCCGCGAAGATGATCGGCGTGCCGAGCAGGAACGAAAACTCAGCCGCCTTCTCTGCCGTCAGACCGGCCGCATTGCCGGCGATCATCGTCAGGCCGCTGCGCGAGAAGCCCGGAATCAACGCGCCGATCTGCGCGAGGCCGACGAAAAACGCCTGGCGGAACGTCAGCTTCTCCGGCGCCCGATGCGCCCGCGCACGCTGCAGGCGATCGCCGAACCACAGCAGCACGCCGTTGACGATCAGCGCGATCGCGACGATACGCAGATCGTGAAAAAGCTGCTCGAGGCGTTTTTCCAGCAGCAGCCCGACCAGCCCGGCCGGAATCGTGCCGATGATGAGCGCCCACATCATGTGCGCGTCGTCGTTGCGGCGGCCGCCGAACGACGCGAAGAAGCCGCCCACCAACGCATACCAGCGCTTGCGGAAATACCACAGCAGCGCGAACGCGGTGCCGAGATGCAGCGCGACGAGGAACGGCAGCAGTTGCGGCGCATGTTTGTCGATATGCATACCGAACAGCGCGGGCACGAGTAGCGTATGGCCGAGGCTGCTCACCGGAAACAGTTCGGTGACGCCCTGCAGCACGCTCAGAAAGATCAGAAACGACAGGTTCACGCGGCGGTCCTTGTAAGGAAAGTGTCGGGGAACAGCGCGCCGCAAAAGGAAACAGCCGGCGCGTCCAAAGCGCACCGATTATGCCTGGCTGCAATGTCAGCGCCAAGCGTTTGAGCCACATTCGGGGAAATATTGATGCGCCGCGTCACAACTGGAAACCGTTGTTACGCCGTCGCAAAGAAACGGGCTGCCGTGGCGGCGGCCCTGCGTGATCGGAGATGCGGAATGGTTGAAAAACGGGGCTTGAACGAGTCTTGCGCGAGGTCCGCAATGACGGACCGGCGAGGCGCAATGCCGGTATCAGCGTCCGAGCTTGTGAAAAAAGTAGACGGTGCTTGCCGCGAACATGCCGAACAAAGCCACACCCATTGCCATTGCGAGATCCATAACGCCTCCTGAGCCGATCTCGCCCGGTAGTTGGAGTTACCGGGCAGTGAGACGGATTATCGGTAAGGATCAGGTTTTTCCGACACCCGCAATTTCCCGAGAAGGGTTTCCCCGTAGCGCAAAGCAGCGCAAAATCCTTCTCTCGCGTGGCGCCGTATGCCGATTACGATGGCCGCAAGATACGCTCGCGCGGGCTTCGAGCCACCTTCAACCCTTACTCACCAGCTCATCGACCATGCCGCTCTCCCCGCAACAGGACCTTCTCGAGATCGCCCAGGACGCCTCCGTGCTCCGCTTTTCCCCGCAAGCCGGCGGCCGTCTGCTGTCGTGGACGATCGACGACGAAGAGGTGATCCATTGGCCCGAACGCGCCGACTGGAGCCAGCCCGCCAGGATTCGCGGCGGCAACCCGCTGCTCTTCCCGTTTCTCGGCCGGCATCGCGTCGACGGCAAGATCGGCTTCTGGCGCGACGCCAAAGGCACGGTGCGCGAGTTGCCGATGCACGGCTTCGCCCGCGACCTGCCGTTCGAAGCCCACGCCGACGTGCACGGCGCCGGCTTGCGCATGGTCCTGACCGACAGCGCAGCGACGCGCGGCGGCTATCCGTTCGGCTTCCGTTTTGAAGCCGCGTACAGCCTCGTCGATGCACGCACGCTGGACGTCACGTTCACCACTACCAATACCGGCGCTGCGCGGCTGCCTTACTACGCCGGCCATCATTTCTACTTCACGCTGCCGCACACACAGCGCAGCAAGACCACGCTCGAATTGCCCCGCACCGAGCGGCGCTATCAGCAGGACGACGGTTCGATCAGCGCCGCCGAGCCGGGCGAGGCGCGCTACACGCTCGACGAGGCGCGCATTCACGACCGCTTCCATTGTCTCGCCGGCACGCCGGATCAACCGGTACGGCTCGTCGCGCCGGGCCTCGGCCGGGTCGTGACGATCGATCTGCAACGGCCGGGCTCGGTGCCTTGGTACGCAGTGACGACATGGACCGAAGCCGCGGAGTCGGACTTCTATTGCGTCGAGCCCTGGCTCGGTCTGCCGGACGCGATCCACAACGGCATGGGTCTGCGCTGGCTCGAATCCGGGCACACCGAGATTGCGGCACTGCGTATCAGCGTCGAAAAGACGGCTTGAGCGCAGCATTCAACACCGCGCAAACCCGCCTCATCACCCCGTTTTCGGATGCTGCACCGCAAAACCGTTAGAATCGGACGCTTTGTATCTACCTGCCACGTGATCGGGATCGGCGCGCGGCAGCGCTTTGCGAGGTCCAATGCTGGAAACTACAAAAATGATGAAACGACTCGCCTGCGCGTCGTTGCTGGCGCTGCTCGCCGCGTGCGGGTCGGCGCCGGTGGGGCCAGGTTTTTATCGGGTCGAACGGGGCGATACGCTGTCGAAGATCGCGCGCAGTAACCGGCAATCGGTGCAAAGCATCGTGCGCTGGAACAACCTGGCCAATCCGGACAGCATCGAAGTCGGCCAGGTGCTGCGCGTTGCGCCGCCGGGTGGCGCGGCATCGACGAGCGGCGCAGTGCGCAGCAGCGGCGGCGCCAGCGCTTCGGCCGCGCCGCGTCCGGCGCCCGCGGAGAGCGCGCCGCCCGCCGCGCCGGCTTCGACGATCTCGCTGCTGTGGCCGGCCGACGGCACGGTGATACGGCGCTTCGATGGTGCCAATTCGAAGGGCATCGACATCTCGGCGGCGGCGGGCACGCCGGTGATTGCCGCGGCGCCGGGTACGGTCGTGTATGCGGGCAACGGCTTGCGCGGTTACGGCAACCTGCTGATCCTCAAGCACAATGCCGAATATCTGACCGCCTACGCGCACAACCGCGTGCTGCTGGTGAAGGAAGGCGAGTCGGTCAAGCGCGGCGAGAAAATCGCCGAGATGGGCGACACCGATACCGACCGCGTGATGCTGCATTTCGAGCTGCGCTACCAGGGTCGTTCGATCGATCCGTCGCGGGCATTACCGCCGCGCTAGGCGCACGCTGGGCGCCGCGCGTATTCAACAGATTCGCGGCGTCCCGGCGCGTGTACGCATGATTGTTCCGCGCCCGTGCCGTGTCGTCGGGCACGCGCCCTGCAAGCGGAGCGCGGGAACCCGGCGTGCTATAAAGCGCTCCATCCTCGGAGACTTGGCCTCGCGCCACGTCTTCCACCGTTATCTGTAAGGAATTTTCAATGAAGAGCGCATTTGCGTCCGTCGCGACGGCCGCGGCGATCGGTCTCGGTCTGCTGACGCTTGGCAGTCTCGGCGGCTGCTCCAGCACCACCACCATGACCTACCTGCCGAGCGGCGACACCGGCTTCGCGATCAACTGCAGCGGCAGCGACGCGAGCGCCAGCTGGGCCGAGTGCTACAAACGCGCGGGCGAAGTCTGCGGCAATTATGGCTACGACGTCGTGTCGAAAGACGTCGACAATGGCGCCACCTCGGGCGGCACGGTCGGTGGAGTATTCGGTGCGAACGTGAAGAACCGGTCGATGGTGATTCGCTGCAAGCAATAACGACAACGGCGCCGCGCGAGCTAGCGGCGCCGCCAGCGCCCGGAGCGCGGATCGATGTGCGCGGCGAAGCGCAATAGCACGCCCAGCGCAATCGGCCAGGCGCCGAGAAAAATAATCAACCAGGTCATGTGCGGCGCAATGAAAAGATAATCTTTCATGATCGACGGCACATGTGAATCCATCGTGTCCCAGTGAATTGGCGGGCGAAAAAAAGCCCGGCACGAGGGCCGGGCTAACGGGGGTTTGGCGCATATCGGCAAAGGACCGGTTCACCATGCGCCAGAACGAAATCTATCAATCCCCATTTACAAGCGCAATCTATTAATTTCTCGGTCAATGTGACGCGGCGTACTGATCCGCGATACGTGAATCAAAGATGTCGGAATCAAACCGGCTAAAAGCGCCTTGCGTTTCCATATAGCACGCAATCAATACGCGAATCGAAAATCGTGAATGGCGCACCGAACCGCGCAACGCAAGGATCTGGCGAAATCGCCCGGAAAAAGGCTGAGGAAAGGCCGCTGGCCGATTTTTGCTAATCTCCCAGCATGAAACCGACGCTTTGCACTTCGCGTAATCTTGGTGCGCCAACGCACCAAACCGATCTATTAGTCGATATTGGATATCCGTATTAACAATTGATTTGCCCGCATGCAAATTCGCGAATAGCGGAATATCAATGCTATCAAATCAACCGACAAATTTCGACATCAAATTCAAACAGCGCTTTTTTATTCGCTCAATCAAATGACAAATACCGGCAGCCAATTGTTCAGGCCAGCCGGATCGCCAAACCAGCCAGCTAAAAATGGGACTCACATGACCCGCAAACCGAGTTCGGTGACGAGCACCGCAGCCTGCTGATGCGAAATCGTCGCGCCTTTGAAAAGCGCCGCATCGACGAGCCGCATGCCGCTGAGATCCGCCTTGCGCAGGTCCGCGCCGTCGAAGCGCGCGCCCTTCAGATGCGCGTCCTTCAGGCTGCCGCCGTCGAAAATCGCCTCGCGGAAATCGACCCCGGCGAGGTCGGCATCGGAGAGATCAAGCTGCTGCAACGTGGCCTTGCGAAACGACAGGCCGCGCAGATGCGTGCCGGAAGCCGGCGTCGTTGAATCCAGTGACATGAAGGTTCAGAATCGATTTTCGAAGGCCCTAAGCGTACCGGAACGCGCCCGCCGTGGCGGCCCGCGCCGATGGTTTATAGTAACGGCCCCGTCAGAACCCGCTTACGATGACTTCCAACGACGCCACCCCTAGCCCGCTGTACGCCAAGCTGCTCGCCGAGACTGCGAAGATCGGCTGGGCCGAACTCGAACGCTTTTTCGCGCGCGGCATCCTGCTGCGCGTCGCGCGCGACCTCGATCTGGTGAGCGTCGCCGAAGCGATCGCCAGCGACGACACCACCCAGGTCACACAATGGCTGTCCGCCGGCCTCGTCGAGCGCGTGCAGGCGGAAACCGCCGCCGATTTCGCCGCGCGCGACCCCGACCTCTGGGCGGTAGTCGTGTCGCCGTGGGTGTGCGTGCAGGAACGCAATTGAGCGACACCGCGCACGGCGCGGACACGCCCGCGTCCGCTGTTCCGGTGCGCTGGCATCGCCGAGTGCTGGCGCTCGCGTTTCCGATCGTCCTCGCCAATCTGACGCAGCCGATTCTCGGCGCGGTCGACACCGCCGTCGCCGGTCATCTGAACAGCGCGTCGTATCTCGGCGGCGTCGCGCTCGGCGGACTGTTTTTCAACTTCGTGTTCTGGGGCTTCGGCTTCCTGCGCATGGGCACCACCGGCCTCGTCGCGCAGGCGCACGGCGCGGGCGACCACGCCGAGTTGCGCAACACCGTCATCCGTGCGCTGCTGATGGCGGCCGCGATCGGCGCGGCGGTGCTGATGCTGCAACTGCCGTTGATTGATTACGCGTTGCGCGTGATCGGCGGCAGCGACGCCGTGCAGCATCACGCGCGGATCTACTGCCACGCGCGCATCTGGGCCGCCCCGCTCGCGCTCGGCAACTACGTCGTGCTCGGCTGGCTGCTCGGCACGCAGCGGGTGCGGCTCGCGCTGCTCTCGCAGGTGTTCATCAACAGCGTGAACATCGCGGCCGTGCTGCTGTATGTGTACGGATTCAACTGGGGCGTGGCCGGCATCGGCGCGGGCACCGCCACCGCCGACGCGCTCGGCTTCGTGCTCGGCGCCGCACTGCTGTGGCACGGCAGGCCGCGCGGCCTGCCCGCGCTGAAGCGCGCCGTGTTGTTCGACACGACGGCGCTCAAGCGTCTGGTCGTACTCAATCGTGACATCTTCGTGCGCACGCTGTGTCTGCTCTCGTCGTTCGGCTGGTTTGCGCATCTGGGCGCCCGGCAAGGCGACGCGACGCTCGCCGCGAATGCGCTGCTGCTCAATTTCCAGACCTTCATGGCCTATGGACTCGACGGCTTCGCACACGCCGCCGAAGCGCTCGTCGGCGCGGCGATCGGCGCACGCGACCGGCATGCGTTCGCGCAGGCGGTCAAGGTCACCGCGCTGTGGTCCGCGCTCGGCGCGCTGGGGTTTGCGCTGGTGTACCGGGGCGCGGGCTCGTGGATCGTCGAACGCTTGACCGATCAGCCCGCGGTGCGCGCCGCAGCCGAAACCTATCTGCCGTGGGCTGCGCTCTCGCCGGTGATTTCCGTGTGGGGCTTTCTGCTTGACGGCGTGTTCATCGGCGCAACCCGCACGCGCGAACTGATGATGTCGATGATCATGTCGTTGGCGGTGTTCGTGGCAGTGTCGTCGGCATTGCTGGCGCTGCGCGGCAATCACGGCCTGTGGGCCGCGATGATGATCTTCATGGCCGCACGCGGCGTCACGCTTGCGCGTTATCTGCCAGGTGTCGTGCGCGGTGTGAGGGGCGCGAGTGTTTGAGCGTCGCTCTGATGATGCTCAAACACGCGTGTTCGCGAACACCTGGCTTGTGTAACCGCGGCATGCGTCCAATGCGCCAGTCGTTCGGCGCCCGGTTTCACACCGAGCGTTCTTCATACTGAAGTAAGCGGTTCATTGGGGCCGCCAACAGCCGAACCTCGACACACCGCGTTGCCCATTTCGCATCGCCGCACCCGTTACGGCTTGAAACAGGCGCATACATTTCGCTGGCGAAGCTCGTCCTGGAATGACTTCAGCCCGCGCTCTGCGCGCGAACAGTCTGCGCGGGTCAGAAGCACCGGCGTGCCCGCGCCGGTGCTTCGCCTCGCCTTTTCAACTGGCGCCCGGCGGCTCTCAAGGCGCGACTGGCGCAGGCACCATAGAGGGCGGCCGGTTGTCGGTGGGCACGCCGTGATAGTCGGCGGGATCTTGCGGCGGGCCGCTGCGGTGGCCAGACGGATTGTCCGCACAGCCGGCAAGGCCGGCGAGCAGCAGCAACGCAATCATCGGGATGCGGATCATAGACAGTCGTCTCTCCAGACAGAATCAAATAACGGCGGCCAGGTGGCAACCTGAGCGCCGAGAGTCTACCCGCAAAGCGCTATCCGCGATGCCGAAGCAGGCTGCCCGCCCCTGCCATTTCGCGACGTGTGACCTACTATAAAGTCACAGCCGCATGTGAGAGGAGATTGCCATGGACGCTGAATCGATCGCGGGTCTGATCGGACTCGGAGTAGGCTTGATCGTGCTGCTCGCCCTGTCGATTTTCGAATCGAGAACGTACCGGCGCGAACACGACGGCGAAGGGATGCTGCATCATTGGCTGACTCATCAGCACCTGCATATGCCGCATTGGAGGCGCCCTCGGCACTGAGGCAAACTCCGGCCGCTTGCTGCGCTTGCGGGCATCTCGAGCGATTGACTGATTGAGCCGCTGCGTGGTCGAACCGATCTCGATCACGGAGTGCAAGCAGTCGGCCGTCATCGCCGCAATGATGCAGGGTGGCCTGAAGAAAATCGGCGGACCAATGCCGCGCCTTGTGCTGCACGAAGCGATGCGCGCCGACAATCGACGGCGCGATCCTGACGCTCGCCGATTGCTTCGGCGAGTGCAACCTCGCACTCGCCACTCCACGCGCCCCATACGCGCAGTTGCGTCGCAACTACGCACCGCATGCGCAAGTTTTTCCTCCCCATCAGAAGCGAATGTCTGCGCGCCCCCGAGCCACCGCTCGGACGCCCGCAGCCGCCCCTGACGTCCACTCCGTTGCCGCCCACATAGGCACATGCCTTGCTGAGCATGAGCTTGCAACGCACGCGCACGGTGCACGTCGATTGTCGCGACGCGCATGCGCCGAACCGACCCGACAATGCGGCCCAGCCATCCCGAGGGCCAGACAGGGAGAATTCAAATGACCATCGGAACCATCCTGCTGATCGTGCTCATCCTGCTGCTGATCGGCGCGTTGCCGAGTTGGCCGTACAGCAGCGGCTGGGGCTACCGGCCTACCGGATTGCTCGGCGTCGTGCTGGTCATCGTGATCGTGCTGCTGCTGTTGGGACGCTTATAACCTGTGCTCTCGAACTTCGTTTTCAGCCCGACGCAAATCATGGTTGACTCTGGCACCCAATGCCACGTAGAATCCCGGATTCGTCGGAGCGTAGCGCAGCCTGGTAGCGCATCTGATTTGGGATCAGAGGGTCGAAGGTTCGAATCCTTTCGCTCCGACCACCAAAAGCAATACGAAACCCGCGTAGCCTCCGGCTTCGCGGGTTTTTGCTTTTGGGCCGCGCGTTCGATGTGCGTCGCGCGCTTATACGGCTCACCAACCAGCTCACTGAGCAGCTCACTAAGCAGATCACTAAGCAGATCACTGAGCAGATCACCGGGAAGCCACCGGGCACGACTCGCCGAGTGATGCCCCGAAGCCCCCACCTTGCGGACCACCGGACCCGCATGCGACAGTGATCAAAAACCGGCGCTGCTTATCCGCCGCAACCAGAGTCAAGGAGACACGCATGGATCTGATTCTCTGGCGTCACGCCGAAGCCGAAGATTTCGCCGCCAACGATCTCGCCCGCGCGCTCACCACCCGCGGCCGCAAGCAGGCGCAAAACGTCGCCAGATGGCTGCGCACCCGTCTGCCCGCCGACGCCGTGGTGCTCGCGAGCCCGGCGGTGCGCACCATCCAGACCGCCGAGACGCTGAGCGACCAGTATCGCGTGGTACGCGAACTCGCTCCCAACGCCAGCGCGGACGACGTGCTCAACGCCGCCGGCTGGCCCAATGGCATCGCGCAAACAGTGGTGATCGTCGGCCATCAACCGACGCTCGGCCATGTCGCCGCGCAGTTGCTCGGCAACAGCGAGGCAAGCTGGCCACTGAAGAAAGCCGGTGTGTGGTGGATCGCGAGCCGCGAACGCGACGGCGGCGAACAGGCTGTGCTGCGCGCGGCGATAAGCCCCGATCTGGTCTGAGCCAGCGCTGACGAATTGAACCGGCGCATCTGCAATGACGGCCTCGACCAGCCCGGATTGCGCCAATACAACACTCGCGCCGCGGTTCGCCGACATTACAACCCGCGCGCCCGCGGCTTACGGGCAGTCATCCAATCGTCACGGTTTTGCCATGCGAACGTCATTAGGCGTTACTACATTGGCGAAAAAAGAAATCTCCCTTTTTTCGACCAGGACCCCCAATGCGAGAACTGCCGACGCCCACCCTGCCCCTCGCTTCGATCTTCGAGTTGCGTCGTCTGCCGCGCGCCGAGGAAACGGTCACCGCACAGCATCGCCTGCAAGTCACATGGGCGCGCACCGACGAAGAGCTGCGTGAAGCGCAGCGTCTGCGCTACCGGGTGTTCGCCGACGAAATGGGCGCGCGTCTGACAGGCCCCGCGGGTCTCGACGTCGATGCGTTCGACTCCTACTGCGATCATCTGCTGGTGCGCGATCTCGACACGCTGAAAGTGGTCGGCACGTATCGCGCGTTGCCGCCGCATCAGGCCGCGCGCATCGGACGGCTGTATGCGGAAAGCGAATTCGACGTGTCGCGTCTGACGCACCTGCGCGCCAAGATGGTCGAAGTGGGCCGCTCGTGCGTGCACCCCGACTATCGCAGCGGCTCGGTGATCATGTCGCTGTGGGCCGGACTCGCCGCGTACATGAAGCACAATGGCTACGAGACGATGCTCGGCTGTGCGAGCGTCGCGATGGTCGACGGCGGCCACTACGCGGCGAATCTGTATTGCTCGCTGCGTGAGAACGCGTTGACGGCGCCGGAATATCGCGCCTTCGCGCACACGCCGCTGCCGGTCGATGAATTGCAGACGGGCGCCGCAGTGGCGCCGCCGCCACTCGTGAAGGGTTATCTGCGTCTCGGTGCGAAGATTTGCGGCGCACCGGCATGGGATCCCGACTTCAATACCGCGGACTTTCTGACGCTGTTCCGTCTGTCCGATATCAACGCGCGCTATGCCCGCCACTTCCTGGGCGATGCGTTGCCGCGCTGAGCGCGCTTCGCGTGATAGACGCGCGCGATAGACGCAAAGGAAAAGCCCGGTGGTCGCCGGGCTTTTCGATTCACGAGTGCATCACGACATCACGGGCATCAATCGTCCGTATATACGACGCGATACGGTATCCCGACCTTCTCCCATTCCGCGGCTTCCTGGATCAGGCTGTAATCGGTCAGCGGATTGTTGGCCACCCATTCGTTCGGCAAGCGCACCTCATAACCGCCATTGACCTGCGCGACCGTGATCCCCGGCAAACCGACATCCGCGCGCCGGCGGCACAGCAGCGCCGCGAGCCGCACGCAGAACAGCAGCGGCCACTCCACTTCGCGCGTCTGCGAAAGTTTGCCGAGTTTGCCCGCGTGCCCGAGCACCAGTGCGGCGAGACGCGCCTGGTCGGTGCGCGAGAAGCCCGGCATGTCCGCGTTGCTGGCGATGTAGGCCGAATGCTTGTGATAGGCGCTGTGCGAAATCGACAGCCCGATTTCATGCAGCGCCGCCGCCCAGCCGATGAACATGCGGTTTTCCAAACGGCGCTCTTCGTCGGGCTCCACGAACTGGTCGTAAAAACTCGCCGACAGATCGCTGATTCGCCCGGCCTGCGCGCGATCCACGCCATAGCGGCGCATGAAGCCGCCCACCGTCACCGTGCGCATGTCTTCATGCTGCGACCGGCCCAGCAGGTCGTACATCACGCCGAGGCGCAGCGCGCCGTCGGTGGTATCGACGTAATCGACACCGAGTTCGTCGAACACCGCGATCATGATCGACAGGCCACCGGCCAGCACCGGAACGCGGTCAGCCTTCAACGCGACCAGCTTCAGCCGATTGACGTTCTCCGCCTTGATCAACGCGCGCTTGAGGCGCTCGAGCCCGCCGCGCGAGATGCCGTGCGTGACGCCCGGATCGTTGAAGCCGTTCGCCTCGACCAGTTCGGCCAATGCGCGCGCAGTGCCCGACGAACCGATCGCCTGTTCCCAGCCGGTCTTCTTGTACTCGGCGGAAATGATCTGGATTTCGCGGCCCGCGGCGAGTTCGGCCTGGCGCATCGTGTATTCGTCGACGTTGCCGGCCGGGAAAAACGCGCGGCTATGGCTGACGCAACCGATATACAGACTCTCCATCTTGATAGGCGTGTAGTGCGAACCGATGATGAATTCCGTCGAGCCGCCGCCGATATCGACCACGAGCCGTTTGCCGGCGCTCGCCGGCACAGAGTGTGCAGCGCCCGCATAAATCAGACGTGCTTCCTCGCGCCCGGCAATTACTTCAATCGGAAAGCCCAGCGCGGCCTGCGCCTCGCCGAGAAATTCTGCGGCGTTCTTCGCGATACGCAACGTATTGGTGGCCACCGCGCGAACGTGATCAGGATGGAAGTCGCGCAGCCGCTCGCCGAAACGCTTGAGCGCGTCCCAGCCGCGAACCTGCGACGCGCGATCGAGCATCTTGTCGCGCGACAGACCGGCGGCAAGACGCACGGGCTCGCGCAACGCGTCGACCTGATAGATCTGGCTGCCTGCGTCGGTTTCCTCGACCCGGCCGACAATCAGCCGGAAGCTGTTCGAACCGAGATCGACGGCAGCGAGAAGTTGTGGCGTATTGACCATCGGGTAAGCGGACTCCATGCGCGCTAGCGCGGCGGCAGTGAGCGCGGCGGGCGCTGCGGGGCCACCCGCTGCTCTGGGCGCCTTGCGGCCGGCCGCGCTGTTCAAAGACGCCATTCTAAGCGTACCGGACCTCACGATGTCACCTCGCAGCGATGGCGGTGTCCTATGGTCCCATATACACTGCGTCATATTTACGACACGCAAAGAATCCGGCAATCCGGCGTAGAATCGATCAATCCACGAATATCATAAGAACGTCATCATACTGTGAGAATTTCCGAGCGTCTTTCTGCCTCCCTACCTGACATTACATTCTCGCTGCCGATGTCCATCCGCTATCCCTTATTGAATCGCGAGCTGGGCATTCTGGGTTTCAACGAGCGTGTGTTGGCGCAAGCTGCCGACCCAGCCGTCCCTTTGCTCGAACGCCTGCGCTTCATCTGCATCACCAGTAGCAATCTCGACGAATTCTTCGAAGTCCGGATGGCCGGACTGCAGGAACAGATGCGCGACAACCCCGGCGCGCTGTCGCCGGACGGCATGTCGTTGCAGCACGTCTACGACCTCGTGGTCGAGCGCGCGCAGAAGCTCGTGCATCGTCAATACACGATGCTGCACGACACGGTGCTGACCGCTCTCGAAGCGGAAGGCATCTATTTTCACGGCACCGAAGCGTGGAACGAAGCGCAGACCGAATGGGCGCGCAACTACTTCTTCGGCGAACTGCTGCCGGTGCTCACGCCGATCGGTCTCGATCCGGCGCACCCGTTTCCGCGCGTGCTCAACAAGAGTCTGAACTTCGTCGTCGAACTCGAAGGCAAGGACGCGTTCGGCCGCCAGGCGATGATGGGCATCGTGCAGGCGCCGCGCGCGCTGCCGCGGCTGGTGCGCATGCCGCCGGAACTGTCGGGCTATCCGCATGGCTTCGTGCTGCTGAGCTCGCTATTGCAACGCTTCGTCGGCGAGCTCTTTCCGAACCTGGTGGTGCGCAGCTGCAATCAGTTTCGCATCACGCGCAACAGCGAACTGTTCGTCGACGAAGACGAAATCACCAATCTGCGCGTCGCGTTGCAGGGCGAATTGCCGGCGCGGCATCTGGGCAATGCGGTGCGGCTCGAAGTGTCGGCGGAAACGCCCGCGCACGTCGTGCGGCGCCTGCTCGATGAAAGCGGCCTCGTGAACAAGGACTGCTACTACGCGAACGGCCCTGTCAATCTGGTGCGGCTGATGCAGTTGCCGGAGATGGTGGACCGGCCCGATCTGAAGTTCGTGCCGCACCTCCCCGCAACCCCGCCGCGAATCGCCAACAGCGCCAATATGTTCGACGTGATCGATCAGGGCGACGTGCTGCTGCATCATCCGTACGAGAGTTTTCAGCCGGTGCTCGAACTGCTGTTGCAGGCGGCCAAAGATCCGAACGTGATGGCGATCAAGCAGACCATCTATCGCACCGGCACCGACTCGCCGCTGATGGACGCGCTGATGCAGGCCGCGCGCAACGGCAAGGAAGTCACGGTGGTGGTCGAGCTGCTCGCGCGCTTCGACGAGGAAACCAACATCAACTGGGCCTCGCAGCTCGAAGCGGTCGGCGCGCATGTCGTGTACGGCGTGGTGGGCCACAAGTGCCACGCGAAGATGATGCTGATCGTGCGGCGCGTGTCGGAAGGCGGCAAGGCGATGCTCAAGCGCTACGTCCACCTCGGCACCGGCAACTATCATCCGCGCACCGCGCGTCTTTATACCGACTTCGGTCTGATGAGCGCGGATCAGAAGATTTGCGAAGACGTGCATCACGTGTTCCAGCAACTGACCGGCATCGGCGGCGAACTGAAGCTGCATGAGTTCTGGCAGTCGCCGTTCACGCTGCATCCGAAACTGGTCGAATCGGTTCGCGCCGAAGCCGAGCACGCGCGCGCCGGCAAGAAGGCGCGCATCGTCGCGAAGATGAACGCGCTGCTCGAACCCACCGTGATCGCCGAGTTGTACGAAGCGTCGCAGGCGGGCGTGAAGATCGATCTGATCGTGCGCGGCGTGTGCTCGTTGCAGCCGGGCGTGCCGGGACTGTCGGAGAACATCACGGTGCGCTCGATCGTCGGGCGCTTTCTCGAACACCATCGCATCTTCTACTTCTACGATGACGGCCGGGAACAGGTCTATCTGTCGAGCGCCGACTGGATGGACCGCAACTTCTTCCGGCGCGTGGAAATCGCGTTTCCGGTCAATAACCGGCGCCTGAAGCGGCGCGTGATCGCCGAGGGCCTGTCGGCGTTTCTCGGCGACAATCAGTCCGCGTGGCTGATGCAAAGCGACGGCCACTATCGCCGGCGGCGGCCCGGCAAGTCGTCGCGCAATGCGCAGATGAGTCTGCTCGGGAAATTCTGCCCGTAACGGTGGCGGCGCTCGCCGCTCTGGCGAGCCGCCCCAGCGCGCATGAAAAAACCGCCTTTTAAGGCGGTTTTTTCATGCCGACGCTTCGGTCAAACCGGCGCCGGCTGCAGGCGCGCGGTGCGATACACCGGAAAGCGCACGGTGAACGTGCTGCCCCGTCCCTCTTCGCTCTTCACGTCGAGTTGCGCTTCGTGCCGCTGCAGCACGTGCTTGACGATCGCAAGACCGAGGCCCGTGCCGCCGGTGTCGCGCGAACGGCTGCGGTCGACGCGATAGAAACGCTCGGTCAGACGGGGAATGTCCGCCGCCGGAATGCCCAGGCCGCTGTCCGCGACGGAGAACACCGCATGGCCGCCTTGTGCGTGCCAGTTGACCTTGATTGTGCCGCCGTCCGGCGTGTAGCGAATCGCGTTCGTCACCAGATTGCCGAGCGCGCTGAGAATCTCGGTTTCGACGCCGGTCACCGTCAGCCCCTCGTCGGCGTCGAACACGATCCTGTGATGATCGCTCGACAGGCTCTGCCCGTCCTCCTGCAGATGCCGCAACACCGCGCGCATGTCGATCATCTGATCGCTCGGCGGCTTGTTGTCGCCCTCGAGTTTCGCGAGCACCAGCAGATCGCTGACGATATGGCGCATGCGCGACGCCTGCTGCTCCATCAGTTCGAGATAGCGCGAGCGCTCGGCCTCGCTGAGCGGCAACTCGCGCATCGTCTCCAGAAAACCGGAGAGCACCGTCAGCGGCGTCTTCAGTTCATGCGAGACATTGGCGACGAAGTCGCGCCGCATCGCGTCGGTGCGCTCCAGTTCGGTAATGTCCTGCGACAGCACCAGCTTGCGATTCTCGCCATAAGGAAACACCTGCACCGACAGCACGTTCTGGCGCTTGTCGCCCATGCCGCGCATGATCAGCATTTCCTCGTAGCGGTGCGAATTCAGGTAGCGGACGAAATCGGGGTGACGCACCAGATGCGTAATGTGCTGGCGCAGATCGCGCTTCGCGTCGAGGCCGAAGTGGCTCTCGGAGATCGCGTTGCACCACTCGATCTGATCGTGATCGTCGAGCATCGCCACGCCGTTCGGCGACGCCTGGATCGCCTGGATGAAACGCGAATGCTGCTGCTCGACCTGACGCACCTGCGCGTGCCAGCGCTTCGCGAGCTTATGCAGACGATAGTAGATTTCGCCCCAGATGCCAGGCGCGCTCGGCACTTCGCCATAAACCGGCGCGTCGAGCAAACGCCACAACCGTTGCTTGTGAAATGTGCTGAAGAGGCTCTGCGCAAGCAGCATGACAATCGCGAGAACGAGTCCTGCCTTGACGTTCACGAGTGCGCCGACCACCACGCACAGAACAGCCAACAGCACGATCGACACGATGGAGCGCGCCCAGATGATGTTCATGGTCTAGCGATCGAAGAGAAAAGCACACGCACCGGGCTGGATTTGCAGCGCCTGGCGTGGCGAATGTGACTAGGTGAATCCGTACGTACGGCACGGGCGGCGCAGGCGCCACAATCTGCTGTCAGGCGCTCTTCGCAAGCCGGTAGCCGCTGCCGCGCACTGTTTCAATCATAGCATCGCACCCGGCCGGCTTGAGCGCCGCGCGCAGACGTTTGATGTGCACGTCCACCGTGCGCTCTTCCACGAACACGTGATCGCCCCACACCTGATCGAGCAGTTGCGTGCGGCTATGCACGCGCTCCGGGTGCGTCATGAAGAAGTGCAGCAGACGGAATTCCGTCGGACCGAGATCGAGCTTGATCTCGCTGCCTGCGGCATGCGCGGCCACGCGGTGCGTGGCCGGGTCGAGCTTGAGGCCGTTGATCGCGACCAGGTCTTCGGTCAACTGCGGCGCACGGCGGCGCAACACCGCCTTGATCCGCGCCATCAGCTCTTTCGGCGAGAACGGCTTGGTGACGTAGTCGTCGGCGCCGATTTCGAGGCCGAGCACCTTGTCCTGCTCATCGCCACGGGCGGTCAGCATGATGATCGGAATATGCTTCGTGCGCTCGTTATTGCGCAGATCGCGGGCGAACGCGATACCCGATTTTCCCGGCAACATCCAGTCGAGCAGGACGAGGTCGGGCAGCACGTCGCTGATCAGGTTCTGCGCCTGCTCCGCGTTGTACGCGCGAATCGGGCAGTGTCCGGCGTGTTGAAGATTGACCGAAATCAGTTCTGAAATTGCGGGCTCATCTTCGATGACGAGAATGCTGCTGGGCATCGGCACCTCTGGTCCTTATCTCTGGATTAACTGAGCGCTTCGCGTTCGAGCGCGTCGCGCGACTTGTGCCGCACGTCGGTGCCCTTCACGATGTAGATGATGAATTCCGCGATGTTCTTCGCGTGGTCGCCGATCCGTTCGATCGCCTTGGCGATGAACAGAAAATCCAGGCCCACCGAAATCGAGCGCGGATCTTCGGTCATGTACGAAATCAGCTTGCGTACGAAAGCGCGGAATTCTTCGTCGATCGCTTTATCGTCGCGTACGATCTGCGCGGCGGCGACCGTATCGAGGCGCGCGAACGCGTCCAGCGCGCGGCGCAGGATCGACACCGCCATTTCGCCCGACAGCTTGATCTCGGCGATATTGATGGTGCGCGATGCGCCGTCTTCCATCAGACGCTTGGTGCGCTTGGCGATTTTTTCGGCTTCGTCGCCGGCGCGCTCGAGATTCGTGATGGTTTTCGAAATCGCGATCAAGAGACGCAAATCGCGCGCGGCCGGCTGACGGCGCGCGATGATGTTGCTGCACTCTTCGTCGATGTCGACTTCCATCTGGTTCAGGCGATCTTCGGCGGCAATCACCTGCTCGGCGATATCGAGGTCGAATTCGTTGAGCGCCTGCATCGCATTGACGATCTGCGACTCGACGAGACCGCCCATTTCGAGCACCTTCGAGGAAACCAGGTTCAGGTCGGCGTCGAACTGGCTGGACAGATGCTTATCGGACATGTCGTACTCCGTTGTTTTGCCCGGCGGATTAGCCGAAGCGGCCAGTAATGTAGTCCTCGGTTTCCTTGCGAACCGGCTTGATGAAGATCTTTTCGGTGTCGCCGAATTCGATCAATTCGCCGAGGTACATATAGGCAGTGTAGTCCGAACAGCGGGCCGCCTGCTGCATGTTGTGCGTGACGATCACCACCGTGTAATCGCTCTTCAATTCGGCGATCAGCTCTTCGATACGGCCCGTCGAAATCGGGTCCAGTGCCGAGCACGGCTCGTCGAGCAGCAGCACTTCCGGACGGATCGCGATGCCGCGCGCGATGCACAGACGCTGCTGCTGGCCGCCGGACAAACCGTAGCCGCTCTGGCCGAGCTTGTCCTTCACTTCGTTCCACAACGCGGCCTTGGTGAGCGCCCATTCGACGCGGTCGTCCATTTCCGAGCGCGACAGCGTTTCAAACATTTTCACGCCGAACGCGATGTTGTCGTAGATCGACATCGGGAACGGCGTCGGCTTCTGGAACACCATGCCGATCCGCGCGCGCAGCAGCGAAATATCGCGCCTGGAGGTCAGCAGGTTTTCGCCGTCCATCACGATCTCGCCTTCGGCGCGCTGCTCCGGATAGAGCGCGTACATCTTGTTCAACGTGCGCAACAAGGTGGACTTGCCGCAACCCGACGGGCCGATGAACGCAGTCACCTTGCCTTCGGGAATGTGCAGATTGATGTTCTTCAGCGCGTGATACTTGCCGTAGAAGAAGTTCAGGTCGTTGATCTCGATCTTCGGACGCGACGGCGAGGACGCCTGGCCGCTCCGGGCGGGATCGAAACCAGCGGGCGCGGTAGAGCGCGGGGTCGGATTGAGTTGAGTTTCTGCCATATTCATCGGATTACACTCCGCCCTTACTTGTTCGAGAAGATCGTGCGCGCGAGGATGTTCAGTCCCAGCACCGCGAGCGTGATCAGGAAGACGCCAGCCCACGCGAGCGATTGCCATTGCGCGAACGGGCTCATCGCAAACTTGTAGATCGTGACCGGCAGGTTCGCGACCGGCTGGCTCATGCTCATCGAGAAGAACTGATTCGACAGCGCCGTGAACAGCAGCGGCGCGGTTTCGCCGGCGATCCGCGCGACCCCCAGCAGCACGCCGGTGACGATGCCGGAAATCGACGCCTTCAGCGTGATCGACAGCACCATCTTCCACTTCGGCGTGCCGAGTGCGAAGGCCGCCTCGCGCAGCGCGTTCGGCACCAGTTGCAGCATGTTTTCCGTGGTGCGGATCACGATCGGAATCTGCAGCAAGGCGAGCGCGAAGATGCCGGCCCAACCGCTGAAGTGACCCATCTTCGCGACCACCAGCGCATAGACGAACAGACCGATCACGATCGACGGCGCCGACAGCAGGATGTCGTTGATAAAGCGCGTCACGTTGGCAAGCCAGCCTTTCTGGCCGTATTCGGCGAGATAAACGCCCGCCAGAATGCCGATCGGCGTACCGACGAAAGTGGCGAGGCCGACCAGCATCGCGCTGCCGACAATCGCATTGGCGAGACCGCCGCCATCGGTGTTCGGCGGCGGCGTCGATTGCGTGAACAGCTCGATCGACAAGCCGCTGATGCCCAGGCGCAGCGTCGTATAGAGAATCCAGATGAGCCACACGAGACCGAAAGCCATCGCTGTGAGCGACATCGTCAGCGCGATCGCGTTGGTCATGCGGCGGCGGCCTTGCAGACGCACGCGCATCGCTTCGAGCGCGGCCGGGTCGTTCGAACCCGGCATGTTCAAAGTGGGCTGGCTCATTTCGCGCCCTCCCCTTTTTCGAGGCGAAGCAGCATGATCTTCGAAATCGCCAGCACGATGAAAGTAATCACGAACAAAATCAGACCGAGCTCCATCAGCGCCGACGTGTGCAGGCCCGGCTCCGCTTCCGCGAATTCATTGGCGAGCGCCGACGTAATACTGTTGCCCGGCGAAAACAGCGAAATATTGTCGAGCAAATTGGTGTTGCCGATCACGAACGTGACCGCCATCGTCTCGCCGAGCGCACGGCCCAGACCGAGCATGACGCCGCCGATCACGCCGCTCTTGGTGAAGGGCAGCACGATCTTCCAGATCACTTCCCACGTCGTGCAGCCGATGCCGTACGCCGATTCCTTCAACAGCACCGGCGTGACTTCGAACACGTCGCGCATCACCGACGCGATGTACGGAATGATCATGATCGCGAGAATCACACCCGCGCACAGAATGCCGATGCCGATCGGCGGGCCGCGAAACAGCGCGCCGACAAACGGCATGCCGCCGAGCACCGCGCCGAGCGGTTTCTGGAACCACTGCGCGAAGATCGGCGCGAACACCAGCAGACCCCACATGCCGTACACGATCGACGGAATCGCGGCGAGCAGCTCGATCGCGATGCCGAGCGGCCGGCGTAGCCACGCGGGCGCGAGTTCGGTCAGGAAAAGCGCGATGCCGAAGCTGACCGGCACCGCGATCAGCAGTGCAATGATCGACGTGGCGACCGTGCCGTAGATCGGCACCAGTGCGCCGAATTGCTTGCTGGGTGGATCCCACTCGGCGGTCCACAGGAAGCTCAAACCGAACTCCCTGATCGACGGCATGGAGGCGATGATCAATGAAACGATGATGCCGCCGAGCAGCAACAGCGTAACGATGGCGGAGAGGCGGGCCAGGCCGCCGAAGATCACGTCGCCGGCGCGGCTGGGCGCCTTCTGCTGCGACGTGCCGCCGGGCGGGGTGGCCCTGCTGGCGCCGGACGCTAATTGGATATCGGACATGAGAGCCTGATGGACCTGTTTCCAGTTGCCGTATGACGCGTGTCGTGCGGCCGGTAATGCTCGGGGTTGATGCCAATGCCATTGGCCGTCCTCACATGAGGACGGCCAATGTGTTACAGCTTGCGGTTGCTTACTGCCACAAAGCTTACTCGGCGATCGGCTTGCCCGCTGCGTCCTTCACCTTCTGTTTCCACTGCGAGCGGATTTCCGACACGACCGAATCCGGCAGCGAGATGTAGTCCAGATCGTTCGCGGCCTGCGTGCCGTTCTTGAACGCCCAGTCGAAGAACTTCAGCGTTTCGGCGCCTTGCGCCGGCTTGTCCTGCGCCGTGTGC
>NZ_CADIKK010000031.1 GCF_902859915.1 Paraburkholderia ultramafica
CCTGCACGCGGACCACGAACAGAACGCGTCGACCTCGACCGTGCGTCTCGCCGGTTCGTCGGGTGCGAATCCGTTCGCCTGTATCGCCGCGGGTATCGCCTGTCTGTGGGGCCCGGCGCACGGCGGCGCGAACGAAGCCGCGCTGAACATGCTGGAAGAAATCGGCTCGGTCGACAACATTCCTGAGTTCATCAGGCAGGTGAAGGACAAGAACTCGGGCGTGAAGCTGATGGGCTTCGGTCACCGCGTCTACAAGAACTACGATCCGCGCGCGAAGCTGATGCGCGAAACCTGCCACGAAGTGCTGGAAGAGCTGGGCCTGCACGACGACCCGCTGTTCAAGCTGGCGATGGCACTGGAAAAGATCGCGCTGGAAGACGAGTATTTCGTGTCGCGCAAGCTGTACCCGAACGTCGACTTCTACTCGGGCATCGTGCAGCGCGCACTCGGCATCCCGACCTCGATGTTCACGTGTATCTTCGCGATGGCGCGTACGGTCGGCTGGATTGCACAGTGGAACGAAATGATCGCCGATCCGGAACAGAAGATTGGCCGTCCGCGTCAGCTGTTCATCGGCGAGACGCAACGTGAAGCGAAGCCGCTTGCGCAACGTTGAGCGGGTTTGAGTCTGCGTAGTTCGTAGCGGTTGGTTTGCTGCGAGCGAGCGGAGAGTTCACGCTGAAAGTGAAACGCCCCAACGGGTTCACCGTTGGGGCGTTTTGTTTTGTAGCTACAGCAACGTGACGTACATCTCATCCGCGCCGTGGTGCGCAAAAAACGAGGCGTATCTGAAGCGCCAGTTGCCGAGCTTCCTGCGCGGCGAAAGCCCGCCGGATTTTCCCACCGATCACTTCGAGACGGACTTCATCGGCCGCGCTCAGGAGAGCGACCTGACGCCGTTGGGGCGTGCGCAACTCGGCTTCGATCTCGCGCGTTAAACATGCGAATGCGTGACGGCGCATTACGCCGCCATCACACTCATCACGCTTGCCGGGTAACGTCGATACAGGTATCGGCACTACCACCCAACTCCCTGTTTTTTATCGGTTTTCTCGCTGATTGAAGGGCCCACGGCGGGGCGCTGCGTGGCATAATCGACCGACACAGTCAGCCCGCAGTCATTACTACCCCGCATACCATGGCACAGACTCTCTACGACAAATTGTGGAACACGCACGTGGTCCACACGGAAGAAGACGGCACGACGATTCTCTATATCGACCGTCACCTGCTGCACGAAGTGACCAGCCCTCAGGCGTTCGAAGGCCTGAAGCTGGCTGAGCGTCCGGTGTGGCGCATCAGCGCTAACCTGGCGGTCTCGGACCACAACGTCCCGACCACGGACCGCAGCCACGGCATCGCTGATCCGGTCTCCAGGCTGCAAGTCGACACGCTCGACTCGAACTGCGACGCCTACGGCATCACGCAGTTCAAGATGAACGACCTGCGTCAGGGCATCGTGCACATCATCGGGCCGGAGCAGGGCGCCACGCTGCCGGGCATGACGATCGTCTGCGGCGACTCGCACACGTCCACGCACGGCGCGTTCGGCGCACTGGCGCATGGCATCGGCACGTCGGAAGTGGAGCACGTGCTGGCCACGCAAACGCTCTTGCAGAAGAAGAGCAAGAACATGCTGGTGAAGGTCGAAGGCCCGCTGCCGCGCGGCTGCACCGCGAAAGACATCGTGCTCGCGATCATCGGCAAGATCGGCACGGCGGGCGGCACCGGCTACGCGATCGAATTCGGCGGTTCGACGATTCGCGCGTTGTCCATGGAAGGCCGCATGACGGTCTGCAACATGGCGATCGAAGCAGGCGCGCGCGCCGGCATGGTCGCGGTCGACGACACCACCATCGACTACCTGAAGGGCCGTCCGTTCTCGCCGCAAGGCGTCGAGTGGGATCACGCGGTCGAGTACTGGAAGCAGTTCAGGTCGGACGACAGCGCGCAATTCGATCGCGTGGTCGAACTGAGCGCCGCGGAAATCGTGCCGCAAGTCACGTGGGGCACGTCGCCGGAAATGGTCACGGCCGTGGACGGCCACGTGCCGGATCCGGAACGCGAAAAAGACCCGGTCAAGCGCGACGCGATGGAACGCGCGCTGAAGTACATGGCGCTCGAACCGAATGCGCCAATCGAGTCGATCAAGCCGGATAAAATCTTCATCGGCTCGTGCACCAACGCGCGCATTGAAGACATTCGCGCCGCGGCTTACGTCGTGAAGAAGCTGGGCCGCCGCGTCGCGCCGAACATCCGGCTGGCCATGGTGGTGCCGGGTTCGGGTCTGGTGAAGGCGCAGGCGGAACGCGAAGGCCTCGACAAGGTCTTTACCGATGCTGGTTTCGAATGGCGCGAGCCGGGTTGCTCGATGTGTCTCGCGATGAACGCCGACCGGCTGGATCCGGGCGAGCGTTGCGCGTCCACGTCGAATCGCAATTTCGAAGGTCGTCAGGGCGCCGGTGGCCGTACCCACCTCGTGAGCCCCGCAATGGCTGCGGCTGCGGCCATCGAAGGGCATTTCGTCGATATTCGCAAGCTTGGATAAATCGCATGATGAAGAACATGAATCGCATCACTCTATTGCGCCGCTTTGCACTCGGTGCGCTGGCCGGGCTACTACTTGGTCTGGCCGGCTGCAACACGGTGCACGGATTCGGCGAGGATATGTCGCACCTCGGCAATTCGATCAGCAATCACGCTGATAAATAAGCGGTTTTTGATTTTTGCCGGCGATGCGGCGAACGGCTTTCCGGCCGCGAGCCGCATCGCCCGGTCTTGAAACAGGCGCAAGCGTCATGGATAAATTCATCGTACACACCGGCGTCGTGGCGCCGCTCGATCGCGAGAACGTCGACACGGACGCGATCATTCCGAAGCAATTCCTGAAGTCGATCAAGCGCACGGGTTTCGGTCCGAACGCGTTCGACGAATGGCGTTACCTCGACCATGGCGAACCGGGCCAGGACAACTCGAAGCGTCCGCTAAATCCGGACTTCGTGCTGAATCAGCCGCGTTATCAGGGCGCTTCGGTGCTGCTGGCGCGCAAGAACTTCGGCTGCGGCAGCTCGCGTGAGCACGCGCCGTGGGCGTTGCAGCAATACGGCTTTCGCGCGCTGATCGCGCCGAGCTTCGCCGACATTTTCTATAACAACTGCTTCAAGAACGGCGTGCTGCCGATCGTGCTGACCGAACAGCAAGTCGATCACCTGTTCAACGAAACGTACGCGTTCAACGGCTTCAAGCTGACTGTCGACCTCGAAGCGCAAGTCGTGCGCACGTCGGACGGCGGCACCGAGTATCCGTTCGAAGTCGCGGCGTTCCGCAAGTACTGCTTGCTGAACGGTTTCGACGATATCGGCCTCACGCTGCGTCACGCGGACAAGATCCGCCAGTTCGAAGCGGAGCGCATCGCGAAGCAGCCGTGGCTGAATCACCGCATCGTCGGTTGAACGTGTGAGGGCCAGGCAAGGCCCGCTCGGTGATTCACGCTCAAAAGTCTCGAAGAACATCATCAAGGAATTCGCATGAAGATCGCAGTGTTGCCGGGCGACGGCATCGGTCCCGAAATCGTCAAGGAGGCCGTCAAGGTCCTGAACGTACTCGGCGAAAAGTTCGAACTCGAAGAAGCGCCGGTTGGCGGCGCGGGCTACGAAGCGAAGGGCCACCCGTTGCCCGATTCGACGCTGGCGCTGGCGAAGCAAGCCGACGCGATCCTGTTCGGCGCGGTCGGCGACTGGAAGTACGACAAGCTCGAACGCGCGCTGCGCCCGGAGCAGGCGATTCTCGGTCTGCGCAAGCATCTGCAACTGTTCGCGAACTTCCGTCCGGCGATCTGCTATCCGCAACTCACCGGCGCGTCGTCGTTGAAGGAAGAGATCGTGTCGGGTCTCGACATCCTGATCGTGCGCGAACTGAACGGCGACATCTACTTCGGCGCGCCGCGCGGCGTGCGCGAGGCGCCGGACGGCCTGTTCGCCGGCGCAAAGGAAGGCTTCGACACGATGCGTTATGCGGAACCCGAAGTGCGCCGCATTGCGCATGTCGCGTTCCAGGCGGCGCAAAAGCGCGGCAAGAAGCTGACTTCGGTCGATAAAGCCAACGTGCTCGAAACGTCGCAGTTCTGGAAAGACGTGATGATCGACGTGTCGAAGGAATACGCGGACGTCGAGCTGTCGCACATGTACGTCGACAACGCGGCGATGCAGCTGGTGAAGGCGCCGAAGTCGTTCGACGTGATCGTCACCGGCAACATGTTCGGCGACATCCTGTCCGACGAGGCCGCCATGCTGACGGGTTCGATCGGCATGCTGCCGTCGGCGTCGCTCGACAAGAACAACAAGGGCTTGTACGAGCCGTCGCACGGCTCCGCGCCGGACATCGCCGGCAAGGGCGTGGCTAATCCGCTCGCGACCATCCTGTCGGCGGCGATGATGCTGCGCTATTCGCTGAACAAGGCGGAGCAGGCGGACCGCATCGAAACCGCGGTGAAAAAGGTGCTCGAGCAGGGCTATCGCACCGGCGACATTCTCACGCCGGGTTGCAAGCAGGTCGGCACAGTCGCGATGGGCGACGCCGTCGTCGCAGCGCTGTAAGGCGAGTCAGGCTCAAAGCAGTAATTGGGTCGTCAAACGGCCTTTAATACGCAAATCGGCCTCGAAACAGGCCGATTTGCGCGCAATACGGACGGCAGCGGCGAATGACGTCGCCGGATTCCGGTTTTCGTGTATATTGTAGCGATGGCGCAGATCTCCCAAATCTCCTCGATTTCCAAACTGCACGGCAAAACGGCCCGTGTGGTTGAGTTCGCCATTACCACCAAAGCGCTCATTAAAGCGATTACCCCGAAAACGATCACGAAACGCTGATCGTCCGTCGTGCCCGCTCATCTTCCCCGCGCGGTCACTGCGGGCAAAGATGCGGGGAAGTTTCCATTCGAAGGGTATGAAGTCATGAACGTAGGTCTCGTAGGTTGGCGCGGCATGGTCGGCAGCGTCCTGATGCAGCGTATGCGGCAGGAAGGCGATTTCGACTTGATCGAACCGGTGTTTTTCAGCACCAGCAACGCGGGTGGCAACGCGCCGTCGTTCGCCAAAAACGAGACCAAGCTCAAAGATGCGACAAGCATCGACGACCTGAAGAAGTGCGAAGCGATCATCTCCTGCCAGGGCGGTGACTACACCAACGACGTGTTCCCGAAGCTGCGCGCAGCGGGCTGGAACGGCTACTGGATCGACGCGGCTTCGTCGCTGCGCATGAAGGACGACGCGGTCATCATTCTCGATCCGGTCAACCTCGACGTGATCAAGAACGCGCTGGTCAAGGGCCAGAAGAATTTCATCGGCGGCAATTGCACGGTCAGCCTGATGCTGATGGCGCTCGGCGGCCTATTCCGCGAGAACCTCGTCGACTGGATGACGGCCATGACATATCAGGCCGCTTCGGGCGCGGGCGCGCAGAACATGCGCGAACTGCTGCAGCAAATGGGCACGTTGTATGGTGCGGCCAAAGAAGACCTGGCTGATCCGTCGTCGGCGATTCTCGACATCGACCGCCGCGTGCTGAGCGCGATGAACAGCGATCGCATGCCCACCGACAACTTCGGCGTGCCGCTCGCCGGCTCGCTGATTCCGTGGATCGACAAGGATCTCGGCAACGGCATGTCGAAGGAAGAATGGAAGGGCGGCGCCGAAACCAACAAGATTCTCGGCAAGCCGGCCATGGGCACGCCGGGTTCGATCCCGGTCGACGGTCTGTGCGTGCGGATCGGCGCAATGCGCTGCCACTCGCAGGCGTTGACCATCAAGCTGAACAAGGACGTGCCGCTGGATGAAGTGAACAGCATCCTCGCGTCGGGCAACGACTGGGTCAAGGTGGTGCCGAACGAACGCGAAGCGTCGATGCGCGATCTCTCCCCGGCGGTGGTGACGGGCACGCTGACGGTGCCGGTCGGCCGGGTGCGCAAGCTTGCGATGGACGGCGAATATCTGTCGGCCTTCACGGTCGGCGATCAGCTGCTGTGGGGCGCTGCCGAACCGCTGCGTCGGATGCTTCGCATTGTGCTCGACAAGTAAAGTAAACTACGCGCTCACGACGCGTAGAAACTCATGAAGCGTCGCGCTTGCGCGGCGCTTTTTTCATTGTGTGCTCCGATTATCTTGTCTCCTTCCAACCGCAAAAAAGGCTGCGCGCTGACGCGCCAGGAGTCCCGATGAACCTTCGACTCTCGTCCATTCGGGCTATGTTCATTCATCAAGATAAGGGCCGTTTGACGGGCCACGCCGCAGGCGCGGCCGCTTTGGCTTTGGCGCTGGCCACCGCGGGCGTGGGCAGCGCGATTGCCGCGCCAGGCGATGCCGCGAGCGCGCCTGATGCCGCTTCCGTTTCGTACGCGGCCGGTAGCCAGTACACAGTGCGGCCCGGGCAGTCGTTGAACGACGTGGCGATTGCCGTCACGCAGTCGCACGACCGGGCAACGCTCGTACGCGCGTCGCGCGCGTTGTTCGATGCGAATCCGAACGCGTTCATGGGCCATGATCCGAGCCGGATGCGAGTAGGAGCGGTGTTGGTGGTGCCGGCGCTGGACGCGTCCGGGGCTTTGGCGGCTTCGTCGGCGGGTGCTCAAGGCGCTGCGGCGGCTTCCGCACCGAGTACGGCGGTGGCGACTGACGCGGCGAGCGGCGTGGCCCAGGTCAACGCTGCAGCGGCAAGCGCGGCAAGTGCCGCGGCGCCGGTTGCGCCTGCGGTTTCGGGGAAGGCCAGCGCGGCGGCCGAGGCAAGCTCGGCGGCGGTGGGCGGCGCGGCTGCGTCGTCGGCATTGGCAGCGGGTTCGCAGGCGGCGGCGTCGCCGGTGGGCGGCGCGCATGAGTGGTCCGGCTCGATTCAACCGTCGGCGAGCGAGCCTGCCGTGGGCGGACAGACACCGGCCGGGACGGCTCCGGCGACCGCTGCGGTACAGTCGGCGTCGCAACCGCGGGCGCAGGTCTCCAGTTTGCAGCAATTGCTTGCGCTGAAAAACCGCGTGCTGATGGAGTTGCAGAAGCATGGAATTGGCGGTGCGCCGGTGGCTACCAGCGGCACGGTGTCGGCGAGCGCAGTGCAGCCGGTGGCGGGTGCGTCCTCGGCGGCACCGGCGGTGTCCGGTCATGGGGCTGCGGCGGTTGTTCCCGCGTCGAATAGTGGCGGGATGTCGCAAAGGGATTTGAGCATCGCGGCGGCGGTTGGCGCCGCATTGGTTGTGCTGCTGGCAGCTCTGCGCATGAGTCGGCGTAAGCGCGAGCGTGTTGCGTCGGCGGAAGCTGCGTCGGCAGATGGCGAAGTGACGGCGTCGGCGCGGGCAAGCGACCCGCAGGATATCGTTGCGGCACGCGGGCAGACCGCTGTGCGCGAAGCGCCGGGCGCGGACGACGGCGACGCAGTGCGGCATGCGGCGGCGCTGGCGGTAGCTGAACGTGCGGCCGCTGAACAGGCAGAGGCGGAACGCGCAGCAGCGGAGCGTGCAGCGGCCGAAGGGGCAGAGGCGGAACGTACAGCAGCGGAACGCGTAGCGGCCGAACGGGCAGAGGCGGGACGCGCAGCAGCGGAACGCCTAGCGGCCGAACAGGCACACGCGGCACGCGCAGCAGCCGAACGCGCAGCAGCCGAACAAGCGGCGGCAGAACAAGCGGCGGCAGAACACGCAGCGGCAGAACACGCAGCGGCGGAGCGAGCACGACAACAAGCAATGGCCGAGCGCGCCACAGCAGAACACTTACCCACTACTCACGAACCCCATACAGACTCCCCCGTACCGGACCCCAATCCGCTCCAGCGCGACTGGCAGGAACACCACGCGTCGCCCGCACCCTTCGAACCAGTGCAACCGGCCGCGATCGCCGTCCCGCCCGCTGAGAGTGATTCCACATCGGAACCTCGCCCCGCTGCGCATGAAGAAAACTTCGACGGCGCGACCACGGCAGCAAGCCTCGCAGCCGCCGCGGAACTTGGCGCCGAAGCCTTGCCGCTGACACCACTGGAACCGGTCGACGAAGCCTTGCAGCCAGAAGAGCCTGCTCACCGTTTGCGATGGAATGACGAGCCGTCGCCGCGCGCGTCGGCCGCACCGCAAGAACCGGCGACCGAGCCGCAGAATCATCTGAACGCCCCACCACCTGTGATCGACTTCACGCAACAACGCATTGAGCCGCACACGGCTCCCCCGTTTGGCCAGCCGTACCGCGACGTGTCGGCGGATCCGCTCCCCGAAACGTCGGCGCACGCTCAACCTGCGTCCGCCGTGCCGACCGAATTCCCGCGCGACGCCGTCGACGCGTTCGGCAGTCTCGACATGCCGCTGCCGCCGCGCGTTGAGTCACTCGCCGATAGCATCCAGGCTCCCGCGTCGCTGACGACGCAGCCGGTCGCCTCGCCCGAAACCACCGCGCAACAGGCCTTCGCACCGCACGAACCGGACGACGCCCCGCATGTCGCCGATGAGATCGCCGCCGGCACGGCCGGCCACGCGGCCGTCGCAGGCCTCGGCGCGGCCGGCTTAGGCGCGGCCAGCTTCGGCGCGTTGAAGCTCGACTTCGACCTCGAGTTACCGCCGAGCCCGGCTCAGCCGTTACCGGCGTTTACGCAGGCCGATCTGGTCCGTATTGCGCGCAACAAGCTCGATCTGGCGTCCGAATACATCGAACTCGGCGATCTGTCCGGCGCACGCGCGCTCATCAACGAAGTGATCGAGGCGAACGATCCGGCCACGCGCACCGCCGCCCGCGCGCTGCTCTCGACGCTGGCACCGTTGTCGTGAAGCGGATTGCACTAGGCGTCCAGTACGACGGCGCGGCATTCGGCGGTTGGCAGTCGCAACCGCACGGCAATACCGTGCAGAACGTACTTGAACGGGCACTGCGCGAATTCGCGCAGACGCCCTTGCACACCGTGGTGGCGGGCCGCACGGATGCGGGTGTGCATGGGCTTGGGCAAGTCGTGCATTTCGACACCGAACTCGATCGCGCGGATATTTCCTGGGTTCGCGGCACCAACGCGTTTCTGCCGAAGACGATCGCCGTGCAATGGGCCAAGCCGATGCCCGACGAGTTCCACGCGCGCTTTTCGGCGTTCGAGCGGACCTATTACTACGTCCTTTACGTCAGTCCGGTACGCTCGCCGATGCTCGCGACGCGGGCCGGTTGGGTGCATATGCCGCTCGACGTCGGCGCGATGCGGGCCGCTGTCGCTCATCTGATCGGCGAGCACGATTTCTCCGCGTTCCGTTCGTCGCAATGTCAGTCGAAAACGCCGACCAAGCATCTGTATCAGATCGACGTTCAACAGCAAGGTAACTTCGTCCATTTCCGCTTTCGGGCGAATGCGTTCCTGCATCACATGGTGCGCAACCTGATGGGCTGCCTGATCGAAATCGGTCGGGGTCGTCGCCCGTCTGAGTGGATGGCCGACGTGCTCGCGAGCCGCAGCCGTGACTGCGCCGCGCCGACCTTCATGCCGGACGGCTTGTATCTGGCGCAAGTGGGCTATCCTGAGGAATTCGCGGTGCCTGCGCCGCAAACGGGCAGCGTGCCGTGGAGTACTGTATGGACCGAGCAACCGGAAACATGAAAGCAAGCGCTAACCTGCCGAACGACGCCGATGCCGCCGCCGCGGCAAAGCAGCACAGCGTGCCGCATCGCACACGCATCAAACTGTGTGGGCTGTCGAAGCCGGAAGACGTCGCCCACGCGATCGATCTCGGCGCCGACGCGATCGGCCTCGTGTTCTATCCGCCGAGCCCGCGCTCGGTCAGCGTCGCGCAGGCGGTCGAACTGGTGCACGATGTGCCGCCGTTCGTGTCGCTCGTGGGCCTGTTCGTCAACGCGACGCCGGATTGGGTCCGCGAAGTCGCAAGCAATGTCGGTCTCACGCTGTTGCAGTTTCATGGCGACGAGACCGCGGAGCAGTGCGAATCGCTCGCCGGCGTTGCGGGTTTGCCTTGGTTGCGCGCGTTGCGAGTTGCGGCGGATACACAGCCGGCCGATTTGGTAGAATCGGCTCTCAAATATTCAGCAGCCAGTGGTCTTCTGTTCGACACCCATGTCGAAGGCTATGGCGGCGGCGGGAAGGTTTTCGATTGGTCACTTATTCCAGCAGAGCTCGCGCGTCGGGCCGTTTTGAGTGGTGGGTTGAACGCGCAAAACGTCAGTGATGCGATCCATCGCGTGCGCCCGTACGCGGTCGATGTCTCGAGCGGCATCGAAGTCGCGGGCGCCAAGGGCGTGAAAGATCACGCCCGGATGGCGGCGTTCGTACGCGCAGTGCGCGCAGCGGATGCCGAATGATTCAGGCCAGCGGTTTTCTCATACGAAAGCCGCCATGCCACACTGAGAAGAGTGATCACCATGTATAACTTGCCTGACGAAAGAGGCCATTTCGGCCAGTTTGGTGGCGTGTTCGTCGCCGAAACGCTGGTTCACGCGTTGGACGAGCTGCGTGAAGCGTACGGGAAATATCAGAAAGACCCTGACTTCATCGCCGAATACGAGCGTGAGTTGAAGTACTTCGTCGGCCGTCCGTCGCCGATTTATCATGCACAGCGCTGGAGCGAACTGCTCGGCGGCGCGCAGGTTTTCCTCAAGCGCGAGGACTTGAATCACACCGGCGCACACAAGATCAACAACGTGATCGGCCAGGCGTTGCTGGCGAAGCGTATGGGCAAACCGCGCGTGATCGCGGAAACCGGCGCCGGCCAGCACGGCGTGGCCACGGCGACCATCGCGGCGCGTTTCGGCATGGAATGCGTGGTCTACATGGGCGCCGAAGACGTACGCCGTCAGGCCGCCAACATGTACCGCATGAAACTGCTCGGCGCGACCGTCATACCAGTCGAATCGGGCTCGCGGACGTTGAAGGACGCGCTGAACGAAGCAATGCGCGACTGGGTGACGAACATCGAAAACACGTTCTACATCATCGGTACGGTGGCTGGGCCGCATCCTTATCCGATGATGGTGCGCGACTTCCAACGCGTGATCGGCGATGAATGCAAGGTGCAGATGCCCGAACTGGTCGGTCGTCAGCCGGATGCCGTGATTGCGTGCGTTGGCGGCGGTTCGAATGCAATGGGTATCTTTTACCCGTATATCGACGACAGTTCGGTGCAGTTGATCGGCGTCGAAGCGGCCGGCGACGGCATCGAAACCGGCCGTCATGCGGCCTCGCTGATCGGCGGCAGCCCCGGTGTTCTGCATGGCAACCGCACGTATCTGCTCCAGGATGAAAACGGCCAGATCATCGAGACGCATTCGGTGTCGGCGGGGCTCGACTATCCGGGTGTCGGTCCTGAGCACGCGTGGCTAAAAGAGAGCAATCGTGCGCAATATGTCGGCATCACCGACGAAGAGGCGCTCAAGGCGTTCCACGATTGCTGCCGCATCGAAGGCATTATTCCGGCACTGGAATCCAGCCACGCGCTGGCCTACGCCGCGAAGCTCGCGCCGACGCTGCCGAAGGACAAGGTCCTTCTGGTCAATCTGTCGGGCCGCGGCGACAAGGACATGCATACGGTCGCTGAGCGATCGGGCATCCAGTTCTGAGCGCCGCGACGATGCGCGACGAGTTCGACGAGCCGCAGCCGGCGATTGAAACTACCAATCCGGCCGCCGAGGTAGCGGCGGCCGCGGCACCTGCACCGTTACTGGCGCAAGTGCCGGCCAGCATCCAGCTGTTGAATCGCGATTTTCTGACCGATGTGGCGAACATTCCTGACGCGTCGATCGATTTGATCGTCTGCGATCCGCCTTATGGGCTGGGCAAGGATTACGGCAACGACTCCGACATGCGTACTGGCGACGATTTCCTCGCCTGGACGCGTAGCTGGCTCGAACTGGCGGTGCCGAAGCTCAAGTCGTCAGGTTCGCTCTACATATTCTGCACGTGGCAGTACTCGCCGGAAATCTTCAGCTTCCTGAAGACAAAACTCATGATGATCAACGAAATCATCTGGGACCGGCGCGTGCCGAGCATGGGCGGCACAGTGCGCCGATTTACCTCGGTGCACGACAACATCGGCTTTTTCGCGATATCGAAGGATTATTTCTTCGATCTCGATCCCGTCCGCATCCCGTACGATGCAGTCACGAAGAAGGCGCGTTCGCGTAAGTTGTTCGAGGGCAGCAAGTGGTTGGAGCTTGGCTATAATCCGAAGGATGTCTGGTCGGTATCGCGCCTGCATCGGCAACACGCCGAGCGCGTCGATCATCCGACCCAGAAGCCGCTGGAAATTGTCGAGCGGATGGTGCTGGCCAGTTGTCCGAAGGGCGGCCGTGTGCTCGACCCATTCATGGGCAGCGGCACCACCGCAGTCGCTTGCACCCGTCAGCAGCGCGAATTCGTCGGCTATGAGATCAATGAAAGTTACTGCGCGATAGCGCGCGAGCGCGTGAGCGCCGCCGCTTCGCCTCCTGTGACTCGTCGGGCTAAAGCCAAAACACAACGGCAGACCGAAGTCCAATGAGCACCGTGCGATGAGCGCGCAGTAGCCCCGCAGTGGCCCAATTCCGAGAATATTCCATGTCCCGTATCAAGAACACGTTTGCCGCGCTGTCCGCCCAAGGTAAGAAAGGCCTGATTCCGTTCATGACGGCCGGCGACCCGGACCCGACGCGCACGGTCGAATTCATGCACGCGCTCGCCGCCGGCGGCGCGGATGTGATCGAACTCGGTGTGCCGTTTTCCGACCCGATGGCCGACGGCCCGGTGATCCAGCAATCGTCCGAGCGTGCCTTGGCGCACGGTGTGTCGTTGCGTCATGTGCTCGCCGACGTCAAGCGTTTCCGCGAAACCGACGATAAAACGCCGGTGGTGCTGATGGGCTACGCCAATCCGATCGAACGGATGGGTACTGAAGCGTTCGCGAAAGCCGCCAAAGAGGCCGGCGTCGATGGCGTGCTGGTTGTCGACTACCCGCCGGAAGAGTGTACTAACTTCGCCGAACAGATGCGATCTGCCGGTATCGATCCGATCTTTCTGCTCGCGCCCACCTCGACGGATGAGCGCGTCGCGGAAGTCGGCAAGATTGCCAGCGGCTACGTCTACTATGTGTCGTTGAAAGGGGTGACCGGAGCGACAAATCTGGACGTTTCCAGCATCGCGAGTAAAATCCCGGCCATCAAGTCGCGCGTACCCCTGCCGGTGGGCGTCGGTTTCGGCATCCGTGACGCGCAAACCGCGCGTTCGGTGGCCGAGGTGTCCGATGCCGTCGTGATCGGCAGCCGTATCGTCCAATTGCTCGAACAGGCAGCGCCCGACACCGCTGCCGAGACGCTCACGCGTTTCATCGCTGAAGTGCGCGAGGCGCTCGATAGCGCCGCGACTGCCCGATAACAGTTATTTTTGTCGCTGTAGTGTGAACGGCGGGCTTGTCCCGCCGTTTGCGCGACCGCTGACCCCAGAAGGATTCAATATGAGCTGGCTCGATAAGCTACTGCCGCCGAAAATCAAACAAACCGACCCGAAGAGCCGCAAGGGGATTCCGGAGGGCCTGTGGATCAAGTGCCCGTCGTGCGAAGCCGTGCTGTATCGCAATGACGTCGAGGCCAATCTACATGTTTGCCCGAAGTGCGACCATCACATGCGCATCGGCGCGCGTGAGCGGCTCGACGGCCTGCTCGATCCGGAAGGCCGTTACGAAATCGGCCAGGAAATCGTCCCGGTCGACGCGCTGAAGTTCAAAGACAGCCGCAAGTACCCGGAGCGCCTGAAAGAGGCGATGGACGATACCGACGAAACCGACGCAATGGTCGTGATGGGCGGCGCAATCCATACGCTGCCGGTGGTGGTGGCCTGCTTCGAGTTCTCGTTCATGGGCGGCTCGATGGGTTCGGTGGTCGGCGAGCGCTTCGCGCGCGGCGCGCAGAACGCGCTCGAACAGAAAGTGCCGTTTATCTGCTTCACCGCTTCGGGCGGCGCGCGGATGCAGGAAAGCCTGTTGTCGCTGATGCAGATGGCAAAGACCACGGCCATGTTGACCAAGCTCGCCGAAGCCAGGCTGCCGTTCATCTCCGTGCTGACCGATCCGACCATGGGCGGCGTGTCCGCGAGTTTCGCGTTTCTTGGCGACGTGGTGATCGCCGAGCCGAAGGCGCTGATCGGCTTTGCCGGCCCGCGCGTGATCGAACAAACCGTGCGTGAGAAGCTGCCGGAAGGCTTCCAGCGCGCCGAGTTCCTGCTGACGAAGGGCGCGGTCGACATGATCGTCGACCGTCGCAAGCTGCGTGAAGAACTTGCGCAATTGATGGCGCTGTTGAGCCATCAGCCGGCGGACGCGGTCGCGTAAGCAGACGCCGCACAGAGCCATTGACCGCCACGGCGCCGTGTAAAACGCGCGGCCGCGGTCGGAAAAGCAGTCAAGAAAATAGCGCGCCGCGTGAGTCATCAAGCGGCGCGCTGTCATTTCCGGGATAATCACGGTCTCGCAACGCAGCGGTGGTTGCGTAGGCTGCCCCGCGCGGTTTTCTGCGCATAAAGTGCCGCGCGCTACGCTCTGACAGCCGCAGCCGCAGCCGCAGCCGCAGCCGCAGCCGCAGCCGCAGCCGCAGCCGCAGCCGCAGCCGCAGCCGCCCGGCCCGCGCACCTTCGTAACACTGTCTAACCGATTCACTCGCGATTCACTCGATGACGACATTCCCCACCCTCGACGCGTGGCTCACGCACCTTGAATCCGCGCATCCGGTCGGCATCGACATGGGTCTGGGCCGCATCTCCCAGGTACGCGACGCGATGCAGTTGTCGTTCGCCTGCCCGGTCATCACGGTCGGCGGCACCAACGGCAAGGGCTCGACGTGCGCGATCCTCGAATCCATTCTGCTGCGCGCCGGCTTCACGGTCGGCTGCCACACGTCGCCGCATCTGCTGTCGTTCAACGAACGGGCGAGGGTGAACGGCGCAATGGCGAGCGACGCGGATCTGCTGCGGCACTTCGAAGTCGTCGAAGCCGCGCGCCAGAGCCTCGCCGAACCAGTCACGCTGACTTACTTCGAATTCACGACGCTGGCGATCATGAGCCTGTTCGCTTCGCGCGGACTGGACGCGGTGATCTTCGAAGTCGGTTTGGGTGGCCGCCTCGACGCGGTCAATATCCTCGATACGGACTGCGCGATCATCACCAGCATCGATATTGATCACACGGACTATCTCGGCGACACGCGCGAGAAGATCGCCTTCGAGAAAGCCGGCATTTTCCGCCCAGGCAAGCCGGCGATCTGCGCGGACCCGGTCGCTCCGCAATCGCTGATCGATCATGCCGAGAAGATCGGCGCCGAACTATGGCTCTTCGGCCGCGATTTCCGCTACGAAGGCCAGGCGGGCAGCGAGCGCCAGCAATGGAGCTACGTCGGCCCGACCATGCGGCGTTCGGCGCTCGCCTATCCCGCGCTGCGCGGCGCAAATCAGTTGATCAATACGTCGGCGGCGCTGGCCGCTCTCGAAGCGCTGCGCGACCGTTTGCCGGTGTCGGCGCAGGACATCCGGCTCGGCCTTGCCAACGTGGAGCTGCCGGGGCGTTTCCAGGTGCTGCCCGGCAAGCCGGCCATCGTGCTGGACGTCGGTCATAATCCGCATGCGGCCGCGGTGCTGACGCAAAACCTCGGCAATATGGGCTTCTTCCCGTACACCTACGCGGTGTTCGGCGCGATGCGCGACAAGGACATTGCCGGCATCCTCGCGCACGTGAAAGGCGAGATCGACCATTGGTGCGTGACCGATTTGCCGACCCCGCGGGCGGCGTCGGCGGAACAACTCGAAACGGCATTGCGCGGGCAGGGCGTGGGCGAGGGCGCCGATAGCAGCGTGATGCGCTACGCAACGCCCGCGGAGGCTTTCCAAGACGCGCTAAAACGAGCGTCAGAGAATGATAGAATCGTCGTCTTCGGCAGCTTCTACACGGTAGCGGGCGTCATGGCCTACCGTAAATCGCAGCAACACTGAACGGGCGCCAGGCTCGAACCAAGCGATTCATGGGAATTTTCTCGTTCGGCAAGAAAGACGACGCGCCCACCCGGCGCGGCGCAAACACCAGTTCCAATCGGGCTGCCCGTGGTGAGCGCGTGGAGCGGCGAACCCGCCGCACGGAGCGCACCGTCGATGCCGACGCGATGCTGCTCGACCCTACGCTGCCGGAAAAGCAACGGGCGCGGCGTCGGCTGGTCGGCGCAATCGCGCTGGTCGTGGCGGCGGTGATCATCCTGCCGATGGTGTTGGACTCACACCCCAAGCCCGTCACCGACGACATCTCCATCGACATTCCGAACCGTCCCGCGCCGAGGGTCGCGCACAAGACCAACGAAGACACGCAGAGCGGCGTAGCACCCGACAACCCGACGCCGGAAGCAGGTCTGGCTGCTTCGAGCCTCGCGCCGACGACCGCAGCCAAGCCGGACCAGTCCGGCGCGGCGAAGCAGAGCGCGAACGTGGACGCAACGCCCGCGGCCAAGCCGGCGGCCAAACCGCAGGCGCCGGCCGTCGCTGCGAACCCCGCACCGGCTGCGCCTGCAGCGCCGACCAAGCCGGAAGCCCGGACGCCGGAAGCCCGGACGCCGGCCGCCCGGACGCCGGCCACGCATAGCGCCGGGAACACCGCGGCCCCGAGCGACGACGACACGAACACCGCCGCCAGCGCGGACGCGAATTCCGGCACGCCGGCATCGCCGCCTGGCAGCCGTTTCGCGGTTCAGCTCGGCGCGTTTGCGAACGACGCCAACGCGCGTAATTGGGCAACCAAGTTGAAAGCGGCGGGTGTGCCCGCATATACCGAACATCGTAAGCAGGCGGATGGCACGACGCTCACGCTGTTGCGCGCCGGCCCGTTTGCCGATCGTGCAGCGGCAACCGCCGCGATCGCGAAGGTTCGCGAGGCCGGCCTGACGTCGGGCGCGAACAACGGCGCGGCACAGTAAGCGAGCGATGTTCACTGCCTTCGACTACGCTGTAATGGCGGTGATCGGTTTGTCGGCGTTGCGCGGCACGTGGCGTGGCTTTTTGTCGGAGGTATTCGGACTGATCGGCTGGATCGCGGCGTTTTTCATTGCCTGCGAATTTGTCGGTTACGTGGTGCCGTATATCCCGTCCCATTGGCCCGGCGGCGCGTTGACCCAGTGGCTGCTGGCGTTCGCGCTGGTGGTGATAGGCGTGGTGCTGGTGACGAGCGTGCTGAGCGCGCTGCTGAGCCGCATCGTGCAGGCTACCGGCTTGAGCGGCGTGGACCGCTCGCTCGGTTTGATGTTCGGCCTCGTACGCGGGGTCATCCTGGTGCTGATTCTGGTCGCCCTTGCAGGCTTGACCGAACTGCCCAAAGAGGAATTCTGGCGCAACGCCTTGCTTCGGCCCTATGCGGTCGAGGGCGTGCACGTAATGAAACCGCTGCTTCCCGAGACGCTTGCTGCGTACGTCCGTGTATGACGATCAGGCGAGCGGTTAGAGGAACACAGCAGGACTCCGGCGCAAACCGGTTGCCTTGGCGTACCGTCGCGTAACATCGCGTACGCCCCGAAGGAAGTCCCCTCGGGGAACGCCATCGCAGGCATCGGCCGCCACGACGAATTTCGTACCTTTGAAGGACATGCCATGTGCGGCATCGTAGGCGTAGTTTCCCATTCTCCGGTTAATCAACTGATTTATGACAGCCTGCTGCTCCTGCAGCACCGCGGTCAGGACGCCGCCGGCATCGCGACAGCGAACGGCAGCAATTTCCACATGCACAAGGCCAACGGCATGGTGCGCGACGTGTTCCGCACGCGCAACATGCGCAGCCTGCCCGGCACGACCGGGATCGGCCAGGTCCGCTACCCGACCGCCGGCTCCGCGTCGAGCGAAGAAGAAGCCCAGCCGTTCTACGTGAACGCGCCGTTCGGCATCATCCTCGCGCACAACGGCAACCTGACCAACTGGCAGCAACTGAAAGATGAGATGTTCCGCATCGATCGCCGTCACATCAACACCAATTCCGACACGGAAGTGATGCTCAACGTGCTCGCGCACGAATTGCAGCTGGCCAGCTCGGGCCTGCAACTCGATCCGGCCGCGCTGTTCAACGCCGTGTCGGGCGTGCATCGCCGGGTGCGGGGTTCGTACGCGATCGTGTCGTTGATCGCGGGTTACGGCCTGCTGGGCTTCCGCGACCCGTTCGGCATTCGTCCGCTGTGCCTCGGCAAGCTGGAAACGGCTGAAGGCGTCGAGTGGATGCTGGCGTCGGAATCGGTGGCGATCGAAGGTATCGGCTTCGAGTTCGTGCGCGACGTGGCGCCGGGCGAGGCGATCTTCATCGACATCGACGGCGAGCTGCACTCGCAGCAATGCGCGACGAGCCCGAGCCTGAACCCCTGCATTTTTGAACTCGTGTATCTCGCGCGCCCGGACTCGGTGCTCGACGGCGTGCCGGTCTACAACGTGCGTCTGCGCATGGGCGATTACCTCGCCGAGAAGATCAAGCGCGAACTGCCCGACGTCGCGATCGACGTCGTGATGCCGATTCCCGATTCGTCCCGTCCGGCCGCGATGCAGGTCGCGAAGAAGCTGGGCGTCGAGTACCGCGAAGGCTTCTTCAAGAACCGTTATGTCGGCCGTACCTTCATCATGCCGGGCCAGGCGGTACGCAAGAAATCGGTGCGCCAGAAGCTGAACGCGATGGGCATCGAGTTCAAGGGCAAGAACGTGTTGATCGTCGACGACTCGATCGTGCGCGGCACCACCTCGCACGAAATCGTGCAGATGGCGCGCGATGCGGGCGCGAACAAGGTGATCTTCGCGTCAGCGGCGCCGCCGGTGAAATTCCCGAACGTCTACGGTATCGACATGCCGACGCGTGGTGAACTGGTCGCCCATGGCCGCACGGACGACGAAGTCGCGCGCATGATCGGCGCGGACCATCTCGTCTATCAGGACGTCGAAGCGCTCAAGCAGGCGGTGCGCGACATCAACCCGGCGCTGAAGGAATTCGAAGCGTCGTGCTTCGACGGCAACTACGTGACCGGCGACGTGACGACCGAGTATCTCGACCGCATCGAAACCGCACGTCTCGCACCGTCGTCGCAATCGGATCGCGACGCCGCGAGCGAAGCGATCGACGGCGGCAGCCCGGCGCGTTCGCAACTGCATCTGCAACTGTCGGTAGGTTGAGCGCGGATTGCCCGACCGAGCCCGTAGCGTGGCGCGCCGCACGCCACGCTACACTGTGAGCGTGTTAGCATGGCGGCTTGCGTCGATTTGATCTCAGCTTGCGGACGCGGGGCAACCCGAAACAGCTAAAGCGAAGGGTGGAAAAGCCGCACTCATCCGCCTCCGCTCCAGCTTTCCCCCGCACATGAAGCCCGCTTATGCCGACGCAAAAGCGGGCTTTTTTGTTGCTGTCGTCTGGCGTTGCGCTTGGCTTCACACGCGAACCGCGCCGGACGCAGCCATCGAACATTGGAAACCAGAACCAACATGGACGACTCCCTGAACTTCGATACGCTGGCAGTCCGCTCGGGCACGGTGCGCAGCGACTTTAACGAGCATTCGGAAGCGATCTTCCTGACCTCGAGCTTCGTGTTCGCGAGTGCCGCGGACGCCGCCGAGCGCTTCAAGAACTCCGAGGACAACTACACCTACTCGCGCTTCACGAACCCGACGGTGTCGATGTTCCAGGACCGCCTGGCCGCGCTCGAAGGCGGCGAAGCCTGCATGGCGACGGCGTCGGGCATGGCCGCGATCATGTCCGTGGTGATGTCGACGCTGCAGGCCGGCGATCATCTGGTGAGCTCGCAGGCGCTGTTCGGTTCGACGCTCGGCATGTTCTCGCAGATCTTCAGCAAGTTCGGCATCACGACCACCTTCGTCGATCCGACCGATCTGGACGCATGGAAAAACGCCGTGCGTCCCGAGACGAAGATGTTCTTCCTCGAAACGCCGTCGAATCCGTTGACCGAAATCGCCGACATCGAAGCGATCAGCAAGATCGCCAAGGCGGCGAACGCGCTGTTCGTGGTCGACAACTGTTTCTGCAGCCCGGCCTTGCAGCAGCCGCTGAAGTTCGGCGCGGACGTCGTGATGCACTCGGCCACCAAGTTCCTCGACGGTCAGGGCCGGGTGCTGGGCGGCGCGCTGGTCGGCTCGAAGAAATTCATCATGGAGAAGGTGTTTCCATTCGTGCGCAGCGCCGGGCCGACGCTCTCAGCGTTCAACGCCTGGGTGCTGCTCAAGGGCATGGAAACGCTGTCGCTGCGCGTCGAAAAGCAGTCGGCGAACGCGCTCGAAATCGCGCGTTGGCTGGAAACGCATCCGGCCGTGAATCGCGTGTTCTATCCGGGGCTCGAATCGCATCCGCAGCATGCGCTGGCCATGCGTCAACAGAAGGCGGGCGGCGCGATCCTGTCGTTCGAACTGAAGGGCGACACGCCGGAGCAAATGCGCGCGAATGCGTGGCGCGTGATCGACAGCACGAAGATCTGCTCGATCACCGGCAACCTCGGCGATACGCGTACGACCATCACGCATCCGGCCACCACCACGCACGGCCGCGTGACGGCGGAAGCGCGCGCGGCGGCGGGCATCAGCGAAGGTTTGATCCGTCTTGCCGTGGGTCTGGAAAATGCCGGCGATATTCGCGGCGATCTGGAGCGCGGTCTGGCGGGTTGAGTGGTGCCTGATGCAACGGCGCCAGGTTCAGCGGCGCTCGCAGCAGCGCTTGCCGCGGCAAAAGCGGGCCGCCGTGTCAGGCGGCTCGCGCAGTGAAACTCAGTGGCGCAACGCGCGCCACTGACCGGGCGCCATCCCGAAGCGCCGCGTGAACGCGTGCGTGTATGCGCTCTGATCGCCGAAGCCGATGTCCAGCGCGATATCCGTCAACGACAGACGCGGGTCCGCGAGCAACGTGATCGACGTATCGAGCCGCAGCCGCTGCAAATAGCGATGCGGTGTTTCGCCGAACGCGTCGATAAAGAGCTGATGAAAGCGCCGCACGCCGAAGCCGCAATGCGCGGCGAGGTCGGCGATCCGCAAGGGCTCCGACAAATGCGCGCGCAGCCAGCGGTCGATCCGCGCGAAGTCGAGACCGGCGCCGCCTGCCTGCGCGCCGGCCGTCGTGCCGGTGTCGGCCACCAACGCAGCGCCCAGGCGCGCGGCTGCGTCCCAATGGAAACGCCGGCTGTCCAGATCGTCGCCTGGTGCGCCGCCGGTGGCGTGCGCCGCGATCCGCAGCACGAGCTGCGTGAGCGACGCATCGACCGTCACGGCACGTGCACGGTCGAACAGACGTTCCGGCACGGCCAGCGACGCGGCCGGCAAATCCAGCACCAACTGGCGGTTCTCGCCGACGCCCGCGTAATCGTGCCGCGCACCGGCCGGGATCAGCCAGGCGGAGCCGGCGTCGATCTGTTGCGCGACACCGTCGACCGCCATCACCATCGCGCCGTCGAGCCCGAGCACGACCTGGTGAAAGTCGTGCACGTCCGACGCTTCGATCGCGCCGTAGCGGCGCAGCGAAACGCTAGGAGCGGTGACGGCGGCGTGACTCATGGCCGTGACCCGTCGACGATGCGTGCGAGCAAAAACGACGAACCGCTTAGACGCCGAGCAATTCGACTTCGAACACGAGCGTCGCATTCGGCGGAATCACGCCGCCCGCGCCGCGCACGCCGTAGCCGAGTTGCGGCGGAATGGTCAGCTTGCGGGTGCCGCCGACCTTCATGCCTTGCACGCCTTCGTCCCAGCCCTTGATGACCATGCCGCCGCCCAGCACGAAAGCGAACGGGTCGTTGCGATCCTTGCTCGAGTCGAACTTCTGGCCATCGGTCAGCCAGCCGGTGTAGTGCACGCTGACGGTCTTGCCTGCCACCGCTTCGGCGCCGGTGCCTTCAACGATGTCTTCGTACTTCAAGCCGGATTCGGTAGTCACAGTCGACATGTGTCGCTCCTCAGTCAAATCGTAAAAACCGACATTGTAGGCGTGTTGACGCCGCCCCGCCCAGGATTGCCGCGTGGCACACCGATTGCGTGGAAGCTGGCCGTCCGGCGAGGCCGGCCGCACCTGGCCGGCCGCACCGGATGCCATGCCTATAATGGGGTTTTCTTCAATCATCCCGCACTGCCTGCGAGGGCTCGATCGTGACAACGTCTTCAACCGGGGCTGCCGGCGCACAGCCGGTTCCTTCCGGCTTCGCCGTATCCGAACGCACTGCGCGTCTGCGCGCCGAAGCCGCGCTGTTCATGCGCGATCACGTGCTGTCGCTGGTGTCGCACGATCTGCGTGGCCCTTTGAATGCCATTCATAGCTGGGCGTACGTGCTCGAGCGCAAGCTCGATGCGAACGACCCCAATGCGCAGCGCGCCGTCACCGGCATCCGCAGCGGCGTGGATCAACAGGTGAAGCTGCTCGAGACGATCGTCGACGCGACGCGCGCCGAAACCAGATCACTGGCGCTCGCCTATGCGCCGTTTCCGCTGCACCCGCTGCTCGATGAAACCGTCGACGAGGTCCGCTCGAACCTCGCGCGCCCGCGCGGCGTGGAAATCACGGTCGACTCGCAACTCGCGACCGAGCAGCTCAACGGCGACCGCGAGCGTCTCGCCGCCGCGTTGTGGGTGATGCTCACGTTCGCGGTCGAAGCGAGCACGGAAGGCGCCGCGCTCACGCTGGCTGCGCGCGTCGACACGGGCGCGTGGCACGCCACCGTCACCTACGATACTAACGAAGCGGCGTTGAACGACCCGGCATTGCCACATGTGCTGGAAACATTCGCCCGCCAGCAGGCCGGTGAGCCGCGTGAAGCGAAGCGGATTGCGTGGGTGTTCGCGCTTTGCAAGCGCGTCGCAGAAGCGCATGGCGGCAGTTTCGAGCAAAGCGACGCGACCGGCGGCGAAGCCGCCACGCTCGCGCTGCGTGTACCGCTGAGCGCGATGGCGCCGAGATAGGTGCTTCATCCCGGGTCTTGTGTTGTGCGCGATTAACTTTTCATCGAGTTTTCACCTTCTATACTGACAACTTTTGTTGCCGGAGCCCCTTGCTTTGATCCAGGTCGTCGCCCTTATCGGTGCGTTGTTTCTCGTTGCCCTCAACGGTTTCTTTGTCGCCGCTGAATTTGGTCTGGTCAAACTGCGCCAGACGCGCGTGCAGAGTCTCGCGACGCGGCACGGCTTGCGCGGACGTTTGCTCGCCAAGGTGCACGGGCGGCTCGACGCTTATCTGTCCGCCTGTCAACTCGGCATTACGCTCGCGTCGCTTGGACTCGGCTGGATCGGCGAGCCCGCGTTCGCACAACTGATCTCGCCGCTCTTCAGCCTGGTCGGGGTGGAATCGGAGAGGCTGGTGCACGGCATTTCGCTGTTCTTCGCGTTCTCGTGCATTTCGTTTCTGCATATCGTGGTGGGCGAACTGGCGCCGAAGTCGCTGGCGATTCGCGAAGCCGAGAAGGTGTCGCTGTGGGCCGCCATGCCGTTGTACAGCTTTTACTGGGCGATGTATCCGGCGATCTGGGTGCTCAATTCGAGCGCCAACGCGGTGCTGAAGCTCGCGAGACTCGACGCCGACCACGGCCACGACTCGCATTACTCAACCGAGGAACTCAAGCTGATCCTGCGCGGCCGCCACGCCACCGTTGCGACTGAACTGGGTTCGGCGGACGGCGCATACAGTCAGGACGAATGGAACACGATTGCGCACTCGCTGGATTTCTCGCGCATGACCGTGTCGGACCTGATGCGCCCGGCCTATGAAATGGTCGGCTTGCGGCGCGATCTGCCGACGCGCGACAACCTGCAGATTGTGGCGCAGCACCGCTTCAGCCGCTATCCGCTGTTCGAAGACGCGTCCGGCGAGCGCGTGGCCGGCATGATCCATTTGAAGGACTTGTTGCTGGCGCGCCAGGCGGGCAGCACGCTCGACGATCTCTCCCGATACGTGCGGCCCGTGCAATACGTGAAGCCGGAGATGCCGGCGCTCGAACTGTTTCGCCGCTTCCGCAAGGGCGCGCCGCATCTGGCGCTGGTCGGCCGCAAGAATGCGAAGCCGATCGGCTTTCTGACGCTCGACAATCTGCTTGGCGCCTTGGTCGGACAGATTCACGACGAATTCCGTCAGGGCGATGCCGACTGGACGCGCATGGACGACGGCACGTTGATGGGCAAGGGCAGCTTGCCGGTGGTGTCGCTGGAGCGCGCGTTGGGAATCGATATCGACGAGGGCCAGGCCGAATCGGTCGGCGGTCTCGTGATCCAGGCGCTCAACGATCTGCCCACCGAAGGACTGCGCGTGGAGTTCGACCGCTTCGACGTGGTGGTCAAGAAGATGAAAGGGCCGCGCATCGTGCTCGTGCGCGTGTACCCGAAGGTCTTCGACGACGAAGGCGGTTGAGCCGCGATTGATTGGTCGTTATGCGAAACAAGGCGGCTGAAGCACCTGTGTTTGAACCGCCTTCGGGCCGCCCGCAATAACTCGGCATCAACCGCGCGGCACGCCGTCCTCTACCAGCATCGCAATCGGCATCGCCGCGAGCGCATCGCGCAGATACAGCAGGCCGTTCTCATCGACCTTCGGCGCCGCCGGACTGAGCCAGTCGAACAACGCTCGCGCGGACAGATCGGACGGCACCTCCACCGCGGTATCCGCCCACTGCACGGGATCGACCATCGGCAGATCGCCGTCGTCGCCGAGCAACCCGGCAGCGAGCCGGCTCGCCACCACCACAGCCCACGCGTTGCCGTGCCGCCGCGCAAACGCGATCACATTCGACGCGTGCGCACCGCGCACCACGAGCGGCAGATAGGTGCTCTGACTCAGCAACTCCGGCAAATGCGCGCGCAATGCTAGCACTCGCTGCACTACTGCGAGCTTCACACGTCCATCGCGCCAGCCCGGCAGGAATTCCGACGGCGGCGTTTGCGCGAGCCACGCCACGCGTTTAGCGAAATCGACCGGCCGGCGATTGTCCGGATCGACCAGACTGAAGTCCCACAATTCGGTGCCCTGATAAAGATCGGGAATGCCAGGCGATGCGAGCCGCAACAGCGTCTGCTGCAAGCTGTTGAGTACCCCGGCGCGACCGATCCGCGCGACGAACGCAAACAGTTCCTTCAGGAACCCGTCGCGCCGCTGCGGCGCCAGGATGTCGAACAGGAAGTCGCGGCAACCGGCTTCGTACGCTTCGTCGGGAGCGAGCCAGTTGGTTTGCAGCTTTGCTTCCCGCAATGCCTTCAATTGCCATTGCGCGACGCGCTCGGCCAGCTTCCTGATGCCCGCTTCGTCGTCCGGTTGCAGCTCCGGCGGCCAGCAGCCCACCAGCGTTTGATACAGCATCGCTTCGGCGGCGGGGCCGGGCGCCCACGCGTCGCTCCGGTCTTGGCCGAAACCTTGGCCGGTATCCTGGCCGACACTGCCGACCGGCTTGCCATCGAGCGCACGCCGATGCGGCGCGTTCAACGTGGACCACGCGCGCAACGTCGCGCCCCAGTCCTCTGCGATCTCGCTCAACACCGCGAGCCGCGCGCGCACGTCTTCGCCGCGTTTGTGATCGTGCGTGGCCGTGGCGAGCAGCGTGTGCGGAAAGCGCTGCGAGCGCTCCAGATTCCCCGCATGAAAACGCTCGACCGACAACGCGAATTCGCCCGGGTCCGAGCCGACTTCGTTGCGCGATAACAGACGGCCATAGCGATAGCACGCCGTATCCTCGATCGCCTTCGCGGCGACCGGCGCGGTCAGCTGCGAAAACAGCGTCTGCGCGCTGCGTCGCGAGGAACCCGCATGACTCGGCGGCATACCGTTCTGAGCCGGCTGTTGCGGCGCGCCGGGCCGTGCACCCGGCATGTCTTCGGCACTGCCGCCGAGCCACGCGTTCACGCGCTCGAGCACGGCATGGTCCGCGCGCGACAGCGCCGCTCTCGCGCCCGCCAACGCCTGCTCGAAGTAGAGGTTGTCGGTGGCGCTGCGCAAGCCGTTCTGCGGATAGATGCGATACACCGGAAAATGCACGACCAGTTCGGTCAGCACGCGGCGCAGCGTGGTGAAGGTGAAGTCGCGCGTCGTCAGCGAATCGCGGGCAATACGATGCAGCGCGCGCGCCGCGCGATCCAGTTCCGCCGGGAGGTTTTCGACGAGAATCTTGCGGCGCGCGGCCACTGCTTCGTCGGCGAAACGCGGGCTGCGGCCGGTGAGTTCGGTCCATGTCCGCGCGAGCGGCTCGGCGCCGGCCGGATCGTGCAGCAATGCGCCCACGTCGTTCATGAAATCGTAGCCGGTCGTGCCGTCCACCGGCCAGTCGTCGCGCAACGGTTCGCCACGGCCGAGAATCTTTTCGACCACCACATACGGCGCGGTGTCGCGCAGTTCCGTGAGCCGCTGCCGCAAGCGTTGACAGTATTCGCGCGGCTCGGCGAGACCGTCGATGTGGTCGATCCGCAATCCGTCCAGCATGCCTTCGTGATACAGACGAAAAACCAGCGCATGCACGGCGTCGAATACTTCGGGCCGTTCCACACGCACGCCGGCCAGCGTCGAGATGTCGAAGAAGCGCCGCCAGTTCACTTCATCGGAGGCAGTGCGCCACCACGCAAGGCGAAAGTGCTGCCGCTCGATCAGCCGATGCAGCCGGTCACGCGTGACCGGATCGTCGGGCGCATACGCCTGCAACACGACGTCGATTGCCGCACGACCACTTTGCGCGACGAACTCGCGCAATTCATCGCGCCCTTCGGCGGCGCGCGGCTGATCGGTGGGCTGCGTCGTCAGTCCGTTGAAGCGCTCCGCGAGCGCGCTGAGATCGGCGCGCTCGGCGCTTTGCAGGATCGCCGCGTAATCGGTCGGGCACACCGGAAACACATGCGGACCATAGCCGATACAAAAGCGCCCGCTGTCGGCCGCGAAATCCAGCGCGATGCGGCCCGCCGCGAGTTCGTCGCCATAGGGCGCACCGAGCGTCGGCAGCAGCACCTTGCCACGCAGCGCCGGATCGGGCGAATGCCAGTCGACGTCGAAATGGCGCGCATACGCGCTGTGGCGGCCCCATTCGAGGATATCGAGCCACCATGCGTTGCCCGAACCGCTAACGCCCATATGGTTCGGCACCATGTCGACGACCAACCCCATGCTGTGCGCGCGCAGCTTGTCGACGAGGCGCCTGAGGCCCGCCTCGCCGCCGCATTCGGCGCTGACCTGGGTGTAGTCGACGGTATCGTAGCCGTGCGTCGAGCCCGGCTCGGCTGTCGTGACCGGCGACGCGTACAGGTGGCTGATGCCGAGCGCGGCGAAGTAGTCGACGTGCTTCGCGGCATCGTCGAAGGTGAAGCCTCGATGGAACTGGAGGCGCAGCGTGGAGCGCGGGACGGTCATGGCGTATCAGGCTCCGAAGAAGCTGTGGGAGAAGGAGCGGAAGTACCGGCAGAAGCGGCGCGGCGCGCGCGATCGACCGCCAGCAGGCGATCGTTGAAGCTGCCGTCGTCGAACATCTCGTCGATCGGCAAGGTCATCCGGCGGCGCCAGTTCGGATGCTCGTCGATCGAGCCGGGCAGGTTCGGCTGATCGTCCAGCGCGAGCAGATCTTCGAGCGGAAACGTGACGAGCGGCCCAGGCGTTGCCGCGACGAACGCCAGCGCTTCGTCAACGGGCGCGCTGTCGGGCGGCGGCGCGCCCACCTGCGGCGCGGCCACGCCGGCTTGCTGGAACGCGCGCCACAACGCGGCGCGGTCGTGCGCGCGTTCGGCCTGCGCGGCTTCCTCGGCGTTACGGCCGTCGGCGCGCGCCATCGTCTGACCGATCCGGTTGCGCCACATGATGTCGCTGCCGCGCCACCAGCCGGCCACGGTCGGTAGATCGTGCGTGGTGGTGGTGCCGACCGCGTTGCGGTCCCACTCACGCGGCGGCTTGAAACCGTTGCCGTCGGGCGCGCCCTCGAACCACAGCACGCGAATCCCGGCGATGCCGTGCTCGTCGAGCCGCTCGCGAAAACCCGGCGGCACGGTGCCGAGATCCTCGCCGATCACGATCGCGCGATGCCGCCACGATTCGAGCGCGATCAGACGCAGCAGGTCTTCGAGCGGATAGCGCAGATAGGCGCCATGGCGCGCGCTTTCGCCTTCGGGCACGAGCCATAGACGCCGCAAGCCGAGAATGTGATCGATGCGGATACCGCCGGCATGCGCGAAGGCCGCGCGCAGCATGTCGATGAACGCGGAGAAGCCCTGCGTGCGCATCGCGCGCGGCGAGAAGGTGGTGAGGCCCCACGCCTGCCCGGCCTGATTGAACAGGTCCGGCGGCGCGCCGACCGACACGCCTTGCAGCATGTCGTCGCGATACGACCACGCGTGACTGCCGGCGCTGTCGCAACCCACCGCGAGGTCGGCGATCAGGCCGACCGCCATGCCGGCCTCGTGCGCCGCGTGTTGCGCGTGCGATAAACCCTTCGCGGCGAGCCATTGCAGAAACAGATGGAAGTCGACTTCGTGACGATTGGCGTCGGCAAAGGTCTCCACTTCCGGGCTGCGCGGATCGCGCAAGGCCTCGGGCCAGCGACGCCAATGTCCGTTGCCGCCTTGCGCGAGTTGCGCCGCTTGCAGCGCTTCGAAACGCGCGTGATCTTCGAGTGCGCGTCCGGCGCGCTCGCAGAAGCCGTGGAATTCCAGCGCGCGCGGCGCGTTCTGCGCCCGCTCGTGCACACAGAAATGCTCGTATAGCGTGCGCAACACCTTCAGCTTCAACGTGACCGCGTTCGGCCAGTCGATCAGCGGCAGGTCTTCGAGTGCCGACCATGCGGCCGTGGCCTGTGCGGCTGCGAGCGCGGCGCGCGCCGCGTCCGCGCCGAACACCGCGGCGGGATCGATATGCGTGACGTTCAGCCACAAGCGCGACGACGGCGAATACGGACTGAAGCGCTTCGGCTGAGCGCTGAACATCGCGTGAGTCGGACTGACGGCGAGCGCATGCGCGCCACGCTGCGCGCTTTCGACGGCGATTCGCGCGAGCGCCGAATAGTCGCCGATGCCGCCGTCGCCGCGACGACGCAAGCCGTACAGTTGCGCGGCGATACCCCACAACGGCGGCATCGGCGCGGCGTCGTCGCGATGCAGCGTGCGCCATGCGTCGTCGACGGTGTAGCAGCGCGACGGCGCGATGGCCAGCGTCACGTGCTGCTCGTTGATCACGAGCGCGTGATAGCCGGGCTCATCGATCGGCGCGAGCAAGGCCTCCTCGCCTTTGGGCGCCGTGAAGCGACCGTCGATGATCGAGCCGCTTTCGAGTTCGATCCGATAGTGACTGTTTGATTTGAGCGCCGCGAGCGGCAGCGCGATACCGTGCCCGACCTCGGCGGTGATCAGCGGCGGCAATTTGCGGCCCGACAATTCGGCGTCCAAAGCAGCGGTGCTATGGCGGATTTGCGTGGTGTTGCCGCAAGGCAGGCCCATCTGTTCGAGCAGCACCGCGAGCGTGTTCTCGGGCACGTGTTGCGTCGTATGGTGCGCGTCCCGCCACTCCACCTCGAAGCCGGCGCGGGTGGCGAGCGTGGCGATCGTGTCGCCGTGGCGTCGGGTAGTCACGCGCGGTGCTCCTGTTGGCCCGCGATGCGAGCATCGTGGCCGATCGCATAGTCGCTGACGTCGCCGGTCAGCCATGCGACGAACGCGTTCGGCGGCAACACGCTGGCGTCGATCTGCTCGCGCACGCGCGGCGGCGTTTCGAAAATCACCTTGCCGGCGGGGACGTTGTCGAACGCGACGCTTTCCTTCGACAGATTCAGCGCGACCGCCAACGTCTCGCCGTCGCCCAGTTTCCAGCGGGCGATCAGCGCGTTTGCATCGCCGCCGTTGGCTGCGCTTAGCACGGTCGCGCTGAGCGCCTTGCTGTGTTTCAGGCGCGGCGTGATCAGCTTGGCGCGCACCGCGAGCGCGGACTTGTAGAAGTGCATCCAGTCGAGACGGTCTTTCGCGTCGGCATCGTTTTGCGCGGGCGCTTCACCGGGCGCGGGCGGCGACGACGCGGCGAACGTCGTCACGTCGTTCGGATCGGGAATCTGCGCGCGCCGCTGTGCGTCGCTGAACGCCGGGAAGCGTGCGAATTCGCGGCGCCGTCCTTCGCGCACGGCGTCGGCGAGTTCACCGGTGTAGTCGGTGAAAAACAGGAACGGTTGCGTCGAGCCGTATTCCTCGTCCATGAACAGCAGCGGGATTTGCGGCGACAGCAGGAGCAGGCCGGTGGCGGCGCGCAACCCATCGTCCGAGGTCAGCTTGCGCAGCCGCTCGCCGAACGCGCGGTTGCCGATCTGATCGTGGTTCTGCAAAAACATCACGAACGAAGTGGGCGGCAGATGCCGGCTCGACTCGCCGCGCGGTTTGCCGCCGTGAATCGGCGACGGGTCGCCCTGATACGTGAAGCCTTCCGACAGCACGCGCGCGAGGCGGCGGATCGGCTGGTCTTCATACGCGTGGTAGTAGCCTTCCGATTCACCGGTCAGCAGAACGTGCAGCGTGTTGTGCGCGTCGTCGTTCCATTGCGCGTCGAAATGCGTTTCCAGCAGGCTCGCCGTGTTGTGCTCGTTTTCCAGCACCAGATGCACATGCCGGCCATGCTGCACCTTGGCGCGGATATGGTCGGACAATTCGCGCAGCCATGCATGATCGTCGATCGCGTGCACCGCGTCGAAACGCAGCCCGTCGATCCGATATTCGTTGATCCAGTAGACGGCGTTGTCGGTGAAGAAGTCGCTCACTTCACAACGGCTGAAATCGATTGCCGGACCCCACGGCGTGTGCGTGCCTTCACGGAAAAACGAGCGGGCATAGGCGTGCAGATAATTGCCGTCCGGGCCGAAGTGGTTGTAGACCACGTCGAGAAACACCATCAGGCCGAGACCGTGCGCGGTGTCGATCAATGCTTTTAGTTCGTCAGGGCGCCCATAAGCGGAATCGGGCGCATACGGCAGCACGCCGTCGTAGCCCCAGTTGTGCTTGCCGGGGAAATCGTTCAACGGCATCAATTCGATCGCGGTGACGCCGAGCGCGACGAGCGCCGGCAAGCGCTTCTGCACGCCCGCATAGCCGCCCATCGCGCCCACATGCAGCTCGTACAGCACCGTTTCTTCCCACGGCCGGCCATGCCAGCTCGTGTGCTCCCAACGGTAGGCGCGCGGGTCGATGACTTCGCTCGGTCCGTGAACATCCTGCGGCTGGAAACGCGACGCGGGGTCGGGCACCGGTTGCTCGCCGTCGAGCTTGAAGCGGTACAGCGTACCCGCGCCACTATCCACGGTGGCTTCGAACCAGCCGTTGCCGGTGGGCGTCATGTCGTGCGCGCCTTGCGCCGGGCCGTTTTCGATTGCCACCTGGACGGTCTTGCAGGACGGCGCCCAGAAACGAAACCGCGTGCGCGGCCTGGTGCCCGCGGCGCCGAGCAATTGCGCGCTGAACGGCAGGCAATGTGCGTGATGATGCGCGTGAGGATCAATCGGACTTTCGGACATGATTCTTCACCATTCGTATGTGCTGTCGAGCCGCGTGCTGCCCGGCGTCAAGTGCTCGGCGATGTATCGCTACTGGGCGGATGCGCACCCGGATCGGGCGGCAGCGCCGTCAGGAGCCGCGGCCCGTGCTGCGGGCCGGCCTTCCAGCCCGCCTGCCAGTCCGCTTCTCCCACCGGTTGCGCAGCCAGCATCACGAGGCTGTGCGCGGCCACTTCGACCTCGGCCACCGCCAGCCGATGCGGCGCGCTGTCCGGTTCAGCAGTGTCTAACAGCACATGCCATTCCAGGTGCGGGGCGGGTGGCAGAAAGCGCAGCGTTTCCGCATTCGCGTTGAGCATCATCAACAATACTTCTGTTTCGCCATTCAAACCTGGTCCGGCGCGACGCAATGTGAACGCGCGGCCTTCGAGGTCCTGCCACGCTTCGATGGTGAGCGGATCGCCCTGTTCGTCGAACCAGCCGACATCGAACAGGCCCGGCAGCACTTCACGGTCGCCGAACAGAAAACGCGTTTCACGCAGCAGCGGATGGTGTTTGCGCAGCGCGATCACGCGCGCGACGAATTCGGTCATCTGGCGGCCGTCCGGAGATGCCGCGCGCTCCCAGTCGAGCCACGAGATGTCGTTGTCCTGGCAGTACGCATTGTTGTTGCCGTTCTGCGTGCGCAGCGACTCGTCGCCGGCGAGCATCATCGGCGTGCCGAGCGCCATCAGCAGCGTGGCGATCAGCGAACGGGCCACGCGTCGGCGCGTGTCGAGAATCACGGGGTCGTCGGTCGGACCTTCGACGCCCCAGTTGCGGCTGCAATTCTCGTTGTGGCCGTCGTTGTTGTCTTCGCCATTGGCTTCGTTGTGCTTCTGCTCGTAAGCCGTGACGTCGGCCAACGTGAAGCCGTCATGCGACGTGACGAAGTTGATCGAGGCCCATGGCTTCCTGAAGCGCCGGTTGAACAGGTCGGCCGAGCCGGTCAGACGCGCGGCAAGATCGGGCCGCAAGCCGGCGTCGCCGCGCCAGAAGCGGCGCACGGTGTCGCGGAAACGGTCGTTCCATTCGGCGAAGCCCGGCGGATGATTGCCGAGCTGATAGCCGCCGGGGCCGATGTCCCACGGCTCGGAGATCAGCTTGCGTTGCGACAGGATCGGATCCTGGCGCAACGCGTCGAAGAAGCCCGAGCCGGGATCGAAGCCATGTTGCTCGCGCCCGAGCGTCACGCCGAGATCGAACCGGAAGCCGTCGATATTGAATGCCGTCGACCAGTAGCGCAGCGAATCCATCACCATCTGCAGCACGCGCGGATGCGGCAGGTTCATCGTGTCGCCGCAGCCGGTGTCGTTGATATGGTGACGCTCGTCGCCGGGAACCAGGCGATAGTAGCTGGCGTTGTCGAGGCCGCGCCACGAGACGGTCGGGCCCATCTCGTTGCCTTCGCAGGTGTGGTTGTAGACCACGTCGAGAAAGACCTCGATGCCGGCCGCGTGCAACTGACGCACGGCAATGCGCATTTCGTCGAGCCGGTGCGTGCTCAGATACGACGGCTCGGGCGCGAAGAACGCGGCGCTGTTGTAGCCCCAGTAGTTGCGCAGACCGCGCCCCACCAGGAAGCGGTCGTTGAGAAACGCGTGGACCGGCAGCAATTCGACCGCGGTCACGCCGAGCTTCAGCAAATGCTCGATGAACTCCGGCGACGCCAGCGCGGCAAACGTGCCGCGTTCGTGCTGGCGCAAATCGGCACGCAGCATCGACGCGCCGCGCACATGCGTCTCGTAGATGATGGTCTCGCCCCACGGCACATTCGGGCGCCTGTCGTGCGACCAGTCGAACGCTTCGTCGATCACCACGCATTTCGGCATGGCCGGCGCCGAATCGCGCCGGTCGATCGAGAGGTCGGCGCGATTCGAATGCACGCGATAACCGAACAGCGCATCCGACCAGCGAAACTGCCCGACCAGCTTGCGCGCATACGGATCGAGCAACAGCTTGTGCGGGTTGAAGCGATGTCCCTGGTGCGGCTGATACGGCCCATGCGCGCGAAAGCCGTAAGCGGTGCCCGGATGCGCGTTCGGCAGGTAGCCGTGCCAGACCTCGTCGGTGCATTCGGGCAGCGCGAAACGGCGGATTTCCTTGCGGCCGGTGGGGTCGAACAGGCAGAGCTCGATTTTCTGCGCGTTCGCCGAGAACACCGCGAAGTTCACGCCGAGGCCATCCCAACTCGCACCGAGCGGATACGGCGAGCCGGGCAGCAGCCGGTCGGGCATTGCATGCGACATGATCCCCTTCCCTGTTCTGATTTATAAACGCCAGCTTGGGTCTTCATGCAGCGAGCGCGCGGCCTAAAGTGCACGCAGAGCCCACGCGGAGACCCCGCAGGCCGCGCGCTCGCGTTACAGCACGTCAATCACTCTGCGCGCAACACGATCGTCGCGAGCGGCGGCAATACCAGTGAAGCGGAATGCGGCCAACCGTGGCTCGAGATTGCGTCGGTATGAATCAGCCCTCCATTGCCCATGTTCGAGCCGCCGTACACGCCGGCATCCGTATTCAGCACTTCCGCCCAGCGTCCGCTGCGCGGCATGCCGATGCGATAGCCGACGCGCGGCACCGGCGTCAGGTTGCAGACCACCACGAGTTCCTGGCCGGCGCCGTCGGTGCGCCGATAGGCGAACACGCTGTTGGAGCTGTCGTCGCCGATCAGCCAGCCGAAGCCGCCCGGCTCGCTGTCGAGCCGATACAGCGCGGGCTCCTTGCCGTACAGATGGTTCAGGTCGCGCACCAGCATCTGCACGCCGTGGTGGTTCGCGTCGTCGAGCAGATGCCAATGCGGCGACGTGTCGTGATCGAACTCCGCCATCTGGCCGAATTCGCCGCCCATGAACAGCAGCTTCTTGCCCGGATGCGTCCACATGAAACCGAAGTACGCACGCAGGTTGGCGAACTTCTGCCACGGGTCGCCCGGCATCTTGCCGAGCAGCGAGCCTTTGCCGTGCACCACTTCGTCGTGCGAAAGCGGCAGCACGAAGCGCTCCGAGTACGCGTACACCATGCCGAACGTCATGTTGTGATGATGGTATCGGCGATAGACCGGGTCTTCCTGCATGTAGTGCAGCGTGTCGTGCATCCAGCCCATGTTCCACTTGAACTGGAAGCCGAGGCCGCCGTCTTCGACGCGCGCCGTCACGCCCGGCCACGCGGTCGATTCCTCGGCAATCGTGATCGCGCCGGGCACGCCCGGCACATAGCCGACTTCATGATTCAGGCGCTTCAGGAACGCAATCGCTTCGAGGTTCTCGCGGCCGCCGTAAATGTTCGGCACCCACTCGCCGGCGGCGCGCGAGTAGTCGCGATACAGCATCGACGCGACCGCATCGACGCGCAAACCGTCGACGTGATAGCGCTTCAGCCACGCGAGGCCCGACGCGACCAGGAACGCACTCACCTCGTTGCGGCCGAGGTTGTAGATCATCGTGTTCCAGTCCTGGTGATAGCCTTCGCGCGGATCGGCGTGCTCGTAGAGCGGCGTGCCGTCGAAGTCGACCAGGCCGTGCGCGTCGTTCGGAAAGTGCGCGGGCACCCAGTCGAGAATCACGCCGAGTCCGGCTCCGTGCGCCTTGTCGACGAAGCGCGCGAACTGCTCGGGCCTGCCGAAGCGCGCCGACGGCGCGAACTGCCCGAGCGGCTGATAGCCCCACGAGCCGCCGAACGGGTGCTCCGCGATCGGCATGAACTCGATGTGCGTGAAGCCCATGCTCTTCGCGTACGGAACAAGCCGCTCGGCGAGCTCTTCCCAGTCGAGGCCGCGCTGACCTTCTTCGGCGATGCGCAGCCACGATTCCGCGTGCACTTCGTAGATCGAGATCGGCGCGCGCGCGGTCTGTTTGTCGGCGCGCGATTGAATCCAGTCGTGATCGGTCCACGGAAACTGCTCGACCTCGTCGACATGCGCGACCACCGACGCGGTGCCCGGCGGCTTTTCCGTCTGCATTGCGCACGGATCGGCCTTCAGCGGCAGCGGATGACCGTCGCGCGACAGCAGCTCGTATTTGTAGCGTGTGCCCGCGCCGACGCGGGGCACGAACAGTTCCCACACGCCGGCCTGATGGCGCAGCCGCATCGGATGACGGCGGCCGTCCCACGCGTTGAAGTCGCCGACCACCGACACGCGCCGCGCATTCGGCGCCCATACGGCGAAGCGCACGCCGGGCACGCCGTCCACTTCCATCGGCCGCGCGCCGAGGCATTCGAGCACCGCGTACGGGTCGCCGTTGGCGAGGCGGCCCAACGGCTCGTCGCCGAGCACGGGGCCGAACGAATAGGTGTCCTCGATTTCCTGCACCACGCCGTGCCAGTCGATCCGCAAGCGGTACGGCGCCGCCGTCGTGACGCGGCCGACAAACAGCCCTGGCCGCAACGGTTCGAGCGCACCGAGCGTGGCGCCGTCGGCGCGCGCGATCACGGTGACCTGCGCGGCGTTCGGCAACAGCGCGCGCACCACCGGGCCCGCGTCCGTGCGATGCAGCCCGAGCTGCGAGAACGGATCGGGGTGGCGCGCTTCGACGAGCGCGTCGATATCGAGTGGGTGGAGGCCTGCGGCCGGATCATGCTCACTCATAGTCGCCCTCGGCCGGATTAGGCGGGGTGGCGGCACCTGGCGCCTGGGTGGATGAATCCTGATGGACGGGCGTGCCGGTATCGCCGAGCAGACGGCTGGTGAGCGAGGCGAGCCCGCGCACCGGCAAGCTGAGCCACGTCGGACGGTTGGCCGCTTCGTAGCGGATCTCGTAAGCGGCCTTCTCGATCAGGAACAGATCGAGTAACGCCTGTTCGGCCTCGGGGGCCACCAGCGGGGTCGGCGCATCCGCGACCGCTGCGCGGTACTCGGCGAGGAAGGCGCCGGTGGCATGCGCGCGGAACCGGTCGAATAACGCACGCTTGCGATCGGCGGTTTGCTGCGGCGCGCTTTCCATCGTGGATTGCGCAGCTGCGCTGGCATACGACAACGAACGCATCAGACCGGCCACGTCGCGCAGCGGACTCGACTTCTGACGACGCTCTTCGAGCGAACGCGCCGGCTCGCCTTCGAAATCGATCAGATAGGCGTCGCCCTGCGCGACCAGCACCTGGCCGAGGTGGAAGTCGCCGTGAATGCGGATGCGCAATGCGCCCACGTCGGTGGTGACCAGCTTGTCGACGGCCGCGACGAGTCCGGCGCGACGGTCGATCAGGCTTTGCGCCAGGGCCTGGGTTTCCGGATCGCTCATCTGTTCGATGCGCGGCGCGAGCAGATCGAGCGCGCTGGCGAGCATCTTCTGCGTGCCGTCGACCCATGCCTTCACCTGTTTGGCGCTGGCCGGTTGCGGCGCGAACGCCGGGTCGTCGGTCGGCGACGCGAGCGCCACGTGCAACTCGCCGAGCCGCCTGCCGATGATGCCGGCCAACTCGCTGTAGCCTTCCATCAGAATCGCTTCGTTGTCGCGGTCCGGCGCCGACGGCGCTTCCGTATCGACGGCGATCGCGAGCTCGTCCACCGAGCGGCGCAGATAGTCGAGCGACCAGTTCCACGCATCGCCCTGGTTGTCGATATAGCCCTGCAGGATCGCGAGCGTATGCGGCACGCCTTCTGGATCGACGCGCACCACTTCGCCATACAGCGGCGCGGTGTTCGCATAGCCGAGCTGGGTCAGATAGCGGCTGATCTCCGCTTCCGGATGAATGCCGCTGACGAGCCGGCGCACCAGCTTCAGCACCGCGGCATCGGCGATGATCAGCGAGCTGTTGCTCTGCTCGGCCGCGAGCCAGCGAATCTCCGGCCGGTCGCCGAGGTTGTCCAGTTCGGCGAAACGTTCGGTCGGCAGGAATTTGATTTCGCTCTTCTGCACGGTCGGCACCACCGCGCGTTCGCGCAGCTTGCGCACTACGTTGTGGGCGAAGATCGGCAGCGAGAACGCGTCCGTCAGATGCCCGACGTTGCGGCCGCGCCGCACGCGCGCCAACGCGAGCTGCATGAACAGCGGCGTGGTGGTTTCGCCGCCCCACGTGATCGCGATCGGCACCACGTAGCGTTCGGTGTGGTTGCCCACGTCCGCTTCGATTTCGGTGAACGCGAAGCCACCGTTCGGAATCGTGGTCAACGCGGCGAGCCGCACCGCGTGCATCTTCTGATCCTTCGACGCGAACCAGCGGCGCCGGCTCAGCCACGAAGGCAGCACTTCCGATTCGAGCAGACGCACGTTCTCCGGCGTCGGGCCGACCTGGCCTTCGCGGATCACGATCGTGACGAATTCCGGCAGCGGCTCCGAATGCGCCTGCGCCCACGTCGGACGCTGACTGCCCTCACACAGCATGAACCACAGGAAGCCGTACGGCGGAAACGTCAGCAGATAAGTCAGTTGGCCGATCGCGGGGAACACGGAATCGGCGGTCATTTCGATCGGCACAGAACCGTTGAACTCGGACAGATCGAGTTCGACCGCTTGCGGCGCGCGCGACAGATTCGCCACGCAGAGGATCGGCGGCTCGCCCGGCGTCTCGCGCAGATACGCGAGAATCTTGCGGTTCTCCGGCTTCAGAAAGCGGATCGTGCCGCGCCCGAAGGTCTGCTTCGCGCGCCGCGTGGCGAGCATGCGCCGGGTCCAGTTCAGCAGCGAATGCGGATCGCGGCTTTGCGCTTCGACGTTGACCGCGTCGAAGCCGTACAGCGAACCCATCACCGGCGGCAGCACCAGCTGTTCGGGATCGGCGCGCGAGAAACCGCCATTGCGGTCCGACGACCACTGCATCGGCGTGCGCACGCCGTCGCGGTCGCCGAGGTGGATGTTGTCGCCCATGCCGAGTTCGTCGCCGTAGTAGATCACGGGCGTGCCGGGCATCGACAGCAGCAGCGAATTGATCAACTCGATGCGGCGGCGGTCGCGCTCCATCAGCGGCGCGAGGCGGCGGCGAATGCCGAGATTGAGCCGCGCGCGGCGGTCGCTCGCATAGGTATTCCACAGGTAGTCGCGTTCGGAATCGGTGACCATCTCGAGCGTCAGTTCGTCGTGATTACGCAGGAAAATCGCCCACTGGTTCGACTCGGCGAGGTCCGGCGTTTGCCGCATGATGTCGGTGATTGGAAAGCGGTCTTCGCTCGCGATCGACATGTAAATGCGCGGCATCAGCGGGAAGTGGAACGCCATGTGGCATTCGTCTTCTTCGCCGAAATATTCCTTCACGTCTTCCGGCCACTGGTTCGCTTCGGCGAGCAGCATCCGGTTCGGATACTCGGCGTCGATGGTCGCGCGGATCTTCTTCAGCACCGCATGCGTTTCCGGCAGGTTCTCGTTGTTGGTGCCTTCACGTTCGACCAGATACGGCACCGCGTCGAGCCGCAGCCCGTCGATGCCCATGTCGAGCCAGAAGCGCATCACCTGCAGCACCGCTTTCAGCACCGCCGGATTGTCGAAGTTCAGATCGGGCTGGTGCGAGTAGAAGCGGTGCCAGTAATAGGCGCCCGCAACCGGATCGTGGGTCCAGTTCGACGGCTCGGAGTCGATGAAGATGATGCGCGTTTCCTGGTACTTCTGATCGGTATCGGACCACACGTAGTAGTTGCGGTGGTTCGAACCCGGCTTCGCGCGGCGCGCGCGCTGAAACCACGGGTGCTGATCGGACGTGTGGTTGATCACCAGTTCGGTAATCACGCGGATGCCGCGCGCGTGCGCTTCCTGAATGAAGCGCTTCACGTCCGCGATCTGGCCGTAGTCGGGATGCACGCTGCGGTAGTCGGCGATGTCATAGCCGTCGTCGCGGCGGGGCGACGGATAGAACGGCAGCAGCCAGATCGCATTCACGCCGAGTTCGGCGATGTAGTCGAGCTTCGCGATCAGGCCGGGGAAGTCGCCGACGCCGTCGTTGTTCGCATCGAAGAACGACTTGATATGCACCTGATAGATGATGGCGTCTTTGTACCAGAGCGGATCGTCGCTCAGGGCCGCCGGCTTGCCGCGCCGATGCGAGCGTGCTTTGGCCGCGCTGCCCGTGGCTGCGTCGGTATGCGCCTGTGGCGTGGTTTGGGCTGGATCGTCACGCTTCATGTCGCACCTTCCGTAAAGGTTGGGTTGAAGGCGTCTGCATGATGGGCACGGTCGGAATCGCTGTCAGAGATGCTGTCCGCGTCATCCGGGCGCTCGGCGGGCAGGCCGCCGAGCGGCGCGATGCGCCAGATCGAGAACGGCTGCCCCGAGCCGAGTTGCACGTGCTGCCAGCGGCCGTGCCATTCGAAGCGCGCGCCGGTCATCTGATCGGTGACTTCCAGCGCGCCATGATCGTGCAGATGCCAGCGTTGGAAAGTGTCCCACGATAATTCGATATCCGCGCCCTGTTCGTTGAACGGGTCGAGGTTGATCGCGACGACGATCACATTGTCGCGCGCCTCGGTCGCTTTCTCGAACAGCAGGATGTGGTCGTTGTGCGCACTCAGGAAGGTCAGGCCGAGATGCGTTTGCAGCGCCGGGTTCGCACGGCGAATCCGGTTCAAGGCCGTGATCTCGCCGACGATGTTGCCGGGCCGGTGCCAGTCCCACGCGCGCAGCTGATACTTTTCGGAGTCGAGATATTCCTCGCTGTTGGGCAGCGCGGCGGCCTCGCAGAGTTCGAAACCGCTGTACACGCCCCACGAACCCGCCAGCGTCGACGCGAGCGCCGCGCGAATCAGAAAGCCCGTGCGTCCCTGCGATTGCAGATGGCGAGGGTTGATGTCCGGCGTATTGACGAAGAAGTTCGGCCGGTAGAAGTCACGCGCGCCGGTTTGGGTGAGTTCGGTCAGGTACTCGATGAAATCGTGCTTCGACTCGCGCCACGTGAAATACGTGTACGACTGCGAGAAGCCGATCTTGCCGAGCCGGTTCATCATGCGCGGACGCGTGAACGCTTCGGCGAGGAAGATCGTGTCGGGATAGCGCGCGCGCACGTCGGCGATCATCCATTCCCAGAACGGCAGCGGCTTGGTGTGCGGATTGTCGACGCGGAAAATGTGCACGCCCGCGTCGATCCAGAACAGGATCACGTCGCGCAGCGCGAGCCACAGGTCGGGCTTGGCATCGTGCGCGTAGAAGTCGGGGTTGACGATGTCCTGGTATTTTTTCGGCGGATTCTCCGCGTAACGCAAGGTGCCGTCCGGACGCCAGGCGAACCACGTCGGATGCTCCTTGAGCCACGGGTGATCCGGCGAGCACTGGATCGCGAAGTCGAGCGCGATTTCGAGGCCGTGCGCGTGCGCGGCGGCGAGCATCGCCTTGAAGTCGTCGAGCGTGCCCAGTTGCGGATGCACGGCTGTGTGTCCGCCTTCGGCCCCGCCGATCGCATACGGACTGCCGACATCGCCTGGCTGCGCGGTCAGCGTGTTGTTGCGGCCTTTGCGATTCGCGAGACCGATCGGATGAATCGGCGGGAAATACAGCACGTCGAAACCCATGTCGCGGATGCGCGGCAGCTTCGTCGTCACGTCGGCGAAGGTGCCGTGACGCGCTTCGTCGTCGCTCATCGAACGCGGGAAGATCTCGTACCAGCTCGCGAAGCGCGCGGCGGTGCGGTCCGCGTCGATCCTGTAGAGCACCGGGTCGCGGCTTAGGAAGGGCCGGTGGCGCGCGGCGGTCATCGCCTGCGCGGTGGTCGGCGCGAGAATCAGCGCGAGCTTCGTTTCGGCATCGGCCTTCGTGAAGAGCTTGACGATGTGTTCGAGCGGCTCGGTCACCGCGCCGTCCGCCGTTTCCACTTCGGCGAGCACCAGCGCGAACAGATGCGCGGCTTCGTCGAGTTCGATCTCGATGGTTTGGCCCGCCTTCAGCTTCTTCTGGATGTGCTCGACCAGCGACGCAAAGTCGTCGCGCCACGCGATCACGGTGAACTCGTGGCGGCCCAGCCGTTCGAGCGGAATGCGCGCGCTCCAGATGTCGAGGCCGGCGGGCTGCGCCGGGGTCATCGGCACTTCGTGCCAGGCGGTTTCGTCAGCGGCGCGCCAGAGGACCGCGGCGGCGATCTTGTCGTGACCTTCGGCGAAGATCGCAGCGCTGATTTCGGCGCGCTCGCCTACCGACCGCTTGGCCGGGAAGCGGCCGTTGTCGACCGAGGGCATGACGTTTTCGATTGCCACGCGCGGCGCTTCGATCGCTTCGAGCACGCTCTTGTGGCCGCTGCGTTTGCCGCTCGCCTTGTCGATGGGCGGCGCGAGACGAATCGGCTGCTCCGCCGCCGCGCGGAACAGGCGCACGGCGCCGGGGGCGAGCGTGAATGGCGTCAAGCCGGCGGGCGCGGCCTGGCTTGGCGCATCGAGCGGCACGAAGCGCGTGAAGTTGCCCGGCGCGCTCGCGAGGAAGCGCGCCGGATCGACGCGCAGCGGCGCGCCGAGTTCGGGATTGATGACGATCAGGATTGCTTCGGCGGCTTCGCGCAGGTCCGGGTGATCGGCGCGCAGCAACACCGCCGCGGGTGCGCCGGGCCCGCTCAGCGGGCGTAACTCACCATTGGCGTGCAGCGTCTTGCTATGGCGCGCGAGTTCGTTGGCGTGCGCGATCCGTTCGGTGAGATCGAATTTCTTCGCCTGGGCCGCGACGGCGAACTGCGAGGCGTCGCCGCGCGTTTGCGACATCGGCTCCGTGATGCCGTATTCGAAGCCCATCGGCATCATCCAGCCGGTGCCGAGCGCGGCCGACGTGAACAGCGCGCGCCGGTAAGCCCGTTCGACGATGGCAGCGTCGTGGACGTCGCTCAACTCGGCGGCGAGACGCGTGCCGTACGGCGCTTCGGGGAAGGCGACCGGCGCGCCGATGTGCGCGAGCGCGGCGTGCTCCTCGGCCATCCAGCTCGAACGGAAGTCCCACCAGCGCACCGACGAAAACACGCTGTCAAAGCCCGCGCCTGCGAGGCCGAGCAGATCGTCGCGGGCGAGGCCGGGCGTCGCGGCGAGGAAACGCACGTCGGGGTGCCTGGCGCGCACCGCGTCGCCGAGTTGCCGCCAGACGGCGGTCGGCACGCGATGCGGCGAATCGAACCGGAAGCCGCCGACGCCGGCATCGGCCAGCGCCAGCAACTGCTGCGTCCACCAGCCGGCCAGCGCGGCGCCGCTGCTGGGGTCGTTGAAATTGGCATACGCGACGTTGTCCTCGCGATGCACATGACGTGGATCGAGCCGCGCCTCTGCCGACTCCAATGGATGGAACCAGCCGGCATGTTCGGCGTATAGCGCGCCATCGGCGGCCATCCGGTCGATCACCAGATCGACCAGCAAGGTCAGGCCGTGTTGACGGGCGGCGTTCGCGAGCGTGCGGATCGCTTCGGGGGGCGGCTGCCTCGCCTCGAACACCGGATGCAGCCGGGCGTGGTTGCCGACCACCTGTCCGTGGCCAGCTCGCCCGGGCTCGAACAGGCTGCCGATCAGCGCGTGATCGAAGCCCAGCGCGGCCGCATGAGCGAACTGCGCAGGCCACGCATCGAGCGGCCCGACCAGGAGTGAATGGAAATAGTAAATCCGCGGCGCATATCCGTTTGGAGATTCCATCGGTCGTTTCCAGATTGGTCCTGCTGTGGTGTGGATGCAGTTCGCATGCGATCACAGCGCTCATTGGGCTTCCAGAGCCGGATACCGCGCGATTCATCAGCGAGGGCGCGTACTGGTCAATGTAGTGCAAAGATCGTCACGCCGCTGGCCAGTCGAGGGTGCTTTGACGCCAGGCGCCGTTCGCATGAGGCTGGTCAGAACTATCCGCAGGGTGCAGCAAACGGTGTGCCAGTTGGGCCTGGAGCGGATCGATCGAAGGGCGCGCGCCCTGAAGGACGGCGCGCCGGGAGGCTGGAGAGGGACCAAGCGCGGTGGCGCACGCCCCGCGTGTAAAACCGGCGGGCATCGTGGGGGTTTTACACGCGGCGCGTGACAGGCGGCGCGATGACCGCCAGAGACGAAGTTGCGGCGGGTTGGATTGTGTCAGCAGCGTTACGACCCAAGCAGGCCCGCGGCAATATTCACGCACAAGCCCAGCACGGCCACATTGAAGTAGAACGACAGAATCGATTGCGCGAGCGCGGCGCGGCGAATCGAACGCGAGCGCAGCACCACGTCGGACGTTTGCGAAGCCACCGCGATGGTGAACGAGAAATACATGAAGTCCCAGTAGTTCGGTTCGAGCTTGTGATCGGGAAATAACAGTGCGGTCTCTTTCGCATCGGTATCGTAGTAGAGCCGTGCGTAGTGCAGCGTGAAAATGGTCGGAATCAGAAACCATGCGCCAATCAGCGTGAGACCGGTCAGCAGGTAGTGCCATGCGCTCGACGCGCCGGCTGTCCCTTTCGCCGACGCAAGCTCTAGCACGATCGCGGCAACGCTTGCGATGGTCGCAAGACAGAGCACGAACAGCACGACGCCCGCGTTTTCATCGTCGCGCACGGCGTATTCGCGGACCCGATGTTCGTCGGCGGCGGCCATGTGCACCCAGATCATCAACAGGTAGCTCCAGACGGCGGCGTCCCAGCCGATCAGCGCGCGTCCCATCGGGCTCGTATGCGCGGGCACCACCAGCGCGACCACGATGCCGATGACGAGGCCGATCACCGTGCGTGGCCGATTGCGAAGAACCTGCGGATAGTATTTTATGAGCATGGAATCGGAAGTGAGGGCCGCCGGTGTCGCGGATTCTACTCGCGCTTCGGCGACCATTTGTCGAATGAGTCGGTCACAGGCTATAGTCTTTCGCAGCGGCCTTGCGCGCCGCTTTCAGTTGAAAGGCAACTGGCAGCCAGCAGGCCTGCCTCGCAGTGAGCGCCACGTCGTGTGCGCTTATCACAGCTTCCACGAGCATCTGGCGGAGCCAGGCAATCGCGTCGTGCCGTCGGCGGATCACAAGGACGCGCTCGGCATCCCGCAGCCCGAGATCTACTACTCGATCAACGACTACGTGAAGAAGAGCGCCGCCAATACGCACGAACTGTATGCGCAGATCGCGGCGCTGTTCGGCGGCACCGAGGTCTCGTTCGACGACAGCTTCGCGCCCAACAGTCACATCATGGGCACCACGATCATGGGCAGCGATCCGGCGGATTCGGTCGTGGATGCGGACTGCCGCACGCACAATCACTCGAATCTGTTCATTGCCAGCAGCGGCGTGATGCCGACCGCCGCCTCGGTGAATTGCACGCTGACGATCGCGGCCTTGTCGCTGAAACTGGCCGACAAGCTCAAGCGCGAAATCTGAGCCCTGAGCGGAGAGTCACAATGACGAAGAACACCTCTCGCGTGCCGCCGGAAGAGGCGCTCGTTCAGCGTGCGCGCCACCGCCGCTTCAGGGGCGCGACGCTGGCGGCGGCGTTTTCGCTGTTCGCGCTGTACGTCGCCTGGCATGAGGCGCACGGACCCGAAGCGCGCCCCGAAGACGAATTGCCGATCACGCGGGCCCGCGCCGACGCCGCATCGCAGCCGGCCAATGCCGCGGCGACGCCGGCCGCGGTGACCGGCAACGATCTGGTCAAGCGCGGCGAATACCTGACGCGCGCCGGTGATTGCGCGGCCTGCCACACGGCGGACAAGTCGCGTCCGTTCGCGGGCGGCCTGCCGATCGACACGCCGTTCGGCACTATCGTGACGCCGAACATCACACCTGACCCGGCCACCGGCATCGGCCGATGGAGCGACGCCGACTTTCTGCGTGCGATGCACGAAGGCATCGGCAAAGGCGGCGAGCGGCTTTACCCGGCGTTCCCGTATGCGGAGTACACGCGAGTCACCGAGCAGGACGTGCTGGCCATTCGTGCGTATCTGAACACGCTCACGCCGATCCACTACACGCCGCCGGCCAATAACCTGACATTCCCGTTCAACCAGCGTTGGCTGATGGCGTTCTGGAACCTGTTCAATTTCACCGAAGGCCGCTTCGTTCCCGATCCGAAGCACAGCGCCGAGTGGAATCGCGGCGCATATCTGGTGCAAGGCCTCGCCCATTGCGACGAGTGCCACACGCCGCGCAATTTCATGCAGGGCCTGAAGTCAAGCTCGCGCTTCTCCGGTGCGGTGCAGGCCGGCTGGCATGCGTTCAACATCACGCCGGACAAGATTAGCGGTGTGGGCGACTGGCGCAATGACGAACTGGTCGCGTATCTGGCGACCGGCGCAGCGGCGGGCCGCGCCAATGCCGCCGGCCCGATGGGCGAAGTGGTGGCCGACAGCACGCAGTATCTGACGCCGGTCGATCTGCGCTCGATCGTCACCTATCTGCGCTCGGTGCCGCCGATCAGCGGCGGCGAAACGCGCCCACGCCACCAATGGGGCAGTCCCGCCGCCGACGTCACCGCGCTGCGTGGCACCACGATCAGCGGAGTGAACGGCGCGCAGCTCTTCGTGGCCAATTGCGCGACCTGCCATAGCTGGACGGGCCAGGGTGTGGGGGCGAGCGCGCCGGGGGCGTATCCGTCGCTGATCCACAATTCGACGGTCGGCGCGAGCGATGCCAACAATCTGGCGATGGTGATCCTGCACGGCGTCAGTCGCACGACGACGCATGCGGACGTGCTGATGCCCGCATTCGGCAACCAGCTCACCAACGACCAGGTGGCCGCGATCACCAACTATGTCACCAGACAGTTCGGCAATCCGCAGTCGAGCGTGACGGTCGAGCAAGTCGCCAAGCTGCGCACGCAGCTACGCCCGTGGCAATAATGACCGCAAAGGCCGCGTGTTTCCGGCAAGGCATCCCGGAAACATGCCGTTTTTGCGTTGTTTTGCGTCATTTTTGCTTTCTCATTCGCCAGAATACGATCGGCACCGCGCATACGCGCTCGCGGATGCAGCATTATCATGAGTATATGGCTTCCGTACTCGTCAACTCCGTCCAGCATCATGCAGCCAATGCGAGCGGCCGCGACTTCGTGGTCGGCGATCTGCACGGCTGCGTCGACGCATTGCGCTATCTGCTGCGCATGATCGCGTTCGACCCGGCGCGCGACCGGCTCTTTTCGGTCGGCGATCTGGTCGATCGCGGCGAACATTCCGAGCAGGCTCTGGCGCTGCTCGACAAGCCGTGGTTCTTCGCCGTGCTCGGCAATCACGAAGACACGCTGTGCGCTGTCGCCGATGGGCGTTTGCGGCCTCAGTGGTGGTATGGAATCGGCGGCACGTGGGCGATGGGTCTGCCCGACGAACGCTTGCAACACTACGCGGAACATCTGCGGATGCTGCCGCTCGTGCGGGTGGTCGGCAGCGGAAAAGAGCGCTTCAATATTCTGCATGCCGAATTTTTCGGCACGGACGCCGATCTCGACGCGGGGAATTTTTCCGCCGAGACCCGCCAGCAATTGCTTTGGGGACGCGACCTGGCATTGGGCAACGGCGATCCGGCGCGGCAACGCGGACTTTCGCTGACCTATTGCGGCCATACGCCGATGCGTGACATCAAGCAGATCGGTTCGCAGGTGTTCATCGACACCGGCGCATTCGGGCCGGGCGGCAAGCTGACGATCGTGCAGCCTCAGGCATTGCTGCGCTGGTCGATCTCGGTCGACGAAGCGCGCGCCGAAGGGGCGGCGGCGCTGGCTTTGCCCTGAGCGCGTGCGCCGCCGGGACTGTCTGGCCCGTTCATCAGCCGACCTGGCTGAGTTCGAACACCATATCCACGCTCGTACCGTTCCAGTTGTATTCCAGATACGCCGCGTGATGGCAGTCGCGCAGCAGCGTGGTCCGGAACGCGGCGAGGCATTCGCCTTCGGCATCCCGCACCGACGGATAGACGACGCCCGGCGCACCCGCTTCGCGCACCGTGCGGCCGAGCGACTGCCCGGCCAGATAATCGTCCGGCGACAGCACGGAGAGATCGAGCGAAGCGTCGTTGCGCAGGTCGACCACGTTGCCTTGCGCCGCCACTGTGTAGAGACGCATCTGCTGGCGCATCGGCGGCTCGGCGGTTGCTTCGAGAAATTTTCCCGTGTGATAACGCGTTTCGGCAATCGCGGTGGCGCGCGAGCGCGCGCAATAGAACACGCCGTAGGTGCCGTCGGAGAAGCGGCTGCCGAGCGGATTCAGATGCGTCAACGCGGCCATGATCGGTCCGTAGCCCGGGCCGAAGCGGCGCTCTTCGCGCGGCACCAGATCGAGCTCGCCGATTTCGGTGCGCAGCCGGTCGTTGGTCATCGCTTCGAGCGCGTACAGCGCGTCGAAATCTTCAGGGGAGGCGACCCGGTCGAACAGATTCACGGCGGGAAAGCGCGTCGGAATCACACGATACGCGGGCGACCAGTCGAGCGGCGCGGTGGGCCAGCGGTCCTGCCAATGCGGTTGTGTCACGCCCAGCCGCCTCGCATCGCGTCAAGATACTGGCGCACGGCCACGAGGTCGCTGATATTGCCCGCCAGCATGCGGTCCAGCGCGCGGCGGCCGCCGAACGGCGGCGCGCTGTTGGGGCGTTTGACCCAGGCGTCGGCGGCGCTCGGTTGCGGCAGCAGGATTTGCAACGCCTTGTAGATGCCGAGCAGCAGCGACAGGCGCTCGAGCGTGTCGCGCCCGAGACGGGCCGTTTCAGGCGCCTGCTTCCATTTGAAGAACGTAGAGCGGCCCGGCGAGCCGAGCAGCACGATCTGCTCGTCGGCGTTCAGGTCCCAGTCGCGCGCAATGTTGAAGAACGCGCGCAGACCCGCCGCGGTCATTTGCGTGAGCGTGGGTTCCGAAATGGGCCGGCGAATCGGCTCCTCGGGCGAGTTGAGGCGGGCAGCGTGGGCCATGAGCGGGTAAGTCCCTATATGTACTTAAAATTAATATTAGTCTAAATATGGATTTTTGCAAGAGAATATAATCCCGGCTCGTCATGCAGTCGAAGATCAGGAGAAGCAGGAGATGTGGGTTCGAGCAGTAGCAGCGGCGCTTGCCATGTGGTGTGTGTCGGACGCAGCGATGGCTGCGGGTTATACGGAAGTCTGGAATCCGCCCGAGGCGAGCGGGCATGCCGCGAAGCCGCCGAAGAACAAGCAGGGTGCGGCCAGGGTTAAGGCGGGTGGCGGTTTGAAGGCCGGTTCGAAAGTCGCCTCGAAGGCTGGGTCAAAGGCAAAAGCCGGTTCAAAGCACATGGCGAGCGTCCAGCACGCGGCGCCGCAAGTGGCTTCGGCAGCCGGAGCGGGGCACGGCGACAAGCGGGCGGCGCATGGCAGCGTGAAGAAGGTGGCGGCCAAGGGGACGGCGAAGAGCGGCGCCAGGCTACCGGCCGCGGGCAAGCCCAAGGAGAAAGCTGTCGTGACGGTGCAGGCCGGAAAGTCGCACGCACAGCTCGCGCAGGCGAAGCCGGGTCAGGGTAAGGTCGTGCACGCCAACCTGGTTCAAAGCCGCACGGCTCATCCTCATGTGGTCAAGGTCGCGGCGAAAAACGGCGCGGCGAAACCGGCTGTGTCCCACATGAGTGCGCCGGCCATGTCCGCAAACGTTAGCGCGGGCCCGGCGGACGCAGCCACCAATCCGGCGACCGCCAGCAGCGGTTCGCTGCCGCCGATCATCCACTGATCCCGACTCACGCCGCGCGTTTGCGTCTGGGTTTGCCGCCGGGCGGCCCCAACGCCGTGCGGCCAAGCTCGACGCGTTTGCCGCCTCCCGCTGTTTCCGTGCGGCGTCACGCGACTTTGCGCGGTCGACCGCCTTTCTTGCCGTTCTCGCGTGCAGCCGCCGACTTCGCCTCCGATTTGACGCTGCCGCCGCTGCGGCCGATATCGCGCATCCACGCTTTGGAGCCGAATACGCCGTCGATCAGGCCGTGGACCGATACCACCACGTCGAGCGCCGGAAACACAAGCGCCGAACCGAGGCCGAAAATCTGGATCTCGCGCAGATCCGCTGGCGCAGCGTTGTGCAAACCCTCGATATAGGCGACTGGCACCAGCAGCGAAATGCCGTTGGTCAGCGTGATTTCGAGGCGTTTCGTCCGCGATTTATAGCATGCGCTACGCGCGGCGGGACGTTTGGCGGTTTCGGCGCCACGTTGCTGCGCAAGCCGCCATTCTTCGCTGCTGTTCATGAGTGGATTCCTTTCCAGGCGGAGCACAGGAACGGCACCATTTCGTTAATACGTTTCGCCAGCCGACGCGCTTCGCGTTCTGAGTACCCTCGAACCTCACGGAGTGTCACCGGGCCCCTTGGGACAATTCAAGATAAAGATCAGCTCACCATCCGGACCGAGAACATGAACATGAGGCGGTGCATGATCGTGAGGGTAGATCACCACGATCAGCCCGTCGATTCGGGCAATGATGGGCATAGCCACGATTATATACCGTAGCCGCTTGGGTTATTGGGATGGTGCGCCCGAATACCTCAAGCGCTTGCCAACCCATTCGCCACCAACCGCAACGTCTCCACCGACCGCGGATCCCGCACCCGCGAATGCAGCGTCACGCGCGATTCCGGCAGCGTCGGCAGACCCAGCCGCGCGCCGACGTCGAGCAAGCCGCGCGGCGCCACTCTGCGCGCCAGCGGCGATACCGCCAGACCTGCCGCCACCGCTGCGCCGACCGCCGCCACGCCGCCGCCGACGAACACCTCCTGCCACGCAACCCCCGCCTCCGTCAGCGCGCGCAACGCCACGTCGCGTACGTTGCACGGCGGACTCAGCAGTGCCAGCGCCAATGGTTCGCCAACCCTCGGCAGCCACGCCGGCGTCGCGAGCCAGCCGAGCGGTTCGCTGAACAGCACTTGCGCGTCGTCGCGCGGCGGTTCGTCGGCGCCGTAACGGACGATCGCCGCGTCGAGCCGGCGTTCGTCGAATTGCGCGAGCAGCGCCGCCGATGTCCCCATGTGCAATTCGACCACCAGACCGGGGTCGTGCGCATTGAGCCGGCCGAGCAGCAGCGGCAAATCGGGCCCCGCGACGTGCTCGCTGAGCCCCAGCACGAGCCGCCGGCGCTCCACCGACAGTGAACCCAGCGCGCGCTCATGCGCGTTCAACAACTCGCGTGCGGCGCTGAGAAACGCGTTGCCGTCGGCGGAAAGACGCACGACGCGCGGTGTGCGCTCCAGCAACTGCTTGCCCAGATGCGCTTCCAGCCGCTTGAGCTTCAGACTGACAGCCGATTGCGTGGTGTCGAGCGCGTCCGCCGCACGCGTGAAACTGTGCAGATCGGCGACCAGAACGAACGCTCGCACCGCATCGAGATCGAGGACTTTCATTTTCAATGGATATAGATGAAATAGCCGATGATGTCTGTTTATTATGACTGAGCCCGCCTAAGCTGTGTTTACCCAATCAACGCAAGCAAGGAGTTTCATCATGCCGCTCACCCGAATCGCATTGCGCGCCGGCAAGCCCTCCGAATACCGGAAGGCGCTGACGGAAAGCATCCAACGCTCGCTGGTGGAGACCTTCAACGTGCCGAAGGACGACATCTTCATGCTGATCACCGAGCACGAGGCCGGCAATTTCGTCTATGACAGGCAGTATCTGAACGTCGGGCGCAGCGACGATCTCGTGCTGATTCAGATCACGTTGAACAACACACGAACGCTCGACCAGAAGAAGACGTTGTATAAGCGGATGGCGGACGAACTGGCGAAGTCGCCGGGGCTGCGTCGAGAAGATGTGTTCATTAGTCTCGTCGAGGTGGAGAAGGAGAACTGGTCGTTCGGCAACGGGATTGCGCAGTACGCGGTTTGAAGGCCGCGCCGCGCGTCATGGCGGGCGAGTTCCACGCGAGGCAGGCGGCAGTGCCGCCTGCTGTTCGTTTCGCCCATTCGTGAAACTGTGAACGGAGCCCTGCTGGATACTGTGGTTCCGTTCCTCGGAGGCCGTTGCGATCTCGCCGACGATATCCGACACGCGGCGGATCGCTTCCTTGATGTCGGCCATCGCGTTCGCTGGCGCGCCACTGAGCGGATCGTTGCCAACGCGCGCGTCGGTATAATGATTCGCTGTCCTTGCCTGGACCTTCGACCGCTCTCCGCCATGACACCCGAACGCACCGATCCTCCCCACGAATCCCTCGAACTCGGCGGCTCCGTCTGGTTTCAGGCCGGCGCGCGGACGCTCGGCGGCGCGTCGCGGATCGCGCTGCTCGCGGCGATCGGCGAAACCGGCTCGATCACCAGCGCGGCGAAGGCCGTCGGCATGAGCTACAAAGGCGCGTGGGACGCCGTCGACACGATGAACAACCTCGCCGGCGAGCCGCTCGTCGTGCGCCTGACCGGCGGCAAAGGCGGTGGCGGCACCACGCTCACGCCGCGCGCGGTGAAGCTGATCGAAACGTTTCGCGCGGTCGAACGCGAGCACCGGCGTTTTCTCGAACGTGCGGGCGCGGCGATCGAAGGCTTCGCGACGGATTGGGATCTGATTGGCCGCATCGGCGTGAAGACCAGCGCGCGCAACCAGTTCTACGGCACGGTGTCGGCGATCACGCGCGGCACCGTCAACGACGAAGTCTCGCTGGCGCTGCCGGGCGGTCACACGATCGTCGCCGTGCTCACGCATGAGAGCACCGAGACGCTCGGCCTGGCCGACGGCGTGGCGGCGTTCGCGTTGATCAAGGCGTCGTGGGTCGTGCTGCTCGTCGAAGCCGCGAGCGGCACGCCGCCCAGGCTCTCGGCGCGCAATCAGTTGCGCGGCACCGTGCAGAGCGTGAAGCGCGGCGCGGTGAATGCCGAGGTGTCGCTGGTGCTCGACGGCGGCGCGGTCATCACGGCGGTCGTCACCAATGAAAGCGTCGATACGCTGGGCCTCGTGGAGGGCGCAAGCGCTGTCGCGGCGTTCAAGGCGTCGAGCGTGATTCTTGGCGTGAAGGATTGAGCGCGAGGAAGACGCAAGCGGTGCAAGCGGACGCCAGCGCCGCGCGCCTGAGTCAACGCATGCTGCGTTCGTAGCCGGCGAACGGCATGTCAGCGTGAACTCAAAAGCGTGTGCTGCGGCACCAGACGGCCCGCGAGCAACGGGATCACGACACACGTCACCGAGGTCACGAGCACGAGGAAATAGCGGTGCTGTCGTCGCCGGCCGGCACGGCTGAATACACCGCCACCGAGAGCGTTTGCATGCGACCCGGCAGGTTGCCCGCGATCATCAGCGTCGCGCCGAATTCGCTGAGCGCGCGCGAACGCCAGCAGCCCGCCGGCGAGAATGCCGCGCGCGGCGAGCGGCAGCGTCACGCGAAAGAACACTGCCGTCTCGCTGACGCCGAGCGTGCGCGCCGCCCGCTCGAGTTGCGGATCGACGGATTCGCACGCGGCGCGCGCCGATTTCAGCACGAGCGGGAAGGCCACGACCGTCGACGCGATCACCGCACCCTGCCAGGTGAACACCAACTGGATATCGAAGCGGTCGAGCCACGCGCCGATCACGCTGCGTCGACCGAGCAGCACGATCAGGTAGTAGCCGAGCACGGTGGGCGGCAGCAGGAGCGGCAGCATCAGCAGCGAATCGATCACGTCCCGCACGCCGGAGCGCCAGCGCGACAAACCGAAGCCCACCGCGACGCCGAACACCAGATTGAGCGCCGTGGCCCAGCCCGCGACTTTCAACGACAGCAGGAGCGGAATTACTCACGACGGCGATTGATTCACGCGCATGAGGTGCTTTGTGAAGCAGAAGGGCGGCGTTTCAGACGCGGGACGCGTGCGGCGGCGCGAGCGTGTTGAGCGTTTGCGACAGCGGTGCCGTCGCCGGGCGGACATCGCGCACCGCCTTCCATTTGGCGCGGATGAACGGCCTTTCATGACCGGACACTTTCAGCGCGATGTGCGTGACCCAGCGCTGGGTCGGCACGTGCACGCCGTGCATCAGCACGGCAAGAACCAGCATGCTAACGGCGACGGGCATTGCCGACAAACGGCCCGGCTCGGCATTCCACGCGATGCGCACGAACAGCAGCGCGGCCAATGCGCCCACCAGGCAGCCGGTGACGGCTTCAGACGGCGAGTGAGCGCTCAGTACGACGCGCGACAGTCCCACCGCAATACCCGCGGCCAGCCCAAGTACGACGCCGATCAGCCGAACGGCAGGGCGTGCGGGCAGCAGCATCAGGAACAAGGCGACCGGATAGACCGCGGTGGACAGCATCGCGTGGCCGCTGACGCCGGTGAAGTCGAGCTCCCGCACGCCGAAACCCCAGCCGAGGAATGCCAGCTTGGTCACGGTCACCACGCCGATGGCCGCGCCGAGCAGCAGCAGCCAGCCCGCCGCCATGCGCCACGTGTAGCCGAGCGCCAGCCACAGCGCAATCGCGAACGCGAGCGGCAGCGTCATGCCGGCCCCGCCGAGACTGGTGATCGAGTACCACAGATGGAGAGGTAAATCGGGCATGGCAGGAGTGCGACCCAGGCCGCGTAGAATCGGGTTGGTAAAGAAATCAACGCGCGAGCGGCGCGAAACGCCGACGCGGCGCAGGCCCGCACATCAAATGATTTAACCGCCAGTATAGACGGGTGTTGCACCCCGGTCTCACCGTGCGCGGCGCCTTTGGCCGCCAAACGTTAGGTGGCGAACAAGCATTGCAGCGCTTTGACGCCAAGGCGGCCCCAAGGTTCGCCGCGCGGACATTTCGGTCCTGGGTGCCATCCCAGGCCTCCTGCATCGCATGAGGATTGATGTTATTGTGCATTGCACAACGATGCGTCGTTCGAGGTTTTATCGAGCGGCCCCTGTCCCTTTTTGCGAGGTCATCCGCCGATGGCAAAAAGTCTATCGAAAATCTGGCTACGCGGTCTGAAGCGACTGTTTGCAATTCAAACCGAGCACGCTCAAAAGACCGCCAAACGCACCACGGCGAGGCCGACGCGGCCCGCTACCGACAAACCGTCGACCAAGGTTCGTCCAGTCAAGCCGGTGGCTGCGCTGCGCGTGCCCGCAAAGCGCGACGCGCCGCTTGCCGCCCCACGCGAGTCGCGGGTGCGTCCGCGCGCGTCGGCGTGGGCGAGCGGCGCGTGGACGCGCTCGTTCCATTCCGCGCCGGTCGCTCCCGGGCGGCTCGTCAATCATCTCCAATACGGTCTGTATATCCCGTCCGGCCATGCACTCGAGGCGATGCCGCTGGTCGTGATGCTGCACGGTTGCACCCAGTCGATCGATGAATTCGCTGAAGGCACGCGGATGAACGTGCTGGCGGACCGCTTCGGCTTTGCCGTGGTTTATCCGGAGCAGTCGAAACACGCGCATTCGCATCGCTGCTGGCACTGGTACGACGCTGGCGAAAGCGCCGGCGGGGCCGAGGCGCGCGCCGTGGTCTCCCTTGTGGATGCGCTGGTTGCGCAGCATGGGTTCGACGACGAGCGTGTGTATGTCGCCGGGATTTCCGCCGGTGCGGGCCTGACGGCGCTGCTGGCGGTCAAGCATCCGGAACATTTCGCGGCAGTCGCGCTGCACTCCGGCCCCGCTTTCGGCGAGGCCCGCTCGGGCATTACCGCGATGGACGTGATGCGCCGCGGCGCACGCCGCGAGCCGGCCGCGCTCGCCGACGAGATGACCGACGTGGCCAACTACCCCGGCATGCCGGCGATTGTCATCCACGGCGATGCCGATCACGTGGTCGCGCCGGTCAATGCGGACCAACTGGCGGAGCAATTCCTTCGCCTGAACCGGATCGTCGACGCGAACGGCGCCCGCAAATCCGGCGAAGTGCGCGAAGACCGCAAGGGCGGCGTGGTGACGCGCGACTACGTGCGCGGCGGACGGCGCGTAGTGCGGCTATGCCGTGTGCAAGGGCTCGCCCACGCCTGGAGCGGTGGCGACGACGCCGTGCCGTTCCATTCGGCCAAAGGCCCGGACGCAAGCGCCATGGTGTGGGAATTTTTCAAGCATCAACGCCGCACAAGCACCGGCCGGATCGCGGAAAGTGCCGTCACAGCGGCCTCATCGGCCGGACGGTGACGTTGAAACAACAGTTCGAAATGAGCAGTGGCGCAATCCTAGGGTTTTCCCTATAATAAGGGTTATCCCTTAGGAGCTAACTCCTAAAACTCATTGTCGAGGTTGACCATGTACCTGCTTAGCCGCCTGTTCCTGTTTTTGACCAAATCGCCCGACCAACTCGCGAAAGAACGCGCGGATGCCTATCTGGCCGAGGCTACCGATCTGTACGATCTCGAGTTCCGCATGCGCAAGCTGGACCGTGATGTGAACGTCCGCCAACCGTCGTGGATGAGCCAGCACTAAGCTGAGCAAATTAAAGCATCGGCACGTAGTGAAACGCCGGTGTTCGGGGCTAGCCGCCCAAGCTGTCAGCCACGCTCAGCCATCCTGACGCACGTTCAGAAAGCCGGATTCAATTGCCTCAGCGTGTAATTCAACACTGCGGCGAACGCCACCCAGGCGACATACGGCACCAGCAGTATCCCTGCCCAGCGGTCCCGCCGCCAGAATACAAACGTCAGCGCGACGATCAAAACCAGCAGGATCACGATATCGGCCAGCGCTAAAGCTGGTCGATGCAGGCCGAAAAACAGCCACATCCACGCTGCGTTGAACAGCAACTGAACCACCCACAAGACGATCGCCGTACTCGCGCCGTCGCGTTTCCACACGCGCCAGACGGAAATCGCCATCAGCACGTAAAGCACTGTCCAGGCCGGCGGGAATACCCAGTTCGGCGGATTGAACGCAGGCTTTTGCAGCCCTGCGAACGGCGTGAACACCGTGAACGGCTTGCTTTGGCCGGTCAACACCTCGGCGCGCTCGAAAATCACCTGGTCCTTGAACGTCAGCCACTGGCGTCCGGCTTCGGCGAGACGCTCACGCACGCACTCGTCGCGCTCGATCGCGACCGGCTCGTAATCGTGATTCGCGAATACCGCATCGACGCGGAGTTCGTTGGCGAGTTTGGGCACGAGGTCGGCCGGATTGCCGTACAGCACGATCAGGCCGCCGCCGTTCGCGCGCAACGCGTCATCCAGTTCGCGCAGCGCCGCGAGAATGAACTCGATGCGGCGGTCCTGCGCCTGCGTATCTGGATGACGAGTCTGCCAGACCGTCGACGAGCGGCTGCAGGATTGTCGTATCGAACACGAAAGCGCACCAGACGCGCTCGCAATGCTTGAGCGCGTAGTAGAGGGCGGCGTTGTCCGCATTGCGCAGGTCGCGGCGGAACCAGACCAGACCGGTGTCGAAGGAGTCGTTCAGTTGTCGGACGCGTGTCATCGGGACCGTCGGTCAGAGCGAGGGGACGCGCTATGTGCTATTGCTGGCCGCAGCCGCAGCGGGCGGCACGGATCATAGCGCAGACTGCCTGCCCCGTCCGCAAAACGCAGCAATGCCCGCCCCTATTGTGCAGGGTGCGGGCGCAGTTCGCGGCGGCGCGGTGGTGCCACGCCGCTTCGACGATTCATTGACGCTTCATCGACGCCGCCGCTTACGCGACTTGCAGACGAACCGCGACGTTGTTGCGGGTGGCGTTCGAGTACGGGCAGACCTGATGCGCGGCATCGACCAGTTCCTTGGCGGTATCCGCCGGCAGACCCGGCAGCGAGATGCGCAGATCGATATCGAGTGCGAAGCCGCCTTTGTCGTTCGGACCGATGCCCACTTCGGCGGTGACTTGCGTGTCGGCCGGCAAAGTCTGCTTTTTCTGGCCAGCGACGAATTTCATCGCGCTCAGAAAACAGGCCGAGTAGCCGGCTGCGAACAGTTGTTCCGGATTCGTGCCGGCTGCACCGTTGCCGCCGAGTTCACGCGGCGCCGCGAGCTTGACGTCCAGCGCATTGTCCGACGACACAGCACGGCCGTCGCGGCCACCGGTACTCGTTGCGCTTGCTTTGTAGAGGATGTTCATGGTGCTGCTCCTAGTTTGGGTTGTCAGGATCTGCATGTTTGCCGCTGTTTGCTGGCCCGCCGTTCTGGCGGAGGGCTATCGGAGCGGCATGTCGTTAAGATAGTACACAAATCATTTGTGTGCAAACTAATTTATGAATCGGCGCGATAGGGTGCGCTTTGCGGCCGCCCGGCTAGTGATCCATGTAGTCGTTGAGGGTGCTGCGCAGACGGGTCAGGTCGTCGCGCAGACGCAGCAGGAATTCCTGCGTTTGCTGGGTCGCGCAGAAGATTTCCGCGGGCACTTCGCGCGCCTGGCGCTTGAGTGCCGTGCCGGCTTTAGTGAGCCGGATATACACGAGCCGTTCATCGTCGACACCGCGTACGCGTTCCAGCAGGCCTTGCGTCTCGAGGCGCTTGAGCAGCGGCGTGACCGTCGCCGAGTCGAGATTCAGGCGCGCGGCCATGTCCTTGACGGTGACGTCGTCGCTCTCCCACAGCACCAGCATCGTCAGATATTGCGGATACGTGAGACCCAGCTTCTCGAGCAACGGCTTGTACGCCTTCGTCATGGCGAGCGAGGTCGAGTAGAGGGCGAAGCAGAGTTGCTCGTCGAGCGTGAAGGGCAAAGCGGGGCGCTGGGTCATGGTGCATCTCGTATAAAAAGAGCGTGCAAATCGATTGCGCGCAAACCATTATGCTGCAAATCGATGCAGGTGGACGAGCGTGGCCGGGGATCGAGTGAAGCGGCGCGGGCGGTGCCGCGTTGGGGCAATGCGCGGGCGGGCGCCAGAACAGCGCCCGCGCGTGAACGACATTCAAGCCGGCATTTACGCGGCCGGCTTGGTCGGCAGATCCGGCGCTTCGGGCGTTTGCACGCCGAAGCAGCCGCGATAAGTCGCGTAGAACGAGCAGTACAGCATGGTCGTGACGATCATCGTGGCGGGCATCAGGATCGCAAACGCGAACTCGGCCGCGCCCAGCGCCTGAATCAGCGCGGACAGACCGAGCGACACCGTGATGGCCACGGCGAACCACAGCGCGCCGAACACGATGAACGCGCCGCGATTGCGCCAGCAACTGACGATGCTGAAGAACATCGCCTTCACGGGCGGCACGTCATGCCATGCGGAGAGAATCGGCGAGAACCAGAAGATCATGGCCACCGGAATGTAGAACGCGAAGGCCGTGATCACCGCGAGCGGAATATTGCTGTTGGCAATCGCTTCCTGATCCATCGAGCCGCCGCCGAGCATCACCTTCAGCAGCATGCCGCCGTCGGCGAGCGCCGACCCGGCCAGCACGAGTGCCATCGCGACGACATAGAGCACGCCGAGCACCAGTAGCCGCCTGGCGACAACCGGGCCATACGAATGAAAGCCGTCCACCAGAATGGTCGGAAACACCGGCTTGCCGGCGATCGTGTTGCGGCACGCCGCCATGAAGCCGACCGCGACGCCCGGGATGAACGCCAGCGGCAGCACGCCGCCGACCACCGGAATCTGCGACACGAGCGTCATCACCAGCAGATAGGTGAAGAACAGCGTCAGGAATGCGAGCGGGTTCTTGCGGAACAGCCAGATACCCTGCCGGAACCACACATAGCCGGTTTTCGCGGGGACTTCGATCAGTTGCATGGGGTATGGATGCCTGGATGTGCAACGCCTGACAGGCGTTCGCGCAGAATGCGCTCGAAATGGCCGGGGTCGTGCGGCTTGAGCAACTCGGCCGCGCGCGGCAAGTGAAAATCATACAGGCGCGAGACCCAGAAGCGGTACGCGGCCGCTCGCAGCATGTCGCCCCAATGGCGGTTTTCTTCGACGGTGAACGGACGCACGGTCTGGTAGGCGCGCAGCATGGCTTCGGTGCGCGCGTCGTCCAGCTTGCCGGTGGCGAGGTCCACGCACCAGTCGTTGACCGTGACCGCGACGTCGAACAGCCACTTGTCGCAACCGGCGAAATAGAAGTCGAAGAAGCCGCCCAGGCGCACTTCATGGCCGGTGTCCGGCGCGGCGTGCGCGAACATCGCGTTGTCGCGGAACAGATCGGCGTGGCAGGGGCCTGCGGGCAGCGCAGCGTAATCGGGCGATGCGAAGAAGGCTTCCTGATGCGCGAGTTCGGACGACAGCAGGTCGCGCTGCGCGCCTTCCAGAAACGGCAGGATGGTCGGCACGGTTTCCCGCCACCACGGCAGGCTGCGCAGATTCGGCTGATAGCCGGTGAAATCGCGTCCCGCCAGGTGCAGGCGCGCCAGCATCTGCCCGACTTCGACGCAGTGCTCGATGCCGGGCTCCAACTCGGGCGCGCCTTCGAGCCTGGTCACGATGGCGGCGGGCTTGCCGAGCAGCATGCCGAACAGCGCGCCGTCCTCGCGCGGCATCGGGTCCGGCACTGGCACGCGGTGCGCGGCCAGGTGGCGCATCAGGTCGAGGTAGAAGGGCAGTTGTTCGGCCGTCAGCTTTTCGAAAATCGTCAGGACATATTCGCCGCGCGTCGTCGTCAGAAAGAAGTTGCTGTTCTCAATACCGGACGAGGTGCCGCGAAACTCGACGACATCGCCGAGATCGTAGTGACGCATCCATTCTGCTAGTTGGGGTTCGTTGACAGCGGTGAAGACAGCCATGCGGGAAACGTCGGATCAGGTTGGTCGGGCTGGCGCGATGCGGCCAGTGCGATGTGTGGCAAATGCGGTGCTGAAAAACGGTGTTGAGCGGTGGCAGTCACGGCCGCGCAGCGAACGCGGCATCGCAATGCCGTCTCGCGAGAGTGAAGCACGGCACCAGGCCGAAAGCCCTCGGCACCGCCTCGCGAAGCGCGCGCAACCGCGGCGGCGGCCCGCGCCGGGCCGCCGCCCGGCACCCATCAATAGTGCAGATTCACCGACGGCAAACGCGTGCTTGGGCGGCCGTTGACGCCGACGGTGGGCGACGTGTCGAGCGGTGCGCTCATCTGGTAGCGCGTGCCGAAATTCGAATGCACGTTGATTTCAACTGGCTTGCCTTTGTCGCGGTATTCGGTGATTTCCGTGCCGTTGGCGCTGCGCTCGTGGAAGCTCGGCGTGCGCGGAACGTTGATTTCGACCTTCGAACTGACCTCGGCGGCCGGGCGATTGATCTTCTCCAGGTCGGGCAGACCGGCCCGTTCATTGGCGGACTGGGGCGCGCCGGGGGGCGGAGTGTCATCGACGGGCTGGGCAGCCATCGCGGCGTTGCCAAAGGCGAGGGCCAGTGCAACGGCGACGGGAAGGAACGGCTTCATGGTGATTCTCCAATATGGTGCCCCGATTCTAGCAAATCCAGCCTGGCGTACGGGCGCGACCGCCTTATTTTGCGCCGCTTTCGCGCGGCGTGCCCGCAATCTTGCGAGCAGTATGGCGGTATGTGTTGCAAGCAACGCGAGGTCATTTGGCGAGCCCGTGTTCCGTGGTAATGTCGTCTCATCAATAGGGGCGAATGACGATGAACAAAGATACCAATCAACGCGCGGTGCAGACTCCCGCCAACAGCTTCCCAACCGAATCGTTCGACGACGCGACCGAGGCCGTCACCCGCCTCTCGGCGATTTACGAAGCGAACACCTCGTTTTTGCGCGACGCGTTCGCGCGCTATCGCCGCAACGAGTCGTTCGAGCGCCGCGTGCGCGCCTGCTATCCGTTCGTGCGCGTCTGTACCGAAGTCAACACGCATATCGACTCGCGCCGCTCGTACGGTTTCGTCGCGGGTCCGGGCGTGTTCGAGACCACCGTGACGCGGCCCGATCTGTTCGGCGACTACTATCGCGAGCAGTTGCGCCTGCTGGCGAAGAACCATCATGTGCAGATCGAGGTCGGCGTGTCTGACCAGCCGATTCCGATTCATTTCGCGTTCGCCGAGGGCATTCACCTCGAAGGCGATCTGGATCGCGAGCGCCTGTTCCTGATGCGCGACGTGTTCGATACGCCGGACCTGGCGCTGCTCGACGACCGTATCGTCAACGGCACGTATGAGCCGGCGCCGGGCGAGCCGCATCCGCTCGCGCTGTTCACGGCGGCGCGGGTCGATTTCTCGCTGCATCGGCTGAAGCATTACACGGCCACGTCGCCCACGCATTGCCAGAACTACGTGCTGTACACGAACTACCAGTTCTATATCGACGAGTTCGTCAAGCTCGGCCGCACGATGATGGCCCATACCGACGACGAAGAGCTGCGCGCCTATCGCAGCGAATACACGTCGTTCGTCGAGCCCGGCGACGTGGTCACGTACAACGAGAATCTCGGCGAGCAGTCGCAGGAGGGCACGGCGCCGCCGCGTCTGCCGCAGATGCCCGCATACCACCTGAAGCGCGCGGACGGCAGCGGCATCACGATGATCAACATCGGCGTCGGGCCGTCGAACGCGAAGACCATCACCGATCACATTGCGGTGCTGCGTCCGCATGCGTGGATCATGCTCGGCCATTGCGCGGGTCTGCGCAATACGCAGCGCCTCGGCGACTACGTGCTTGCGCACGGCTACGTGCGCGAGGACCACGTGCTCGATGCCGACTTGCCGCTGTGGGTGCCGATTCCGGCGCTCGCCGAAGTGCAGGTGGCGTTGGAGCGTGCGGTCGCGCAGGTCACGCAACTGGACGGCGTCGAGTTGAAGCGGGTGATGCGCACGGGCACGGTGGCGAGCGTGGACAACCGCAACTGGGAGTTGCGCGATCATCGCGAGCCGGTCCAGCGGCTGTCGCAAAGTCGCGCGATCGCACTAGACATGGAAAGCGCGACGATCGCGGCGAACGGCTTCCGCTTCCGGGTGCCTTACGGCACCTTGCTCTGCGTGTCGGACAAGCCCTTGCATGGCGAACTGAAGCTGCCGGGCATGGCGGATCAGTTCTATCGCGCGCAGGTCGATCAGCATCTGCAGATCGGCGTGAAGGCGATGGAGCTATTGCGGATGAACGGGCTGCATCGTTTGCATAGCCGCAAGCTGCGCAGTTTCGCCGAGGTGGCGTTTCAGTAAGCGGGTTTGGAGACAGGCATGGGCAAGTGCAGATTCGGCTCGCCCATGCCGCTGTGGCGCGCCCGCAGGCCGCCGCGTTGCGTCAGAACTGCCCGAAGCCGGTGAGCCCGATCAGACTGCCGGCGCCCAGCAGCCACAGCGGATGAATCCGCGTTTCGGCGATCTGAATGGTCTTGCCGCAAGCGCGACGCGAACCGGCCGAACAAGCAAAAGCGGGCAGCCCGAAGGCTGCCCGCCAGAATCAACACACTGTGTTCATTGCATCGCATTGCGTTGCACATTCGCTTGGCGCCAACGCGCGAAGCGGGAACGCAGCATCACATCACAGATAGAACATCCGGTCTTCATCCGACTTGGCCGGATGCGGCTCGGCTTCTTCACGGTCTTCGTAGAACTTCAGCACCGCTTCGAGCACCTGATCCGGATCGTCGATTACCTGCATCAAGTCCATATCGGTCGGATTGATCAGGCCCATCGGCGTGAGCGAGTTCCTGAACCACGCAAGCAGGCCTTCCCAGAACTCGGCGCCCACCAGAATGATCGGCACGTTGCGCGACTTCTTGGTTTGAATCAGCGTGAGCACTTCGGCCAGTTCGTCAAGCGTGCCGAAGCCGCCCGGCATCACGATCACCGCGTCCGAGTTCTTCACGAACGTGACCTTGCGCGTGAAGAAATGGCGGAAGCGCAGCGAGATGTCCTGCCACTGATTGCCCGATTGCTCGTGCGGTAGTTCGATGTTCAGACCGACCGAAGGCGCCTTGCCCGCATGAGCACCCTTGTTGGCCGCTTCCATGATGCCGGGGCCGCCGCCGGAAATCACCGCGAAGCCCGCGTCCGACAGCTTGCGCGCAATCTGCGTAGCGAGCTTGTAGTACGGCGAGTTCGGTTTCAGGCGTGCTGAACCATAGATACTGACAGCCGGACGAATCTCCGAGAGGTACTCGGTCGCCTCGATAAACTCTGCCATAATCGTGAACATCTGCCACGATGCGCGGGCCTTCTTGGCCGTTGCGCGCTCTTGATCTGCGAGTGATCGCAGACTCGGAATCACTTTTCTCTTAGTCATAATGCCTGAAGAACGAAGCCTTGAAGGTAAGACCCTGCTATTGGTCGACGGTTCGAGTTATCTGTACCGGGCCTACCATGCGATGCCTGATCTGCGCGGCCCCGGGGGCGGTCCGACGGGTGCGCTCTATGGGATGATCAACATGCTGCGGCGCATGCGCAAGGAAGTCACAGCAGAGTATAGCGCGTGCGTGTTCGACGCCAAGGGCAAAACATTTCGCGACGATTGGTATCCCGACTATAAGGCGAATCGTCCGTCGATGCCGGACGACCTGTCGCGCCAGATCGAGCCGATTCATGTGGCCGTGCGCGCGCTCGGCTGGCCGCTCTTGATGATCGAAGGCGTCGAGGCTGATGACGTGATCGGCACGCTCAGCACCGCAGCGGAACAGCGCGGCATGAACGTGATCGTGTCGACTGGGGACAAGGATCTGGCGCAGCTCGTGTCGGATCATGTCACCCTCATCAATACGATGACCAACGAAACGCTCGACCGCGCCGGCGTGATCGCCAAGTTCGGCGTACCGCCGGAACGCATCATCGACTACCTGTCACTGATCGGCGATACCGTCGACAACGTGCCGGGCGTCGAGAAGTGCGGGCCGAAGACAGCGCTCAAATGGCTGACGCAATTCGAGTCGCTGGATGGCATCGTCGCACATGCGGACGAAATCAAAGGTGCGGTAGGAGACAATCTGCGACGTGCGCTCGATTTTCTGCCGATGGCGAAGAAGCTCGTCACCGTCGAGCGCAATTGCGATCTGACCGACCATATCGTGTCGATCGAGGAAAGCCTGCCAAGCCGGCCGGAATCGCGCGAGGAACTGCGCGACGTGTTCACGCGTCACGGATTCAAGACCTGGCTGCGCGAAGTGGAGATCACGGACGCGGTGGAAGGCCCGGAAACCGACGTGCCGCCGGCGCTGTCGGTGGATCACGAGCGGCACTACGACACCGTGCAGACGTGGGAGCAGTTCGACGCGTGGCTCGACAGGATCAACGCGGCCGAGCTGACCTCGTTCGATACCGAAACCACGGCGCTCGATCCGATGACCGCGCAGATCGTCGGCTTGTCGTTGTCGGTGGAAGCCGGCCGCGCTGCATATGTGCCGCTCGCGCATCGCGGCCCGGACGCGCCCGTCCAACTGCCGCGCGAAGCAGTCCTCGCGAAGCTCAAGCCGTGGCTGGAAAGCGCCGAGCACAAGAAGGTCGGTCAGCATCTGAAGTACGACGAGCAGGTGCTGGCGAACTACGGCATCGAAATGCGCGGTATCGAACACGACACGCTGCTGCAATCCTACGTGCTCGAATCGCATCGCACGCACGACATGGACAGCCTCGCGCTGCGTCATCTCGGCATCAAGACGATCAAGTACGAAGACGTCGCGGGCAAGGGCGCGGGACAGATCGGCTTCGACGAAGTGGCGCTGGAACAGGCCGCCGAATACGCGGCGGAAGACGCCGACATCACGTTGCGTTTGCATCAGGCCTTGTATCCGCAAGTGGCCGCGGAGAAGACGCTCGACCACGTCTATCGTGCGATCGAAGTGCCGACCTCGCGGGTGCTGCGCAAGATGGAGCGCACGGGCGTGCTGATCGATGCGGAAAAGCTGCGTCAGCAAAGCAGTGAAATCGCCACGCGTCTGATCCAGCTGGAAAGCGAAGCGTATGCGCTGGCCGGCGGCGAATTCAATCTGGGCTCGCCCAAGCAGATCGGCCAGATCTTCTTCGAGAAGCTGGAACTGCCGGTGGTCAAGAAGACCCCGAGCGGCGCGCCGTCCACCGACGAAGAAGTGCTGCAAAAGCTCGCCGAAGACTATCCGCTGCCGAAGATCCTGCTCGAACACCGTGGCTTGTCGAAGCTGAAGTCGACCTATACCGACAAGCTGCCGCGGATGGTCAATGCGCAAACGGGCCGCGTGCATACGAACTACGCGCAGGCCGTCGCGGTGACGGGGCGTCTGGCGTCGAACGATCCGAACTTGCAGAACATTCCCGTGCGCACCGGCGAAGGCCGCCGCATTCGCGAAGCATTTATTGCGCCGCCGGGACACAAGCTGGTCTCCGCGGACTACTCGCAGATCGAATTGCGCATCATGGCGCACATTTCCGGCGACGAATCGTTGCTGCGCGCGTTCTCGCAAGGGGAAGACATTCACCGCGCCACCGCGGCGGAAATCTTCAGCGTGACGCCGCTCGAAGTGTCGAGCGATCAGCGGCGCGTGGCCAAGGTCATCAACTTCGGCCTGATCTATGGCATGAGCGCGTTCGGCCTCGCGTCGAACCTCGGCATTACGCGCGACGCGGCCAAGATGTATATCGACCGCTATTTCGCGCGTTATCCGGGCGTCGCGCGCTATATGGACGAAACGCGTCTGAGCGCGAAGGCGAAGGGTTACGTCGAGACAGTGTTCGGTCGCCGCCTGTGGCTGCCGGAGATCAACGGCGGCAACGGTCCGCGTCGTCAGGGCGCCGAGCGCGCCGCGATCAACGCGCCGATGCAGGGCACGGCCGCCGACCTGATCAAGCTGTCGATGATCGCGGTGCAGAAGTGGATCGAAGAATCGAAGATCGGCACGCGCATGATCATGCAGGTGCACGACGAACTGATTCTCGAAGTGCCTGACGCGGAATTGTCCGAAGTGCGCAAGCGCCTGCCCGAGTTGATGTGCAGTGTTGCCGACCTGAAAGTGCCGCTGGTCGCCGAAGTGGGCGCGGGCCTGAACTGGGAAGAAGCGCATTGACGCGCTGGTGACAATGGGCGATATCGTCGTGCGCATGTCACACATGCGTATTGATGGCTTGTGACAAACCGTGCTGCTCGCGGACAATCGCTGAAACACGGCGCGTTCGGACGCGCCGTCGCGACGCATTATTCATCGGCAAACACGGAGAGTTCAATGCATCGGTTTATCGTCGTTGGCGGGGGCGCGGGAGGACTGGAACTGGCGACACGTCTGGGTGATCGCTATGGAGCCCAGAAGAAAAAAGGCGGTACACGGGCGCAAGTCACGCTCGTCGACCGTTATCCGACGCATATCTGGAAGCCGCTGCTGCATGAAGTGGCGGCAGGCAGCATGGACCCTTTCACGCAGGAGCTCGAATACGCGGCGCAAGCGCGCTGGCATGACTTCGAGTTTCAGCAGGGTGAACTAACCGGTCTCGACCGCGCGAACAGGCGCCTCATGCTCAGCCCGGTGGTCGACGACGACGGCGCCGAACTGCTGCCCGCGCGCGAGCTCGAATACGACACGCTGATCATCGCAATCGGCAGCACCACGGCGTTCTTCGGCGTGAAAGGCGCGGCGGAATTCTCCCTCGCACTCGACACGGTCGGCCAGGCCGAGCGCTTCCGCAAACGCCTGATCGCGGCCTGCATGCGTGCCGAGCATCAGGTGCATGAGCCGGTCGAATCGAGACCCGGACCCGGCACGTCGACATCCAGCGAGCCGCGCATCCAGGTGGCGATTGTCGGCGGCGGCGCGACGGGCGTCGAGCTGTCGGCCGAGTTGCGCAACACCGCGCAGGTGCTGTCCGCGTATGGTCTGCACAAGCTCGATCCGCGGCATGACGTCGGCATCGTGCTGATCGAGGCGGGTCCGCGCATTTTGCCGGCCTTGCAGGAACGCGTGTCGACCGCTACCGCCGAGCTGCTCACCAAGCTCGGCGTGAAGCTGATGATCGGCGAAACGGTGGCCGAAGTCGCGCCCGGCATTATCCGTACCGCGAGCGGGCATACCGTGCGTGCCGATCTGACGGTGTGGGCGGCGGGCATCAAGGCACCGCCGATCCTCAGCGAGCTCGACGGCCTGCCGGTCAACCGGCTGGGCCAGCTCAACGTGCGCCGCACGCTGCAAACCGAAATCGACGACAACATCTTCGCGCTCGGCGATTGCGCCGCCTGTCCGTGGCCGGGCAACGAGCGCAACGTGCCGCCGCGTGCGCAGGCCGCGCATCAGCAGGCGAGTTTCTTGATGAAGGCGCTGGCGGCGCGGCTCGACAACAAGCCGTTGCCGGAATTCGCCTATCGCGACTTCGGCTCGCTGGTGTCGCTTGGGCACTTCAGCGCGGTCGGCAATCTGATGGGTGGGCTGATCGGCGGCAATATGCTGATCGAAGGGCTGTTCGCGCGCTTCATGTACATGTCGCTGTACCGGCTGCATATCGCGGCGCTGCACGGCTACGCGCGCATGGTGCTCGACACCTTCGCGCACTGGCTGCGCCGCTCCACGCTGCCGCGGGTCAAGCTGCACTGACGGCGCGCGGGTGACGGTTGCTTCTGCAACAGGATGCGCGTCAGGCGTATCCTGTTACCTCTAACGACTAACCGAGGAGCGCCGCATGCTGAAACCCGACATCGACAGCCTGGTCCCACACGTTCCCTTCAATCGACGCACCTTCATCAAGGCCGCGCTCGGCACCGGTTTCGCGGCGGCCGTGCTGCCGGTTTCGGCGCAAACCATCCATACCGATAGCGACGGCCTCGAAGCGGGCGAGGTGGCCATGCATTCAAACGGCACGCTGGTGCCGGCGTATCGCGCGCAGCCGAAGGGCAAGACGCATTTGCCGGTGATCGTCGTGATCCATGAGGCCTTTGGCGTGCACGAGCATATCGCCGACGTCTGCCGCCGCTTTGCGAAGCTGGGCTATCTGGCGATTGCGCCGGATCTGTTTGTCCGCGAAGGCGATCCGATGGTGTACCCGACCATCCAGCAGATCAGCACGCAGATCCTCGACAAGGTGCCTGACGAGCAGGCGCTGGCCGATCTCGACGCGACCGTTGCATGGGCGGGCGAGAATGGCGGCGATCTGAACCGGCTCGGCGTGAACGGTTTCTGTTGGGGCGGCCGCATGGCCTGGCTGTATGCGGAGCACAATCCGCGGCTCAAGGCGGTGGTCGCATGGTACGGGCGCGTGGGCGGAGACCATACCGCGACCACGCCGGCGAATCCGCTCGACCGGGTTGGCGATCTGCATGCGCCGGTGCTGGGGCTCTACGGCTTGCAGGATCAGGGCATCCCGCAAGCCACGCTCGAGCAGATGAAGCAGGCCGTCGCGCAAGGTCCGCAGGCGGGGCGCGGCTCGCAGTTCGTCGTGTATGACGACGCGGGCCACGCGTTTTTCGCGGATTACCGGCCGAGCTACAAGAAGGCCGATGCCGAAGATGGCTGGCGCAGGACGCTAGTGTGGTTCAAGCAGCACGGGGTGGCTTGAGGCGCGTAAGACTTCCGCTGACCGTGGCGTCCGCGCGATAAAAAAGGCCATTGCCGCCCGTGGGCGGCAATGGCCTTTTGCTTACCGCTTGCAGCGGCTTGCGCTCAAGGATTCGGTCCCGTTGCAACCGGCCGCTTCGGATCGGAACTCCATTCGCTCCAGGAGCCCGGATACAGCGCCGCGCCATGCAGGCCGGCAATCTCCATGGCCAAAACGTTCACGCATGCCGTCACGCCCGAGCCGCATTGCAGCACCACGTGCTCGGGCGGCGTGTCGGCCAGCAGCGCGTGGAATTCCTCGCGCAGCGTATGAGCCGGCTTGAAGCGGTCGTCGGCGGTGAAGTTGTCCTTGAAGTAGCGGTTGAGCGCGCCGGGGATGTGGCCGCCGACGCGGTCCAGCGTCTCGTTCTCGCCGCGATAGCGATCGGCCGCGCGCGCGTCGACCACCACGCGCTCCTTCGAGCCGAGATTGCGCTCGACCGTCTGCGCATCGACCGTGACGGAGAGCGGCGCGCCGGCTTTGAAGTCGCCGGTGTTCTGGGCCGGCGCGTCTTGCGTCAACGGCTGACCGGCGGCTTGCCACGCTGGCAGTCCGCCGTCGAGCAGCGCCACCGAGTCGTGTCCGAGCCAGCGCAGCAGCCACCATGCGCGAGCGGCGTACATGCCGCCTTGCGCGTCATAAGCGACCACTTGCTGGCCCTGCTTCAGGCCGCGCGACTCCAGCGTTTCGACCAGCCGCGCGCGATCCGGCAGCGGATGCCGGCCGTTCGTGCCGCTCTTCGGCCCTGACAGATCGCGATCGAGATGCAGGTAATGCGCGCCCGGCAGATGTCCGGCCAGATAGGCTTTCTCGCCCGCTTCCGTGTCGGTCAGATCGAACCGGCAATCGATGACGAACACGCTGCCTGGCGCGGCGGCGAGCCGTTCCGCGAGGTTGGTCGCGGAGATCAGGGTGGTGTAGTGAGTGTGGGGCATGACGTCTCCTCGATACGGGCGATGGCGGCTCCGCCGGGCGTCCTGGCGCCGCGCGCGGATGACCGGGCTATGTTGTTAGTCTAAACAAAAAACGACGGGCCGAAGCCCGTCTTTCCATGCGTCGAAGCTTTGCGCGAGATTCGGAACAAGCGCGGGTCGAACACGGACCAAGCGCGGATCAGCCGCGCTCAGATCGTGCCGAGTTCACGCCGCAAAAACTCGTGGAAGTGCTGCATGCCGTCTTCCATCGGGCTCTGATACGGGCCGACCTGCGATTCGCCGCGCTCCATCAGCGCGCGGCGGCCGGCGTCCATGCGCTCGGCGATCTCGTCGTCTTCGCGTGCCGTTTCCATATAGGCGGCGCGCTCGGCTTCGACGAAATCACGCTCGAACAGCGCGATTTCCTCAGGGTAATAGAACTCGACCACATTGGTGGTTTTCTGCGGACCGCGCGGAATCAGCCACGACACCACCAGCACGTGCGGATACCACTCGATCATGATGCCCGGGTAGTACACCATCCAGATCGCGCCGAAGTCGGGCGGATTGCCACCGCGAAAACGCAGCACTTCGTCGTGCCACTTGCGGTAGGTCGGACTGCCCGGCTGCTCCAGATCCTTGTGCACGCCAACCGTCTGGACGCTGTACCAGTCGCCGAACTCCCACGTCAGGTCGTCGCAATTGACGAAGCTGCCGAGGCCCGGATGGAACGGCGCGACGTGATAGTCCTCCAGATAGACCTCGATAAAGGTCTTCCAGTTGTAGTTGCACTCGTGCACTTCGACGTGATCGAACATGAAGCCCGAAAAATCGAAGTGTTTCTTGGTGCCGAGGCGCGCCAGATCGCGCGCGACGTCACGCCCCTGCGCTTCGAACAGCAGGCCTTGCCAGTTCTGCAGCGGCGTGGCGCCGAGATTCAGGCAGGGGTTATCGGCGAAATGGGGTGCGCCGAGGAGCTGGCCGTTCAGGTCGTACGTCCAGCGATGCAGCGGACAGACGATGTTCTCCGTCTGGCCGCGGCCGTTGAGCATGATGGCTTGCCGATGGCGGCACACGTTCGACAGCAGTTCGACTTGCGACTGCTGGTTACGGACGAGCACACGCCCCTCGCTTTCGCTGGGCAAGGCAAAATAATCCCCCGCTTCGGGCACCATGAGATCGTGGCCGATGTAGCGAGGACCTTTCTTGAAAAGGGTGTCGATTTCGCGCGTTAGAAGCGCTTCGTCAAAGTAAGCCGTGACTGGCAGCTGGCTGTGAACAGACCGCAACTGCAATGCATTGCTCAGATTGGACATTCCCACTCCCGATGAAGACGTGAAAGCAGTGAACAACCCAACCATCGAAGATTCGATTTAGGGAGCCGGCGATTATACCCGTTTCCCCATCGCCGGGGCGCTTAAGTGCCTGATTTGGGTCAAAAATGCTTGGAAAGTTTGGGATTTTCGCCGCAGACCAATCGATTTTTTTCTGCGAGACTTCAGGGGCGGCGCGGGATGCACAGGCGGGGCGTCGGGTGGCGAGAAGATCGGAAATGTCGCTTTTGCCGTAGAATGTCCGACTTGTTTTAATTTTGCGACTATTCATGGCGAAGACTGGGTCGAAAGATACTGCTGCCGCGTCAGCCGAAGGCGTCGATACCACGCCGCTGCCCGAGAACTACGAGGCCGCGCAGGCGGAGCTGGAACAGCTGGTGGCGCGCATGGAAGGCGGCAGCCTGAGTCTCGAGGAGTCGTTGAGCGCGTACCGGCGCGGCGCGGCCCTCGTGGCGTTTTGCCAGCAGCAGCTCGAAAAGGTCGAGCAGCAGGTGCGCGTGCTCGATGGCGAGACGCTCAAGCCGCTGCCCATGAATACCGCAGGCACAGCCGCTACTGAAAGCGGGGACGACCTATGACATTCGAACAATGGACGCGCTCGGTACTCGAACGCGTCGAAACGGCTCTGGAACACTACCTGCCGACCGAGGCCACCGAGCCCGCCACACTGCATCAAGCGATGCGTTACGCGGTGCTGGGCGGCGGGAAACGGGTTCGCCCGCTGCTGTGCCACGCGGCCGGCGAGCTGACCGGCGCGCGCGCCGAATGCCTCGATGCGGCAGCGGCGGCGCTGGAAATGATTCACGTGTATTCACTCGTGCACGACGACATGCCCTGCATGGACGACGACGCGCTGCGTCGCGGCAAGCCCACGGTGCATGTCAAATATGACGAAGCCACCGCACTGCTGGTCGGCGACGCGCTGCAATCGCAGGCCTTCGTCGCGCTGACGTCGGACGTGCTGGCCGCGTCGCAACAGGCGTCGCTCGTACGCGAGCTGGCTCTCGCGAGCGGCTCGATCGGCATGTGCGGCGGGCAGGCGATCGATCTGGCGAGCGTCGGCCACATGCTGACGCGCACGCAACTCGAAACCATGCACCGGATGAAGACCGGCGCGTTGTTACGCGCCGCGGTGCGCATGGGCGCATTGGCGGGCGAAACGCCGGATGCGGACGCCATGCGTTCGCTCGACGCGTATGCGGCCGCCGTCGGCCTCGCGTTTCAGGTCGTCGACGACATTCTCGACGTCACGACCGATTCCGCGACGCTCGGCAAGACCGCAGGCAAAGACGCGAAGGACGGCAAGCCGACCTACGTGTCGATTATTGGGCTCGACGCGTCGCGCGCGCTCGCGGCGCAGCTGCGCAGCGACGCCCACGCCGCGCTGGCGCCGTTCGGCGCGCGCGCGCAGCGCCTTGCCGAATTGGCCGACCTGGTGGTGAACCGGGTTAGCTAAACGCGAAAGCCCGCCGCCGCGCACCTTTTATCCCCGGGGTGCATGTATGAAGTGCGGGCGCGTAAGTTTTCCTACAATGGAACGACGATGTACGACTTGCTGAAAACCATCGACGACCCGGCAGCCTTGCGCCGCCTCGATCGCCGCCAATTGCAACCGCTTGCCGACGAGTTGCGTGCTTTCGTGCTCGACAGCGTATCGCAGACGGGCGGCCATCTTTCGTCCAACCTCGGCACGGTCGAGTTGACCATTGCTCTGCACTATGTGTTCGACACGCCGCACGACCGGATCGTCTGGGACGTCGGCCATCAAACCTATCCGCACAAGATCCTGACCGGCCGCCGCGACCAGATGCACACGCTGCGTCAGCTCGGCGGCATCTCGGGCTTCCCGAAGCGCGACGAGTCGGAATACGACACCTTCGGCACCGCCCACTCCAGCACGTCGATCTCGGCCGCGCTCGGCATGGCGATCGCGAGCAAGCTGCAGGGCGACAATCGCATGGGCATCGCCGTGATCGGCGACGGCGCGATGACGGCCGGTATGGCCTTCGAGGCGATGAACAACGCCGGCGTCGAAGACGACGTGCCGCTGCTGGTCATCCTGAACGACAACGACATGTCGATTTCGCCGCCGGTCGGCGCGCTCAATCGCCATCTCGCGCGCCTGATGTCGGGCCGCTTCTATGCTGCCGCGCGCGCGGGCGTCGAACGCGTGCTGCGCGTCGCGCCGCCGATGCTCGATCTGGCTCGCAAGCTCGAAGAGCACGCGAAGGGCATGATCGTGCCGGCCACGCTGTTCGAAGAGTTCGGCTTCAACTACATCGGCCCGATCGACGGCCACGATCTCGATTCGCTGATCCCGACATTGCAAAACATCAAGGAGCTGCGCGGTCCGCAATTCCTGCACGTCGTGACGAAGAAAGGCCAGGGCTACAAGCTGGCCGAAGCCGATCCGGTGCTGTACCACGGGCCGGGCAAGTTCAATCCGGCTGAAGGCATCAAGCCGGCGACCACGCCGTCGAAGAAGACCTACACACAGGTGTTCGGCGAATGGCTGTGCGACGCGGCCGAACTGGACGCGCGCGTGGTCGGCATCACGCCGGCGATGCGTGAAGGCTCGGGCATGGTCGAGTTCGAGAAGCGCTTCCCGGACCGTTACTTCGACGTCGGCATTGCCGAACAGCATGCGGTGACGTTCGCCGGCGGCCTGGCCGCGGACGGCATGAAGCCGGTGGTGGCGATCTACTCGACCTTCCTGCAACGCGCGTACGATCAGCTGATTCACGACGTCGCGCTGCAAAACCTGCCGGTGGTGTTCGCGATCGACCGCGCGGGTCTGGTCGGCGCGGATGGCGCAACGCACGCGGGTGCTTACGACCTCGCGTTCATGCGCTGCATTCCGAACATGACCGTGATGGCCCCGGCGGACGAAAACGAATGCCGGCAGATGCTGTACACCGCGCTGCAGCAGCCGAACCCGACGGCGGTGCGTTATCCGCGCGGCGCCGGCACGGGCGTCGCCACCGTCAAGCAGATGGCGGCGTTGCCGATCGGCAAGGGCGAGGTGCGTTGCGAGACATCGCAGCCGGTGGGCAAGCGCATTGCGATCCTCGCGTTCGGCACGATGGTCGCACCGTCGCTGGCAGCGGCCGAGCAACTTGACGCCACGGTCGCGAACATGCGCTTCGTGAAGCCGCTCGACGCCGCGCTGGTCCGTCAGCTGGCTGAGACGCACGACGCCATCGTCACTGTCGAAGAAGGCTGCGTGATGGGCGGCGCGGGTTCGGCTTGCGTCGAAGCCCTGCTCGAGAGCGGGGTGATGCGGCCCGTACTACAATTGGGCCTCCCCGACCGGTTCATCGATCATGGGGATCCGGCCAAGCTGCTCGCCGCATGCGGTCTCGATGCCGCGGGCATCGCCAAGTCGATTCGCGAGCGCTTCCTGTCGAGCGGCGCGCTTGGCGGTCAGTCGTCGGTAAAGCGCGTCGCGTAAAGCGCTGCCGCTCGCTATGCCGCCGCGATGCGATGGCGGCCATAGTCATCTCCAACTTGAATCGATGGGCCTTCGGGCCCGTCATCCAACGCCGGCAGGGGCCGGCGTTCGCCGTTGCGCGTGCTGTCCGCGCGGCCGCTGAGAGCCTCAACTTGTCGCGACGCGACAGCCCCTCGCGGGGGCAATTTCCCAACCCCCAGGAGACTTCCTGCGGGCGGAAAACTTGAGGCGGCCCGGCGTTTTCTTGAAAGGACAACAAAATGAATCAGATGAACCCCGCCTTTGTGATGCCCGACGTGCAAAGCACGCCCGACACGCGTCAGATCCCGATTCAGCGGGTCGGCGTCAAGGCCGTGCGTCATCCGTTGACGGTGCGCACGCAAGGCGGCGAGGTGCAGCCGACGGTCGGCACATGGAATCTCGACGTGCATCTGCCGGCTGAGCAGAAGGGCACGCACATGTCGCGTTTCGTCGCGTTGCTCGAAGAGAACCAGGCGCCGCTCGAGCCGGCCACGTTCCGCACCATGCTCGCCGCGATGCTCGACAAGCTCGAAGCCGAGGCGGGTCGCATTGAAGTGTCGTTCCCGTACTTCGTGAGCAAGACCGCGCCGGTCTCGGGCGTGCAAAGCCTGCTCGACTACGAAGTCACATTGATGGGCGACACCCGCAGCGGCGCGACGCGCCTGTTCCTGAAGGTGCTGGTGCCGGTCACGAGCCTGTGCCCGTGCTCGAAAAAAATCTCGCAGTACGGCGCGCATAACCAGCGTTCGCACGTCACGATCAACGCCGAACTGGCCGGCGACGTGGCGGTGGAAGAACTGGTTCGGATTGCCGAGGAAGAAGCGTCGTGCGAACTGTGGGGCTTGCTCAAGCGTCCGGACGAGAAGTTCGTCACCGAGCGCGCGTATGAAAACCCGAAGTTCGTCGAAGATCTCGTGCGCGACGTCGCACAACGTCTGAATGCGGATGAGCGGATCGTCGCGTATGTGCTCGAAGCCGAGAACTTCGAGTCGATTCACAATCACAGCGCGTATGCGGTGATCGAGCGGGATAAGCGGGCGGGTTGAGACGCGCTGATACGCGTGTTCGTTCGTTGACCGTATGAAAGAAAAAGCCGCTTTTAAAGCGGCTTTTTTACGGCGTCGGGATGTTCAGCTCAGCGTGCGAGGGATGTCAGATCCCAGCGCGGCTTCACCGTGAACGCGTAGTCCTTGCCCGATTGATCGGGCCAGCGCTGCAAGCGCAACGCGCCGGCCAGCGCGATCATCGCGCCGTTGTCAGTGCACAGCGACAGGTCCGGGTAGTGCACATAGAAATTGCGTTTCTTTGCGGCAGCGGAAAGCGCTTCGCGCAACTGCCGGTTCGCGCCCACGCCGCCTGCGACCACCAGCCGGTTGAGCTGGGTCCGCTTGAGCGCGGCCAGCGACTTCGCCGCCAGCACCTCGACCGCTGCATCGACGAATCCACGCGCCAGGTCGGCCTTCGCCTGCTCGCAAATATTCGCGCCGCCGAGTTTCTTCGCGTGCGTGAGGACCGCGGTCTTCAGGCCGCTGAAGCTGAAATCGAGGTCGCCGGAATGCAGCATCGGGCGCGGCAGGACCACCGCGCCGGGCGTGCCGAATTCCGCCATGCGCGAGACTTCCGGGCCGCCCGGATAACCGAGGCCGAGCAGCTTGGCGGTTTTGTCGAACGCTTCGCCGGCGGCGTCGTCCAGGGTTTCGCCGAGCGTCTCGTAGACGCCCACGTCCGTCACGCGCATCAGTTGCGTATGGCCACCGGACACCAGCAGCGCGACGAACGGGAACGGCGGCGGCTCATCCACCAGCAGCGGCGACAGCAGGTGCCCTTCGAGGTGGTGGATGCCGATGGTCGGCTTGTCCCACGCCATCGCCAGCGAATTGGCGACGCTCGCGCCGACCAGCAGCGCGCCCGCGAGCCCTGGCCCTTGGGTGTAGGCGATCGCATCGATGTCGCTGCGTGACGCGCCGGCGCGCTCCATCACCTCTTCGAGCAACGGCAGCGCGCGCCGGATGTGATCGCGCGACGCCAGCTCGGGCACGACGCCGCCGTACTCCCGATGCATCGCAATTTGCGAATGCAGTGCGTGCGCGAGCAGGCCGCGCTCCGTGTCGTAGAGCGCGAGACCGGTTTCGTCGCAGGAGCTTTCGATGCCGAGAACGAGCATGATGGGTGGGTTTGAACGGACGCGCGAGTGACGGCACTCCTGCGCCCAAAAGTGAAAAGGCAAGCTTGAAAGTATAGCAGTGCGGGCAAGGGGCCGCAGACGCGCGGGTACAATGCGGCCCCATGGAATCCTTCGATATCGCAGTGATCGGCGCAGGCGCGGCCGGCATGATGTGCGCGGCCGTGGCCGGGCAACTCGGCCGTCGCGTGGTGCTGATCGACCACTCGCAGCGTCTCGCGGAAAAAATCCGCATTTCCGGCGGCGGCCGTTGCAACTTCACGAACCTGTACGCCGGGCCGGCCAATTACCTGTCGGCCAATCCGCATTTTTGCCGTTCGGCGCTGGCGCGCTACACGCCGCGCGACTTCATGGCGCTGCTCAAGCGCCATCACGTGACGTGGCACGAGAAGCACAAGGGGCAGCTGTTCTGCGACCAGTCGAGCGACGCGGTCATCAACGTGCTGAAGAACGAGTGCGACGCGGGCCGTGTGGCATGGCGCACGCCGCTGTCGGTCGAGGCAGTGCGGCACGACGCGGAAGGCCGCTTCACGCTGGACACGGCGTCGGGTCCGATCGCCACGCGGGCGCTCGTGATCGCGACCGGCGGCCTGTCGATCCCCAAGATCGGCGCTACCGATTTCGCCTACCGTCTTGCCAAGCAGTTCGGCCACAAGCTGATCGACACCCGCCCCGCGCTGGTTCCGCTGACCTTCGCCCCGGCCGACTGGGAGCCGTTCTCGGCGCTCTCCGGCGTGTCGCTCGAAGTGCAGCTGGCGACCGGCAACAAAAAGACCGGCGCCGAATTCAACGAAGACCTGCTGCTGACTCATCGCGGCCTGTCGGGCCCGGGCGTTCTGCAAATCTCGAGCTACTGGCAACCCGGCGAGCCGATTCATATCAACCTGCTGGCGGAGCGCGACGCGACGGCCGCGCTGCTGGAAGCGAAGACCGGCACGAAACGCCAGATCGCCAATCTGCTGTCGGAATGGGTGCCGCAACGGCTTGCCCACGTCTGGCTGGAAACCCGCCAGATTCCCGCCGAAGCCCGCGTGGCCGATCTGCCGGACAAGACCTTGCGGCGCATCGGTGAGGCGCTGTCGCGCTGGACGCTCACCCCAAACGGCACCGAAGGCTATCGCAAAGCCGAAGTGACGCGCGGTGGCATCGACACGCGCGACCTGTCGTCGTCGACGATGATGAGCGCGCGCGCGCCGGGGCTGTACTTCATCGGCGAAGCGGTCGACGTGACCGGCTGGCTCGGCGGCTACAATTTCCAGTGGGCGTGGGCCTCGGGCGTGGCGGCCGGCCAGGCGGCCGCGGAGCATGTCCGGGGAGGATGAGGGGGCTTGACGGCGCAGTAGCTTTGTGAGAAAGCTCTGCTATACTCCTGAACCTTTACAAAGTTCCGTTATTGAAAAATGACGACCATCCGCGTAAAAGACAACGAGCCGTTTGAAGTCGCCATGCGCCGTTTCAAGCGCACCATGGAGAAAGGCGGCTTGCTGACGGAACTTCGCGCTCGCGAGTTTTACGAAAAGCCTACTGCTGAGCGCAAGCGCAAGAAGGCGGCTGCGGTGAAGCGTCATTTCAAGCGTCTGCGTGGCCAGATGCTGCCAAAGAAGTTCTACTGATTCTGGCGTTGCCGCGGTTCCGATCGAACGGAGCGGCGACATCCAACCGGTGGCGGCATTCCAGGTGCCATCACGGAAAACACGGCCCTTCGGGCCAGCCGGCAAGGTCGCATCCACTACGCATATCGCGCCAACCCGCTTGAGGAAGCAGTCCCCAAGCGGGTATTCGTGTTGATGCGGTTGACCCGGCCGGTTTTTCAACTTTCAACGCATTCAGGTGAGTGATGAGTCTCAAGGACCGGATCAACGACGATATGAAAGCAGCCATGCGGGCGCGTGAGACCGAGCGTCTCGGCACGGTCCGCCTGCTGCTCGCCGCCATCAAGCAACGCGAAGTCGACGAGCGCGTCACGCTCGACGACGCCGCGATCACCGCGGTCGTCGACAAGATGATCAAGCAGCGCAAGGATTCGATCAGCCAGTTCGAAGCCGCCGGCCGCACGGATCTGGCCGACAAGGAAAAGGCCGAGCTGGCCATTCTGTCCGCGTATATGCCGGAACAGATGTCCGAGGCGGAAATCGTTGCCGAAGTGCAGGCCGCGGTCGCGCAAACCGGCGCGGCCGGCCCGCAGGACATGGGCAAGGTGATGGGCGTGCTCAAGCCGAAGCTGGCTGGCCGTGCCGATATGACCGCTGTGTCGGCGCAAGTCAAAGCCGCGCTCGCGAAGTAATTTCCGTTTGTCCGGCCTGCGCTCACCGTCGCCCGACGGTGAGCGCAGCGTTGAGCTTTTTAGGTAGCGTCATTTACTGTGATTCCACCGTCATTCCTGCAGGATCTGCTCAACCGCGTCGATATCGTCGACGTGGTCGGCCGGTATGTGCAACTGAAAAAGGGCGGCGCGAACTTCATGGGGTTGTGCCCGTTTCACAACGAGAAGAGCCCTTCGTTTACGGTTAGTCCGACTAAACAGTTCTACCACTGCTTCGGCTGTGGCGCGCATGGCACCGCCATCGGCTTCCTGATGGAACATGTGGGCTCCTCGTTTCCGGAAGCGGTCAACGAACTGGCGCAGTCGGTAGGCTTGACCGTGCCGAACGAGCCCTCGCCGGGATACGGCGGAGGCGGTTCCGGCGGCTATGCGCCGGCGGCGCCCAAAGCCGTCACCACGGCGCTCTCCGATGTCATGCAGACCGCCTGCGATTTCTACCGCAAGCAGTTGCGCGGCGCGCCGGTCGCAATCCAGTACCTGAAGAAGCGCGGCTTGACCGGCGAGGTCGCGGCGCGCTTCGGCCTGGGTTATGCGCCGGACGGCTGGCAGAACCTCGAAGCGACATTTCCCAACTATCGCGACGACGCGCTGGTCGAGTCGGGTCTTGTGATCGTCAGCGAAAAGTCCGACGCCCAAGGGCAGAACCGCCGCTACGACCGCTTTCGCGAGCGGATCATGTTCCCGATACGCAACGTGAAGGGGCAGGTGATCGGCTTCGGCGGCCGCGTGCTGGACGGCGGCGAACCGAAATATTTGAATTCGCCCGAAACGCCTCTATTTAACAAAGGCAGCGAGCTGTACGGGCTGTTCGAAGCGCGTCTGGCGATTCGCGAACAGCACTACGTGCTGGTGGTGGAAGGCTACATGGACGTGGTCGCGCTGGCCCAACTGGGGTTTCAGAACGCGGTCGCCACGCTCGGCACGGCCTGCACGCCGATTCATGTACAGAAACTGATGCGCCAGACCGACACGGTCATCTTCAGTTTCGACGGCGATTCGGCCGGCCGGCGCGCTGCGCGCCGCGCGCTGGATGCCTGCCTGCCGCACGCGGCGGATAACCGGACCATCCGGTTCCTGTTTTTGCCGTCCGAGCACGATCCGGACAGCTACGTGCGTGAATTCGGCACCGAGGCGTTCGCCGAGCAGGTCGAGCGCGCGATGCCGCTGTCGCAGTTCATGCTCAACGAGGTGCTGACCGGCAAGGACCTGGATCAGCCCGAAGGCAAGGCCCGCGCGCTGTTTGACGCCAAGCCGCTGCTGCAGGCGCTGCCGGCCAACGCGCTGCGCGCGCAGATCATGCACATGTTCGCCGACCGGCTCGATGTGCCGTTCGACGAAGTCGCGGCCCTCTGCGAGGTCGATTCGCGGATTGCTGCCGCGGCGCGCCTCGCGCCGGCGCGCAAGGACCGGCGCAGCGTGACGGGGATCGAAGAAAAGACTCTGCGCAATCTTGTGATGTATCCGCGCACGGTGGCGGTACTCGACGAGGACGCCGAACAGGCGCTGCTGAGCGTGACCCGGCACGGCGAGCTGTTCGAAGAAGTGACGACGCACGCGCGTGCGCTGGGCGATTCGGCGGAGTTTCAGTTGTTGTCCGACCTATTGCGAAACGGCGCGAACGCCCCAACTTTCGAGGAAATCTTTCGCAAAATTCTAGACTATGATGAAAATGTCCGGGATTTGCTGCTGAAAGACCCGGAGGATGCGACCGTCATCGAGGAACGGCGCGAGCAGGAACGGATCGTGGGAGAGGAACTGAAGGCGGCGATCCTGAAGATGCGGTACGACGCTTGCTGTGATCGTCTCGAGCAGCTTTCGCGGCAATCCAGGCACACGCCGGAAGAGTTTGCCGAGCTGTCGGAGCTGAATCGGAAACGGGCTGACATGAAGCGTCAGCTCGGGCTGTAAGGGGGATGGCAGAAACCTGGGTGGTATAATAAAAGGTTTCTAGCGGTTTGTTTTTCAAGGGTTTTCCTAGCAAAGGCGAAAAGGCGATGCGATGGCAAAGACTACAGGCGGAAATCAAGCGACAGCCGGCACACGCTCCAAGGAGCCGACCAGAAAGGTCACCGAGGCCAAGTTAGCTTCTTCCGTCAGAAAAACGTCTGCTGTCAGTGTTGCACCGTCAGCCGGGAAGAAATCCTCGACCACTTTGGCCGCCCGAGCGGATCCGGTGAGGGCGGCGAAAGCTGTAGCACCGGCTGCGAAGCGGCCGGGTATCAGTAGCGCAAGGGAAGCGGCTGCCGCGCAGGACGATGCGGTAGTACGCGAGACTTCAGTATCCACGGTTCTACCGGCTGTTGTCCAACAGCCGCGAGTCGAGACTACAGCCGGTACGGCGAACTCCATGACGAAAAAGCTGAACGAAGTACCCGTCGATGACGATGCAACCCAGACCGAAGAAACCCCTGCTGCCGCACCGGGCAAGGTGGAAAAGGTCAAGGCTCGCGACCGTCGTGCAAAGGAAAAAGCGCTGCTGAAAGATGCGTTCGCGTCGTCGCAGCCGGGCACGGTCGAGGAACTCGAGGAGCGCCGCTCCAAGCTGCGCGCGCTGATCAAGCTCGGCAAGGAGCGTGGCTTCCTGACGTACGCTGAAATCAACGATCACCTCCCGGACAACTTCACCGAGACCGAGGCGATCGAAGGCATCATCAGCACGTTCAACGACATGGGCGTGGCGGTGTACGAGCAGGCCCCGGACGCTGAAACCCTGCTGCTGAACGACAACGCGCCCGCGGCTTCGTCCGACGACGAAGTGGAAGAGGAAGCGGAGGTCGCGCTTTCCACCGTCGACTCCGAGTTCGGCCGCACGACCGACCCGGTGCGCATGTACATGCGCGAAATGGGCACGGTCGAGCTGCTCACGCGTGAAGGCGAAATCGAAATCGCGAAGCGCATCGAAGATGGCCTGAAGCACATGGTGATGGCCATCTCCGCGTGTCCGACCACGATCGCCGATATCCTCGCGATGGCTGAGCGCGTCGCCAATGAGGAAATCCGTATCGACGAACTGGTCGACGGCCTGATCGACGGCAATGCGGAAGACGCGGACGGCTTCTCCGAGCAGGAAGCGGAAGCGATCGAGAGCGAAGACGAGGAAGCCGACGACGAGGACGCGGAAGACGAGGAAGACGACGACGGCACCGCGCAAGCCACGGCCAACGCAGCGCAGATGGAAGCGCTCAGGCGTGCGTCGCTGGAAAAATTCGCGCTGATCAGCGAATGGTTCGACAAGATGCGTCGCGCGTTCGAGAAGGAAGGCTACAAGTCCAGGTCGTATCTGAAGGCGCAGGAAACGATCCAGAATGAACTGATGACGATCCGCTTCACCGCCCGCACGGTCGAGCGTCTATGCGACACGCTGCGCGCGCAAGTGGACGAAGTGCGTCAGGTCGAGCGTCAGATCCTGCATACGGTGGTCGACAAATGTGGCATGCCGCGTGCGGAATTTATCGCACGTTTCCCGGGCAGCGAGACGGATCTCGAGTGGGCCGACAAGATCGTCGGTGAAGGTCACGCGTACAGCGCGATCCTCACGCGCAACATTCCGGCGATCCGCGAGCAGCAGCAGCGTCTGCTGGATCTGCAGGCGCGTGTCGTGCTGCCGCTGAAGGACCTGAAGGAAACCAACCGTCAGATGGCGGCCGGCGAACTGAAGGCGCGTCAGGCGAAGCGCGAAATGACCGAGGCGAATCTGCGTCTCGTGATCTCGATTGCGAAGAAGTACACGAACCGTGGTCTGCAGTTCCTCGACCTGATCCAGGAAGGCAATATCGGCCTGATGAAGGCGGTGGACAAGTTCGAATATCGTCGCGGCTACAAGTTCTCCACGTATGCCACGTGGTGGATTCGCCAGGCCATTACGCGTTCGATCGCCGACCAGGCGCGTACGATCCGGATTCCGGTTCACATGATCGAAACGATCAACAAGATGAACCGCATCTCGCGTCAGATCCTGCAGGAGACCGGCCTCGAGCCGGATCCGGCAACGCTGGCCGAGAAGATGGAAATGCCGGAAGACAAGATCCGCAAGATCATGAAGATCGCGAAGGAGCCGATCTCGATGGAAACGCCGATCGGTGACGACGACGATTCGCATCTGGGCGACTTCATCGAAGACACGAACACGGTTGCTCCGGCTGACGCCGCACTGCACGCCAGCATGCGCGATGTCGTGAAGGACGTGCTCGACTCGCTGACGCCGCGTGAAGCGAAGGTGCTGCGTATGCGTTTCGGTATCGAGATGAGCACCGATCACACGCTCGAAGAAGTCGGCAAGCAGTTCGACGTGACGCGTGAGCGGATCCGCCAGATCGAGGCCAAGGCGCTGCGCAAGCTGCGCCACCCGAGCCGGTCGGACAAGCTGAAGTCGTTCCTCGAAGGGAATTGATCGACGCAGCCGTTCGTAGCAGATGATGTAGCGGTCGAAGGGGCCTGCCGGTTGTTTCGCTCAAGCGAAGCGGTTGCGGAGGCCCCTTTTTCGTGTAGTATGTCGGCCAATCAACGAATGGGCCCGGCCTTCAAGACCGGGTCTTTTTCTTGGGCCGGACGCCGTGCTGGTTGCAGGCAGCGGACTCATAATCCGCCTCCGAAAGGACATCGTGGGTTCGACTCCCACCCGGCCCACCAAGGATCTCAAACGTTCTTGGACCCCGAATTCTGCTCCGCAAAAGTGGACCTGCTCCGCAATTCGCTTATTTCGTCGGTCCAACCTTGTCTCCCCGCCGCTTCCGGACATAGTGTTCCGTCATGGCAAGCGACTCGTGCCCAAGTTGTTTCTGGGCTTGCCGGATGTCGCCAGTCGAATCTGTTTTGTCGGTCCCAGCCTTCGCTCGCAAGTCTCTGAACTGGAATTCGTTCTGTGGAATTCCGGCGGCCTCGCGGGCCATCCTGAACCGGTATTGCAGTGTCCTCAGTGTCATGCGGTCACCTGATTCGGTAACTACTAACGCCGTGCTTACGACCTTGTAGGTTGCCTTGCGCGCCCGAATTCGCTCGATCACCGTCTTCAACTCGCCCATGAGTTCCATGCGCAACTTTTTCCCCGTCTTGCCCTGATCGATGAGAAGAAAGTTGTTCTTGATGTCTCGCTCGTCATAGCCCAGCGTGTCCTGCGGACGCTGTCCCGCCAGATAGGCTAGATCCATTGCATCGCGCGTTGGTTGGTCGGCTTTCGCGTACAGACGAGCGTACATGTCATCTTCGACGTAAACGTCCCGGCCGTCTTCAGTATTCTTTCTCACGCCTACGCAGGGGTTTGCAACCTTGGTGAGTCCGATTTCTCGCGCATAGTTAAATATGTGGCTAAACAAGGCAATTTCGCGGTTACCGCGCACATGGCCAGCGTCAGGCGGAGCAGGTCTCTTTTTCTCTACGTACCATGCAACCGCTTTTTGATGGCGCCAGCGCAAGTACTGCTTGATGTGCATGGGCTCGATTTCGTCGAGTAACGCCTCGTCATCGAAGAACTCACGGAGGACGAGCAATTCCTTGAGATTGTCGGTCTGGGTCCGCGGCGCTTTCATCGGCAGCACTTCGCGCACGTAGATACCAGCCGCTTCTTTGAATGTTGGCTGCGCTTCTTGTGGCGCTTGGGCACCTTCGATTTCCGACCAACGCTTTACTGCCAGCACGAAGTTAGACCCGAGCGGTTCTTCGCGACGCGGTTTGCCACCATAGTCATAGTAATAGTAGATGGTGTTCCAACGCCGCCGTGCTCGCATACGCGGTGGCAGATTCAGATTAACGGTTGGTTTTCTACCCATGGTCTCATCTCGACGCCAAAACTTTTGGTTGCCACTTCCGTTGTGCTGGCTCTCTATCCTGTTGCGTTCCATTAATAGCTGTGCGAGCGATGATTGGTATGCCGCGGGCGTTGGTCCAAAACGGGATGCCGGAAGATCTCAGCCAATCGACCTGTCGCTGCTCTCGCGTTTTGCCACAGCGGCCCATGCGAACCCCTGTAAGCTCGGCGACTTCTTCTGGCGATAAGAACGTATCGCTCATAGCCTGATCCTTATTTTTATCCGATGTCAAATGACTTCAATCACGAGTCTTTGCAGCAGACTATGATTTCGAGTGGCAGTGACCTAGACAATCGCAATCTCTAAGGTGGATCCGATTAGAAAACCACTAACCGGAAACAAACTGCATCAAGCTTCTTCGAACGTCTTGCTCGTCAATTGCGCCCTGTCTGCCGCCCTCTGGCGTTTGCAAGATTGAAGCGTCAGTCATCCGTCCGCTTTCGACTTCGCGTGGCGATACGGTAGTCGTCTGGACGGAGTTTTGTTGCTGCAGGAAAAGGAAGTTCTCTGCAAGTAGTTTGAACACTGCTGCTCGTCTTCGACCGGCTTTAGTGTTTGTCAGGTATTCGAATAGCAACGGGTTTGAATCGCGATTGATTGTCACGGTCATTTCGATCGAATCTTCCATTACTCACTACCTGCAAAGATTGTTTTTGAATTGAATATCACTTGCTACAGTGAAGAGTGTCCGGCAATAAGGTAGCCTCTGGCATTCGCATGGATTGGATCGGAGATAATGCAAACGCGAGTAGAGCGGAAGATTTTGCGTACGGCCCGCTCAAAAATTCCGCTTCCACCGCCTGTCAATAAAACGGAGGAAATATCCTCAGTCGTTTTGATTCGACCATAGAGATCGGACACAATTACCTCGATGTGCGCCTGAACTCGTTGCAGATATTCGCCATTCAGATCAAAGTGGCGGCTGTGAGCAATGTATTGCGATCTTGATCGAATCGAGTACTCGATCCGGTCAAGGTCAGTCACTGGCAGGCGAAGATCGGATGCGATCATATCTGCGATTTTCTGGTAAACAACTGCAGTACCAAATCCGATGCCGAAGCTGCGGTCATCATTGACCGCCAATCCGCCTTTGGTAGTCAGAACGTCGGTACTGTAGTGGCCGACGTCCAGGATGATGTGGTTGATGTGCTCTTCACGCTCAATGACGCGTTCATTCTTTCCTGCCAAAAGGGAACCATACGGTTGAGGCAAGACCAAAGTCTTAACCACGAGAATTCGCTTACCAAGCCCAAAATCAACCGTGCCGCTCCATTTTTTCAAATTTTCCGCGTGCTTGAGATAAGTGTGAACAGGCGTGCCGATCACTAGTACATCTATGTGGGGAACCTCGGCTGCATGAAGAGCGGCGGCGAGAAGTGCGTCGTGCGCCCTGCTGATCTGAAAGTCGTCGCCGGGCGTTGGCCTGCTATGATCTGCAACTTGCTGGTTCTGTCTGAGAGAAACTCGATATGTTGTCCCATCGATTTTCGGGCGCACTTCGATGATTTCCTCATTACCGCTCCGAAACGTTGATAGAGCCCCGTTCGTCTCCAGCCCGACGGCCGAAGGGAATTGAAATTTTTTTATGATTCGTCCATCGGCCGCGACCAACACCTTAACGGCCCATGCACCCACATCCACTACCACTACGATTTTCATTGTCTTCATCCTATTCGTTGAGGCCGTTCAGCCGGGTGAAAATCTCCGAGATCTATTAACTAGATCTCGGAGAGTGCAACAGTACTTTTACCCTACGATTCCAAGTACACAAACGAACATTGGCTTGCGTCGAGTCTTTGTAGAGTCAACCGTTAGATCACGGTTTCAGACGACCATACTTTGCATAAATTGCTTGAGTTTTCTTCACGAGCGCTGAGAAACGTCGGTCAAACTCGCCATCACAGAAGACCTTGTGAAGTTCCTCTGCAATGCGATTCATATCGAGATTGTGATCGTTGCCATCCCCTTCGCCCTCAATCTCGATAACCATTGCTTCGCAAAAGTGGTCGCCTTCGTCCACATCGATTGAGCCCGGACCATCGTACTTCTCTAGAATGAAGTCGCGCATATGATCCGTAATCACCAAATCAAGCGCTTGGTAGCCGTAGGGTGTCGAAATATCGTCAGCGATCAAGGGATCAGTGACGATAGCGTCGGGAAGAAACTTCAGCTTGATGCACAAATGGAACTGGCCTCGCTTCGTTGACGACTTATCCTGGAGAACGAGGATGCCCCACTCGCATTCACGGAGGAATACCGGGCGGCTATATCGCTCGAAGAACTGCTGGTATGTAGCGCCTTGGAAATGCGGTTCTTCGTTTTTCTTCAAGCGGCGGAGATGTTCGCTCTTGCTGATGTTTTTTACTTTTTTCAGCAACGTCTTGTCGCGTGCTTCAAATTCAACGTGACGTTGCGGCAATGAGCCGAACGAACACCCTAACGCATGGACGATAGGGATTAGGTGGGTGCGCAAAGGCGCGGGTTTAACGACCACGGCGATACCTCCTTGGGCAGGCAAATCAACTAAACGGAACAGAACCGAAGCGTGAATGGATGAGGGTCACGCCACCCGCGATTTCGCAAGCGAAAACGCGAGGCAGAAGGACGAACGGGCTCAACGAGCCGGTCGACTTCTGCTTCGCGTTCTGGTTGATTGGATGTAGATTTACAGGGCGGCGAGTGCCACCTCAATGCGCGGGAATCGATTCAACAATTGACTTACCGGGGATTTGGACGGTCAATGCTTGAGCTGTTGTCGTGCGCGGCTTACGAATTTAAAGTGATCGGAGGATCAATTGCTTGAGGATTGCCGGGATACCGCGATTGCGCGGAGCGGCGCCGAATTCAGGCGGCAACTGGCGTGCGTCGATTGCAGAATATGTCAGTCGACGGACGTGGATCTGCCCGCGGTGAATCCTGGCTGGAAAGTGCGCGCAATATGGTCGGGGAAATCTGACCAGCGCTCAGTCGATGATTGACGTGCCGCAGACGGTGCAATGCGAAAAACGCATTGTCACATGCGGTATCCGAAGACGTATCTCGGACAGCCTTCTACTTTAATACGATGCTCGGCGTAACGTTCCATGTCGACAAGTGTCTAGTGGTACGTTTTTGGCTGCATCGTTCATAAACCTGGTTGCCGTTTGAGCGGCCTGGATAAATAGTACAGACAAATCAAAATCTGTGTCAAATTTTTTTGTGATCCTTGAATTGCGGTGGTCGAGTTCTCAAGCGAAGTCGACCACTGCGAGAGATACGCGCCCCGATGTCGAGATTCGCCAACCGCACGCCAGCATTCCGCCGGAAGGTCATTTTTGTCGCACCTTCGCGGCACGAGCTAGCTTCAATGCCTTGAGCTGGGGCGCCCGATTGGTGCCAAGAACGAGTTGCGACTCGGAGCGCGGCGTAACAACCGATTCACGTGCAATTTTGAGCAGCGTCCGTGCGCGGTCCACGGGAAGGCGGCGGACCTCCCGAGCTAGGTCTCGACGGCCGTCGGCGGTGAACTGTTTAGCCGCACGACCCAGAAACGCATGGAGGTCGGATTGGCTGGCAAGCGCAGACAACGTTGGCCCATCAGTTTGTGCCCCCAGAACGCGTAACCCGCGGGACGTTTCCTGCGCCGATTGGTTCGGCACCGGACCTTCGGCCTGGAAGAGGCTAGGCGGGGGCCTTACGTATTCAGCGGGCGGGGCGGGCGACAGGGAATCGCCGTTCGAGGCAAAGAAATGGAGAGCGTCGCCAAGTTCACGCAAAACGTCCTCGCGTAGGCGATCCCGGACACGATTCGAATCCCAAGGACAGACCTGTTTGGCGCTGATAAGAGCAACTCGTTGTGCCCAGCCCCAGACATGGATAAACAGACGGATCTCCGCTCCGGCTCGGATTCCATACCGTGGGCCACGATAGTCAAAATAGGCTTCTACCGTGGGGAACGGTGTCGTCAGTTCAGGATTGTCAAAGGCGGCGAAGAAGGCTGTGAGCGCGTCTGTCTGCCGCTGCAGCGCGAGACTCAAATGTTTTTCGCTGATGGGAATTTCTGCTTTTTTGAACGCTTCGATCACCGCAAGCGCCCGTGATACTGATCGTTTTCCCAAATATTGCGCTAAGACATGATCCCGCCAATAAAGAAGGGCTGCTTCGCGATCCGACCCGAGGGGCTGCTCCTTGGTCACTTTAGGGTTTTTCAGATAGTAGTACACCTTGCCGGAGGCCTGTCTTCGAGCCCGCAGGCCCGGTGGTAGATGCTTCTTCGCGGTCATGGCCTCGTCAGCCTCCGACAAGATAGGCCAAAGAAATCGATGGGCGGAAATGTCCCAACTCAACACTCAGGACTTTGAGTGCTTGCTTCGAGCCAAGCAGAGGGATTAGCGTCGTAAGTCGATTCTGTGCAAAACTGTGCCGCATCCCGTGCAAACCTAAGCTATAGCCGAGTGCGCGCTTGCTGGCGTAGCTAAAAGAGGCAGAGAGAGCTTGTCCGCCACCAATGTCAAAATAGCTGACGTAGTTGATTTCCCTATCGCGCACGATGATCGGCGCTGGCCGTGCGCGCGTCCGCAGCGCCTCCGCTAGCTCACGTGAGATTGCAACCTCTCGCACCAGACCGCCTTTGCCGGTGACCAAAAACACGACAAAGTCTGTGCGGCCAGCGAAGCGGTCGGGAGACCACTCACGATGCGACGATGGTCCTTCCCCACGCGGTTCGCGCAGTGTCCAGCACTCGTGAGCGCGGAGTCCACCGTCGTAGCACAGCAGTGTCCCAAACTGATTGTCTTCGGTTTGCCGTGCGAGGATCTTTTGGACGTCTTCGAACGGATAGGCGCGACCATGCACGTGAGAGATGATGCAACTCTCAACGCGAGGAAGGCGCACGGAGAAAATTTTCGCCAAGGCTTGGATAGCTTGATTGACAGACTTTTGGGCATGGGCCTCGGCGTATTCATCGAGAAATTCAAGCATCATCGTTCGGGTGTGCACCTCATTCAATGGGAGCCGGTTTGCGCGCAGCCATCGAAAATACGCGGCAAGTACCTCCCGGTACGCACGCTCGCTCGATATCGAGCGCAGTGCAGCGGCGTTGAGCTCCCCCATCTCTTGTTTTGACGAGCCGTGAACGGCGATGCTACCCACTGTCGCGCGTGCGAGTTCACGGATTCTCATCAGCGCTTTCCCAAAGTTGATACAGGTTGTGCTTGATAAGTGCGTCGCGCACTGCGTCCCCAGTGAACAGGCGGCCAGTCTTTTCTTCAATTTCGATGGCGAGTTTGCGGAGGCTGAACTGCCGGGGATTCAGCGAATCCAGCCGCCGCAGGGTGAAGCTGCACAATACCGGTAGCTGACTATCCAATGCAGAACGCCTTTTTCGCCGTTTAACTGTAGATGCGGTCCGCCCGCAGTAGCGCTCCGCGAGATGTGTAATCACTTCGTCCAAAGGCATCATTCACTCCTGGTGCGGGGGTAAACCATTTAGACCGGTCACCGGAGAAAGCCGGCGACCGTTGTGCCAACAATATGTATCGGTGAAACGAAAGACCAGAGCGGCATGCGCCCTTCAGAGCGGGCGCACCCGCTCCTTGCCGCGACAATGCACTACACCCCGGAGCGCGGCTGCTCCGCGAGGCTGAAGTTTTTCTTGATTGATTTGCGCGTATCGTGCGATTGCGCAACTAGAGGCTGATCGCCGTGCGGTCGTCAGCTTGGGACTGGTCAATCGGAATGCCGAATGACGTTTGAGATTGCAATGAAGGATCGAACGAGAATATTTCGATGTCGAGCTTACATTGATTCGCAAGGGGGGGCTTTGCAGGCGTGGGTCTCAACGATGACGTCGAGCCACGCGGACGGAATAGTAGATTCCGAAGATACTAGATTGATGTGGGCTGTAGATCACCCGAGTTATCAGGCTGGATTTGTGCCAGCCATTATGCCGAAACATCGGCGCTGCTTGCCGTGCAATGTTAAAGAGGTCTATGAAACCTCGCAAGCGATTTTTGAAGATGCCGAGGGTGTGCTTTCAAAACGGACGAGCTTGTTTTTTGGGGAAATTAAATCGGTCATTTACAAGCAGTACAACGAAGTCGGACTTTTCGTCGAGCTAACTGGGACATTTGACCTACACGCGGAAAGATTTCTCGACGCTTCGTTGAAAGTTCAAGTTTGATACGTGTTATGTCGGATTTAAGTGCCAAAAGGTCGAATTGAATTCCACGAACTTCAATATCCTCGATGCCGAGTAGTACAAAAGTCGGAGTTAACCTGTACTAGGAGGCTGTTGAAACTCGCTGCGACATTTTTGGGAAAAGAGGTTCTTCTAGCTGCAGATGACACAATCGACCGGTAGTCGAGACCGGTTGGTGCAACCAGTCGTCTTCGGCGGAGCTTAACTCGACACATATTAAAGCCGGACCGTCAATTGAACCGACTTAACTTTCTGTGGGATCACCGAAGTACCGGTGAGGGACTTGATCATCGGTTGTCGACTCTAAGACACCCCGTGAATCGTTAAAAACATCGGCAGCGGCTTACCTGGATTGGATTGGGAGCGGTACTGCCGATTCTGACGTAGCCAACACATGTCATAGTGCAAGGCCGTCTAGTAGGGGCAGCGACATGTTTCAGACAGGTGTACGGCAGATGTTTTTTTTGGTCAAGTTGTCGACAGCCGATTCGAGGTCAGACAGGTTGCTAGAGTGGGTTGTCGAGGACTGTGGGGAGGAAGTGGCGGCGCCCGCTGTGTTGCCGGGCGCTGACCAGTGCAATGGGTCAGGACGATCTCCTGCCCTCAGATTGCATGCATGGTGCTCCATGCACACCGTCTCGCGTGCGGAATGGCGGTGGAGCTTACGTCGTTCGAGTCGGTTCGACTGGTACGAGGGGCGGACGGCGACTGGCATGTTTCATTCGGTGACGTAGCGACGCGTGCACGGATTCACATCGCTTCTACCCACTAAGTTCTCCATGCTCCGTCACTTCGCGAAAGAGGATGGTCACGCACGTCTAGGGGCGCTGTGCTGCTGGCGCAGCCGGTATGTGTAGTCAACGCGCGTCTCGCCTTCGGGCAGATCGGCTTTTGCCAGCGCCTCGACCTGATACAGCGCCTTGAAGTATTCCAGTGCCTGCGCGGCACGGCCGCTGGGTTTCTTCATGCCCTTGAGCGCGTCGACGAAGGCCCGACGGGCGTGAGCCAGGCAGCCGAAGTGGGTTGGACCTTCGAGCGTACGCCAGGCGGCGTATCCGTCCGTCATCAGCAGGCCTTCATAGCCGGCGAGGAACGCCTGAGGATATTCCTGCCCGCGCCCTGGCCGATAGTCGAACAGCACGACCGGTTCCGGACAGTCTTCGGCACTGCGGTAGACCCACATATACGATGTGCTCTGCGCGGCCTTGCCAGGTTCCTTGAGCACCTGCACCGTTGTTTCGTCGCCATGGATCAATGGCTGCGACAGCAGCGTCGTGCGCAGTGCCTCATATAGCCGGTTGTAGTGCAGTTCAGCGGGACGGATGATCCAGTTCGCCAGCGTGCCGCGCCCGACTTCGATGTCTGCGCGGGCCAGCGCGTGGGCCATGCGATACAGCGGCGTACCGTCGACGTACTTGCCGGCCGTGACGGTGGCGATCATCGCCGCGCTGGCATTGCTGCCCGGCAACGGCTGCGTTGGCACCGATGCGGTGATCACCGGCGTGCGTTCGGCGTGGCGTTCGCAGTGGCGGCACGCGTACTTGAAGCGCACGTGCTGCAGCACGGACGCCTTCACCTCGATATGCAACTGTTCGCTGACCTCTTCGCCCATGCGGTGAAGTGCGTGTGCGCAGCATGGACAGATCTTCTGCTCTTCGGGCAGGTCGTATTCGATGCGCTGACGTGGCAGGTGCGCCGGCAGCGGTTTGCGTCCGGGCCTGTTTCGTGCCGGCCCGGGTACATCTGGCAGGCCAGTATCGGGCAGCGCGACCGTGTCTTCGGCATCGCCGGCGTCATCGTCGTCGATGGCGGCAATCTGTTCGGCCTCGTCGAAGACGCGATCCCCGAGCTTCTCGCTGCCCGGCGCGAAGCGCTTGCTCTGCGCCAGGCGGAACTGCTCCTCCAGCTGGGCAACCCGTTCGCCCAGTTGCCGGTTGCGTGTCTCGAGTTCACGGATATAGGCCTGGGCGGCCGGCGGCAATCGGGAGAAATCGTCCTCGTTCATGCTCCCAGGATAGCGAAGGATTGCGTGCGATGGGTTTACGGGAATGTGTAACCGCCCACCTGCCCGCTGTTTTACCGGGGACGCCCCGGCGTTCAACTCGCGTGGCGGTACCGCCGTGATGGATGGCGGCGCACTGCCTCAACGTCAATGCCCTCAAGGAGCCAATGCAGCTGTTCGGTCGTCAACTCGATCACCGCCTGTGGCCGACGTGGCCAGACGAAGTGGTCCTGCTCAAGGCGCCGCAGCATCAGCCAGAAGCCGGTGCGCTCGTAGAAGAGCAACTTGACCCGGTTGCGTCTGCGATTGTGGAAGGCAAACATGGCACGCGCAAACGGGTCAAGTTGCATGGACTGCTCGACCAGTGCCACCAGGCTGTTGATGCCGGCACGGAAGTCGATCGGCTCACGATGCAGGAAGACCTTCAGGTCCGCCTCGAACCGGAACATCACCGCGCTCCCAATGCGGCAATCATCGCGCTCACGAGGGCCGCATCGTGTCCTGAACATTCGAGCTCAAGCTTCACGCCGTTGGGCAATCTGGCCGACAGTCGCGCACCCTGTATCGCCGGTGGCGACAGGTCCGCGCGCTCCGGCTCAGGCGTGGGCCGCGCAACATGTGCCGTCGCCGGCACCGGCGCCGCGTCATCGATTGCGACGACCGGCACGAAGGCCGGGAACCCGACAGCAGTGTTGAGTCTTGCGGAGGCAGTTTGCTGTTCGCGCAGCCGAACCCATTTGCGCAACTGGTTGGCGTTCACCCCAGCCTTCAGGGCGAGGCCAGACAGCGACGCGCCTGGTTGCAGGCAGGCGTCGACCAGTCGCCGCTTGTCTGCCGGGTCGAAACTGTGCTTGCCGCCGACACCCACGCGTGTCACCCGCAAGGGCAAAAAGGTCAGGTCATTCTCGGTCATGGATTGCGTCCGCAAGTTTTGGGTTGCGGATGCAATCGTGGACCTTCTCAAACGCAGAAGCTAGGTGCGCGAAAACTCGCGCTTACTGTTTAGCGACTATCTTCATTGTCCTAGCCTGCCGGGCGAAGCGTGATCGTGAAGCTCGCGGGCGTTTTGCCATTGGAGTCTAGTGGCATCGGGTCCGAGCGCTGCACGGCGCGCAACGCGGCGGCGTCCCACTTGGAGTCGCCGCTGCCGCGCGTGATCGTTAGGGACAGCAGCGTGCCCGTCGGCGCACAGTGTACCGCCAGGACCGTTTCGAGGCCCTGTATTTCGCCGGCCCAGACGATATTCGGACGAACGCGCCGCAGGACCTTTTCCGAGTAGCCAGAACTTGCGGCGTCTGCCGCTGGAGTAGGCGCAGCGCTCTTTCCCTCAACGCTTTGAAGCGCCGCCATCTCGGCACGCGGTTCGTCGTCGCCGAACTCCCCTAGCACCTTGATTTCCTTGCCTTCCGGGCTCACCAAGACGTAAGGATCCCATGATCCATGGCCTTCCATGTATCGGTGCTGGCTCGTCACCAGGTAGCCCGCGTATTTGCCGCGCTGGACCACCGCGAACCCATTGCCGTTTGTAATAAACCGCTCGCGACCGCCTTGAACCGGAACGGCATGGATCGCCCCGGAGGTCACCCATGCTGCCGTGTTGAAATAGAGCGTCGAGCCATCCGGAGAAAACTTAAGTGAGTTGATGCCAGATAGCTCGTTCTCCGGTTTCGCCGAATGCGCGGCTGTAACTATCTTCCTGAGCGAGTGGTCCGAGATGCTAATCACGTACACGTCGCTCAGAGAGCCGCTGTTAGGATCATTCGAATCCACCTGTTCGCCGGGGCGCTGGCGCATGAAGGCGATCAGATTGCCGTCCGGGGAGATTGCCGGGCTCCCGTCGGCACCCGTTTCCGTGAGCAGTTCGGTCGCTCCCGATGCGTTCCGGTAGACAAGGTTTCCGTGCTGGACAACGACGGATTGAGCGCGGGCCGCAACTGCGGTAAGCGCCAGAGCGGCCGCGACAATCGTTCGTTTCATGATGTTTATCCTGTTTCTACTAGCCTGACGATCCATGCAGCGGCATATGCGCGCAGACCTCGTCAAGATAGCACTTCCGGTATGCGGCCATGTAGGCGCTAGGGGCGCCGACCTTGAACTCCTGACGGGTCTTGAACTTGAGCGCATCTGCGCATACATGGCTCCACCGCCCAGCGTGCGTGAGCGGCCGTATCGAGCGACTGCTCACAATCAGAGTGTTGCCGTTAAGCCTCTGGCGGCTCGATCGTCGGCTGTGGGTCGAGAGTGTGTGGAAACACCATTTTTGCCACCGAGCGCGCGATTATAGGTCGGGTCGATCGAGTTTTATACGTCGAGCATGCGCTAATCTAATGTCGC
>NZ_CADIKK010000032.1 GCF_902859915.1 Paraburkholderia ultramafica
AACTCTGGTCGACTGCTCTGCATGGGACCAGAGTAAGCGCTAAAGCGCCAACTCTGGTCGACCGCTCTGCATGGGACCAGAGTAAGCGCTAAAGCGCCAACTCTGGTCGACACAGGAGAAAATCATGTCCTTCACCCACACACCGGCCGGCCGCATTGCCGAGTCCGGCCCGCTCTCCGACGCGGAGCAACAGACCCGCGTCGACCTGGCCGCCGCCTATCGCCTCGCGGCGCATAACGGCTGGGACGATCTGATCTACACGCATATCTCAGCCAGCGTTCCCGGTGAACCCGGCCACTTCCTGATCAATCCCTTCGGCCTTGCATTTGACGAAGTGTGCGCATCGAATCTCGTAAAGATCGACATCGCCGGCAACCTCGTAGGCGCAAGCAACTACGCGGTGAACGCAACCGGCTTCGCGCTGCACGCCGCCGTCCACGCGGCGCGCGCCGACGCGTTCTGCGTCATGCATCTGCACAACACGGCGGGCGTCGCAGTTTCCGCGCAGCCGGCCGGTTTGCTGCCCGCCTCGCAACACGCGCTGCGCTTTTACGGCCAGCTCGCCTATCACGACTACGAAGGCCTCGCGTTCACACCGGCGGAAGGCCAACGCCTGGTCGCGCATCTCGCCGACAAACCGGCGATGCTGTTGCGCAATCACGGCACACTGACGGCCGGCCGCACGGTCGCCGAAGCCTATGTGCTGATGGCCACGCTGCTCAAGGCATGCGAGATCCAGTTGCAAGCGCAAGCATGCGGCACGGAACTCGTGGTGCCGAACGACGCGGTCGCCGCACGCACGGCCGAACAACTGTACGACGGCGGCGCAATCGAAGGCGCGCTCGAATGGCCTGCGCTGCTGCGCAAGCTCGACCGGCTCGATCGCAGCTATCGCGACTGAATCCGCATCACACCAAACTCGATCTCATTGCTCAACGGAGTCATGCCATGCCCACGTTTCATATCGAACTCTTCGAAGGCCGCTCGCTGGAACAGAAACGCCAGTTCGTCGAAGCCATCACCAAAGCGACATGCGACTCGCTCGGCGTCGAACCGAACTCGGTGGACATCATTCTCACCGACGTGAAACGCGAAAACTGGGCCACGGGTGGGCGTTTGTGGTCGGACGCCGACGCCTGAGCGCGCAGGCAGTCGAGCGCGCGTGCGGACAGCAACGCGAGCAACCGCCCGACGCGCTGATCGAAGCGAAAACGATGCGGATGGACGGGTCGTGCGCGTTATACGCGATCGCGGCCGAACTGAACACAACGGAATTGCTGCGTGACGCGTCGGAACGCATGCGCACCCCCACTATCGCGATGCCGGAGACGGTTGCCGACGCGAAGTTCGCGGACTTGCCGATGGTGGCGTTGACGTAGCTGAACGCGCTGGTCGGGCCAACGCGCGCGCTGCCGGAAGGCCGCGCATCGCCGAAAAAGCTGCGCGCGTGGCGCGCGCAGCTGTTGTTGCTCAACAACGCTTATCTACAACGCGTTGCCGTGGCGGCATAACGAAACGCCGGAAACGCCGGCTACGCCGCCACTACGCTACCCGATCAGAACTTGTGGATGATACCCACGCCAACAGCAACCTGGCTGCGCGACGACGACGGCGAACCGTTCTGAGCGTCGCCGATGCTTGCCGTTGCGTCGATGATCGACCTGCCGTTGCCAGCGAGCGTCTGGCCGTTAGCACGCTGATACGCTTCCAGCGCATACAGGCCGGTACGCTTGGACAGCGAGTAGTACTGCGCCAGGTTGAACTGGTTGTACGTTGCCGCGCTCGTGATGCCGTTCGATTCCGTCGCACGGGTGTAGCTATAGCCAGCGGCCAGGTCGAGCGCCGTGAACGGCTTCCAGTGCAGCACGGCACCACCCGTGTTCCAGATCGCGGTGCCGTGGAAGAACGAGTTCACGCCCGGAGCGTATTGCACGTTCGAGTAAGCGAACGAAACGTCCCACTGCGAGCTGAACGCGTAACCGCCCGTCACTGCAACGCGCTGCTGCTTCGCTGCCGTCTGGAAGCCGTTGTTGATCGCCGAAACCGCCGGCTGCGAGCCGTTGTTCGACGTTGTGGAGTTCCACGTGGTGCCGCCATTCGCCGCGTTGTCGATACGCTGGATACCCGCTGCGAGGCCGAACGGGCCGTACAGGTACTGTGCTGCCACGCTCCACGTCTGGCCGGCGCTGAAGCTGCCTGCGTTGCCACCCAGCGAGTACGAACCGCTGACCGTCAGACCGTGGATGCTCGGCGTCGTGTAGACCAGCGAGTTGTTGGCGCGGTACAGCGTATCCAGTGAGTCGATATCACCCGGGTGCGCGCCGTATGCACCGGTCAGCCACGTGGTCGGGCTGTACGGCGACAGCAGCGTGTAGTACGACGTGTACTGGCGACCAGCCGTCAGCGTACCGAACGAGCCGTTCGTCACACCCACCCATGCCTGACGGCTGAAGCCGAGACCCGACACGCTTTGCGCGCCGGTTGCGCTGTTAAAGCCCTGCTCCAACTGGAAAATCGCCTTCGTGCCGCCACCCAGATCTTCCGCGCCCTTCAGGCCGAAACGGCTGCCAGCCCAGATGCCGTTGATCATCTTGACTTGCGAACTGCCGCCCGGGGACGGACGTGCCGATGCCGCGCCGGTCGTCGGGCTCAACGTCGTCGAGCTGTTTTGATAGCCAATACCCGTATCGACGATACCGTACAACGTCACGCTGCTCTGCGCATGCGCGCCGAGGGCGACCAACCCCAAGGCCGAAGTTGCCAATGCCTTTTTCATTTCTACTCCTCTGTTAAAAATTTTTCTTTGTTTGCGGCCTTGTGCGAGCGCCACTGAGTGTGGGCTTATGATTTGAGATCAAAACACCGGGTGCCCATTGATCAGGCCAGGCAACCAGGTCGAGAACATCGGTACGTAGGTGACAATGTTGATCGCGCTGAAGATAGCCAGGTAATACGGCCACGCCACCTTGGTGGTTTCCCCTATCGACACATTGCCGATCGCACAGCCGATGAACTGTACCGAACCGATCGGCGGGTGCACGAGCCCCAATGCGCAGTTCAGCAGAATCATGATCCCGAACTGCACCGGACCCACGCCGTTGTGCATCGCCATCGGCAGGAACAGCGGTGTGGTGATCAGGATGTGCGCCGCCATGTCGACGAACGTGCCGAGGAAAATCTGGATCAGGTTGATGTACAGCAGCATCAGCCAGGGCAGCGCCGTCGCGCCGTCGAGCATGCGCTCGATCGCATCCGGAATCTCCAGAAAGGCCATCTGGAAGCGCAGCATGTTCGACACGCCGATCAGCAGCAGCACCACGCCGGTGGTTTTGGCCGCCTTCGACAGCGCGTGGCCCAGCTTCTTCATCGTCATCGAGCGATACACGACGATCGTCAGGATCAGCGAATAAGCCACGGCAATCGCGGCCGCTTCCGTCGCGGTGGCGATGCCTCGCGCCACGCAGAACAGAATGATCGCGATGACCATCAGGCCCGGCACCGCGCCGATGAACGTGCGGCCCACCGCCAGCCAGCCCGGGAAGCGTTGCAGTTCGGTCGAACCGTCGGCACGGCGCGGATAGCCGTACTTGACCGCTTGCCAGTAGGCGGCGATCAGCACCAGACCCATCACCCACAACACCGGCAGCAGTCCGGAGAACAGCAGATCGCCGATCGAGACGCCGCTCATCTTCACGCCGTTCAAGGTGCCGGTAATGCCCTGCGCCGCGAACGCGTAGATGATCATGTTGGTCGACGTCGGCATCAACGCGCCCGCCAGCGACGAGTGGGTCGTGACGTTGACCGCATAGGCCGCGCTGTAGCCTTCGCGCTTCATCAGCGGAATCACCACGCCGCCCATCGCGGACGTGTCCGCCGTCGGCGAACCCGACACACCGCCGAACAGCGTGCACGCGACCACGTTGGCCATGCCGAGGCCACCGCGGAAATGTCCCACCGTGGCCTGCGCGAAACGCAGAATGCGGTCGGCGATGCCACCGTGCAACATCAGCTCGCCGGAGAAAATGAAGAACGGGACCGCGAGGAACGAGAACGCGTTCATGCCAGAGATCATCGACTGCATGGCGGTGGCCGCCGGCAAGCCCTCATAGAGAAACGTCAGGACGCACGACAGTCCCAACGCAAATGAAACCGGAACCCCGAGAAGGAGGAAGACGAGAAAACTAATCACAAGGAGGGCAAGTTCCATGATTGTTCTATTTGTGTTTCTTTGCGAAGAGCGCCAACAGGTGCTCGAACGAGAACATGGCGATGCAGATGCTGGCAATGACCGGAATGCTGTAACGCAGCGCTTCGGGCAAGCCGAGAATCGGAATCCGGTCTCCCCGGGTGGTCATTGCCATCTCCAGACAACCGAAGAAAACCGCGACGGCGAAAGTGATCAGACAAAGATGCTGAATCCACGCAGCAGCAGTCTGACCTTTCGTCGGCAATTTCTTGACCAGCGAATCGAGCCCGATATGGCCGCCTTCGCGAACCTTGAGCGCCGCGCCGAACATGGCGATCACGATCACCAGCAGCAACGCGATGGGCTCGACGAAATCGGGGGCGTCGCTGAAGACATAGCGCATCACGACGCTATAAATCACCAGCAGACAGAGCGCGGCCAGGCTCGTCGATGCGACGACGACCAGCACGCGAAAGAGAACATCATTTGGGCGTTTCAAGAAACTCATTGACCCCGTCCTTACTCACGACAGACCTGTCTTTAATATTCAGCAACCCTGCCCGACGCAACCGGCTCAGCACGTCGCGCGGCGGAACGGCCCGCAGAACTTCCTGCAAGGCTGTCTCCGCCGCTACTGCTGCTGCCGGTCCGGAACGCGAACCTTATTTGACTGCCTGGATCTCGTCGACGAGCTGCTTCATTTGCGGAGTCTTTTCATACTTCGCCCACACCGGCCGCATCGCCTTCACGAAAGCAGGACGGTCGATTTGCGACGCGGTGACGATCGTCGCGCCGCCCTTGGTGACCGTCTTGCTCGCGTCGGCTTCGCGCGCGGTCCACAGCTTCTCGTAGTAAGGCACCGAGTCAGCCGCGGCCTTCTTGATGATCTGCTGCTGTTGCGGCGTCAGCGTGTCCCACACCTTCTTCGAGAACACCAGCACTTCCGGCGTCATCGAGTGCCGGGTTTCGGAAAACACCGGCGCGACTTCGAAGTGCTTGGTTTCTTCGTATGACGGAATGTTGTTTTCCGCTGCGTCCACCAGACCCGTCTTCAGGCCCGTGTAGACTTCGGCGAACGGCATCGGCGTCGGCGTGCCGCCCATTGCGCGGATTTCGTCGACCATCAGGTCCGAAGGCTGAACGCGCACCTTCAGGCCCTTCATGTCAGCCGGCGTATGGATCGGCTTCTTCGTGTAGATCGAACGCGCGCCGCTCTCGTAGAACGTCAGCGCGATCATGCCCTTCGCCGCGAACGCGTCGAGAATCTTCTGGCCTTCCGGGCCGTACATCACTTTGCGGAAATGGTCGATGTCGCGGAACAGGAACGGCAGCGACGGGATCATCGATTCGGGAACGATTTCGTTGAACGCGGCACCGTTGGCGCGCGCCATGTCCAGCGCGCCGATGCGCACCTGATCGATCGTGTCGTTTTCGGAACCCAGCGCGCTGTTGCCGAAGACCTTCACGGAATCCTTGCCACCGGTCGCCTTGTTGATCTCGTCACCCATGTACTTGACGGCCATGTTGGTCGGATAGGTGTCGCCATGCACGTCCGAAACACGGAACACGCGCGCCTCAGCCGACACGGTACTGAACGCCAGCGCCGCGGCCGCGACGATCATCGAAACACGGGAAGAGGCAAACTTCTTGTTCATCGTGACATTCCTTGAAAAATAGACCATCCAATCGATTGCGGATGCGACATGGTTTTGCTGCGTCTCCCGGCTCGGCACTCGCGGCCCCTTGCGGGTGGCGAGAGCATTGCCGTACTGGCCTGCGCAACGTCCCCGGCACAGATGCTCAGTACTCCTGTCAGACAACTTGACTTCTTTCACTTCGACTACGTCGGCGTGACTCTCGCGGACGAATGACCGCACGCGCAGAAGCTCGCCTCGCTTTCTCTGCAATCCCTAATTTGCTAGAAAGGAATTTGTTTGGGCTTATATGTTGTACGACGACACACGAAGTCTATAAAACGCTATTTGACTTGTACAGGCAGTATTTACCCGCAGGATGGCAGCTGCGATACAGTTGACCGAGTTCGTGCGATGGCAAGGCCCCGTGCCAGCTAGAGGAGAAATGGGGAGAGAAGGACAGCGTCTCGCGACGCTATGTTTTCTTGAGGTAAATCGCAGACAAACCGTGGTCTCTACACCACACTTGTTGTACGACGAGTGATGAATCGGTAGAGGTTCAGGCGTATGGCGCCGGGCGAAAACGAATCCCGGCGCCTGCTTCGTGCAAGCTTTTTTACAGTTCGCCTGCAAATTCAGGCTCGGCGAGCCCGGTCACGCCGGGACGCACCGCGAACAGGTGACCGTCGTGCTCGCTCGCGCCCGTTGCGGGGCGAATCGATGTCACAAATAGCGTATCGAGGTCGCGGCCGCCGAACGCGCACATCGCCGGCTTCGTGGGCGGCACCGGCAATTGCCTGTCGAGCTTGCCTTCCGGCGTGAAGCGCAGCAACAGACCCGCATCGTTCGCGCAGATCCAGTAGCAGCCGTCGGCGTCCACCGCCGCGCCGTCAGGGCGGCCCGCATGGTGATGCAGATCGGCGAACACGCGCCGGTTGCGCGGCTCGCCCGACTCGATGTCGTAGTCGAACGCCCAGATCAGCCTGCGCGACGGATGCGAGTCGGACAGATACATCGTCGTGCCATCCGGCGACCACCCGAGGCCGTTCTGCGTGATCAACGCGTCGACGACCGGCGCGGACAACACCCCTTGCGCGTCGAAGCGATACAGTGCGCCGGCCGGATTGGCCGCCGCCATGTTCTGCACCATCGTGCCGGACCAGAAGCGCCCTTGCCGGTCGCAACGGCCGTCGTTAAAGCGCATGCCGTCGGCGCCGAACTCCGGCGCGGCGAGCTTGCGCACGCTTGTTGCGAGCGGTTCGCCGCTGGCGGCGCTAGCGGCACTCACCGCTTCACTCAGCGTGAGCGCGAAGAGTCCCGTCTCGCAGCCGGCCAGCACCGTGCCGTGTCGATCGAACGCGATGCAGGCGACCTGCTCGGGCAACCGCCATTCCGAGCGCTGGCCCGAATCGACCCGCAGCCGCACGATCTTGCACGCCGGGATGTCCACCCAGTAAAGCGCCTGCTCCGCCGCGCGCCACACCGGGCTTTCGCCCGTCGCCGCGGGCGCCTGCCCCGCGCCTTCGAGCCGCTCCACGCGCGGATTCAGCGTGGCGCTCACCGCTTCGGCTCCATCGGACCGGCCAGCACGAACGGGCCGCCCTGAAAGAGCTGGGTCGGATCGTCGAACTTCGTGTCGGGCGCGCTGACCGGAAAGAGGTGCTCGAACTGGACCGAGCTGTCCTGCGGACGGAAGCCGAGGAACGCGGCCTTCGTGTTGTCCACCCACGAGATGCGGTTATCGGACACGCCGTAGACGATCGCGTGGCCGACGCGGTTGGTCAGCAGCGAGCAGCGTACCAGTTCGATGAAGTCGCGGTAGCTCAGATAGGTGACAAGCATGCGGGGCGTCTTCGGCTGCTCGAACGACGAGCCGATCCGCAGGCACACCGTCTCCAGACCGAAGCGGTCGAAGTAGTAGCGCGACAGCGATTCGCCGAAGCACTTCGTCACACCATACAGGCTGTCGGGACGCAGCGGCGCGTCGATGTCGACCACCGACGTCACCGGATGGAAACCCACCGCGTGATTCGAGCTCGCGTAGATGATGCGCTTCACACCCTGCTTCTGCGCCGCCGAGTACAGGTTGTACAGACCGCGGATGTTCGCTTCGAGCAGGTCTTCGAACGGCGCCTCGATGGAAATGCCGCCGAGATGGATCACCGCGTCCACGCCTTCGAGCAGCGCGTGAACCGCCGCTTGGTTGGCGAGGTCAACGACGGACGCTTCTTCGTGCGCCGCCACTTCGCCGAGCGGCGCGATGTCGGTCACGCGCACGATATCGGCCCACGCGGCGAGCGCGCCGCGCAATTGCCTGCCGAGGTTGCCCGCTGCGCCGGTAAGCAGCAGGCGGCGGAAAGGTTTCTGTGCCGCGGGGCGGTCAAGATTCGAATCGGTCATGTCTCTCTGTTGATGTTGTTGCAATTGGATCCGTCCGGCATCCGCCTGGAATCAGCTCGGCCACCGGGCCAGCCGGATCGATCAGGTCACCGGCGCCGGGTTGAACAGCGTCAACGCATTGTGGAGCTTGAGCTTCTCCGCGCAGGTCTGCTTGCGGCCGCTGGCGACGTCGAGCATCAGGCGGAACAACTCCCAGCCCACCTCTTCGATGGACGCCGCGCCGGTGGCGATCGTGCCGGCGTCGATATCCATCAGGTCATGCCAGCGGCGCGCCAGATCCGAGCGCGTCGCGACCTTGATCACAGGCACTTCCGCGAGGCTGTACGGCGTGCCGCGGCCGGTGGTGAACACGTGCAGGTTGATGCCCGCGGCGACCTGCAGCGTGCCGCAGATGAAGTCGCTCGCCGGCGTGGCCGCGTAAATCAGACCTTTCTGGCGGACCTTTTCGCCCGGCGACAACACGCCGGAGATCGCCGAGTTGCCCGACTTGATGATCGAGCCCATCGCCTTTTCGACGATGTTCGACAAGCCGCCCTTCTTGTTGCCGGGCGTGGTGTTGGCGCTACGGTCGGCGCCGCCGCGCTTCAGATAATCGTCATACCACTGCATCTCGCGGATGATCGCCGCGGCGACGTCCGCGTTGGCCGCGCGCGCCGTCAGCTGATCGACGCCGTCGCGCACTTCGGTGACTTCCGAGAACATCACCGTCGCGCCGGCGCGCACCAGCAGGTCGGTCGCGAAGCCCACCGCCGGATTCGCGGTCAGCCCGGAGAACGCGTCGCTGCCGCCGCACTGCACGCCGATCACCAGATCGGACGCGGGACAGGTCTCGCGGCGGCGGTTGTTCAAGCGCTTCAGATGACCGTCGGCCATCCGCATGATCGACTCGATCATCGACTGGAAGCCGACGTGCGCTTCGTCCTGCAGCACCACCACGTCGCCGTTCAGATCGGCTTCGACATCGCCGATATCCGCGACTTCGGCGACATTCGCGGCCGCCGCGATCGGAATCGTGCCGGGCGGCATCAGACGCTCGGGCTGCAGCTTCTCGCAACCGAGGCTGACCATCATCACCTCGCCGCCGAAATTCGGATTCAGGCTGATGTTGCGCACGGTGCGGATCGGCACCATCGCGTCGGGCGCGTCGATCGCGACGCCGCAGCCGTAGGTGTGGCCGAGGCTCACCACGTCGTCGACATTGGGGTAGTTCGGCAGCAGCTCGGCCTTGATGCGCGTGACCGCATGCTGGACCACGTCGGCCACGCATTGCACCGTGGTCGTGATCGCGAGAATGTTGCGCGAGCCGACCGAGCCGTCGGCATTGCGGTAACCCTCGAACGTGTAGCCTTCGAGCGGCGGCATCTCCGGCGCCTTGATCGTGGCGATCGGCAGATCTTCGAGTCGCGGCGGGCTCGGCATGCGGATCACGTGTTCGTTGATCCAGCTGCCCTTCGGCAAAGCCTTGAGCGCGTAGCCGATCACCACGTTGTAGCGGATGACCTCGGCACCCTCGGCCAGATCGGCCAGCGCAACCTTGTGCCCTTGCGGCACGCGCTCGCGCAGCGCGAGACCATCGGGGAAAACCGCGCCCTCGCCCAGACCGCCGTCGTTGACGACGATCGCGACATTGTCATTGGGGTGAACGCGAATGTAGAGCGGAGATTGTTCCATTGCATCGATCCTTATGGCGTCGTACGCCTGCTGCGCCATCTATTCATACGTCATCCTACAACATGGAAGTTTGCATGGATGTTCCGTATTTACCCCTATAGCGTGCATTATGCCGCGAAACCCCGTTGAGTTAGCCGTTTTGTTGTTGTACGATGACGTATAAGAAATCTCAATTTCAAGAGAACTTCTACCAAACGACTCAAAAACCGACGCCTGGATACTCATCATGACGACACCGCAGGAACTGAAGCAGATCGTTTCGGAAGGCCTCCTGTCCTTCCCCGTTACCGACTTTGACGCCCAAGGCGAATTCCGCGCCGACACGTATGCTGAGCGCCTCGAATGGCTCGCGCCGTACGGCGCTTCGGCGCTGTTTGTCGCGGGCGGCACGGGCGAGTTCTTCTCGCTGACGCACAACGACTATTCGAACGTCGTGCGCACCGCGGCCGAAGTCTGCAAGGGCAAGGTGCCGATCCTGGCCGGCGCCGGCGGCCCGACCCGCGTCGCGATCGCGTACGCGAAGGAAGCCGGGCGCCATGGCGCGAACGGCATTCTGCTGATGCCGCATTACCTGACCGAAGCCTGCCAGGAAGGTATCGCCGCGCACGCCGAAGAAGTCTGCAAGGCCGTGCCGAACATGGGCGTGATCATCTACAACCGGGCGAACTCCAAGCTTAACGCCGATATGCTGGAAGGTCTGGCAGAGCGCTGCCCGAACCTGATCGGCTTCAAGGACGGCGTGGGCGAGATCGAAAACATGATGACGATCCGCCGCCGCCTGGGCGACCGCTTCTCGTACCTCGGCGGCCTGCCGACCGCGGAAGTCTACGCCGCGGCCTACAAGGCGCTGGGCGTGCCGGTGTACTCGTCGGCGGTGTTCAACTTCATTCCGAAGACCGCGATGGACTTCTACCGCGCGATCGCCGCGGACGACCACGCGACGGTCGGCAAGCTGATCGACGAATTCTTCCTGCCGTACCTGAAGATCCGCAACCGCCGTGCAGGCTACGCGGTCAGCATCGTGAAGGCGGGTGCGAAGCTGGTCGGCCATAGCGCCGGCCCGGTGCGCGCACCGCTGACCGACCTGACCGACGAAGAAATGAGCCAGCTCGACGCGCTGATCAGGAAGCTCGGCCCGCAGTAATGCAGCCGGCGTCACGGCTGGGATAAACACCCGACTGCCGTGCGAACGACGGCCGCGTAGACGGCTGCGTCATGAACGCCCGGGACGGCAACGTCGCCGGGCGTTTTTTGTGCCGCGGGCAGGCGGCGCGCGACGCTTCATGCGCACACGCGCCGCGCTGCCCCCGATCGCCAAACGTAACGGCCACGGCCACGCGCTGCGCCGCGCCTAAGCGACCGACCACCGACCGATCGACCGATCGACCGACCGACCGACTGCCGGTTATCGTACTTCCGGGCGCCTGCGCAAGCACCATTGTTGCTTCGCCAGGCGCCCTATTGCGGGCGCCGACGCCACGTAAGGCGCCGGCGCTGAAAATGATCCGGCGTTTATATAATCAGTCGTCAGACGACGGTATAATGAGTTGCAGAGCGTAACTGCAACTATCCGATTCAAGGGGCGTTTCCGATGGCTACACCACTGGCATCCGCAGCACCGCCACGACGCGCTCGCAATCTTGCCGAGTTCGTCGTCAGCTACGTCACCGAGCAAATCGCGACCAACGCGCTGAAGCCCGGCGACAAACTGCCGACCGAATCACAACTGATGGTCACGCTGAGCGTGAGCCGCACGGTGATTCGCGAAGCGATTTCACGCTTGCAGGCCGGCAAGATCATCGAGACGCGGCACGGCATCGGCAGCTTCGTGCTGGAGCCGCAGCGCGAGAAGCTGGGCATCGACATGGTGCCCGCCACCACGCTGCGCGACGTGCTGTCCATCCTCGAGCTGCGCATCAGTCTCGAAACGGAGTGCGCCGGTCTGGCCGCGCAACGCGCGAAGCCGGACGACCTCGTGCGCATGCGCGCCGCGCTCGACGCGATCGAAGCCACCCGCCACAACGGGCTGGACAGTGTGGACGCGGACCTGCAGTTCCATATTTCGGTCGCGCGTGCAACGGGCAACCGCTATTTCGTCGACATCCTCACGCAAATGGGCAGCGCGCTGATTCCGCGTAACCGGCTCGACTCGGCCGGCATTGCGCGCGCGGAACCGGACGCGTATCTGACACTCGTCAACCTCGAGCACGAGAGCATTCTCGAAGCGATCACCCGGCACGATGCGGAAGGTGCACGCGCGGCCATGCGCATGCACCTGTCCAATAGCCGTGAACGGTTGCGGCGCGCCAACGAGAGCGCCGAGGCGAATAGTTGATTCATCGAGCTGCACGCAAAATGAAAATGGCCGGGATTTCAATTCCCGGCCATTTTTTTAACCCGCTGCTTTCGCTCGTGGCTCAGCGGTTATCTGCCGAGCCACGAGCGCGCAACTACATCCTCAACCGCGCGTGATTTCGCCGTCGCGACGACGCCACAGATCCAGCGGATTGCTGTCGGCCAGCGCTTCGGGCAGCAGATCGGCCGGGAAGTCCTGGTAGCACACCGGGCGCAGGAAGCGCTCGATCGACGTCGTGCCGACCGACGTCGCGCGGCTGTCCGAGGTGGCCGGGAACGGGCCGCCGTGCACCATCGCGTGCGACACCTCGACGCCCGTCGGGTAACCGTTGACCAGAATCCGCCCGGCTTTGCGCTCGAGAATCGGCACCAGCTGCTTCGCCGCGGCGAGGTCGGCGCTGTCCATCTGCAGCGTCGCGGTCAACTGGCCGGCTAAGTGCCCGGCAACCTTCAGCAGTTCCTGCTCGTCCTTGCAACGCACGATGGTCGACACCGGGCCGAACACTTCGTCTTCCAGCGCCGGGTTGGCGAGGAACGTCTGCGCATCGGTCACGAACAGCGCCGCGCGAGCCTGCGTCGGGCCGTTTGCCTCGACGCCGCGCGCCACAGCCTCGACGCCCCTGGTCGCCGCCAGCTTGCTCTCGCCGTCCTGATACGCGGCGTGGATGCCGGCGGTCAGCATGGTCTGGGCCGGCTTGCCGCTCAGCGCTTCCGACGCCGTCGCGACGAAGCCCTTCAATGCGTCGCTGTCGACGGCGATCGCGAGGCCCGGGTTGGTACAGAACTGCCCCGCGCCAAGCACAAGCGAATCGACGAAACCGCGCGCGATGCTGTCGCCGCGTTGCGCCAGCGCGTTCGGCAGCATGAACACGGGGTTGATGCTGCTCATTTCCGCGTAGACCGGAATCGGCTCGGCACGCGCCGCCGCGACGCGCATCAGCGATGTGCCGCCCGCGCGCGAACCCGTGAAGCCCACCGCCTTGATCGCCGGATGCGACACCAGCGCTTCGCCGACCAGATTGCCGGCGCCGACGATCAGCGAGAACACGCCTTCAGGCAAGTCCATTTCCTGCGCGACGCGCTGAATCACACGGCCGACCATCTCCGAGGTCCCGAGGTGCGCGCGGTGCGCCTTCACCACGACCGGGCAACCGGCTGCGAGCGCCGCAGCCGTGTCGCCGCCCGCCACCGAGAACGCGAGTGGGAAGTTGCTGGCGCCGAACACCGCGACCGGGCCGAGCGCGACCTTCTGCATACGCAGATCCGAGCGCGGCAGCGGCTTGCGCTCCGGCAGCGGCGAATCGAGGGTTGCGGCGAGCCATTGGCCGGCGCGCACCACTTGCGCAAACAGTTTGAGCTGGCCGGTCGTGCGGCCGCGCTCGCCTTCGAGACGTGCCTTCGGCAGACCGGATTCCTGCTGCGCCCGCTCGATCAGCGCGTCGCCCAGCGCGGTGATGCCGTCGGCGATGCGTTCGAGAAACTCGGCGCGCACCGTCAGCGGCAGTTGCCGGTACGGGTCGAACGCCTGCTGCGCCAGTTCGCACGCGAGCTGGACTTGAGCGACGCCGCCGCTGCCGAAAACCGGCTCGGCGATCTCGGACCCCGTGGCGGGATTGACCGCGTGCAATGGTTGTTCCTCGCCGCGTACTGCTTTGCGGCCGATCAGCATTTCGCCGGTAATCGACATTTTTCGCTTTCCTTGAATGAACGCTTTAGATATAGGTCATCCTATAACATAGCAAGCCTTCCGCGCAACCCGAAACGCTTGTCTGGTGGGGAATTCGGGTTTACGTGCCCGTTACAACCTACGACCTCGGTGCTAATCTGCCACAAGACATACGACGACCTATAACATAGCGTTTAGCCACTGTCGGAGCTCGCCCGATCCATCGCAGTTCGAGGAGATATCGCATGCCAGCCGTCACGCCCTACCAGGCCTTACCCAATCGCTTCCGCCGCGCGGTATGCGGCGGTGAAACCCAGATCGGCTGCTGGGCGTCGCTCGCCAGCCCGATCGTCACGGAACTGCTGGGCACGATCGGTTTCGACTGGATGCTGCTGGACGCCGAACACGCGCCGAACGACGTGCTCACGCTGATTCCCCAGCTGATGTCGCTCAAGGACAGCGCCAGCGCGCCGGTCGTGCGGCCGCCGGCCAACGACAGCGTGTTCATCAAGCGACTCCTCGACAGCGGTTTCTCGAACTTTCTGGTGCCGTTCATCGAGAGCGCCGCAGACGCGGCCCGCGCGGTCGCCGCGACGCGCTACCCGCCGCAGGGCATTCGCGGCGTGTCGGTGAGCCATCGCGGCAACCGCTATGCGACGGTACCCGATTACTTCGAGGTCGCCAACGACAACGTCTGCGTGATCGTGCAGATCGAGAGCCGCAAAGCCGTCGACGCGATCGACGAGATTCTCGCGGTGGACGGCATCGACGCGGTCTTCGTCGGTCCGTCCGACCTCGCGGCCTCGTACGGCCATCTCGGCAACGCGAATCATCCCGACGTGCAGCAGGCGATTGCGCGCGTCTTCGAGCGCGCCCAGGCGGCCGGCAAAGCAAGCGGCATCCTCGCCCCGGTGCAGGCCGACGCGGAGCGCTATCTGTCGATGGGCTGCCGCGTCATCGCGGTCTGCGCGGATATGGGATTGCTGAAAAACGCCGCGCAGACGGTTCAGAAACACTTCATGCAGAAACAGGCGGGCCAGGCCTGAACCCAGGCACAAGTCAGGCATAAGCTACGCATAAGCCAGGCGCAAGCACGGCCGCCATGACATCTTCGGAGCATTCCATGCAAAAAGCAGGCTTTATCGGACTCGGCATCATGGGCAAGCCCATGGCCGCCAACCTTCTCAAGAACGGCGTCGCGCTCGCCGCGTTCACGCGCAGCGGCGTGCCCGCCGATCTCACCCAGGCCGGCGCCGTCGCGTGCGACAGCCCCGCCGCGGTGGCCGCGCAGGCCGACGTGATCTTCGTCATGGTGCCGGACACACCGGACGTCGAGCGCGTGCTGTTCGGCGAACAGGGCGTCGCCAGCGCATTGCGCGCCGGACAAATCGTGGTCGACATGAGCTCGATCTCGCCGATGGCCACGCGCGAATTCGCGGCGCGCGTGCGCGAGCGCGGCGCGGAGTATCTGGACGCGCCGGTGTCGGGCGGCGAAGTGGGCGCCAAGGCCGCAACGCTAACCATCATGGTTGGCGGCGAACCCGCGACCTTCGACAGCGTCAAGCCGCTGTTCGACATGATGGGCAAGAACGTCACACTGATCGGCGCAGTCGGCGCCGGCCAGGTGTGCAAGGTCGCCAATCAGGTGATCGTCGCCGCGACGATCGAGGCGGTCGGCGAAGCGCTGCTGCTCGCGTCGAAGGCCGGCGTCGATCCGGCACGCGTGCGTGAAGCGCTGATGGGCGGCTTCGCGTCGTCGCGCATTCTCGAAGTGCACGGCGAGCGGATGACCAGGCGCACCTTCGATCCGGGCTTCCGCATCGAGCTGCACCAGAAGGATCTGAACCTCGCGCTGTCGACCGCGCAAGCGCTCGGCGTTTCGCTGCCGAACACCGCCACCTGCCAGGCGCTGTTCAATGCGTGCGTCGCGCATGGCGGCAAGGCGTGGGATCACTCCGCGATGGTGCGCGCGCTCGAAGTGCTCGCCAATCACGAGATCGGCCAACAGCCTGCTCAAAGTTAAAGCCGCACGCCTTTTCGCGCCGCGCCGTTCCGCCCGCCCCATGCAGATGGAGCCGATGGAACGGCGCGTGCGTGCACGCGCGGCCTGAGCACATTCGCAACGACCACGGCTCCGCCGTCATCGGACACTTCTTGGCGGGCCGAATAACGACGGCTTCGACCCGGACGCGTGCAACAACGTGCTCTGCGACGGCGTAACCTTCAACACCGGCGACGACTGCATCGCGATCAAGTCGGGCAAGGATCTCGATACGCAGTACGGCCCCGCGCAGAATCACGTGATCCAGAACTGCACGATGAACAGCGGGCACGACGGCATCACGCTCGGCAGCGAAATGGGCGGCGGCGTGCAGAACATCTACGCGCGCAATCTGCAGATGCTCAACCAGAACTGGGCGACCAATCCGCTGAACATCGCGATTCGCATCAAGACGAACATGAATCGCGGCGGCTTCGTGAAGAACTTCTATGTCGATACGGTCTCGCTGCCCAACGGCGTGAGCCTGAAAGGCGCCGGCTACGGCAGCGCGTTGCTGAAGGGCAGCCCGATCAACGCCACCGTGCCGCTCGGCGTGGTCACGGCGACGGCGGCCAACCCGTCGGCGGCACGGGGCGGCCTGATCACATTCGACTGCGATTACCAGCCGGCCAACGACGCGCTCCGAACCCGTCCGGCCGTCGTGCAGAACGTGAACATCTCGAACGTGCAAGCGAGCAACGTCACGTCCAACGGCGCGACGGGTTCGTGTTTTCAGGCGATCGTCGCGCAGGGGCCGGTCGCGTTCGACTATAACGGCGCAGCCCCAACGCCGACCATTCCGCCGATCACCGGCGTCACGATCTCGAACTGCAACCTGGGCACCGCGGTCTGCGCCGGACCGGCTAGCGCGAGCACACCTGGGCCGATCTACGCGTACAACGTCAACGGCATTACGTTGAAAAACGTCATGATCGGCTCGACGACCTACAACACGACGGTCGTCGATCAGCGCTAAGCGCAAACGCAGCGGGGCAAAGGCGAACGATCCTGCGATCGTTCGTCTTTGCCCTGCCGCGACGTGATGTGACGCGACGCTACAACCGGCTACTCCGGCGCTCGCCGCATACAAAGCATCACGCCCCAAGCGAATCGGCAAAATGAGCAGGCGAAAAAAAGCCGCTCCGAAGAGCGGCCTTGAAGCAGACGGGCACGCAGCCCGTCGCAAGATCAATCGTCCAGCAGCGACAGGTCGCGCACCGCGCCTTTGTCGGCCGACATGACCAGCTTCGCGTAGGCCTTGAGAGCCGCGGACACCTTGCGCGGACGCGGCTTGGCCGGCTTCCACCCCTTCGCGTTCTGCTCTTCGCGGCGGCGCGCCAGTTCCTCGTCGGACAGCAGCACGTTGATCATGCGCTGCGGAATGTCGATGCGGATCTTGTCGCCGTCGCGCACGAGACCGATCGCGCCGCCAGCCGCCGCCTCAGGCGAACAGTGGCCGATCGACAGGCCCGAGGTGCCGCCCGAGAAGCGGCCGTCCGTCAGCAGCGCGCACGCCTTGCCCAGACCCTGGGACTTGATGTAGCTCGTCGGATAGAGCATCTCCTGCATGCCGGGGCCACCCTTCGGGCCTTCGTAGCGCACGATCACCACGTCGCCGGCCTTGACCTTGCCGGCGAGGATGTTCTCCACCGCCTCGTCCTGCGATTCGGTGACGTGAGCCGTGCCCTCGAACACGAGAATGCTCTCGTCCACCCCGGCGGTCTTCACCACGCAGCCATCGAGCGCGATGTTGCCCGTCAGCACCGCGAGGCCGCCTTCCTTCGAGAACGCGTGCTCGTACGAGCGGATGCAGCCCTCGGCGCGATCCAGATCCAGGCTCGGCCAGCGAGTGTTCTGGCTGAACGCCACCTGCGTGGGGACGCCGGCCGGGCCAGCCAGGTAGAAGTTCTTGACGGCTTCATCCTGGGTGCGGGTGATGTCCCACTGATCCAGCGCGTCCTTGAGCGTGGCGGCGTGCACCGTGGGCACGTCGGTGTGCAGCTTGCCGGCGCGCTCCAGCTCGCCGAGGATAGCCATGATGCCGCCCGCGCGGTGCACGTCTTCGATGTGGTACTTGTTGGTATTGGGCGCCACCTTGCACAGCTGCGGCACGACGCGCGACAGGCGGTCGATGTCGGTCATCGTGAAGTCGATGTCCGCTTCGCGCGCGATCGCCAGCAGGTGCAGGATCGTGTTGGTCGAGCCGCCCATCGCGATGTCCAGCGTCATCGCGTTCTCGAACGCCTTGAAGCCCACCGCGCGCGGCAGGATCGACGCCTGCTCCTCTTCGTAGTACTGGCGGGCCAGTTCCACGATGCGGCGGCCAGCGCGCTTGAAGAGCTGCTCGCGGTCCGCGTGGGTGGCGACCACCGTGCCGTTGCCGGGCAGCGACAGGCCCAGCGCCTCGGTGAGGCAGTTCATCGAGTTGGCCGTGAACATGCCCGAGCACGAGCCGCAGGTCGGGCACGCGGAGCGCTCTACCTCGGCCACGTCGGCGTCAGAATAGGCCTTGTCGGCGGCGATCACCATCGCGTCCACCAGGTCGAGCTTCTTGAACTCGATGGTGCCGGTGGCGGGATTGGCGAGGCGCGTCTTGCCGGCTTCCATCGGGCCGCCGGAAACGAAGATCACCGGGATGTTGAGCCGCATCGCGGCCATCAGCATGCCGGGGGTGATCTTGTCGCAGTTGGAGATGCACACCATCGCGTCGGCACAGTGCGCGTTGACCATGTATTCCACCGAGTCCGCGATGATGTCGCGACTGGGCAGCGAATACAGCATGCCGTCGTGGCCCATCGCGATGCCGTCATCGACGGCGATGGTGTTGAACTCCTTGGCCACGCCACCCGCGGCCTCGATCTCGCGCGCGACGAGCTGGCCCAGGTCCTTCAGGTGCACGTGTCCAGGCACGAACTGGGTGAACGAATTGACCACCGCAATGATCGGCTTGGAAAAGTCTTCGTCTTTCATGCCGGTGGCGCGCCACAGGGAGCGCGCCCCCGCCATGTTGCGGCCGGCGGTGGAGGTTTTGGAACGGTATGCGGGCATTGTGGTTGTTGAAGAAATATCGCGGACAGGATGCGGGCCACGGGAATAAAGGCCCCTCGGGCGCCGGTGCAAACAACCTTTTGAGCCGCGCTCCGGGCAAACTTCGCGATTATCCCATACCGCCTGGACACGTGCTGCGCCACGGGTTACGTGCGGCGCCACTTGTGCTGAGGCGAGGCTGCCGCACGTGCGTGACGACGAATTCGAGGCCCTCGGCGACGCGCATTTGCGTCGGTCCATTCTGAATTTTGATAACTGCCGGAACAGCAACGCGCGCCACATGAGCACTTGAGCACTTGAGCACTTGAGCACTTGAGCACTTGAGCACTTGAGCACTTGAGCACTTGAGCGCTTGCGGCGCGTAGGCCAGTACGAGCAGCGCGCGGTAGCGGCGCGAGGCGGTCTAGCTGGCGACGGATGCGCGCGGCCTGCGCGGTTGCATCCGTACCGGTTAGCGTGGAAGCGGACAGCACGCCCTGATGGAGCACGCCGAGCGAAGACAGGCCGCCACACTCAACGGCATGACGCAATGCGTCGCGCAGTGCAGAGGCGGGACTGGAGCGGGAAAAACCAGGACCAGAAATACATAAACCGGCTAGCGCGGGTTTCCCGAATCGGGACAGATTTCGACCATCCCGATTGAGGCCCCAACTAGCCGGAATCTGGTGAATGTCAATTCTTGCAAATATAGCCAATACGCATTGATCTGTAACCATTTTTTGACCTTACCTGATTGCGCTTCAAAAAGAATAGGTGAAGGATCGAAGAAATTTGGCGTGCGACTCAGACGCCCCGCGCGCCAGCTTCGTGAACATCGCGTCAATGGCGCTTTTTTGTCTTTAGGAGAACTGGAAATGTCGAAACAGGAACCCAAAGGGACGCTTCACCGCTTCGCAACCGTTGGCGCGCTCACGGAACGCGGTGGACGCGTCAGTACCGGCTATGGGTCGAAGATTTGCGGGCTTCCCATCGCGCGGGTCGGCGATATCGTTACCTATAGCGACGGCAGCGAAGCCGCCATCATTGACGGCGCAGGATATGCGGCCGTGTTTGGGGACCACCCCGCCGCGCTAGTCGGTAGCCGCCTCACGAACGGCGACCGGATCATCGAAACGCCCTGGGGACACCTGGAAATGGGCGTCTGCGTCCCCGACGATGAACCGGTGCCGGGCCTGTTCGATGCAAACTGGACGCCGCCACCGCGCAAACCCCTGGACCGCTTCGCCGTGCGCGGTGCAACTACGGCACGGGGCGGCATCGTGCGCGAAGTGTCAAGCCTATGGGAAGTCGAACGAACGCACCGCAAGGCCGCGAGCATTGGCGATTTTGTCGAGTATCAGGACGGAAGCCGCGCACGCATCATTACGGGCATCGGCATTCCTGGCAACGAACAGAACCGCTATGCGGTCGTTGGCAGTCTGCTGGATAACGGCGATGTGATTACCGACAGCCCGCACCGCGAGCCGCAAACGTCCACGATCTTTGTTCCCATTGATGAACACGGTGCCGCGCTGGCGGCCCCGTAACGGGGGGGCATCATGAGGCGTCGAATTGCCGTAGTCGGCGATACATTGACGAGCGGCGGCCAGATTCTCGATTACGAGCAGACTACCGGCTTTCGCTTTCACGGGCATAAAACCGCGCTACCCGGAAACGAGGTGTCCTGCGAGAAATGCAAAAGCACTGGGATTCTCGCCAAGGCGGGTGGCCCATACCGACTTCACTACCACACTGCGCGCGAGGTGGCGCTGGATGGCGATATCGTGCTGTGCAAATGTCCGACTCCGCCCGCCATTATCGCCACGCTCGCGGGTGGATCATGGGTCGAAGATCGTGGACGTTTGCGGCTCGCGGCCTATCCTGGGCATAGGGAGGCTTGAATGCCGGGAACGTACTATGCAGCGGTCGAGGGCGATCCGCTGGACAACGGCTCTGGCGGTTATGTGCTGAATGGCTCCAGTACCTTCCTGATCGCTGATGAAACCGGCCGCAACCGTCGCGCGGCGTTCATCGGACACCAGGCGTGGTGTGGCGTCTGCAAAAGTGTGGGCCTCATCACGAAAGGCGTACCCGTCCGCAAGGGTGGCCGCATGATCGACCTGACAGGGGGCATGCAGGACCAGGCGGTGGGCGGTGACTTTGTGATATGCAACTGCGCTGACCACCCGCGCATCATCGCGGTCTATGGACGTAGCTGGATCATTCATGACCGGGGCAACGCGGAAAGCTCACGCGCGGACGTTACGCCCACGCAACGCCTGAAGTACGACGAGCAATTCACACTAACCGATGCGGCAGGTAACGCGCTCTCCAATACGTATTACACCGTGCGTATGCCTTCTGGTGAACTGGTGCACGGTGTTACCGATCCGTCGGGCAAGACCGCGCGTTATGAGACGGACGACGCACACCGCCTGGCTCTTTACATCGGCCACCGGGAGGCGTAATTGACTGTCTACTATGCGGTTGTGGAAGACGATCCGCTTGATAACGGAGGCAACAGCCATGTTATCGGCGGCACACCTCATGCAACTATCCAGGGCCCGGACGGGAAGTCACGCGGGCAGACGCATCTCGGACATAAGGCGTGGTGTTCAGTGTGCCAGTCTGTCGGCGAAATTGCCGCAGGTGCGCGAATATCGGACTATCTGCGCGGCTGGGACGAAATCTTGGGCGCGAAGGAAGCTATTGACGGCGATATCGTGCTCTGCAAATGCGAGCGGCACCCGCGCATCGTGTCGGTCTATGCGCGTAGCTGCACGTACATCGATAGCGCTAGCGGCGCGCCGGCCGCTGCTACGCCGGCTGCACTAGCATCCGCGCAAAGCACCGGATACGACGAACAATTCACGCTTCGCGATGCGAATGGTTCGCCACTCGCCGATACCTATTACACCCTTGCTTCGCACGGCACGCTGATTCACGGCGTCACTGACTCATACGGACGCACTGCGCGCCACGAAACAGACGGAGCGCAAGCCGTCCGCGTTTATCTTGGTCACAGACAGGAGGCCTAATGCCTGATGCGCTTGCAACCGTACTAACAAACACCAATCCGAATTCATGCGTGAATGTCCAATCGGGCCGACTTTGTAAGCCGTGGCAGCTGTCGAATGATGGAATAGCGTTTATGGCTGTATGTGAAAGTGGCGTTTTGAATGGCACCTATATGGGCATGCCCGTCGTTGATGGAATGATTCTAAAAGTTTATGTCGATAGCAAGGGGTATCCTACAGTCGGATTCGGGCATAAAGTTATTCCTTCGGATCATTTGCATGTGGGCGATGCGATTTCGGTAGAGCGCGCACGAGAGCTTTCAAAAATTAACTTGGCAGAATCCGGGTCTGCGATTAATCGTCGGGTACACGTTCCATTGCACCAATGCGAATATGATGCACTGGTAAGCATGGCTTTTAATGCGGGATCGGGACACGGAATTGCGAAATTAGTTGATAAAATCAATACCGGTGAATATGCTGCTTTACCAGCGTATATTCGTACATATCGCGCCCGTGGGATTGAGTGGCGGCGCGCTCTTGAAGCACGACTTTTTGAAACTGGGAATTACGATGCGCGACATGGGAAAGGCATTGCTATATAAATCGGTCAAGTCCCTTGTGGCAGCAATGGCACTAAGTGGCTTTCAGTCGATATATGCCGATGAAGTCATCAATTATTCGAACTGCACGCAGCACCTTGGCGGTGGTGGATTCGGAGATTTCGACTGTTACGAAATTCATGCCAAGAGCCTGGAGGCTGATAACAAGAAAGTCTTCAATGCAATCAAGTTAGCGCGCGGCGTTACTAGCGCGAACAGGATCGAATTGAGCGGATACATGCGAGCGCAAGACGATGCGGCGAAGGCTTGTGATCTCGCGATTAAACTTGAATATCCGTCACAGAAAGAAAGAGCGCAAAGGGATCATATAGAATTATATGATGTCATGGCGGCACGTTGCCACTATTCGATTAGAAAGCAACAAAACGAGTTTCTGCATGATCTACATTCAATCACGAACGATTAAGAGCAGCTACGCCATTCATGGCTAATTCAATTGCCCCGCTTCGGCCGGGCTTTCCTGTCTATGGGCGCGGCAATCGCTCACGAAGTCGCGCGTGTCATAAATCTTGTCGGCGCCCACGGTCTTCGCGTGTGTGCCGGGCACATAGTCGAGTAGTCGCAGCACACTGACCCGCTCCGAAAAACCATCCGCATGACTGGCCACGGCGCCGACCACCAGCCCCGAACGGTTCTCCATCAGGACGTGTCCGTGGTAACAGAGGATGGCCGGGCTCTTGCCGCTCTTGTTGAACAGACGCGCATCCGGATCCGTGCTCGACTCATGTGTGGCGTTGCTGCGCGGCTGGCCCTTCCAGTAGGTGTCAGCATTGCGTCCGCCCTTTGCCGGCAGTCCATCGTCCGAGCCGTCCTTGCGGCGGAAAGCTCTTATAACTGGCCCACGCCTGAATCGGCGTGCCATCTACCGAGAAATGGTCTCCGGCCGCTGTCCGCATAGATGACGCCTGAACAGCCCATTGAGCCGTTTCAACGCTTCATTGACCAGCAGCCGGACTGGTCGCAGCGGATGATCCGCCGGGACGAAATCCTCCAGTTTTACCGTGGTAAACAGGGGTTCCTGCATCTCATCCAGTCCGCGCATCGCATCCGCTGCCAAAAATCATGAACACGATATCCATAACGCCTGTCCCTCAAAGCCCGTTTACACGGGACCGAAATTCAAGAGCCTGCTAGACCCCGCTTCCGCTTCTGCTTTTCCCGTCACGCTAAATCACGCTTCCGGAACTCACCGTCACTTACTTGGCGCCAACCGCACCCGCCGTAGTCCAGTGCGGCTCGGGCACCTTGTCGGTGCTCTTCGCCATCAGGCACACCACGGCGGCGGCGATCAGGTCGAACACGGCCAGCACGACGAACAGGGGGCTGTAACCGATCTGCGTGACGAGGATACCGAACAGCACCGTGAACGCTGCGGCGCCCAGATAACCCGCCATCCCGCCCATACCCGTCGCGGTGGCGACCTCGTTCTTGCCGAACATGTCGGAGGTGATCGCGTACAACGCGCCCGACAGAGTCTGGTGCGCAAACCCGCCGACGCACAGCAACGCCACCGCCGTATAAGGACTCGCCACCAGACCGACGCATGCCGGTCCGATCATGAACAGCGCGCCGACGACGAACACCATCTTGCGCGACGTGAACAGCGAGACCTTCGCGTACTTGTGAAACAGCGGGCTCAGATAACCGCCGAGCACGCAGCCGATGTCCGCGGCCAGAAACGGCATCCATGCGAACAGCGCTACTTCCTTCAGGTTCATGTGACGCTCGGTCATCATGTACAACGGAATCCAAGCGTTGAAGGTCTGCCAGGCCGGCTCGGAAAGCATCCGCGGAATACCGATCGCCCAGAAATCGCGGCTGACCAGCATCGCGCGCCAACTCCGCTTCGGAGCGCCGACGTCGGAGTGCTTCGCCTCTTGCCCGCTGAGGATGTACTCGCGCTCGTCGGCGCCCAACAGCTTCTGCTTGCGCGGATGCTTGTACAGCACCATCCACAGCAAGCTCCAGACGATCCCCGCCACGCCGACGATCACGAACGCCAGTTGCCACTGTCCGCGCAACAGCGCCCAGACCACCAGCGGCGGCGCCAGCAAGGCGCCGATCGACGAGCCGATGTTGAACCAGCCGATCGCGACCGAACGTTCCTTCGCGGGAAACCATTCGCTGGTCGCTTTCACGCCGGCCGGAATGCCGGCCGCTTCCGCGAGACCGAGCAGGCCGCGGAAAAACGCGAGGCTGCGCCAGCCCGTCGCCCACGCCGCTGCCGCGCAGGCCAGCGACCATGCCAGCGCGAACGCCGCAAAGCCGACCTTGGTGCCCACGGTGTCGAGCACATAGCCCGCCACCGGCTGCATGAACGCATAGCAAAGCTGCCACGCGACGACCACGTGAGAGTATTGCTCCGTGCTGATGTTGAGGTCCTTCATCAGCGTCGGTGCGGCGACCGACAGCGTATTGCGCGCGAGGTAATTGATGATCAGCCCGGCCGCGACCAGACTGACCATCCACCAGCGAATGCCCTTGATTCTCATGACTGCGTCTCCTCGTAATGCTGCGCGTGTCAGACCGGCCGCGCCGCCGTGGCGGCCGAGCCGTCCGGACCGCCGTCTTCGCGCGAATAATCGATACCGACAAAGCTGCCGCCCTGGAAGCGTTGACCCAACGCGTCGAGCGGATTGGGCCGCGCGAGGATCTCCGCGGCGTAGACCTCGGAATCCTGGGTCGGCAGATAGCCCAGACGCTCGGCGCCGCTGTTGTCCCACCAGCTGCGCGTGTTGGCGGACACGCCCCAGATAGTCAGGAATCCGACGTTCTCCGCTTCGACACAGCGGTCGAGGAAGTGCATCAGATCACGATGACCGAGCCACGTGCTCAGGTGGCGCGGCTCGGTCGGCCGTTCGAGGCAACTGCCGATGCGCACGCAAACGCTCTCGATGCCGTGCTTGTCCCAGTACATTCTCGCCAGCGCTTCGCCCCACACCTTGCTCAGGCCATAGAAGCCGTCCGGGCGCAGTTCACAGTCGAGACTGAGCCGCTCGGTGACCGGATACATGCCGATCGCGTGATTCGAACTGGCGAACACGATGCGCTTCACACCTTGCCGGCGCGCGCCTTCGTACACCTCGACCAGCCCGCGCAAATTGTTCTCGATGATTTCGGGCAGCGGACGCTCGACGCTCGTGCCGGCGAAGTGGATCAACACGTCCATGCCTTCGAGCAGGCGATCGACGACCGCCGGCTCGCGCAGGTCGCCGTGCATCACGTCCTCGCCGTCGACCAGAGGCGTCAGCGCTTTCGAGCCTGCTGCCGAACGCAACGGCGTACCGCGCGCAATCAACGCAGCGCGCACGACGGAGCCGAGCTGGCCGCCGGCGCCACTCAGGGCAATCCTTTTCATAGGGGGTTCCTTTCCTGCGCCGTGCGCAATCGAACTGGGGGTACAGCTAGCGGTTGAGCGGCGGGGGATAGCGCCTGCATAACACACGTTAGTTGTACGATAACGTACTATCGACGATGACCAAGCTAATTTCAACCAGGCATTTACCCTTAATCATATTGGAACAATTAAAACTTTTTCTTAACAAACAAGTAGATGCATCCACACCAATTTATGCGACGTCGTATGACAAAGGGCTAAAATTTTTCCCTCCGATGCGGTGCACTGCGGGGCGCCCGCCGAGCCCTCCGACGCAACCGCCCGCCAGCACGCGTAGACTTGTCCCGCTTGTGAACTGGCGAGTCAACGCGCCGCCATCACCGCCGCCGCCGTTGCGGATGCCGACGCGCCCGTCGAGCCCGCTTAATTTTCAGCGCAGCACGTCACCATGCCCAACACCCACCGCTCCGTGCAATCTGTCGCCCTGCCAGCCGAATCCGCTGTGACCCGGCTGTACAACGCGCCGGATCTCGCCGACGCGTACGCGGTCCGCCTGCCCGACAATGCGATCGATGATCCGGAATTGCTGGCGCGTTTTCTGTTCGCGCATCAGGCGGGATGGGTGGCGAAACTGATGGGGCTGCGCGATGCGCTGGTCGCCCGCTTCGGGCTCAAGACAGCGAAGCAGTTGCGCACGGCAGGGTCGGCCGGTTCGCGGGAGCGCGTCGACATCTTCAGGATCTACACGCGCAGCGCGCACGAGATCATCCTCGGCGAGAACGACAGTCATCTGGACTTCCGGCTGTCGGTGCTGCAGCAAACCCGCAACACGCGCGACGGCCGTGCGCGCTTTCTGGTGCTGTCCACCGTCGTGCATTGCCACAATGGGCTCGGGCGCTTCTACATTCTCGCGATCGCGCCGTTCCACCGGCTGGTGGTTCGCTCGGCATTGCGGCGAGCGGCGCGCGTCGGCTGGCCGACTGCGTGAGCGGTCATCGCATCACGAGCCGATAAACTCCAGCAGATCGGCATTCACCTTGTCGGCCTCGACGGTGCACATGCCGTGCTGGCCACCCGGATAGACCTTGAGCGTCGCATTCTTCACGATCTTCGCGGTCTGACGGCCCGCCGCATCGATCGGTACGATCTGGTCATCGTCGCCGTGCAACACCAGCGTCGGCACGTCGATCTTCTTCAGATCTTCGGTGTAGTCGACCTCGGAGAACTGCTTGATGCAGTCGTACAGTCCTTTGATCGAGCCGGCCATGCCCTGCACCCAGAACGAATCGATCACGCCTTGCGATACCTTCGCGTTCGGCCGGTTGTAGCCGTAAAACGGCATCGCCAGATCCTTGAAAAACTGCGAGCGGTCGTCGACCACGCCCTTGCGAATCCCGTCGAACACGTCGATCGGCGTGCCATTCGGATTGTTCCCGGTCTTCACCATCAACGGCGGCACCGCGCCGATCAGCACAGCCTTCGCGACGCGTTGTGTGCCATGCCGGCCGATGTAATGCGCGACTTCCCCACCGCCGGTCGAATGGCCGACGAGCGTGGCGTCCTTCAGGTCGAGGTGTTCGATCAGCGCGGCGAGATCGTCCGCATAGGTATCCATGTCGTTGCCGTCCCACGGCTGCTCCGAGCGGCCGTGGCCGCGGCGGTCATGCGCGATCACGCGAAACCCCTTGCTGCCGAGAAACAGCATCTGCGCATCCCATGCATCCGCGCTCAACGGCCAGCCGTGCGAGAACACGACCGGGCGGCCCTTGCCCCAGTCCTTGTAGAAAATTGCCGTACCGTCTTTCGTCTTGATCGTGCTCATCTGCTGACTCCTGGTGGATGAAGTCTGCCGTCGCCGGCAGGTGGATGAAGCTTGCTCCAGAACCATCGCGCGGCACACGACAGGACGCCGGTTCAAGCACGGCCTGCCCTGCACTGCATGTTCATGACGGATTCGCGACGCGCGCCGGAAGGTCTCTCACGGGCGCGTCGGCATGACTATTCGAAACGAATAACGGGAATAACGACTTGAATGGTTGGCTACGCGGCGCGCGGGCCGCTCGAAGCGTGCGTTCACTCGAAAACGCCGATAGCTGGCTGTGTGCATGGTAGAGGCAAACCCATCCGTTGGCTAGCTGGCGACCCAGAGGAAGTCGGTTCGAATGGGCTGATTGTCGGTTGATGACGGGCCGCGGCTCGATCCGTGTTGAACCGCATGCGGCGTGCCCGCGCAAGACGGCGCTGCTGGCGGCATGGGGCGTGCGCGGACTGCACATGGCGTTGCACCCGAGCCGCACGCATGCCGCGTCGGGCACACAAGCAAGCGCAAGCGCACGGCGGATCGCCGGGCCTAGTCCACTTGTTCCTGCTGCTCCTGCACTTCGATCGCCTGCTTCACACGCAGCAAGTGCGCGGCATGCGCCTTCTGACCTTTCTGAATGCGCTCGGTCGGCCCCACCACCGAAAGCCCATACAGATCGCCGCCGATCGTCACCGCCACCGCGATCGCCGACAGCTCCGGCGCGCTCTCGCCGAGATTGGCGCACCAGCCCTTCGCCTTCGCCGCCGCCGCTTGCGCGACGAGCGCGGGCAGATCGGCCACCGTCGCCGCGGTAAAGCGTTCGAACGACAGTTGCGCGCCGAGCGCCTGCTGCGCGGCCGCATCCAGCTCGCCGAAAATCGCCTTGCCGATCGAGTTCGCATGCAGGGGCCGCAACTCGCCCGGCGTACGCGTGTAGCGAATCGCCTTGGTCGACTCCACCACGTCGAGATACACCACGGCGGTGCCCTGAATCTTGCCGAGCACCGCAGTCTCGCCGCTCGCATCGCGCAACTCGACGAGGCGCGGATGCACGATCTCGACCACCGGATCGACCGCATTGATCGCACTGGCGAGCATCTGCAAGCGCCGCGTCGGATAGTAGCCGCCGCGCTTCCTGACCTCGACCAGATAGCCGCGGCTCACCAGCGTGCGAGCCAGCGCGAGACAGCTCGACACCGGCACGTTGAGCAAACGCGCCAGTTCGGTGAGCGGCAGCGGCCGTTGCTCGGCGGCGAACAATTCGAACAGGTCTAGCGTTCGGGCAACGAGTTTGACATCCATGGCGGTCGGGAGAAACGTCAGTACGACTTCGGCAGGCCCAGCACCTTCTCCGCGATGAAACACAGGATCATCTGCGGACTCACGGGCGCGAGCCTCGGAATCATACACTCCCGCAGATAGCGTTCGACGCTTCGGTCATGCCGAGGCCGGAGCCGCCATACTCCGGCGCCATCGCGATGCCGAGCCAGCCCGCGTCGGCCAGCGTGCGATGGAAGTCATGCGGGAAGCCGCCTTCGCGATCGCGCACGAGCCAGTACTCGTCGCCGTATTGTTCGCAGAGCTTTTCGATGGCGGCCCGAATCGATTGCTGGTCTTCAGTGAGTTCGAAATTCATTTCAACGTCCCGTGAGGTACTTGCGTTTCATGGAGCACGCGCAGCGCGCAACACGGCGCGCTCAAAGCGGAAACACGCCGACCAGCACCGCGGTCAACACCATGATGACGGTGGCGGCGAAAAGAAACGGAATCGTGAACTTCTGGTGCTCGGCGAGTTCGACGCCCGTCAGGCCGACGATCAGAAACGTCGCGGGCGTCAACGGACTGACCGGAAAGCCGGTCGTCATCTGGCCGAGCAACGCGGCCTGCGCCATCTGGATCGGCGGCACGCCGAGCAGCTTGCCGCTCTCGGCGAGCACCGGCAGGATGCCGAAATAAAACGAGTCGGGATCGAACAGCAGGCTGAGCGGCATCGACACGAGCACGAGCACGAGCGGCATATGGCGCGCATGCTCGACCGGCACGTGTTGCACCAGCACCTGCGCCATCGCCGTAAGCATGCCGGTGCCGGACATGATGCCGGTGAACGCGCCGGCCGCGAGCAGCACGCTCGCCATCATCAGCGCGGCCTTGGCGTGCGCGTCGATGCGCTCGCGCTGCTGCCTGACATCCGGAAAATTGATGATCAACGCCGCGACCGTGCCGAAGCCGGACACCCGGCAATGCACGAGCCGCGGAAAACGCTCCTGCAGCGTGTCATAGCCGAGCCCCCAGCGCTCCAGCGTGCCGATCTTGAAGTTTTCGACCAGCACGTCGGCGCTGTCGAGCAATTGCAGCAGCTTCGCGCGTTCGCTTTGCTGCGTCAGGTCGAGCGCCACGCCCAGCTTGTTGCGGTTCACGCCGAGGAAGTACGAGGCCGTGTCGCCGTCGAACGGCGGGCCCCAGGTGCGGGTTTCGTCGCCGTTGGGCGGTTCGACCTTGATCACGTCCGCGCCGTGGTCGGCGAGGATCTGCGTGCAATACGGACCACCCAGCACGCGTGACAGATCGACGATGCGAAGGCCCGCGAGCGAACCCGGCGTGAGATTGAGCAAGGCTTGTCTCCTGATGGCCGGCTGACGGTAGCGGCCATTAATTCCTGCATGTGAATAAAACTTTATGCTCAGGAAATGTTGAAGTCAAGCGGGCCACGGGCAAACACCAGGTCCTGGCCAGTGCGCACGAAGGCGGCGACGCGCATTGCTGCAGCGCGGTCGATTGACGCAGTTTCAGCGCAGACGGGCAGAACCAGCACGCAAAGATAATCAGGAAAACTTGATACCCATCAAAGAGTTGTCGCCCTAAGAAGCAAAATCGGCTTAAAACAAGGTGGTTTTTTGACGCACGTCGCGGTGCAGCAGAAAGTTTCCTCATCCCCTACTCTTGCGCCATCTGCCAACCGCAGTGCGCACCGACACCGGTCGACGCGCGTAGTCCGCTCTCGCGGCCATCACGCACAACACGCTCATGAACTCAGCACTATCGGCATTCGATCTCGCCCGCATCCAGTTTGCGTTCACCGTCTCGTTTCACATCGTGTTTCCGGCACTCAGCATCGGCCTCGCCAGTTTCATTGCCGTCCTCGAATGGCGTTGGCTGAAAACCGGCAAGGCGTACTACAAAGATCTTTGCCTGTTCTGGTCAAAGATTTTCGCAGTGGCCTTCGGCATGGGCGTCGTCTCCGGGGTGGTGATGAGCTATCAGTTCGGCACCAACTGGTCGGGCTTCTCCAGTTTCGCGGGCCCCATCACCGGACCGCTGCTGATGTACGAGGTCATGACCGCGTTCTTTCTCGAAGCGGGCTTCCTCGGCATCATGCTGTTCGGCTGGCAGCGCGTGAGTCCGCGCGCTCACTTCGGCGCCACGCTGTTGGTGGCGATCGGCACGCTGATCTCGACCTTCTGGATTCTCGCGTCCAATAGCTGGATGCAGACGCCGCAAGGCTTCGAGGTCGTGAACGGCCACGTCGTGCCGCTCGACTGGTTCAAGATCATCTTTAATCCGTCGTTCCCGTACCGGCTCGCGCATATGGCGCTCGCGGCGTTCATCGTCGGGGGGCTGGTGGTGTCGGGGGTGGGCGCATGGCATCTGCTGCGCGGACGGCGCGATCCGGCCGTGAAGAAAATGTTCTCGATGGCGCTATGGCTGCTGCTGATCCTCACGCCGATCCAGGCGTTCGTCGGCGATCAGCATGGTCTGAACACGCGCCAGTATCAGCCGGCGAAGATCGCCGCGATCGAAGGCCTGTGGGACACCGAAAAAGGCGGCACCGCGCTGAACCTGTTCGGCATTCCGGACATGAAGGCGGAGACCACCCGCTACGCCGTGTCGATTCCGCACCTGGGCAGCCTGATCCTCACGCATAGCTGGGACGGCGAAATTCGCGGCCTCAAGGAATTCCCGCCGCAGGACCGCCCGAACTCGACGGTGGTGTTCTGGAGCTTTCGCATCATGGCCGGGCTCGGCGTGCTGATGATCGTGATGTCGCTGGCCGCGTGGGCGCTGCGCCGCCGCGAACGCCTGTTCGAATCGAAGTGGTTCCAGCGCTGCGCCGTCGCGATGGGCCCGACCGGTTTCATCACGCTGCTGGCCGGCTGGGTCACCACCGAAGCGGGCCGCCAGCCGTGGGTCGTGTACGGCGTGATGCGCACCTCGCAGGCCGTGTCGCCGCTGAGCACGCAACAAGTCGGCATCTCGCTGATGGCCTTCGTGGTCGTCTACTTCCTGGTGTTCGGCACCGGCATCTACTACATGCTCAAGCTGATGCGCTCGGGTCCGGCGCTGCCGGGACTCACGCCGCATGGCGGGCCGCGCCATGAGCCGAATCAGACCGCGCGCCGCCCGCTGTCCGTCGTCGAGCAGATGATCGACGCCGCCTGAGTCGAACCATAACCCAACCACTTGCGAGAAAGAAAATGGACGTAACCGTCGTGTGGGCCGCGATCATCGCGTTGGGCCTTTTCATGTACGTCGTGCTGGACGGCTTCGATCTGGGCATCGGCATCGTCTTCCCGTTCTTCCCCGACGAGAAGGAACGCGACCTGATGATGAACACCGTCGCGCCCGTCTGGGACGGCAACGAAACCTGGCTGGTGCTCGGCGGCGCCGCGCTGTTCGCGGTGTTTCCGGTGGTGTATTCGACCGTGCTGTCCGCGCTGTATCTGCCGCTGATCTTCATGCTGGTGTGCCTGATCTTTCGCGGCGTGTCATTCGAGATCCGCGCCAAGGCCAATCGCACCAAACACCTGTGGGATCTCGCGTTCATCGGCGGCTCGGCGGGCGCGACGTTCTTCCAGGGCATCGTGCTGGGCGCGTTCCTGCAAGGCATTCCGGTGACCGACGGCGCCTATGCCGGCGACGCGTTCGGCTGGCTCACGCCGTTCAGCCTGCTCACGGGCCTCGGGCTGGTCGTCACCTATGCGCTGCTCGGCTGCTGCTGGCTGGTGGCGAAGACCGAAGGCGATCTGCAACGCCGGCTGCATCGCGTGGTATGGCCGCTCACGCTGGTGCTGCTCGGCTTCATCGCGCTGGTCAGTCTGTGGACCCCGCTGCAGGACCCGACGATCGCGCAACGCTGGTTCCATGACAACCTCTTCTACCGTCTGCTGCCGGTGCCGTTCCTCGTGGCGATCTGCGCGTTGTTCATGTATCGCGCGGTGCGTGCGCGGCATCACAACACGCCGTTCGCGCTCGCGCTGCTGCTGGTGCTGCTCGGCTACGCGGGGCTGCTGGTGAGCCTGTGGCCGTATGCGATTCCGTCGAGCGTAACGCTGTGGGAAGCGGCCGCGCCGCGCTCGAGCCAGACCTTCACGCTGGCCGGCGCAGCGGTGATTCTGCCGATCATCATCGCCTATACGACGATGGGTTACTGGGTATTTCGAGGCAAGGTGCGTCATGGCGACCAACATCATTACCACTAAGCCGAGCGGCTCGAACACCGCTCGCCACGCGTCCCCTGTGCGCAGACGCAAACTGCCGGGCTGGCTTTGGTTCATCGCGCTATGGTGCTTCGGCGTGGCGTCGGCGATGTCGCTCGGTTTCGCCTTCAAGCTCCTGATGAATGCGACGTTATTTGCGGTCAAATAAACTGCCGCTGGCGTGTGCTTTCATCCAGCGCGCATAACCTTTCGGAATCCTGCGTGGGCGGCTTCAAAAAGGAGCCGCGCGGCTCGTCTACGTAGCAAGCCGGAACCTATGCGCGGGAGACCTGCCTTACACTTGACGTGGCGCATCGAACCAGCCGGCGATCGTACCAATAGAGCGCGTCACGGGTGCGGCCAGCCGGACGGCGCGCCGCGCCGCCGATCGGCGCAAGCAACGCGGGGTAGCCGGCCATGATGCGGCTCACGAGGATAGAAGTACAACGAGACCCTACCACGGTGGTAGTCCACAACGGGCAGGCCCGACTCGCGGAGACATCATGAAGTTTCTTGTGGCCGACGACCATGAACTGATCCGGCAAGGCGTCAAGGGCATGCTGCGCGGACTCGACCCCGACGCCCAGTTCGACGAAGCCGATAGCTGGGAAACCCTCGCCAGCGCCGCGCGGCCCGACGCCGATCACGATCTCGCGATCGTCGATCTGCATATGCCGGGCATGACCGGCGCGTCGTCGCTCGAAGTGCTGTTGAAGGCGAACCCCGCGCTGCCGGTGGTCGTGCTGTCCGCCGAGGAGTCGCCGGACGAAATGCGCGCGGTGCTGGCCGCCGGCGCGCTCGGCTTCGTACCGAAGCGGCAGCCCGCCAGCGTGATGCTCAAGGCGATCGAACTGGTGCTGTCGGGCGGCGCTTATGTGCCGATGGAAGCGCTGAGCCTGCTGGGCTCGCGCGACGCGCCGGCGGCGCCGGCACGCGCTGAAGCGGCAACCACTGGGGCAATGGCTCAAGGCGCGGCTCAAAGCGGGGCTCAAGACACGGCCGTGCAGTCCGCCGATCGACAGGGGTCCGGCCAGGGCGGCGCCACGCTCACCGAACCCATCACGCAAGTGCCGGCGCTGCAGCCGCATCAGCAGCATCTGCTGGAAAACCTGTCGCCGCGTCAGCAGGACATCATGCGGCTCGTGCATCGCGGCTGGACCAACAAGATGATCGCGCGCGACCTGGGCGTCGCGGAAGGTACGGTCAAGGTGCATCTGTCGGTGATCTTCCGGGCGCTTGGCGTGCATAACCGGTCGACGGCGATCGCGGTGATCAACGGCTGGCTGGAAGCCGGCAAGACCTTGTAGCCGCCTTGTAGTGCGCTTGCCGCACTTAACGCGAAAGGCAAGGCAAAAGACTTTCTACGGGCGGCCATCACAGAGAGTCAGGCCGCCCGCCCCCGTCTACTTCTGCGATTCGCTTTGCGACTGCGTCTGCGAGCCAGACCCCGGTGCGCCCGGCGGCACGCTCGCCGCTTCGCCGATCGCGCCATGCTTCACGTCGCTCTGCGCGTCATTGCCCGCCACTTTCTCCCGCAACGAAAGCGCAGCCGCCGTCCGTCCCTTGTCCAGCTCGGCCTGCTGCCACAACATTTCCAGCGTGCGCCGCAAACGCGCGGGCGTCACCGGTTTATGCAGCACCGGAATGCCCTGTAACGCGAGCGCCGCCAACTCCGCCGACGCCATGTCGCCGGTAATCAGCAGCGTCACCACGTTGTCGTGCCCCGCGCGCGCGAGCACGCTGCGCACGGCAGTCAGCGCCTGCGCGCCGGTCCGGTGATTCGCCAACTGGTAATCGCATAGCACCGCATCCGGCACGAAACCGTTTTCGAGCGCCGCGAGCGCCTCGGCCTCGTCGCGCGCGCCGAGCACGCTGCACCCCCAGCGCCCCAGCAGACTCGTCAAGCCTTCGAGAATCGACGGCTCGTCGTCGATGCACAGCACGCGCCGCCCCTGCGCCGACGGACCGCCCGCCACGGCTTCATTCAGGCTCGCGACGATCCCGCCGGCGTCGCCCGCCTGCACCGGAAAGCGGAACACCGAGCCGCGGCCCGGTGCGGAGCACAGTTGCAGTTCGCCGCCGAGCATGCCGACCAGCCGCTTCACCGTCGGCAAACCAAGGCCGTGGCCCTGGCGCGCGTCGCGTTGCGGATTGGCGGCCTGATAGAACTCTTCGAAAATGCGCTGGTGCTCGTCGGCTGCAATGCCGATGCCCGAATCGCGTACTTCGATATAGCCGCCCGTCTGCCGCCCCGCGCGGCGAAAGCCCAGCCAGATCGCGCCGTCCTCGGTATAGCGCACCGCGTTCGACAACAGGTTGCTCAGCACGCGTTCGAGCAGCACGGGATCGTCGTAGACGACCATCGTGGTCGGCGCGATGCGCAACGCGAGTCCCTTCGCCGCGGCCTGCGGGCGGTACTGGCTGCCGACCCGCTCGAACAGTTCGGAGAGCCGGAAGTGCAGCCGGATCACCTGGGTCACGCCGCTTTCGAGCCGTGCAAGATCGAGCACCTGGTTGAACAGCTGATTCAACGCCTCGACGTTGTAGACGATGTGCTCGGCGGTCTTCGCATGCTGCGCGGGCGTCGCCGCGGTGTCGTTGAGCGACGCCGCCAGCAAACCGATCGCATGCAGCGGCTGGCGCAGATCGTGGCTGGCGGCGGCGAAAAAGCGCGTCTTCGCGAGACTCGCTTCTTCGGCGAGCCGCTTTTGCGCCGCCAGCGATTCCGCCAGATACTGCTGATCGATCCGCGCCTGCACGACCTGGCGGAACAGCTTGCGATAGCTCATCGCGTAGACGTTGATCGCGCAAAAGAAAAACGCGAGGACGATCGCGAGAATCGTGCGGTCGAACGTATGCGAGCCGAAGTGCAGCACGATCGACGGAAACAGCAGGAACGGAATCGCGGTCGAAAAGTTCAGCAGGTCGAAGCCGTTCGACATGAATACGCCGGCTGCCAGCGTCACGAGCATGACCGTGTGCAGCAGCGGCAAATCGGTTTGCGGACTCTGGAACGCGAACCACACCGCGAAGCCGGGCCCGCTATACAGCAACACGCCGCGCAACGCGTGCAGGTAGATCCAGTCGCGCGGCGAGACCAGATGGGGATAGCGGCGATTGAAGATCCACAGCGCGAGACTGCCGCAATTGGCAGCCGCATAGAAACCGAAGCACGCGATGAACAGCGGCGGCGACGGGATTCTCGGCCAATAGATCGCCACCAGCACCGCGATCGAAAACCAGTGCGAAAAGAAAGCGATCGGATCTTGTGCGTACAGCACGCGCACCAGGTCTTCGTCGATGGCACGCTGGATCGGGTCGGCCCGCATCGGGCGTTCTCCTTGTCGGGCACGGCAACTTCGGTGAGGGAGCGCGCCAGCCCGGCGACTCGGGCGATACGGGCCGGGCGGGGTGCGCCGGCGCTGCGCAGCGGGCACGGCATGGTGGGGCAACGGCGAAGCAATTGCGCGGGGCGGCGTTCCGGTGCGGCGGAGGCCCTCTCCTCAGACGAATAACACGTATCTCGTCGGAAGGTTTACCCGGCAGTTTACCCATCAGCTACCACTTAATCCATATAGGCGAAGAACTCGCCGCGAACCATACTGGATTCACATTCCAGCGCGGCTTCAACGCTCCACGCTTCCCTTGCCGGCCCGCAGTTGAGGCTCACCGCGCTCCTTGCCTGACCCCTCACGGAGGTTTTCATGGGCGCAGTTCCGAGCCACGAGTTCGTCCGCAATCTCGACGATGCGGTCCTGCCCGATCTGTGGCGCCGGCGCACCCGCTTGTCCGCCGACGAAATGGTATCGATGGTCGAACTGGTCAAGCGGGCGCTGCGGACCTATCACCCGCTCGAATTGCAGGCGCTCGGCGAGGACAAGGAAGAACTGATCGCGCAGTTCATCTACGCGAAGGTATTGCGCCTCGCGCCCGGCCACACGGAGACCCACGCCTGCGCGGACAGCGCGCCGTCCAACGGCTACGCGGTGTGCGCGTATTTCCGCCGCTATCTGATCGACTGCCTGCGCAGCGCCGGCCATCAACGCAACGTGTCGATGGAAAACGAAGGCATGGCGCAGGAAATCGATCTGCACGCGCACGCGCTGGAAGACCCGGTGGAAAGCGTGCTGCTGCAATACGGTCTCGACGAACAGCGCGTGCGGCTCGCGGCACGCGCGCTTATCGACAGCCTCGACGAGCCTGAGCGCATCGTGCTGGCCGGCAGCCTCGGCTGGTGCTCGGAAGGCAAAGGCGGCCTGTCGGCGGTCGCGGCTCAGCATCGGGTGCCCTCCTATCACTATCGCGCCGTCAAACTCGGCGTCACCATGAAAAAGACGGCCGGCGCCGAGGATTTTTCCAACACCAAGATCGGCCGCTGGCTCACAGACGTGCTCGGCATCGCGATCGACCTCGACAATCGCGTGGCCATTCTGCTCGCGCTGAACCTGCTCGCCGCCGAATCGAGCGACAGCGAAATGAATGAAGCGGCCGCGTAAGAGAACCTGACCACGCGGCAGCCGCCGCGGCGACACGCTGCACGCATCAGGCGCCGGGGCGGCGCGCCACGTACGACGCGCCTTTTTTTGTGAGCGCGCACCGCCTACGATAAAAAAGCCGCGGCCCAGCGCCGTCTTGCTTCCGAAGTCCGGCATCCCCTTTCCCGCATTTGATTCCAGACGAGGTGGTCCTGATGAACCGCTTATCGAGCGCCCCGACGGCGCTGAAAGAGCATTACGACGTGGTCGTGGTGGGTTCGGGCTACGGCGGTGCGATTGCCGCGAGCCGCATGGCGCGCGCCGGCCGCAGTGTGTGCGTGCTCGAACGCGGGCGCGAATTCATGGCCGGCGAATTTCCACGCACGCCGCTTCAAGGCACCGGGCAGATCCAGTACAACACCGCCGCCGCGCAAATCGGCTCGCCGCTCGCGCTGCTCGAAGTGCACGTGAACGAAGACGTGAACGCGGTGGTCGGCTGCGGCCTGGGCGGCACCTCGCTGATCAACGCGAACGTCGCGCTCGAAGCCGACCCGCGCTTATGGGACGACGCGCGCTGGCCGGCCGCGTTACGCGCCGACAAGGACGGCCGCGATCACGGCTATGCACTGGCCCGCGCGATGCTGCAACCGTCGCCGGTGCCCGCCGATTTTCCGCCGCTGCCGAAATTGCAGGCGCTCGAAAAATCGGCGCAGGCGCTCGGCATGGCCGACCGCTTCAGCCGCCCGCCGATCACCGTCACCTTCAAGGATGGCCCGAACGCTGCGGGCGTCGAGCAGAAGGCTTGCGTCGGTTGCGGCGATTGCAACTCGGGTTGCAACTACGAAGCGAAAAATTCGACGCACATGAACTATCTGCCCGATGCGGTCGCGCACGGCGCGCAGATTTTCACGGGCGCCGCGGTGCATTCGGTGGTGCGTGAGCCCGCCACGCAGCAATGGAAGGTGGGCTTCCAACTGGTGAAGCTCGGCCGCGAAAGCTATGACGCGCCCGATCTGTTCGTGAGCGCGGATATCGTCATCGTGTCGGCCGGCACGATCGGTTCGACGGCGTTGCTGCTGCGCTCGCGCAAACAAGGGCTGGGCACCTCGGACATGCTCGGCCAACACTTCACCGGCAACGGCGACGTGCTCGCCTTCGCGTACAACACCGACGAACCGATCAATGGCGTCGGCTGGGGCTCGCACGCCCCAGGCGAGATTCCACCGGTCGGGCCGACCATCACTGGCCTGATCGACAATCGCAACACCGCCAACGTCAAAGACGGCTATGTGATCGAAGAAGGCTCGCTCGCCGGCGCGGTTGGCGTGGCGCTCGTCGGCATGCTCGGCGCGGCCGCACCGCTCGAAGGCGTGGACGTGGGCGGAGCGCGATCATTGCATGCGCGGCTCGCCTACGAAGCACGCGGAATCGACAGTTGGCTGCGCGGCCCATATCACGGCGCGCTCAACCATACGCAAAGCTACCTGGTGATGGCACATGACGACGAAAGCGGCCAGATCAGCGTCGACGACAGAGGCCGCGCGCGCATCGCGTGGGAAAACGCCGGCAAGCAGCCGATCTTTCAAACGATCGAAGACACACTGAAGCAGGCGACGGTGCCGCTCGGCGGCAAATACCTGCGCAATCCGATTTCCACCGATATCCTCGGCAACCGGACCGTCACCGTGCATCCGCTCGGCGGCTGCGGGATGGGCGAAGAAGCGCAGCACGGCGTGGTCGATCACCAGGGCCGCGTGTTCAGCAGCGCGGCGGGCAACGCGGTGCATGAGGGTCTGTATGTGATGGACGGCGCAGTCATGCCGATGTCGCTCGGCGTCAATCCGCTGCTGACCATTTCCGCGCTGGCCGAACGCAATTGCGCGCTGCTTGCGGCCGCGCATGGCTGGTCGATCGACTATGCGTCCAAGGGGGACGCCGCCACGCCGCCTGCGCAAAAAATCGGCCTGCATTTCACGGAAACGATGGTCGGCACTTACACGCCGACGGTTGCGGGCGACGCCGCCAGGAGCCCGATCCAGTTCACGCTGACCGTCGAATCGGACGATCTGGCCGATATGCTCGGCAATCCGCAACATCTCGCCCGCACCACCGGCACGCTGACCTGCCCGGCGCTCTCCGCGCAGCCGATGACGATCAGCGACGGCACGTTCAACCTGTTCGTGGTCGACGAGTCGGACGTGGACGAGCGCAACATGAACTACCGGATGACGCTCAATGCGGTGGAAGGCAAGACCTTCTACCTGAGCGCGCAGAAGATCATCACGCGCACATCGCCGATCAATCTGTGGGAGCAGACCAATACCGCGTATGCCGAGATTCGCGAATCGCAGCAAGCCGACGCGCCGGTGCTTGGCAAAGCCACGCTGATCATCACGCCGGAAAACTTCCTCAAGCAGCAGCGCACGCTCGAAGTCACCAATGCGCCCGATCTGAAGACCCGCCTCGAATGGACGCTGAAGTTCGGCAAGTTCTTCGCCGGCGTGCTGTTCGACGAATACGGCGGCGTCGCCGCGCCGTTGCAGTTCTTCGACCCGAAGGCGACGCCGCGTCTGAAGCGGGCGCTGCGCGCGCCGGCGCCGCAAGTCGTATTCTTCGATACGCCCGACGGCACCACGCTGAGGCTCACACGCTATGTCGACCCCGCTCGCCAGGCGGCGCGTCCGGTGCTGCTGATTCACGGCTCGGGCGTATCGAGCCGCATCTATTCGACCGATCTGATCGCGACCAACATGGTCGAGTATCTTTGCGCGGCCGGCTATGACGTGTGGCTCGTCGATCTGCGCGTCAGCATCGAGATGCCGAGCGTGCTGGTGCCGACCAACGTCGACAAGGTCGCCCGCGAGGACATTCCCGCCGCCGTCGCCAGGATTCGCGAGCTGACCGGCGCGCAACAGATTCAGGCGGTCGGTCATTGCCTGGGTGGCCTCGCGTTGAGCATGTCGTTGTTGTCCGGACTCGAAGGCGTGCGTTCGGCGGTGATTTCGCAAGTGTCGACCCATCCTGTGCCGGGCACGTTGGAGAAGATCAAGGCCGGCCTGCACATCCCCGGCATCATGCAGTATCTCAAGTTGCGTGACCTGAGCGCGTATACGCAAGACGACTCGTGGCCCCAGAACCTGCTCGACGAAGCGCTCCGGCTTTACCCGATCGACCACGACGAGGGCTGCGGCAACCCGATCTGCCATCGCGCGACCTTCCTGTACGGCCTGCTCTACGAGCATGAAAAACTGAACGAGACGCTGCATGCCAATCTGCAGGAATTGCTCGGCGTGCACGATGTCGAGGTCTTCAAGCATCTGGCCGCGATGGTGCGAGCGGGCAAAGTCGTCGATGCCGAAGGCAAAGACGTCTACCTGACCGGGACGGACGGCATGAAGGGGCTGGAGGGGATGCGCCTGCCGATCGGCTTCATCCACGGCGACAGGAACGAAACGTATCTGCCGAAAAGCACCGAGCTGACTTTCGACATGCTGGTCAAGCAGTTCCCCGAACAGCCGTACGAGCGGCATCTGATTCCGGGCTATGGACACATCGACTGTATTTTCGGCAAGAACGCATCGGTGGATGTTTATCCGGTGATTGCGCGGTATCTGGACGCGCATTGACGTAGCACGAGTGCGGCGCATGCGGAGCGGCCCAGGATTCGATCAGCGCGTGTCGGGCACATCTTCGGTGGGCCCGACTGCAAGTGCGAGCTCGCCGCGATCGTTCTTCAATACGCGCCCCCACTGCGCTCAGAACAGCTTGCCCGGATTCAGAATGCCATGCGGATCCAGCGCGCGCTTGATCGCGACCATCGCCGCCAACTCCGCCGGCGAGCGCGAGATCGGCAAAAACTCGCGCTTGAGCAAGCCGATCCCATGTTCCGCCGACACCGAGCCGTGCAACGGCCCAAGCATCTCGTAGACGAACGCGTAGACCGCATGATGATCGACGCCGGCGATCGAATGGCCGTCGACGGTCACATGCAGATTCGAATCGCCGATATGCCCGAAGAAATACGACGCGTTGCCCGGCCAGCGCTGATCGAGCGCCGCGCGGCAGCGCTCGACGAACGCGCCGATCTCGCCGATCGGCAGGCTCACGTCGAAATTGATCGCGTCGAGGCGCACCGGAAACTCCGCGGTGCATTCGCGAATCGCCCACAACGCGCGCGCGTCGGCCACCGATTGCGCGATCACCGCGTCGCGGATCGCGCCCGTATCGAGCGCTTCGGTCAGCGCAGCGGAGAAACGTTCGCCGCCATCGCTCGAATCGAAGCTCGCGTGCTCGATCAGCGCATACAGCGGATGCGCGGCGGCGAACGGCGAACGCGTGCCGGTCAGCTTCACGCCGAAGTCGTAGAAGTCCGGCCACATGATCTCGAACGCGCCGATGTCGTTGCCGAAGCGCGTCGACAAACGGCGCAGCAGGTTCACGGCGGCGGCGTAGCCATCGAGCGCGACGAGCGCCGTATGGCGTGCCGCGCGCTGCGGATGCAGCCGCAACACCGCCCGCGTGATCACGCCGAGCGTGCCCTCGGAGCCGATGAACCAGTGCTTCAGGTCATAGCCGGTGTTGTTCTTGACCATCTTGCCGAGCGAGCTCAGCACGTCGCCGTTGGCGAGCACGACTTCGAGCCCGAGCACCTGATCGCGCGCGGTGCCCGACTGGATCACGCGATTGCCGCCCGCGTTGGTCGCGAGATTGCCGCCGACCTGGCACGAACCGCGTGCGCCGAGATCGAGCGCGAGTTCGAAACCCGCTTCGGCGGCAGCCTCCTGCGCGGTTTGCAACGTGGTGCCGGCGCGCACGGTCAGCGTCGCCGACGCGGTATCGACTTCTTCGACGCCGCTCAATCGTTCGAGCGACAACGCGATATCCGTGGCTCGCGCAATCGCGCCGCCCGCTAGGCCGGTCATGCCGCCTTGCGGCACCACCGGCTGATGCGCCGCGTGGCAGATCGCCAGCGCGCGCGAAACTTCTTCGGTGGTGCGCGGCAACAGCAGCGCCGCGGGACGCGTCGGCTCGTGACGGGTCCAGTCGGTCAGCGCGCGTTCGCTGATCTGTGCGCCGACGCGCACCGCGTCGGCGCCCAACGCGGCGCGCAATGCGTCGAGTGTCGACGCGAGCGGCGCGGCGCCGTGTGTCTCGCCGTTTGTGCCACCGTGTGTGCCACCGTGTGTGCCGCCGTTTGTCCCGCTGTGATCTGTCATGCAGTGGTTCCTTGCGTTCCTGCAACTGCGTGCTTCTTCCGATAGCCCATCGAATCGTTGATGCGTCCGAGGATATAGTCGCCCGCGGCGACCGGCTGATACCTGAGATCGGCGTCGCTCGTACCAAGCTCACGCGGATCGACCGTCGCGCCATAGGTCGGATCATAGAACGTCGCGATCGAATAGCGCTCGCGTCCCGACGCATTGATCACGCGATGCAGCGTGGAGCGAAAGCGGTCGTTGGTCCAGCGCGCGAGCAGATCGCCGACGTTCACCACAAAGCTGCCTTCGACCGGCGGCGCTTCCACCCACGTATCGTTGGCGATTTCGCGCACCTGCAGGCCGCCCACCTGATCCTGCCACAGCAACGTGATGCAGCCGTAGTCGGTATGCGGGGCGACGCCGAACTGTTCTTCGTCCGATTGGGGCGGCTGCGGCGGATAGTAGACCATCTGCGTGCGCTGCATCCGCTTCGTATAACGCGGCGCGAAGAAATTTTCAACGACGCCGAGGCTCACCGCCACCGCCCGCAGCAGATCGGCGCCGCACGCGCCGACCGCCTCGTAGTAGCCATACAGCGCGGTGCGCAGTTCGGGCATGAAGTCAGGCCAGTTGTTCGGCCCACGCAGCGCCTGGCCCGCGAGCACGTCGGGATCGTCATCGGGCAGCTCGAGCCCGATGCTGAAGAACTCCTTGTAGTCGGGCCGTTTCGCCTGATACATGGTGGCATCGCCGAGCGCATTGAAGCCGCGATGCCGATGATTGACCGCCGCGCGCCGCTTGGTCTGCGGCGGAAACGCGAAGAACGTGCGCGCCGCGTCGGCGGCGGCGTCGATCGACGCTTGCGGCACGCCATGATTGACGATGTAGAAGAAGCCGATCGTGGTACACGCTTCACGAATTTCCGCCGCGACACGCTGCAAAGCCTGCGGGTCGCCCGCGCGCACGCCGGCGAAATCGATGATCGGAATGCGGGTCACGGGCATCGCGTTGCTCCCTGAAGGGCGGTTGAATCGACTGACGAGAGCGGCGCACGAATCGCTTCGAGAAGAAGCGCAAACGCCGCCTGCATTGCCGTTGTATATACCGCCAAAAGCGCACCCGCAAGTTGCTTCTGATCCCTTCATATAAGGGCTTTTCTCTAGCCTCAGGTTTATTTATTTCGTGCGAAAAACGCGGTATATACTGCATCGCATGACTCGCGCCGAACCCGTCGAACGCAGCGCTTGCGCGCGACACCGCTTTGCCAACCGGAGAATCCCATGAGTATCCTTGCAGGCTGGAAGTGTCGTCTGGTCATGTTGGCGTTGTGCGCGGCAAGCGTCACCGCTCACGCGGAAGACCAGCTCGCCAAAGTGAAGAAGGCCGGCGAACTGGTGGTCGGTACTGAGATGCAGTTCGCGCCGTTCGACTTCCTCGAAAACGGTCAGCAAGCGGGTTTCAACAAGGATCTGTTCGCCGAGGTCGGCAAGGAAATAGGCGTCAAGGTGCGCTTCATCGATCTGCCCTGGCCGAGCGTGCTGCCGGGTCTCGAAGCGGGCAAGTTCGACATGGTGGGCGGCCCGCTGACGGTCACCAAAGCGCGCATGGAGCGCTACACGTACACGCTGCCGGTCGCGGACGCCACCGACGCGCTGCTCAAACGCGCGAACGATTCGTCGGTCAAGCAATCGGCCGATATCGTGGGCAAGACGGTCGGCGCGGGCAAGGGCTCGGCGCAGCTCGACCAGTTGAAGACCTATGTCGCCACGTTGCCGAAGCCGCCTGAAATCCGCGAATACGTCGACAACAATCAGGCTTACGCCGATCTCGCCGCTGGCCGCATCGCGGCCGTCGCGAACTCGATGACCAACATCGCGTATGTCGCCAAGCAACGTCCGGAGACGTTCGCTGTGGTGCAGCCGCCGTTCGGCGCGAAGGTGTACTTCGCTTACGCGTTACGCAAGGACGCGGACAGCAAGCCGCTCGCCGACGCCTTCAATGCCGCGCTCGTGAAGATGCACAACGACGGGCGTCTCGCGGCGTTGCAGAAGAAATGGTTCGGCGTCGCGATGGACGCACCGACCACGATGCCCACGCCGAACTATTGAGCGCTTTTATTGATCGCTTCACACATCGACATGCGTGACGTTTCGATGCAGGTGTTTTGACGCACGCGATGCGCGCCCGGCAATGAGCCGCATCGCCCTCCCCGTTCCAGCGAGTGCGCCGCTTATGTTCAGCACGACCGTCTTCGTCCAGGGCTTGCCGCTGTTGCTGCACGCGGCGCTCGCCACCATCGGCATTTCGCTGACGGGTCTCGTGATCGGCTTCTTCGTCGCGATCGGCGTGTGCGCCGCGCGGCTCTCGCCGAAGCGCGCGGCGCGCATGGCGGGCGGCGCCTACGTGTTCTTCTTTCGCGGCGTGCCGATGCTGGTGCAACTGCTGCTCGTGTACTACCTGCTGCCGTTCGCGGGCATCAATGTGTCGCCGGTGGTGGCGGCGATCAGCGCGGTGTCGCTGTGTTCCGCGTCGTATATCGCCGAGATCCTGCGCGGCGGTTTTCTCATCATTCCGCCGGGTCATCTCGAAGCCGCGCGCATGCTTGGGCTCTCACCGTTCGACATGCTGCGGCGCATTCTGGTGCCGCAAGCGTTCCGTCTGACGCTGCCGTCGCTCGTCAACGAAATGGTGCTGCTGATCAAGGCTTCGTCACTGATCTCAGTGGTCGGCGTGGCCGAGTTGACGCGCACCGCGCAGAACATCGCCGCCAGCACGTATCGGCCGCTGGAAGCCTATCTCGCGGCCGGGCTGATTTACTTCGTGATCTGCGGCGCGCTCGCGCTTGTCGCGCATGCCGCCGAATACCGTCTGCAGCACGCTTGACCGACCCGGAGCCCACGCCACCCCACGCCATGCAAACGCTCGATCCGACCATCATCACGCACAACCTGCAGCCGATCGCCGCCGGTCTCGCGACGACGCTCGGCAGCTGGGCCGCGGGCGTCGCGATCGGCCTCGTGATCGGCTTTCTGATCGCCGTGCTGCAACTGTTCTGCGGACGCTGGGTGCGCGGCCTCCTGCGCATCTATATCGAACTGTTGCGCGGCACGCCGTTTCTCGTGCAACTGTTTCTGCTGTACTACGGCGGCCCGTCCATCGGCCTCACGCTCGAACCGATGACGGCTGGCGTGCTCGGTCTGGGCCTCTATGGCAGTGCATATTTCGCCGAAGCATTCCGCTCAGGGTTTCAATCCGTGCCGCCGGGACATCTCGAAGCGGCGTCGTGCCTAGGTCTCACGCGCTGGCAGGCCGTGCTGCGTATCCAGGTGCCGCAAATGCTCGTGCTGATCGTGCCGGCGCTGACCAATCTGATCATCGTGCTGAGCAAGGAAACCGCGGTGCTGTCCATCGTCACCGTGCCCGAACTGACGTTCGTGCTGACCGGCATCGGCTCGGCCACCTTCGCTTTCGTCGAAACGCTGCTGGTGCTGTGCGTGTGCTATCTCGCGCTGGTCGAGCTGACCTCGCGCGCGGGCATGTGGGCCGAAACCCGCATCGCACGTTTCATCGCGTGAACCCGGAGTCCCTATGAACGCCATCGCCGACATGCCCTCCTCCGCGTCCGCCGTCGCTACGCCGCCCGGCGCGCCGCTGATCGAAGTGCGCGATCTGCGCAAACGCTTCGGCGAAGTCGAAGTGCTGCGCGGCGTCGATCTCGAGATCGCGCGCTCCGAAGTGGTGTGCATCATCGGCCCGTCGGGCTCGGGCAAGAGCACGCTGCTGCGCTGCCTCGCCGCGCTCGAGACATACGATCACGGCGACGTGCGCATCGAAGGCGAACTGCTCGGCTATAGCGAACGCAACGGCAAACGGGTGCGCGCGTCGCAAGGCGAGATCAATCGCGTGCGGCGCAATGTCGGCATGGTGTTTCAGCAGTTCAATCTCTGGCCGCACATGAGCGCGCTCGGCAACGTGATGGAAGCCTTGCTGCGCGTGCGGCATCTGTCGCGCGACGAAGCGCGCCGCCGCGCCAACGCGATGCTCGACACGGTAGGCCTCGCACACAAGGGCGATGCGCATCCGGCGAAACTCTCCGGCGGCCAGCAGCAACGTGTGGCGATTGCGCGGGCGCTGGCGATGGAACCGCACATCATGTTGTTCGACGAGCCGACCTCGGCGCTCGATCCGGAACTGGTCGGCGAGGTGCTGCAAGTGATGAAGCAGCTTGCGCGCGACGGCATGACGATGGTGGTGGTCACGCACGAAATGGGCTTTGCCGCGCAGGTGGCGGACAAGGTCATGTTCATCGACCAGGGCCGCATCGCCGCGCAGGGCAAACCGCACGACGTGTTTCACGATGCCGGGCAGCCGCGTTTGCGGCAGTTCCTGCAAAACTACTTCGACCGCAACGCGTTCTGGACGCGCGGTCCCGACGATGCGCAACCGCTATGAGCGCGCGCCGGTTTCCGCCCGCCTCACGCGAACCGCAGCGAGCGCCGCCGATGACCTCCACGGCTCGCAGCAAGGCTCACGACAAGCCGCCTCCCGCCCCGGCGACAAAACCCGCGCGCGCCGCCGACGACGCGCCGGCCGCACGCTACGAACAGGTCAAGCACCACATCCGCCAGATCATCGAATCGGGCGCGCGCCGGGCGGGCGACCGTCTGCCTTCGGAACTGGACCTGGTCGCGACGCTCGGCGTATCGCGCATGACGGTCAATCGCGCGCTGCGCGAACTCGCCGACGCGGGGCTCGTCACGCGAGTCTCCGGTGTCGGCACCTTCGTTGCGCAAAGCAAGCCGCAATCGACGCTGCTGATGATCGCGCATATCGGCGACGAGATCCGCTCGCGCGGTCACGAATACCGTTGCGACACGGTGCTGTCGCAACGCGAAACGGCGTCGGTGATGGTGTCGAACGCGTTGGGCCTCGCGCCCGGCGCGTCGGTGTTTCATGTGATCTGCGTGCATCGGGAGAACGGCTTGCCGGTGCAACTCGAGGATCGTTATGTGAATCCGGCGATCGCGCCGGGCTTCCTGCAGCAGGATTTCTCGGCGCTGAGGCCATCGGAGTATCTGCTCGAGATCGTGCCGGCGCACGACGTCGAGCACGTCGTCGACGCGGCGCTGCCGACGCGCGCCGAAGCCGAACTGCTGGAAATCCGCGCCGAAGAACCCTGCCTCACGCTCATGCGCCGCACGTGGACGAGCGGCGTGGCGGTGACGTTCGCACGGTTCGTCCATCCGGGATCGCGCTACCGGCTGGGTTGCCGCTTCTCGCCGGATCTGTCGCAGCGCCAGGGTTGACGATCAGCACGCCGCTTGCACACGAGGCGCGCTAGACATTCCCCGCCAGATGAAACCGCGACGCCGGATGCCACAACTGCACCGACGTCGCGACATTGTCGCCGACCCACGTGCGACGCCATAGCCGCAAACACGGCTCGCCGATCTCCATCATCAGATGCCGCCGCACATGTGCGTCCGGCTTCTGCGCGTAGATGCGAAACTCCGCGCGCTGGATCGGCGCGAGCCGCACCATGTAGTGATTCGGCGTCTCGACCGTGAAGTCCTGTTGCAGATAGTCGGGAAACACTTTCGGATTGACGTAGCGGTCCTCGTACTGGATCGGCTCGCCCTCCTCGCTGTGCACGATGCACGAGTGAAACGCCGGACCGCTCGCGAGTCCGAGCGCTTCGAGCGCCTGCGGGTCGTCGCTCGGTTCGAGCGTCAGCACGCGCGCCGAATGACGATGACCGCGCGCGGCGATTTCGTCGGCAATATTGCGGATTTCCAGCACCGTCGATTCATAGCGCTGCGGCGCGACGAACGTGCCGGAGCCTTGCACGCGCGTCAGCACGCGTTCGGTGGTCAGCTCACGCAGCGCGCGCGATACCGTCATGCGCGCGACGCCGAACTCCTTGACCAGCTCCGTTTCGGAGGGGATCAGCCCGCCCGGCTTCCAGTCACCCTCGCTGATGCGCCTGATCACGTAGCGCTTGATCTGCTCATAAGCGGGCATCGCCTTCACCGGTGTGTCGCGGTGGCGCTCGGCATGGTTCTGCATTTGAGCGCCGGGTAGGCCTGGTGCATTCGGTGCGGTTTGCGCGTTGTTTGTAGTTGTGTTCACTCCGACCTCGTGGGTGGTACGCGGGTGGTACAGGGTTGTACACCGTGACCGGTTCGCCGGCGGGCAAGCCCGCTCACCGGCAGTATCTCCGTCATGCCAGGTGGGCGGCAGCCTGGCCGTCGTTGACTGCAACGCCCGCAGCTGCGTGGCTGTTGCCCGCGGCCGCCAGATTCGTCACCGTGGCGCGCGCAAGCTGCTGTGCGCCGTCGGCGGATACGGCCGGCCGGGGTCCAATGTTACCAGGGTTCGGCAACGGCGGCGGCGCCTCGTCGGCGATCATCCGGAACGCGACGCTCATGTCGTCCGCGAGCGGGCGGTCGTCGCGGTAGGTCGGCACGACGCGCCGCACGCGTTGCCTGAGCGCTTCGGTATGCGGCGCGCGCGGTGCGTCGATGCTTTGCAGGTCGTAGGCTTGCGCTGCCGCCAGCAATTCGATCGCGACGATGCGCCCGGCGTTGTCGACGATTTCCAGCGCCTTGAGCGCGGCGGGCGTCGCGTGGCACAAATGGTCCTCCTGCAAGCCCGACGTGATGCCGCCGTCGAGACTCGCCGGCATCGCGAGGCGCCGGTTCTGCGCAACCAGCGAGGCCGCCGTGTACTGCGCGATCATGAAGCCCGAACAGGTGCCGCCCGGCTCCGCGAGAAACGCGGGCAGGCCGCTGACCAGCGGATTGACCAGACGGTCGAGGCGCCGCTCGGCCATCGCGGCGACTTGCGCGATGGCGGTGGCGAGGCTGTCCATCGCCAGCGCGATCGACGCGCCCACCGCGTGCGCCTGCGAATAAACGCGCGGCTCTTGCGGCGTGCCGGCGACGATCGGGTTGTCGGTGATCGACGCGAGTTCGCGATTGACCACGTCGGCGGTCGCGGCCAGCACGTCGCGCGCGGCGCCGTGGACGTGTGGAATGGTCCGCATGCTCAGCGGGTCCTGGGTGCGCTGGCCGACCACCGCCGCGAGAATGCCGCTGTCGGCGAGTGTCGTGCGCATCCGTTCGCCGACCAGATTCAGCCCGGCCGAAATCCGCAAGGCGAGCGAATCTTCATCGAAGGCTGCGAGCTGGCCGCGCAAATTCTCGAAGCTCATCGCGGCGACCATGTCGGTCCAGTCGAGCAGGCGTGCGGCGCGCGCCATCGCCAACGCCGCGAGGCCAGTCACGCATGGCGTGCCGTTGATCAGGCTCAGCCCTTCCTTGGCTTCGAGCACCAGCGGTTCGAGCCCGAGCTGCTGCAACGCTTCGTGCCCGTTGAGCCGCTCGCCGCGATAGCGCACGTGCCCCTCGCCAATGCAGACGAGCGCGATATGTGCCATATGGCTCAGATAGCCGACCGAACCGAACGCCGGCACCTCCGGCAAACAATCGGCGTTGAGCAAGGCCACCAGCTGCTCGACGACTGCGAGGCGAATCCCCGAATGTCCGTGCGCGAAATTGTTGACGGCCGCGGCCATGATCGCGCGTGTCTCGGCGACCCCGAGCGACGCGCCGACGCCGACCGCGTGGCTCATCAGAATATTGCGCGACAGCGTGCGCTGTTCAGCCGGCGACACGATCACGTCGCACAACGCGCCCACGCCGGTATTCACGCCATACGCGCGAATCCCGCGCTCGACGATCTGCTCGACGAGTACCCGCGCCGCTGCGATGCGCGCGCGGGTGCCGGCGCAAAGCTCGAGCGGCTCGCCGGCGGCGACTGCGGCCACCTGAGCCCAGTCGAGAGGACGTTCGGAACGGATCACGGCCATGATAGTGCTCTGCTCGGTCAATTACCTGGTGATACTGATCAGTGGGTGCTGCGATCCTGATGGCTCGACACGAATTGCCGGAAGCGCTCCGACCTGCATTCGACGAATACTTCGTCGGGTGTCCCGTCCGCTTCCACCTGCCCCTGATGCAGGAACATCACGCGGTTCGACACGTGGCGCGCGAACCCCATCTCGTGCGTGACGACCAGCATGGTGCGGCCCTCTTCGGCGAGCGAGCGCATCACGCGCAGCACTTCGCCAACCAGTTCCGGGTCGAGCGCCGAGGTGGGCTCGTCGAACAGCATGACCTTCGGATGCATCGCCAACGCGCGCGCAATCGCCACGCGCTGCTGCTGACCGCCCGACAGATGCGCCGGATAGTGACCGCGCTTTTCCGCGAGACCGACTTTCGCGAGCAGCGCCTCGGCCTCTTCGACCGACTCGGCACGGCTGCGCTTTTGCACGCGCATCGGCCCTTCGATCAGATTTTCCAGCACCGTCATATGCGACCAGAGATTGAAGTTCTGGAACACCATGCCGAGTTGCGAGCGCACCCGGTCCACCTGGCGGCGGTCGCCCGGTTGCAGCTTGCCGTCGCTGCGGCGCTTCATTTTCAGTTCTTCGCCGGCGAGCGCGATCGAACCGTCGTCGGGTGTTTCGAGCAGGTTCAGACAGCGCAGGAACGTGCTCTTGCCCGAGCCGCTCGCGCCGAGAATCGAGATCACGTCGCCTTGATGGGCGTCGAGCGAAATGCCTTTGAGCACGTGATGATCGCCGAACGATTTATGAATGTTCTTGAGCGACAGTGCGACGGGTGCCGTAGCGTTCATGGAATTCTCCAGGTTCATCCGGGTGGGCCGGCCATTCAGGACGCGGCGCGACGTGCTTAGGTGGTGGCGGAGATCGGGCGGCTCGGCGCGGTCTGCGTGGGCACCGCGCGCAAATGGCGCGACAGACGGGTTTCGAGCAGGCCGAGCACGCGCACGATCACGAAGTTCAGAAACAGATAGATCAGTGCCGCGCAGATGAAGACTTCAGTCGTGCGATAGGTCTGCTGGATGATCTGCTGCGCGACCCCGGTCACTTCCCACACCGTGACGAGACTGGCGAGCGCGGTCGACTTGACGAGCAGCACGGCTTCCGTCGAATACGCGGGCAGACACTGACGCAATGCGATCGGACCGATCACGCGGCGCAGCAGCGCGAAGCCCGACAGGCCGATCGAATAACCCGCCTCGATCTGACCGACCGGCACCGCCATCAGGCCGCCGCGAATAATCTCGGCGGTGTATCCCGCCGTGCATAGCGCGAGCGATAAAACCGCGCACATGTAGGGCTCGCGCAGCACCGGCCACAGGAAACTCTCGCGAATCACGCCGAACTGGCCCATCCCGTAGTAGACGAGGAACATCTGGATCAGCAGCGGCGAGCCGCGAAACACGAGGATATAGGCGCGCGCGAAGCGGTTCGGCAGCCAGCGCGGCGACACGCGCATCGTGACGATCACGAGCGAGAGCAGACCGCCGAGAATCAGCGAGCAGAAGAACAGCCCGAGCGTAGTCGGCACGGCTGCGATCAGTTGCTTCAGCGTGTCGAGCAGAAAGTCGAAATCGAAATGCATGGTGGCCGTTCTCGTCAGTTACGCGCGAAGTTGCGCTTGAAGGACCGGCCCACGCGCGCCTCGGCGCGGTTGAAGACCCGGTTCGAGATGCTGGTCATCAGCAGATACAGCGCGCCGCCCACCACGAAGAACGTGAAGTATTGATGCGTGGAGCCCGCCGCAATCTGGCTCGCGCGCAGCAATTCCGCGAGCCCGGTCACGGAGATCAGCGCCGAGTCCTTCAGGCTCAGTTGCCAGACGTTGCCGATGCCGGGCAACGCGAAGCGCAGTACTTGCGGAATCAGGATGCGGCGCGCCATCGTCAGCGTCGGCATGCCGATCGAGCGCGCGGCTTCGAGTTCGCCGCGCGACACCGCCAGTACCGCCGCGCGATACACCTCGGCCTGGTAAGCACCTGAAATCAGGCCGACTGCGAGCGCGCCGATCACGAACGGCGGCACGCCGATGAAACCGTCCGCGCCGAACCACTGGCCGATGGTGGTCACGAGTGTCGAGCCGCCGAAATAGAACAGATAGATCACGAGCAACTCAGGCACGCCGCGAAACACGGTGGTGTAGATGTCGCCGATCACACGCAGCGTGCGCAGGCGCGACAGCTTGGCCGCCGCCACCAGCCCGCCGACTACGGCGCCGACTGCGAGCGCCGCCAGCGTAAGCGCGACCGTCATCAATGCCGCGAGCAGCAACACGCCGCCCCAGCCTTCCGGCCCGAAGCCGAACATTTGCATCAAAGCCATTGCCTAAACCTCGTCCATGACGCCGGATCGAACCAGCCGGCACGCGCGACGTCGCAGCGCGTGCCGCATCTTCTCAGCGCTCAGCGCATCAGGGCGTGACGTCGCTCTTGAACCATTTTTCGGAGAGCTTCTTGACGGTGCCGTCGGCGAGTGCGGCGCTGATCGCGGTGTCGAACTTCGCCCGCAGATCGGCGTCCTGCTTGCGGAATGCGAGCCCTTCGCCCGGCCCCCAGATCGGACCGCCGATCTTCGGACCGGCCATCGTGACCGACGCGGTTTCTTTCTTGTCGATGTTGGCGGCGTAGTAGGTCACATCGTCGAACGACGCGTCGATGCGGCCGTTGGCCAGATCGAGATCGCGTTCCGGCGACGTCTTGTAGACGCGGATACTGGCGATGTCCTTGAAGCCGTCGTTGATGAATTTGGTGTAGACCGTGCCCGACTGGATGCCGATGGTCTTGCCCTTCAACTGCTTGCGCAGCGCGTCGACGGTCGGCTGATCGGTCTTCGGGTCGCCCGTCAGCTTGACGACGCCGGCGTTGGGCGCGGCCTTCGGCAGCACTTTCGCATCGGCGACGGCGAACGTGGCGGGTGTCGCCGCGTAGGGCCGCGAGAACGCGATGATCTTTTCACGCTCCGGCGTGATCGAAATCGCATCCATCAGGACATCGAACTTACCGGCTTGCAGGCCGGGGATCATGCCGTCGAAGTCCTGCGCGACGAGGTTGCATTGCAGCTTCGCGCGCTCGCACAGATTGGCGACCAGTTCGGGTTCGAAGCCACCCAGCTTGCCGCCCGGCAAGGTCAGATTCCACGGTGCGTAGCCGCCTTCCAGCGCGATCGTCACTGTCTTCCAGTCTTTGGCCTGCACCGGTGCCGCGAAAATCGTTGCGGCGCCGAGAACGGCGCCCATCAATGCGTTTGCTGCCGTTCTGCGCTTCACTTTCACGTCGAAACTCCTTGATTGAGGAAACCGTCGAGCTGGGTGTTTTCACTGCCGCTTAATTTGTATAGACAAGATTGCACGAGTCAAAAAGCGACCGCAAGAGGATTCAGCGAAAATTGCCCGAATCATCGGGTAAGCCCCTACTCGATGCCGTGCGATAAGGCTCTGCGGAGAGTTCTTAATGACTGGGGGTCGCTGGAGGATGCTGCGGCATGAAATACCTGCGCCGGACTTTGTCTAGACAGGTTAGAGCGTGAAGGTAAAAGAGCTCTACCAGATGAAAGGCACGAAGCGAAAACGCACCCGCTCCATGTACTCCGCATAACCGTCGAGTTGCTCGGCCAGCACGCGCTCCTCGCGCACCGCTCGCCAGCCGATGCCGATCACCATCACGGGCACGAACGCAAGCCCCCACCATGAACCGAGCAGCAACGGCGTGCCGACGAGCAGCAGCAGCGCGGAGGAATACATCGGATGGCGGATATGCGCGTAAGGGCCGGTGTCGATCACCTTATGGCCGCGGCTCGTCTGGATCTTCACGACCGGGGCCGCATAGCTGTTGGCCTTGAACACGAAGCGGCACATGAAGATGCAGAGGAACACGCCCAGCGAACCGAGGCTGACCAGCCAGACCGGCAGCGGCGCGGACCAGCGCAAGCGCACCGCGTCGAGCCCCATCACGATCAGCCAGCCGCACCACACCAGCGTGACGCCCATCATGAAGAAACGGTCCCAGCGGCTTTGCTGCGCCTGCATGACCGGCGCGAGACGTTCGGCGAGCAAGCCGGGATCATGGCGCGCGAGCCATAAACCGAGCCACAAGCTCAACACGCCCAGCTCGATCAGATACCACCACGCAGCCGGCCACGCCAAGGTGCCCGCCGCGCCGAACAGCAGCACGCCCATGGCCGCCAGCCAGATCACCGTTTGCAGGATGAGGCGCGTGACCATGGCGATAGTCCGGTCCGTTACACGTTACGCGCTATGCGCCGGTGTGCGCACGCGCTCGAACAACCCGGCGATGTCGATGTCGCCGGTATTCAGACCGAAGCGATCGCGCAGACACGCGGCGAGTTCGTCGGCGCTGGCGAGCCGCCGTTCGTTGACGATCTGTCCGTTCGCCGCGCGTTCGTTCAGTTGATCGTTGAGCAGCGTGAGACGTGTTTCGGGCAACACGCGGCACACGATCAGGTTGCTCGCGAAAATCGAATCCGGCGAGGTCGACGTGTACCAGTTCGACGTTTCGTAATCGATCCATTCGACCGGTTGCAGGTCGAAGCGATAGACGCGCGCCCAGCTCTCGTCGCTAGCCTGCGCTTCGAGGTAGAGCGCCTCGCGCGATGCGTCGGCGAGGCGGAATGTGCCCAGCGGGGTCGGCTGCGCGAGGCCTGCGGCCAAACGCAGCGGCGCGGTCAGCGTCACGCTGCCGAAGCCGACGTCGGCGATCCATGCGTCGGCTCCGATGTCGACACGCAGCACCATGTGCGTGCGAGGCGGAACGATGTCGGACTCGCGGCCCCAAAGCACGCGCCCCAGCAGTGGCGTAATCCTGAAACCCAACTGCATCAGCACGTTGGCGAACAGCGCATTCTGCTCGAAGCAATAACCGCCGCGCCGCTCGGTGACGAGTTTTCTTTCGACCGATTCGGGGTCAAGCTTGACCGGACGCCGCATGAGCGGGTTCAGATTCTCGAACGGGATTGCTCCGGGGTGCAGCCGGTGAATCGCCTGCAGGACTTGCAGCGTTGCCGCGCGTGGGCCTTCGTAGCCGATGCGGGCAAAGTAGTTTTCCAGATTGACGGTGTATGACATCGGCGTGGTCCCGGTAGGGTTTGGGGCTGGACGCTTATGGGCCTGAGCGCCTGTCTGTATGTGGCGCGCGGCCCGGTGGTTTCGGGACAAGATCATAGCTGCTTTTCCAGTCTGCCCGAGGCGCCGGCCTTGACCGATTTTCGTAGCCGCTTCAGGCGCCGCCCCGCTGCGGGAGCGGCGCCTGAAGCGTGGGCCGTCTGCTACTGGACGCCCTTCAACGCCGAGGTCGCGATCGACGGCACGGTAATGCCGTGGCTCGACGCGAACTGCACCGCCGAACTCAGCGTCGACATCAGCGACTGCAACTGGCCCGGCGCCGATTGCGCGATGTATGCCGCGCTCTGCGCCGTTTGCGGATTCATTCCCGACTGCAACAGCGAAGACGGGCTCATCTGACTGATGCTGCCCAGCCCCGACTGCAAGCTCGAGTACTGGCTCACGCCTTTGCCGAGCGACGCCAGGCCGTCCGTAAATGCCTGCTTGTTCACGGGCGTCGCCGACGCGCTGCCGCTCGCATGGCTCGCGAACGCTTCGGTCAGCTTTTGAGATAGCGACTGCTGCGTGCTGCCCACCTGCGTCAATTGACTCACCGACGGCGTTCCACCGCTCAGCAGACCCGCCGCCTGTTGCGCCTGCCCTGCCGCGCTGCTCATGCCCATCGCCGACGCCAGGCTCGATTGGCCGCTGAGCACCTGCTGGTTCGCGCCCACATACGTCTGCAACAACTGCGACATGCCACCCGACGCGGCCGGCGCACCGCCCGCCGAACTATCGCCGCCGCCAATGCCGAACTGCTTCAGATTCAATTGCGCATTTGCAACACTGCTCAACAACAAACCTCCACCCGCCAGCATCGAAATCAAAAGAATGCGCTTTTTCATAACCATCTCCTTACTTTGTCTTTCGGGTCACGCGTGCGGTTCGACAATTCGCTTCGGCACGCGTTCGATATGACCACAGCCATACATTTTATTTACATCAGCATTTGTTTTTAATTACGCATCAATGCCAATTAGTGGCAGTCCGTAACGGCCCAAATTACATGTCAGAAATTTTGATGCGAATAGTTCTCATTTGAGTTGACTCCCATAGTTTGCGTGCGTACGATCTCGTCAGTTGCTGCATCGGCATCGCGGACCGTTGCGGCAAATCGCGGGTATCCAGCCATGCCGCGCCGCGATGATTAGATCAGTCGAAACAACAGCAATAAGGATCTCGATGAAGTTTGCCCAATTCAACGGACCCGCCGCTTTGGCGCATCCGCGTCGCGATTGCTCAGCACGCGCCGGTGCAACTCATCGTACGCGCTTGCCCTCGATGCGGCGCACCATGCTCTGCACCGCGTTCGCGTGGGCTTCGCTGACGGCCGGCACGGCGCTGGCCGAAGCCAACCCCGATGCCACACCGGAAGCCCCCGAAGCCGACCTGAACATCAAGGCGGCCCAGACCAGCCAGTGGACCGGCTTCTGGAACCGCCCGCAGATGCTCGGCGACATAGGCGGCTTGCGCCCCTGGCTCGGCAAATACGGCGTGACGTTCACGCTGACCGAGACCAGCGAAGTGCTCGCCAATCTTCGCGGCGGCCTTGAGCGCGGCGCGGACTACGACGGTCTGACGACCGCCGCCGTGCAAATGGATACGCAGAAAGCGTTCGGTTTGCCGGGCGGCCTGTTCAACGTCAGCGCATTGCAGATTCACGGCGCCAATCTGAGCGCCAACAAGCTCGGCACGTTGAATACGGCAAGCGGCATCGAGGCCGACGACGCCACCCGCCTGTGGGAACTGTGGTATCAGCAGTCGTTCCTGAACAAGCGTGTCGACGTGAAGATCGGTCAGCAAAGTATCGACCAGGAATTCATCACCAGCGCGTACTCGGCGCTGTTCATCAACACGATGTTCGGCTGGCCCGCGCTGGCCTCGTACAACATGCCGTCCGGCGGTCCGGCGTATCCGCTGTCGGGCCTCGGCGTGCGCGTGCGCGGTCAGATCACGCCTTCGTTGACGGCGCTGGCCGGCGTGTTCTCCGGCGACCCGCTCGGCAACGACCCGAACAATATGAGCGGTACGAACTTCAACATCCACAACGGCGCGCTGTGGATCGGCGAGTTGCAGTACGCGATCAACCAGCCGGCCGAAGGCGAAATGGTCGGCGTGGGCAGCACCGGCTTGCCGGGCACCTACAAGATCGGCTTCTGGTACAACACCAACAGCTTCGCGGACCAGCGCTTCGACAACACGGGTTTGTCGCTGGCGAATCCGGCCTCGACAGGCGTGCCGGCGAATCATCACGGCACCTATAGCATCTACGCGGTAGCCGACCAGATGATCTGGCGTCCCAACCCGGACGAGCCGCGCAGCCTCGGCGTGTTCGCGCGCGTGATGGGCGGCCCCGGCGACCGCAACCTGGTGAGCCTCTCGGCCAACCTCGGCGTCGTGCTGAAAGCGCCGTTCGCCGGCCGCGACAACGACAGCGCGGGTCTCGCGCTCACCTACATCAAGGTCGGCAATCACGTGAACGGGCTCGATCAGGATTTCCGCGCCTTCACCAACGGCCCATACGGCGTACGCACCAGCGAAACCACCCTCGAGGCGACCTATCAGTACCAGGTCAATGGGTGGTGGCAACTGCAAGCCGACGCGCAATACACGTTCAACGCCGGCGCCGGCCAGAATCCGAAAGACCCGACGCAGCCGCTGCGTAACACGTTCGTCGTCGGCGTACGGACCAACATCAACTTCTGATGCGATTCACGCCCAACCCACACGCTATCGACACACCGGATCCCATGCTTTCGATCGTCACCGCAACCGCCGCTTTGTGGTCAGTTTTGTGCTCAGGCACGGAGGCCCAATCGTGAACCATCGCACGCGCAAGTTTTCGCCGCGCGCCGCGCGGGCCCTGATCGCCGCCGCCGTGGGCGCTGCCGCCTTCGCGACGGCCGCCGGCGCGCACGCCGAGCCGCAAGGTTTCCTCGAAACCATCAAGCACCACACCACGCTGATCAACACCGTGCCGGACAACGGCGACCAGAACCCGTACGCGGTCGTGGTCGCGCCGGTCACGGCGGGCACCATCAAGCAAGGCGACGTGCTGGTCGGCAACTTCAATAACTCGACCAATCTGCAAGGCACCGGCAGCACGATCATCAACTATCGTCCGGACACCAGACAAATGGCCGTGTTCGCCACGGTGCCGCGCGATCTGAAGGAATGCCCGGGCGGCATCGGCCTGTCGACCGCGATGACGATGCTCAAGTCGGGCTACGTGATCGTCGGCAGCACGCCGAGCAACGACGGCACGACCGGCACCAAGGGCGCCGGCTGCCTGATCGTGATCGACCCGCAAGGCAAGATCGCGTCGACCATCACGAGCCCGAACATCAACGACCCGTGGGGCAACATGGCGGTGGTCGACAATGGCACCAGCGCGACGCTGTTCGTCAGCAACGCGGGCTTCGGCGTGGGCGGTGCGAATGGCACTCCGCCGGTGTTCAAGCAGGCCACCGTGCTGCGTCTGGACCTCGACGTGCCGGCCGGCAAGCCGCCCGTCGTGAAGCAGGAAACCGTGGTGGGCAGCGGTTTCGGCGCGCAGGCGGACAAGGGCGTGTTCCTCATCGGGCCGACCGGTCTCGCGCTGTCGAACGATCAGAAACTGCTGTACGTGTCCGACGCGATCGGCAACCGCATCACCGAAATCGACGACCCGATGACGCGCGACACCAGCGCCGGCGTGGGCCGTCAACTCACCGCCGACGGCCTGCTGCATCGCCCGCTCGCGATGGTCGCCGCGCCCAACGGCCACCTGCTCGTGACGAACGCGCTGAACGGCCAGATCGTCGAAATCGATCCGGCGAGCGGCAAGCAGCTTTACGCGCGCTGGATCGACACCGACAAGGCGCAATCGCCGCCGGGCAACGGCGACCTGTTCGGCCTCGCGATGACGCCGGAAGGCGACGGCTTCTACTACGTGCAGGACGACGTGAACACCCTGGTACTCGCGAAGTAAGCAGAGCGCTCCGGAGCCCAACGAAGGTGAAGTAACCATGACAAAAGATCACCCCCCACGACCGTCACGGCGCGGCTTTCTCAAGGCGGGCGGCGCCGCGGTGGCCGCCGGTGCCGGTCTTGGCACGGCTGTCGGCGCAGGCCTCGTGGCGCCCCAGACCGCGCTCGCCAAAGCCCAGGCCCACAGCGCCGATCCGCAGATGGCCGTCGAGCCGTTCTACGGCGCGCATCAGGGCGGCATCGTCACGCCGCAGCAAAGTCACACGTACGTCGCCGCGCTCGATCTGACGACCGACAAATGCGCCGACGTGATCGCGCTGCTGCGCGCGTGGACCGACGCGGCCGCGCGTCTCACGCAAGGCGGCACGGCCGCCGCATTGCCGACCGGCGATGCCGGTGACGACAAGTCCGCGCCCGACTCCGGCGACGTGCTCGGTCTCGGCCCCAACGGCCTGACGATCACGCTCGGCTTCGGCCCGGGCCTGTTCACGAAGGACGGCAAGGACCGCTACGGCCTCGCCGCGCGCCGCCCCGCCGCGCTCGTCGACCTGCCGCGCTTCAACGGCGATCAGCTGATTGCCGGGAAAACCGGCGGCGACCTGTTCATCCAGGCGTGCGCGAACGATCAGCAACTCGCATTTCACGCGGTCCGGCAATTGTCGCGGCTCGCTTACGGCAGCGCGACGATGCGCTGGGGCCAGGCCGGTTTTCTGTCGGGTCCGCGCGGTCAGACGCCGCGCAATCTGATGGGCTTCAAGGACGGCACCAACAATCCGTCGACCGCGAAGCCGCAGTTGATGAACGAATTCGTCTGGGCCGGCGCGAGCGCCGACGCACCGTGGATGGAAGGCGGCACCTACACCGTCGTGCGGCGCATCCGCATCACGCTGGAACACTGGGACGACATGGAGCTGGGCTTCCAGGAACAGGTGTTCGGGCGTCACAAGTACAGCGGCGCGCCGATCGGCAAGAACAACGAGTTCGACGCGGTCGACCTGAAGGCAGAGGACAAGGACGGCAATCCGGTGATTCCGGAGAACTCGCACGTGCGTCTGTCGAACCGGGCCAGCAACAACGGCGCGCAGATTCTGCGCCGCTCGTACTCGTACAACGACGGCACGAACTTCTACATCGAGCGCTGGCCGCCATGGCGCCAGGAAACCGAGTACGACGCGGGACTGATTTTCGTCGCGCATCAGAGCGACCCGCGCACCGGCTTCATTCCGATCAACAACCGGCTCGCGAAGTTCGACATGATGAACCAGTTCACGACCCACGTCGGCAGCGCGATTTTCGCGGTGCCGCCCGGGGCGAAGCCGGGTTCGTATATCGGCGCGGGGCTGTTCGAGACGTAATGCAAGCCCGCGTGGCCGCTGGTGGCGCGGCTCGTGTCACCACTCACGTCACGTAGTGCACACACAACATGGATCAACCAGCAACATCACAACGGGACTTCTGCAACATGGCTTATTCCTCGTTTGGCGCCCGCCTGCGCGCTCTCGCCAGCGTGGCCGCGCTCACGCTGACCGCTTTCGCGACGGTGCCGTCGGCGGCCCACGCTGCCTCGATCACGCTGTATAACGCGCAGCACGAGCAGGTCGTCAATCTGCTCGCGAAAGACTTCGAAAAGCAGTCGGGCATTGCGGTGAAGATCCGCAACGGCGAAGGCCCGGCGCTGGCCGCGCAGATCGTCGCGGAAGGCGCCGCGTCGCCCGCCGACGTGTACTTCACGGAAAACTCGCCCGAGCTGATGCTGCTCGAAGAGAAAGGCCTGCTCGCCAAAGTGGACAGCGCCACGCTCGCCACCGTGCCGGCGCGTTTCAACTCGCCGAGCGGCGTATGGGTCGCCGTGACCGCGCGTGAAAGCGTGCTCGCCTACAACACCACCAAGCTGCAGCCGTCGCAACTGCCGCCATCGCTGTTCGACCTCGCCAAGCCGGAATGGAAAGGCAAGGTCGGCATCGCGCCGAGCGATGCCGACTTCCTGCCGCTCGTGAGCGCCGTGCTCGCGCTGAAGGGCGAAGCGCAAACCGTGCAATGGCTCAAGGGCCTGAAAGCCAACGCGCAGATTTTCGACGACGACGAAGGCGTGGTGGCCGCGGTGAACCGTGGCGGCGTCGCCACCGGTTTGATCAACAACTACTACTGGACGCGTCTGCATGCCGAACTCGGCGATGCGAAAACCCGCAGCGCAATCCATCACTTCGGCAATGGCGACGCCGGCGCGCTGGTCAACGTGTCGGGCGCGGCGGTGCTGAAGTCCGCGCACAACCCGGACGGCGCACAGAAGTTTCTCGCGTATCTGGTCAGCGAGCGCGCGCAGCAACTGATGGCGAACAGTCACGTGATGTTCGAATACCCGCTGCATGCGGGCGTGGTGCCGGACCCGATCCTCAAGCCGTTCGCCGAATTGAGCCCGCCGGCGCTGACGATCCAGCAACTCGGCGACGATAGCCAGGCCGGCAAGCTGCTGCGCCAGGCAGGTCTACTGTAAATGAGCGAAGCCCTGTCAGCCGGGCCACCGGCTGTCCCCACCGCCCCGGCGCGCGCCCATGCGCGCGCGCCGCGCGGTTTGTTCGCGGCAGCGGCACTCAGCGCCTTGCTGGTGCTGCTGCCGATTGCGTTGACGTTCTGGCGCGCCGCGAGCTTCGGTGCGAGCGAGGCGCTCGATCTGGTGTTCCGGCCGCTGGTCGGCGAACTGCTGGTCAACACGCTGTTGATCACCGTGGCGACCACGCTGGTGTGCGCGGTGCTCGGCACGGCCGCCGCGTGGTTTGTCGAACGCACACATTTGCCCGGACGTCGCGCGTGGGCCGTGTTAAGCGCCGCGCCACTCGCAATGCCGGCGTTTATTTCGAGCTATGCGTGGGTATCGCTCAGCCAGGATTTGCAGGACTTCAACGGCGCGTTGCTGGTGTTGAGCTGCGCGTATTTCCCGCTCGTCTATCTGCCGGTCGCCGCCGCGCTGCGCGGCATGGACCCGGCGCTCGAAGAAAGCGCGCGCGCACTCGGCTGCAACCGCTGGACCAGTTTCACGCGCGTGGTGCTGCCGCAATTGCGACCGGCGCTGCTCGGCGGCACGTTGCTGGTTGCGCTCGGCGTGCTGTCCGAGTTCGGCGCGTTTACGCTGCTGCGCTTTCGCACGTTCACGACGCAGATCTACGCGGAATACCGCACCAGTTTTAATGGCGGCGGCGCTTCGCTGCTCGCCTGCGTGCTGATCGTGATCTGCCTGATCGTGCTGGCGTTCGAGTTTCGCGTGCGCGGTGCGGCGCGTTACGAACGCGTCGATCGCGGCACGCGGCGCGCGGTGTTGCGTTACGACCTCGGCGCGTGGCGCTGGATCGTCGTCGCCGGCTTTGCGGTGCTGACCATCACGACGCTCGGCGTGCCGCTCGGCATGATCGGCTACTGGCTCACGCAACCGGGCGCGGCCGCCGTCACGCCAGCCGACGTCTCGCCCGAGCTGCTGTTCAACGCGACGCTGTCGTCGGTCGGCTTCGGCCTCGCCGCCGCGCTGCTGACCACCTTGCTGGTCGTGCCGCTCGCATTCCTGCTGGTGCGCTATCCGACCCGTTTCGCGACGCTGTTCGAGCGCACGGTGTTTCTCGCGCAGGGCGTGCCGGGTCTGGTGATCGCGCTGGCGATCGTGTCGCTCGCGGTGCATGCGCTGCAACCGCTCTATCAAAGCGCGACGCTGCTGGTGCTCGCCTACGCGATGCTGTTCATGCCGCTCGCGCTGGTGAGCGTGCGCGCCGCGTTCATGCAGGCGCAGCCGCGCCTCGAGGAAACCGCGCGAGCGCTTGGCCTGAGCTGGTCGCAAACGCTGTTTCGCGTGATGTTGCCACTGGCGGGCCCCGGACTCGGCGCTGCCGCGGCGATGGTGTTCATCTCGGTCGTTACCGAACTGAACGCGACGCTGCTGCTCTCGCCGCTCGACACGCAAACGCTCGCCACCCAGGTCTGGGCCGACACGTCGACGATGGCGTTTGCCGCGGCCGCGCCGTACGCGGCGTTGCTCACCGGCATTTCGTTGTGCGCGTCGGGCCTGCTGTTCGCGCTGCTCGGCAGATCGGCGCTGCTCGGCGAACGCGGCTGACCGCACTGACGCCGCCGCCAACCCTGACGACACCGACGCCGCTGAATTAACGCGCTTTTACCATCCGATTTTCATGAGCGAACTTCGTATCCGCGGACTGCAGAAATCGTTCGACGGCCATCCTGTGCTGCACGGCATCGATCTTTCGGTCGAGCGCGGCACCCTGCTCGCGCTGCTCGGCCCGTCAGGCAGCGGCAAAACCACGCTGCTGCGCGTGCTGTGCGGGTTCGAACGCGCCGATGGCGGCAGCGTCGAAATCGACGGCCGCCGCGTCGCCGGCGACAACCTGCATGTGCCGTCCGAGCAGCGCCGCATCGGTTACGTGCCACAGGAAGGCGCGCTGTTTCCGCATCTGTCGGTGGCGGACAACATCGTGTTCGGCTTGACGCGCACGCAGCGCCGCGCGCGGCATCGGGTGGCCGAGCTGCTGGAACTGGTCGGCTTGCCGGCAAACTTCGCCGGGCGCGCGCCGCAGCAGTTGTCGGGCGGCCAGCAGCAGCGTGTCGCGTTGGCCCGCGCGCTCGCACCAGCGCCGACGCTGGTGATGCTCGACGAACCCTTCTCGTCGCTCGACGCCGCGTTGCGGCTCGAAACCCGCCAGGCGGTGGCGAGCGCGTTAGCCGCGGCTGGCGCGACGGCGGTGCTGGTCACGCACGATCAATCCGAGGCGTTGTCGCTCGGGCATGAAGTGGCGGTGCTGTGGAACGGCCGGCTGATCCAGACTGCGACGCCGGAGATGCTGTATCAGCGGCCGGTGACGCGCGAGTTGGCGTCGTTCGTCGGCGAGGCGGTGTTGTTGCCGGGCACGGTCAAGCAGGATCGCGCGAGTTGCGAGCTTGGCGAACTGGCGTTGGCCGCGCCGCTGGGCAATGGCGCGGTCGATGTGATGGTGCGGCCCGAGCAGATCCGCCTGCTGCGCGCCGATGAGACGCTGCTTGAGCGCGCGGTTCATGACGCCGTCGTCACCGAGGTGATCTTCCAGGGGCAGGACGCCGGCGTGACGCTGCAATTGCAGTCCGCCGCGCGGACCACGGTACGCGCCCGCGTGCCCGGTTATCTGTGTCCACGGCCGGGAGAACAGGTGCGGGTCGTGGTGGATGGCAAAGTGACCGCTTATCCGCGCGGCTGAAATCAGCCCGCGCCACCCGGCCGCGAGCCGACCCCAAACCCATCACATCTGCGCCGCCGCCCCGCGCGCCGGCGCCCGCAGCGACAGGTCCTGCACCATCTGCGCGGCCAGATAATCGCAGGTCGGCCGATCCGACTTGGCGCTGCGCGCCACCACGATTTCCAGCGGCGCGATCTTCGGCAAGCCTTGCGCATCGCCGAGAATCGCCAGCCGCGCCGGCACGCTGCAACGCGTGAGCGCAATCACCGACAGCCCCGCATCCACGGTCGCCACCAGCCCCATCAGGCTGGCGCTGCTGAACGCCGCCCGATAGCGAATCCGCGCGCCGTCCAGTGCGGCCAGCGTATGCTGGCGCGCGACACAACCGGGCTCGTACAGCCCCACTGGCAATGGCGACGCCGCCAGCACCGGCGTGTCCACCGACGCCCCCACCCACACCATCGGCTCGCTGCGCACAAATTCGCCGCGCAATTTGCGGTCGCGCGTGACGAACGCGAGATCGATCTTGTTATCGGCCAGCATCGGCGCGAGCGACGTGCTTTGCGCGCAGACGATCTCGATCTCGACATGCGGATACAGATTCGAGAAACGCCGCAGCACCGGCGACAGCAGCGACGACACGTAATCGTCCGGCGCGCCGAGCACCACGCGCCCGGTCACCTCGGGCCGCACGATCGCCGACCACGCCTCCTCATGCAGCGCCAACACGCGCCGCGCGTATTCGAGCAGCGTATTGCCGGGCCGCGTGAGCGACAGATTGCGCGTATTGCGGGCGAACAGCGTGGTGCCGAGCATCGTTTCGAGCCGCTTGATCTGCATGCTGACGGCCGCCTGCGAGCGATGCACGGTGGTCGCCGCCTTCGTGAAGCTGCCCGTTTCCACCACCGCGACGAAGCTGCGCAACAGATCGACGTCGAATTCGGGATGCATGATTTATCAATTCATCTTATGGAATTTCTCAATTTAATTCGTTTGTGGATGCCACGCAAGCCGCGCAATACTCGGGACATCAATCACGGAGCCGCTTCGCATGTCCCTCACCCAACGTCAACAAGGCGCGATCACGCTCGCCAGCGGCGGGCTGCTGATGGGCACGCTAGGCGTCTTCGTCGAGGAGGCGCGGCTCGGCGCGCTGACGCTCGTGTTCTTCCGCTGCCTGTTCGGGTTTCTGTCGCTCGCCGCGTATTGCGCGTGGAAGGGCTTCTTCACGCGTGCGCATTTCACGCGCCGCACCGTCGTGCTGGCGCTGATCTCGGGCGTGCTGATGGTCACGCAGTGGGTCGGTTTCTTCGACGCGATTCATCGCACCAGCATTGCGGTGGCGACGGTGGTGTTTCATGTGCAGCCGTTCTGGGTCGTGCTGATCGGCGCCGCGCTGTTCAACGAGCGCCTCGGGATGGACCGGCTCGGCTGGATCGCGACCGCCTTCGTGGGTCTCGTGCTCGCTTCGGGCGTCGCGGCCACGGAGAATCTGCAAGGTCATACGAGTTACCTGATCGGCATCGGCGAAGCGTTGGTGGGGTCGCTGCTGTATGCGAGCGTCACGTTGATTGCCAAAGGGCTCGGCGATTTGCGCCCGCACCTGTTGACGCTCGCGCAGTGCGCGGTCGGCGTGGTGTGTCTGCCGTTCATCGCGCCGCTCACCGCCGCGCATATCGGCCCGATGCAGTGGTTCTGGCTGGTCGGCATGGGCGTGCTGCATACGGGGCTGTCGTATGTGCTGATCTACGGCGCGCTGCCCAAGCTGAGCACGCCGGTGATCGCCGTGTTGCTGTTCGTCTACCCGCTCACCGCCATCGCGGTGGATGCAGTCGTGTATGGACGAGCGCTGTCGCTGCCGCAACTCGTGGGCATGGCGCTGATCGTGGTCGCGAGTTTGGGGGTCAATCTCGGCTGGCCGCTGCTTTCATTGATGCATCCCGGCGCGCAGGCGCGGCGGCATGCGGATTGAGATCCGGGCGCGCCACCGCATTACGCAGTGGTACCGGCGCGGCTCGCCTGCGCCGATGCGTGAAACAAAAAACGGGCCTCGCGCCCGTTTTTTCTAGTGGTCGTAGTGAAAGCGGCAGGCAATCACATAGACCTTGCCATCTCTCGGCAGGTAGACCAGTCGATCGGCAAGCGTGATACGGCGGGACCAGAGACCGCTTAAGCTGCCGACCAACGCCTCCGGCTTCCCAGTACCCCGATAAGGATCACGCCGGCACTCTTCCAGCAATGTGTTGATCTTGCGCAAGACCTTGCGGTCGGTCTCCTGCCAATACAGATAATCGTCCCACGCGTCGTCGGTGAACATAAAAACACTGTCAGCCTTTGCGGCCTCCTCGTTGCGGCTTTTCTGTTTGTTCATCGGTCAGCAGTTCGCGCGCAGTCGCACTGCCAGCATTCAATTGCGCGATGGACCGGGCAAGCCGCTGGGCGTTCTTCGATGAACTCAACAGATACAAGGTCTCCTGCATCGCATTGAAATCGTCGAGAGACACCATGACCACGTTTTCGCCGCTCTGTCTGGTGATGAGCATCGGCGTGTGATCCCGGCAGACGTCGTCCATCGCTTGCTTAAAGCCGGCACGCGCCTCGCTGTAAGTAAGGACGTTCATTCGCTATCTCGATCTGAGAGGTTTCCCTCCAGTCGCTCCTGTCAAAAGTTAGAGACGATTCCCCGCCGCACGGATTGCTCGCACAGCCTGAACAGCCGTTCATACGGGCGGCACCGAACGCAAAAAAACACGTCTGAACCACGGCAATCATTGTACATGCTGCTGTACAGAACAGCAAACCAAAAAAGGCGGAGAAATGCGTCGTCCAACAGATGGAAAGGATGCCCGTCCACGACCGCGCGCGCCACTCGGCCAAACGGCCAACCTCACTGCGGCAACACCTCCCCCTTCGTCTCCGGCGCGAACGGAATCACAAACAGACCGATCACGAACGCCAGCGCCGTCAACGCGACCGGCACCCCGAGCGTATGCATATGCAGCACCGCCGCGCCGAGCAGAAAGTTGACGCCCGCGCCGACAAACCGCCCGAACGACGTGCAGAACGCGAACGCCGTCGCCCGCACGCGGGTTTCGAACTGCTCCGGCAGCCACAGGCTGAACAGCGCGAAATTGCCGCCGAAGAAACCCAGCACGAAGAGCCACGCGATGAACGGCGCGAGCCCGTTCGGCAGATAGAACGCCCAGCCGAAACTGCCGACGATCGACACCGCCATGCCGGCGAAGTAAAGCGCCAGCGTATTCTTGCGGCCGATGCGTTCGGCGAGCGGCGGCAACGCGAGACAGCCGAGAATCGTCGCAATGGACAGCAGCCCCGTGGCCAGCGACGCCATTTTGATCGAATCGCCCTTCGCCATGCCGGCGCGGGTCGCCAGTTGAATCACCGCGGACGGTTCGTACACCGCGCCGGCCCACAAGCCGATGATCGCAATCGTCAACAGGATGCACGCCACCCACGTCCGGCGCCGATAAGCCGGCCCGAGGATCTCGCGCAGCGGTTTGGCCCGCGCGGCACCCGCTTCGGCCTTCTGCCACTTCTCCGGCTCCTTCACGCGCAGCAGGATCAGAATCGCGACCACCACCGGCACCGCACCGGTGAGAAACATCGCGCGCCAGCCGAAATGCACGCCGATCGTGTAATTGAGCGCCGCAGCGAGGAAGAAGCCGGCGTAGTAGCCCGTCTGCAGATAACCCGCGCCCATCTTGCGGCGATCTTCCGGCCACGCCTCCGCCACATAGGTGCCGGCCAACGCCCACTCGCCGCCGATGCCGACGCCCGCAATGAAGCGATAGATGCCGAGCTCCCACACGTTGCTCGAAGTCGCGGCGAGCCCCGTGAAAATCGCGAACGTGAAGATGGTGCCGGCCAGCACCTTGGTCCGGCCGAAGCGGTCGGCGAGCGGCCCCCAGATGAACGACAGCCCCCAACCGACCAGGAACAGCGCGAACAGGATCGAACCGGCCAGACCGACGTTCGCCGGCGTGGCCTCGAAGCCGGAGCGCGGCAGCAACTCGGTCAGGGCCGGCGTCAAGACGAGTGCGTAGATGAACGAGTCCATCCCGTCGAGCGTCCAGCCCGCCCATGCCCCCCAGAATCCTACGATCTGCGAACGATTGAGCGGCGTGCGCCGCCGCGCGACCGACGTGCGGTCAGTTACTGAATTCATCATGCTCCTCCGGCCCTACGGTTGATGTGCGTAACGGGAACGACGAGATGGCGCGCGCGGTTGATTGATCCGAGGCGTCCTCATACAACTAAGAAGGAGCAGCCTGCGCGGTCGACCCGGCGAGAATTTTTTCCGGGTTTGTCCGCGTGTAATTCGCATTTTTTATATATAATATTTGATACCATGAGCGACGCAATAGATGGTTTTCCCCTGGACGAGCCGGCACGCAGCCCGCTTTTACCCGCAGCGGCACCGCGTGAGAGCACCTCGCGTGTGATCGCGGAGGCGCTGCGCGCGGCGATTGTCGACGGCACGCTGGCGCCTGGCGCGCCGCTGCGTCAGGACGCGATCGCGCGGCACTTTTCCGTCAGCGCCATTCCCGTGCGCGAGGCGCTGCGTCAGATCGAGAGCGAAGGCTGGGTCAGAGCCGCGGTGCACAAGGGCGTCACGGTCGCGCCCTTGTCGGCGGACGAGGCACGCGAGATCTACGAAATCCGCTCCGCGCTGGAGAGCCTCGCGATCGGACTCGCGATTCCCAACCACAGCGCCGCGACGCTGCGTGAAGCCGCCAGCCTGTGCCGCGCTGCCGAGAGCGAGCCGGACCCGTCGCTGTACGTCGCGCGCAATGCCGCGTTTCACATGAGCCTGTATGCGCCCGCCGGGCGTCCGCAGCTCGCGGACATGATCGGCATGCTGCATCGGCGTGGCGAACGGTATCTGCGCCTGAAGTTCGGCTTGCCGGTCTACAAGGGCGAGTCCGACAGTGAGCACGCCGAACTGCTCGACGCCGTGCAACGCCGCGATATCGTCACGGCACAGTCGCTGGTCGTCGCGCATCTGCTCAGTACCGGCGAGCTGCTGCATCGTTTCCTGACCGAACGCGCGCAGGCGGAAGCCGCGCTTGCAAATCAACCGAAGCCGCGCGGCAGACGCCCGCGCACCACCACCGGGAGTTGACTGAGCCGATGAACCGACCCGCACCCGCCGAAGCCGCTGTGTCCGCTGCTGCGTCACCACCCGCCGCCCGTTCATGGACCACCCGCCGCGACGAGAAAAACCGTCGCCTCGCGGCCATTGCGCCCTGGCTCGAAGACGGCGTGCTGCCACCCCACCGCATCGTCGATGCGCTCGAAACGCTGATCCAGCCCGGCGACCGCGTCGCGCTCGAAGGCGACAACCAGAAGCAGGCCGACTTTCTGTCCCGCTCATTCGCCAAAGTCGATCCGCAAAAGATTCACGACGTGCACCTGCTGATTTCGAGCATCGGCCGTCCCGAGCATCTGACGCTGTTCGAGCGCGGCATCGCGCACAAGGTCGATTTCTCGTTTGCCGGGACGCAGAGTTTGCGGGTCGCGCAATTGCTCGAAGACGGCCAGCTCGAAATCGGCGCGATCTACACGTACGTCGAACTGTATGCGCGCATGTTCGTGGACCTGACGCCGCACGTCGCGCTGCTGTGCGCGGAACAGGCCGACCGGCACGGCAATCTGTACACCGGCCCGAATACCGAAGACACGCCGACCATCGCCGAGGCCGCCGCGTTCCGGCACGGCATCGTGATCGTGCAGGTCAACGAGATCGTCGATGAACTGCCGCGCGTCGACATTCCCGGCTCATGGGTCGACATGGTCGTGCAGGCGGACCGGCCGTTCGCCGTCGAGCCGCTGTTCACGCGCGATCCGCGCCACATCGGCGATCTGCAGGTGCTCACCGCGATGATGGTGATTCGCGGCATCTACGCGCCATATGGCGTGACGTCGCTGAATCACGGCATCGGCTTCGACACCGCGGCGATCGAATTGCTGCTGCCCACCTACGGCGAGTCGCTCGGCCTGAAGGGCAAGATCTGCCGCAACTGGACGCTCAATCCGCATCCGACGATGATCCCCGCGATCGAATCGGGCTGGGTCGACAGCATCCATTGCTTCGGCAGCGAAGTCGGCATGGAGGCGTATATCGAGGCGCGCCCCGACGTGTTCTTCACCGGCAATGACGGCAGCCTGCGCTCGAACCGCGTGCTGTGCCAGTTGGCCGGGCAATACGGCGTCGACCTGTTCATCGGCTCGACCTTGCAGATCGACGCCGACGCGAATTCGTCGACCGTCACGCGCGGGCGTCTCGCCGGCTTCGGCGGTGCGCCGAACATGGGCCACGATCCGCGCGGCCGGCGTCATTCGAGCGAAGCGTGGCTCAAGCTGCTGAAGGACCAGGGTCCGGTCTCGCGTGGTCAGAAGCTGGTCGTGCAGTTGGCGGAGACATACAAGAAAGGCGGCGAGCCGACCTTCGTCGATGAGCTCGACGCCGTCGCGGTCGGAGCGAAAAGCGGCATGCCGATCGCTCCCGTGATGATCTACGGCGATGACGTCAGCCATGTGGTCACCGAGGAAGGCATCGCGCATTTGCACAAGGCTGAAGGCATCGACGAGCGGCGTGCGGCGATTGCCGCCGTGGCCGGCGTGACGCCGATCGGCTTGCGCGCGAAACCGGAGAAGACGGCCGAACTGCGCCGGCGCGGCATCGTCGCGTATCCGGAAGATCTTGGCATCCGGCGCGGCGACGCCAAGCGTTCGCTGCTGGCCGCGCGCAGCATCGACGATCTGGTGACGTGGTCGGGCGGTTTGTACGCGCCGCCGGCGCGCTTCAGGAGCTGGTGACGATGGCGCCCGCTGCCTTGTTAAAGCGTGCGGAACAGGCGTGCGCTCCGACGGTGCGCGTCGATTCGCGCGGCACGGTTGCGGACTACGCGTTGGCCGAGCGTGCCGGGCAACCATCCACACCCGTCACACACACGAATTCATACGGCGCCGTCCTCCACACGTCACCCTCCGACGCGCAACTGGCGCACTACGCGGTCACCGCGCTGATCGATGAAGCGCAGCTCACGCCCAAGCCCGCGCTGGTCGACCGGCGCGGCAGCGGCGCGCATCGCGACCTCGATCTCGCGACGATGCTGCGCTCGGCGCATGCGCTGGAGCCGACCTTCGCGGCGCTCGCGCGCGCGGCGCGCCGCCGTGGCGAACCGTCCGCGCTGCTGCGTGCCGAACTCGCGCAGATCGGCCGCGCCGGCGAGCAGGAGATGTTGCGCGCCACCGGCGGCAGCAACGCGCATCGCGGCGCAATCTGGATCGTTGGCCTGCTGGTGGCGGGCGTGACCTCGGGTGCGTCCGCGGCGACATCTGCGGGTATGTCTGCAGGCACGTCAACACCTGGCAATACTACGCATCTGAGCGCCTCGCAAATCTGCACACGCGCCGCGCAGATCGCCTGCTTCCCGGACCGCTTCGCCGCGCCCTCCGACAGTCACGGCGAACGCGCACGGCAACGCTATCAGGTCGGCGGCGCGCGCCGCGAAGCGCAAGAGGGTTTCCCGCATGTCATCGACGTCGGCCTGCCCGCACTGCTCGCAGCGCGCGATCAAGGCGTCGGCGAAAACGCCGCGCGCGTCGACGCGCTGCTCGCGATCATGGCCTCACTCGACGACACCTGCCTGCTGCATCGCGCGGGCCTGCCCGGTTTGCACGCCGGCCAATACGGCGCGCGCCGCGTGCTGGCAGCCGGCGGCAGTTCGACACCAGCGGGCCGCGCCGCGCTGGCCGCGCTCGAACACGCACTGCTGTCGCTCAACGCATCGCCCGGCGGCGCAGCCGATCTGCTCGCCGCCACCCTCTTTCTCGACACGCTGGCGCACCACGACGCCGGCCGGAGCCCAGCCCCATGGAACATCTGACCTTTGACTATCCGGCGCAACGCGCCGTCACGACCCGCGCGCATGTCGGCGTGGTGGGTTCGGGCGATCTGGAGGTGCTGCTGTCACCCGCCGATGACGCCGGCGCACTGAGCGCGCACGTGGTCGTGCGCACCAGCGTCGACGGGTACAGCCACATCTGGAAAAGCGTGCTCGACCGCTTCTTCACGCGCTACGACGGCGCCGCGCGAATCGAAATCAACGACTTCGGCGCGACGCCCGGCGTGGTCGCATTGCGGCTCGCGGAAGCGCTCGAGGCCGCTGAGGAAGGAGACGACGCATGAACGCAGCCGCCAGCGCCCATTCCGCGCCGCTGCTGCGCGACAGTTTCATCGAACTGCCGGCGCGCGAACGCGCCCGCTCGCTGCTCGACGCGGGCAGTTTCCGCGAATTGCTCGGCCCGTTCGACAAGATCGAGTCGCCGTGGCTGCCGCTGCAAGGCGTCGTCTGCCAGGCGGACGACGGCTGCGTGATCGCGCGCGGCACCATCGGCGGCGAGCCCGCCGTGGTCGCCGCGATCGAATCCGCGTTCCAGGGCGGCAGCATCGGCGAAGTGTCGGGCAGCAAGATCGCCGCGGCGCTCGAACTGGCGCTGCGCGATTGCGAACGCGGCAAGCTCGTGCGCCCTGTCGTGCTGTTCGAAACCGGCGGCGTGCGGCTGCAGGAAGCCAACCTGGGACTCGCGGTGATCGCGGAGATTCAGGCGGCGATCGTCGCGTTGCGCCGGCACGTGCCGGTGGTCGGCGTGATCGCGGGCATGGTCGGCTGCTTCGGCGGCATGTCGCTCGCCGCGGCGCTGTGCTCGTATCTGATCGTGACGAAGCAAGGACGGCTCGGCATGAACGGTCCCGAGGTGATCGAGCAGGAAGCCGGCATCGACGAGCTCGATGCGAGCGACCGCCGCCGCGTGTGGCAATTGATCGGCGGCGAACAGCGCACGGCGACCGCGCTCGCCGATCAACTGGTCGATGACGATGCCGACGCGGTGCGCGCCGCGCTGCATGCCGCGTTCACGCATGGTGTGCCGCCCGCGCATCGCAGCGAACAGGTCGACACGTTTCTGAAGCGGCTCGCGCAGATCGATCCCGCCAGCGTCACGCCGGAGAGCATGCGTGATGTGTTCAACCGCCAGGTTCAGAACGACCCGCGCAAGGAGCAAGCATGAGCGACATCCAACTCAGCCGCGGCGCACGCTGGTTCAACGCGCTTGCAGGCGTTCCTGCCGACCATACGCCCGTATGGAGCGGCGACGCGCCGCTCGGCGGCGAGACCGCGCGCTTCATCACGGTCGTGCCCGACCCCGCCAACCGCTTTGCGCGCGCGACCGATAACGTAGTCGGCCTCGAACAGGGCTGGCAACTCGCGCGCGCCGTGCGTGATGCGATCGCGCAGGACGACGCGAGCGGCACGCGTCGCCCGATCGTCGCGATCGTCGATGTGAAAAGCCAGGCGTATGGTTATCGCGAGGAAATGCTCGGCATCCACCTCGCGTGCGCGGCCGCGGTCGATGCCTACGCGTCGGCGCGCGACGCGGGCCATCCGGTGATCGCACTGATCGTCGGGCCCGCGATGTCGGGCGCGTTCCTCGCGCACGGCTATCAGGCCAACCGCATTGTCGCGCTCGACGCGCCCGGCACGATGGTTCACGCGATGGGCAAGGAAGCCGCCGCGCGCGTGACGCGCCGCACCGTCGAAGAACTCGACGCGCTCGGCGAAACCATCGTGCCGATGTCGTACTCGATGGCGTCATTCGCGAAACTCGGGCTGCTCGATCAACTGATCGAAGGCGTCGATGCCGATGCGCCGGACGCAGCGCAGATCGAGCGTGTGCGTCAGGTGTTGTGCGAGCAGATTCGCAGCGCGCGCGACGGTGGCCGATCGTTGGCGCACCGGTTGGAGTCGGCGGCGGCGCGCAAGAATCGCGCGGCGTCGATCGAGGTGCGCCGGCGTCTCGCCGAACAATGGGACGCTGCGTGATGCGGGTCTGCGCGGCTCCGCCGTTCGTCACTGAGCGCGCGTTGTCATGCGATGCGCGCTGGCGGCCGCACGACTTGCTGCGTTTGCGACGCCTGCCCGCATTCGATGACGAACCGGTATGGGTCCGCGCGGCTTTCGAGCGCGCGCCGTATGTGGTCGTCAGACGCGCGCTGGCCGATGAGGACTTCGTGGCGATCGGCGTGCGCGGTGTCGAGCGAGCGGAGCGTTACGGCACGTGGGCGCAGGCAAGCGATATCGTGACCGTTGTGCCGCCGGAGGCGTTGGCGCAAACCGCACCGCTGGCCGGGCGTGCCACTTTGCCGCCTTTCGCCGGCCTCTCCGCCCTCTCCGCCTTGCAGAGCGACGCGGCCAGCCCGCTCGCCAGATTCGTCTGGGGACCAACGGGCAGCGCCGGTTTCGAACTGGCCACGCAAATGCCGACCGTGACTGAGTCGAGCGATCTCGATCTGCTGATCCGCACGCCCGAACCGCTCGCGCAAGACCTCGCCCGTGCGTTGCTCGATCAACTGCAAGCGCTCGCGAAACGCGCCGGCACTCGTGTCGACGCGCAACTCGAAACGCCGGCGGGTGGCGTCGCGCTGACCGAATGGGCTGCGGGCAAACCACGCGTGATGACACGCGACGCGCGCGGTCCGCAATTGATTGCCAACCCGTGGGCCGCGGCTCATACGGCTCATGGCGGCGACGCCTGATGCTTGCACTGCTCTTTCCCGGCCAGGGCGCGCAGACCGATGGGTTCCTGCACCAACTGCCGCCGCATCGAGCGGTGCGTGACACGCTCGAAGAAGCTTCGCAAGTACTGGGCGTCGACGTGCTGACATTGGACACGCCGGACGCGCTCCGCTCGACCGTCGCCGTGCAGACCGGCTTGACGATAGCGGGCGTGGCCATCGCGCGCGCCCTGGCTGATGAACAGCTCACGCCGGAGATCAGCGCGGGGCTGTCGGTCGGCGCGTATGCAGCGGCGGTAAGCTGCGGCGCGGTGCAGTTCGACGACGCGTTGAAGATGGTGCAGCGGCGCGCCGAGTTGATGGAAGCCGCGTACCCGTCGGGTTATGGTCTCGCGGCGGTGTCAGGTTTGACCGAGCATCAACTGGAAATACTCGCCGCGCAGCATGCGGATGAGGACCGGCAACGCGTCTATATCGGCAATGTGAATGCGCGGCGTCAGATCGTGATGGCTGGCGCGGATGACGCGCTCGACGCGTTTATCGCCCGCGCGCTGGCGGCGGGCGCGCGCAATGCCACGCGACTCGCGGTGAGCGTGCCGTCGCATTGCGAACTGCTCGCGCAGGCCTCCGACGAACTGCTCGCCTACGCAAGCAGGGTGTCTTTTCACGCGCCGCGCAGTACCTACATCGGCAATCGTGGCGGCCGGCCGTTGTACACCGCGGATGCGATTCGCGACGATCTCGCGACCAACATGCGCTACACCGTGCGTTGGTTCGACGCGCTCACGGCGATGCAGGAAATGGGCGCCCGCGTGCTGATCGAAGCGCCGCCGGGGCAGGTGCTGACCGACATCGCACGCGCGAACTCTCCGGACACCACCGCGCTCGCTGCGAGCACCTTCACGTTCGACAGACTCGTGGCGACGGCTCGCAGGCGTCTTGCGACGGACTGACGAAGCGTGAGCCGCGCTGACGCTGCCCGAAACCAAAGGACGGCAGCTCAGCGCTTGAGCCACGCCGGCGCACGCAGCAACGCGAGCGCTGCGCACCCTCATGCCTGTTCCGGCGCGCGTCCGAGCACCTGCGAATCCGACGCCGCCGCCGACGTCTCGTCATGCGCGTGTGCCCGCCCAGCCGTCGCAACCGCGCCGCTGCCACCGGGACGCCCCACCGACTTCGCGTGGCGCTCGATCAGCCGTTGCAGCAAACAGAACGCGCACAGCAGCGCGCCGATCACGATGCGGGTCCACCACGAACTGAGCGTGCCGTCGAACGTGATCAGCGCCTGAATCGTGCCGAGAATGCCGACGCCGAACAGCGAGCCGATCACATAGCCGACACCGCCCGTCAGCAGCGTGCCGCCAATCACAGTGGCCGCGATCGCGTCGAGCTCCATGCCCTGCCCTTGCAAACCGTAGCCCGACAGCACGTAGAACGTGAACACCGCGCCGCCGAGCGCGGAACAGAAGCCGCTCAGAGCATACACGCCGATTCGCGTGTGCGCGACCGGCAGGCCCATCAGCAACGCTGACCGCGGGTTGCCGCCGACCGCATACACATTGCGGCCGAAGCGCGTGAAGTGCGCGACATGGATCGCCGCGAGCAGCGTCACCAGCGCGATCAGCACATTCGCGGTGACGGAGCCGATGCCGATGTCGAGACGAAACGCCGAGATTTTCTGGAACGTCGGATCGGTGATGGTGATCGACTGCGTCGTGATCAGAAAGCACAGGCCGCGCGCGAAGAACATGCCGGCCAGCGTCACGATAAAAGCCTGCAGGCGGAAGAAGTGGATCAGCGCGCCTTGCACCGCGCCGAACACGGTGCCCATCAGCAGCACGATCGGAATGATCACCCACACCGGCCAATGCCAGTGCTCGGACAGCACCGCCTCGACGATGGTCGTCAGCGCGACCAACGAGCCCACCGACAGATCGATGCCGCCGGACACGATCACGAAGGTCATGCCGATCGCGACGATCAGCAGGAACGCGTTGTCGACCAGCAGGTCCAGCAGCACCTGCCACGAGAAGAAGCCGGTGTACATCACCGAGCCGAAGCCGAACAGCGCGCCGAACAGCAGGATCGTGACGGCGATCGGCAGCGTGCGCGGATCGACGATACGAGCCAACGCTTCGAGCAGTCGTCTCATCGCGCCACCCCACGCTGCTTGATGATCGACGCGCCGAACGACATCGCGAGCGCGCGCGCCGCCGGCGACTGGATCACGCTGACCGCGAGCACCACGGCCGCCTTGACGAGCAGCGTCGCTTCAGGCGGCACGCCGATCGAATAGGTTGTGTAGGTCAGCGTCTGGATGATCAGCGCGCCCAGCACCGTGCCCGCGAAACTGAAGCGGCCGCCAAGCAGCGACGTGCCGCCGAGCGTCACCGCGAGGATCGCGTCGAGTTCGAGCAGCAGGCCGGCGTTGTTGCCGTCGGCGCTGCGCACGTTCGAGCTGATCAGGATCCCCGCTATCGCCGCGGTCAAACCCGAGAAGCTGTACACCGCGAACACGAGCGCTTTGGAGCGCAAGCCGACCAGACGCGTCGCGACCGGATTGACGCCGATCGCGCGAATGAAGAGCCCGAGCGCCGTGCCTTCGACGAGCGCGGCGGTCGCCAGCACGGCCACCGTGGCGATCCACACCGAACACGGCACGCCTAGCCAGTAGCCGCCGCCGACGAACAGATAGCCGGGCGCGCCGATTGGAATGATCTGCCCGGCCGTCAGCAACTGCGCGATGCCACGGCCGGCGACCATCAGAATCAGCGTGGCGATGATCGGCTGCATGCCGACAAAGGACACCAGCAGGCCGTTCCACATGCCGCTCAGCACGCCGACGAGCAACGCCGCCACCAGCGCCTGCGCGATCAGCCCGCCGCTCGGCACGGGCTGTGTCGCGAGGATCGTGGCCGCCGCGGCGCCCGCGATCGCCACCACCGCGCCGACCGAAATGTCGATGCCGCGCGTCGCGATCACCAGCGTCATGCCGATCGCGACGAGCACCAGCGGCGCGGCGCGATTCAGCACGTCGATCGGCGCGCCGAACAGATGGCCGTCGAGCATGCGCAGCGACAGGAAATGCGGATTCACCCACAGGTTCAGACCGCACAACAACACCAGCGTGATGCACGGCCAGATCAACGGACGCTCGACGCCGTCGCGCACGAACCAGTTCGATAGCTTCATTCGCCGCTCCCCGCGATGAGTCGATAGATGTTGTCCTCGTTCGACGCCTTGCCGGCGACTTCAGCAATCTTGCGGCGGTCGCGCAGCACCGCGACGCGATGGCTCACGCGCAGCACCTCGCCGATCTCCGACGAAATGAACAGGATGCTCAGACCGTTCGCGCACAGCGCCAGCAGGCGATCCATGATGTCGAACTTGGCGGCGACGTCGATGCCGCGCGTGGGTTCGTCGAGAATCAGCAGCTTCGGATCGGTCGCGAGCCAGCGCGCCAGCAGCGCTTTCTGCTGGTTGCCGCCGGACAGCAGGCCGATCGGCTGTTCGGCGTCCGCGGCCTTGATGCCGAGCCGCTCGATCCACAGGTCGGCCAGCTCGCGCGCGCGTTGGCGGTTGATCTTGCGCCACCATCCGCGCCGCGCCTGCAACGCCAGCAAGATGTTTTCGCGGATCGACAGTTCAGCGACGATGCCCTCTTTCTTGCGGTCTTCCGCGCAATAGCCGATGCCGTGCCGCACCGCGTCGCGCGGCGAGCGCAGCCGCACGGGCCGCCCTTCGACGAGGATCGTGCCGCTATCGGCGCGGTCCGCGCCGAACAGCAGGCGCGCAGTTTCCGTACGGCCCGAACCGAGCAAACCGGCCAGACCGAGAATCTGGCCAGACTGGACATCGAGGTCGATCGGCTGCAGCGTGCCGCGCCGTCCGACGCCACGCAATTCGATAAACGGCTGATCCGTACAGGCGTCCTGCGGGTTCTGCGTGCCCTCAGGCGGATCGTGCGCTGCGTGGCCTTCATGCGCGGCTTCGCGCAAACGCGCGCTCATGCGCTCGTGACCGACCATCTTCGCAACCAGTTGATCGGCCGGCAGATCGCGCGCGAGGTACTCGCCTTCGCGCTCGCCGTTGCGCATCACCGTGATGCGGTCGGAGATCGCATAGGTCTGTTCGATAAAATGCGTGACGAACAGGATCGCGATACCCGATTGCTTAAGATGCCGAAGTATTTTGAAAAGCTGCGCAACTTCGGTGTCATCGAGACTCGAAGTCGGTTCGTCGAGAATCAGCACGCGCGCGTCCACTGACAGCGCTCGCGCGATCGCCACCATCTGCTGCACCGCGATCGGATACGCGTCGAGCGAGCGCGTGACGTCGAGCGCCACGTCGAGGCGCGCCAGCGCGTGCTGGGCGCGCCGCTTGATATCGGGCCAGTCGATCGCGCCAAAGCGCCGCGGCTGCCGCCCCGCGAAAATGTTCTCCGCCACCGACAGGTTCGGGCACAGGTTCACTTCCTGATACAGCGTGCGCACGCCGGCCGCTTCGGCTTCCTGCGGCGACGCAAACGCCACCATCTCGCCGCCGAGGCGGATCGTGCCGGCATCGGGCGCGACCACGCCCGTGAGCACGTTGATCAAGGTGGATTTGCCGGCGCCGTTCTGCCCCATCAGCGTGTGAATCTCGCCGGGAAACAGACGGAAATCGACCTGCTGCAGCGCCTTCACGCCGGGGAATGTCTTGCTGACGCCGGCTGTCGCCAGGATGGGTTCGGGCGCGTTCGCGGCGCCGTTGGTGCCGGTCGCGATGGCGCGCTCGGCGCCCGTTGCGCCCTTCGCGCCCTCGGTGCCAATAGCCGGCTGATTCGGTTCGGAAGCGGAATGGGTCATGGACCTCGCTCGATCGGCTATGCGTGGGTTCGGCAGGTTCCAGCGGCATGCAACTGAAAAGAGACCGCCCGCTGCCGAAGCAACCCGGGCGGCCAGGCACCACTGGAGAAACCTGTTCGATCTATCCTCTTACTGCGCGTCTCCTCTGCGCCGCGAGGCGGCGCATATCATAAGGAAAGCCTGGTAGTTCGCGTCAGTACTTGCGCGTCGGCAGAGTTTGCGCCGCGACGCTCATCGGGAAGACGGTCTCTTCCGTGAGGATGCGCTTGGGCAGCGGCTTGCCGGCCACGACGTCCTTCACCGCCGACATCAGTTGCGGCCCCAGCAACGGGCTGCACTCCACGTCGACGTTCATCTTGCCCGCGGCCATCGCCTGGAAGCCACCCTTGGTCGCGTCGAACGAAACCACGACGACGTCCTTGCCCGGGTGCATGCCGGCCTCTTCCATCGCCTGGATGGCGCCGAGCGCCATGTCGTCGTTATGCGCATAAACTACATTTATTTTATTTCCATAAGTTTTTATAAACGCTTCCATGACCTGCTTGCCACCGGCCAGCGTGAAGTCGCCGCTTTGCGACGCGATGATCTTGAACTTGGGATCGCTCTTGATCACTTCGATCAGACCGGAGTGCCGGTCGTTGGCGGGCGCCGAGCCGACCGTTCCCTGAAGTTCGGCGATGTTGACCGGACCTTGATCGTTTTTATAGTGATCGGCGAGCCAGTGACCGCCGCGCCGCCCTTCTTCCATGAAGTCGGAGCCGATCATCGTCACGTACAGCGACGTGTCTTTGACGTCGATGTTGCGGTCGGTGAGAATCACCGGAATCTTCGCGGCTTGGGCTTCGCGCAGCACGGGTTCCCAGCCGGATTCGACGACCGGCGAAAACGCGATCACATCCACTTTCTGTGCGATATACGAGCGGATCGCCTTGATCTGGTTTTCCTGCTTTTGCTGGCCGTCGGAGAATTTGAGCTTGATCTTCGCGTCCGCTGCGGCGGACTTGATCGACTCGGTGTTGGCGGTTCGCCATGCGCTTTCCGCGCCGACCTGCGCGAAACCGAGCGTAATCTGTTTGTCTTGCGCGTAAGCGCCCGGCGTGGCCAGCGTCAGCGCGCCGATGCCCGCGGAAAGTGCGAGCGCGCCCAACGCACGCCACGCGGCACGTCGTGTATTCGCCATGACTGTCTCCTGATGTTGTTGTGTAGGCGACCCAGCGAACCAGCCCAGCCCTCGCGGCCCTTACGGTGCGTGGATCGAAATGTAGCGTACTGTGCGGAGCGTTAACCGTCCAATCATATGATTCGCGCTGGCAATATCAATTTTGGTATAGCGTGCGGGACCAGCCGTGGCGGGACGTCAGGCGCGAACGAATTAGCGGGCAGCCGCTTGCGGCGTCACCCAGCGGAAGGTCAGATTGACGCGCTCGCTGGCCACACGCGGCTCTTTCGGCACCCGATGCCGCCAGTTCGCCTGCGTGTTGCCCTTCATCACCAGCAAGCTACCGCCCTTCAGCAAAAAAGATTGCACGACGCCGGTCTTGTTGTGCCGTAAATCGAACCTGCGCGCTGCGCCCAGGCTGACCGACGCGATCACCGGCCGGGCGCCGAGCTCGGGCTCGCGATCCGCATGCCAGCCCATGCTGTCGGCGCCGCTGCGATAGCGGTTGAGCAGCACGCTGTTAAAACGCGCGCCGCAGACCGCCTCCACTGCCGCCTTCAGTTCCGCGACGGCCGGCGTCCACGGTTGCGGCACATTGCGAATGCCCGAGTAGATGTACACCGCGTCCGGTTCGCCCTGCCACGCGGTCAGACGCGGCAGCGCCACGCGACCGGCGGGCGTGCCCATCGTGTCCTGACGCCATTGCACTTCGTCGATCAGTTGCGTCAAAGCCTGCTCCGCCGCGGCGGGCGTCAGCCAGTCGGGATACCAGTCGACGTCGGGCGTCGGCAGGTCGTCGAAAAGATCCTTCATGCAGTTACCTGGATGCGATCGCGCGAGCCAGGCGCGCGGGTGAGAACCCTGGCTATTATGGCGGCAACGGCGCATACGCTCACACCTGCGGGTTGCGCTGTCATTCCAGTCTCCCACGCTTTACTTTCGACGGACCCTCATCATGACTCTTTCCGATCAGGCACTCGATCAGCTCTTTCGCGAAGCGCGCACGCATAACGGCTGGCAGCCCAAGCCGGTCGACGACGCCCTGCTCAGGCAACTCACCGAGCTGGCGCTGCTCGGCCCGACCTCGGCCAATTCGAGCCCCGGCCGCTTCGTCTTCGTCAAGACGGCCGAGGGTAAGGAAAAGCTGCGCCCGGCGTTGTCGGCGGGCAATCTCGAGAAGACGATGGCGGCACCGGTCACGGTGATCGTCGGGATGGATATGGCGTTTTACGAGTATCTGCCGAAACTGTTTCCGCATGCGGACGCGCGCAGCTGGTTCGCCGGCAACGACCGCGCGATCGCGGATACGGCATTTCGCAATTCGACGCTGCAAGGCGGCTATCTGATTCTCGCCGCCCGCGCGCTCGGTCTGGACACGGGTCCGATGTCGGGCTTCGACGCCGCCACGGTCGACGCAGCGTTCTTTGCCGGCACGACCGTGAAGTCGAACTTCCTGATCAATCTCGGCTACGGCGACCCGTCGAAACTGTTCGCGCGCAACCCGCGTTTCTCATTCGACGAAGCCGCCCGGATCGTCTGACGCGCGGCGCGCCGTTCGCCGGTGGGTTCAGGTGAGCAGCGCCACGTAGAACACCACGGTGCCGATCAGCGCGCCGACAAAGCAGAAGCCCTCATTGGCGTCGTCTCCATTCGAACGCAGCCATGCGCCGACGACGCCGAACAGTCCCGCGATGCCCAGCGCAACGCACAGCATCACCACATCGAATAATGCGCTCTTGCCCAGTTCGGAGAAGTCGATGTTGCGCACGCCGAAGTACACGCCGAGCGCCATCAACGAAATGACGACGAGCGGCAGCATCACATGACTGCCCTCGTATCCGACATGATGCGCATGATGCGCGTGGCGCAATTGATGGCCCGATCTGAGCAGCTTCATGATGTGCCTCCCCCTTCGCCCTCTGCCGGCGACAAAACCAGCCGTTACCGAACCGCTGCGGCCCTCGTGGCGGCCTTAAAGCAAGCTGGTTCCTTTTGAGCATAGTCCACGCTCGAACACAATTCAAAGCCCATTTAATTAGGTTGCGGAACGCGCGTCGGCGAACTGCATGCAGTGATGCGGATTGCTGCAATGCACTACCCTGCCCGGGGCTTCAGGCATGGTGACTCCGGCAAGTCGAGCCACAAATCCGGCGCCGTCGGCAAGGGGCGGCACATGCCGGTAGAATGAATCGCCTCGGTTGCCAGCGCGTCGCTGCCGCCGACGAATCGCCGCCGCTCCTCCGCTCGCGTCGGCCCCTTCCCGCCCTGATCCTCTCTATGCGCCGCTCATCGTTTTTTTTTCGCTTCATCCTGATTGGCATCCTGCTGCATATCTACGTCGGCTTGCGTCTGCTTCCGGACATGCCGATCGATACCACCGGCCGCTGGCTGAGCGCGCTGTGGCTCGTGCTGTCGATTTTCCTGATTCCGCTGGGCATGATGGCGCGCAGCATCAAGCGGCAACCGCTCGGCGACCGGCTCGCGTGGGTCGGGCTGCTGGCGATGGGCTTCTTCTCGTCGCTGCTGGTGCTGACATTCGTGCGCGACCTGGCGCTCGCGTCGCTGCTGACCGTCGATGCGATCTGGCCGAACACGATCGCGATCGGACACTGGCGGACCGGGTCGGCGGCGGCGGTGCCGTTGCTCGCGCTGCTCTCGACGCTGGTCGGCCTGTTCAACGCGCGTCGCCGCGCGAGGGTGGTGACGATCGAGGTGCCGATCGACGATTTGCCGGAAGCGCTCGATGGCTTCACGATCGTGCAGATCAGCGATATCCACGTTGGGCCGACCATCAAAGGCCGCTATGTGGACGCGATCGTCGACGCGGTGAATCGCCTGAAGCCGGATCTGATCGCCGTGACCGGCGACGTGGTGGACGGCAGCGTGTCGCAGTTGACCCGACACACGCAGCCGTTGTCACGGCTCAGCGCACGTCACGGCGCTTTCCTCGTGACCGGCAACCACGAGTACTACGCTGGCGCGAATGCGTGGATCGACGAATTCCGTCGTCTGGGATTGAACGTGCTGCTTAACGAGCACGTGATCGTGGATCACGACGGCGCCCGTGCGGTGATTGCCGGCGTGACCGATTATTCCGCGGGCCATCACGACCCGTTACACCGCAGCGATCCAGTTGCGGCACTCGCCGGCGCGCCTGGCGACGTGCTGATCAAGGTACTGCTCGCGCACCAGCCGCGCTCCGCCGAAGCAGCCGCGGCGGCGGGCTTTACGTTGCAGTTGTCCGGCCACACGCACGGCGGCCAGTTCTTCCCGTGGAATTTCTTCGTGCGGCTTCAGCAACCTTTCACTGCCGGTCTCGCGCGCCTGAACGGGCTGTGGGTGTACACGAGCCGAGGTACCGGCTACTGGGGACCGCCGAAGCGTCTGGGCGCACCTTCAGAAATCACGCGCTTGCGCCTCGTGCCCGGCGAGCCGGAGTGAGTTGGCCGTTACTGAGTGACCGTAACTGCGTGACCGTTACTGCCAGGGCGCGACGGCCACGCTGACTTCCGGCGCGAACGTCACAAACACCTGCATGCCCGGCGTGACATTGGCGACCTTTGCCGGCTCGCGGCCCTGGATATGGAACACCGAGCCATTCGCGCCCTTCAGCGCCAGCACACCGTTTGCGTGATCGACCGCGGCGACCTCGGCGGTCACGTTCTGCACGGTGTCGCGCTGGGCTGCCTGAGCAAGCTTGCCTTGACCGTCCGCGGCATGCGTGACCCTGATCACGGCATTGCGGATCATCCGGATATGGACCTTGCTGCCCTGCCTGATCTGCGCGAGGCTGCGTGCATCCGTGACTGTGAACGAACCTTCGCCGCCTTGCGCGTCGAGCAAGGTCAGCGACTGTCTTGCCTGATCGATCGATTTAACGACGCCCTCCGCCTGCAACGTGCTGCTGCCTTCGAACGGTGCGGGCAGACCCGCGGCGAACGACACGAGCGGAGCGACCGCCAACAACGCACCGGCAACCATGCCGGAAGCTTTAACTTTCATACCTTCCTCAATTGGGCTGAACGGCGCATGAGCGACGAATAAGCGACACATAAGCGACGACGGCGTGCTGGTGGATTGCGCCTGACTCCTCGCGCCAAGACATCTGAACAATGCGCAAATGAAACCGCGAGCAACCGCGACAAGCGAAACGTGGATTGAACACCGCAGCAACACGACACGTTCCGGCGTATCCAGACAGTGTGTTTTCCGGGATGGGGACCGTCAATATTCGGAGTCCGTATTTATGCGATGATTGTTCCGCCGCGTTAGCAGAAACTTCCTCAAACACGCGGCAATCAATTCGACACGCCGTTTGCTTCCGACTTGACTTAACTTCGCAGAGCCGCCTAAAATTCGCCCACTTCATTTAACCGGAATCACGATCTTGGACAGTAGCAGTAGTCCCCGTCGAGCTTCGCTTCGCCCGGTCGCCTGATCGGCAAGATTTCCGCGCCAGTCGTCTATCTGTCGCCGTCTTGCCTTCGGGCCGACGGTGCACGTCGTTCACACCCCTTGGATTACCAGTGAAGCCCCGCATGGCCCGTTGCCACGCCGATGCGCCACGCCTTAGCGCGCCGCGAACCTCTGCTCGCGTGCTTCGTCACACCTGACTGCGTGCATCCATGGGAGGCGACGCGCTGCTGTCATGCGTCGAGTTCACACTGCGCGAACACGCGCCCCAACCTTACCGAACGATGACATTCGAATTCATCCTGCGGCTGGCTGCCGCCTTCGCTTGCGGCGTCGCCATCGGCCTCGAACGGCAGATGCGTCAGCGCAATGCCGGTCTGCGCACCATCACGCTGGTCGCGAGCGGCGCGTGCCTGTTCGTCACGCTCGGCGTACTGACCGGCACCGGCACAGCCGGCGTCACCCAGATCGCCGCGTACGTCGTGTCCGGCGTCGGTTTTCTCGGCGGCGGCGTGATCATGCGCGACAAAGGCTCCATCCAGGGGATCAACACCGCAGCGACATTATGGTGCTCGGCGGCGGTCGGCGTATTGTGCGGTGCGGGTCATTACGGGCCGGCGCTCGCCGGCACCGCGGTCGTGTTGCTGACCAATACGGTGCTGCGTGAAGTCAGCCGTACGATCAACGCGGCGCCGGTTTCGAACGCCGACCTGGTTCGCGAGTACGTGTTGACGATCGTTTGCCGTGAGGCCGACGAGATCCATATTCGCACCGCCATCTCCAACTCGATGTACTCGACGCCGCTGTCGTTCCAGAGCCTGACGAGCGAAGACGTCGAGAACGATCCAGGACGTATTCGCGTGACGGCGACGCTCAAGCTGCATCCCAAAGATCAGTCGAAGCTCGAACAGATGGCAAGCCGGCTGAGCATGGAAAAGAGCGTCTCCAGCGTCAGCTGGACCGCACGGGAAGCGGAGCCGACGCCGGAGTGACACATCGTGCGTAAGTCCCCCATGTTGGCGCGCATCGTCTACACTTAGCTTGCAATAGATTCAGACAATGTTAATTCCGCGTCCTGAACATGGACTGTCCCATAACCTTCGACTAAGCTCTAGCACCGTGATTTTCTTTCACTCAACCATGGAGTCTCGAATATGGAACACGGCATCATTGCATGGCTCATTATCGGCGCGATCGCGGGCTGGCTCGCAGGTGTGCTGGTCAAAGGCGGCGGCTTCGGCCTGATCGTCGACATCATCGTCGGGATTGTCGGCGCGTTCATCGGCGGCTGGCTCGCCGGCGTGCTGCATATCTCGCTGGGCGGCGGCTGGATCGGCTCGATCATCACCGCTGTGATCGGCGCGGTCATTCTGTTGTTTCTTATCCGGCTCGTCCGACGAGGTAGCTGAGCGCAGCACCTGATGTCGGAAGGCGTCAGGGGCGAACGCCACCTGACGCCTCGCAGGCTTAAAGCACTGCTTCGACCGCCGGCAACATCGAGCCGGTATCGCGCAGCCGCATATGCCAGGCGAGAGCCTGGTCCAACCGGTGCGGCGTCTGTCCTCCCCCTCGCAAGGCATCCCGATAGTAATCGCGCAGCAGATCGCGATACAGCGGATGCGCGCAGTTTGCGATGATCAACGTCGCGCGTTCACGCGGCGCCAACCCGCGCAGATCGGCGAGACCCTGCTCCGTCACGACCACGTCCACGTCGTGTTCGTTGTGGTCGCAATGCGGCACCATCGGCACGATGCTCGAAATGCGGCCGCCCTTTGCCATCGACTTGGTCGCGAAAATCGCGCACGATGCGTTGCGCGCAAAATCGCCCGAGCCGCCGATGCCGTTCATCATGTGCGTGCCGCCCACGTGCGTCGAATTCACGTTGCCGTAGATGTCGAGTTCGAGCGCGGTATTCAGCGCGATCAGACCGAGCCGGCGAATCACTTCCGGATGGTTGCTGACTTCTTGCGGACGCAGCACGAGGCGGTCGCGATAGCGTTCGAGTTCACCGAACACCTGCGCCTGACGCGCGGCCGACAGCGTGATCGACGCACCCGAGGCAAAGGTCACCTTGCCGGCGTCCATCAGATCGAAGGTCGAATCCTGCAGTACTTCTGAGTAGATTTCGAAGGCGTCGAAAGGCGAATCGACGAAGCCGGCCAGCACCGCGTTCGCAATCGTGCCGATGCCCGCCTGCAACGGCGGCAAACGCGCAGGCATGCGGCCGCGCGACACTTCGTGCTGGAAGAATTCGATCAGATGGCCGGCGATCAACTCGGTCTCTTCGTCCGCCGGCAGCACCGTCGACGAACTGTCGGCCATATTGGTGATGACGATCGCCACGATTTTCTCGAGCGGAATCTCGATGGCCGGCGTGCCGACGCGGTCTTGCGCACGGACGATCGGCAGCGGCTCGCGGTTCGGCCTGCGGCCCGGAATCCAGATGTCGTGCAGCCCTTCGAGAGCGAGCGGCTGTGCAAGATTGATTTCGACGATCACCTTGTCGGCGAGAATCGCGAAGCTGGCCGAATTGCCGACCGAGGTGGTCGGCACAATGCCGCCGGTCTCGGTGATCGCGGCGGCTTCGATAATCGCAACGTCGAGTTTGCCGAGCTGGTTCGCGCGCAGCATCTCGACGGTTTCGGACAGATGCTGATCGACGAACATGACTTCGCCGCGATTGATCGCGTCGCGCAAGGTCTTGTCCACCTGGAATGGCAGACGGCGCGCGAGCACGTGCGCCTCGGTGAGCATGCGGTCCACGTCGTGACCGAGCGAGGCGCCCGTCATCAACGTGATACGCAGCGGTTTGCCTTCCTGCCGCGCCCGCTCCGCAAGCGCAACCGGGACGGCCTTCGCGTCGCCCGCGCGCGTAAAGCCGCTGGCGCCAACACGCATGCCGTCCTGAATCAGAAGCGCCGCTTCGGCGGCCGAGGTGATTTGTCCGCGCAACGCGGCACAACGAATCCGGTCTTCGTACATGAAACTGAGTCTCTCCATCGTCAGCGGTCAGTCTACCTGGTGCGCACGTCTGCGGTGCGCTTCGCTCGGTAGCCAGATCATCACACCCGCCCGCGACGTTTCAATGGGACGGCGTCGCGGTCAGGTGTTTCGTCGCGTGCACTGTGCTCGCGACAGGTCTTGCTGGTACTTCAGGTGTTGCCCGTGTGGCGTTGCTTAGCTGCCGAAGTAAATGTCGCAGAAGCTCACAGGGCCGACGCACTCTTCGGCTTTGGCCTTCGGCGCTGCAACGCGGCCTTTTGCGGCGACGTCGTTGGCGCGCTGCGCATTCGCTTGGGCAACCTTTTGCTCGGGTGCGGAGGGCGCCGTTTGTGCATGAGCGACGGCAGCGGACAAAGAGCAGGCAATCAGGACAATCTTCAACACTTTCATTTCGTTCTCCAGGACTTACGGTTACTGCGTGGCAGTGGTGAAACTATATGGCTGCCACCTACGCAGATAAACGGGGCTGTCCGGAAGTGATCTTTCCATCTGGCGGAAGGATCGGCACGTTCGACGAGGGTGACGCGCATCGGTCAACGCGTGTTGAACGGCGCGTCTTTGTCGAGCAGCGCGGTACGGATGAAGTGCAGGCAACTCAGGATGCGCTGCAGGTCGTGGCGCCTGTCGCGATCCGCATGAACGGTTTGCAGCATGTCCTGCGCTATCCACGTGGCCGAGCGCACGGAGATGAGCGCGCGTTCGAGCGCTCGCGTGCCGGGCCGCTCGAAGAGCTGCGCGAGGTCGTCGCAGGTGCGCTCGATGGCGCTGCTCCAGCGTGGATGGAGCGCGTGCGCATAAGCGGCGCGCGCCGTTTCGTTGCGCAGATCGATCACCGCGTGACCGACTTCGAGTGTGGCGAGCATCCAGCGCAATACGTCCCGGCGACGCCGGGAGCGCCGCGTCAATAGCATGCGCAATTGCGAAGTCAGGTCGTGCGTGCTCGACTGGAAACGCTGGTTGAGTCCCGGCAATTCATCCCTGCATGCGCACACGGCTTGCGCACGCAAGTCGCCCATGATCCGCTCGATGAGCCACGGCATGTCGGCTGGAAAAACCACCGCGAAGACGAGCGCCGCCAGCAACATCGACGCAGTGAGCGCGATGCCGTTGTTGATGAGCAGATCCGGTGTATAGGTGACGACATTATCGGGCCCGGCAAGCAGGCAGAAGAACACGGAAAAACCGATGCCGTATCCCGCAGCGTGCTTGCGCGTCGCGATGAACGCGCCGAGCGCGAGCACTGGTGCGAGCATCGTGCAAAGTAGCGGGAAGCCATCGATGTTGGGGTACACGTAGCACGTGAAAAGGTAGCCGGTCATGGTCGCGAACACGGCGCCGACCGCCATCTGCACGGCCATCTTTGTCGCGTTCGGCGCGGTCGAGGTCAGCGCGCACGCGAGCGCCGCGCCGATCACCGCGAGACCGCCGCTGGGCCAGTCGGTCGCGATCCAGAACCAGCCGGCAATCGCCATCACCACGGCGGAGCGCACAAACGTAAACGCGACGACGAAGCTGTTCGTGCGGCTCACATACCGACTCACATAGCGGCTGGGGTTGCGCTGCGGGCTTGCCGGCTTGCGCCGCGCCAACGACGCATAGGTCTCCGAGTAGCGGATCCATTCGTCGACGAAGCGGTAGAGCAGTTCCGCTGCGGTATCGAAGTCCGCCAGCGATTCGGCGGCTATCGGCTCCAGGGGTCTTCTCGTTTCGCGCACGCGTCGTGGCAAGCTCGTCTGAAAGAGACGCAGGCGGGCCGCTACGCGCGATGCGTCGATCGTTGCCTCGCCCCGACTCGCAAGCAGAGCGGCCAGCTCATCGAAGTACGGCTTGATCGCCGCGACCATCGGTGCCGAACCATTTGCGCGCAGACGTTTGAGCAGTTGATGCAGCGCGTGCAGGCGCGCACAAGCATCCATGAATTCGCCGTTCAGACGGCCGAGATGCTGGCTGCGGGAACGCATCGCCGGATCTTCGAAGGCGGCGAACGTCCGCGTCGCTTCGAAACCGACGATTTCGTCGACGAGGTCCGCAAAGCGCCGCTCGAACTGTCCCCGCCCGATCCCGCGATTCAGCACGTCGGCAGCGAACGCAGTAAAATTCGCGTAGCGTCTGTGCAGCGCGCGCCGCAGTGCAAGGCTGGAGCGCTGCGGCACGATCAGCGCACTTACCGCGCTCGAACAGACAATGCCGACCGCCACTTCCGCCGCGCGCGTGAGCGCCGCCAGAAACAGGCCGTGCGGCGCCGTGACATTCGGAATGCCAATCAAAGCGGCGGTGTAGCCCGCCAGCACAAAACCGTACCACCTGAAATGCCGATACCGGACCGCTGCTGCGATACAGGCGCTCACCCACCCGATCATGCCGAGCATGTACAACTCGGGCTGCTGGACGAACAGCGCGCCGAGCACCAGCGCAGCGACCGTCCCCACCGCGGTCCCGAGAATGCGGTAGAAACTCTTGGCGAGCACCATCCCGCTGAACGGCTGCATCAGCACGAACACCGTGGTCATCGCGATGCGTGGCTGTGCCAGATCGAGCAGCATCGCAATGCCCAGCGCCAGCAGACCCGCGGTGACGGTTTTCAGCAGATGCAACCAGATCAGGCCATCGCTGTTCGCCCAGTCGCGCACGGCGGGACTGAACGTTTGCCGGTTGAACGATTGCCACATGACGCTCCACGGTCGGAAATGCTCCGCCGTCGGTTTGGTCGCATGTTGGCGTTTCATCTGCAAGCAATGCGCCCCGGTTGGTCGCTGAAAGAAGCACCGGCGAAGACTGCGCACACCGGCAGGCAAGGCGCCGATTGTAGGAGCATGCTATGTGCGCATTAAGGGGATGCGCGCGGAACGTCCCTTCCAGAACGGACAACAATGCGCTTCCGAGACAGACGGACAATACGGTTTCTGCCGTGAAATAGAAGGATCGATGGATACGTTACAAAATATGCGAGTGTTCGTGCGCGTGGTCGAAGCCGGTAGTTTTACCGCCGCCGCGCAGTCGCTCAATTCGACGACGGGCGCCATGTCCCGCGCCGTCTCGGAACTCGAAGCCCACCTGCGTACGCGTTTGCTGAACCGTTCGACGCGACGGCTCGCGCTCACCACCGCGGGCGAGCGCTATCTGCAGCGATCTCAGCAGATACTTGCGGATGTCGACACCGCGGAAGAAGAAGCCAGTTGCGCACATGAGCGACCGACTGGCGCTTTGCGCATGCATAGCTTCGCGAGCATCGGCCAGCATTATGTGTTGCCGGCCATCTCGCGCTATCGCGCGCTTTATCCGGAAGTGACCGTCGAACTGACGTTGTCGCAGCGCATGCCCGATCTTTTCGAAGGCAGCGCCGATGTCGCCGTGATCGGCGCTTCGACTCTGCCAAATTCAGATCTTGTGTCGCTGCCGCTGGGGACGACGTTTAGCATCCTGTGCGCATCGCCGGCCTATGTGCGTGCGCACGGTGCGCCGCAAAAACCGGGCGATCTGGCGCATCACGAGTGCCTGATCCTGCATACGCCTGCCTTTCCGCCGCACGAATGGGTGCTCGACGGCCCGAATGGCAGCGAGACGATGGAAGTGAATGGGCCCGTGCACGTGAACATCGCGGAGTCGCTGATCGTGGCGATTCGCGAGGGAATGGGCATCGGCATGGTGCCGCTTTACGCGGCCATTTCAGGGTTGCGTGATGGCACTTTAGCGCGTGTGTTGCCGGAATATACGCTGCAGAAGATGAATGTTTGCGCGCTTTATCCATCGCGCAAGTTCATCGATGCAAAGACGCGGACCTGGGTCGAATTTTTGCGTACGCACTTGCCGAAGGTGATTGCACGCGATGAGGCGTTGCTTGCTGAAGTTGGGCGAACGGATTCTGGCGATGCCGAGTTGCCTGTTGGGGCAAGCGGCGTGGGGGATACTGCCACGCAGTGATTCGGAATTAACGATGGGCGCCGCTGGCTGCGAATAGGCGCGGCGGCGCTGAAAGAAATTGTCTGTTGGCGATATGCAGCAGGGACTCGATTCGCGACAATCAGCCAGCGCGGTGTACCGGGAAGATGCGGTGCGGGTGAGTCGCGAAGGTGGGGGGCGAAATGCGCGCCCATCTCATGCACGCGTAAACGGCAAAAACCCCACCGGGTCAGGTGGGGTTTGTGCTTGCTGCTGGGGAGCCTGACGATTACCTACTTTCACACGGGCAATCCGCACTATCATC
>NZ_CADIKK010000033.1 GCF_902859915.1 Paraburkholderia ultramafica
AAGATCTGCATGATCTTCCACCTTGGGCACTTTGATGCCGTCGGCCCGTGAGGGTCCACCTTCCTTCTTCGCTTCCACCGCTCACGGGTGGGAGGCGTTCATATCATTCTTATTTAGATCTTTCGTTTGCAAACGTACAAACCTTTGTTCTCGTCAAACGTGTTCGCATCCAAAACGAAACAACGGAAAGAAGCTTGAAAGACGTTGGGTTTTGAACTAGCGTCTTTAGAACTGCCTAGCATCTCCGAAGTTTCGATGCGATATTTCCACTGACCGATTGTTCTGTACAAGAAACCACGGGTACTAACGAAGGTACGTGCGGCCTGTTTTATCCCCTGGGAGATTAACATGGAAGAGAAGAATGTCCCGGTAGCCGTTGAAAAGCGGGTGCAAAACGCCTTGAAGGCGACGATCGAGGCCAATTTGGAGCGAGAGCGCGAGCTAACTGCGAACGCCGGCAAGTGGGCGGGCGCAGCTTTCTTCTCCAATGGGGTTATCTTCAGCAAGTCGGGCAACGGCACACCGTTCTCGAACGGTATTTTTTTCAGTAAGACCGGTGCGCAGACTGTCGACCCCGAGGATCTTGCGGCGATTCAAAACCTAGCGGCGTTTGATAAAGTCGCTTTTACCGAGTTCACGGAGCGCCTGCTGCGATTGAAGGAAGTCAAGGCGATCGGCGTCGGCAAGCGCGAGCGATGAGCACTAACACGCCTTGGGACTGGATTCCCGATCAGCGCGCATGGTGTGAAGACGTCGCTCGAGGCGCCGAAGCTTGGAGCCCCGCCCCCGGTCTGTGCCTTCCGGTCGATGAGTTTCGTAAAGGCATTCGCCGTGCGGCCGACGAGGGTTTAGATTGGATCCTCCACCCCTGCATGAGTCGGCTCACGCAGGCAACGCCCGTGGAACCGGCGCGCGACTTGATTCTTGCAGCTTGGGTGGCGGGCCATACAGGTTGTCCCGGTGAGATCGAATTGACTTCGCCCGTGGAGTTGTGGTCTGCCGCCGGCGACAAAAAGATGCGGGCGGGCCGGTGCGCACTGCGCGCCCTTGGCGCCGCGATGGTCGAGCGTGGACCCACGCAGCTCGCGCTCGATTTGTGGTGTCGGAGTACTGGCGTCGTCACTGCGGGAAGCTGGGCTTCTCTGGACAATACATCTTTGTCGTCCCGACGACCGGAATTGACGCAGTCGATCCATCAGTTCCTTACGCTGATGTCGGCGCTAGCGCAAGCCACCCCGTCGCTATTGGCGTGGGTCTTGGCGGCCACCCGCGTACTGCGCCCGCTCGTGCCCATCGCCGGCTACGCACGCAGTTCGCATGACCCGGAGGTCCCCGGCCTGATTGAGGCAGACCTTAGTCGCGGACCGACGCAAACAATAGAACTGATCGCCCATGAAACCGCTCATCTGCATTTGCGCGCGGCGCAGGCCGCCGCTCCGCTGGTCGACCCACATCATCGCAGTACGTATCATTCTCCCCTTCGCCGCGAGCCGCGGCCGCTGATAGGAATTCTGCTGGCCTATCACGCGCTGGCATATATCTGCGCCGCCTTGCGGCAGGTAACGGCCGCCGCCATCCTCTCGCCCAAAACAGCGGCGCGCGCCCTCGACGATCTCGCGCGCCGCTGTGATGACGCACGAGCAACGATGGACAGAGCTCGGTGTCATCTGACGCCCGCCGGCGCACAATTCTTAGACCGCACCCACAAGGTGGCCGACTTTGTCTTCATCTGAGCCGATCCGCTGGATTCGTACACGGCCTGTGCAGCAGGCCCGCGATCAGACACTTCCTCAAGGCTCAATCGCCTTTGTGCTAAAGGTTATGTCGCGTTGCAACCTCAACTGCAGCTACTGCTATGTCTACAACAAGGGGGATAGCACGTGGCGCACGCGACCGGTGCTGATGAGCGACCTTGTCGTTGACACGGCGACCGAGCGGATTTCCGACTGGTGCCGGCGCAGTGGGCAGTCACGGGTGCGCGTCACTTTCCACGGTGGGGAGCCGCTCATGGCGGGGCGCGAGCGTTTGGACCGGTGGTGCAGGCGTATTCGGGCCAAGCTGGCAGGGATCGCCGACGTAGGTTTCAACGTGCAAACCAACGGCACGCTGCTGGATGACCGCTGGGCCCGGCTCTTTCTCGAACACAACATCGCTGTCGGCGTGTCCATCGATGGACCCGCTGAAATTCATGACACGATGCGTGTCGACCATCGGGGACGAGGATCGCATGCGCGCGTGGTACGCGGAATTGAAATCCTTCGGACGCGGCAGGTGCCAGTGGGTGCGCTCGCCGTGCTGCAATTCGGTGCGGACAGCGTGGCGATTCATCGTTACATCACATCGCTTGGCTTCCCAAATGTCAACTATCTGCTACCGGATTTCACCCACGATACGGTGGACGAGGTGCATCGCCGCTTTGGCGCTACGCCCTGCGCCGACTACCTTATTCCCGTCTTTGACGAATGGTGGTTTCACGACACGATGGATGTGCGCATACCACTCTTCTTGGCAGTTGCCCGCCTAGTGATGGGTGGCCGTTCGAACCTCGACATGGTCGGCAACGAGCCGTTCGGTTTCGTGTTCATCGAGCCCGACGGCGCGATAGAGGATCTTGACGCCCTGCGCGTATGCAGAGAAGGCATGGCCGGAACCGGGCTCAACGTATTTTCGAATGACGTATGGGACGTGGCGGCATTGTCACCGTTGCATCGCGCCGCGATGTTCGATGGACTCGACACACCGCGCGGCTGCGCCGGCTGTCCAGAGGAACACACCTGTTCGGGAGGCTACCTGCCGCACCGCTGGTCACCGAGCAACGGCTTCGACAACCCTAGCGTCTGGTGCGCCGACTTGCTGAAACTGTTCACACACGTGCGCCGGCGCTTGGACGTGGACGTCGACGAGACCGCGCTCCGACGGCGCGTGCTGACGGAGATGTTATGCACGGCGAGTTGAATCCGGACTGTCTCGGCGACGCGCTGAGCTGGATCGGCGACACAGATCTTGCCGAGCGTTTAGACGCAGCATTCACGGCTGAGTCCGAAGCGGCGCTGCGCGTGCGCATCTCACCCTCCGTCGCCGAACGGCTTGACTGCTTGAGCGGCGCTTGCCGGAATCGACTCGTTCGGGCACCGGAGATTACGCGGCAGACTCTGTTCGCCCCAACGTTGACGCCCAGTCAGATCGACGCCTTTGTTGACAGCGCTGTGCAGGTCGAATCGGCCTTGATCGGCGTCGGCCTTCAGCCCACGGCGGCTCGCTGGTCCGCACTGGGCGACGTGATGCTCGCCGACGACGGCACGTTCCTCTGGTGGCCGCAAATCACGGGAGCCAATCCTATCTCACTGGATTTCGGCAGCCCGTGGGCCCAACGCATCGATCTGTCAGGTCGTCTGGAGTTCTGCACGGTGTCTCGGCCAGCGCTGACCGACGTAGAGGTGCATTTCATCCATGGTCGGCTGGTCGGCGCTATGGGTGAACTGCAACAGCTTTCGCCGGTACTTCCGAAGTTCGTCTCACTGTGCACAAGGGTGCTGGTGCTGCAGATTGATCCGCTGAACGCGTACGTCGCTTCGGGGTCGAACGGCCGTTTCGTCGGCCGGTCTTTCATCGCCAATCCGCAGCGCGCGGAGGCGACGACCGACTGCCTAGCCGAAGCTGTCGTGCACGAGGCCATCCACGGGCTGATGTATTGTGAAAGCCTGCACCGGCCATGGGCATGCGGCGACGCGGCGGTCGAGGTGGCGCGCGTGGAGTCACCGTGGACCGGTCGTGCCTTGCCGATTCGGCCCTTCTTGGAAGCGGCATGCGTCTGGTTCGGTCTAGTGCACTTATGGGCGCTTGCGCTGCGCAGTGAGCGCTTCGAACGCAAGGCGGCGCATATGCGACTGATGCGAAGCGTGCGTGGCTTTTGTCGCGGCTCGCTGGTTGACCGGGCGCGGCCGTGGTGGCACGAAATCCGCCCCGATGTACTGACTGCCGTCGATTGCTTGCAGGCGCGCGTTGTCGAAGCTTTAGGAGACGCCACGTGAACGGCGTCGCGCTGGTCGCCATGCCATGGGCGGCACCGGAAACACCGAGCATCCAAATCGGGCTGCTTACCGCGGTCCTGACAAAGGCCGAGGTGCCCGTCACTGCTCATAGCCTACATCTCGAAGCGGCCAGCTTCTTCGTAGAACGCGGCGTGGCGCTGGAATGTGTCGAGGCGGTCGCGCACCAGTGGTGGTGTGTAGGGCTCGGTGAATGGATCTTCGCGCCCACTGGCTCTGACCGGGCATGCGACGATGCCGAGTATCTGCGCTATCTCGCGCAGCAACGAGTGCCAGACGAGATCGTCGATGCGGCGCTGCGAATGCGGCAACTCGTGCCAAAGTTCCTGAGGCAGTCTGCAGACGACATTCTGATGCATGCGCCGCGAGTGGTCGGGTTCACCACGACTTTCGCGCAGACTCTTCCCTCCCTGGCGCTCGCGGCCCACCTCAAAACCGTTCGTCCCGAGGTTACGGTAGTGCTCGGCGGCGCCAACTGCGACGGCGCACTTGGCCAGGCGCTACTGAACACCTACGAGATCGTTGATTTCGTCATCCAGGGTCGAGCCGAAGCCTTGCTGCCGCGCCTGTGCCGCGCGGTGCTGGTCAACCGACCGCCGGCTGTCGAACCTGGGTTGCTGAGCCGCGAGATGACGAGCACATCGGTGCAAACCCCGCACGCCGTTGCAGACTGGTTCCAGCCCATTTATGACGAGTACTACGACCGACTTGACCGCTCGCCTCTGCGCGATGCGCTTCTGCCGCGCACACGGCTCGTCCTCGAGACGGCTCGCGGCTGCTGGTGGGGAGAGCGGCACCATTGCACTTTTTGCGGACTGAACGGAACGTCGATGACTTTCAAGGCGGCCCCTGCAGACCAGGTGCTGGCCGACATCACGGCCCTCGCCGCACGCTATCGGCGCACCGAATTTGATGTCGTCGACAACATCCTCGACCCGGCTTTTTTTAGTAATGTGTTGCCCGAACTGGCTCGTCGCCGCAACGAATTCGACTATCGATTCTTTTGGGAGGTCAAGGCTAACCTGTCGCCAGAGCAAATACGCCTGCTGCGCGACGCCGGCGTTCAGCGGATCCAGCCCGGCATCGAAAGCCTGAGCACGCGCATTCTGCGCCTCATGCGCAAGGGAATCACTGCATTGGAGAACGTCAAGCTGCTCGTGTTCGCGGCCGCCGACGATCTGATGGTGACGTGGAACATTATCTACGGCATTCCGGGGGAGACTGAGGATGACTATCTCGCCATGGCCGAAATGATTCCGTCTCTCATTCATCTGAAGCCGCCCGGTCTCGTGCGACTGCAGGTGCAGCGCTTTAGCCCGTACTTCGACAATCCGCCGGCGCACGGGCTGCGCCTTCTCGGCCCGGCTCCCTACTACAGACATTTACATGCCGTAGACGAGGCACGTCTGTGCGAATTGGCTTACGCCTTCGAGCACGAGTACATAAGCGGATACGATCCCGAACGCGCCGTCGCTCCCTTACGTCGTGCCCTCGAACAGTGGGACCGGTCGTGGTCACCCGGCAAGCATCATTCACTGCGCTATGAGCGCGGGCCGGGCTATCTTCGACTGCGCGAACGGCGCCTTGGGTTTCGCTCGCGCGACATTTTGCTGGATCGCCTCGAGGCCGAACTCTATCTTTCTTGCCGTACTGTAACGACGCCCGCTGCGGCGGCGGCGGTCGTCAAGCGAGTGTGCGATATTCAGCTGGGAGTTGATGAAGTGCGCGCCTTCTTCGCCGAGCTGAGCGAGGGGCGGCTGCTCTTGCGCGAGGGCGATCGTTACCTCGCGCTCGCGTTGCCGATGAACCCCGACGCAGCTCCTCCTCCGATCTCCGCGCCGAAATGGAAGGTGTCATGCGCACCCGCACACTAATCCTACCGCGTGCGGTGTCGGAGCATGCCCAGCCCTTGGCGGCACTAGCGCGCCGATGCTATCCCGACATGGCAATCGCCGTGGAGGACGATGCCGCGAACTGGCTCGTGCACGTCACACCAGCGGGAGAACTGACTCGAGCGCGCGACCGCGGAATCGCTGCGGCGCTGGCGATGACTGGAATTGGTTTCGATGACATGATGACCTGGCACCGCACGGCGGCCGTCGGGCCAGTTGTCTGGCTCGAATCGATGTACCACTCGTGGGCGCTATTGGCGTGGTCGCACAGCTTGCGCGACCACGCGGATGCCCGGCCTTGGTTGGTGCACGTCGCGCCGAACGACGACTTGGGGGTGCCAGCGGTGCTCGGGTGTAATGCGCCCGGATCGCTTCTGGCGATCATGGAGGATTTGACGATCGAACTAGGCAACCCACGCAGCGTCGGCCGCGCGATCGAACACGGCTTAATAGGCGTGGGTTCCTATATCGTCCCTTGGCTACATGCGCAGCCCGCTGACGTGGTGCATCTGGTCCCTGACGCTTTAGCTCCGGCCCAGAACGTCTGTCGTTTCTGCATCGAATCCGAAGCGCCCAATGAGCCATCGCGACTCGTGATGAGCAAACGCGTCGACGGTGCTTGCAGCTATCAGCGAACGGACGATCCAGCCGCACTAGCCTGCGGCTGGACCGCCGGGCAGCCCGTTCTGCTCGACATTGACCTCGCATATTTTGCCCTTATGCGAAACGGACAGCGGAAAGCACCCGCGCAACCCTGCCTGATCAGCCAGTTGGTCGACGGTTTGCGCCCGCTCGTGCCGTGGATCGCGACCGTGACCATCGCTTATGCCCCGGGAAGCTGCCCCGCCGAGCGATGGGCGCCACTGGCCGCTCAACTGCGCGAGGCGCTTACGGACGTGCTTGGTTCTGACTTCGACGCATCAGAGACCCCAACCTCGTGAGGCGCAACATGACACACAAACGCTTCACGGCCGGCACCCATCGGGCGAGCACACCCACAGAGACGCTAGCGCGCATCGCGCCGCTTATGGCGCCGCTCGGCATCACTCGCGTCGCGGACCTCACCGGTCTTGATCGCATCGGCATCCCAGTGATGGCCGCTTACCGACCGGACGCGCGGTCGGTTGTGGTATCGCTTGGCAAAGGCACCACCGCTGCGGCGGCGCGCGCCTCTGCGGTCATGGAGTCGATCGAGCTGTGGCATGCCGAGCATTCGGTGCTCGAACGTCACTGGGGCGCCGCCGATGAACTAGGGGCGCATCGTCGCCTGGTCGACTGGCGACGACTTGCGACGAACGGCGCCGGCTTTACTGCCGAGACGCCGACCGCGTGGGTAGACGCGACGTCGATGCTTGACAACGAGCCTATCCTTGTGCCGTTCGAGAGCGTTCACACCGATGGCACCGTACCGGAGCCTCCTGGCAGCGGCTGGTTCTTATGTACCTCTAACGGCCTGGCGTCCGGCAATCACATTGCCGAAGCTCAGATCCATGGGTTTTGCGAACTCATCGAACGAGACGCAGTCACCCTGTGGCGGGCCAAGAATGAGCCAGCCTCCACCGTGATCTTTCCGCAGACGGTCACTCACCCGGGTTGTCGCGCGCTGATCGAACACTTCGAGGCCGCAGGCATTTTCGTGCTGCTACACGATGCGACCACCGACATCGGCATCCCCGTTGTGATATGCACCGCGTTCGACGAGCTAACCGAGCCTGCGTTGCAGATGGGCATGGGCTGCCATCCGAGCCGGGACGTTGCGGCCTCGCGCGCGCTCACGGAAGCTGCGCAGAGCCGCCTGACGCTAATCAGCGGCGCGCGCGATGACCTATTCCGCGAGAAGTACGTCTCGCCACGCCGAACCGATCTGCTTCGGCAATTCAAAGCCTGGGCGGGCGATCATCAAGGGCGCGGTCACGCACTTTCCTTCGACCGCTTGCCCGACCTCGCCACCGATTCACTAGAGGGAGACCGCGATCTCGTAGTGGCGCGGCTACAAGCGCGAGGTTTGCATCCCTGTTGGGTCGATCTCGGACAGCCCGAGATGGGCGTCGCCGTCGGGCGCGCCGTGGTGCCGGGGCTCGAGCCTCCGAGCGAAGTGGCACACTATAATCCAGGCGCGCGCGCTCGCGCTGCACTGGCGCAACGGTGTGCGGAATGAACCGCGGGCGTTGCGTCGTCTTCATAGGACCCACGCTGACGACCGCCGAGGCCAGATGCGTGCTGGATGCAGAATTCCTCCCGCCGGTGCAACTCGGCGATGTCTGGCGGATGAGTCAGGAGCAACCAGAGGCGATTGGCATCGTTGATGGCTATTTTCATCAGGTGCCCGCCGTCTGGCATAAAGAAATTCTGTACGCGCTTTCGCGCGGAATCGCGGTCTACGGCGCGGCGAGCATGGGCGCACTTCGAGCCGCTGAGCTCGGCGCTTTTGGGATGGTGGGCGTGGGAACCATTGCAGCGGACTACGCAAGCGGCGTAATCGACGCCGACGACGAGGTCACCTTGCTGCACGCTCCCGTAGAATTGGAATACCAGGGCCTATCCGAACCGCTCGTAAACATCCGGGCGACGCTTGATGCAGCGCGGCGCGAGGGCGTGATGTCCACGGCCACGGCCGAGCATCTGCTGTCGCTGGCCCGCTCGCTCACCTATCCGAATCGGGTCTGGCAACGTATTCTTGAGGCCGCGTCCGGCGAAGAGGCGCGCGCACTCGTTGCTTGGTTGCCCGCTGGGCGTGTGAACCAGAAGCGCAATGACGCGCTGTCGATGCTCGAGCGCATGCGCGGCGATTTGGCCGCTGATTCGCACCCCTCAATCCAAGCATCGCCGGTCTTCTTTCCGACCGTGCTATGGCAGCAATTCGTGCTGCGTGAAACTCCGTTCTCTGAGATCCTCGACGAATTCCTGCTTATGGATCCCTTGCCTCCCGAGTTCGGCAACATTCTTGCTCCGGATAGGCGGACCGGGGGCATCGACGATTGCGCGATCCTGTCTAAAGCGCCGCAGTGGCCGATCTGCTGCCGACGTGCTCGGATCAAGAGAAACGCGATTGCGGGGCGCGCCATCGAATGTTATGCGACTGACTCTGACCGGCTATTGTCGTGGTTCTTCGCAGAACGCCTGGGCTGGCCGAGCGATCTCGGCGCCTTTCTGCTATCGCGCGGTTGGACCGATCCACAGAGTGTGTTGCGCGTCGCCGCGCGCGAGGCAATGTTTCTGAGCGCCCGCACCGGCGATGCCCTCGATGCCAAAGCACCGGATTTTGTCGGGCTCGTGCGGCCTGGCTGACGAGGGTTTGACAGCGGTTTTATTGAGTAGGATAACGCTCGATAAATTGGACGTTGAGCCTCCCCGACGGGACCTAGTTAGCAAGGCGACTACTGGCGCCAGTTGGACGGCCCGCGCCGATGGCTGCGTGCCGTGCCCGGTTCGATTATTCCCATGGATTACCTATCCGTGAACCATTGAAAGGACCATAGTTTTTCGCCGCGCGACTGATCTCAGAGCAAATGGCTGATGTCGAAGCGGAAGAGACATTCGAGTGACCAAATCGCCGGGAGCCCAATGACCGGAGGCGGCCACGAGCGGACGCGAGGGAACGTGGCCCCGTCACCGGACTCTCACAGGATTTCGGGGGAAATGGATGGACTGCCGAGCGTAGGCTGTAGAAGGGACCTCGGAGGCTCTTCCGCGATGTGCCCCTTGTTCATCAGCGGTCGCAGGGGCACACTGGTTTTTTGCGGAGGTGGCTCAAATGACGACTCAGTACTTTGCAGAGAGCAATCCGGGCACGCGAACTCTTCCACGCTCGCTAGCGACGAAAGCTGGCGACTTTGTGTTTGTATCCGGTCAGGTAGCCAGAAATGAAGATGGCAGCATCGTCGATGGCGGGATAGAAGCTCAAGCACGTCAGACGTTGACGAACGTCGCTCATGTACTCGCGCTCGCGGGTTGCACGCTCGAGGACGTCGTGAAGACAACTGTCTGGCTTGAAGACGCTCGCGACTTCGATAAATTCAATCGCGTTTACGGAGAGTTTTTCCGCGACAACAAGCCATCACGTTCGAAAATACAGGCGACGAACATGGTCGGCACCAAGATAGAAATCGAGGCCATTGCATATAAGCGTTGAACCAATGCCCGGCGGCTCATGCTCACCCTTGAGAGTCCGCTACTACGCCGAGCGACCGACTCTTTCGGGTCGCGAAGCGCCAAACGCCATAGATACACTGGCGGCTCAGGCACTCGCATGGTTACCAGAGCTCGATAAGGAATGTTCGATCAATAGAACACTCACCAAGTCAGCCGAACCGACCCCTCCATTAACGCTCGCTTGCTTCGCTAGCTTGTGGCCATTCGCCTTCACGAAGCCCAGTTCCACCCTGCCTTAGAATCGTGGCTTTCTCTGCATGGCGAGGGTCGAAATGGCAATACGGCTGATGGTGGACACATGCGTCTGGCTGGACCTGGCAAAGGACTATCGCGAGCAACCCGTCATTACCGCGCTCGAAGAATTGATTGGAAGCGGCGACGTCGAACTAATCGTCCCACAGCAAGTGCTGGACGAGTTCGATCGAAACAAGGCCCGCATCGCAGAGGAAGCGCGGCGCGGCCTCCAGTCACACTTCCGGCTGGTCCGGCTGGCCGTCAACCGCTTCGGCGACAACGCAAGGAGGGCAGACCTGCTTGCCGGGCTGAACGAGGTCGACCACCGAATCGGCGTCGACGGCGATGCGGTCGGCGAGTCGATCGAACGCATCGACGGCCTTCTGCGCGGCGTTCCCGCTCTCGCGACCAACGATGGGGTAAAGCAGCGGGTTACCGAGCGAGCGCTCGCGAAGAAGGCTCCTTACCATCGTGCGAAGAACAGCGTCGGCGACGCTATTCTCGTCGAGATCTACGCCGACATCGTATCGACAGCGACAGCCGACACCCCCTGCGCGTTCATCACACACAATACGAAGGACTTCAGCGACGCGGACGGCGATTTCCGCCAGCCGCACGGCGACCTCGCGCACCTGTTCGAAGCGCCGAAGTCTACCTACCGGATCGCAATGGTCGAGTTCCTGAAGGAACACAGTCCCGACCCGCTCGGGGACCACGACTTCGAGTTCAACTATTCACAGGAGGCGCGCCGGCTATCGGAAATTCTCGAAGCTGAGCATCTACTGTCCCGCCAGGTTTGGTACAACCGGCACTGGAATCTACGCACAAAGATCGAGAAAGGAGAGCATGAGGTCGTCTCAGAACAAGACTACAGTCGGAACCCATACCGCGCCGACCAGACGCTAGATAGCGTGTGGGAACTCGCGCTCGCCGCGGCGAAGAAAACCGAAGACGAGGTCGGCATCGAAAACCTCGGCCCTTGGGACGATTTCGAATGGGGCATGCTTAACGGCAAGCTATCCGCGCTGCGATGGATACTCGGGGACGATTCGGACACGCTCGATGCCTGACCTGCTTACTTCACGGCTGCGACACTAAAAATCCATTGGCCCCGTTGATTTAGCCGGACCTGCGCTGCCGAAAACTAGCGGCGAAGCGCGAAGGCATAGCTGCACTGCAATTCTTCGATTCTGGCGACGCGACCTAACACGCCGCCTAGAAGAACACTATTTCAAAACGCCATTGCGCTTTGCGATATGCGTCGCCATTGCGTCCATCAGAGGAGGATTAAGGCAGTCGTACGGCGGAATACCAAGCTCGGTAAATCGGGCTCGCACGTCGTCCATTTGCTCTGGCCGCGCGCCTCCGCTTTCGATAACCGAAGAGACGAAGGCTGCAAACCGTGGTTCCTCCCAGCCAATGTCCGGCGAAAGTTCGACGTGAATGAAGTCCAGACCGTAAAACGGATGGTCACGGTTTTCGATACGGCCGTACATATGCGCTCCGCAGACCTTGCAGGCATAGCGTTGAATCGGCGCGCTCTTGTCTACGATCTCAAGTTTTTCTGCATGCTGTGTCACTTCGAGTTTGTCCCGCGGTACGACGCCTATGAGAGCGAATGCTGCTCCAGCCGGTTTCCAGCACTTCGTACAACCGCAAACGTGGTTGTGCGCGACGTTGCTTTGTACTCGAACTTCGACAGCGTCGTCATTGCATTGGCAACGCAACGTGCCGCCGGTGAAATCGGGAGAGCCCTTCTTGACACCAACATCCACAGACGGATGTATTGCTACGTTAGTCATTTGAACCTCGAATGTTTCGAATCAAAATCGGCGCCATGAATCGGCGCCGCGGACGCCGCACGCTCATGCTTTAGACTTTAATCACCATGCGAATCGACCTGCCAACGTGCATGAGATCGAACGCTCTCGAAACCATACAGCCTCCTCATCTTTGCTCTCCATGTCACAACATCGTTATCCAGATTGCTCAAAGAATTCAGATACCCTCGCCCTTCCGCGTTGCTTCTCTATCAGTACAGCACGACCGAGCGGATCGACTCGCCCTTCTTCATCAGATCGAAGCCTTCGTTGATGCGTTCGAGCGGCAGACGGTGCGTGATCAGATCGTCGATATTGATCTTGCCTTCCATGTACCAGTCGACGATCTTCGGCACGTCGGTGCGGCCACGCGCGCCGCCGAAGGCCGAGCCCTTCCACTCGCGGCCCGTCACCAGCTGGAACGGACGCGTGCTGATCTCCTCGCCCGCCGCCGCCACGCCGATGATGAACGACTGGCCCCAGCCCTTGTGCGTGCACTCCAGCGCCTGACGCATCACCTTGGTATTGCCGATGCATTCGAACGAATAGTCGGCGCCGCCATCGGTGAGTTGCACGATGTGATCGACCACGTTCTCGACTTCGTTCGGGTTGATGAAGTGGGTCATGCCGAACTTCTTCGCCAGCTCGACGCGGCCCGGGTTCAGATCGACGCCGATGATCTTGTCCGCGCCGACCATCTTCGCGCCCTGGATCACATTCAGTCCGATGCCGCCGAGACCGAACACCACCACGTTCGCGCCCGCCTCGACCTTTGCCGAATACACCACAGCGCCGACCCCGGTCGTCACGCCGCAGCCGATGTAGCAGATCTTGTCGAACGGCGCGTCTTCACGCACCTTCGCGACCGCGATTTCCGGCACGACGATGTAGTTCGAGAACGTGGACGTGCCCATGTAGTGAAACAGCGGCTTGCCGTCGAGCGAGAAACGCGAGGTGGCGTCCGGCATCAGCCCCTTGCCTTGCGTCGCACGGATCGCCTGACACAGGTTGGTCTTGCGCGACAGGCAGAACTTGCACTGGCGGCATTCCGGCGTATAGAGCGGAATCACGTGGTCGCCCTTCTTCAGCGTGCCGACACCGGGACCGGTATCGACGATCACGCCCGCGCCTTCGTGGCCGAGAATCGCCGGGAAGAGGCCTTCCGGATCGGCGCCCGACAGCGTGTAGTAGTCGGTGTGGCAGATGCCCGTCGCCTTCACTTCGATCAGGACTTCGCCGGCGCGCGGCCCTTCCAGATCGACTTCCTCGATCGTCAACGGGGCGCCTGCTTTCCAGGCGATGGCTGCTTTTGTCTTCATTGCCTTCCCTTAATAGTTGCAGCGTTAGCGTTCGCTCATATAGGCCAGGATGCGCGCCTTGAGTCCTGGTCGCGACGCGGAACGGACCAGGTCGGCGAGATCCTTATCTGCTTGTTCGCGATCCAGTACACGATACAGTTGCTGCTGTGTCGTGGGATCGAGCAACGTCGCAATGCGCAGCGCCTCGGTGACGGTATCGGGGCGCTCGTCGGCTCCGACCAGGTTCGTCACGAGGCCGATGCTCACCGCCTCCGATGCGCTCATCTGCCGAGTTTGCTCGAGAATCTCACGCGCTTTCGCATATCCCACAACATCGCCGAAACGCCGAGTGCCGAGCACAAGACCGAAGCGCAAACCTGGCATCCTGAAACTTGCATCGGCGGCGCTACAGCGATGCCGGCACACCGCAAACAAATCCACGCCGGCCCCAAAGTTACGCCCGTGTGCAAAAGCAAGCGTCAGACAGGGCGACGACGCGATCAGATGCAACAGAGTCTCAACCCTCACGAGCCGCAGGAGAAGGTCCGCGTCGCTCTGGCTTTCCAGGTCCCCCTGGTCGAACCCGGCACTGAAGTTCCGGCCAACGCCCTGAAACACGAGTAGTCTTGCGCCACTTGCATGCGCGTCGCCAACGCCTTGTAGCAAGGCCTCAACCAGTTCCCCATTCAGCGCGTTCATCTTGTCCGGACGGTTCAATGTGAAAGTCCAACACTGCGCGCTTTTCTGGATCTCAAGTACACCTGTCATTGCTTCTCCTCGGCGTGCCGCTCTTTGATGTCGGCGATAATTTCGTCCGAATGTTCGCCAAGCGCGGGTGGCGCACGGCGTATCGGCAAACCGCGTCCCGACAGGCTGATGGGTGAGCCAAACGTTCGGGTCTCGACGCCGTTGGGCAGGGTCAACGGCTTAACCCATTGCATATGCTCCACCTGCGGATCGGCGAGCACGTCCGAATACCGGTTGATTGGCGCGCACGGCACACCCGCAGCACGAAACTTGTCGAGCCAGAAAGGAGCGCCATCGTCGGAAAAAATCGCTTCGAGCAGGCCCCGGAGTTGATCCTGATGACGCGCGCGATTACTCGGCGTCGTGAAGCGGTCGTCGTCCAGCCATTCAGGATGGCCGACTGCGCGGCACACTGCTGCCCACAGCCCGTTGTTGCCCGCCGCCATGCCGAAGTAGCCGTCCCGACAGTGAAAAACCTGATAAGGCGCATTGCGCGGATGCGCCGAGCCCATCTTCACGGGGTCGCGCCCGCTGCCGAAATACTCCGACGTCTGCAATGCCGCGATGCCGAGCGTTGCGCCAAGCATCGAGATGTCGATATGTGAGCCGTGGCCGGACTCCGCGACACGCCGCAATTCGGCCGCAATCGAGAATGCAGCGTACAGACCGGCAGAAAAGTCGGCCAACGGTACGCCGCATTTGACCGGTGCTCCGCCCGCCTCCCCCGTGATGCTCATGATCCCGCTCATTGCCTGCAAGGTCAGATCGAAGCCGCCTTCTTGCGACCGCGGCCCGCTCTGGCCGTAAGCGGAAATCGAGCAATACAGCAGGCGCGGATTGAGATCCGTAAACGCGGAATAACCCAACCCAAGACGGTCCATCACCCCTGGCCGGTTATTTTCGATTAGCACGTCGGCGTCCGAAATCAACACTTTGGCCAGCCGTACGTCGTCCGCGTCTTTCAGGTTCAGCGTAATCGAACGCTTGTTCCGGTTCAGCGATGCGAAGTTCTCGCTAAAGCCGTCCGTTATCGGCGGCCACGAGCGCAGCGAATCCCCTCCTTCCGGATGCTCGATCTTGACGACGTCCGCGCCCATGTCGGCAAGCAACATGCCGCAGTACGGACCGGCCGCCACATTGCATATCTCGATGACTTTCACGCCTTCTAGTGCGAGGTGATTGTTCATTACTGTTCCCATGTAAATTGCGTAAGAGTCAATGCGCGGCTGACGTGCGGCGCGAGCGGGGACCTATGCTCCGGAAAATATCGGCACGACAAACAGATAGACGAATCCGAGAAAGCTCCCGGCCGTCAGGAAGATCACCAGCGTGAAGCCAAGTACCCTCTGCACGCCGACGCCTGCAATCGCGACCACTGGAATGGCCCAGAACGGTTGAAGCAGACTGCCCGCCATTTCTCCGGCGGCAATCGCCATTGAAGTGCCCGGTAACGAAGCGCCAAGATGCATCGCTGCGGGAATCGTGAAGGGACCTTGCACCGCCCAATGACCGCCACCGCTTGGAATGAAGAGAGTGATCAAACCGGACGCGATATAGCTCAGAAACGGCAATGTCGTGGCCGACGCGACATGGATATACGCATTGGCGATGACTTCTGCGAGGCCAGTTGCGGCCATGATCCCCATGATCCCGCCATAAAACGGGTATTGAAGCAGCATCGGGCCGGTCACTTTGGCGGCTTCGGTCACCGCTCCCACGTATCGTGCGGGGTTGCCGTGCAGACACAAGCCCGCAAGCAGGAAGATGAAAATCACCGTGTTTATATCGAGGCTGATGCCGTGGCGCGTCCATTCGATCGCCAGATACGCGGCCCCGGCCATCACGAACACCAGCGCGCAGAGCCGCGAACTTTCTAGCCTCCCAGCAAACGAATGCCGGCGCGGCGCGTCGTCGAGTTCTGCTGCCTGGTCCGCGGCATTGAGCGCGTCTGATTTGGCTGCGATGATGTCGCTCTCCGCAGGCCGCATCAGAATGAAAATCACCGGAATCAGTAGCATGGCAGCCAGGCCCGTCAACAGATTCCAGGACGAGAACACCGTATGCGATAGCGGCACGACCATGTGCGTGTGCTGCTCGACCAGATTCAGCGGGTTGCCAGGCGATGCAATCGAGAGCGCAATCGAACTGGACATGCCCGTGAACGCCCACAGCACCCATGAGCTATACCCGGCCGCGACGAGCCATGCGAAGTCCACGCGGACCTGCTTCGCGACCTGCTTCGAAAGCATGGCGCCGACCACCAGACCAAAACCCCAGTTGAGAAAAGTCGCGATTGCGCCGACTGTGAACACCAGCACCACAGCCGAACACGGGCCGACTGCGAGCCGGCTGACACTTTGCAAACCGGCCTTGATGACCGGCGCACTGGCAAGCGCATAGCCAGTGACCAGCACCAGCACCATCTGGAAGGCGAAGGTGAAGATGCCGAAGATTCCCTTGTACCAGCCGCTCAGAATCACATCTGGCGAGCCCTTCTGGGCAAAGGCCATCGCGCATAATGCGGTCATGACCGTCAATAGAATCACGATCACGAAAGGGTCGGGCATTAATCGCTCGAACAGATAAACGCACGATGCAACGGCGCGCTGCATCAACGATCTCCCCACCGGCCGGGCAGGCGATGACGGCGGCGACGCGACGCCTAGCGGCGCCGGAGTTTCATGAGTTTTCACGGTTTGTCTCCAGGCATTGAGCCGAATACTTATGGTGTGCCGGACATTCCCTCGAACGTTGCTAAGTGCAGGCGCCCGCAACACCATCTAGGTCAAATCGTCGCGCGCTGCGAACCGCATTCGCGCGCAACGTCATACTGATGCTCAGGTAGTGACCGGCTCCTTGACTGCCGCCATGACATCGACCGGCTTGATCTGTAGCTCGCGCTCCTTACGCTGCAAGCCCATCAGAATCTGGCGGGCACGGCGCAAGGCCTTGTCGGTTTTAAGGAAGAGTTCGGAATAGCCGTCGTCCGGAAACTCCATCATGGTTTGCTGGCGTTCGAGCGCCCACTGGTCCTGTGCGACGACTTCAGGGAACATTTCCGCGACGCGCTGCGCGGTCGGCATCGTCGGATCACTCAAGGTTCTGTGCGAGTTCTTGCACGACACAGACCAACGCCAGACCAGATTGCGCTCGTCGACTGGCATGTGCAGATGCAGCAGCGAGTAGCCGCGCTCCTTCTCCGTACCGAGCTCGCCAGGTGGCGCGACGCGCATCACGACGCGAGTGAGCCCTGGTGTCACCATGCAATGCGTGTGAATCCGCTCGACGATGTCGTAGAGAAACCATTCCTTCAGATACGGCGGCTGCTGATAGCCGTCAACGTGACGCGTTGTCTTAACGAACGTATAGCCCTCGCTTTCGCCCTCTTCCAGTGCGACCGGAATCTTGCTGTTCTCCTTGTCTCCGATATTGCCGTCATGCAGCGGATAAAAATGCGTGATGTCGAGCAGGTTTTCGATCAGCAACAGATAGTTGGCGGGCACATGCAACGGCGCGGGCGAGCCGATCGACAGGTTCTCGGGGTCAAGAATCTCCGGCGTACGCGGCGGCGCCACGCGTTGGGACGCGGCTGGATTTCCCGGCCAGATCCACACGACACCGTCCTGCTCGCTCACCGGAATCACACTCAAGCGCGCTTGTGGCGGGATCGGCTTGTCCGGCGCTGATGGGATCGCTATGCATTGGCCGCTCGTGTCGTAGCACAGCCCGTGGTAGGCGCACTCCAGACGTCCGCCGTCTAGCAGTTTGCTCTGCGATAGCGGGAAGCGCTTATGGCAGCAGCGATCGTCAAAGGCGACCACTTCGCCCTTATCGGAACGCCACATCACGACCGGCCGACCGACAATCTTGTGTCCCTGCAATTCGCCCTCGGGAAACTCCGACGAGAAACCGATCGGATACCAGCAGTCCTTCACATATTCGAATGTGCTCATGGTGAACCGTCTCCAGTTGATTTTTTAGGCTGGCGCACCGCGCCGGGCAGATGGCGCAAACCCAGTATTAGAAACTACAGGTCGAGAACGAGAGCCCCGCTCTTCGCGCGGCTGCAACAGATCATGATGAATTCCTCGCGGTCGTCTTCGTCGAGCACCGAGTCGCGGTGCAGCGGATCACCCGACAGATAGCGGGTCATGCAGGTGCCGCAATAGCCTTCGCAGCACGACGTATCCACTTCGACGCCTTGCAGCTTCAGCGCATCGACGATCGTCTCGCCAGGATGCACGATAAAGCGCATTTTCGAGCGGGCCAGCTCGACCTCGAAAGGCTGCTCAGGGTCGTCTCCGGCAGTGCGCACTGGTGTACCCGATGCCGAAAAACGCTCGCAGTGAATCGCATCGCGAGGCCAATGTGTACTAGCCGCTTCGATAGCGTCCATCAATCCGGCGGGTCCGCAGTAGTAGAGATGCGTGCCTTCGGACTGCCTTCGCAAGGTGGCCTTCAAGTCGAGCCCCTTACTGGGGTCGCCGTTGTCGTAGTGAATGGAGGCGAGCCCACTGGCGACGAGACCGCACAGTTCCCGGGTGAAAGCAGTTCGCTGCGGCGTGCGTGCGCAGTAGTGGAGATGAAATGATTCGCCGCGACGCTGTACTTCGGCAATCATCGACATAATCGGTGTGATGCCAATCCCACCCGCGATAAACAGGTGCTTCGTCGCCGCGCTCGACAACGCGAAATGATTGCGCGGCGCCGACACGGTCACGATCTGTCCGGCGCGCAGCACATCGTGCATTGCCATCGAACCACCGCGGCCGAGGGGATCGCGCAGTACCGCGATCACATAACGATGACGCTCCGTGCATGCATTGCACAACGAGTACTGGCGAATCGACCCTTCCGGCAGATGCACGTCGATATGCGAACCTGGGGTAAACGCGGGTAACGTATCGCTATCCACGCTGACGAACTCGAACTGATTGATGTCATCTGCGAGGTAGGACACTGCCTGCACGCGCACTTGCAGTTTCGAAGGCGCAACAGATTCCTGACGCCCGAGTGGGGACTCGTGCAGTACGACTGCATTCATGTCTTCCTCCATGTGCTGCTCTGGGTGCAACTTCGAGTCCGCTGACCAGATCGGTGAGGGCGCCGCTGCTTTGAAGAAAGATTAGATGCGTTGAGCTATAACAACAAACGAGTAATTTACGGATGTGTCCATCAACTTTCTTGAACTGATTTGCTGCTTTGCAGCACGCAAGACGCGCTTTTATTGTCTGTCGAAAGTGCTAACTTCAGCAGCAAGCTCGGCCACCGTGCGAGCGAGTGAGTAGGAATGCCCCAATGGAAACACCGCGACAAACTGAACCGGTTCGAGTCGCGGAACCGTCCGAATAACCTTGAGCTTGCCAGCATCAATTTCGTCGGCATAGTGTTTCGCTGGCAGGTAGGCGACGCCCATACCTGCCATAGTCATCGACGCCGCGACCGCGACGCTCTTGCAGCGCGCGAGGTAGCGGCACCGCGCGTGCTGGTTCTGAAACCAGTCTTCAATAGCTGAATAGTGGAACGACTCCGATTTCATACCAATGATCGGATGCTCCGCAAGCTCCGCAGGGCCGTAGACTCGGTCCTCGAGACCCAGCGTTGGACTCGCCATCCACTCGAAAGCAACGCGGCCCAATGACAACGTCGATAGATCCCGCGCACTGGGATGACCTGGAGCCAACACGAGGTCGAGTTCGGCCTCCAGCAAGCTGTCCATCAGTTCGCCTGTCAGCGCCTCTTCGATCTCCAGGCGCAATTTGGGATGGCGCTCAGCAATGGTGCGGATCAATTCCGGCAACCATGTCGTAGTGATTACTTCGGCCACACCGAAGCGCACCGTGCCGACAACCGACTCGGGCGAAGCCAGCCGGTGTTCGAGTTCAGTCGACAAATCGAGAATACGGCTCGCGTACTCCATCAGCTCACGCCCCTTGCTTGTGAGACGGGCGGTCCTGTGAGTACGATCGAACAGCTCGACGCCCAGGGTGCGCTCAAGTTCGCGCACACGCATGGAGACAGCTGATTGGGTTGCGTAAAGACGCTCTGCCGCCGCCGAGAAGCTGCCCAGCGATGCAGTCCAAAAGAAGGTCTCCAGCTGCTGTAAGGTCATGGTGCCTCCGCAATTTTTGTGGACCGACGATTTATCGCCTGATCGTGGCCAGTCAGTTTACGCAACCGACGCGAACTCGTATGCGGTGGAAACTCCTAGTGTCTCATATGCTTTGACATGAGAACTTCAATGGCTCGCGGCGCATTCTTATAAGCGTCGTGTCAACACTACACCGATCTAATTTAGGAGCAGCGTCAAATCAACCGCCGCGCCGACGAAGGTGCGGGTTTCAATTAGTTAGTGATATAGACGCCGTCTCCCAGTTCTCGGGCCCGGCGTCGATCTTGCTGCACGCTTCGGATATGGGGAATATCGAGAACTCGATACCCGTGCTCTACTGAAAGTAACGATGATGCCAGTATGCAGAGCTACCTTGCACGAAGTCCCGATCTACCAGCCGGTGGCATTCGAGTTCGGCAATGCACAGCATGGCACCGATTTGTTCAACCTGTCCGTGCCGGGAAACATCTACACCGCATCTACCAGTCTACGTGTTCTTGGTTAGGCTGGTGCAGCCCGTTATGAATAAGCCGCCACTCTGAACCGATGCTGCGCAGATAGCCATTGTGGACGGCGCCCTGAGCATTCAACCTGTGCTTGAAGATCGCTGGTTCCAACGCTTTGCCGCGCTCGCGGTCTTCCTCGTCACCGTATGCGGTCGCGTAGAGCGAATAGAGCCACTGCGAGAAACCTGATGCTGTTGCTTGAGGGTCTTCCGGCCGCATCTTCTCCGCGCGGCGCAAAAATGCAGACGGCAGAAGCTTGAACGGCTCTCTGGTGTCGGGCTGGTCGCTCAGGTTGCTGGAGTATTTGTCGAAGTGGAACCGGTCTCTCGCCAGCCGCGTGCCGAATAGGACTTCGGCGCCATACCTACTTTCGTTTTGGATCGACCTGTCGTAGAGATGCGGTTTCCTCTCCTGCCAGAAGTTGATGACCGTATCGCGCGGTAGCTCCGGGCCGGCCAGCTCGGGCGGCTCACCCTCTTCTTCAATTTTGCGTAACCGTGTGGCTTCCTCAATCTTCGATTGCGCCTTGTAGAGTGCGGCCGTTAGAGTCGGAAGCACCAGTATAAGGGGAGAAGGGTTGCCTCGAAGATTAGGCGGTCGGTTCAATGACCTTATAGGCGGCGCTATCCGAGTAGGTGAGGAGGTCACCCCCCTCACCCCTCACAGTCCCGGACGAGCCCAATTAAGGCATCCGGTTCTTCATCGTGCAGGTTCGCTCACGGTTTGGCGTAGCTATGGACAATCCGAGGCTGCGGTAACGGGAATAGTTGGAGTATTCTCGTGAAGGCAACCCATGGCATGGAGCGTTCGTTCGACCTGCGCGACAACCACTTGCGCCAGATGCGTGCGACCTGATACGGCAGGCTCGCCAGGCGCTCGTAGTTCCCGCTGATGCCAAAGTAGGCATAATGCCCCTTGAGCATCCGACTCAGGCGCTGGTGCTGATCGCGAAGCGGCCGGTTCCGCATAGCGCGGCAGACACGGCTGATTGCTTTGAGTGTACGCGCGACGCGATCTTTGGCGGTCAACTGCCGCACCATGGCCCGACCCTTCTCCGAGGTCACCCACACGTGGGTGAATCCCAGGAAATTGAAGGTCGTAGTCAACGGCTCCTGATAATCACCGTGACCGGATTGAGGTTGGAAGCGGAAATCAATCATCCGGGTTTTGTCCGGATGTAATTCCAGGCCGTACTTGCCAAGTCGCTTTCCCAGCGCCCGCAAGACACGCTCGGCATCGTCCTTGTGCGCGAGTATCACGACAAAGTCATCCGCGAAGCGAACCAGAGTGCTCGTACCGCGAAGGCGCGGTTGTACCTCCGCGGCAAACCATTCGTCCAGAACATAGTGCAGAAACACGTTAGCCAGGCAGGGCGAAATCACCCCGCCCTGGCGAGTACCGGAATCGGGATAAGTTAGCTGGCCGTCTTCCAGTACGCCCGCTTTCAGCCACTTGTCGATCAATCTTCTTACCACGCCATCGGTGACTCGTCTGGCGAGAAGCTCTCTCAATTTGGCCCGGTCGATGCTGTCGAAGTACTTCCGTACATCAACGTCGAGCACCCACTGACCACCGCGATACATAACTCCCTTCCACACGGACCGCAGCGCCTCGTGAGCACTGCGACCGGGTCGGAAACCGAAGGAACAGTCATGAAAGTCCTGTTCGTAGATCGGCTCCAGAAGCATAACAATGGCACGTTGCGCCACCTTGTCTTCGAAGGAAGGAATGCCGAGCCCGCGACGGCCGCCGTCCGCCTTGGCGATGAAATGCCGACGGACGGGCTGCGCGCGGTATCGACCCGACTTGAGCCGGTCGACGAGTCCGAGAAGATTCTGCGTGAGATTGACCGCATAATCCTCTCCAGACTGACCATCGACGCCGACTGCACCATCCTTACGCGTACAGTCGTAGGCATACCTCACCCACTCATAGTCGATGTAGTGATTTAACGAGGTGAACGCCATCTCGGGATTACTTCTCGCCAGCATGGCTATACGTTCCTGTTTCGTTGACACGCTTTCAGGTTTCAAGGCACCTCCGTGTTTCCCATGAACGATTCTGCAACAACGACGCCCCCCTTCCCATCGACCGGGTCCGCCTGAGCGGCGTTCCCCGGCGTCATCGGTACTACGAGGGCGCTAAGACTTCCTGCGTCGAATACGAAGTCGCTTATGGATTCGCTCCCTCGCCCCAATCCTTCTTCTCCGTGTTCCCCCGGCGTCACACTAGATGTCGCCTCTGAATTTTCTTATTTTCAAGAGATCAGAGGTGCAAGTTGAAGGTGAAACAAACGTATTCTGTCGAGTTCAGAGAGCAGGCGCTGTTGAAGGTCTTACACCGCGGAAGTCGCACCATTGGATCCGTGGCAGATGAATTGAACATGAACGTGATGACCTTGAAGAACTGGATGAAAGGTGCCGCGGCATCGGCTCGGAGCGAAGGCTCCGGGCACGCAAGACGACCGGAGGAGTGGTCGCTGGAAGAGCGTCTGCTGGGCTTGCAGCAGAGCCATGGACTGGCCGACGAAGCGCTGAACGCGTGGTGCCGTGAACGGGGTCTGTTTGCTCATCATCTCGCGCAGTGGCGCGTGGACTTCTGCGCGGGCGGCGGGGCTGGGAGCCGGCGTGAGAACGCCCAGGAAGTACGCGCGCTCAAGCACGTCAACGCACAGCTTGAGCGCGAACTGAACCGCAAGGAGAAGGCATTGGCGGAGGCGGCCGCGTTGCTGGTGCTGCAAAAAAAGTATCATGCGCTGTTCGGGGACGGGGTCGAATGACGTCCCTCGAAGAGCGCAAGACATTGATCGATCTGATCGTCGAGGCAACCGCGGCCGGAGCTCGCCAGGCGCGCGCCTGCGGGGTGCTGGGGCTGAGCGCCCGAACCATTCAGCGCTGGCAAAGCGGCGAGCCTGACGCGGTGGATGGGCGTTCGTTACGATGCTATGAGCCGCCTCACAAGCTGAGCGCTGCCGAGCGCGCCGAGCTGCTGGCAGTGGCGAATTCGGCCGAATTTGGTCATCTGCCACCGAGCCAGATCGTTCCACGCCTTGCTGACCAGCAACGCTACATCGCCTCGGAATCGACTTTCTACCGGGTGCTGCGCGAGGAGAAGCAGCTCGCACACCGGCGCAGTGAGCGGCCGGCCAGCACGCGCAGCAAGCCCCGTGCGGTCTGTGCCGATGCGCCGAACCAGCTTTACAGTTGGGACATCACTTACTTGCCAGCGACGATTCGTGGGCAGTATTTCTATCTCTATCTGTTTATGGACGTGTTCAGCCGAAAAATCGTCGGTTGGCAGGTCTATGCCGAGGAGAGTAGCGCCCAGGCCAGCGAGATCCTCAAGGATATCTGCGCCCGTGAAGCAATACCGCCCGGTCAGGTGATTCTGCATTCCGACAACGGCGGGCCGATGAAGGGCGCCACGATGCTGGCCACCTTGCAGGCCCTGGGCGTCATGCCGTCATTGAGTCGACCGGCAGTGAGCAACGACAACCCGTATTCCGAATCGCTGTTCAAGACGCTGAAGTACCGGCCCGCCTACCCGCTGCAGGCGTTCGACACCCTGTTCGCCGCGCGGACCTGGGTCGCAGAACTGGTGCGCTGGTACAACCACGAACATCGTCACAGTGCGATCCGGTTCGTCACACCGGCCCAGCGCCACGCGAACCTTGATCAGGAGATCCTGGATAGACGCGCGGCGTTCTACGAGAGCGCACGCCAGCGTCATCCGCTGCGCTGGAAAGGTCCCACGCGCAACTGGCAGCGCATTCACGTCGTGCACCTGAATCCCGATCGCGCTGACCCGGACAGCGTCATCTCACAACCCTACAACCAGGAGTTGAAAGCAGCCTGAATTCCAATCGTCGAGGTGACAACTACTTTGACAACGGCCGTTCTGGGGTATCCGGGACTGCATGACCCCCAGCAGTTTCACTTCCGCACCCGCATCCAAACTGCAGACCTTCTTGCCCACAGCACGGCAGTCCAGTACCGCCTAGACAAGACTGCGGTCGACGAGTCCTTGCCAGAGCACTCTATCGGACTCGGCTATCAGAATCTGCAGTCGCTGAGCTTCACGGTCGTGTCGTTCCGCGCCGCGCGCCTCAATCCGCCGCAGGGCACTCCGGCGGCAGTTCACCTCGTGATGGTTGAGGAGCCTGAGGCCCATTTGCACGTTCAGGTTCAACGCAACTTCTCGTCGAACGCTCACGGACTCATTCGCCCGAAGGAGCCGGTGCATAGCAACCTTCGCAGTCAACTGCTTATCAGCACGCACTCAAGCCATCTGGCTCATGGAGGCAGTTTCACACGTCTGCGATATGTGAAGCGGGTAGCAAGTACTGGAGCGGACATCAAGCCCAGCACGGAGGTCGTCAATCTGGGCGACGCCTTCGGCGAAGACACTCAAACCAGGACGTTCGCCGAGCGCTACTTTCAGGTCCAACACACAGACCTGCTCTTCGCTGACGCGGCAATCTTCGTGGAGGGCACCGCTGAGCGGATGCTGGTGCCGCTTTTCATCGAGCGGGACTTTCCGAAGCTTGCCAAGAAGTATGTGTCCTTCCTTGATATCGGTGGCAGCCATGCGCACCGTCTCAGGCCACTTGTAGAGCGGTTGGGGATTCCAACAGCTGTTATCACCGATTTGGACCCCGTGGTACCAACCAAGAACAAAACGGGACGCATTGTGCGGGCAGCCGTGCACATCGCAGGCCAAGCAGACCTCGAGTGCGGGAACGACACACTGACCTCGTGGCACCCGATGCTGCCGGACTTCCAAGCTTATGGGAAGCCGACGCCCGCTCAGCTCGAGTGGACGTCAGACTCCGGCGTCAAAGTCCGCTTTGCATGGCAGCTTCCTGTTGTGGCCGCAAGTGACCAATGGCCCAGCTCGTTTGAGGACGCTCTCGTCCTCTCCAACATTGATTGGTTCAAGGCGTTGGACGAAGAGAAGGACCCTGTCACGGGCAAGAAGGCGGTCCACCGCGGCGCCTTGGGGAAGGTGATTGGTCTCGTGCTCGATCACCCCGATCACACCGAGCTGCTTAGGGAACTCCACGCGATGTTACGCGGGAACTTCAGCAAGGGCGATTTCGCGGCAACACTGTTCGAACGGCTGAACGCCGGTCAAGCCCTGGCATGCCCCTCGTACATCTCTGATGCACTCACTTGGCTGAGTGGCGAACTCAACGTCACGGCCGGAGAGACCCCTTGAGCGCCGCACTGCAGTCCCTTGGAAACGACCGCGACGCTCACGTCGTCGAAGACATCTGCGGCTACATTACTGCGACCCCGCCTCGCAGCTTCTTTCTCTTCGCCGGCGCAGGATCCGGGAAGACTCGCACGTTGGTTGAGGTCCTGCGCCGAGTCACTGGAGTGGTGAAGCATGAAGCGGGAGGCCGGCATGCAGAGCGGCTCCGGTCCCGCGGACAGTCGGTTCGCGTCATCACCTACACCAAGAACGCGACCGCCGTCGTCAACGGTCGACTCGGCGAGAACTATCTGACCGCAGTGTCAACCATCCACTCCTTCTGCTGGGAACTCATCAAGGACTTCCACGATGATATCCGAGACGCCCTGCTTGCACGCAACGCCAAGAAGCTTGCCGCCGCCAAGGCCTATGCAATGGGTAAGGTAAAGGGTGAGTCGGAGAAGGACCGGGAAAAGTACGCCGAAATTGAGGCGGAGGCCGAGGAGATCCGGAAGACTGACGCGTTCATCTATCACCCGGACCGAGATACCTACGGACAAGGTGCGCTGTCACACGGCGAGGTCCTGGAAGTGACAGCGTGGCTCATTCGTGAACGCCCAACGCTGCAGCGCATCCTGGAGGACCGACACCCCCTCATCCTCATCGATGAGTCGCAGGACACGATGAAAGGAGTGCTTGACGCGCTGTTCGAGCTTTCGAGGAGCCGCCCGGGTCAGATCACGCTCGGGCTTCTGGGCGACCATCGGCAGCGCATCTACCCGGACGGCCACGACGACCTCCCGTCGCATGTGCCCGAGGACTGGGCCCGCCCCGCGTTGCGGATGAACCATCGCAGTCAGCAGCGTATCGTCGAGCTCATCAACAAGATTTGGGACGCTGACATCGAAGGCCGTACTCAGCCCAAGACTGGCGTGCCCCAGCATTCGCGAACGGAAAAAAACGGTGGAACCGTTCGCATCTTTGTCGGCGATACCAAGACGGATACCGCCGAGAAGATTCGGAAGGAGACGGACTGTGCGCTCGCCATGGCTGCCGAGACTGGCAGCTCGGCCTGGCAGCATGATGTGCGCGGCTACAAAACGCTGGCGCTTGAGCACAAGCTGGCTGCCAAGCGGGGCAACTTCTTCGAGGCATACAACGCGATGGACTTGCTGGACAAGGACGCCGCGATGCCCAAGAGCAACGGGGAGCGGACCGGTCCTTCTATCGTTCGGCCGCTCCTCGGCCCAATTCTTGAGCTCGCCCAGTGCCGGCATCCGGACGGTTCGCTGAACGAGTTTGCCTCCACTGACGTGCTGCGTCGGCACGGCGCGCTTGCAGAGCTGCCGCAAGCCAGCGCCGAGCGTCAGGCCGCGCTGGATAACATATACGCGGCAGTCTTGAAGTTCGCCGACGTTATCTCCAAGCCCGAAGCAACTGTGCGGGAAGTCTTGGCACCAGTCCTCGAGGGACGGCTCTTCGAAGCGGACTTCCGCCTCGTCCAAGCATATGGCGACTCCTCGCCTCCACCGCCCGAACCGAAGGCCAGAGGTAAGGAAGCCAAGGAGGACCGACGCAAACGCGGATGGCACGCCCTCTTCAGCACGTCTTGGCGACAGATTGCCCGCTATCGCGCCTACCTCGACGGACAAGCCGAACTCGCGACACACCAAGTCGTCAAGGGCTCGGAATTCAAGCACGTCATGGTCGTCATGGACGATGAGGACGCCGGAGGCACGCTGATCTCCTACGACAAGCTCTTCGGTGCCGAGGAGTTGAGTTCGACTGACCGGGAGAACGTTGACGGGGGAAAAGAGACAACCATCGACCGGACCCTGCGGCTTCTGTATGTCACATGCAGCCGCGCCGAGGAAAGCCTCGCTCTGGTTCTTTGGGCAAAGAATCCCAATGCAGCGATCGACGCAATCAAACGGTCCGAATGGTTTGCCGCGGACGAGGTGATTGCTTTGAAGTAGTTCGGCAGGCAAAGTATCTGAGAGAAGGAGTGTGCCTCATCCTTCGGCCGTCCCGACGCCGAGCGAGTGGTCATATGAGATCAAATTCGACGGGCTCCAGATTATTCAGGATGGGTTTCATAAAGACATCCCCGAGAAACCCGCGATAGGCGCTAAATGAAGGGATTATGCGCCCTCTAATATCTCAATTATTAAAGCGGGTGTTTATTGATGCTGCGCCAGAATGGCATCTGCACGATCATGATAATATTTGGCCTTATCTTTATCACCGAGATAGTCATAGATGGAACCTAGAGTTTGATCAGAGCGATAAAAGTTCGGATCCATTTCTAACGACCGCTGTAAATTTGTAATCGCATCCGGAATATGGGCCGTCCAGTCAGGCAGCTGCAAATAGGCTCTCGCCATAGCGTACCGTACATCTGGACGGGAGTCTGATATCTCAACCGACCGTTTAAACTGCTCGATGGCTTTAAAGTAATCGCCTGTCTGGGAATAATATACCCCCAGACTACCATATGCAGCCGCTGAACGTTGATTGTAACGGATTATATTATTATAAAAACTGACAGGGTCATGCCAGATTTTGTTCTGCTCATGGGTTTTAGAAAACATCGATCCGGCAAAAATCAAGGCGATGGAGGAACAGGCGAACACAAGAAGACGCGGACGGTTTTGTAGTATTTTTGCCAGCGTTTCGCCCGTCCCCAGAAACAACCCGACCGAGGGCAGATACATCCAGTGTTCGAGGAACAACGAATTCATCGGGCTCAAAATCCCGCTATCGGGCGAATGCGCCGCGGCGAACCACAACAATCCCCAACTCATCTCAATGCCATGTTCGGGCTTTTTACTGCTCCGAATAATTTGCGCGGCGGCGAGAAGTACAATTCCGAGCCCCATCATAACCGGCTCACTCTGGACGACTTCATGGAGCGAGAGATTGTAGAACGGAAAGCCTCGCTCCATATGCAGATTTTGGGGCCAAACAAGCAGGTCAAGGTAGTCAGGCAGAGTGGCCAAGAAAGTATAAATTCGATAGGCCGGATGGTACGCATATTCTCTAAGAGCAGCATTGGCTGATAACGCGGCAAAATATTCTGCGGATTGTGTGCCAAAGAAGTTATCAGCATGAAGTCGCCAGGTGGCATAAATAAGCGTTATGCTCCACAAAGGCCATGTGCAAAAATAGGTGCGGACATTTAAGCGCTGCGGGTTTGTGAGGAACAGGCAGGCCATGACCAGAAGTGGGAACATAACTGCGGCTTCTTTGCTCAACAGCGCCAGCAGGAACAAAGGCATGATTTGTAGAATTTTACGTGGCGTAAAATCGGGCAGCAGGATAATAATCGCCCACAGGCAGAAGAACGTGAATAACGGATCGGCTGTCGCGCTCATGTAAGTGACGGCTTCGGTGTGCAGGGGGTGCAATCCCCACACCAGCGCCGCCAGAAAAACGCCCCAGGGCTTAAACCTCAGTTTTGTGCCAAGCCTATACACAAAGCAGGTATTCGCCATGTGCAGCGATAGGTTTAAAAGATGAAAGAAAAATGTCGCGCCGGCGCCCAGATGAAAAGCAAATAAATAAAGCAGCATTTGCATGGGGCGATAAAATCCGCCCCCCATATGCGCCCCGCTTTGCGTCGAACCCGTTAGAATATCGCCGATATGATCCCAACCGCGCAAATACTCGTTCAGGATGATTAATACTTTATCGTCATAGACAAAAACATTGCCGAAGATATTGCCATATGCGGCCAAAACGACGAGCATCAAAGCCCAATAAGGCGCTATTGGGCGCATGAAGGCGGGGATGAAATCGTCTTGGGATTGTGCGGCGGCTGTAGACATAAAAGCGCTGACAAATCTGTGAAGAGTGAAGTTACCTTACGGACGGTTTTCCATTCCCGCCAAGGGTATTAGAAAATTAGGCCTCAGATTATCTTTGTGCCTAGAAAAATGATTATATTGATATGGGGCCGGATTGTGAATTTTATTGTTTACCTTTCTTTAATGATTCCCCCATAGGTTGATTGTCGCACCCGCTTCCAAAGCTCAACCAATAGAGGTTCCTGACATGCGGTTAATTCTCGCCATCCATGCTTTGTCAATTTTATCGGTATGCTTTTACTCCCATTCATCTCAGGCGGGTACCGTTAGTGGCCCAGTATCTTCGGTAGTGGGCAATGTCGTTTTATGGAATGACACCACGGGGACGACCGTTAGTGATAGCGGAACGCCATTACAATTAAATGGATTGGCAGACGTAACTTACCAAACGGGCGGATCACCCAGCAATCTGATTATGGGCCAGAAAGTGACGTTGGCTAGCGGCGCGACACAAAACGTGTTTGTCGGGGAACTTGCGGGGGCAACTGCGGCTAATAGTACGTTAAACACTAAGAACAATACGGCCATTGGCTATACCACCATGTCGAGCTTAACAAGTGGTTCCCGCAATACAGCTCTAGGGGCCGCTTGCCTTCTGGACATTACGTCGGGGACGTCTAACGTAGCGATCGGGCCTGTCGCCATGCAGGATATGACTACTGGTCATGACAACATAGGCATTGGGGATGGCGCTTTGTCAACCTACACAACAGCTCAATATAATATAGGAATGGGAGCTAATGCCTTAGCTGGTCATGTTGGAATGAGTGGCGATTATAATATCGGCATTGGCGCTAACACTGGCGGCACGCTGACGACAGGATCGTCAAATATTTTAATCGGCTATGGAGCCGATGTGCCGTCCAGTTCTACCAGCAATTTCCTGAATATCGACGGCGTGATATTCGCCACTGGCATGACCGGCTCGGTGTCATCTCCAGCCGGAAAGGTCGGGATTGGAACGGCTTCTCCTGCCGTTTCACTCGATTTGAGTCAGAACACGGATGCGCTGGCTTTGCCTGTGGGAACGACGGGCCAACGGCCTACGGGGACTAACGGTGAAATTCGCTATAACTCCACAACGGCAGCGCTTGAAGCTTATATTGGCGGAGCCTGGGCAAGTTTAGGAACAGGTAGTTCGGTATCCGGTGACGCTTTCTGGAATAACGTCGTATTCATGCCCCGCGCGGCAGCAAGCAACACAGGGACGGATGTTTCGGGCAATGCCGTTACTTTGACATTAACTGGCATGACGACGAGCAGCTCGACAACAAAACAGGACACATATTCTTGGATTTGTGATGGAACTCATACTATTTCTGCCGCATCATCAGTCCCGGCATCCCTTTTAAGCGGGGATTTCACAATAGAGTTTTGGTATTACCAGACCGCTAATGGAGCTGATTTTTATGATGCTCAAGTAACAAATGGTTTTGATATTGAGATGACTTCAACTAATACCCCTACCATTCATCAGAATAATGTTGGTAATATTATAGTTAGCTCAGGAGGCAATACTAGCCTGAATGCGTGGCATCACTTGGCAGCTGTTCGCCAAGGCGGAGAAATGTATCTATGGATCGATGGAGCGTTAAAGGGCACTGCGGCTAATACAACGATATTCCCCGCAGGCTCTGTGTCTATGTGCGCTTATACGGGATACCAATCAGCTATTAGGGTAAGCAAATTTGCTCGTTATATCGCAACGTTCACACCACCGACAACGCCGTTCCCCACGACCATGCTAGGTGGGCCATGACCTGTAATTTCAAAAGTCAGAATTAAAACTAGGTTGTCAGCCACAATACGGTATGAAGATCGAGAGATGTAGTGCGGAATCCTGTCCTCCGCGTAGGGTCTGATCTACTACTAAGCTTTTGCCGGGATTTTATAATATTAGGCTTGAAGCTTAGACGCGATGAGAGCTGCAAGGTCGCCGACACAGGTTAGTTTCTCAACTTCAGGTCCGGTGAATTGCACTGCGAGTCTTTTTTCAACTGCCGCTATGATGCGTAGATTGTTAAGGCTATCCCATTCAGCAACATCATGTGAAGTCAGACTCGATGTTACAACAAGGTCTGGGTTATCAAGTATTTCCCGGAATATAAGTTCAAGACGGAAAATAATTGGGGAAAGATTAATTAACTTTCCTTTGTTATCGATGGCCTTGTCTAGATATAAGGTTTTAATGGCATCGCTGGTGATGGAAGCGATAAGGTCGCATCCCTTTATATTCGGATGATTCCAATCATAGAAATAGCTGCCATGCTCTAAATCAGCAAAGCTTCTTTCGAGATCGATCAGCCCGCATTTTTGTTCACGGGCGATAGCACGCACAACCTCATTAAGCGCGGATGTCTGTGCCTCTTCCTGATAAAAGCTATCCAGATTGCTGTGCTGTTTTTGCATGTATGCATCGACAGGGCCATAAAGCGGCCACGTCGCCATTAGCAAAGGAATATCGAAGCGCTTGCATACGTCACATAGAATCTGGAGTAATTTTTTTTCGTCTTTAAACCCACCCTTATTGGCAAAACTTTCTCTGAATTTTATTTTCACTTCCTCTTTTGCTTCGCGCAAAGGGTTAATTCCATGATCCGAGTTCCAGAAAGAGTTATCGGCTTCGTTCGCTATAATATCAAGACCGGGTGTTGCATAATAAACCACGCATTGCGGACGCAGGCCTATCCCCTTATTCAAAAGCAGATTGATCATATGCAGAAGATGAGAGTCAGACACGCCTGCGCTGTAGACTTTGGCATCCCTCCCCGAAGAGGCCAAGATAGTTTCAATTCTTGCTAAAATACGTTTATCAGCGGGAATAAAAAGATTTTCAATCGCGCTGCCGCCAAGCAGCAAAATTTTACTATCATTTTTCACATATGGCTTATCAGAAACCATGAAGCCATTGGCATCGATATTTACACGGCAAGTTTCGGGCACCAAAGTACCATTTGTTTTCTCAATATAGCTAAAGGGTGGAACGATATCCATGACCATCCCAGGCTGAAACTCTAGTAGGCTGATATGGCGCATGAGAATTTACCTTTTCAATATCAAGACCAAGTGTAATGTTTTAACACTGTCTGCACGGCAAGTATAGATTAACAAAGCGCAGCCAAAGCTACATAAACTTGTTTAAGCTAATAGCCTTTCCAATTGGGTGGACAGAGTATAAAATAAAAAAACTCGCAATTATTTAGCGCCAAAACGAGATTATGAGCCGCGAATCCTACCTCAATAGATTTGGCCTGACATTCCACCACTTAGGGCTTGCGGTTAAAAGACCTGATGCTGCAATCGCATTTCTTGAAGCCCTCGGCTATAAAATCGGCGAAGTTGTCTTCGATGCGTTGCAGACGGTCAACGTGGTTATGTGTAGCCATGAATCTATGCCCTCCATCGAGATTATATTTCCAGCGGAAGGGACAAGCCCAATTGATCGCTTCCTACAGCGGCACAAGGAAGGACTTGTCTATCACATGTGTTTTGAAACGCGCGATATAGAGAGCTCGCTTAGTAAAGTTAAGGCAGACAAAGCTTTACAATTAATTGATGTTTCACCTCCCACACCTGCCGTGCTTTTTGGAGGAGACCTGGTTTCTTTTTACCTTATAGAGGGAGTCGGACTAATTGAGATTATTAGCCGTCCCCAGAGTTAATGCGGCTCGAAGCGCCGCCGGGGAAAGGGTGAGGATCATTTCTTCTCCTTCGGGTGTTGCTCTCTCCCTTCAAGAGCAGCCAGCAACGCCGCGTTCTGTGTATTGAGCGCTTCGAGTTTGCCGGCCAACTTGGCGGATTCCTCGCGCGCGAGACCAGCCTCCTTGTGAGCTACATCGCGCTCAACTTGGGCCTGCATCACTTTTTCTTTCTGCTCGGCAGCTTCTCGCTCGGACGCCTCTCGCTGTTCTGCGTGGGCCTGTTCTGCGGCTTTCGCCAGGCCTTTGAGCTCGCCGTTTTCGGTACGGAGCGCCTCGATCTTGGCAGCCGCATCTTGACGCGCATTACCAAGCTCCGTCCGTAGGCGATCGCCGGCCTCGTGGGCGTTCGCCAGCTCAGCTTTGTGCTGTTCCGCCGCAGCTTTCATGGCTTGTTCCCCGGCCGCCAGGCGCTCGCGGAGCTGCACGATTTCGACGGCCTGAGCTTCGGCCTTGGCTTGCGTCTCGGCCAGGTGACGTTTCAGCTCATCGAGCTGGCCTTTCAGGGCCGCGACCTCTGCATCGAGCTCATCCATTGTCTCGGCCGCATCGGCAAGTTTCCGTTCCGCCTCTTCGCGTTGCTCCGCTGCTGCGTCGAGCGCCTCCTTGGCTACCGCAGTCGCCGCTCTGGTTGCCTTGTCGTTGAGGTCCGTCACGAGTTTCGCGAGCCGTTCGGTTGCGGCCGCGGAAAGCGCCGCGATCAACGCCTCATTTAAGGCTTCGACCTCTTGCGCGACTTCGGGCGGAAGCTCTGGGCCGGACTGGTCGTTTGCCGGCGGCTCGGTCGCGACGTGGGTCTCCCACACCCGCAGCATGCGAACGGGATTGCCGCCGCCCAGTTGGTGCCGAAGCGCCGAGCCGGTGACGTTGCGCCCGGCTTCGCGGACCTTGATTCCGGCGTCGACGATCTCTTCTTTGCTGAATTCTGGGGTCCGTGCCATGGCGGCTCCTGGGTAGGGTTTGCTGTTGAAAGTTATATTAGTGCTACATTAGTGCTAACACAAATTAATTTATGACCGCACTTATAACTTTTGACAGCCACCCTGCCCTATGGTATTTATCTGTGATAAAGGACGTTATCAAAGACAAAGAGCCGCCGACCATGCCGACCGAACTAACCACGATTGTCCAGAACCCGGAATTCAGTCCGCCGGCGGTCTTCGCGCCGGACCGGGCGTCTGCAAAACGCTTCCTCGAATTCTTCACGGCAAACATCCGCAACCCGAACACGCGGCGGGCCTATTGGCGTGCCGTCGTCGACTTTGCGTCCTGGTGGGAAATGCAACGCATCGGCGAGCTGCGGGACATCGAGCCGGTCCACATCGCCGCCTACGTCGAGACGCTGGCACTTCGGCTGGCCGCGCCCTCGGTCAAGGTCCATCTGGCGGCCATCAAAATGCTGTTCGACTGGCTGGTTGTCGGCCAGGTCGTCGCCAGTAACCCGGCGTCGGTTGTCCGTGGACCAAAGCATTCGGTCAAACAAGGGTCGACGCCGGTTCTGTCGGCGGAAGATACGCGCGCCCTGCTCAATTCGATCGACGTGTCGACGGTCGTTGGATTGCGTGATCGGGCGCTGATCGCCTTGATGACGTACACCTTCGCCCGCGTAGGCGCCGTCATCAAGATGAAGGTCGAAGACGTCTACGAGAAAAATCGCCGTCTCTGGGTTTGCCTACGCGAGAAAGGCGGGAAGCTGCACGAGATGCCGGCGCACCACTCACTGGAAGCCTATCTGCATGCGTATCTCGAGCAGAGCGGGCTCACAAGTGGCTTCCTATTCCGCTCGGCACCCGCGCGCACCGGGCAGCTGACTGAACGCCCTCTTGCCCAGGCGGACGTCCACGCGATGATTGGCCGGCGTGTTGTCGCTGCGGGCATTGCAACGCCGCGCATGAAAAAGATCGGGTGCCATTCTTTCCGCGCGACAGGCATTACCGAGTATCTGCGCAACGGCGGCAAGCTCGAGGTCGCGCAACAAATGGCAAATCATGAATCCGCCAGGACGACCGGTTTGTACGATCGACGGAATGACCAGGTGAGCCTCGACGAGGTAGAGCGGATCGTCATTTGAGGACTTGGACTATGAATCAAGGGGTCTTTTCAGCTGCGCCGCAGGCTGCTATGTGTGGGCCATGACAACGACTTCGCCGCCAATCGATGATGAGGAAATTCCGAGGCCTATTCTGGGCGGATATATGGCCGTCGAGCATGACGGAAAAACCGCTTTCAACTGGGGAACGTTCGACAGTTATGAATTAGCTCGGTCTATTGCCTACTTAGTCGAAGAAGACGACGAGAAAGCTAAAATCAAGCCGTCAGCGTCGAGAAAAGTTGACGCGTTCCCTATCACAAGTGCTCTTTATATTGAGCTCTTCGACCATGAACATCCGATGCGGCAATCTTTCGATTTGACGGAGGCGAACCGCAACATTATTTGGGTTGAAGGAATTAAAGGATGGGGAACAGCGGAGGAAGCTCAAGCGTTTCCGCCTAAGTCCGCTAAGAAGGCGGCCGAAACGCAGCCGAAAATGACGGCGCAGGAAAAGGCCGCCATGCTTGGCGTTACCGTATCCTCGATTTTCTACCACAAAAAGCCTGTCGGCTCGCCTCTGACGGACCAAGAAAAGCTTGTTCTCGACCACGACTGGGCAGCGTACCAGGCGAAGACATCGAAAAAAGCGACAGCCTCCAAAACAAAAGAAGCGTACCTTGAATCGCGACAAAAAATTGCCGCTGAGGTAAGGGAGAGGGCTCGAGGTCATACGACGTAGGCCCTAAACACACCAGATTCATTCAAGACTGATTTGCGGGCGCGTAGACGGGCTCGGCGTTACATCGGCTTTGGGCTGGTCCCCTGCTTGTGCCCGCTTCATGGCGCGCTCGGTAATTTCCTGCGTTAAGGCGGGCGTATAGGGCTTGGTGCGGCCCGCCGCAATGTCATCTTCCCCGCGCTGAATGGCTTCGCGCAGAAGCGCCTCGCGGAAAGCGGGGTCGCCCGCGACGCTTCCGTTGTTTTTCTTACTCATGACGCGGGCCTTCTTTCTTCACTGAAAGGACATCGCCAGTTCGACGCCCGAATAATTCACGCGCGGAACCAGCTGGCGGCCTGGGCCCTTATCGAAATGCACCAAACCATAGGTTTCCATAGTCTTAAGTGTGCGCGAAAGGTTGGATTCAGCCCTGCCCGTTTTCTCGGCCAGCTCCCTAACCGAGGTAGGTTCGGTCTGCGCGATCAGCGTCAGCAACGCGCGGTTTTTGTCCGAAAGAACACGGGCGAAGCTTTCCAGCGACTGAAACCACACTTTGGGTTCGTCGGGAGCAGGCACATACTCGCCGCGCGCAATTGCCATCGTGCGAGCTTTGTATTGTTCGAGACTGGCAATACCTACTTTCAGCGTGGTCATGGCTCACTACTCCTTTCCTGCAAAATCGCCTCAACCTCTGTCCAGAAGTCCGCCAACAGTGTCGCGGCGTCCCGATAGAGATAAAAGCGCACCGTCTCTCCGCTATGGCGGTGATCGTATTCGATGCGTGTCCTGGCTCCGGGGCCCGTTCCTTCGCGAATTGCATGCGCATTGTCGAAGCCCAAAAGGCGGCGACCATCTTCTCCGTGCAACGTCAGAGAATAGCTAAGGCCGTGTGGCCGCTCCGGCGTCACCGCAACATGCCTGACAGCAAACTTGACCCAGTGCTTTCCCTTCTCATCCGCGAAGAAGGTTTCCCCGTCCAGCAATAGAAGCGCATCGAGGCTGGCATCGCGGTTTTTCATGGCTCTAAACTTATCATTCACTGATAAGTTCGTCAAGAAAAAAGGGCGCGCCTTCCCGCGAACTCCCTACCGAAGTTGCCATTGGTGCACCTAAGATTAGCCTGGTGGGCAATTAGGGCCACTACAGTCGGGCAAGTTGCACCGAACTTGCCCGTCGCTTGGATCGAGAACGGCACTGTCATTTGGGTCGCAGCAAATCTGCGATCCATAGGGAGGGACGACCGCTCCGTGCGGCGTGCATGCGCGACATATCTGAAAATTACAGATTGCCGGGGTTGGACTTTGACAACAGTGGGGGCCGGCTTGCCGATCCGGTACGCACATAGTGCCCAAGGCGCTGCAGGGCTGGCCGGATGCCACGCACTGGTTTCCTTGACATAAAGAACCGGTCGGGCATACGTTCCCGCATGCGCCGCAATTGTTATTCGAATTGCTTAACACACAGTGGCCTTGGCAACAAAGACTGCCCGCAGCGCAAGCAGAGCCCGTGCCACATTTTGGCCCGGGCGGAGGACCAGTCCCGATTGGAGGAGGGCCCGGGTAGTAACAATTGGAGCAAACATAGGTGACCAGGATAGTTGTGCGTTGTCCATTAAAGTTGTCCGCCCATCCTTCTACTGTGGTGGTCGTTACACCGGTTTCGGTAAAGAGAAGTGAAACCCTGCTACCGGCTTGACCGGCGCCATCCGACCCAAAGATATAGAGCGCATCAGGCACCACGCTAAACGGAGCCGAAGTTTGCACCGTGTAGAGGGTCGTGCTGCCCTGCTTTATCTGCAAGCCGAAGTCCTTGACTCCTCCTGGATTGCGCGCGTTAGCGAGCACCATGACATTAGTGCCGTTCTCCACGGTGACCGTGCCGGAGGAACTAATGTTCTCAGGGTCTGTAAGGCCGCCCCCGGAAGGAAAACTTGTAATTGTGATGATCGGCGGTCGATCTAGGCCGACCGGTGGGATCGAGACTACATTGGTGCATCCGCTAACGACGATTGCGGCGCCCCAAGCAATCGCCCAGCATCTACTTCGGATCTGATCCAGGGCGAGCATTAGGCGAGCGAGGAGAACACGCTGGCGATTGCTCGCGTAGTGCCGGGACTGGTCATCATCGCGTCGTGCGGGCATATGCGTGTTGCTGTAGCGGGAACGTGAAACGGAGGTTTCGACACGTCGCCTCGAACCTTTTCTCTAGATGTAGGCGATGTGCAAAGGAAAAGCTACCTCTGCGGCGTCGACGACCAGATCATTGCCGCTGAACTGCTGTAATTAGATGCGTAGAGTGCGACGCTCGGTGCCCGCCCCTTCTCGAAACGTCCGGGTCGAAAGATCCATGGTCTTCAGCGTGCGCTGAGCGCCTGGGAGCTCGAACCTGCTTCGGCGCTCGCCTTTGGCTGCAAGGTGCCGCAGCCTCGAAATTCGCTGTAAAGCTTGGGCATCGTGCGCTAGGGTCCATCCATGCTGCCCGCCGCCCTGCCCCATCTCTCCCCTTCCGATGTTGCCTCTCTTTGGACGGCCATTGCAGGATCCGCCTGCACAAAGTGGATGATCGCCGTAGCGATAAAGCGTTACCGCAGGCGACTTTGGTACAGGCGGCAAAACAACATGCGGGCACTTCGGGCCATGTCCTGGTGGGAGTGACTATCATTCGTGAAATGGCGGGCGTCGCGACGCGTGAGAAAGCGGCCGCCGCGATCGTGGTAACGGTCGGCCGCTATTACGCAAGATGCAATCAGCGATGCTGCGAAGCTGCGTGTCCGTCTTGTTGACGGCGACGAGTTGCTTCGGATGAAGACTTCCCGCAAGAGGTGAGCGTTTTCGGGAAGCGTGCGTAGTATGGCTTGCAAGTCACTGACGAGGGTTCATGAAATGAACGCCGTTCTTGCGATTGCAATCGAGGATCGTGTCGATCTGTGGTTCCATGATCTTGATGGGACCAAGAAGCCGCGTGATTGTTCGCGCGAAATCCCCGAAGGGGAAGGGTTGGACTTTTGCGAGGAAGTTCACAAGCTGCTGTCCGAGCTGGTCGGGATGATGTGTGCGACGCTCGGTAGCGCGCGGGAAGTATTCGACTCGCTCAGGGCTGTCGTCGTGAGTGTTCCCGGCGTAGTGGACAAGAACCGGGTCTTGCGGCAAATCCCCGTCTGGCATACCGGCGCGCGATACAATGTTCAATGGAACGGACGGCCCTGCTTTGACTTTGCTGAAGTGCTATCGGGCGTTGCCGCAAACCTGATCGCATCTCAAGGTGAAAGCTGGCCGGAGCCAAACCGCTTAGCTTTCCAAAAGACCGTCTACTGCGTCAACGATTCGACGGCCTGTGCCGCCTTCGAGGATACCCGGAGAAAAGACGACGATCCGGATTTCATCTACCTGAAAGTCCATAACGGGATCAACGTCGGCATCGTTCAGCGTAGCTATGACGGTCGCGTTGTAGTCAGCACAAAACCGCATCCCGAAGTCGGACATGCGTATCCGATCCGGCATGATGATGACTATGACGCAGGGTATAAAGGTATCTGCCACTTCCATGACTCTTGTTACGAAGGCATGATCGCGGCAGCTGGTCTGCGCGAGCGTATCGTCACAACCGAAAGTCCGGTATTCGGCGCCTGGAAACAGCGGCTCGATGAGCTCGAGACTGAAGGCTTGCACGGCCAGGCGCTTGACAATGCCCTTGTGCATTACATCCTTGGACATGGGAAACGACCGCCGGCCGGGCACGGCGAGGGCGTTGATCTGGTCGCTTGGTATGTCGCGCAGCTCGCATTCCACCTGTCGCTGTTGGCGCCGAAGCATATCGTGCTCGGCGGCCGCATGGCGACATCGGCGGTCATCACGGCCGTGCGGCAAAAGCTTGTAGATTTCGCGAACGGCTATCCGCAGCGCGATGAGCTGACGCCCGCCGGAATATCACGGCATATCGTTGCTAGCCAGGCGAGGGAATCTGACAAGGATACAATCGAGGTTCAAGGAGCGTTGGCTATCGCCGTGTCTCGGGCCAAGGCGAAGCCAGGGGAAAAGGGTCATCCTCATCTCGCCCTTGTCCGTCCCTGACCTTTGTTTATGGAGTGACATGATGCCTGCCAAGCCGGCCGCGAAGAATAGCCGAGACCCCGAAACCTCCAAATCGCCGCGGCAACCTGGTCGACAGTCCATTGGGAAAACCCAAGCTTCCCAAGAGGTTCGCTCACTCTCCGCGGCGAAAGTAAATACGTACTTGCAACCCGGTTCGAATGAACGCTATACCCCTGACGAGCAACAACCAGGGAATGGCAACGTGTCCGTGAAGAACAAGGCAAAGCAGGTCGGCAGTGAAGTCGCCAAACGGAAAACTCAACCAGTACCGAAGCGCGCAGGACTGAAGGGTGTTGTGGGCTACCTACCGGAAGACCAGGTCGAGGATCTCACCGCAATCGCCGCTGCGGTAGATTTCGGCCTGACGGACTATGTAAGCAGGCTGATTGCCGAGCACGTTGCTGCCAATCCGGAACTTGTCGCAAAAGGCAGAGAGATGCTCGCGACCGGCTACCGCGCCCCCCGTCGGCCTCGCCGCACGATAGAACTTGAAGAAGAAAACGCTCGCCTTCGCGCTGCGCTGCTCAGCGTAAACCCACACTAATTCTCACCTGCCAGAATGTTGACGCCACGACGTCAGTGCGTTAGTGTTTACTTCAAGTGCTAGCACTAAATGCTGCACTAGTACCTCCCTACCCAGGGACGGTCCGATGGGCAATTTCCCCATAGGAGGCCTCACCATGGCCACCACCCCCCAGAAGTCCGTGAGCCACGAGCTTGCGCATGAAGACACTGCGGTTGTCATGCCTTTGCATCCCACCCTGACCGTCGATCCGGGCGGTATGGCACAGCAGCTGGCGAGGAATGTTGAAGTATTCGGCGCGGCTCTCACCGACACTGGGCACTACGACAGGCATCTGGTCGATCGCGAATTGAGCAGCGTACAGAAGGCTTATGACAATATTCCGTCGGATCCCAACGCGCATGACAAACGTCGCTGGTTCACGAGTCTGAGCCGCTCGTGCAGAGGAGAACTGACGCCGCTCCCGCACTTCTCATTCAGCCAAGCTGTGAACACGGAGAACCCGGGCCCGCGCGACATCAAACAAATGCCCGACGACCTGCGGTTGAATCCGCTGGTCGAGGCAATGACCCGCTACACCGTTCGAGTAGCTGAATACTTCGTGCCGGAACTCTTCGACGATGCCGTGCGCGTTGATCTGCATGCCATACGGTACCAAGTTCACGGGGCTTTCTTGGCTCTTTCTACACCGCCCTTCGCTCATCGCGATAGCGAAGAGGTCGTACATGTGATTTTGATCGATAGAAAGAACGTCATCGGGGGGCTGAACTACGTGGGGGTCGGTTCGCGTCAATGCAATATAGGGTTTGAAATGAACGAACCGCTGCGGGGTTTCATGATCTCGAATACTACCTTGCACGGCGTTTCTCCGTTGTTGAGCGCAGATGGAGGAGCTGGATATCGTGACATATTGGTCGTAACAGTCCAGAAACTGGCCGACGGCGCCCTTGGCAGGAAATACGACCAGGCGAACTGACCGCATCCGGCTCCCCGACGCTTGCCGGAGCGGCGGGGAACTCTGCTCAGTATTCCGGCCATAGCCCACATATCGCCTTCGCAACACAAAGTTCAGGGTTACCGCCAAAAGCGTGAGCCTTTATGAAGCCCGTCTAACCCTTGCGGGTCAGCAACGCGTTGTCCTGAGGAGCGCCACCATGATTGAAATCATCAGATGTACTAACTGTCCAAACCAAATGCGGATGGAGACGCCGCGCGAAGGCCAAAAGCTCAAATGCACGGCATGCCACTTTGAATTTAAATGGTCGCGCGCTATGGTCTCCGTTGTTCGGCGCGATAGCGAGCCGGCGCGCCGCGAGAATGTGCCGACGGTGCGGCGCGTGAGCTCGCCCGCTCGCTCCGGCAACGAGAACCCCGTTTTCCGAGCTGTCTCTGCGATCAGGCGCGTTGTTCAGCCCGTGACGCGAGATGTCGTGACTGCGGGCAAGAGCGACTCTGCGAAGGCTCTACTAGAGTGGTACGAAGCGCCCGATGGGTTCGGCACCGCGAAGCCCTTGGTTGATATGACGCCGATCGTGGAACTCGGGGTGTTACCCGTGGTTTGTAGCGGTGACGGCCGCAAATTCACGCAGACCTATATCAAGCAAAAATTAGGATCGCCCTTGCGCCTGTGTGACAACCATTCGGCAGACTCGTACATGCGCATGGCGAAACTCAACGGAGCCCGCATCTCCGAAGGCAAGCCGCGTATGTTTTACGACGGCGAAATCGACAGAACCGGGTGGCAATGCATCTGCGGGTGGGGCCGAGTGCAAGGCACATCCAGAAATAGCTTCTGGTGTGGAAACTGTGGCTGGGAGAATTGCGCTAGATCCGTGCTGGAAGGACGCGGATGCGTTGCGACGGCCGAATGCGGCAACTGCGGTTTCATAGGCATTCTTGAAGAGAAAGAATTCGGTCTTCAAGGCCACCAGTTTGTTGCAAGACGAGCTTAGTAGAAGCGCACGGCCGTAGACGTCCGCTACGGCCATTTTCCTGTCACCGTCTACAGGGAGCCGACATGAAAGCCTATTCCGCGGTGAGCCTCTTGTTCTTCGTGTTCGTCGTCGCCGCCGCGAATTTCTGCGTCAACTGGATATCGAACACGTGCCCGCATCTCGGCTGGTGCGAAAGCTGGGTGATGGAGCCGGTGAGCACAACCGTCGCGCTCGCTTGGCTCGTTGCCGTCTTAGGTACGGTTGTGTTGCTTGTGATGGTGGCCATTCATGGGCGGAGCATGCGAGGCAAGCCCTTCAACACTGGCGCCACTGTCGCTCAGCACTACGAAGCGTCTAAGCCGATGTTTTGGGGAGCAATGGGTGTGTTCTACGCTCTCAAATTGATTGCCTGGGGCAGCCTGCCATCCGACCTTCTGGCTTTGTATGCCGCTGCGCTTTTCGCGGGCATCATCGGCTTTTTCTCGCTGCTGCAGTTGCTTTCCGGCTTGTGGCATTTGCTGTGCTTTCTCGCTCTCGAGGCTAAGGGTATGGAATGGGATGGCGCTGAGAGCGGCGGAAACCAGCTCTTCCGGGTGTGCTACAGGCGAGGCGATGGTTCGGGGCTCGTCAGTCTGGCGACGCGGGAACAGCGCAGCGTTGAGGAACTCAACTACAACCGGAAGCGCCGCTTCTCGACGATTTGTTATCCCGTCGCGCTCGTAGCAGCGTTTCTCGGCCGGCCCGACGCATATCAGTATTCGGAATATGTTGGTTGGGCTTTGACCTATCTGGTTCTTCCGCCGTTGTGCGCCCGGGTCGCCACGGACCTGATTTACACGCTTGCCTATCACTGCGGCGGGCAATTCATCCCCGCCGCTAAAGTGGTCGAGCCGCCTCGCGCGCGCATCGATCCCAAGGAGCTGATGGTCGGCCTGCCGGACGCCACTGTAGAGAATCCGGCTGACGTGGTGAAACAACTGAGCAACATGCACAGGAGTTGATATGAGTTCGGCCTGGGGAGAGAACGGCGGGGTTTATTTCGGCTATGCGACTGACAGAGCGGAGGGCACACCACAATGGCACCCTGGCGAGGTGCCGGCGCGCTATGTCGGCGATCGCCACATCGTGACAGTGGGACCGAATGGCAGCGGAAAATCGCGGCGTCTGCTTTTGCCGAATCTTGTTGATCTGACCGGCTGGTCGGTCCTGGTGGTCGACCCCAAGGGTGAGCTCGCCGCGATGACGCACGCTCACCGATCGAAGCATGGGAATTTGATTGTCCGCCTGAACCCATTCGACGCCCTCGAATTAGGAAGCGACGGATTTAACCCCGTCGCTGCTCTCGACCCCGCAAGCGAGGATTTCCCGGATGACGCACTCGGTCTTAGTGAAGCTCTTATTCGGGTGGAAGGCAAGGATCCGCATTTCAGCCAGTCGGCGCAAGATTTGGTGGCGGCGATCATCATGTATGTTCGCATGACGATGCCGGGCACTGGTTCGCTTGGCGACGTTCGCGCGATCCTCGGCAAGCCCTCGAGTGATTTAAGCAAAGAAGTCTTCAAAATGATCGAGGTGGGCATCGATTCCGAGTGTGAAGAGTTAGTGGTCAAGGCCGGCCGCTTCGCCGAAATTGATCCTGAAAACAAGGAGCTCAACAGCGTTATTTCGACGGCCCTTACGCAAACGCGCTGGCTCGACAGCCGCCCCGTGAAGGCCGACCTGGCGCGCGGCGCTTTCGATTTTTCGATCATGAAAGAAAGGCCGACGACCGTGTATTTGATCTTGCCGGCGCGGCGCCTGGCAACGCATAGCACATGGCTCCGGCTCATGATCGCGGCGGTGCTGCAACCCTTGATGAAAGACACGCGCAAAGCGAAAGTGCCGGTCCTCTTCATGCTTGATGAATTTGCGCACTTGGGCCATCTCGGAATCATTGAAAACAACCTCGCGATGATGCGCGGCTATGGCATCAAGCTGTGGGCGATATTCCAGGACCTGGCGCAAGCGAAGGCGATCTACGGGGAGCGCTGGGAAAGCTTTATCAGCAACGCCGGCGTGCTTAATTCCTTCGCGCCGCAGGATGTCTTCACCGCGGACTACCTGTCGCAGCTGACGGGACAAACAACGAAGGTCGTGAAGGCGATTGGAGAAAACCGGAGCGCCGGCCAGCCCGGCAGCGAGAGCCTCAATTATTCTCAAATGCAGATGCGGCTGCTGCTGCCGCAGCACGTGCGCAACATGGATGACGGATACAACCTGTTTTTGTCACATCGCACCAAAGGGCCGGCGCACACCTATCTCCCCTACCCTACGTCGCTGCCGCACCTGAAAAGCATCTGCGCGCTCGACCCGAGCGGGTAAGTGATCATCGGGATGATCGGCCTCCTCGATGGTGGCTGCGATCTTTCCTTTCTGCTTGCCTCTCTTTGAATTGCCGCTCCCGCTCCTGGTTCGCGGCAATCCGCGCTTGCTTCTCGTCCATGCCCGCGCCGGCGATTACCTGACGCATCAATTCATAGTCGCCGCGATGGAATCCGGTAATGGAAGCCTCGTTCCAAGCGGTCGGATCGATGCGCGTCAAGTCGACGGGATGTCCGGCGTTCTGTCCCAGGACTTCAAGAAAAGCGCGCTGCGTGCGCCCATTTCCCTCGCGGAAAGGGTGAATGGCGTTAAGTTCGGATAGATGTTCGGCCGCGCGGCCGGCGAACTGCTCCGCCGTCAAGCCCCGCAGATCGCCCTCTGCGTGGATCGTGGCAAACCGCTTCTGCAGCTCTTGTTCTACGAACTCAGGGCGGCAAAACATGCTGGAGCCCTTCGCCAAGGCAACGGTGCGCAAATCGCCGGCCCATTCGTACACGTCCTGGAATAGATGCCGGTGTAGCTCCCGGTAACCGGCGGGGGACATTTCGACGGTGGGTGATCCATCGCGCATTCTTTGCAGAGTCATCATGCGCTCGAACATTGCGAGCTTCTCGGCATGGCGAATGTCCTCCTTGTTGATGAGGACTTGCGTGCCCGGATAGACGTAGGGATCAGCCATCGGGCAGATGTGCCTTATCCTTCTGCGCGCTTGGCGCGAACGTACGCGATAATTTGTCGCCGGCACTCGTCGGGTGGCAACCGTTCAGCCTCGAAGCGATCGAAGAGAGCCTTTTCCTCTGCGCTGAGATAAATCCCTTCGCATGCAAGGGAAGCTTCGCCGGCCTCGCGGCGACGTTTTGTGGCGGCCAATTCTTCGTCGGTCAGTAGATGCAACTCGGGCATGAAAACCTCCACTTTTGTCCCTCTGTAATTAGCACAGTTTGGGGGCAAAAGTGAAGGTTTTTACCAGTCGATGCGCTCCGGCCGGTTCGCAGGCTGACACGAACACGGCTCGTCAAACTATTGCCAACCGATTTCAATCCGGCCTATGGAAATCCACTCAATTAGATTTTCTGCATATGACTGATAAAGCGCCGCAGTCCGTCGAAACGTGGTCTCGACGGCTCATTTTGCGGGCTCGCTACTTCCTGCGATGCGAGGGGAGGACCCAACCGCAAACCCGCCAGTTCCATTTCGGCACGGTCCTTCGGATGTGACCAGTCCATAAAGTGGGATTCGCCCATGGCGCGCGCCAGATCATTTTGCATTTTCGCACGCCGCTGCTCGCTCTTTTCCGCCTCGATCAAATGGTAAAAGTCGAAATAATGCTTCCGGTAAAAATCCGGTCGCAGGCAGCACGACTCTACATAATTCCATAAATTTTCGTCATTTTGTTTTTTAAAGTTTGACATCGCTGAATCCCGGCAATTTTGTTTTTATGTCCTTAGCTTATAACCAAATCCATGAAAATATGAAAATAAAAATCTCGCGGATCTGATTTTAGAGGTAATGGTTAATTTTCAATAAGTAACACTATATGGCTTTTATGTTACGAGGATTTTAAGGGATTTTCAGGATATAGAGCATGATATGGTGGGACATGACTGAAATTACAAACCAGCTGATGTACGAAGTCTTGATGTCCATACAGCCTCAAGTCGCTCTTACCCGTGAAGATGTGGTAAGTATCAAAGCCCGCTTGACCTCGATTGACTCGCGCTTGGGGATTGTTCACACGGACATGTCGTTGCTGTCAGACCGCATGGACAGGCTGGAAAGTCAAATGGACAGAGTGACTACGCGCTTAAATCTGACAGACGCTTAACTCGCCAAGCTTTTCAGCCGGTTGATTACCCGTCGATAAACTCTCTGGCACGCCTCGCGTAACACGCGCACGCGACTGGTCACCTCGCGGGCCGCGGCGGCGAATTGCTCGAGCAACGAAACGGGTTCCTCTCTTCCCCTGCCAGGCCCTACCCACGGGCCTGCAGGGTAGTCATCGCGATGATCGGCCACCTCGATGGCGGCTTCGATCCGCTTTCCTTTCTACTTGCCTCTCTTTGAATTGTCGTTCCCGCTCCTGGTTCGCGGCGATACGGGCGGCTTTAGCGTCGGTCATTTCGCCCGCGGCCGCCTCTCCGCCGGTCTGCTGCCCCTCGCCGCGCCGCGCCGGCTGTTCCTTCAGCTGCTGCTCCCGCTGCCTCTCCTGGGCCTCTATAAGCCGTACTCGCTCCTCACGCAACTCGTTGGCGCGCTCTGTGAAGGCTCGGGCACGTTCTTCATCTTGGAGGGCTTGCGGGCTGTCTTTTCGGCCCGTAATGACGCGGCTCATGCCTGCCAGGCGCTGGCTTGTGATCGCCATGTAGTCGTTGCCCTCGATTTCCTTGCGGAGTTCGAGCTCACGGCGTTTTTCGGGATCTTGTTCCGTGGAGATTTCCTTGGCGAGCTGCTGTTGTTGCTGGCGGAACATTGCATGTTCGCTCATCGCCGCGCGGGCCAAAGACGCGTAAGGGTCTTTGATGTCGTAATGGCGGAGCGCCTGCGCATAACGCGTCTGGGCGCTGTTGATGTCGCCTTCGCGGGCTTCAACGGACCGTCGACGGCGTTCTTCCTCGCGCTGTGCCTCGGCTTTTGCTTCTCGCTGCTGCGCCTCGAGATACGCCTGAGTATCCTGTTGGTGGCGCTCCATCTCCTCGATATAGGACTTCTGCCGGGCCAATTGTTCTGCGGCCTGCTGCTCAAACGATGTGCGCGCCTGCTGTTGGCGATCTTCATCCTTGCGCACTTGCTCGGCCCGCGCGGTTTCTTCGCGCTGCTGTTTTTCGCGATCGGAATCCGCCTGCCGTCGTTCTTCATCTTTTCGGGCTTGTTCGACGCGCACAGCCTCTTCGCGGCGATGCTGCTCTTCCTTGGCCTCTTCCTGTCGGCGTTGATCGTCCTTGCGGGTCTGTTGAGCCCGCGCGGCCTTTTCCTGACGTTGCCGCTCTTTTGCGGCGTCGATTTCGAGTGCCAAGGCTTGGGCCTCCTGTTCCAACGCTAGCCTTTCGGCGTTGCGAGCCTGCGCTGCACGGCGGTCATCGCCAGCGTGCGAGTTTCGCCCTTCCCGTTCCATTTCCGTCGCGACAGAGCCTTGTTTAGGCTCCGGCTCCCGGTTGAGACCTCGATCGGCATAGCTGCGATGATCGACGGTTTCGGCAATGCCGTTTTGCGCGAGAACGCGGTTGACGGCGTCGGCCCAATGCTCGCGCCATGCTTCAAGTTGCGCGGTGTTGTTCCAGTCACGATTCTTGTTCCCAAAGCCGGCGCCGGTCAAGTTCCGCATCGTCAGCATGACGTGAGCATGATGATTTCGGTCATCGCCGCCGCGGTCGGGCGCATGCACCGAGAAATCCGCGATCATGCCTTGCGATACGAATTCCTCCGTCACAAACGTGCGCACCAGGTCGACGCGTTGCGCGTGGGTCAATTCATGCGGCAACGACAACTCGATGTCGCGGGCGAGCTGCGCGTCGCGGCGTTTTTCAACGCGCTCGACGGCGTTCCAGAGCTGTACCCGATCGCGCATCCATTCCGGCGCATCGTCGGGAGCGACGATCTCGGAATGCAGAACGCCGCGCTTCTTTCGGTAGTCCCAAACTTCGCCGAGACGTTCATCCTCGACGCGCGCGGCGGCCCGGTACGCAGCCGCGGCCGTCGCGCTGCGGCCAGCGGATCGGGAAATGACTTGGGCGGAAAAGCGATAGGTAGCCACGCCGGTCAACCAACGGGAGGAAAATGCAAAGCGGGCAGCGCCGTGAAAAAGGTCGCGCATCCAACCCGCGCAGGGTTGGTCAGGGTCAAGGGGCAGGAACGTCCCTTGTCGAAGGTGCAGGGGCGCGACAGCCCGTGCCGGCATCCAATCCGCGCAGGGTTGGTCAGGGTCGAGGGGCAGGAACTCCCCTCGTCGTGGATGCAAGGGCGCGACAGCCCGTGCCCATGTGCAGAAGCGGAGCTTTTGCCGCGCACGTTGCGTAGCAATGTATAAGCGCGCACTTCGTGGGTCTCCATCGCCAGCTCCAGCCAAGTCGCAAACGCCAATTCTGGGTTGTATTTGACTCCCGAATCACCCTAAATACAAGCAACTTCCCACCTATATCCGGCAACTGTCCGGAAAATTCGTCGACTCGCCACAGGATGTTCTAAGATGGTCAATACACGCTTTGATTACCGGACTGCGACCGTGATCCAACGCCCCTCCTCCGCCCGCAGAGCAGCACTCGAGAAACGTCAGGAAGAAATCAGGAAAAAGCTCGCGGACATGGACGCTCGTGAGCGCGCGGTGCAACGAAAGCTCGATACAAGGCGGAAAATTATCGTTGGGGCAGCGGTGCTAGGCCGCGCGGGCCTCGACCCGCAATTTGCGGCTCAACTCCGTCAGCTGCTCGATGAGGCCGTGAAGGAGCAAGTCAATCGGGCGGTTATCCAGGATCTGCTCGAGCCGACGACACCACGTTCAGAACCCGCCATGTCAACTGCATCGGACTCGCAAACAGCAGTTTCTCCGGCCCCTGGCCCGTAAGCCGGAGGATGGCACTTCGTGCCATGCGAGAGGGACCAGCCCCTCTCGCGCTCTCCCCGGAGTACTTCAACAAGGAAATCGTGAGCTTTTTGTTTCGTGTGCGAAATTTGTTGGACGAACCCGGGCATCACCGTACCGGCTGGGAGATTGACGAACAGCTTCTTCCACGGGTTCGCCACTTGCTAGGGGCCTTCAACCGGCCTCTCGGTCTCAGACTCTCCTGGGAGTATTTCATCAAGGAAATCGGCTCGATTTTTTGTTTCCTCACGCGCGAATTTCGAGTTAGCATCGGTCTTACGGTACAGGCTGGAGAGCCGATGACCGTCAAGGAAATGGAGCCGATACGCCGTGCGCGTATCGGCTCTTTTCAGCTTATGAACCCGCGCACCTATGGGCTGGCTTGGCGCCGCGAATTGAGCTACAACCGGCGCATGAGTAGCTTTCAAGAAAACAAACAAAAAACGATGGCCGAGGAGCTGGCCGGGCTCTCGGAACAGAGCCTCGCAAATCTCGGAATCGGGATAGAGATCTGCATGATCGTGGCGAAGGCCCGGATGAGCCAAAACGAGGCGGACCTGGCGTTTGCACGCGAGGTGATGCGACGGCTATTTGAATCTTGCCAGGGCGACGAGCTGAGGGTCGCTGCGTATCAGGACTGGATTCGGCGCGGCTATTTTGGGTACTACCCGGATACGCTCATTTGAGTTTCATTTTCCGAGCGCTGTGTGGTTGCCTAAATCATGCGCGGCTTGGATCGAAGCCCGGCGCTGGGTTGTCGGCTCGGCGAGCGCGCGACTTGGCCTTACGGCTGCGCATTCGCGCTTCGTACTTTGAATTGTGCCGATAGACATCGCGGCGGCTGTATTGAGGCGGAGGCGTGTAGCTGCTGCTGGTAGAGCCTCTCTCCAGCTTGCGGCCGAAAATGGCGGCCTGGGCGATGGTCGGCGCGACGCTGTGCCCGTTGCGACACGAGATAGCCTGAACGCAGCTGAGCCGATGGTGCACGATGTCGCCGCACAGGCGGCACATGGCTTGGTAGCTGTCGGGAGGCGTCATGCCAGCCATGCTTATCTCGAGAGATTTCAGTAGCTTTGGCGTGTCGACGAGCGTGATTGGCGCCGTCGCCGCATAGGCCTCAGCATCGCGCGTAAAGCCGCGCGTGGTCACGTAGTAGCCGGAGATCGCATTGGCGGTCAGGATCGCGTCGTGAAGCTGCTTAACCTGCGTTAGCGACGTCGCGTTCCTGTGGCTTGGCAGAGCGCAAGCCACGACGTATTTCTGACCGTTCTTCCGGGTCAGCATGTAGACAGTCGTTTCGGAGGTCAGCAGCTCATGGCCGAGCCGTTCGAGCATCGTCCCTACGACGGCGCGGAATTGCTGTCCTGAGAGGAACTGCAGGGATTCCAAAGTCGGCACGACTGCCGCGGACATTCGGGCGGTTTCCTGCATTCGCAACTGGTCGGCGGCCTGAGCGAAGTTTATGGGTAAAGCTGGGCTATTCATTCCGGCCGGATGGTAATCGGTGAAATCTCCCGTTTCAAGGCTGCATATGGAATCGGGCGATTATTTTGATTTAACGCCTTCATCATGGACAAGATGGTGATCGCGGACGGTTTTCCCACCCTGGCAGAGGCGACGGCGGTTCATCCCAAAGTCGCCGACATTTACGCTCGCTACGGCGTCGTGGCATTGCAGGGTATAGAACGATATAAGGCCCCTGCCCTACCTGAAACGGAGCACGCAGACTTCTGCGGATGGTCGCACGGTACAGGGCTGGATAGCCGTCGGCTGAGATTTTTCCATTTTTCCTGCCCGCTAGCCGATCCGGAAGGCTGTATTGATCGACGGCAAGCGTTCGTCGATTGCACGTCCCGAAATCAGCCGGAAGCGCTCTATCCGTTGGCACCGGGAAAGTCTCGGACCTCTCCGTGATCCGCCCGTGAAGCATGCGATCTTCAAGGATGCCGGTGCGCCTTGGCGCCGACGTAAGCTGCATTTTTTGGCTGCGCCGTGTTTGGAAAGACCCCTTCATGTACCTGAGGCCATCGAGACCGCCAGTCGTCGTTATACGTGGCGCTCCACAACGACATGCGATCGGAGACGGCATCGAAATCTTGATCCAGCACGCCGTACCGGACGCGATGCGTCACGAGAGCATCTGCATTAATCTCCCAGCGCATTTCGACCGTGTATTCGGGAGCTGGTTGGGCGTGTCGACGAGGATCCAGTCGATCGCTTTGCTGCCGGCTTTGCGACAGGCGACGGCAAAATGTTTGTTTGGGTAAGGCCGGCGGGTGGTCAGCTCTTTCCCACCTCTGAGGAAAAGATCGAGGGGATCGATGCGTAAATCGATAAGCTCGACGAAAGGCCCAGACTGATCGCAGGTGAAAAAACGCGGTGTGATGTGAATGAGCATCGTCGTCCTTCCGTCGCGGGTATATCTCACTTTCTCTGGCGCTACTGCCTGATTTCCTTGTTCAAATACTCATCCATCGTCTGACATATGTGCTGCGTCTGGAAAATTATCCACAGGCAAAGACAATGTTATAGATGTTAGAGATAGAGTTACACGAATCGATCCTTCTATCAGGTCGTTGATTAAAAAAGGAAAATCTTCTCCGAATCGGTCTAGGTGGTGGGTAATAACACGAAAACAGGTGGGTAATAACACGAATGATGGTGGGTGATAACACGATGGCCGTTCCTCCCTCCGGGACGGACTTATCCACAGCTTCTGGTATGTCGGAGCGGAGCTAGTGGTGGGTAATAACACGAAAAGTCGTTGACTCGGTGGGTGATAACACGAATAATCCGGTCCGTGGTGGGTGATAACACGAATCGGGACGTCGGCACCTTGGTGGGGCCGGGCGAGGAAGAAACCAACCGGCGGGCTCTAAGGGGCGGAACACCCGGGATGGCGAGAGCTGGTGGGCGATAACACGAAAAACGAACCTACCGTGAGTTGCGTTTCAGTTCTACGACGAGGCCGAGTTTGGGCAGGCGGTGGGTGATAACACGAAAGCGGGTGGGTAATAACACGAAAGATGCGTCGGGAAGTTTCCGGGTCAGCTGCATGCAGGACTGACTGATCACAAGGGGAGCGAACAGCAGAAACAGGACGGGCGAGAGATGGTGGGTGATAACACGAAAGAATTGGAACTGGATTTCGGACCTGCCGAGCTTGCGGAGTCCGAAGACTGTGCTGAAGTTGCCGAGCCCGTAAAGCAGCAACGATCTCCCCTGCTCCCTGTTCGTCACGCGGCCGATTTCTTTGTCTGCGATGTATTTGACGGAGCGATGAAGGGCGACACGGCTGCGATGGAGCATCCGCTGTTTTCGCTCTCGAAGAAGCCGGATATGAAAGTTCGCCGTTACGAAAACGGCGACAGGTGGCTCGAGGTCCGACCAAGTGTCAAAGGCCTTGCGAACGTCTTTGACCGCGACATCCTCATCTACTGCATCAGCCAGCTTGTCGCTGCGAAGAACGCCGGCAAGCCGATATCAAGGACGCTGCAGATAAAGGCCCACGATCTTTTGATCTGCACGAACCGCGACACGAGTGGGCGGGGCTATACGGCTTTGCGTGACGCTCTCACACGCCTGCAGGGCATGCAGATGGAGACGAACATCACGACTGGCGGTGTCGAGGAGATGGAACTTTTCAGTCTCATCAATCGCGGCAAGATAGTCCGGGCAACGCGGGACGGCCGCATGCTCGAGGTTGAAATCCAGCTGTCGGACTGGATGTGGAAATCTGTTGAAGCCCTGGAGGTCCTGACGCTCGATCGGCGTTATTTCCAGCTGGCGAAACCCCTCGAGCGGCGGCTCTATGAAATTGCGCGTAAGCATTGCGGCAATCAATCGCGCTGGCCGATAGGTCTCGACAATCTCCGGAACAAATGCGGTTCGCAGTCAACCTTGAAAGAATTCCGGCGCATGTTCGAAGACATCATCGAGGATGACAAGACTCACGACCATATGCCGGAATATGCATTCGAGATGGTCAGCAGCGACCAGGTCGTCGTAAAGCCTAAGCTGGGTAAGGCCCCTACCCTGCCCCGTCCTTCTCTGATGCTCAAGACAGAAACCTACGAAACCGCCAAGACACTCGCGCCAGGCTGGGATATTCATGCCGTCGAGGCAGACTGGCGCGACTGGGTGGCCAAGAAGAACATCGTACCGGATCGCCCTGACGGTCATTTCCTGGCCTTCTGCAAGCGTCGCGGTCGTTATATATCGAAGTAACCCAAACTTGCTACCGCGAGCCTTGCCGAAGCCGCGCTATGACTTCCGGCTTGATGGCCTCGAGCGCGTTCAACGCTTCTTCAAGGATGACCCCCAACGGTTGGTCGAGATCATCGCGCAGGCGGTGCAGGTGTTCCTTGCATTCCTTGGTGACCTTGAAATTCAGAGGCTCATTTCGGCCGTTGCGAAAATAGCGCGGGCGATGGATTTCAGGATCCGGCACTGGCTCGATCGGTTCGGCCTTGCGGCTAACGAAACCGCGTTCCTTGGCCGTTTGCTCGATGGCGCGTTTTTCCTCGGCCGAACGAGGTTCGGCGGCGGCCTTTGGCTGAAAACTCGTCAAATTAGCGAGAGGATCGTCATCAAGACTTGCGAGTGGATTTGCACGGTTGCTCATGATGCCACCTTTGCCTGTTTCTGTTCCTGCTGCTGTTGAAGCGCTTCGATAATCCGGGTGAGGACCTCGCGGGTGAAGGCTTCCGCGTTCTCGACCGCCTTGTCGACACTGGAGACTTCTTTGCGGTCGAGTTTGTCCAGAGGCATCCGATAGGAAAACATGGCCTTGAAGGCCGCCCGTTCGTGCAATTCGGTCTGCAGGAACGGAATGCCCGCCGTTTCAAACGTGTTGCGGATAAAGCGCGTATCGCGGCTCTCAATGGCGACGTTCGTCCGCGTGAACACGACGGCGTAAGGCAAGCGGTAGTCCGGCCTGTATTTCTGCACGGTACGCTCATGCGCCCGGATGAGCGCGAAGGCCCTGCTCGCCTGCTCGGCGTCGAGCTGAGATCCTTGCGTCGGCACGATCACAAAATCGGATTCGGCGATCGCGTTGCCGACGATGAGCTCGGCCGTCCCTTCGAGATCGACGATGACGAACTGCGATTTCGCAGCGTATTCCTCGATGACGTCCCGGATCGTCTCGGAATTCACGAGACGCAAGATAGCGCCGGGTATCACGGCTTCTTTCTCGCCAACTTTGGAGGGTTTCGGGTTGGAGACGATGGTCAGCGACTCCGGCACCTGCTCCCCCTCCCCCCACGTGCGCACAGGATGGTTTGGATCTCCGTCGACTAGCGTCACGTCAGCGCCGCGGGCGGCAAGCTGCGTGGCTAGGAGGAGCGCCGATGTAGTCTTACCCGCCCCACCTTTGGGACTGACGAAGGAAATCGTTGGCATCGTGACCTCGGTTTGTTTTGTGAATATAGAGACGCGAAGAGAAAGCAGATAAGAAAGCTGGATAGCTTTCCGAGTAGCATGCCAAATAGCTTGCCTCAAGGAATGCAAAAAGGCAAGCTCGTAAGAATGCCGAAAAGAAAGCTAAAAGGAAAGCCAACAAGAAAGCTGCTAAGAAAGCCATATGCTCGCCCTGAGAGCCCCACTGCGGCTTTTACTGGTTTGGCCTTCACGTCAGCAAGCTAAAAGGAAAGCCAACAAGAAAGCCGAAAGGAAAGCACTTTGGAAAGCCGCTGGACAGCACATTCCCATGGACCTGCGAAACAAGGGGCAGGGCTTTCAGAAAGGCAAGCTGAGGAGAAAGCCGTTAAGAAAGCAGAAAAGAATGCTTCGGAGTAGGGCAACGCGCTAACGTCTCCGCATTCAACCCGATCCGGCTCATCTTGAAAGCGCATTGGAAAGCAGTAGAGAACGCTGGTAGGAAAGCAATACAGCTTTCAGAATGGTTCTGCGGGTAGGCGAACGGCGATCGCCGTCGCTTTTCCCTGATGCAAGGCGCGCATGTGTCGGCTGCGACTATCCGCTCACGCTCCCCCGACCGAGAAAGCTCCAGATGCCAGCAAAAGGCGACCGCCCCGCCGTTACGTCGTTACCGCACCTAGGCGAATGGAAAGCACTTTAGAAAGCATATAGGAAAGCTGAAAAGATTTCCGCATTTCTCATGACGACGAGCGGCGCTTGGTGGAAGGATTGGCTTCCGCCATAAAAACGGGGCAGGGCAGACTCAAAAAAGACGCCAGAAGGTAACGGCATTTGTGGATGATTTGGGTTCCACAGGGTTCCACGGGCCTCGCTAAGTTATTGATACGTATGGCTAATACATTGATAAGACTTAATAATTGTTTCATGAGGAACAATTCAGGGCAGCAACGTTAGCGCTTGTCCGTGAGCTTCCCTCCCGCTCTGGCTTTCCTGCGCTCTTGGTTCATCGTTACGTTTTCTGTACTGAACGATACGACCAACTTCGAGTTCATCCATTAGATACAACAACGGCGGCTTCACGCTGGACGGGCGCGTTGGGAATAATCACCGTTCGTTTGTTTCTGCCATGCGGACTGAGAAGGGTAGGGGCTGGCCGTAAGGTGATCTGCAGAGGCGCCGTCGCCATGGGACCCTTGCGCTTCAGAATTTCGACGTTGAGGCCGTTTTCGGCAGGCCGCAAAGCGACGCGGAGCTCGGCAGGGGAGGGATTTGTGGCCTCGACCAAAGGCCGGAACACGAAAAATAGCGTTTCACTCGATTTGGCCGCGAGCTGCAGCCGTCGCAGGCTTTCGGTCCGAATGCGTTGCTGCCAGAACAGCAGGGCGGCGCAACTGCCGGTGCGGAGAACCTGCTCGGCGGTCCAAAGGGCGTCGGCCGTGCGCCGCGCCCTCAGCCACATCAACCGGTCCTCCGACAAACCCATATAGGCCAGACCTTGGGAATTGGGAGTCTGGGGAGGCTCAAGGAAGACGACGGGCCGTTTGCCGTGGCTTGCCAAGGCCGGGGCAAGCAGGCGCAGCTCGCCGATACCGGTCTGTTGGGTAAGGCATTCGATGACCGTACCGACCGGCCAACCCCCGCCGGGCAGTTCCGCGGAGAGGGTTTCATAGCCGGTGTCGACAACCATGCCGGCCGCGCGCGCGAGCTGGGAGCCGCGCCATAGCGACGGGTGAAGGTCTTCGAAGTTCTGGGGTAGGGCGCTCATGCTAATACTGTACATCCATACAGTCATCGGCGTGCATCGCTCCGTGCGACCAAAAAGATAAGGCCCCGGAGGGCCTTATCTCTGATCCCAGCCTAGAAGCCGATCGTGTCGTCGAGCTGCCCGGCCGTTTCTTCGCCGTCTTTCTTCGGCTGACGAAGGACGATCTTACCGTCGAGCGGGAGGGCATCGAGCTCGATGCTGAAGCCTTCGCCGTCGCTGTGAGACCAGGCAGCGCCGATCCGGGTCCACTTCGTCTTCTTGGTTTTGCCCTGACCGAATTCCTTGACGCTGTAGGCGAAGAAGGTGGGGGTGTTGTTCGTGCTCATTTGTAGCTCCTTTCAAGAGGTTGTGTTGATGGCAATCGGAGGAGCCGGCGAATAAGCCGCTGGTGTCAAAACCGTAATGGGAGGTCCTTTCAGGGGGGAAACCGTTCGGTTTTGACAGCTGCGGCGCGGCGGCTAGATTGCGCATCGAATAAACACAACTCCTTGGGAAGGCAGCGAGAGCACGAATGGCCCCGGCCATTGCAGCCAGGCAAGGAAGGCCAAGGTCAGGGCAGGGGGAAGTGAATCCGGTCGATGGGCTGGTTTTGCCCCGTCAGGCAAAGCGGATCGGGCTGGGTGCTATCCGGGTTAGCATCAAGTCGTAGAAGTAGGCAGTGGAGAAGGCACAGAAACCCGCCGCAGCTGTCGCCAATAGCAGAACAATCTTCTGGGGATCAGAGGAAGGAAGCCCGAACCAAACCAGGGGCAGGGCGAGCAGGGCAGGGGTGGCGATGAGTTTCAGCATGAAACGCAGAGGAGCGCGTAGCCAGAACAGCAGCAAGAACAGCGTGTATCGGATGGCCGCGGCCAGACCGATAAAAGCGCCGCGCGACAAAGACCTTAACCGGCGGGCCGGTGCGGTATCCGCTACTTCGGTCGGGCCTGCGTCGCAGCCCGGCCGGTGAAAGGGAATGACGTTGCCCATGGTCTGGTCTCCTCCCAAAGCTCTAGACCTTGATGTCGTCTATGTTGCCGCCGTCGGCGACAAACTTCCTGAGCCAGTCCGGCTTGCGCCCGCGGCCGGACCAGGTGTTGAACTGGTTCTTCGGATCGCGGTACTTCACCTTGTCGGCGCTAGCCTCCGTGAGCCGCGACATTTTGGTCTTTTGCATTTCACTGGCCTTCAACGCTTGGCGTCGCCGGATCTCCGCCGCGATCGCCGCGCGGAAGTCCGCCAGCTGCTCATCGCTCGCCGACTGTATCAGGGTCTCAAACCGCTTCACTGTTTCCCGTGCAGCGCGGTTGGGGCCTTTGCTTGACATTCTTCTTGGTTCCTTGGATTATAGTCAAATATGCAGTTTTGATGTGCAATGCCCTTTGTCAAAGGGAGCCCGTCATGCCGTCCACCCGTCATATCGTCGCCGTGTTGATCGCCAGTCTCCTGTCGATCCCATCTGCCATGGCGGAAGACAACACCGAACCATGCGGGGCATTGCTATGCCTCGCAGGCGCGATGATCGGCCATGGCGGGGGAGGGGCCTGCACCGGCTATATCGACAAATACTTCTCGATCATTAGCTGGCGGCACGGGCACATGGATTTGGGCGCCACGTCGGCGAACCGCATGAGCTTCCTCAATCAATGCCCGAGCGAAGACCCGGCCACCAAACAGGCCGTGAACGACAGATACGGAACGCAGACAGCGCTCTGAAGGGAGCCTGTCATGTCGATTCCTGGCCTGATTGTATCGTTGCTCATTGCGGCCCTGGGCTTCGCGCCTGTAGCTTGGGGTGCGCCAAACAACGCATCGCAGGCTGAAGCGTCGACCTTTGCGATGCTCTCAGCCGTCTGCGCGCCCAACATTCATCTTCGCACGGTGTCGGCGCTCGTGCGTCAGGAATCCGCCGCGAACCCCTTCGCGATCAATATCAACGGCGCAAAGCAGCTAGCCCGTCAGCCAGCGACAGCGGCCGAGGCGGTCACGGTCGCCCGACGGCTGCTCGAGCAGGGCTACAACATCGATGTCGGCCTGGGCCAAATCAACTCGGCCAATTTCGTCGCGCTGGGATACAGGCTCGAGGATCTTTTCGAGCCCTGTGCCAATCTCCAGGCGACGGCGCAAATCCTCTCCGACTGTTATCGACGCGCAGTGTCGGAACGAGGGGAGGGACAGCCGGCGCTTCATGCCGCGCTCTCCTGCTACAACACGGGATCCATGCGTAACGGCATCACCAACGGCTATGTCCGCAAGGTCGCCAGTCAAGTTACGCTGCCGGTGCCGGAGCTTCTTCCGCTGCCCGGCCTATCCATCCCGCATGCGCCGCCCTCCGACTCGATGCATGTCGAACGCAAAAACCCGGCAAGACAGAATGCGATTGGCGAGCCTGACGCCTTCTCGGCGTCTGCCGATGCGGATGCCTTTGCACAAACAACCTCACCGTCGCACCGCAAATAAACATCAAAATTAAACTTTTGATTGTTAATTAGGGAAAGCGGCTGTACCATCAATGTGCGTCGCGCGTTCTGCTTCGATCGCTTATGGCTGACAATGCAAGGCCAAATAGCCCTCACCACAGGAACCCGAGATGCAGAACCGAACAGTCCCTATGGGGATTGCGCTTTCCGATGTCGACGATGCATTTGCAACGGGCAAGGCGTCCAACGTGACGATCGAAGGCCACGGGCCGAAGTCATGGCGCGTTACCTTCACGGTCCCGGATCCCCGCACGGGTGAGCCGCAGCTTTTCACGGTCCTGACTCAACGCGGCAAGATCCGGGAATGGGCGGACCCGCGCAACTTGCTGGAATGGCTCGCCGACAGATATGCAGTCTCGGAAGGCTCCTTCGTGATGCTGAAAGAGGGTGACAATCGTGAATCCGAAGAAGGTGAGCCATGACGGCCTGAAACATATTGGCCTTTCGTTCCTACTGCTTCTCTCTGCCACGGCGGCACATGCCGCCGGCCTTGCCCAGGCCGCGTCGGTCATGTCGATGCTCCAGTCGAATTTGACGACGCTGATTCCGGTCGTCGCGACCGTGGCCCTTATGATTATCGCGGTCTTCTACGCGATGCGGATGATCCATAAGGACGCCTTCGTCCATTGGTTCGTCGGCATTCTCATCGTTGGCTCCGCCGCCGAAATCACGGCGATGATCGTCGGATGATGCGGCCATGGACGACGACATCCACCCGTTTCCCTTGTTCAAGGGAGCAACGCGGGTTCCGACCAGGTTCGGCGTTCCGACCACGCCGCTGCTTTGCGCGGTGTGCGTAGTCGCCATTTTGGCGATGTGGGCCAGCCTGTGGTGCTGGCTGCTCTTGATCCCGGTCATCGCCATTATGCGGCTCATCACCCGCCACGATGACCGGGCCTTCGGCATCTGGTGGCTGTGGTTCGAGACCAAGGCCAGGAACCGCAATAAAAGGCTCTGGGGCGGTTCGTCCTATGCCCCCCGGCACTATCGCAGGGGGCGGAGATGAATCTCAGCGAAGCTCTAAAGGCGATGGAAAGCGAAGTCGGGATGAGCGAGTTCATCCCGTTCTCGCACCATGTCACGCCTTATATCGTCGCGACCTCGTCGGCGGACTATCTGACGACCTGGAAGCTGACCGGCCGCTCGCATGAATGCGCGGACATTCGCGACGTCTTCCAGTGGGTCCGCGATCTGAACAATTTCATCCGCGGGGTAGGGACGGCGGATATTTCCTTCTGGACGCATATTCATCGCCGCCGTGTGGTGGAGTATCCGGACAGCGCCTTCGACAATTTCTTCTGCAAGACGCTTGACGACAAATATCGCGCCTCGTTCTCCGACTACAACCTGATGGTCAATGACCTCTATCTGACGGTCGTGTACCGGCAGGCCTCGGACGACATCATGGCTTTTTTCGCGCGGCGCGAGAAGCTGAGCGCTGCACAGAAGACGGACCGCCAGAATGAAGCGATCAAAACGCTCAACGACATCAACCGGACGATCGACGGCCATCTCGCCCGGCATTACGGCGGGGAGCTGCTCGGCATCTATGAGCATGACGGCCATGCCTTCTCGTCGACGCTCGAATGGCTCGGTTTCCTGGTGAACGGCGAGCATGCAAGGGTGCCCGTCGCCCGTGGCCGTATCGGCGATTATCTCGGCCTTAACCGTCCGATATTCAGCCGCTGGGGCGAGATTGGCGAACAGCGCCGGACCGACAAGACCGTCAGCTTCGGCATGCTGGAAGTCCGCGACTTCGACAGCAATACCGAACCGGGGCAGCTCAATGCGCTGCTGGAAAGCAATTACGAGTTCGTCCTGACCCAGAGCTTTTCCTGCCTGTCCCTGCATGCCGCGCGTGGCTTCCTGCAGCGGCACAAGCAATCGCTGCTCGATGCCGAGGACGTCGGCACGACGCAAATCGCGGAGATTGACGACGCCCTTGATAGGCTCGTCGCGCGCGACTTCGTCATGGGCGAGCATCATGGGACTCTGCTCGTGTTCGGCGGGACGGCCGCGGAGGTACGCAATCACCTGAGCAAGGCGAAGGGCGCAATCCTCGATTGCGGGGTGGTGCCGAGCCAGGTCGATCTTGCGCTCGAGGCTGGCTATTGGGCTCAGCTGCCGGCGAACTGGAAATGGCGCCCGCGGCCAATGCCCATTACCTCGCTCAATTTTTTGAGCTTCGCGCCGCTTCACAATTTCCTGAGCGGCAAGCCGGTCGGCAACCCCTGGGGTCCGGCGGTGACGATCTTGAAGACCCAGAGCGGGACGCCGCTCTACCTGAATTTCCATGTCTCGGGGCTTGATGAAGACGCCAACGACAAGCGCCTGCTCGGCCATACCTTTATCGGCGGGCAGTCCAGCTCGGGCAAGACGACCTTGCTCGGCTTCCTGCTGGCGCAGGCGCAGAAGTTCAATCCGACTGCGGTTGTGTTCGATCTGGATCGCGGCATGCAAATCGCAGTCGAGGCCATGGGCGGCAAATATCTGCCGTTGCGCAACGGCGTGGCCTCCGGTTTCAATCCGTTCCAGCTCGAGCCGACGCGGGCCAATATGCTGTTTCTCAAGGGTCTGGTGCTGCAGCTAGTCAAGAGCGACGGCAGCCCGGTGACGCATCGCGATGACGTTGAAATCGAGGGGGCGCTGACTACGTTGATGACGCATATCGACAAGCCGCTGCGGCGTTTGTCGATGCTGGTGCAAAACCTCCCGAACCCGCTTGCGGCAGGGGAGGGAGCGCCAAGCGTTCACGCGCGGCTGGCGAAGTGGTGCGATCCGGAACAGCTCGGCTGGCTTTTCGACAACGAGGTCGATGAGCTCGATCTGACTACGCATCGCATGTATGGCTTCGATGTGACGGATTTCCTCGATAACCCGGTTACGCGCACGCCGACCATCATGTATCTGCTCTTCCGCACGGAAGCGATGATCGACGGTCGCCGCTTCATGTATGTGTTCGAGGAATTCTGGCGCATCCTCGACGACCCGCAATTTGAGAGCTTCGTCAAACAGAAGCTCAAGACGATCCGCAAGGCGAACGGGATCTGCGTGTTTTCGACGCAGGAACCGGGCGACGCGCTCGAGAGTGCGATCGCCAAGACGATCGTTCAGCAAATCGCGACTTACATCCTGCTGCAGAACCCGCGCGCGGACCGGGCTGACTATACCGAGGGCCTGAAGCTGACGCTCCCGGAATTCGAGGCCTTGAAGGCGATTCCGGAAGGGTCGCGGCGCTTCCTGGTGAAGCAGGGCGAACAAGCCGCGCTGGCCGGTCTCAATCTGACCGGCTTCGACGATGAACTTCTGATCCTGTCCGGAACGCCGGACAACGCCGACATCGCCGAACAGGTGATCGCCGAGAAAGGCCGTGACCCTGCGGTCTGGATTCCGGCCTTCCTCAAACGGGTGCGGGCTTCGATGGCTCGGCAGAAGTTGAAGGATCCGGCCATTTTGCTTCCCGCGGGAGAACTGCCATGAAACGATGTTTCATTAATGCGGCCTTGGCTCTGGCCATGGCGTTATCGCCCGCGGCCTATGCGCAAGTGCCGGTGACGGTTACGAGCGACATCCCCGGCGCGGTGTTTCATGCCGAAGACATCGCCAAATACACGGCGCAGCTCGAGCAGTTGAAGATGCAGGTCCAGCAACTCCAGATGACCTACAACTCCCTGAACGGCTCGACCGGCATCGCTAATCTCTTCCGTAGTTCGGGACTGGCGTCCGCCTTGCCGCCCAGCTGGCAGGGCATATACGCGACGGCGACCAGCGGCGGATATTCGGGGATCTCGGGTTCGGTGAGCGCGCTCACGGCCGCGGAGCGCGTTGTCGGCTCGGTCTCGAGCGCGCAAGCGGCGATTGTCGCCCGGCAGAACCGGAAGGCCATCACAGACCAGGCGATAGGGCAGGCGGGCTATGCCGCGGCGACGCAACGCCTGAACGACATCGAAGCCATGACGCAGCAAATCAATGCGTCAACGTCGCCCAAACAAATCATGGACCTTCAGGCGCGCATCGCGTCGGAACAGTCGGCGATTCAGAACGAGCAAACCAAGCTTCAGCTCGCGACCATGTTGCAGCGGAACGAAGATGCGTTGATCGAGCGGCAGAAGGACCAGGTAAACGCGACCGTGTTCAGCCCGAACAACACCGCTGTTCCGGGTCTCGGAGATTGATGATGGGTAAGTCTCTACTCATAGGCGCTGCGGCGGTTCTTGCGCTCGGCGCTTGTGACGGAAGCCTGCCGCACGATGTGGCCTACTACCGTACCCATGACCAGGAACGCGCCGAGAAGATCGCGCAATGCGAACGCGATCCGGGCCATCTCGATTACTCGCCGAATTGCCGCAACGCGCATGAGGCGGAATCGAGGAAGGTCTTCGATGCCAAAAACGTCAAGGTTCCGCGCATCTGAGCGGGGGGTGTCATGGACTTTCATCTTTTCACCGACCTGTTCCGACACATAGACGCAGCCACGGCGACGTTTGCGACGGATGTCTCGGGGCGTGTCATCACGGCGGCAATGCCAGTGATCTCTGCAGGCCTGACGCTCAGCTTCATCTTCTATGGGTTTCTGGTCGCGCGCGGCGCTGTCGACCATAGCTTGAAGGACTTCATGTGGAAGTGCCTGAAAATCAGCCTGATCGTCTCGGTCGCTTCCGCCGGCGGCATCTATCAATCGCAGATTGCCGGGGCTATCCAGACAGCGCCGGATGAATTCGCGACGGCGCTGCTGCCTGCAAGCGCGCCGAGCGCTCAAGGAACGCAAGCGGCGACGATGATCGACCAGGCAGCCAGCGAAGGCTTTTCCAAGGCAGGCGACGCTTTCGAGAAGGCGGGCATCTTCTCGAAAGAAGGGCTTTCTTATACCGCCTTCGGCGTTCTCTGTCTCCTATCGACAGCGCTTTTCACTGCTATCGGCGGAGCCTTCATTCTGCTCGCCAAGATCATGCTGGCGCTGCTGGCGGCGCTCGGGCCGCTATTCATATTCGCGCTGATATTCAAGGCGACGACAGGATTCTTCGAGCGCTGGGCCGGGCATGTACTCGGTTTCTCGATGCTGATCGTATTTGTCTCGGCCGTCTTCGGGCTGATGATCCAGCTATTCACAACCTATATGGAACAGGCCAGCTTCGATAACGGCCTCAATTTCGCCGGTACGATCGGGGGCTGCGTCGTGCTGGCCGTGGCCTTCCTGTTCATCATTATCAAGCTTCCGGAATACGCATCGGCGATGATGGGCGGGATTGCGGCCGGGCTTTGGTACGAGGCACGGATTGCAGCCGGAATAGGTCGCCAGACCTCCGGGGCAGGGCAGGTGGCCGTTGGCTCTGCGGCCAAAGCAGGGGCGGCCGGGGCTGGTGCGGGCCGTGCAGCCGGAGGAGCGGTCCGCAAAGCCGCCGGCCGGTTCAAAGGATCGCGCAGCGGCTGATCCCCTAGGGTCAGGCCGGTGCCGCACGAGCAGCACCGGCCTCCTCGTTATGCCGGTTGCTCAACATCGGGCGTAATGGGGCATGAAATCGTCCAATGTTCCGGAAACCCGCCTTCATAGCCACGGTAATCCCACGGGTCACAAGCGGTTTCTGGCTCCGTGGCGACTTCGTAGACAGTCGCCACGTCATGGTCTATTACAACGGCTTCGACGAAAGAGCCCGCATAAACGGCACCGACATTGCCGCCGCGCACCTCGATAATCACTCTGACTTGTTCCATGACTATTCCTTTCTTATTGAGCTTCCGCTGATAGTGCGGCAGCTTGCGCGAGCCTGTGCTTCAAGGCGTTCAGGTTGACGGCAATGGTTGCGGAAATGACCTGTTTGTTTTCGTGGTTCATGGTGTTCTCCTTCATTTTTTAGAGTTGTGTTTGTCGTCACGCAGCCGATGTGGTCTTGCCGCGAACGTATCGGCTTGCCCCGTCGAGCCGGTTGCGCGCATAGGTGACGTACTTCTCTTCGAGTTCGATGCCGAGATACCGGCGGCCGCATAAAGTGGCTGCTACTGCGGTGCTGCCGGACCCGGAAAAGGGGTCGAGAACAATGCTGCCGGGTTGAGAGAAGCCTTGAATCAAGGGTGTGAGAATACTTACTGCCTTCTCGGTCGGGTGGAACCTGTTGCCGGAGTATTCCCATTTCCTCACATCGTCGAGGGGCTTTGCGGGCCTTTGTGGATTTCCTTTAACAAGGAGATATGCCTGTTCATGTCGTGCGCGCAAATATCCGGCGCGCGACGCATAGCCTTTTTGCCAAACCAAATGACCTACCGGCTTGAAACCGGCGTCCGTCCAGGCCTCAAAGAAGGCGTCAACCTTGGACCAACCATAAAAGCTCACGCAGAAAGTATCCGGCTTAAGAACCCTATATACGTCTTTAAAGGCTCCTAACACGCTGTCCGGGTTTGTGTCGTTCTGGATGCTTCGCCCATTCCTGTCTTTGTATCGGATGAAATAGGGCGGGGTCGGTCAACACGAAATCAACCGAATGGTCGGGGATGGTTTTCAGGACTTGGTTGCAGTCTCCATTGATTATCTGGTTTGTCGTAAACATTTGCGTGGCCTTTCTTCATGGTTTTGTGGGTTGCGAATGCAACCCTGCTAGGCCCGCGCCAATGAGCGGTGAATTGCTGCAAGGGTGGCGATGTTGCTCGCAACATTTTTGGGGGGACCGCGCGCCTAAGCGCATGGGGGAGCCAAAACCGGAGGCGCTCCCCTTGCAGCAAGAGGCCGCAGGCCATCCTCCCTTCTGCCCTTCCGAAACGGATCGTCACCGTATGGCCGGGACTGCAAGGCCCGGGGCGCTTTTGCGACTAGAGCCGGGCCGGACTCGTCCGGATTCGCCCGAGATGACGTCGATCTCTTCTATTTGCGGGCAGCCACCCGCCGTCGCCAGCCCGCGTTGATGAGTATTTGAACAAGGAAATTGGCAGAAGGGCTTCGCGATCTGCAGCGGTGTCGCACTTTATTTAAATATCAAAATTGCAAATTTGATAAGTAATGTGCTAGGCTGGTGGCTATCCAATCCGTCGCCAGTCTCCATCATGAAAACGCTCATTGCAGGGCTGTTTTGCATCCTGATGGCCGCATGCTCCAGCACGCCGAAAAAGCCCCGGCAGCCGGACGATGCAACCCGCGTTCCGGTCAACCGGACGATGCCGCTCGAAGTGCGGAACGGGGTGACAAAGTGAGCCCGCTCGATTTGCTGAAACGGCCGGGCGCCGTCAGAACCGAGGAGCTGGGCGCATATCTCGCCGAAAGCCGGGGCCTCGAGCGCGATTTCTTGCGCGAGGTCCTGCGCTCCCGCCGGAACGCCTGGCGCGTTGCAATCGCCGCGGCGGTATTCGGGTTTGCGTCCTTGATGACCTTGACCCTGCAGATCGAGGAAAGCAGCAAGCCGGTGCCGCCATTCATCCTGCGCGTCGATAACACAACGGGACAAACCGATGTCGTATCGGTGATGAAGACCCGGCAGGACAGCTATGGCGACGTCGTCGACCGGTACTGGCTGAGCCAGTACACCATGCATCGGGAGAGCTACGACTATCAGACGATTCAGGCCGATTACAACGCAACGGGCCTTATGAGCGCTCCGGATGTTGCGGCGGAATATCGACATGTTTTCGAGGGCGATAACGCGCGCGACAAGATTCTCGGCGATCGCGGCCGCATTCTGGTTGAGATGGAGAGCCCGCCCGTCCTCAACCCCGGCACGAGCACGGCCTCGGCCAGGTTCACAACGGTGCTGCATTGGAAGAACAACCGCCCCGACGAAGTGCGGCACTGGATTGCGACCATTGCCTACAGCTATGTCCAGTCGCCGATGAAGCCGCAGGACCGGCTTATCAACCCGCTCGGTTTTCAGGTCCAGAGCTACCGGGTCGATCCGGAATTGGCGCGGTGAGGAGAGCGATCATCATGAAACGGGTTTCTCTCATCCTCGCTCTCGCCCTGGCTTGGCCTGTCCCGGCCGCCTTCGGGCTCGACAATCCCGGCCGCTCGGCGGCTGACTACCGGATCAAGCACACCAATTACAACCCGGATGACGTGGTGCGGCTCGATGCCGTGATCGGCATCGCGACGCACATTATCCTGCAGCCCGGCGAAAACTATGTGACCCATGCTTTCGGCGACCCGAATGGCTGGGAATTCGCGCACAAGGACAATCACTATTTCATCAAACCGAAGGCGGAGAACAGCGACACCAACCTTGTGATCGTGACCGACAAGCGCAGCTACAACTTTGTGCTGCACTTTATCGGGAGCTATACGACGAAAGATGCCGCCGGCAATACCGTCAAGCATCCGATCACGACGCCATGGGCGCTCAAAAATGCGACGCTGCAGCTCGCTTTCAACTATCCCGCCGACGACGCGCGCAAGGCGGCCGAAGCGAAGACGGCGGCGTCCGTCCAGGATCGCTTCCGCGGCCGCACCGGCAGCCTGAACCTCAATTACACGCAAAGCAGCACGCACATCGATCAGGACATCGTTCCGCTCAATGTCTGGGACGACGGGCGCTTCACCTATTTCCGTTTTGCGGAAAACGTCAGCCTGCCCAACGTCTATACCGTCGGTTCGGATGGCGAGGAGACTCTGGTCAACCGGCATATGTCGCCCGAAGACAACCGGGTGATCGTCGCCGAAAAGATCGCGCCGAAATTCCGGCTTCGCCTCGGAGATCAAGTGGTCGGGATCTATGACGAGGCCTATTCCCAGGCTGGGCCCGGCAATTCGACCGGGACGGCGTCTCCCTCGGTGCATCGCGTCGTCAAAGGAAGCGCGCAATGAGCCTCGACAAGAATACGGGCGAGATCGACGTCGCCCGCGAACTCGAAAAGCAAAGTGCCGGCCGGGGCGGTCTGGATGATGAAGCCAGCCGCCGTCGACGGACGCCGGGCGCCAAGCTCTTTCTGATGGTCGTCATCGCGCTGGGCGTGCTGCTGGGCGGGTTTCTGACCTGGCGGGCATGGCAACGCGCGCACCGGGAGCCTGATGCCGCTTCGCACAAAGTGGCGAAGGTCGAAAATACGCTGCCGCCCTTCACCCCCTATAAACCGGATCCGAGTCCGGACCCGGCGGCAAGCGTCCCGCCGGCAGCAGCGGCACCTGTCGCAGCGTCGTCACCGAAGGCAGCCGATAGCAAGCCCGTCAAAACGCCGGAAGAGCTGCTTGAAGATCGCCGCTTCGCGGGCGGATTTGGTGCGGGAACCGGACCGTCCGACAGCTCGGATGTCTCCAAGCCAGTCCGTGCCAGTCTCGCGGGCGGGGCAGGCGAGAGCAATCCCGACAATCCGCTCGAAAAGCGCCTCCAGCCCCTCAAGCTCAAACCGTCGGTCGCTGGTCTGCTTTTCAACCGGGATTTGCTGCTGACGCGCGGTGCCATGATCGATTGCGGGCAGCAATCCATGCTCGTCACGGACCAGCCCGGCATGGTCACCTGCTACACGACGGCCGACGTCTATTCGGCCAACGGTCATGTCGTCCTCATCGATGCGGGCTCCAAGGTCGTCGGGAGCTACCAGACCGGGATACAGCAGGGCCAGAAGCGCGTCTTCGTGATGTGGCAGCGGATCGAGACGCCGGCCGGCGTGATCGTCGATATCGACAGCCCGGGAACCGATGCGCTCGGCGCGGCCGGCGAGCCCGGCCAGGTTGACACTCATTTCTGGGAGCGGTTCGGCGGCGCAATCATGCTGAGCCTGATAGGCGACTTCGGGCAAGCCGTGGTCAATGCCGCGCAGCGCAGCGGCGGCCAGACCCTCACGCTCAACAACACGTCGAATTCGACGAGCGAGATGTCGACGGAAGCCTTACGCAACACCATCAATATTCCACCGACCCTCTACAAGAACCAGGGCGACCGCGTCAGCATCTTCGTCGCCCGCGATCTGGATTTCAGCGATGTCTACGGCCTTAAATGAGGTGATCGGCTTCAAGGCCAAGTCGATCGAGCAGCTGATCCGCCCTTTGCGGCGCTGGCTGGACGATGATGCCGTGATGGAAATCCGCGTCAAGCCGGGCGAAGTGGTCGCGCAGGCCTTCGGCCGATCGGAATTCTTCCCCGTGCCGGAACTGACTTTCGGCTATCTGCGATCTCTTGGAACGGCGCTCGTTTCATATGCGGGCCTCGGGCTGCAGAGCGTCAACTATGTGACGCTGCCCTGGGGTCAGCGAGGCACGGTCCTTCTGCCGCCCGCGGTGCTCGAGGGCGCGATCATGATCGTTATCCGCAAACATTCGCCTGTGGTCAAAACGCTCGTCGAGCTCGAAGCGGAGGGTGCTTTCGCGAAATGCCGGGATGTATCCTTTAACCGGCCGACCGAAGCCGACGCGGCCACGGAAAGCACGCGATCGGACTTCGGTCGTCTTGAACCCTTCGAGGTGGAATTGCTCAGCCTGAAGCGTGAGGGACGTTGGAGCGAGTTCCTGCAGCGTGCCGTCGAGCTGAAACGCAACATCGTCATCGCCGGCAAGACCGGTTCCGGCAAAACGACCTTGGCGCGCTCGCTGATCGAAGTCGTACCGGCCGACGAACACATTGCGACGATCGAGGACGTCCACGAGCTTTTCCTGCCGAACCATAAAGAGGTGACGCATCTGTTTTATGGGGAAGGGGCAGTGCGCATTTCGGCGCTGGCTTGTCTTGCCGCCTGCATGCGCATTACCCCGGAGCGGATTTTTCTCGCCGAGCTGCGCGGCGCGGAGGCCTGGGAATACACGAATTCGCTCAACACCGATCACGGCGGCGGCATCACGACCACGCACGCCAACGGCGCCGTCGAGGCCTTCGACCGGATTGCCACGCTGATTAAGAATTCGGAGATCGGTCGCACATTAGAGATGGTGACGATCCGGCACGTCCTCTATACAACAATCGACGTTGTGCTATTCATGCGGGACCGTAAAATCCTACAGCTCTTCTACGACCCTGTATTCAAACGCTCGGAAATGAGGTGATGGATCAACAGCTTCAGTTGGGATGTTTCGCTAATTTTGGAATGTTGCCCCACTGGACTTAGCAGACTATCATGCGTCGCGTGTTAATTAGGAAAGACTATGTATTGCCTGAAGATGGTCCCGCACGTCGTCAAGACGCCTGAAATCGATTTTTGCAAGATCGCTGCCCGATGAATGCCGTAGAAATCGATCAGGCCATTTCGGAACTGGCTTTGCAGCCCTTTGATGCTGTCGAATTCCCCTTCGCCTTCCTGGCTGCCTTCGGCAACAAGGACACGGCAATTAAGCGACTGCGCACGGGCAATAACAACGCTTCGGACGTGCCAGGTGGGGTGCTCCAACGCAACAACATCCACCTCGCCGTCTGCCAGCCCGATGACGCCGGCGGTACTGTGGGTGAAACTCTCCAGGCATTGCGCGCCAGTCAGGCCACTATAAAGGCCAAAGCCAGGTTCATCCTCGCAACCGACGGTGAGAGCCTCGAAGCTGAAGAGTTAGGTAGCGGTGAAACTGTCGCGTGTTCGTATCGGGATTTCCCGAACCACTTCGGCTTCTTCCTGCCGCTCGCCGGCATCTCCACCATTAAGGAGATCAAGGACAACCCGATCGACGTGCGCGCTACGGGCCGACTAAACAAGTTGTATGTCGAGCTGCTGCGTGAGAATCCCGATTGGGCCACGGACGAGCGGCGCCCGGACATGAACCACTTCATGGCGCGGCTGGTGTTCTGCTTCTTTGCTGAAGACACCGACATATTTGACGGCCAAGGCCTCTTCACCCGCACAGTGGAGCAGATGAGCGAGCGCGACGGAGCCAATACCCATGAGGTTCTGTCCGAAATCTTCCGCGCCATGAACACGAAGCGTGCCGACCGTTCCGTGGCGAACTTTCGGCCTTGGGCGGACCGGTTTCCCTACGTGAACGGTGGCCTGTTCTCCGGGAGCACCGATGTGCCGCGATTTACGCGCATGGCACGCAGCTATCTGATTCACGCTGGTAATCTGAACTGGCGCGAGATCAACCCCGACATCTTCGGCAGTATGATCCAGGCCGTTGCGGACGAGGAAGAACGCGGTGCGCTGGGCATGCACTACACGAGTGTCCCGAACATTCTGAAGGTACTGAATCCGCTTTTCCTCGATGATCTGCGGACACAACTGACGGAAGCCGGGGACAACGAACGTAAGCTGCTTAACCTCCGCAAGCGCATGTCGCGCATTCGGGTGTTTGACCCGGCCTGCGGTTCCGGCAACTTCCTCGTCATCGCTTACAAGCAGATGCGCGAGATTGAGGCCGAAATCAATCACCGCCGTGGAGAAGCCCATTTGGGCAGCGAAATACCACTGACCAACTTCCGTGGCATCGAGCTGCGCGACTTCCCGGCAGAGATTGCGCGCCTGGCGCTCATCATCGCTGAGTTTCAGTGCGACGTGCTGTATCGCGGGCAGAAGAATGCGCTGGCAGAATTTCTGCCGCTGGATGCGCAGAACTGGATCATTTGCGGCAATGCGCTGCGGCTGGATTGGCTTGGTATCTGTCCTCCCACTGGAACGGGCGTAAAGTTTGTGGCCGATGACCTGTTTGGCACACCGCTCAATCAGACTGAAATTGACTTCCAAAATGAAGGCGGAGAGACATACATTTGTGGCAATCCGCCGTACCTAGGCTATAAATTTCAAAGCGCAGCACAGAAGGCAGACGTTGCTTCTATTTTCGGCGCACGGACGAAAGCATCAAGGTCTCTTGATTATGTCACTGCTTGGTTCATGAAGGCCGCTGACTACGGCGTGCAGTCTAAATGCGTCGCCGCGTTTGTTACCACGAATTCCATTTGTCAGGGACAGCAAGTGCCGATTCTTTGGCCGTTGATTTTCGATACGGGGCATCGAATTGCATTCACGCACACGTCGTTCAAGTGGGCAAATCTCGCTAACCACAACGCTGGCGTGACTGTCGCTATCGTTGGCATCGCGCATGAATCGTCTATAAAGAAGCGTCGGATTTTTTCGGAGAGCAACGAACATGTCATGGAGACGGTCGCACAAAACATCAACCCGTATTTAGTAAACTCGCGAGATATTTTCGTTGAAGCCCGTAATCAACAGATATCGGGCTTAAGTGAGATGTTGTCCGGGGACAAACTTACCGATGGTGGGCATCTCGTTTTATCGGAAGAGGAACGCCGAAGTTTGCTCGCTAGTGCCCCTGAGGCAGAACGATATCTCGGTCGCTTGGTTGGGGGGCAAGAATTGATTCGGGGGATACTGCGTTATGCGCTGGTGATTCCCGATGATGAAGTGGAGGATGCATCGAAGCTGCCCGGCGTGGAATCGAGACTCCGTGCTGTCGCTGCGGTACGTGCATCCAGTACCAAGAAAGCAACTCAAGAGCTAGCGTTAACGCCGCATCGATTTGATGAATCGAGATTCGAGGCTCGCCGAAAAATCATTGTGGCTCAGTTATCGTCCGAAAATCGTGAGTATTACCCGTGCGATCTTGTGGCTCAGGCGGACGTTCCGATGGCCCCATCGCTTGTAATTTATCGAGACGATCCACACCTGCTTGCGCTTATAGCTTCGCGCCTTCATCTGATATGGATCGCCACGGTCTGCGGAAAACTGGAAACGCGATATCGCTACTCCAACACTCTCGGCTGGAATACCTTTCCCGTGCCGTTGCTGACCGAACAGAACAAGGCTGACCTGACGGCTTGCGCCGAAGATATTCTGCTGGCCCGCGAGGCGCATTTTCCGGCCACGATCGCCGACCTCTACGACCCGGACAACATGCCGGAGAACCTGCGCCATGCCCACGAGCGTAACGATGAAATTCTGGAACGCATCTATATCGGCCGGCGCTTCAAAAACGACACTGAACGCTTGGAAAAGCTTTTCGACCTTTACACAAAAATGACGTCCTCCCAGACCAAGCCTGCGGTTAAAGCAACAAGGAAGAAAAAAGCATGAACGAGAACGCTGGCAATCCGACCAATGCCTACACCGTGCCGTCAGTCTCAATTGCCACGGCACGTACCGGCGTCTCCACCAAAGCAAATGCGCTTGGCATGCGCACGATGCAGGAACGGGCCTACGCGAAACGCGGGGAGCAGTACCTGCTAATCAAATCGCCTCCAGCCTCGGGCAAGTCGCGCGCTTTGATGTTCATCGCGCTGGACAAGCTGCACAACCAGGGCCTGCAGCAGGCGATTATCGTGGTGCCCGAGCGCTCGATCGGCGGCAGCTTTGCTGACGAGCCGCTCAGCAAGTACGGTTTTTACTGGGACTGGCAAGTGGCCCCACAGTGGAACCTATGCAATGCCCCCGGCGTGGACGAACCCCGCGTGGCGCGATCGAAGGTGGATGCGGTCCGCAAGTTTCTGGCTAGCGCCGACAGGGTGCTGGTCTGTACTCACGCCACCTTTCGCTTTGCAGTGGAAGAACTCGGTATCGAGGCGTTCGACAACCGTCTGATCGCCATCGATGAATTCCACCACGTCTCCAGCAATCCGGACAACAAGCTCGGTAGCCAGCTCGGCGCTTTCATCGCTCGCGACAAGGTGCATCTTGTCGCGATGACTGGGTCATATTTCCGGGGCGATAGTGAAGCAGTGCTGTCGCCGGCGGACGAAGGCCGGTTCGAGACCATCACCTACACCTACTACGAGCAGCTCAACGGCTATAACTGGCTGAAATCGCTCGACATTGGCTATTTTTTCTATACCGATCGTTATGTCGACGCTGTACCAAAGGTGCTGGACCCGGCACTAAAGACGATCGTTCACATCCCGAACGTGAATGCGCGCGAGAGCCTCAAGGACAAGGAGCGTGAGGTCAACGAAATCATGCATTCGCTGGGCGAATGGAAAGGCATCGACCCGGCTTCAGGCTTCCACCTGATAGAGACGCCTGTGGGCCAGACGCTAAAGGTTGCCGATCTGGTGGACGATAGCGACGCAGCCAGGCGCTCACGCGTGCTGAATGCACTCAAGGATCCGGCGCAGAAAGACAATCGCGACCATGTCGACATCATTATTGCACTGGGCATGGCGAAGGAAGGCTTTGACTGGATCTGGTGCGAACATGCGCTGACGATCGGCTATCGCAGCAGCCTGACCGAGATCGTGCAGATCATCGGCCGCGCCACCCGCGACGCCAAGGGCAAAGAGCGCGCGCGATTTACCAACTTGATCGCCGAACCGACGGCCGATCAGGTCGCCGTGGCTGAAGCCGTGAACGACATGCTCAAGGCGATCGCGGCCAGCCTTCTGATGGAGCAGGTGCTAGCCCCTCGCTACGAATTCACGCCCAAAAACACTGGCCCGAAGGAAGGCTTCGACTACGGCGAACAGGGCTACCAGGAAGACGGCCACAATGTCGGCGTGAACAAAGATACGGGCCAGGTCCATGTCGAGATCAATGGACTTATTACGCCGCAGAGCGGGGAAGCAACGCGTATCTGCCGGGAAGATCTGAACGAGGTTGTCACCAGCTTCCTGCAGGACAGGACCGTGCTTGAGCGCGGCCTGTTCGATCAGGAAAACACCCTGCCCGAAGAACTGACCCAGTTACGCATGGGCAAGATCGTGCGTGAGCGCTATCCGGAACTGAGCGAGGCCGACCAGGAAGCAATCCGGCAGCATGCCATTGCCGCCATGAACATCACGCAACAGGCGAAGCTTGCCCTGGCGGGAGCCGATGCGAGTGGCGCGGATGCCGGCCAGACGGCGCAAGGAAACACTTCCTTGCTGGACGGGGTTCGCAAGTTTGTCAACGTGCGCGATCTGGACATCGATCTTATCGACCGCATCAACCCCTTCGAGGCCGCCTATGCGGTGCTGGCAAAGGCGATGGACGAAAAATCGCTGCGCCAGGTGCAGGCGAGCATTGCCGCGAAAAAGGTGAATATTCCGGAGGAAGAAGCCCGCGAGTTGGCCAAACGTGCGCTGCTGTTCAAAAACGAGCGGGGCCGCCTGCCCGACATCAATTCTGCCGATGCTTGGGAAAAGCGCATGGCGGAAGGCGTCGCGGCCCTGGCGCGATATCGCGCGCAGGCCAAGATGGCACAGGCAATGGGAGAGACCGGCAATGGCTGAGATGGACGACGACGAACTGCTGGACGCGCTGGGCGTAGAAGTCGCCCCGCTCAAGACCTCCAGCCATACCCCGCGCGAGGAACGCATCATCGCCGGGTTTGAGGAGATCCTGCGCTTTTATGAGACCCACGGCCGCGCCCCGCAACATGGCGAAGATCGCGATATCTTCGAGCGTCTGTACGCGGTACGCCTCGAGCAGCTGCGCAGGCTGCCAGAAGCGCAAACCCTGCTGGCGAACCTTGATGAACCGCGCCTACTGTCGACTGCGTCGTCGACGGCAGTCAAGGTGGAAGAGCTGGATGAGGACGCATTGCTCGCCGAACTGGGTGTAAGCGATGAACCCGCCGAAGACGACATCACGACCTTGCGCAACGTTCGCCCTTACGAAACACGCCGGGTGGCCGAGGAAATTGCCACTCGAACCCGCTGCGAGGACTTTGAGAAGTTCCAGCCATTGTTTGAGAAGGTTAAGCGTGAACTGAAGGCGGGCGAGCGCAAGGTGATCCGGCTGGAAACCCGCTCTCTCGATGAAATCCAACAAGGAACCTTCTTCATTGTCGGCGGACAGACGGCCTACATTGCCGAAGAAAAGGGCGAATTCACCACCGAGTACGATCGGCGCGACATGCGTCTCCGCGTCATCTACGACAATGAAACCGAAAGCGAGGTCCTGCAGCGTTCGCTGCAGCGCGCTCTGCACCGGGACAAGGTCGCTAGACTTATCACCGAACCGAGCATTGGCCCTCTATTCGGCGATGTTCCCGAGCCGGATGACATCGCAAGCGGGACCATTTATGTTTTACGCAGCGAATCCGAACACCCGTTCGTCAAGGAGCACCGGGAGCTGATCCATAAGATCGGCGTGACTGGCGGGAAAGTCGAAGCACGTATTGCCGGAGCCGACAAAGATGCCACTTACCTGCTCGCCAACGTAGAGGTCGTAGCCGAGTACAAGCTGCACAACATCAACCGGTCAAAGATGGAAAACCTGTTTCATCGCCTCTTCGGCGCGGCACAGATCGATCTAACGATCAAGGACCGGTTCGGACATCCCGTTAAACCGAAGGAGTGGTTTCTCGTGCCATTACAGGTCATTGACGAAGTGGTGAAGCGGATCGTCGACGGCTCCATTACGGGCGTGGTGTATGACCCTAAATCGGCCAAATTGGTCCCGACCACTGCGTGATAGGAAGGGCATGCGGGACCGTAAAATCCTGCGTTCCTTCTACGACCTATATTCAAACGCTCCGAAATGGGATAGATGAAATCGCGGTAACGTTCCGTACATCTGTTTTCAGCAGATTTTGAAATCTGGAAGGGCCTCGGAATCCTCGCCCCAGATTTCGCAGCCGGCTTAGGCCGGCTTTTTTTGGGTTCATCGTGGCTGGGAATGCGGCAAACAGGAGAATGAAAATGGTTGACCCTACCGATCTAATGAAGGCAGTGCCCGAAGACGTTGTCAAAGAAATCTACAGTGACGCGGTTTCCGATACGCTGAAAGAGGCGGGCAAGATCGGCGTCGATGTGGTTAAAACGCTCCGGCTGGTTCTCTTGCCGATTCAATACACCGCAATGCTACAGAACCGGCTCGCCCGTCACCTCAAGCGCGCTATCGACCGCGTTCCGAGCGACGATCGAATAGCACCTGTCCAATCCATAACCCTCGAGATTGCGGATCGCGTTCGCAATCAAGAAGACGATAGCCTCGTCGCGGAGATGTATGTGAGCTTGCTGGCAAGAGCGATGGATCGGAAGCGCGTGTGGGAAGCGCATCCGGCGTTCGTCCAGCTGATCGGGCAACTGGCTCCCGATGAAGCGCTTCTGATCGAGCAGCTTTCCCGCGCCGATCCTTCGCTTTATATACGCGTGCCGGACAGTAACGTAGCTATGACGGAGGCTGAGCGTTCCCTCGCGATTGCGATGTCAAACATGTCGCTTGAATTGAAAGAAAAGGTTGCTCGGATCGCGGTCGCCCCCGAAGAGCTCGGGCAACAGGACCTCGTTTACGTGTACATCGAGCATCTGGTGTCGCTCGGCTTAGTGTCATATGTGAATGAACCATGGAGCGATGAATTCAAGGGCGCGCAGCTCCATGAGTGCAGCTTCTGGTTCATCACGCTTAACGGATTTGGAAAACTATTTCACCGCGCATGTTTATCTGATCGCAGGAACAAATAGGAAAGGGCCCGCATGCTTAAGCGTAGGTTGACCAGGGCATTCCTGGACTGGACAAGCGAGTGGAACGAAGAAATTCACAACGCAATCGAATCGAAAGTTTTCGAAGAATATGGCCGTATGTTCCCCAAGGGCACGGTGGATGCGGACGCGACGATCAGAGGGATGCGAGAGTTTTATTATGCGCGAATCTCCAATACCGCCAACTTGGCGGTTGCGATAGTGGCCCTCCTGGTCGCCTTTGTTTCATTGATTGTGGCGGCAATAGCCTTATTTAAAGGGTAAAGCAGGCCCCGTGGGGCCTGCCTCCGGCATCAATATTCATCCGGCAGTAGGAACGTCGTCACCGAACGATCCGCTTCGGTGATGATCCAGACGCAGTTGTCGCCGTGGTCGGCGCACACCTTGTTCGGATTGATCGGAAATGCCGATAGGATCCTGTCGCCTTCGGTGACCGCTGCATCGTTTGCGGCCGCGTCATCGGCGCAGACGCATCCCCAATTGCCACGGACGTGCCTGGACAGCAAAACCAGTAGCGCGATCTGATTGGGAATGGCCTCGAGGACGCCGGGGGTGGCCACGATCTGGCCGAGCTCGAAGAGTGGTTTCTTTGTCGTCATCGCTTTTCTCCTTGTGAGGGTTTTCGATGTGACGAAGAGGGCACGGGTAAAGCGGACGGAACATGGGTCGCCCGGAACCGCACAAGCGCAGCGCGGAAGCGAGGACGAGCGCAGCCTTAGCCCATTGAGGAGGCCGCGGCCGTGCCATAAACGGAAACGAGAAAATCCGGAACTGAACGTGGAGAAAAGTCCAGGCGGCAGAGAATTGCCTAATCGACGGAGGCCGGAGCCGTCGAGGTGTTCGACCGGATCGCCAGGCGTCACTCCGGAAATGTCGGCGACCGCACAAAGACACCCCCAAACTCGCAATGCGCAGCCCAATCTAGTGACCTATGCTAGTTAGACCTTCGATAGGCTGCGTAAGGGAGTAGTCATATGCCACGCACGAAATCGCCAGTCTGGACCGTGTACAACAAGTTGAGAACAGCCAGGCTCAACGTGAAGTACTACTGCTGCCGGCTTGAATCTATCGAACGCCAAAATTTTATTTTAGAACTCATATTGCTTGCATCGGCACCCACCTCTGCCATTGCGGGTCTATGGTTTTGGCAAGAGCCTTATGGCCAATCGGCTTGGAAGTTTTTTGGGGTTGTGGCTGCCGTTGCAGCCGTCCTGAAGCCTTTACTTGGCCTCACGAAAAAAATTAAGAATATGGAAAGTGTCGTCGTCGGCTATAAGGCGCTTGAATATGACCTCATGGAAATAGTCTCGCTCATCGAACAAAAGAGAAAATACGACGCCACACAACAAGCGGATTTGAAACGGGCAATAGCCAAGGAAAAGGCGCTAGTAGTCCAGCCAGTCGAAACACGGGAGAGAAAAAAAGTAAAAGCAATTTGCGAAGCCGAAGTGAGGCGCGAGTTGCCCGATGATTACTTTTTTGTACCGGAGGAACCACATGTCATTTCAACCCAGGCCGAATGATCATACGGACCCGACCAAGAGTCCAATTGAAAGGCCAGACGAACCGTATGAGCCGATTCCGGATCCACGTGACCCGGAGAATTATCCCGATTCATCGCCGCCGCCGTCTCATGTCGAGCCGGATAACCCTTGGTGAAGATACCCGTCGCTGCCAGCCGCTCGTCACGCTCGCTCCCGCTCAAGCGCACGACGCTCACGCGTCAGGTCCAGGGCCGTATGTTTCGGATTCTCCCGCGCGATCGCAGCCGGCAGCGAGCGGATGTCATTGGTGTAGATCCGCGCTTCCTGGCGCGCCCGGGAGATGGCGACGTAATAGACATCCTTGGCCGTTGTCCGGCTTTGTGTCTTGGCATCGATCAGAACCCGGTCGGCGGTAAGCCCCTGGGCGCTGTGGACAGTCGTCGCATAGGCATGATCGAGGTGTAGCGGGCGGACCGTACTCAGCTCAACGCGTTTCCTGTCGCTTTCGAGAACGATCTTCCGGGCTTCAACAGCGGCAACCCGGAAACGATCCCCGTTAGCCAGATCGAGCCCTGCGTCATTGCGTGTGATCCGGACGACGTCGCCTGCTGCGAGCTCCGACCGCTCGGGCTGATAGACAGAAATCCGCGCATGCTGGGCGGGCGAATAGGCGATCTTCACGCCGTCTTTGTCCGTGACGGTGAGCCGGTTTCCCGGTCCGGTGTCGACGATTGTGTAAAGCTCGCCGCGCTTCAAGCCGCTGCGGTAATCCTGCTCGGGCTGGATAACGTCGCCGATCTCGTAGTTTTTCGAGAAGCGCCGTTCGGCCTGCGTGCTGTCGCGCCGGACGAGCGTATCGAATTCGATGCCGCTGCCGGCGGTGCCGATGGCCTCGCGGATGCCTTGATTGATCGCACGGCGCGCTTCATTGGTGCCGCTAACGATCAATGTCCCGTCGCGTTCGGCCGGCGACAGCTCCATATAGTCGCGGACCAGCTGCGCGCGGCGATCGCCGTCGTTCCGAATTTCGGAAACAAAGGCGATCTTCTCGAGCGAGGCCGATGTTTTCCCATGCGCCGCGAGCTCGACAGCCGCTTTCAACAGCGGATCTTTCTGCCGCTGGATCTCCGTCATTCGGGCCGTCTCCATGCCGTTGTTCTGGAGCTGGTCGAAGGGACGGCCGGCCTCGATAGCCTTGGTCTGCCCGGTATCGCCCACGAGAACGACGCGCGCGCCGGCCTTCTCGGCCAGCTTCAAGGTCTGCTCCATCAGGCGGGTGGGAACGACGCCGGCCTCATCGATCACGAGCACCGTTTTGGCGCCCAAATCTTTGTCCTTGGCTCTGAGGAAAGAGGCGAGGGTATTTGCCGTTACGCCGGATTCGCGTAACGCTTTTACCTGACTGCCATAGGGGGCAAGGGCCCTGACCTTGTATCCCTCGACTTCGACCATGTCGCGGGCTGTCTGCAGCATGTGCGTCTTGCCGGTGCCCGCGAAACCCTGAACGCCGATGATGCGGTTTTGCGAAGTCGCGAGCAGCAAAGCCGCTTCGCGCTGGCCGGCATTAAGCCTGGCCGTCGCGAGTCGCTCGGCGGCTGCATCGAGTCCGATGATCGGCAACACCCGGCCGCGCCCGTCACGCTCGATCTGCAGGATGCGCTTTTCGCGCCCGAGGGCGGTTTGGGTTGTAAAGCGGCCGTCGACGGCGAGCAAGCGGCCCTCGCGGATTGCGCTATCGACCCTTGCGCGGGCGGCCTCGCGGACCATTCCTGTCTTTGTCAGAGTCGCAATCCAGCCGCTGCGCGTTTGAACGGCCGCAACGCCGTTGTCAGCCGCCGGCCGGAAGAGGGGAGTTTCGCGGATCAGAAATCCGCTTTTGGTCTGCCGGCGAATCTCCGCATCGACCTGTTTCATCCTGACATTGCCGACGCCGTGCTTCATGGCGACGTCGATCAGCTCGCGCTCTGTAATCACGGCCTGGCGTTCGGTCAGGTGGTTGACCGCAAAACGCACAGCCCGCTCGGCCGCGTTACCCGGTAACGCGAGTAGGTTCACCGGCGGCCGCCGCTCGATGCTTTCGCCTTTCCATTCCCGGCGCTGGAAATCGATGCCGAGCTCCCGCGCGCGCGACTGCCAGTCTTTGAACACAGCATCCCGGTCGATCACGCCTTTGCGCGCCCGGGTTTGCATGGTCGCAAGCTGCTTTTGCATCGGCGAGGCCTGCGCGCGATTTAAACCTTGCGCCGCAAGCCGTTCCTCGATCTGGTGAGACCGCTGGCTGAAGGCTGCGAGCTGAGCCGGGCTGATATGGGCGAGCTCAAACATTCCGTCGCGTTCATGGCGGAGCTGATAGCCAAGCGCCTGCAGTTCGGCCGCGAGCTCGGCGCGGTAGATCGCGCCAAGATGTTTGACGGACTTCACGATCTCATCGTTTTTGAGAGCGCGCCATTCGCCGTCGCTGCGGCGGGTCAGGTTCATCACGACGGCATGCGTATGAAGCTGCGGATCGCGCTCGCGGCTGGTTTCATGGCGGAATTTCGCGACGATAAGATTGCCGCTCTTTTCAACCTGGGCCTTGCCGTGGACCTTGCGGCGCACCAGAGCCTTCTCTTCGGCTGCCGTCACGGCCGCGGCAACCGCGCGGTCGTGGGCCTGCAGAACGCGTGCATCTCCGGCCACCAAAGCCTGGATCGATACGCTTTTCGGCGCGGAGAATGTGAGGTCGACGCCAATCCGTTCCTTGGCATCGCCGCGTGTCGAGCCGCGGCTGACGCGGATTCCCGGCGCAACCTGGCCGGCGAGCAGCTGGCGAAAGCGGGCTGGATCGATGGGGCCCGCCAATCCGAGTATTGCCGCGCCTTCGCCCTGCCATTCACTGGCGCCGACTTCCTTGGCGTAATAGTCGTCGGCCCCGTCCTCGTAATAGCTGGCAGCTCGACCGATGTCCTGGCGCGTCATCACTTTGGCGCTGAGCATAGGTCATTCTCCGAACCCGCCGGCTTTGCGCTCGACGAAGGCCGGAACCTGGACCTTGTACGGGCGATAGCGGGTCTTGAAACGCGCGATCGGCGTATCACCGACAATCGCCAGATAGCCGGAGAGGTCGGGCAGGGATGTCAGCTGGGACGCGGTAACGACGCGCTCGCGCTCCACGATGGCCTGTGTTCCGCTGGTGCTGCTGCTCGTGCTGACATTGCGGCTCGTGCGGTCGCGCTCAACTTCATGCTCGCCGAGCGATTTGCTGAAATCCTCGGCCGTTGCCGGGTCGGATTTCGAGATGCGCAACACGGCAAGCGAGCTGAAGCATGACCGGAGCGTCTTGGCCGTATCGCGGCCGTAAATGTCGTCGAGCTGCGCCGTCGACTGCAGGCCGGCGACGACACGAAGGCCATGTTTGCGACCCTTGGTCAAAGCCGGTTCGAGAGAGGCGAGTTTTTCGAGCGAAGCGAGCTCGTCGATGAACGCCCAGATGCGACGGTCCGAATCCTCGGGCATCGACAGGATGGAGACGAACAAGGCATCGATCCAGGCCGAGATCAAAGGCTTGAGCGCGGGCGCCATATCCTCGCGCCAGGTGATCCAGAGATTGCCGCCGTCGCGGTCTTCGAGCCATGTCCGCAGCGAGAATTCCCCGCCGGGCATGGTGACATGCTCAGGCAGCTTGTCGGAGAGAAGAAAGCGCGCGGAGGTTAACGCCTTTGACGCCTCCGACGATCCGGCAAAGAGCGATTCCGCGAGCGTGCCGGTGAGGAATTCCTGAAGCTCTCCGGGCGGCGTGATAGTGGTCCAGCGGAACAATTCCCTGATCGACGGTTGCCCGAGCAGGCTCAGCTTTCGCGCGGTTTCGCGCAGGAGCAGGCGCGCATAGCCAGCCCATTCCTCGGCGTCTGCCGTCTTCCCGACCGGCACGATCGACATTGCATAGCGGTGAAAATCATAGTCCGCGCGGATCTCGTTGAAGAACGACCATCCGGCGGTGCGGGCGTCGTAGGGATTGAGAATGACGTCGCCCTCGCGCCAGAACTTGGACATCATGTCGCCGTTCGGATCGAGGCAGATAATGCGGTCACGTCGAAGCACTGCGCCAAGCGCGAGCTCGCGGAAAATCGTCGATTTCCCAGTGCCGGTGCCGCCGCCAATCAGAACATGCAGTTTCTCCGCGGCGACCGGAATGGGGATGTCCGCGACGGTCACATGGCGGCGTTTGCGGTCGGCCGTTTTTCTCGCCAGCCGTTCCGGCGAGACGATCCGCGTGCCGCGCAAGAATTTGCGATAGGGAGCCCCTTCAAATTCCGTCTTGCCGACGCGGGCAAGGATCCAAAGTACCAAGCCCGCCAGCGTGATTCCGGCCAGCAGCGCGGACAAAAGTAGTGGTTTATGGGGCGTCGCCAGGATGAGCAGGGCGATAGCTTTGGCCCGATGCTCATGCGGAATGACTTCCGTCTGGCGCACTGTCGCCAGCCAGGCCATAACGGGAATGACGATCGCGATGCCCGCGGAGAGCTGCCGCTTTTCGATGTCGTTCATTTGCGGCTCCCGGCATCGCCCGTCCAGACCGGCAGATTTTGTCGCCGGAGCTCCCCATGGACGACGCCCATTTTTGCTTCGCCGACGGCGCTCCGCATCAGCAAAAGTAATTCGAGCAGGATGCCGTCTTGGCGGGGTGACGTCGCAGGCGCACCAGGGCCGGATGGCGCGGCGGGTTCGTCGCGCGGAATGAGGGAGGCCTCGATCACGCGCCGGAGACTCGCCAGCTGCTCGGCAAGCTGGTCGCCTTGCTCGAGGCGGCGCTTCAGATAGGTCGAAAGTCCGACGCCCTGCGCCTGCGCCAGGTCGGAGTAGAGCTGCCATTTCTCTTCCGAAAGCCGCACTGAAATCGGGGCAACCATGTCGCTCTCCGCGCATCGTCGATGTATGCACAGTGTAGCGTATTAACAGTCGTTTTTATAGTTTTGATAGTTAATTTGTAGTCGCTTGTGTAGTCGTTCCGCCGTGGCGCTGGCTCCCGCCCGGGCCCGGCGGAGCAAGGCCGGCCGCGCACGGGCACCGTGCGTATGGTGTATCGCCTGCGGTTAAGGACAAAGGTCGGGGTTAAGGACGGATGGGCAGGCAAGCCGATGCCCGAGTTAAGGAGGGTATCGGACTATCCGGACGGCGAAGCCGGACGATCGACAGAGGCGATGCATCGGGAAAAGGGCCAGTTTTGACAGCATGACGGTATGCAGTCTATGAAAGCCGGATGTATTACAAGCTCGTCGATAAGAAGGTCACCAGATGCGCGACTGCACGGGAGTGGCACGAGTGGTTTGAGGCTGCGACGCAGTCGGGTGAGCGCTTTGTTGCCCAAGACGAAGTTGGAGCCATCGAGGTATCAACTTTCTTCGTTGGCGCTGATACGAATTCGGGTCAGGCCGGCCAGCTAAAGCTTTTCGAGACGGTAGTATTCGACAAGGGCGGGAAAGAGGTTGCAGCCTTGAACGCGCAATACAAAACATGGAACGGAGCGGCAGAGGGACACCGTGCAGTCCTTCGCAAACTCCGGAACCAAACATCGGGGATCGAATGAACAATCCAGCGCAAAAACCGACCCTCAAGATCAAACCATCAAAGGTCCTCTATATAAAACTTGGCAGGGGAGGTTCTTGGGAAAAAGAATGCATTGAACGCGGGATCCTGCGTTTCGGATATAACGAGACGCCATTCGAGGCCGCCTTGGCCGGCGACTGGGAGACGGTACGAGACGTGTGGCGAGCTCTTCGAGAAGACCCGGGCGCGGCGACAAGAGATGTAACGCAAATCCGCAATTTCTTTGAAGCCGACGAAAGCGTGCTCTGGGTCACGTTTTATGGCGGCCTGCTGTGGTGGTGCTTTGCGAAGCCCGGAGTCAAACAGCATGACGACGGTCATGGAAGCTACCGGGAGACTGTCGACGGCTGGCACTGCTGCGATATTCGCGGCGAAAAACTCTCGACCGAAAAACTGTCCGGGCATCTGCTCAAGGTGCAGGCGTTCCGCGGCACGATTTGCGACGTGATCGCCCGCGACTATCTCGAGCGAAAGCTCAACGGCGAGATGCTGCCCGAAGTCGAGGCGGCAGTCAGAGCGGAGAACGAGATGGTCCAACGGATCGTCCCGCTCATGCGCCTTCTGACCTGGCAGGATTTTGAACTGCTCGTCGATCTGGTTTTTGCCAACAGCGGGTGGAGGCGAATCGGACAGCTCGGAAAGACGCAGAAAACCGTCGACTTCGAGCTCATGCTGCCAACGACTAAAGAGCGCGCGTTCGTCCAGATTAAATCATCAACCGGAAAGGGCGATCTGGCAGCATATACCGCCGACTTCGAGAGACATGGGACGTTCGATCGGATGTTTTTCGTCTGGCACTCCGGCACTCTGGCGGAGACCGACGAGCAACAAGAGCGCGAGATTGTGTGCATCGGTCCGGAACGGCTGGCGCGGATGGTTTTGGATGCCGGTCTGACCTCCTGGCTCCGCGAAAAAGTGTGCTGACGCGCAATCCGCGACCAAGCCAAGCCATATCAAGACAAGGCTATCGAAACTTGGAAAGCCATTGGGCTTTCCAAGTAGCTTTCTACTGCCGCGGCCAAACATTGACGTTTGCGTGCAGGTGGACCGGCTGCACTTCCGATCAAACGCCGGACTGCGGAGCTTGGAACAGGCTGTTATAGCGGTTCGTGGGTTCCTCAACGCAACCGAGGCCGACAAGAAATTGGTCAGCCTCGATTGCCTCGCCTACGCCGTCAGCGATCAGGACGCGATAGACCCGGCCGACTTCGTTTTTGATCGCAAGGAATTTGTCCGTGAAAGGAAATTCGTTGTCATCGCCGACGCGCTCAATGTATGCAACGACTTGAGGGTCGATCGCGGCGAGCGATTCACCGGGAATCAATTTGCTTTTCATATCGTAGGTCTCCGAGATAGAGGCGCAATGATACCGAGGACAGCAGAAAAGCTGGTGGCCGGTGCGTCGATATGGCCCCAAATATCGCCCTCCTTCAGTGGGTTAGGGCCGCCGCCCGAATTTTCTTGATATGTACGGTAAAACGCCGTACATTATGGGGAAGCCATGGAGGGCATCATGCTACCAACCGATACCCACAAATCCGCAAAGCCTGCGAAGGCCGCGCGCACTGACCGCATTGATGCTCGTCTGACTACCGATCAGAAAGAGCTGCTTGAACACGCGGCGGCCTTACAGGGCCGCACGGTGACGGCGTTCGTATTGGCGAGCGCGGAAGAAGCGGCTCTTAAGACAATCCGCGAGCATGAGACGATCCGTCTCTCGGAGCGCGATCGCGAGGCCTTTATCGACGCTCTGTTGAATCCGCCGCCGCCCTCGAAACGTCTGCGCGCCGCGGCAGTCGCCTATCTCAAAGAAATGGGCACGGCTTGACGACGGGCAGATACCGGATCGATCCGCTCGGCAAGGAACATGAGCGGGGCGCGTTTCAATGCGGGACGGAAGAACTGGACCGCTATCTGCGTCATCAGGCGGGCCAGGAGGGGCGGCGGCATGTCGCCATGTCGTTCGTGCTAACGGAACCGCCTGAGTCTCACATTATCGGCTACTACACTTTGTCTTCCTCGAGCGTCGACCATGACGCATGGCCGCTCGAGATCGCCAAGCGGCTGCCGCGCTATCCGCAAATGCCGGTGACGCTGCTGGGGCGCTTGGCGGTCGATGCCCGTTATCGGAGTGCTGGGCACGGCAAGCGTCTGCTCATGGATGCCCTGTACCGTAGCTGGCAAGCGTCGCAGCAAGTCGCCTCGATGGCGGTGATCGTCGACGCAATCGACGAAAAAGCCCGGGCGTTTTATGAAACCTTTGATTTCCTCGATTTTCCCGATCAGGATCGCCGTCTGTTTTTGCCCATGGCGACGGTTGCCAAGCTTTTTGCGGACTAGCGATTGCAGTTCGTGACCCGTCGGCTGGCCCTAACCAACCCTGCGTCGTTTCTGATTTCATCATCGAGGCCTCGCTTCAGCAATGGAGTATCTTGCCGGGTTTCCAGCCCATTGTTCCTGCCCGTACATCCCCAACGTAATGAGGCTCGCGTATGTAGCTGGGAGCGATGTAGTTAACCTTGGCGGCGGCGACCGCCGCTCTTTCTTCATCCTGCAGAAGCGTGTCGAGCAATTTTTTATAGGTCGCGAGAGTTTCATCGTGCTGGAGACTTTCGCGGGTGAAGGTGTCAGGAATGGGAACAGCACATTTCACGGCCAGCAACCCGTCCCTCGCCAAAATATTTTGTACCGGAGAGAGATGTTTGTTTCTTGCAAAGAACGTCAACGCCGGTGCGTCCAGATCTCTCAGCGGCAATTCAGTCAGAACCCTGGCTGCGAAAGGACAGCTGCTGGGAGTCGGCCTAAAGGCTGTAATACACCCTATCTGCGATGCGGTTACCGCACGAGATACGCTGTCCACGGTACGAGTAGTCACGTATTCGAGGGCCTGTACCTGTTGGATCATCTGCTCAGAGGGCAACTCCGCCTGCGCAATGTAGGCACCGTAAACGACATATTCTTTCCAACCGTCCGGATTCCATACCTCGGGCTTGAGCTCGTCCCCATGAACGTTGCCCATCACGAAAGGCCACTCTGTAGCCGCGATGACAAATGGGCGACCGTCAGCCTCAAAATGGCAGTATTCCGCAATGAGTTCGGCTCCTTCACTGGTCGTCTGTGTTTCCTGCGCCATAGTGCCTTCCGTCAGTTTAAAACGCGCTTGATAACGTAAAGGGATTTCGCCCCTGTGTACTCAAAATAGCCAAGAAACTCTTCATCTGAACCATAGTTTGTCTCAACAAACATTTCTAGGTGAATACCAGATACGGGCTTGGCCTCTAGTTCAATTATCCGCTTTGTTGCTTCCTGGATGCTGGCAAATGTTCCAACTGCTTTCCAGTCTTTGGACCTGTCATTTTTATTTAATTCCCACATTTTGCCCTCGTTGTTTCTCTCATGCTCGGACCGCAAGCTTCAATTTCCGCCCCTCGGCCCACATTTTTTGGCGTCGGATAATAGTAATCTTTGCGCACTTCAATAGTCTGGCCGCGCCACTGACGGAGCCCGCTTTCCGTAAAGCGCCTTTGATTTGATCGTCCGTATGCCTGGCGGGCTGGCCGCCGATCACGCCCCGTTCACGCGCCGAAGCGAGCCCGTGCTTGGTGCGCTCCCAATTCCATTCGCGCTCCCACTGCGCTAACGCGCCTAAGACATGAAAGATCATCCGGCCGGATGCGTTCGATGTGTCGATGTCCTGCGCAATAACTTTCAACCGAACACCCTTCTCAAAAAGCTGCCGCTCGATGTCGATCAGATCGCCGAGATTTCGCCCTAGGCGGTCGAGCGAATAGATGACCAACAAGTCACCTTTCTGAAGATCGCGAAAGCAGGCCTTCCATGCCGCGCGGTCCAAGGTCTTTCCGCTCTGCTTGTCTTGAAAAACGTCTTCCGGGGCAACGCCATATTTAATCAGCTCGTCGACCTGGCGCTGATTGTTCTGATCGCTTGTGCTAACTCGGGCATAACCGATCATCATTTGCCCATTTGCTGGCCGCTTCCATTTAACGGTGCTTTCGGCAATTTTGTGTATATAGGTTTTTTTCTTGGGGCCACGCTTGGGCATTTGACACACGAAAAATATCTCTTGATTGCCTGTTACACAAACGGTATTACTGTAACCACTGCAATAGATCAAGTGTTTTAAATCTCTAACCCCACTGAGGCCCTTGCGGCCGATCTGGATATGGGCGGAAAAAGCCGGGCGAGTGCCCTCGCTGGATGAAGCAACGAAAACTGCTCCGGCTCCTTGTCGTCATTGCTCGTCGGCCGCTGCGGCAATCACGGCCTTGGCGACATGACACGCAGCGCAAAGCCGCTCGACGAGATGTTCGTTGCGACAATCCGGGCATGCGAGCGCGCGTAAAAGATCGTCGGAGCGCGTGACCATTTTCTGCAGGCTTTCGAGCATTGCCGGCGCGGCCTCGCAGAGGAGCCAGGCGGGGCGTCCGCCGTATCGCAGGAATGCCCCGTCGAGGGTGACACCCTCGGCAATGCTCTGGCCGCTATCGTCGGTGATGGACACAATCCGCGCGCAGGCGGCGTTGCTGCGGTCGCGCTCGTTGCAAATTTCTGCAGGGTCGCGGGTCTTTGCCGTGGCGATTGCTTCGGCCGCCGTTCCGGCTTCGATTTGCACGCTGCCATAGTGCGGGACATTGACGGCATAAAGAACGGTGAAGGTGCTCATGATGCCCTCCTTGATTCCGGGTCCTGACCTCGGCCTGGAGCGGTGCGCCCCAGGCTTTCGGTGATCGGTTCATGCGGCGGCTTGCTGCTCGGCTTCGGTCTGCAGGGAAAAGAGGTAGTCGCAGGCGCGTTGCGCTTGGCTGGCGGCCGTGAAGATTGCTTTCTTGTCGGCCTTGAGCACCTTCAGCCAGTGGTCGAGATAGGAGGCGTGGTCTTCGCGGACCTCCGGGGTGATGCCCAGCTGAGCGCATACGAAGGCTGAACCCATCTCGGCTATGAGCTCTTCGGCTGCATAGGCTTCGTCGCCGAAACGCTTGCCAAGCTGCCGATCGAGGCGGGTTTGGTGGCTCGTCGCATGGGTGAACTCGTGCGCTTTGGTGGCCGCGTAGCTCTCGGCCGTGTCGAAACTTTCCGGGATGGGCATTTGCACGACATCCAGCGCGGGCGCGTAATAAGCCCGGTTTCCGCCATGCCTGACGACTATGCCGGTCTTGGCGAAGAAGGCTTCTGCTTGTTCGATGAGCTGCAGGGGTTCGGCGGGGACTGCCTCGGGTTGGGGCATATATTCGGCGGGCAGGTTTTCGATCTGCTCGACGTTGAACACGGTGTAGCCCTTCATGAAGGGAATTTCGCGTTCGACCTTGTCGCCCTTGCCGTCGGTTTCGGTCTTCGTGATCTTATTGGCGTAGACAACCAGGGAGCCGTGCTCGCCCTTGCGGACATTGCCGCCGAGCTCCTGCGCCTGCTTGAAGGTCATCCAGCGATTGGATTGATAGCCCTTCTCGAGCTGTTCGCCCCAGAGCAAAAGAATGTTGATGCCTTGATAGGGGATGCCGTTATGACGCACGGGGAGGGTGATGCGGCCGCCGGCATTGCTGCCTTTCCACGGCTTCACCCAGGGCCTTACGCCTTGCTCGAGATCGGCAATGATTTTGTCGGTCACGCGGGTGTAGACATCGGGGAGGGTCTTGGCCTGTGTCTTCATGGTCTTTCTCCTTTAGGTCTCGGGGTGTATGTGCTGGTGTTGCGCACATGCACCCGACGACCGTCGGGCGACGACCGGGGAGGTAAGGCGTCAAGGGCTGGACGAGGGGAGGGGGATCACCCACCCGCAGGGCGGCCGCAGGCCGTGTTGCAGCTTGCGAAACATGGGGACACCCCTCGGCCGGGGCGCAGCCAGATCCCTTGTGCCGCGCCAGGGGCAGCGCCCCTTAGTTCGTTCCATCTGACTGCGCTTTTGACTTTGCGAAAGAGATCGTCACCGAATGGCCGGGACGAAGGCCCGGTGAGCGCCAGCGAATAGAGCTCGGTCCGACGTAAGGAGGATTCGCCGAACTGGTGTTGAAGATGTTACGCAGAAGTGCTGCATGCCAATACGCACCCGGTAGCCCGGCTAGCAGGGTGACGCGCAAGGCAAAATCGAGGGGTGGAGCGGGCGCAGCGAGTCACGGCCCGAAGACTTTTTACTTTGAACGGCGACCGGGCCGAGCTATAGGGGATGGGTCAAGCAACGACCAGATAAGGGAATGAAAAAGATGACAACCGATGACCACCAGCAGCCCATGCACGAACTGGGGTAGGGATTTTGCGCATCACTTTGCCGTTCATGGACGATTTCGTTTGTTGTGGCTAAGTGAGTGGTTCCTGCGTCCAGGTAAAGGTATGATCAATCTGTTGAGCACCGGTTGCCGCGCTGGTGCATCGCGACTGCTACAACACTCGCCGCCGACAAACGGGGCGGCCGCATAAAGGCGCCATGAGTACGCACGAGATTTCTGCTCCCTCTTCCACTGCCAACCCAGCCTCGAGTCCCGCACCGAGCGCGACCGCAGCGCCATCGGCCGAAGCAACTGCGCCTCCCGACGCTTCACCAATCCGGCTCGCCTGCGTCGAGGTCTGCAACTTCCGACGCCTGGCAAAGACCCGTCTTGAACTCGATGAGGCCATCACAACCCTAGTCGGCGCCAACAACAGCGGCAAGACTTCCCTTCTAACGGTCCTTCGCAACTTCCTGAGCGAGTCGCCCGGCTTCCGCGCTTTCGACATCAGCCTCTCTCAGTGGGCGAAGTTGCGCGAGTTGAGCCAACTCTGGGAGGCGCTCGACGAGGACCCCACGACGGACTCCAAGGATGCCGAGAAATGGGATGAGCAATATCGGCAGCTGCTGGCTTGCATGCCTTTCATCGATCTTTGGTTCGACGCGAAGGAAGGTGCATACAACCATATTGCTCCCTTCATCACGTCGCTCAAGTGGTCGGGTGGTGCAGTCGGCGTGCGGGTTCGGCTCGAGCCTGTGTCAGACGCAAACGAACTTCGTAAGCTGGCCTGGCGCTACCGCGAAGCGCGCTCTCCCGTGCACAAGCTTCCGAAGGATGGCCACGCCTGGCCGATGGACCTGCTTGACTACTGGCTCAGGCACTCCTCGGACCTTCGCCGGATCGCCGCTTACCGTCTCGACCCCGCGAAGGGACCCCTGGCAGATAGGAAGCGCCGTGACCTGCAGGAGCTACCTCCTGGTTCGCAGCCGGTTGAGCTGCAGCTCCTGCGCAAGCTCATCCGCGTGGATTTTGTGCCGGCACAACGAGGGCTTGGCGCCGAAGAGGACGAGGCGCGGTCCGAATCGGCGAGCGCACGTCCTGGACTGTTCTCGAGCCAGCTTCTGAAGTTCGCCCGACAACACCTGAACGTCGCTCCATCCGGCCACGGTTATCGGGAGGACTTGGTGGCAGCCATCGCCAAGGCTCAGGCGGAACTTGACGATTCGATTTACAAGGCGCTCCAGCCGGCGATGGAGGACGTGGAGGTTCTCCCCCGGCGTCACAATAGATGTCGCCTCTGAATTTTCTTATTTTCAAGAGATCAGAGGTGCAAGTTGAAGGTGAAACAAACGTATTCTGTCGAGTTCAGAGAGCAGGCGCTGTTGAAGGTCTTACA
>NZ_CADIKK010000034.1 GCF_902859915.1 Paraburkholderia ultramafica
TCTGGTCATCAACGCGATCGAGGCCATGAGCGGCGTCAGCGATGGCACGCGAGAACTGTTAGTCACCACCGGGAGAGCCGACGCTGGTTGCGTGCTCGTGGCGGTACGCGATTCGGGGCCCGGCTTTGCCCCGAAGGACGTCGAGCACATCTTTGCCCCCTTTTACACAACGAAACCTGCTGGTCTGGGGATGGGGCTGTCAATCTGCCGTTCGATCATCGAGGCCCATGGCGGACGACTTTGGGCGAGCGCAAACTTGCCCCGGGGCGCGGCGTTTCAATTCATAGTCCCAGCCCATCGAGACGTTTCGTCGTGATTGTGCGCGTCTCTCATCCAGATTGACGCGCGGCAGCATAACCGTTCCTCATTTTATCGCTAGCCTTGGCGGCGTGATCGGTCAGGACAAGCATCAAAACCGCGCCAGCAGGCTGTTGAAAATCCATTCGTGGGTGCATGCCATCCCGTTGAGAATGGCCGTCGCAGCGAATTGCTCATGCCGATTTGATGCCGAACTTCCTTGATTCAGGTGCAGCCAATGTCGTCTTCTCGCCTGCTTGCACTATCACACCGCTCGCGTGGCAAGCGTTCGCATGCGCGTCAGGTTGTGGACCGCCTGAGTCAGCAGGAAGAGTTGGTCGACTCGCTGGAGACCTCGATAAATCGCCTGCCGAATCCTGCCGACAGTCTTGCTCCAGCCAAAGACCTGCTGGAAGCATTTGCGCTTGCGAGCTGGCCACTTCGCATAGTCGCCGCTTGGAGCGAATGCCGACGCACTAGTCCGCAATCAGCGCGCGAATCATGCCCTTTCGATTGACGGCCGCGGGGGTATGAGGTGAGCGCAATCGATGTAGACAGCCAAAATCATTGCCGATGCATTCGTCGGCCGCGTGCCTCGCAGAGCCGGCCGAAAGATCGCATCACCGCGGCGTACCGACCCGCCGCTCAATGCACAGACGCCCTCGTGCCTAGCGACCGTCCTCCGCCACGCCTGATATCCGTAATTGCAACACGTGGGATCTCGCCACGAGAGAACCGCCGACATGGAAGTTGAGCGATCAACGATCTCGATTGTGACATGGCCCGCATTGCCTCTACGGTCCCACGACGACAGCGCCCAACTGTCAACGCATTTGCTCTCATCGCCGTGCGCGCCTGGCGAACTGGCAATGCGGTACCACCGCGACACGAGCTCGTTGTCCAGGGTGACATCACAAGGCGCGTCCTGAAAACCTGAATCAAGGGGACCTGCCACCGATTTAGGTCGACCATCGGAGCTCACGGTGTATCCGAGTGCGTGGTCATTGCGTCCTCAGTTGGGCTGAAAACCTAAAAAAGCTCGCCCCCCGTCGCTTGCTTCGCTGTCGCGCGGGGTCACTCAAGTTGCATTGCGCTACGGTCCTTCTCCATGGAAGCTATTCGCCGGATTGTTGCCGGTCGATTATCGACAGATTCATCCTGCACCGTCTTGCAGCGAGTGACGCTTCACTCGTTGCCCAAGCGACAACATCCGCCTCTGATCACAGCCAGCTTGTCTATCGATGGAACCAAGATAGGCGGAACATCCACACAAAACCATTGTATAAACGGTTGATCAAATTCTCCGTCAGCGTCGTGGCCATATACCCAAGCATGTCTCAACAGGCGGTAGGCGCGTGTTTTAATCCTGAGGACCTCCCGAAACTCCGTTACCGATCAACTTGTTATACGAAGGTATGACGAAGATCGGAGAGCGGGCGTTTCGCTGCAGTTAAAATCATCGTTGAGCATGACCCCCATGAACTGGTGCCTGGCGCGCGATAGAACAACATGGCGCGGCACTCCACGTGCTGACACAAAGCCGGGCAGCGCAGGGACTTCGCCAGGCGCCTCGCGCAGCACGCTACTTAAAACGCATGCGCGCCGTGTGCGCCTACCAACAAATGCAAGAGTAGCACCTCAGCGAACACGGACACGCGATGCCCCCCAACATCCCCTGCAACCTGTCTCGAATGGGCCTAGACGGAGGGCTCGACAAGGCCGCCTGATACGAAGGTATGAGCCAGCCAATCGTAAGCCGCCGATCGGACGATAGACCAGTTTCTCTTGCTCGCCTAGCCTTCGTTGTGACCGGTGGATTCGCATGATATGCCTGTCGGCCTCTATCAGTCAGAACAGTAGCATCACGAATGCACAGGCCACGGAAACTTTGGCGGCAAGGTTCATCCTTGTCATATCCAGTTTTCTGAGTTTGGTTACCCTCTCTTTAATCAGATCGTCCTTGACGTTTCGAGGAAAAATTTCCCGGGTTGCAGTTGATATCGGGGAATGCGTAGTAGGCTCGCCTGATCGCGCAGTCGAATGACCGGTCCTGAACGGCACAAGCCCCATCAATCTCGATCATCCAGCCACGGATTGTCTTCGTACATCTAAGGCGATTGTCCTCCATCAGATCTGCATACCATCGCCAAACGCCCGCATCGGCGGAGTTCGCGGTTACCGCAGCTCGCAGCCGCATGAGTTCCAGGTCCAGACAGTCCATCAAAGTCATCCTCCCAGCGAACGCACCTCACCTGCTCGTTCGATTTCACAATGGGGTAAAGGAGAGACCCGGCTGTGTGCTTCCCCTTCAACTGACCTCTGCTATCCGTCCGTCGAGCACCGGACGACGGCGCTTAACCAGACACCCTGAGACGCGCCCGCAACGCGCACCGGGATTGAGCGCGTTCCCGACATGCCGATTTGAAACGACTCTCGCGCGCCTGGCGGTGACCTGAGAATCGATAACACGTGATGCCCTTTACGCGACGCTCATGTGCGTTCGTCGTGCTGATTTTCTGAGGCGACACGAACTGTATCGGCAGTGTTGCCCCCCGGTAGTCGTCCAAACATATGCTGGTTGCACTTTGACTGCTGCCATGCCACATGAAAGGCCGTTCCCGCAACCATCTGCTTTGCGACCGGGACAACCTGCTCGCCGGCAAGGATGCCGAGGAGTCCGACAAGCGCGATGAGCGGCGGCGCCGGCGAGCGCACCTGGATCAGACTGTAGATCACCCCAACCAGAACACCCGCAAGCAAGGAGTAGATGTAGAGTTTCATTGACTTAATCTCCTGAAGTTTACTCAGAAAGTTACACAACAACATCACGCGATCGATCTGAATGAAAAGCAGTTTTCGAGCCTCCGCAATCAGTGACCTGTAGATGGAGTTGCCGCGTGACAAGACGCAAGGTCCGTGTTGGCACAACAGAAGAGGCCATCAGAAATAAATCCGCAACCCCTAAGTATGGTTGCGCGGTCTGTCAACGGTAACCGCGTCCGGAACGCTGTTTTCGGCGGTTCGTTGCCTCCCTTCGATTACGGCTCGTCTCAGCAAGCATGCCTCCAGAGTAGAAGGAGGAGTCTGAAAATGTCCTTAAAGAGTCGTGAAATGCTCACCCACGGGAGCCGCGGCCAATAGACGTCGTGAAGTGGAGGCAATGACGGAGTCGGACGCATCTTCCGGACTTGGCGCCCGCTCCTGCCAGCACATCACCACCCAGCGATCCCTGGTCCCCTTTTGAAGCAAGGATCGCCGCGCGCACGACTGCAACCCTCTCAGCAAAGCTGCGATTGCCCGCGAATGTTTGAGAAAGTTTTAGAGCAGTTTCATAACTTTCAGCGCTCGATTTGCGTAGCATCATTTCCAACCTGGACACACAGCGCGAATCATTGACCCTCATTGCACGCATACGAACGAGCCAGCACGATTCAATAGGAGTCTTGATGATGAATACTTTATCGAAGAGCGTCGCGATTGCGGACACCATCTTCTTTAATGGAAAGATTGCGACGCAAGACGATAAACGGTCTTTCGTCACGGCTCTGGCTGTCGCCAACGGCCGGATCCTCGCCACGGGCAGCGATGCCGACGTGATGGCCCGCGCCGGCTCGTCTACGCAACGCATCGATCTGCAGGGCCGGACCGTCATCCCGGGTTTGAACGACTCGCATCTGCACGTGATTCGCGGGGGCCTGAACTTCAATATGGAGTTGCGCTGGGACGGCGTCCCATCGCTTGCCGACGCACTCGATATGCTGCGCCGACAGGTGGCGCGCACGCCAGCACCGCAGTGGGTACGGGTAGTGGGTGGGTGGAACGAGCATCAGTTCGCAGAGCGGCGCGGACCCACGATCGAAGAAATCAACGCGATCGCCCCGGACACCCCCGTCTTTCTGCTTCATCTGTATGACAGCGCGTTGCTAAACGCCGCCGCCCTGCGTGCGGTAGGTTACAGCAAAGACACGCCCAACCCTCCAGGGGGTGAAATCCAGCGGGACCGGCACGGCAACCCAACCGGCATGCTGATCGCACGGCCTAACGCCGGCCTGCTCTATGCGACCCTTGCCAAAGGCCCCAAGCTTGGCTACGAAGACCAGATCAACTCGACCCGTCACTTCATGCGTGAACTGAATCGTCTCGGCGTGACGAGCGCCATCGACGCAGGCGGCGGCTTTCAGGCTTATCCCGATGACTATGCGGTCATCATGGACCTGGCGAAACGCGGCGAGTTGACCATGCGTATTTCTTATAACCTGTTCACTCAGAACGCCAGAAAGGAAATCGACGACTTTGCCAAGTGGGTCAAGATGACGAAGCCCGGCGACGGCGACGAGTTCTTCCATATGAACGGCGCCGGCGAGATGCTCGTCTTCTCGGCAGCCGATTTCGAGGACTTTCTTGAGCCACGTCCCGACCTGCCGGAGACGATGGAGGCGGACCTGACCGCCGTCGTGCGGCTACTCGTACAGAACCGCTGGCCGTTCCGCTTGCATGCGACCTACGACGAGTCGATCAGCCGCTTCCTCAATGTTTTCGAACAGGTGAACCGCGAGATCCCTTTCGATGGTCTGCGCTGGTTTTTCGACCACTGCGAAACCATATCCGAAGCGAATATTGCCCGCATCGCCGCGCTCGGCGGCGGCATCGCCGTGCAACATCGGATGGCCTATCAGGGCGAATACTTCATGCAACGCTACGGCGCCGAAGCCGTCGCACGCACCCCGCCGATCCGGGCGATGTTGGCCGCTGGGCTGCCGGTCGGCGCAGGGACCGACGCGACGCGGGTCGCCAGCTTCAACCCGTTTGTCTCGCTGTACTGGATGGTCTCAGGACGCACGGTGGGCGGCACAGCGATGTATCCCGAGCAAAACCGGCTGGACCGCATGGAAGCACTTCGCCGCTACACCGTCGGTAGCAGCTGGTTCTCGGGAGAGGAGGACTGCAAAGGGGCCTTGACGCCGGGAAAGTTCGCGGACTTCGTCGCGCTCACCGACGACTACTTCTCGATCAACGAACCGCTGATCAAATACCTCTCGTCCGTACTGACGGTCGTAAACGGCAAGGTCGTCTACGCCGACGACGAGTTCAGCCCGCTCGCCCCGCCGCCGTTGCCCGTCAGCCCGTCGTGGTCGCCGGTTGCCGAGTTTGGTGGATACAGCCGCTACCGGCCGGCGGCAGGTTCGCTGAACGCCTGCGTCGACAGTTGTGCGAATCTGTGCGGCGTACACGGTCACGGGCATATGTGGGCGTGGCGCAGCAATGTTCCGACGAACGATGCCAATGGTTTCTGGGGCGCACTCGGGTGTAGCTGTTTCGCGTTTTGACACAGATCGTGAGGCGGCCGACCGGGGAGTAACTTTGGGCAAACTCAGGATGGTTCATATGATGCAGCAGCAGGACTTTTTCAGCATGCCACGAGAAACGGAACCACTGGTACATCGCGCGTCGGCAGAAGCGCATCTGCAAAGGGGCCACTACGTCAAGCAGGTTTGCTTTGGTTTGCCGTGCTGGAGTGCCCAACTCGCCGATTCGCCGAAAGGACACGACTCATCACACAAAGAGTCTGGGCAAAAAGCCCGACATTAGCCCGGTTTCGGGAAACCTGATTATTCACAGCCCCCTAAGGAGGCCACTATGCCTGTCGCAAAAGCACAGCCCGGAAAGACCCTGGTTGATCCAGTCAATCATACGTTGATCATGATCGACCACCAGTCGCAGATGGCCTTCGCGACCAAGTCTATCGACGCAGTCACACTGAGAAACAATGCGGCCATGGTCGCCAAGGCCGCGAAGGAATTCAAGGTTTCGACAATCCTCACTACAGTCGCAGAAAAGTCATTTTCTGGTCCCATCTTCAATGAGATCCGGTCGGTCTTTCCCGAAGAGCAAGTCATTGACCGTACGACCATGAACACATGGGAAGATCCCCGTATCGCCGAGCGCGTCAATGCAATCGGCAAGGACAAGATCGCGCTCGCTGGTCTGTGGACCTCTGTTTGCATCGTGGGTCCGGCGTTGTCGGCGCTCGACCAGGGGTTCGAAGTCTATGTGATCGCGGACGCTTGCGGTGACGTGTCCGACGAAGCACACGAGCGCGCGATGGAGCGAATGATCCAACTAGGCGCACGCCCCATGACCTCGCTGCAGTATCTGCTCGAACTGCAACGCGACTGGGCGCGCGGTGAAACCTACAACCAGACCGTCGCCACGTCCATAGCTCATGGCGGAGGCTATGGCCTCGGCCTGATTTACGCCAAGACAATGTTTGGTGCCAGCGAAGGTCACTAGTAGCTTTCGATGTCGATATGGCCGGCGATCGGGCCGGCCTGTTCGGCGCCACTGCCCCCCAGTGGTCTCCACTGGGCCTGCGTGGCAGCGTCGAAGACTGCTCCGCAGCGAAGGACCGCAAGCGAACCGGTACGCTTGGGGAAACATGCCGAGAACCGACAAGCGCGATTCTTACGCTGCAGGGCTTTTTGCTTATAGCTCCATAAATATGAGCTCATCAATCTCGTCGCTTATCACCCTCATTGGTCTGCTTGTGAGCGCGGTGAGCTGGCTTCCCGCTAACCAGAAAGCTTTTGTCACCTGTCGCCGGTTGCTCACGCGGTGCCTGTCGCACTGGTACGGGACACGTGGTCATGGGTCTGCCGGGAAAGCCTCCTGTGAAGCATGACACTGTGAAAACCAAGAACCCCGCTCATGAATGATTCAGCAACCCTACAGCACCTCGTCATGTGCAACGCTTGTTCTACGACGCTTGCAGGGGCAAAGCCAACGGCGATCCCCTTTAAAATCAGCGACGGTATCGCAATGGATCTGGACTCAGACATAGGGCCGCTGGTTAGATCGACGACCCGACTCGTTGGCCTCGATTCCTTCACCTGCGCCGAGGGCGAGGTCGCGCATACCGTGTCGCGACTGACCAATGAACGCGGACGCGTTGTAGATGGGGCGGGCGCATTAGCGTCTCTCGGCGGCAACGATCCAGTACCCGCATTGCCTGATTGGTCGCCAGCGCGCCGATGCGTGCCCTTCGTGGCCTGGAAAGACGCGAAGGGCCACGGCCAATCGCCGCTGCAGCAGCTTTCTGTAGCTTCAGGTGAATGCTCCACGGCGCGCGTCGTTCATCGACATGATCATGGAAAAGCCTGGTCAAACAACTCTCCTGCCTTCGATCTTCGTTCGTCCTGGGCAGCACTCGAACGTTTCTCCTGGGCGGTGTGACGTGGATGCGAACGTCCGTGAGGATCCGACTTGGGTGACCGCGATTCTCGCCAGGCCCTGGCTTCTGCCACTGCTTCGTACGGCGCTGGTTTCGTCCTACGTGATTGGCGGTGTGACCAAACTGTTGCACTTTGACGCAGCCATCCACGAGCAGGAGCATTTCGGACTGCATCCCGGATGGGTATGGGCGGCGCTCGCTATTGTCGTCGAAATTGGCGGATCGGCATGTGTGCTTGCGAACCGGCTGGTCTGGCTGGGCGCCGGTGGGCTTGGGTGTCTGACGGCAATTGCGATGCTCCTGGCCAACGATTTCTGGAACCTCGCTGGGGTGGCGCGTCTTTCTGCGCTGAACGGTTTTTTCGAGCACCTCGGGTTAATCGCTGCCCTTATCGCGGTGACATGGATCGCCAAAGTCAAAAATGCTTTAGGACGTTCTCAGTACTTTTGGTCAGCATAAAAGACTTAAAGGAGCTTCCTCCATCATGCGTAGCCTGCGTTTCGCGGTCGCGACGACATTGTTTGCCGTCGGACTTGTTGCATCGCCCCTTTCATCGGCAAAGCCGGCAGCAAGTCCGACTCTTGCTGTCGGCCCCCAGTACGATACAACCCATGTCTATGTAGCCCCGGAGGACTTCGACCGATTCACAGACAGCTTCGTTGCGACCTTCGGCGGTCATAAGTCACAGCAGGGCGTGTTCCAGGTCACACCCACGCCAAGTCAGACCATGTCGCAGCTTGTATTGACACCGGTCGGCACGATTTCCGTGTTCGGCTTCAAGACGCCGATTCCTTATCCGTTTGGCGAAGAGCGCACGGGTTACCTCGTAGCCGACATGGATGCAGCAGTGAAGTCAGCCAAGGCTCACGGCGCAGATGTGACGGTTGCAACATTCCCCGATCCGATCGGCCGCGATGCGATTATTTCGTGGCCGGGCGGTGTCCACATGCAACTCTACTGGCACACTCAGGCGCGGAAGTACGACGCTCTGCAGACTGTGCCGGAGGATCGGATTTACGTCTCGCCGGAGCGCGCCGATGCACTGATCCGCAATTTCGTGGCGTTTTCGCACGGCAAGGTTGTCTCTGACGATCGTAAGGCCCCTGGTATCGAAATCGGCCGCCCGGAAGAAGAGTACCGTCGTGTGCGCATCGAGTCGGGATTTGGAAAGATGACGGTATTGGTGACGGACGGCCATCTACCGTATCCATTTGGTCGCGAAATGACCGGCTATGAGGTGGCGGATCTTACCGACACGCTGAAAAATGCGCAGGCGGCGGGGGTCACTGTGCTGGTCCAGCCGTTCAAATCCGGCGAGCGCGAAGCGGCCCTTGTGCAGTTCCCCGGCGGCTATATTGCCGAGATTCACGCAACTGCCCAGTAGAGCCTGGAGGTAAAACAGGTTGGCATGGCGAGTCACGTATCCACGCGAGGAATGCCGACCGGCTGGGAGGAAGCAATGAAATCCGAGGACAGCGCACTAGCTGCAATCGCAGGCTACGTGGACACACTTAGTTTCGTCGCATTGTTCGGGTTATTCACCGCACATGTGACCGGGAACTTCGTGCTGATTGGCGCGGATGTGGCGGGTTATGGGCAGGGAGTGTTCCTGAAGTTGATGGCCTTCCCCGCGTTTATTGCAGGCGTCGTACTGAGCAGTGTGCTGGTCGGAATCACGCGGCCGGAAACCCCCAACCAAGGTGCATGCCTCCTCTATTCGGTCCAGGCAGGGTTGCTGCTCGCCTTTTGTCTTGTCGGTGTATGTGTCACTCCCGTCGTGAACACTAACAGCGCGCTGGTCATCGTATGCGGCATGCTCGGGGCGGCTGCGATGGGCGTACAGAATGCCCACAGCCGGCTTGTGTCTCGCCCCGGTGTGCCGAACACGGTGATGACCGGCAACGTTACACAAGTCGTCCTCGACGCGCTCGATATCGTGGGGCCTTACGCCCCAGCCGAGGTAAAGACGGTCGCGGGTATGCGGTTGGGCAAGATGCTGCCGGCGATCATTTCTTTCGCTGCCGGTGCAATAGCCGGTGCCGTTGCGTACCGGCATGTTGCATTCTGGGCACTGCTTCTGCCGTTTGTTGGGCTGGTCTGGCTGGCATTCGCGTCACGCGGTAGAGCAACGGACATAAACGCGAGCACATCGGCGACAGGAGCCGGTAGATAGTCCCACTGGCGGGGCAGTATCAGTGACCTCGTCGGCAGGTGGCGCCGGCTGACGATTCAGCCAAATTTTGGTAGCGGCTTCAAGCCATGACGAAAGGTTCAGCACGGCCCGGATGGACCCGCTACGGACTCCTCATCGTGTCAGTGCACACTTCGTGTCGCGTCAAACTTGCGACAGAACGAAGACAGGACGTTTATGCGGACAAAATTATTCTCGGCTGCGGATGTTGGCGAATTCCTTCACGTCATCATAGCCGGACTCGTGTTTGGCCTCAGTGGCGGCGCGCATGCTGACACCGATGAGCTCATTGCGTCCAGACCTGCGACTCCTGTCTGTTCTGCCAAGCGACCAAAGGTGCTCTTCAACCGCTGGCAGGAAGACTGGTCGGTACTGGCCAATCCGTGCGTGCCCCGGCGGCCGCTTGATGGTCTCAAGTACATCCCTCTTGGTGGCGACCCGGATTCGTATCTGTCGCTCGGGGCGAACCTGCGTGAACGACTCGAGGTGAACGATGCGCCACTGTTCGGTATCGGGACAGGGCATTCGGATACCTATCTTATCCAGCGCGCGCAGGTGAGTGCCGATGCGCGTATTGGGCATCTACAGTTCTTCGTTCAGTTGGAAGATGCCAGGGCGTTCGGCAAGAATTCCGTGTCGCCGGTTGACAAAAACCCGCTTGATCTTGAGCAGGCATTTGTCGCGTGGGTAAGCCCGCTAGGACCTGGTACCGTGAAATTCAGAGTCGGTCGTCAGGAGATGGCATTCGACTTGCAGCGTTTCATTTCCGTTCGCGATGGCCCGAACGTACGGCAAGCGTATGACGGTATCTGGGTCAATTACGAGTACCAGAAGTGGCGCTTCATCGGCTATGCGACACAGCCAGTACAGAATCGCGCCATCTCGGCGTTCGATGATGTGTCCAACCGCCATCTCACGTTCAGCGGGGTGCGTTTCGAACGTCAGAATGTTGGGCCTGGCGATATCTCCGGATACTATTCCCGGTACAACCGGACCAATGCCCGATTTCTGGATGCAACGGGAGACGAACATCGGGATGTGTTTGACCTTCGGTACACGGGGAAGGCTGGCCATGCTGACTGGGATGTTGAGTCGATGCTGCAGACTGGGCATGTCGGCAATAAGACGATTGCCGCCTGGGCGGTCGGCTCACTTGCCGGCTACACGCTGGATTTGCCGTGGACTCCCCGCCTGGGTGTGCAGATCGATGCGGCTTCCGGTGACAGGCATCCTGGCGATGGTCGGGTGGAGACTTTCAACCCGCTTTTTCCCAATGGATACTACTTTACCATCGCGGGTTACACCGGCTATGCCAACCTGATCCATATCAAGCCGTCGATCACATTGAAACCGTCGGGTAATCTGACGCTGCTTGGCGCATTAGGATTCCAGTGGCGGGAGACAACGGCAGACGCGGTGTATCAGCAGGCCAATGCGGTTGTGCCGGGTACAGCGGGACATGGTACGCGATGGACTGGCATGTACGTGCAGTTGCGCGCAGACTGGACGATTGCTGCGAACTTGATCGGTTCAGTTGAAGCCGTGCATTTCCAGGTGGGCAAGTCGGTCCGCGATGCAGGCGGCCGTAATGCCGACTACGTGGGCATCGAAATCAAGTACGGTTGGTAACAAGTACCGCCGAAATCCAGCCCCGACGCGGAGCCAGTATGGGCGCGGGAGGCAGGTAGTACGCCATTGATTCTGTTGACGTTGCTGTTCGCTTTTTTGAGGCGTATCGTGAACGTCCCACCGACGGAGGCGCGCGATGCAAGGCTGGCAGACCACGTACCTGGGCATGCGCGAGCTGCCGCGCGAGATCAGCACCTTCGAGTTGCAGGCCTTCTTTACGTTCAGCCCTGCCGAGCGCGAACTGATCGCGGTGCGACGCGGCAATCGACTGAAGCTTGGCCTGGCGCTGCACATCGGCTTCCTGCGCATGAGCGGGCGTCTGCTCGATGCCTTTCGAGTCATCCCGTCGGTGCTTTGGCGCCATCTAAGCGCAGAGCTCAGCATCGACGCCCCAGAACTGGCATCGCTGCGCGCAATGTATGGCCCCGGCCGACCCTCTTTGACCCTCTCGTTCTCATTGGGAGGTGCGCCATCCTGAATACTTTCCCAAATTCGATTTCCTGCGGACCCTCGTGCGCCGTGAAGATCGATCAGAAAAAGGTATGGATACCTACCCGAACGGCGGCTTGCTCCCGGGACAGCGACGGCGCAAAAGTTGCTGCACCGAGAACCGGATCTACCCCGGCAGACGCCTTGATGTAGTCGGACGCGAGGTAGAGATTCGTGCGCTTCGAGAGGAAATACAGCACGCCCGCCGACACCTGGTTCCACGCGTGATCCTCGAAGGTCGTGTGCTGATAGCCACCGAACACCATCACGTCCAGGGTCATCTGGTAGGTGACCCCGCCTTCATAGACACGCATGAACGACTTCTTACCCGGATTCTTGAGGGCCGTGTTGGTGAAGTTGCCGTAGAGCGTTAGGTTGCCGATGGCGTAAGAAGCGCCGACCCCCAACGTTCCCAAAGAGTCGATCTGAAGCGACGGTTCCAGAACGGTCGCGGTGTTGTCCACTACCGTCGCGACGGGCACCCCCAAGAAGGTATGGGTACCGGTCTGAGCGTAAGGATCGAGTACGGGATTGGCGACAAACGTATAAGCGACAGCCATCGCCAGCGGGCCGTTTACATATTGGGCGCCGGCGCTCCAGCCGCTTCCGTCGTGGATGCCTTGCCCCGGGCTACGAAAGCCGTACATGGCGCCGAATGAAAATCCGCCCCACAGCGTCGGGCTCACGTATTTGACCGAGTTGGTCAGCCGGTCGTTATTGGTGCGATCGAGGTCGCCCAGATGTATCCCGTACCCGGTGCCCAGGACGCTCACGTTAAACTGATTGAAAAATTCCCCCGTGAAGTCCCACTGTTTGCCGAGAGACACCGTACCGTAGGACGTCTGCAGGCCGACCCACGCCCGTCGTCCGAATATCGTATTGGGCGCGCGCGTTTGGCCGTTGTTCAGATCGAAGTTGCTTGACAGTTCGAAGAGAGCCACGTTTCCTCCGCCCAGATCCTCCTTGCCCGACAACGTCCAGAAATTGGGAAGCGAGGCGCCGCTATCGATTTTCACGTGGTGGTGTCCACCATCGTTATTGATGTAGGTCAACCCGTTATCCAGCGAGCCGGACAGCGTCACGCTGCTTTGCGCCGTAGCCTCGCCATTGAGCGCTGCTGCCACAAAGACTGCAACCAGGCTCCGTACCATGTCACACCTGTTTCTCCGAGGTTTCGCCGATGTCCAGGGGAAGGTTATCGCCAGACGCAGCTTTCGCCGCTGTGCGGCGGCCGTGAAGCCCAGCAGGAGGGCATAGCGCCACCAGTACTGGTCTTTGTTGCATGGCGAGGTGGGCTTGCCGCCCACCACGCGTGGAGCGCTTCCGGCTTGTGCGTCAGGTGTGCGCATCTGGACCTGCGCGAATGGAATCCCGGAAATCGTCTCGCGGGGGGCGAAGATCCAGCGCAGGCTGTCTAAGGGCACTTCGCGGTTGACCTGCTCGAACACATGCAGCAAGTGGCTGATCGATTCGTCGGAGACGGCATGCAGGCGGAACGGCCAGCGGTTCTGCACGAACTGCTTGACCACGGCGGCGCGTTCGCTCTCGAGCGTTGCCGGCAGAGCCGGACTCGGCTCGAGAAAATCTTCGATATCGGCAGCGGAAAAAACGGGCCTCTCGCCAGCGCCGCTCATCCTGAGGAACTCGTCGCCGACACCGGGCTTCGTCATCTTCTCCCACTTTGCAAAGTCCTCGATCTCCTTCCCGGATTCGAGGCTTCCTTCGTGTAGCCAACCGCGCGCCGCGCTGTCATAGCGGTGAAGGGATGAACACGGGGGTGTCCAGCGCAATCGCATTGAACTCTTCCAGTGTCGGACCGCGCCGTGCACACCACCACGCCGGCGCAACATGTCCAGCGCATCGGCAAGCGACGGTACGCCGCCCCACCGCAACTCCATGTTGAAGTTCAGACCGCCTCGAATCACGTGCAGGTGCGAATCGTTCACGCCGGGAAAGACGATGCGGCCCTGCAGGTCGATGCACCGCGTGCTCGAGTGGGTGTATCGCATCATCTCGCGGTCGTTGCCCTGCGAGGTTCTTGCCGTAGCGGTGGCGAACGATCGCTTATCGTGCTGCGTCGCGATCTTGCCATTAAAGAATATGGCGTCCGCGTCAACCGCGTCGGTCGTTTGGACGGTCATCGTCTTTTCCCTGTCGGTGGATGGGCACTGCTGCCCGTGGAGCGGCGCGAAGGACCGTCGATCAGCACGGACTTCTCAGGTTCACATACTTTACGATGTGCGACCGCGTAAAGTCCTGAGCCGCACTGAAACGTTTCTGAAATCGGCACGTCTGGGTTGCCGGGCGCGAACCGAGGCGGAATCATTGATCTGCATGCTCCCTGTACGGTCAACAGGCGCTATGCCCGTTTTCGCAGTGTCTGTTCGAGCGCACCCCGACCAGCCTTGCTCCCGATCGAGTTGATGGCATCGATGCCGGCCGCGCGAAAAGGCGACCTGGCGTCCGGCACCCAAGTCCTTCCGGACAGTCCCCGCTCTGTCTTTCGCGCTGATCGTTTCGATCGTACCGGCTCCTCGGGCACAACTGACGCGAACCAGCTGACGTTCCGCGCTCGGTGAAGGGGCTTCGATTTCAGAAACGTTTTATGCGTAGTTAAGGACATTGCGTGATCGCGCTCTGTAACCTATCCGGGGAATCATCGCAAGTGATCCTCGAGCCAAATCCTTGTGCGCGAGGATTCAGTGCGCAGCGTTACGCGCTCCCGATCGGCTGCTATGCCGCCCCTATCAATGCAGGAGAGTGAAAATGAGCTATGACCGTCTTACCGCCGAAAACGCAGCGCTGCTGCTGATCGATCACCAGACCGGCCTTTCGAACGGTATTCAGGACCAAAGCGTCCCTGAGTACATGACTGCGGTCACTGGACTGGTCAAACTGGCAAAGATCTTGAATTTGCCGACTGTAGCCTCGACCAGCGCATCAAGTGGCCCGAACGGACCGCTGCTGCCGATCATTCCCAGCCTCCTGCCGGACGCGCCGGTGATCCACCGTCCTGGTCAAGTCAACGCCTGGGATAACCAGGAGTTTGTCGAGGCGGTCCGCAAGACAGGCCGCAAGAAGCTGATCGTTGCCGGTGTATCGACCGAAGTTTGTGTTGCATTCGTGTCCCTGTCGGCGGTCAAGGCGGGCTATGACGTTTACGCCGTCATCGACGCATCGGGAACCTGGAACAAGCTGGTGCAGGAAGTGGCCATCGCTCGCCTGGCACAAGCAGGCGTGGTTCCGATGACGTGGGTTGCTGTTCTCGGAGAGTTGCTGGGTGACTGGAGTCAACCTCTCGGGCAAGAAATTGGAGTCGTCATGATGGAACACCTTCCGTTTTACGGCAATCTGTACGGAAGTTTCCTCGCGGCAAAGGGTAGCGCGCAGTAGTCAACCTTGTCTGCCGGTGGGTTCGTGGCGCGTCTGCGTCGAGACCTCGCATGGAAAGTTCTGCGAAAAGTGCAACCCACCGGCGCGTAAGCGTAATCATCATGACGGCATTCCGGCGTTCGAACCGCGCCCAGGCCGCCTACATCCGAGCCAGGAGAAGTTCATGACCCCGCCTGCTAACTCCAACGGTCAACGTCCCGCCATTGATCCGAACAACGCAGCAATGCTGATCATCGACCACCAAAGTGGCCTGTTTCAGCACGTCGAGGATCTGAACGTCTCCGAGGCGCGAACAAACGTCACAGCACTCGCGCAGGTCGCGACGTTAGCAAAGATACCGGTCATCACGACCGCGTCCGTTCCCCAGCGGCCCAACGGTCCGCTGATCCCGGAGTTGCGCCAGTATGCGCCTCACGCAAAGTACGTCGCGCGCAAAGGCGAGATCAACGCGTGGGATAACCCCGACCTCGTCGCCGCCATCGACGCTACGGGCCGAAAAACGCTGATCATCGCCGGTTTGATCACCAGCATTTGCGTGGCTTTTCCGAGCATCAGCGCGGTCCATGCCGGCTTTACGGTATTCGCGGTCGTCGACGCATCCGGCACCTACTCGAAGATCTCCGAGGAATTCGCGCTGGCGCGTATGGTGCAGGCCGGCGTAGTGCCTATGGACACGGCAGCGGTATGTGCGGAGATTCAACGAACGTGGCACCGCGAAGTTGCGCTACAGTTCGCCGAAATCTACAGCGCGGTATGGCCTGTCTATCATTTGCTGATTGAGAGCTACCAAAAGGCTCAGGACGCTCTGCGGAACCACGAACAATTGGATTCCGAACGCGCGTAATGTCGTCATGCCATTCAGCGCGCGGCAATCAGGTTGACATCGATCGTCGCTCGTAAGCGGGAGTGATCGAGCGACAAGAGCCAACCGAAATACCCGTATGCAAGCCGACCGATCCCCGCCCCCCTCTCCACCCGCGAGTCCTGACCTCCGGCACGACATACTCGCGGCGGCGCGTCTTTACGGACAAACCGACGGCGCCCGGCTGCTCCACGTCTTCAAGACGGCAATCGCCGTCATACTAGCGACCGGCATCTCGATGCGGCTCGAGCTGGCCGCTCCGAGAACCGCGATGATGACGGTGGTCATCCTGATGATGCATCAGCACAGCGGCATGGTCATAGCTCGCGGGTTCTATCGCGGTGTCGGCATGCTGGTCGGCAATCTCGCGGCGGTGGTGCTCGTCGGCTTCTTCCCTCAGGAACGCGTGTTATTCCTCACGGCCTTGGTGCTCTGGATCGGCGTATGCACCTGGGGAGCTGCTTATTTCCGGAACTATCAATCCTACGGATTCGTCCTTGCCGGTTATTCGACGTGCATCGCCGCGCTACCGTCGATCGATCACCCCTATGACATCGTCACCAACGTCGTCACGAGCCTCAGCGAAGTGTCTGTCGGTATCGTATGCGCCGGACTGGCGAGCGCACTGCTGCTGCCCAGGCGTGTCCGCGACATGCTGCTGAAAAGTGGTGAGGATCACTACGTTGATTTCATGAGCTTCGTCCGCTCCACGTTGACGAAGAACCTCTCGCCGGACGAACTGAGCGCGCTGCACATCCGGCTGATCGCCGAGCGCGCCCAACTTGAAAATCTGCGTAGCGCGGCGGTGTTCGAAGATCCCGACCTGCGCGAACGCAACGACATCATGACCCGCCTCGCCAGTGAGTTCCTTGACGCTGGCGCCCGGTTTCACGCCCTCCATCAGTTCCGTCGCCGCGTCGAAGCCTCCAGAGACCAGACCGCATCCGCCTTCGTGCGAGAAGTGTGCCTCCACGCGGCGCGGATTGTGAAGGGAGAGAAAGCCGCGGGAGCACCTTTGCTAAGCGATGTCAGACGCTTTATCGCCGACCTGGATCACTTCGTCGCGCATTCCCTGCCGACTCACGAAGCTCGCCTTCGTTCGTTCGAGTCGACATCCGCATCCGCGCGTCGCGATATGGAAACCGGCATCGCCCTGCTCCGCCAGGCGTGCGTCAGCCTGCGGCGCTATCTCGACGACTTCGTCGGCTTGCGCAGCCCCCCGCGGGAACGTCGACGTCGAATCGGTCCAACACCGGTTCGGGTCGCCACAACCGCCAATCGCGTGGTCTCCGCCGCCGCCGGATTTCGTGCAATCCTCGCCGTCGGCACCGTTTCGTTATTCTGGATCGGTTCCGGATGGACGGGCGCGGCCAGCGCCGTCACCACGGCGACGATCTCCAGTGCGCTCTATTCGATCATGCCCGCTCCGGCAACAGCGGCCCGTCAGACGGTCATCGGCTGCTTCGCCGCCTGGATCGCAAGCCTCTTCTTCAATTTCGCGCTCCTCCCCCGCCTTGACGGATTCGCCGAGCTCGCAGCAACTCTCGCCCTGTTCATCATGGTCGGATCCTACCTGAACAGCTTCCCGAAAACCGCCACGATTGGACTCGGCTTTAACATCTACTTCTGCTTCCTCGGCAACCTCACCAATCCGAGCGTCTACGCCCCGGTCAGCGCCCTGGACACCGGTTTCGCCGCCATGCTCGGCATCTCGGCGGCATCGCTGGCGTATTCCATTGTGGCTCCTTACGCAGGCAACTGGGTAACCGGTCTGTATCTCCGCCAGCTAAGGCGACTCGTATCGACCGATGCATGCTACGGAAATATCCCCGGATTGATGGCGAGGTTCGACGCCGGCGTACGCGATTTCGTCCAGCAGATCGCAGCGCGCCCCACTAAAAGCCGATACAGTCAACAAGAGCTTTTTGCGTGGTGCTTTGCGTCAATCGAAATTGGACGAAGCATTATCGAAATTCGCGAGGCCGCACACAACGTCGACGTCGATTCCGCGTGGCAAGCGGCTGGACATAATATTCGCAAACCCATTGCCGATCTGTTCGAGTCCCCCTCCGTCCGAACGCTGAGGGCTGCCGAACAAGCGGTCGTCACCGCGCTTCGCTCGGTTGACAACGTAACGAATCAGCCGGCGAACGAAAACGACGCACACCGATCGCTCCGCAATTGTCTCAACTACATACGATTGTCGCTGCAGGACAACCTGATTCCGATCACGGTCGAATCGGACGCCGGTCGCGCGGCCTCGCAACGCGCATAGCATTCGTCAAGACCGATGATCACCCTGCGCGCCCTTCCGCCTCTTGCCATTCTCAGCGTCATGCTCATGGCCTCATGTGCGAACACCGATGGCATCTCGCCTCGATCGGCGATGATCGACGATCACGCCGTCGATCTCGGCCACGTAATTGAAGCCGCACTCACCGACGCGAACTGGCCGACAGACGGATGGTGGTCCCACTGGAACGATGCTCAGCTCGACGAGCTGGTCGCGAAAGCCGTTTTCAACAACCCGTCGCTCAAGATCGCTCTAGCACGGGTCGACCAGGCCGACGAGCTTGCGCGAATGGCCGGTGCGTCGCGCTACCCCAACGTATCCGTCAGCGGGGATTTCACACGGACCCGCTTTGCTCGCTATGCCAGTCCCAGCCCACCTGGCGGCAACACTGTGTGGAGCAACGCGATCGGCGTCAACCTCGGATACGAACTGGATCTGTGGGGGAAGCATCGCAGCGAACTGGAAGGCGCGCTGGACAACGCGCAGGCCGCCTCCGCCGACGCCCGTGTGGTGAAACTGACGCTTCAGACTGCGGTCGCTCGCACCTACGTCGCGTTTTCGCGTTCATTCGACGAGCGGGATGTCGCTGAAGCCACGCTTGCCCGCCAGCAAAATACCGTAGACATTATCGAACGGCGTGTGAAGGCCGGGCTGGCCAGCCCGCTCGAAGTCGTGCAGGCACGCACGCCGGTTAGCGCGACCCGGGCCAGCATCGAGGAATTCAACCGTCAAATCACGCTAACCCGCAATGCGCTCGCCGTGTTGATCGGAGAAGGGCCAGGTGCCGGTGCGAGCTTGGTTCGCCCCGCGCTGCGCCTCGATGTGCCCGTTGCGTTGCCGGCGACGCTTCCGGCAAACCTGGTCGCCCGTAGGCCCGATATCGCGGCCATGCGCTGGCGGGTCGAGACCAGCGCAAAGGTCATCGATGTGGCAAGAGCCGACTTCTATCCGAACATCGATCTGATTGCGACTGCCGGGTTGGTGTCGGCAGCGTTCGGGGGATTTTTCACGTTGATCAACAACGACGCACTCGTACACTCATTCGGCGCTGCGATCTCGTTGCCGATTTTCGACGGCGGCCTCCGCAAGGGACGATACGGGGTCGCCGTCGCCAGTTACGACCAGGCCGTCGAGACCTACAATCAGACCGTCCTCGCGGCATTCCGGGACGTTGCCGATCAAGTGACTTCCCTGCAGTCGCTCGGCAGACAGCAGATCGAGATCGAAGCTACGGTAGAGTCAGCCCAGAGTGCGTACGACTACGCGATCAAGGGGTATCGAGCCGGCATCGCCGATTATCTGAGCGTCCTGTCTACGCAAACCGAGCTGCTTCAGGCGCAGGAACGCCTCACCATTGTTCGTGCGGCGCGCCTGGACAGCTGGGCACAGTTGATGATGGCGCTCGGCGGCGGCGTGGAAGCGGGCGCTGCCGAATCAGCACACAAAACGACGAGGGCGACCGATGTTCACTGAACTGTCCTTCATCTCGCTTCTCGTGCCGAGCCTCCTGCCGATCTTCGTCGGCTGCTGCATCGCCTACTGGATCGCCGACAGGCTACTCGGCCGCACCGGCCTTTACCGACACGTCTGGCACCCCGCGTTATTCCGCGTCTCGTTGTTCGTGTCCCTATTCAGTGGTATCGGCCTTCTTCTCGGCCGGTAATCGTCAACCGATCACGCTCAGAACGACGCCATGCGCCTCCAAACCTTGATCCGCATAGCAGTGACGCTGCTATTGTTCGCGCTGGCGGTCTCGCTCGCCTACGCGCTCTGGGAACGCTATATGTATGCGCCATGGACGCGCGACGGTCGCATTCGGGCAAAGGTCATCAACATCGCCTCGGATGTGTCCGGGATCGTCACGGACGTGCTCATCAACGACAACCAGGTCGTACATCGGGGAGACGTTCTATTCCGCATCGACAAGGACCGGTTCCGGTATGCACTCGCGCAAGCCGACGCGCAAGTCGCACTGCGCAAGTCGGAACTCGACATGCGCGCGCAACAGGCGTCCAGACGGGCACAACTGGAAAGCTCAGTCATTTCCGCGGAAGCGCGAGAAGACGCCGGCGCACAGGCACGTCAGGCGATGGCCAACTATCAGGCCGCGCTCGCGGCTCGAGACGTAGCCCGTCTGAATCTCACCCGCAGCGACATCAAGGCACCGGTCGACGGATACATTACCAACCTCAATCTCTATCCCGGCGATTACGCCAGCGCCGGCGTCGCGCGGCTGGCACTGATCGACGCGAACTCCTACTGGGCTTACGGATATTTTGAGGAAACGAAGCTACCTCAGGTGAAGATCGGCGATCGTGCGGAGGTTAGACTGCTGTCCGGCGGAGCGCCAGTGGCGGGCCACGTCGAAAGCATCGCTCGCGGCATTACCGATCGCGACAACCAGTCAAACTCGACGTTACTCGCCGACGTGAATCCGATCTTCACCTGGGTGAGATTGGCTCAGCGAGTTCCCGTCCGGATTCACCTCGACGATATACCTCGCGACCTCGTGATTGCGGCAGGCACGACCTGCACAGTAACCATTCGATCAAGTGAGACCGGCCCCGTACGCGGCACGTTGGCCGATGCGCATCCCGCGAGCGCACATCCCGATTCCGCGCTGACGGCACGCTAACCCGGAGGTGTTCCGATAAGCGGAAACGTGCGGTTTCACCATTCGCGACTTCCGCAAATGGCCCTCAAACCCATACTAAACATCCGGTCCCTGCCCTCGAAGTTCATGTCCACTTTTGTTGCAGGGACTGTGGCGTTTCAGCACGCCCGTAGAGCGAGATAGTCAGGCTGTAGCCAATTTACCCGGCCGTGTCATCGACAAAACCGAGCTCGCGTCCCAACCACTCGAGGCGGCAAGACCAGTCACTCACTGCGGTACCGTCGTGAATGTCTTCGAGTTCGATCAACAAGCCGATCATTGCCTTCGACCGGACATCGACCCCAGACGCCGCGAGCGCCTGAAGCAGAGGGCTGTCGGGATAGCTTCGTAAGTACGAGATGCCGAGCTGTTCCAGAGCGGGATCATAGTATTCCTCCCGAATCAGGCAGCCAATCGCGCATTTGCGCCCTTGGTAGCCGCGCAAGCGGCACGATCCGGTTTCATCTTCGGACACCGCCTGCTGCGCAAGCAAATGGTGCCGTACACGTTCGTATACCGCATGGCTGTCCAGCACGGCACCTACTCCTGAATCAAGACGTCTCGCGTTGCAATCCCGAACTCACGTGCAATTGAGCGGAGTCGATCGTTCCACTCCCAAACGCCGAACGCGTCATGTACGTTTTGCAGGCAACTCAGCAGGCGCACCGTGCGGGAGTCGTCAATATCGATTCTTGCCCGGCGAAGCGCCTTTCTCAGCGCCGCAACGCCTGTCTCCATCCACGCGGGAATCTCATCGGGCTGCTTGCCGATATACCGTACCGGCACTCCTTCCATCGCAGTGGTGTAGTCACGGGGTGCAATGAGGCCGCCAATCGGGCAACCGCCGCATGGACCGCGATAAGCCCCCCCTCCACCGGGGAGTAACGCCGAACGGTGTTGCGATTTCAGGTGAGCGACCGCGAAGTCGAAGATTTCCTGGTCCGATCGAAACACGACGCGTTTCATTTTGAGCCTCCTTCACAGCGGCAAATCAGCGATTGCATCACGCGTAAGGCATTGAATGCCGTGTGCGGTTCGCATGCCTCTTGATATGTAAACAGTCGAACAACGGCACGTATTCCCGATCGTCTTCGTCAAAAATGCAGTCGGTACGACGGATCGCGCTGCCCGGCAAACGCGATCGCCAATTTCCGAAATGTTTCCGATTTCGCGGGACAGACGGTGTGCGGTCATCGTTGGCTTCTAGTAGCCTGAAAATCCGTTCCATTCACCGGTCATTTCGGTGAAGCACTTCACACAGCAGAGGGCGGTGCTATTCGACCAACAAATAACACGCTTCTGGACGTCTTCCTTCAACTGACCACATTCATCACAGCGATCCAGGACGCGGACCTGCATCGTTCGGGAGCGCCACTGTTCGAGTGCGTTCATGTCATTTGCCCTCGCGTTGATGGGCTATGCCGACCGCAACGTTGATCACGGCCATCTTCCGCAGTTCTGCCGACGTCGGATCAGCTCGGCGCAGTTCGAGAAACTCTCTTACGTTCGTGCTCATCGTGGCCCTCACCGGGTAGAGATGCGGCTAAAGTCAATAGTCCGGCGACACACATTTTTATTCAGCCCGGGGAACGAACGTGTACTCGTCATACGCGTTGCTACTGATATAAATTCAGTTACGCAGGCCGTTTAACGTTGCTGACACTCAAATGAAAGCGCGAAGTCCTTTGAATCAAGATAGACGGAGGCGCCGAAGAAACCCATTCTACGAACGGTCGCTGCAATCCTCCGTGGGTGTAGCCCAAAAGTCGCAATCTTCATGATGGATGCTCCTTTCCCGTGAGATGGGAGTAACGACGTCTTCACTTTGGCATAGGCCCGACGGCCTTGCAGAGGGAGTCGTCTATCACATCAGAGCCGGCGGGTGCACTCATACCTGTAGTCCGGCTGCGATGACAACGGAGATGGCGACGACCCACAACTCAATGGCGGTGAAGCGGGGGTATCTAATCTTCTTCATCATCTTCCTTCTCATGTCCCACGACAGGAACTTGATCAGGCATTTCTGCCTCTACCGTTACCCGGATACCTGCGGCTTTGGGCCTGCTCGAGGTTGTCAGCCGTGCGCATCCACGTTATCGATACGCCCCGCCGAATACTGCTTCAGCAGTTCTCTGGTTTTCGCGAGATAGACCTCGGGATATTTTGCAAAGACGGTCTTGAACGCGTCGCTCGTCTTAGCTATCAGGGCACTTCCCGGAAATTCCTTCCTCGTGAGGATGAGAGACTCGGTTGCCGCAATCGGGCCACCCCTGGCCATCGACGAGGTGAGATATGCGCCAGTCGCCCGAAAAAAAATCCCCCCAGATCCGCACCGCCCCTTCGACGATTACCGCCGCAGCCGGCGTGAGCGGCGGCGACTCGCATATCAGGCGCAGCACCGACGTAATCGGCCCCGCAGCAACCTCGAAGCGTTCGACTTCGGCTACGTCGCCGGACAAGCCGCTTACGGGGAGGTCGGCCGTGGAGACGAACAGTTTCATCGGTTCAGCCAGTTCGTGTGCGATATCGTCATCGAGCAAGTCGTCCAAAAAACCCGCGGTGTCGAGCGCAGACCGCCCTTCCCTACATTTCAGCGTCCAAACGCTGTGGTGATGCGAACTATCACTAAAGGAGTGACCCGCATGATCCTGCGAATGCCCCATGCGGACAGCCTGCAGTCACATTCATTCGGTCATCGTTGGCTTTTGGCAGGCTTCAAATCCGCTACATTCGCCGATCATTTCGGCGAAGCACCTCGCACAGCAGACGGCGGTAAGATTCGGCCAAGAGTTCACGCGCTTCCGGATGTCTTCCTTCAACTCGCCGCATTCATCGCGGCGATCCAGAACGCGGACCTGCATCGGTCGGGAGTGCCACCGTTCGAGTGCGTTCATGTCAGCAGCCCTCGCGTTGATCTGCGACGCCGACGGCGATGATGTTCGCGGCCATCTTTCGCAGTTCTGCCGACGTCGGATCATCTCGGCGCAGCTCGAGCAGATCTCTTGCGTTCGTGCTCATCGTGCCCTTCACTGGATACAGATGCGGACAAAATCAATAGTCCGACGATATACGGTCCCGTTCAGCCATGGGTCGAACGTGTACTCGTCGTACGGGTTGCGACCGATACCAATCCAGTTATGCAGAACGTTTAGCATGGCTTTGCCACTCAGATGAAATCAAAAAATCCCTGAAATCAGCATAGACGGACGACTCAAAGAAAACCATTCTACGAACGGTCACTTCAGTCCTCTGTCTGCATAGCGCGCCCATACGTTTGGGTACCTTGAGGCATCCCATGAAGTGAGTGTTCGAGTCCTGGCGACGATGTAACGGTATCCGATACCGTAAGCCATCATACGTAGGTACGAGACAGCCATTCCCAAACGGGAGCAATGCCTGCCGTTCGTGGAATGGTTTTCTTTGGGTCGTCCGTCTATCCTGATTTCATGGTCGGTGCATTCGCGCGACACGTCCGCAACGGCAGCGTCTTCTTTGGTCACCAGTTTGTTCGGTCGGAAACCGTTATGTTTGAACAGGCCTCCAAAGGCAATCCGACGAAGGTCAATCGCTTCAGCAGGTCGGTTTCGTCAAAGCTGCGCCCATTGGCGCTCGCTCAAAGTGTGGCCGAGCAAACGCAGATCTATTCGCGAGCGCAGAAGACGGAGCTTGTACTGGAACCCGCGCAGGTTTTGCGGACCATCTCGTTGGAGTTAGCCGGAAGGCTGGCGCGTGCGTGACGGCGCCACGTCTTCGGATCTTCGTCTGGGGATCTCGCGGTGGCGGCCCGATACGATCCGGCGTGCGCAGAGGGACCAGCTCGAGAACCGATTCAAATCGCGGATCGTGTTTGGGTGGAATTGTTAGTTACCGTTGCGGGGCATTCATGAACCTCAAAATCAGCGGACACCATCTCGAAGTAACTACGGCAATGCGTGAATACGTGGTCACCAAGCTTGAGCGGGTCTTGCGACATTTCGAACATGTGATCGATGTGACGGTCCTGCTGTCGGTCGACAACCATAAGCAGAAAGGGCAGCGGGCCGAGGTCAACGTCCATGTGAAGGGGCGAGATATCTTTGTTGAGAGTTCCAATGGGAACCTATACGCTGCGATCGACTTGCTGGTCGACAAGCTCGACAGGCAGGTTGTACGGTACAAGAACCGCTTGCAAGATCATCATCACGACGGCATCAAATATCGTTCCGCGAACATGACGCCGGCAGGATGCTCGTACGAAGAGTTGTCAGGAATTTCGTGTGGTGAAGTCGGTATAAAAAGGTCTCATCGCATGGGGCAGGTGAATCGCTTTCCGGATGGAATCGCTAACTGATTGACGGCTACCGTGGGCACCAGAGCGATGGTGAGCCCGGTGCCAAAACGATCCGGATCGGCATGCGGTCAACCATGGATGCCGCGTTCATGCTTCAGGCGTGGCGCATTCGGCAACCGTTGGTAGGTTTCTACCTGGTTGACCGTTGCTACAGCCTTTGAGAAGTCGCGGGGAAAAATGCATAACACGACGCGTCGACGTCTGATTCCGATGTCTGCATTGCGAGTTGATCGCAAGCGGATATTCTCCTTGAGGAGCTGGAAAATGCCTTCACGTTCTAACAGAAGCGATCCGTGGGTCCAGACAGTCGGCCTGCTGGCTTTGCTGTCAGGCGCTGCTAACGCGCCCCCACTCCTGTCGGCTGCGGCCCGAGAGGCCGGCCGAGGAGAGCTTCGCACACCGAGTCGATCTAACCCGCGAAAAGCGGCAGCAAGCGTGATCGACCGGCCTAGTTCGAGCAGTGCGACGATCAGCTGGTGCGATCCCACGTCGTGCCGCTATGTCGAACAGGTATGGCGCGCATCCATCGCGAGAATATCCGGTATCTGCGCGCTCAGTGGCGCGCGCATCAACCCAGGCGATGCCATATACAAGCCGGGAAGAGCCCGCTCGACGCCGGCCAATGCTGACGAGATGATACTTTCCTCGGTGGTGAACGATGTCGCGCAGAATTAAACGATTGCGAGACTGCCATCGCCTCGATGGACGGAGGTCATGGCCGACTCCAAAGCTGGGGCGACACCGGTCCTGGTCTGTCGGCGCGCCTAAGGTTGTTGCTGTTGAAGTTCGCTAATTCGGCTAGCGGTCTCATCATATCGCTATCGTTTAACCAAATCACGTTGCTGCGGCGCAAACCGCTTGTCGAGTTGGCCAACGAATACCTCGACAAGCACGGCCGCCAGCCAATCGACCGGCGTCTGCCGGAAGAAGCGCAGACGCTGGCATAAGCCTCGCCTCCGGCGGACACCATGCACGCCATGGCGCACCGGCGGCAAGAAACCATCGAAGCGTCCCGCGCGAGCGCGAACCTTACACAGCAGCGATGGCTTCGCGTGCCTCAGCCAATCCTGCGCTGGCTGCTTCCGGGCCCATGGCCAGGCCTTCAGCGTAGACGAAGGTCACGTCGGTCATGCCGAGGAAGCCGAGAAAGGTTTTCAGAAACGGCGTCTGGCTGTCGGTCGGGGTGTCAAGATACTTGCCGCCGCGCGCCGCGACCACGTACACCTGCTTGCCCTTCACGAGGCCTTCCGAACCGTTTGCCGTGTACTGGAACGTGCTGCCGGCGCGTGCGATGAAATCAAAATAGGTCTTCAGTTGTGACGACACGCCGAAGTTGTACAGCGGTGCGCCGATCACGACGATGTCGGCAGCTTGCAGTTCGGCGATCAGCGCGTCGCTGCGTGCGGCGATCGCGGCTTGCTCGGCCGTGCGCTTGTCGGCCGGCGTGAAGAACGCGCCGAGGATCGAATCGTCGAGGTGCGGCAACGGTTCAGCCTGCAGGTTGCGGGCGACGACTTGCGCGCCCGGATTCGATTGTTGCAGCTTCGCGGTCAGTTCGTTGACGAGCAGCGTCGAGGTCGCGCCTTGCGAGCGGGCTGCCGAGTTGATTTGCAGTATCGTGGTCATGATTGACTCCAGTTTAGGGCTCGCGCTGTAACGCGAGTGGCGCTATTGTGTTTTCTTACCGGGCCGCGAAAAAGCCATCCTGCAGCGACGCAACGTTGCAGGGGCAGAACAATCTGCCGCTGGAATTGCAGGTCGAAACGCAACCCGGCGCACCTCGCCTTGGCGTCAACCCGCCAGCCAGCGCTCGCGGCAGTTGCGCGCCAGCGTGCGCGTGTCGATTACGCTAAGGATATAGCGCGACAGTGCGCACAGCGGTCGCAGTACCGAGGTTGGCGCGATTTCGAAGAAGCAGTCGCGCATGCTCAGGAATGAGCCACGCATCCGCCGCCCCGCCAGCGCAAGACAGAAATACGCGTGACCAAACAATCTGTTTCACCCGTCAGCGTGACAACCGCGCGACGACGGGTCTGTCAACCAAATCGATTTCCTCGAGCCGCCTCAGTGTGGATTAGTGCGGTACGAACGCCCTTCCCGTGACATTCGGCGCTCGGGGGTCCGGATTCATATACAGACTCGTGCCATTCGCTCTCATGTTGTTCGCGGGCGCGCCCAATCCGCTGTTCATTCCACCGCCAATCGTCGCCGCGCCTCGCGCGATACCCGTGCCTGGGCTCGAGCCGACGCCGGGCGCCAAGCCCATACTTGCGCCAGTGTCCGCGCCGTTGATGCCGCCCGGTTGCACACCGCCGATGACATCGGGCGTCGAGCTAGCGGACTGAGCATGAGTCGCCCCCGATAGCCCGATCATCAATGCCGACACCAGCACACATTTTCCTGCGATATTCATAGTCCACTCCGTTGATCCATTGAGTCCTTCGCCCCAACCGACTCACCGCATAGTAGTGATTTCGGAAGAGTGACGCTTGCAAGTGCGACCGGTCCTTCAGTAAAACGCCCGCAGTGCTGCTTTGTTCACGTCTGAAACCGCGGCGCATTGCCGCGTTTCCCGTCATTTCGCTTCGCTCCCGCGGGTGTCGCCGATGGAAACCGGCAACTGGGCCGCTTGGTGTAGCGGCTCGTGCATAATGGACGACTCCAGAACCGGGTGTTAGCAACCGACAGACAAGCGGACCGCGAGGTTAAATGAGGCGCCGTGGAGATGCTGCGCCGACGTTGTTCTACAGGATGGAATCGGACGAACGGCCGGCAGCCTCCGTTTCAAGGGCCTCGATGGTTTCGTGCGCCGCTACCAATGCCGAATACACTTCCTGGCAGCGTTGATACAACAGGTATCCAGCATCTGTCGCCGTCACGCGCCGGGTCGTCCTCTCGAGAAGGCGGACGCGCATTTGACTCTCCAGATTGGATATCACGCGGCTCAGCTTCGATTTACTCACACCCGTCTCCTTTGAGGCGGCGGTGAAGCTCTCATGCCTGACGACGCACGCAAAGTACACCAGGTGATTGGGCTCGATGCCTGATTTGCCAGGGGGCGGGAATGTCATCGTGGTAAATCCTTCTCGAGCGCCGCTCGCCTTTGCCTCATGGGTACCCGGTTGAAACCGGTCGACGAACGGGCGAGCGGCCACCGATTACTGGGAGACCACCTCGTCAAGGGTGGGATAGTCGATATATCCCCGCTCCTCGCCCTGATAGAAGGTTGAGGCATCAGGTGAATTGAACGGGCCGCCGGACTGGAATCGCTGGACGAGATCCGGATTCGCAAGGAACAGCGTGCCAAATGAAACGAGATCCGCGTCGCCTGCTCGAATTGCCGCTTCGGCGGTCTCTGCCGTGTATCCGCCGTTGGCGATATAGGTACCACCGAACCGGGTTTTCAGGCTGCGGAAATCGAAGGGTTGGTCGCCGAGTTGGACAACGTGTAAGTACGCCAGCCCGTACTGACTGAGCATGTCGGCGACGTACCCGAAAGTAGCCGCCGGATCACTGTCACTCATCGAAAAGACATTGAAGCGTGGTGACACCCGCACTCCGACCCGCTCGGCACCAAACACGGGAATCACCGCTTCAACAACTTCGCGCAGAAAGCGCGCCCGGTTTTGCGCCGATCCGCCATACTCATCGGTCCGCACGTTCGTGCCGCTTTGAAGGAATTGGTCGATCAGGTAACCGTTGGCACCATGAACCTCTACGCCATCGAAGCCGGCAGCCTTCGCGTTTTCCGCGGCGCGCCGGAAGTCTTCGACAATTTCGCGGATTTCGAGTGTGTTCAGTGCGCGCGGAGTTTCGTAAGGCTTCATCCCCTCCATTGTGTAGATTTCGCCGGCCGCCGCGATGGCAGAGGGGGCGACGGGCAGCTCGCCGCCGGGCTGCACGACGCTATGCGACAGGCGGCCAACGTGCCAAAGCTGCAGAAAGATACGGCCGCCCTCCTGGTGCACAGCGTCGGTCACTGCTCGCCAGCCGGCAACCTGTGCCGGCGTGAAGATACCTGGCGTCCTCGGATAACCTTTTCCTTGCGCTGAGATCTGCGATCCTTCCGTGACGATCAAGCCGGCAGTCGCGCGCTGACGGTAGTAGTCAACTACAAGAGACCCAGGTATGTCGCCGCTGTCGGCACGGCTTCGGGTGAGAGGCGGCATCACGGCTCGATTGGAAAGGGAAAGACTGCCTAGCCGGACCGGCGACAAAAGATGGCTGAGAGAATGCGTTTGGTTCGATTGCATGGAATGCTCCTGTGGTAATCCGACCGCGTTCTGGACTTACCGGTCCAATATAATCTAATGCGACTCGTCGCATGCGGAATCCGTCCGAGAAACACCGTTGCAGCGATGACTGGAATCCATGTGCGGACGGCGCTTGACGGATTCGAGTGCTGATTGATATCGTTCGCATTAATCTGGACCATATGGTCCGCAATTATCATGACAAGGGTAGTTTCGACAGTACGGCCAACCAGACACGTGCTTGTACACCGAATCTGGACGAATTGGTCCAGAAAATTATCGCGAGTAATGCTTAAGTCCCAACTTTGGTTCGCAAGGATTGAGGGATAAGCCGTTGCGCGCCCATCCGGGAAGCCATTTCGCCGGATTCAACGAAGGAGTTGAAAATGAGCTATGACCGTCTTACCGCTGACAACGCAGCGTTGCTGCTGATCGATCATCAGACCGGTCTTTCGAACGGCATTCAGGACCAAAGCGTCCCCGAGTACATGACGGCGGTCGCGGCACTGGTAAAACTGGGAAAGACGTTTAGTCTGCCGACCATTGCCACGACCAGCGCCGGGGACGGTCCGAACGGCCCGCTGCTGCCGATCATTTCCAACACTCTGCCGGATGCACCGGTGATCCATCGTCCGGGCGAAATCAACGCTTGGGATAACAGCGAATTCGTCGAGGCGGTCCGGAAGACAGGCCGCAAGAAGCTGATTGTTGCCGGCGTGTCGACCGAAGTATGTGTTGCATTCGTGGCCCTCTCGGCGATCAGGGCGGGCTATGAGGTTTACGCCGTTATTGATGCATCGGGAACCTGGAACAAGCTGGTACAGGAAGTAGCCGTCACTCGCATGGCGCAGGCAGGCGTGGTGCCCATGACGTGGGTTGCTGTTGGTGCAGAGTTGCAGGGTGACTGGCGCAATCCTCACGGGCAGGAACTTGGCGCCGTCATGGGCGAGCACCTTCCGTTTTACGGCAATCTGATCGGAAGTTTCCGGGCGACAAAGGCCGGCGCACAGTAGTTTCCATCGTCTGTCCGCGGGGGGCCTGGCGCATCTGCGCCGGAACCTCGCATAGAAATAACAGGTACTCAAAATGGCTATACATGTTTCCAGAGCGGTCGTGAACCAGATGTCCAAGCGAGGTGCCAGTTTCGCGGCAGCGCGGATCGATCTGGCCGCGCTCCATGACTTCGTCAACCCGGTGGTAGGGCTTGATCACTTCCGGATGAGCGGCCCCACTTTCGCTCCTCATCCGCACGCTGGTTTCTCTGCCATCTCCTATATGTTCGATGATTCCGCGGGCGCGATGCACAATCGAGACTCCCTCGGGAACGACTTCATCGCCGGACCGGGCGATGTCATCTGGACTCAGGCGGGCAGCGGCATGATTCATGACGAGCTTCCCGCGCAGAACGGTCGCGAGGTCCACGGGATCCAGCTTTTTGTCAATCAGACTTCTGCTAACAAGCGACTTGATCCTGAAGTCTTTTGGCTCAAACGGAACGATGTGCCCGTAATTGATGACGGTACCGGCAACCGGATCCGGGTTGTCGTTGGCGAACATGAGGGGAAGCGTTCGCCGTTAGTCCCCGCCGAACCGTTTCTGCTACTGGATGGCGAGTGGTGTGTGCCAACCGATCTTCCGCTCAACGCCAACTGGAATACGATCGTCTATGTGCTTGAAGGAGAGCTTCGGCTGGATGCGGACGGCAAGGCAATCCAGTTGCGACCAGGACATACCTTGGGCATCCGCAGCGACGATGCCGGGTCGGTTCGCCTTGAACCATCGGCACCAACGCATATGCTGGTGTTGGCAGGCCCGGCAATCGACGAACCGATGGTCACGAATGGTCCCTTCATCATGAATTCCGCAGCGCAGATTGAAGAGGCTGTGGCTCGTTTCAAGGCTGGAAAAATGGGGCGATTGCAGGCGATAGGCACTGGCCAGCGCGAGGATTGACGCCCTGAGGGCCCGCTTACGGCGCTGATATCGGATAACCGCTGCCGGCGTTCGTTCCGAAGCAACCTTGAATTCTCCCGGGGAACGTTGCTAAATTGAGGTAAGCGGACCGGTCGGTCCGGAAATGACAAACTACTAGCTGGAAACGTGAATGGGAAGGGTACAGGAGTTCGACTCGGGCGAAGCGCTTGATAAGGCGATGGGCGTGTTCTGGCACAAAGGATACGAGGCAACTTCGCTAAATGACCTGCTGGCAGCCACCGGGCTGAGCAAGAGCAGCCTTTACGCCACGTTCGGTGGAAAGCGGGAGTTATTCCTGACGGCATACGATGCCTATCGGGAGGAACGGGCGCGGGAAATGCATGATATCCTGGCGCGCGGAAGCGCACGTGATGCAGTCGAAGCGTTCTTTCGATTGATTATCGGCAACGCGGATCGATTGGAGTTCTCGAACGGCTGCATGAGCGTCAATCACGCGGTGGAAATGGCGCCACACGACCCGGATGTTCAGGCCCGGGTTGAGGCAGATTTCCAGCTCATAGAAGATGCGCTTGCAAAAACGATCACACGTGGGCAGGCCGATGGTTCGGTCGGTACGAAGGAGAACGCGCGCCGGCTCGCAAGGCTTTTCACCGTGGCGTTCCCCGGTTTTCAGGTGATGGTGCGAGCCGGCGCGAAGGGCGTTCGCATGAGAGATGCGTTGGCGACGTTGCTTGCCAACCTGGACTAGCCATTGATGTCCCCGGGATCATGCCACCTGAAATGGGTTAGCCGATTCAGAATTTGAGGTGACGGCTGTGGGTCGAGCGGGCATCTTCCTTCGGGGCGTACGCCGGTTTCGCGACCGCAAACGCACACATGCGTTTCTATCGAGCTCTTATCCGATCCGGCAACGCTTAGCGCTCAATCACCTTTATCGGCTCCTTATGTCGAAGGGAATCCTGACATGAAGGAGCGTCCGATCCGATTCAGCGAAATGGGTGAGAAAAGCACGTCTAAGCCTGGCCTCTGTCGTGCCAGTCGTCAATCGCGGTCCGGGCTCTATGCTCAAGCGCACTGATCGCCATCAGAGGGTCAATTTTAGCTCTGGGAACGATCAGTTCGACGTCGACCGGAGCACCCTTCTCCTTATGCCCGTCGGTACGTTCAATCACCGCATGGCAGACCCACTGAACCCCAAGCTCATCTGCCGCAGCATCGGCAGTTACCCGAAAACCACGATGTTCGAAAGACACAAGACCTCCAGATACACTACAAATTGCAGAGTCCCCGACGGTCGTGCCGAGAACCCTTAAAGCGTCATTCCCCACCAAAGTCAGGACGCTTGATACCCTCGCCGATACTCAGCCGACCCGGTCCGAACGTGGCAAGATACAAGAGGCCACCGAGTATCGCGAGATTGTCGAGGAAGTGATTCAACTCATCCTGAAAAGCGGCCGGCGCTGCAGTCCAGGGAGCGTGGATCGTTACCGTCACTGCAATGACCGCAATGAACAAGGCGATCGAGGCCTCCCGAAGTTTATATCCCGAGATGATTCCGGCTGCGCCGACGAGCCATAGAGCAATCGTCGCAATGAGAAGCGGCGTCGTGAATGGAATTCCCTTTTGCCGCATGAGATCGGCCACGCTCCCGAATGCACCCATCATGCCAAGTGCACTAGCCAAAAACATTCCGCCGATAAGAATTCTTGCCGCTAACGTGGCGTATTTTTCCATTAATGGCGACTGTTTCACTACGTGATTCCCATTTGAGATGACAAATAAAAGTAGTCCGAATTCATGGTGCGACCGCGTGACTTGTGGCCATTCAATCAGTTGGTCTGCTTAGTGCGGCGGTCGAGTTACCCAAAAAAAATGGGGCGCGGTGATCGAAGGGTTCGAACTGCCGAGAATTCGGCTCAGGCACGCCCTCTTCCGAGCTGGACATGCGGTTCTTGAATCACCATGTATGGTCGCATCCGGTCGCATGGGACCATAGGGTATGTGGACGGTCGACTTGAGACGCCCGGATGACGCCCCACGCGACCGGACCAGTACCGCTTGTTACGCGAAACTCAATCGAACAATCCATGAACAAGCCCAGCACGCTCCAATAGAGAGTCTCGCGAAGAGACCAATGCTGCATTCAGGCGTTGATAATCCACATCGATAAGCTTGCCCATCCATTTCCGGATTCTGCCATTCACCAATACCGTCTCAACGTTCGAACGCTCCATCAGGGTTACCACGGCCCCAGGAACATTATTGAGTGGGCTGACATTGATGGCACCGCCGTCCAGAAGAATGAGGTCAGCCGCCTTGCCGGGTGAAATGGTGCCTATCTTTCCGTCAAGCCCCAGTGCTTTCGCGCCACCGAGGGTCGCGTCTCGAAGGACCTCGCGGGAAGTCATAAGCCGCGGCAGGTCGTCTGATCCGGACAAGGCGAGCTCGTTCACGAGCGCGCGCTGCAGCGTCACCGTGGAACGCATCTGCGTAAAGAAGTCTGCTGTCATTGTGCATTCGACGTCCGAACTCAACGACACCGGCACCCCCAGTTCGCGCGCCTTAAGAATGGGCGGCATACCGTGACGCATGCTCATTTCTATCGGGGTGGACAGGGAGATGCTTGCACCCGCCTCGGCCACGGCGCTCCACGTTACGTCGCTCATTCCCGTCATGTGGATAAGAAGGTGGCTCGACGTAATGCGTCCCGCGCGAGCAAGGGCTTCCATTTGGGGACCCATACCCATGGCGCCCACTACATGGAGCGCGATGCGCATTGAGAGATCCTGAGCCAGAGCCCATGATCGTTCATAATTCGGGAGGTAGATCTCTCCCCCCATAATCATGGTCACCAACTGTTCGTCCGAACTGAAGTACTGGCGACGCAATCGCGTCACGTCCTCAGGGTATTGCGTCTGGGGCCCTGCGCCCTCAAAGAAACCAAATACAGACCGGCGGCCAGCGTCGAACAGGCCGCTGATCGCAGCATCGCTATGCTCGGGCGAGTGGTGGATTTGCGATACGTCAAGGACTGTCGTGACTCCGGCATCCAACTGGCTCAGTGAACCGAACAACTCGCTGATGTACACATCCTCCGGCCTATAGACGGGCGCCAATTTGCCGAGAACATGCTCCAGATAGTTGGGCTGACCTTCCTCACCGCCATTGCCGGATAGCAGACCGTTGGGCAGCATGCTTCGCAAAGCTGTCTCAAACTGGTGATGATGCGTGTCGACGAAGCCCGGCATGACGATCCTGCCCCGCGCGTTGATCACCTCGGCATCGCTGACGTCGATCCGCGGAGCAACGGCAGTGATGGCGTGTCCTTCAATCAAAACGTCGCCAACCGCGAAATCGCCCAGTTCCGGATCCATCGTCATGACATGGCCGCCGCGAATCAATACCCTTTTCCCAGCCTCACCGCTTCCCGTGGGCATTGCGTAATTTTCCACGGGCGAGTTGACATGACCATCCGCAAGACGGCTAAGAAACCGCTCCCCGGGCGTCTCGCTTTGGAGCCTCTGACCATCGCCTTCAAGGCTTCTCATACTGTCGCAAACGCGGCACATAAACACTCCTTACCTAAATATCAGATGGAATCCAGTCGGCCGAGACGGGCTTAATTGCCACCGGACAAGTTCCCCCGGTTCCGCACTCGAAAGCCCCGGTCCGTTTTCTTGAGTAGCCCCATTCATGTCGGGACCCTTTGCCAGAGCAATTCGATCCAAGACGATCACAACGATTCAGTCGCCAAATAATAACAGCGTTATAAATAAAATAACACCGTTATTTAACGTCGTCATCCACGTGGATCAGTCGAGTGCACAAATAGATGTGGCCTTGCTCTGCCCAGCAGCTTGAGGCGCTCCGCCGAGGAAGGCAGCAGACTCAAGTGCGGAGCGAAACATCCTTGCATCATCGTCACTTAGTGCACTGAAAACGAGTGGCCCCGCAGCAGACCACCAATGACTTCAGTTCAAACGCCTGCAGACCGAACACGCAGTACGGAAACCGAGGGTCCACCAGTCCCCGCCTGTCGGTCCGATTCGCAAGGTCTTGGCGCAGCGCGGCTAACAGCGTGTTCTCGATACGCCACGGACCCGGTTCACACGAACCGGGGGCCGTTCCTTCGAGCGGTCAGCGTTAGTGCGCGCCAGCTGCCGCCGCGCCGCCACCGCCCTTGCCCGGTTTCGTCAGCCAGATCAACGGAATGATCATGATGAAGATGATCGACGACAGCCAGAAGATGTCATTCAAGCCCAGCATCGCAGCCTGCGCATTTAACGACCGTTCGAAGAATGCTTCCGCCTGGTCCATGCCGCCGCCGAGTGTCGCATGAATGCTCGCGATCGCGTTGTTGTAGGCCGGGTTGTCGACGCCCGTTTGTTCGGTCAGTTGCGCGTGATGCAGAATCGTCCGGTTGTTCCAGCCTGTCGTGACCAGAGACGTGCCCACGCCGCTCGCAAACACGCGCACGAAGTTCGACAAACCGGCGGCGGCGGGAATCTTGGCCGGCGCAAGGCCCGACAGGATGATCGACGTCAGTGGCACGAAGAAGAGCGCGGTCGGAATGCCTTGTAGCAGGGTCGGCAGCACGAGCGTCCACGAATCGACATCCGTCGTGTAGTGCGAGCGCATGAAGAACACGCCCGCATAGCCGAGGAAAGAGAGCGTCGCCAGCACACGCGCATCGGACTTCGGCATGATCTTCGCCATCACCGGCGTAAGCAGTACGGCGAAGAAGCCGAGCGGCGCCGTCACGAGACCGGCATCCACCGACCGATAGCCGAGATAGCCCTGAATCCACTGCGGCAAGATGACGAGGTTCGAGAAGAAGACTGCGTAGGCGACCGAAATCGCAATCGTGCCGCCCCGGAAGTTGCGCTGGGCAAAGAGTCGAATATCGACGATCGGGTTCTTTTCGGTGAATTCCCAGATCAGGAAGAACACGAAGCTGATCACGGCGACTATGGCAAGAATGCAGATCACCGGCGAACTGAACCAGTCGAGATCCTTGCCCTTGTCGAGCATGATCTGCAACGACGCGACCCACACAATCAGAGACATCAGGCCCACCTTGTCGATCGGCAGCTTACGCGAGGGCGTTTCGCGGTCGCGATAGATCAGCCACGTGACACCGGCTGCAAAGATGCCGACGGGGATGTTGATGTAGAAGATCCACGACCAGCTATAGCTATCGGTGATCCAGCCGCCAAGCGCGGGGCCGGCAATCGGGCCGACGGTCGCCGTCATTGCCCACAGCGCAAGCGCTGTCGAACTCTTTTCCTTCGGATATGACCCGAGCAGAATGGCCTGCGACAGCGGTATCAGCGGGCCAGCCACCGCGCCTTGCACCACACGCGCGGCGAGCAGCACGATCAGGTTCGGTGCGATGCCGCACAGCCACGACGAAACCACGAACAGCAGGATGGCGGCAACAAATAGCTTGATCTGTCCGACGCGCTGCGTGAGCCAGCCTGTCAACGGAATGGCAACCGCGTTCGCCGCGGAGAACAGCGTGATTACCCACGTGCCCTCGTCCACCGATACGCCGAGGTTGCCAGAGATGGTCGGAATCGCGACGTTGGCAATCGATGAGTCGAGCACATTCATGAACGTCGCCAGCGCGACGGCAAGTGTCGCGAGAACCAGTTTTCCGCCGGTGAGAGGTGGCGGAGCAAGTTGCGTCGAGGGATTCATGTCACTTCCAGTTTTTACTTCCCAACAGGTCCGAATCGATTGCGCGGCGATCCTATCCGGTGCTGCAATTCGCGTTTAAATCTGACCTGTGAGCTATTTGAACGAAAAGAAGGATGCGGATACGAACTGCGTCCTGACTGGCAATTAGCCCGCGCGCATCGCAACTGCCTTCGCAGCGACGGTCTTTGCGGCGGGTTGATTGGCCACCGCGCCCGCCCGTCCGCCGACCGTGTTCTGCGCGATGATTTTCGCGATCTCAGCGTCAGCCTGCGCACCGTATTCGCTGAACACGTCGGTGCGATACGTCGTGTTCGCCGCCGCGCCGAGTTGATGACCGGAGTGGTCGCGCGTATCGACGTCCACCTGCATCGACAGCCCGATGCGCAGCGGATGCGCATCAAGTTCCTTCTGATCGAGCTGGATGCGCGCCGGCAGACGTTGCACGACCTTGATCCAGTTGCCTGTTGCGTTCTGCGCGGGCAGTACGGAGAATGCGCTGCCGGTGCCGGCGGAGAAGCCAACCACGCGGCCGTGATACGTGACACCGCCGCCATACACGTCGGCCGTCAGCGTGACCGGCTGGCCGATGCGCATGTTCTTCAGCTGGCTTTCCTTGTAGTTCGCATCGACCCACACGCCGTCGAGCGGCACAATCGCCATCAGCGGCGTGCCTGGCGCGACGCGCTGGCCGACCTGCACGGAACGGCGCGCGACGTAACCCGTCACCGGTGCGGGCAATGTGTTGCGCGCGTACGCGAGGTACGCGTCGCGCACTCTCGATGCGGCGGCCAACACGTTCGGATGCTGTTCGATCGTCGTGCGGTCGGTCAGCGCGCGGTTTGCCTCGGCCTGCTGGCGTGCGGCGTCGAGCGCGGCTTGCGCGGCGGCGACGGCGTCGTGCGCATGCGCGACTTCTTCGCCGGATACCGCGCCTGTGTTCGCGACGGCCTGGCGGCGGCGCAGATCGTCAGTGGCGCGCGCGAGGTCGGACTGCTTCTGCGCGACGTTCGCGCTGTAGAAGTCGTTGTTCACGTACAGGCTGCTGACCTGGCGGACCGTCTGGCCGAGCGTCGCTTCGGCGTTGCCGAGCGCGACTTTCGCGTCGGCGGCATCGAGCGTCACGACGGGGTCGCCGGCTTTCACGATCTGCGTGTCGTCGGCGTTCACGCCGATCACCGTTCCTGTCACTTGCGGGGTCAGTTGCACGAGATTGCCACTGACGTATGCGTCGTCAGTCGACTCGTGATAGCGGGAATAGGTCATGTAGTAAGCGCCGTATGCCGCCGTCGACGCGACGATCGCCGCGCCGAGCAGCGCGAGCATCGTCTTGCGCTTGCGAGTGTTGGGTTCGTTGGCGACAGCGGCAGCGGCTGGTTGTGCTGCGGATTTTTGCTTGGTGGTGGCCATTTCGCGGTCCGCGGTGTCGACTTCGCTCATTTCAGTTCTCCAGGCAGATTCGTTGCGTGCCGCTTAGCGCGCGGCGACGTCATCGGCACGCGACACTGCCGCGGAGGCCGGGTTCGGGTTCGAGCTCGACCTATCGCTGTACCCGCCGCCGAGTGCGGACGCGAGCGCGATCTGCTGATCGCGGCGGTTCATGCGCAGATTCGCGACGGTCTGATCGGCGGACAACGCATTCATGTCGGCGTTGAGCACGGTCAGCTGATTCGTCAGGCCGGCCCGGTACTGGATGACGGCCAGCTGGTCGGCCTTGCGGCCGGCGTCCTGCGCAGTTTGCGCATCGACGAGTTGCGAATCGGTAGAGCGCACGTCCGCGAGTTGCGTCGCGACTTCGCTCAGCGCGGTCAAGAGCGTCTGGTTGTATGTCGCGACGGCGTAATCGAAATCGGCGTAGCGGCCCTTCAGTTGAGCGCGCAACGCGCCCGCATCGAAGATCGGTAGATGGATCGCCGGTCCCACCGAAGCGGTGCGGCTAGCGGCCGTCAGGAAGCGGCCGAAGCCAAACGCGTCGAGACCGATGGCTGCGCTCAGGTTGATGTCGGGATAGAACTCGGCCTTCGCTTCCTTCACATCGTGCGTCATCGCGTCGACGCGCCACCGCGCAGCAACGATGTCAGGACGGCGACTGACGAGATCGGCAGGCAGGTTGTCCGGCAGACGCACTTCGTCGCCAATGCCGAGCGCCGGGCGAGCGATCTGCAAGCCACGGTCGGGGCCGGCGCCGAGCAGCGCGGCGATCTCATAGCGCGTGGAGAGGATCTGGCCGTCGAGCGCCTTCAGCGCGGCGCGGCTTGTCGCGAGATTGGCCTGCGCGGTCTTGCGTTCCACTTCGGTATCAAGACCCGTCGCGATACGGCCCGCTGTAATGCTGTCGATCTGTTCGCGCTGAGCGATTTCCTGTTGCGCGATGTCGCGCAGCACGTAAAGGCGCGCAAGCTGGTTGTAGGTGCGTGCGATCGACGTGGTCAGCGTCAGCTTGACGACTTCCGCATCGGCCTCGCTCGCCTGCAGTTGCGAGATCGCGGCCTTCAGCGCTTCGCGGTTCTTGCCCCACAGGTCGAGATCGTACGACGCGCTCAGCAAGCCCTTGTTCTCGGTTTGCCACGAACCGCCGTACGGAGGCGGCACGACCGCCGTGCCGGAATACAGCTGGCGCGTCAGCGAATAGCTCGCATCGACGCGCGGCATCGTGCTCGCCTTCGCCGTTTCGCTATACGCCGATGCCGCCGCAACGCGCGAGCGCGCCTCGTCGATCGTTGGGCTGGCTTTCAATGCTTCGTCGATCAGCGCCTTCAGTTGCGCATCGCCGAACTGGTCGGCCCAATCTGCTGCGGGCCAATGGCCCTGCTCGGCTGGAATGCTTTGCTGTATCGCGTACTGCTGCGGATCGGCTGTCTTCTGGTCGCTATAAATGCCGGCGTAGTTCGCGCACGCCGACAACACTGCGGCGAACATAAGCGACACGCCCACTTTCAACACGCGCGACGTCAGCTGACGCGCTGCCCGCCGACTCATGTTTAACTGATTCCTCATTTTCTGACCTATCAGTAAAAAAATTGCTCAATCGTTCAGAAACTTGCGTAACAGACGGCATAGCTCTTCGAGTTCGGCCTTGGTAAAACGCTCGAGGCGCGCGTTCAGCAAATCCGGCGCGATCTCACTGATATGCAGCGCCACTGTGTGGCCCGCCTCCGTGAGTTCGAGGTTCACACGCGGTGGTCGTCGCTGCTGCGCGAGCGCTTCACCCTGCCGAGCACTTCGAGCTTGTCGAGCGCGCGCGTCATTAACCCCGTGTCGATGCCCAAATGCGGCGACTGGATCGCCGGCGTCGTATTTTCTCCGGCCCGTTTCCTGGAATGGCGTCAAATCATATTGAGACCCTAAGACAGAGCTTCGCCGGACACTTCAGTCCCAATTGACCAAGGCGATCAAACGGTCCAGCGTCAAATCATAACAGCGTTATAGAGAAAATAACATTGTTATTTTCCGTCAACGAAGCGAATGTGGAACGCTTTGTTCCTTTAGTGAGACAAGGGCTACGTGCTTGATCAGACGATACGCACATCACCTTATACAGGCGGTGTGGTTCTGCGGCGGGGAATGGCGCGTCAGTCGTTGACGAACTTGCGCAGCGGACGGCGCAATTCGGTGAGTTCGGCCTTCGTGACGTTCTTCAGCCGGGCGTTCAGTCCGTCCGAGGCGATTTCGGGAGTCTGTTCGGCGACCGCCATACCGGCTTTGGTGACCGACAGGTTCACGACGCGCCGGTCCCGCTCGTCGCGCGCGAGTGAACAACCGTGTCGTTTCGAGTTTGTCGAGCATCCGAGTCATCAGGCCCGTATCGATGCCGGGCATCTTCTGCAGTGCGAACGGTATCGACGCCAGATTCTGCTAGCGCATCAATAGGATGCCCATTTGCTGGCCGGAGATGTCGAAATCCTTCAGCTCGGCGTCCAGCTCCATCACGATCAGGTTACGCGCCTTGGCGAGCGCGAAGCAGACGGTATCCGTGAGGTTGAAATTGTCTTTAGTTTAGTGACGCAGGCGGAACCTCCAGAACGAAATCGATCTGACTGACAAATCAGATACCACGAGATCATAACAGTGTTATAGTTCTATCATTCTGCGTCGTCATGAGGGTAGACGCCTAAGCAAACCCGATCCCGCCGTTAAGAGGCGAGCGCATGGCCCCCGTACGCCGAGAGCCGCCCATTTCCTGGCAGAGCGGTAGAATTTCAGCAGGCAGCATCGAGGCTTGCGTTGTCCGTGAACGTTGACGTAAATGCAAGAACGTTGTCACCGCGGAACCTGGGACGGACGCGCTTCGAGTGCTCGCCTTGCAACCCGCCATTGATTGCCGTGAAATGACTGTACTGTCCGCCGCTGCGCCACAACGACGAGTTGTACCGTTCGTGCTTGCAGGCGTCGTCATAACGCCCCGCTGGCACGATGGTTGATGCACGCCCAGCAGACAACAAGTTCGGATATCGGGAATATCACTCTGCCAGCGCCCGAAGTCACCACACTAAGCATCTGTGGCACACGCGACGCCGGTCCGCGGCAGGCACAGATCTATCTCACCTATAGTCAGGAGCTTGATTGACAAACAACCAAGACGACAGTATCGAAGCTCGACGCGCACGACTGCTCGACGCGGCAAGCGTGCTGCTTGTTCTCCAAGGTCCTGATGGCTTGTCCTTGAGAAAAATTTCGGCGATGGCTGAGGTATCTACCATGGCGATCTATTCTCTGTTTGGGGGAAAGGAGGGGCTTGTTAGCGCACTTTTTGATGAGGCTTTTCAACGACTCCTCCGCTACCAGGAAAACGCTAGTCAAATCACAGATCCATTGGAACGACTGTATGTGATGGGTTCCGCTATTCGCCGATTCGCCGTTGCCGACCCGGCCTACTACGCGCTGATCATGAGCGAAATCATGCCCATTCCAGAGGCCTCGCAGGAACGAGCAGCTGCGGAAAATCGGGCGGCGCCCGTGGCACGGAGTGTAGTACACCGCGCCGCCTATCACCGTCTGCTGGATGCAGTAATGCAGTGCTGCGACCAAAAGATCATGAACCCTGAGGACAACGCTGCGGTACTCGCGGACGCGATATTGGCTACGGTCCATGGTCTTTGCAGCCTTGAGGTGGCCGGATATCACGATTCAGCCAGCGCAGCAAGAGATCGCTTCTTCTTTACTTTCGAAGCACTGCTACGTGGCGTACTCACTGAAAAGGGGCGCAGAAAGATGTCTACCTTGCGTGTGCGCGCGAATACGCATCAACAGGACCCCGTTGCTAGTTATTCCTCGGCCCAATCCTGAAATGTGGAACGAAAACCATGGACCGTGATCTCGGTATAGCCCATGCCATCAAGCAATTCCAGCATCGCCATATTCGATAGCGGAGCGCCCTTTTTGTCGCCCGGAAAGAGATAGCCATACATGGCCGTCTGCATAGCCTTCTTCACGAGTTCGCAGGCGGTATCGCTCAATGGCACCCGGTGAGGAGAGGCGGCCTGGATAAACGCTGCCAGGTGCAACTGCAGATACCCAATGCAAATCCGGTCGTCGTGACGTCCATCGCGAAGGACTGGCGCGGCGCACTCGATCTGGCACTGGCCCGCGCGGCTTCTTCGATCGCTCGCAGGCGGCAGGTCCGCGTCGCAAGGCGTCGCGCGAGTCAATGCGAGTTGACCGGTGCCTTCCAGCCCGAAGCCGCCTAACCAACCATGCCTGCACGGCGACGGCCAGCTTTCACTACTGGTCCGGGGCGTTCGCTGTCTGCCAGAAAACCTCGGCTACCGTCCTCGAATGCGTACCCAGACCGATGAAGCCGCACGCGGGGCAACGCACGAAAAACTGGTCGGCAACGCGTTCGTAATAAATGATTGCGTTTTGTCGTTTGTCATTGCTTCGCGCCAACGGGACCCCTGTGACGTTGCAGACGCGGAAAGTATCTGTTGGGCGAAAGGTGATTGTAATGATCCGTTAAACAGATAGACTGCCTTCAACGACTCAGCAAAAGGCTTCCGCCACCGGCGGTCGTTGTTTCGCTAACCCGATGTTTTCTGTTTCTGACTTTTTAAATTGGAGAATTAATCATGGCTAAAACGTTTATCCCCATTCTCGTGCTCGTGTCGGTCCTCGCGCTGCCCACGATGGCGTCCGCTAACAGCAACGGTCCCCTGACGCGTGAGCAGGTGCGCGCGGAACTCATCCAGCTGCATCAAGCCGGCTACGACCGCAACCACGGTGACGCGCACTACCCCACGCATCTCCAGGGCGCGCTGAAAAGCGTGGCCGCTCAGCAGGTACTCAGTGGCTACGGTGGCGTCGTGAATTCGGGCGCTTCCGGCGCACCGACCCAGGTCGCCTCCGATCATTCGATCTACAAAGGAAGCTGATGGACTATCAGCCGGGTGGCCGGGCGCTTTCAACCGTCCGGCCAGATGATCCTCGGCGAGCGGCATCATCGCGGCTTGCCGGTTCACAAAAGAGATTCTTATGTTTTTGCACGCAATCGATCAACTGCGACGCCTTCGCGAAACGGGGGCAACGTCAAGCTGACCAATAGTGTCAGTTGACGTTACCGTTTCGCGCTATTAATCCGCGCTGTCGATTCGAACCAGCGCTTGTGCGTCCAGCAAGCTGTGTTGCAGCCATTCGTAAGTGACATAGGCCAGCCCGCCGTCGCCCCAGCCCGATGACCAGGAGTTCTTAATGATGAAATATCCGCCGCCCGCGACCTGATCACTGTCCTTGTAGCCGACGACTAGAATTTCGTGACCGCACAGGCTGGTCCCGCAGCTGTCCGCCTTGATGACCCACGACACGACGCCGCCCTTGTACGTCGCAACCTGGAAATCGAAGTTCGCGTTGATGGCCATGACCACGGGGTAGCCGCGATACAGCGCTTGCTTGATCCGGCCAATGGACGCATAGAGCTTGTGCGCCGTGGTCGTCCGAAATCCTGAGGAACTCGCTGCGGTAGAATCCTGCTGCCGGGTATCGCTGCCGCCACCCTGCGCCTCGGTTGCCGAGCAGGTGGCATTAGGGTACTTGTGGTTGTAGTTGGCGCAATACTTGTCATCGCCATTGTATGGCCAGGATTTCTCCGCAACGAACTTGGTCTTGTTGTCGACAAATGCAGCAATAGTGTCGTACGGGTCGAGTCCGGCGTTGTTCCAGGTATTGGTCAGTAGCTTTCCCTGGAAGTACGTGTTCTGTTCCGACAGCTGAGTACTGTTCTGCTGCCTCGAGAGCAGCAATTCCGTTGCGGCGTTCAGGGCGAACGCTACGCACGTGCCCCGTTCGCCCTGATCTTTGATACCACTCTTCAGGGACTCGAGATTCGTGATAAGAGCGCTGTGGCCCACCCCCAAGGAATCCGAATCGACCGTGTCACAACCTTCCAGACCGCTCGGGCAACTGTTCCTGCTGGCCTCAGTCAAACGCACCTTATAGTCGCCGAAGAGTTGGACCATCGAGTCGGAGACCTCGATGTTGGAGGCAAGGTCCTTTCCCACGCTTTGGTAGCTGATCACCTGACGGGTGACGCTGGACAGGTCGGCCTCGTAGCGGGTGTCGCTTCTCCCGTCACCGTAGCTCGGCGCATAGAAGCCGGTATCTGAGGAGCTGTTGCTGCTACTGTTTCCACTGCTGCTACTGTTTCCACTGCTGCTACTGTTTCCACTGCTGCCACCGCCCCCACAAGCATGAAGCGAAAGGAGAATGGCGAGCACAGCTACACGGACAAGTTTCATAAGATTTTCTCTTCAGCGGCGATCAGAACCTTCTTCACGTGGGTTCAATCCAGATAGATGAGACGCCAACGCGGCGTCGGGAAAGTACGGCCAACCATCGGCTTGGGCTATACGCGAAACCTCTCAGCTATCGCCATCTGCCCCTGACCAGCCAGCTACGTCGTCGAGCTCAAGACGGAAGCCTGGGCGGCAGTTGTGACCGGGACTGCGGCGCCTGCTTGACAAGGTATTGCTGGATCTGCGCGGCAGTGAAGTAGTCCTGAATGAGTCGTATCGATTTCTTCGAAATGCGCAGCAAGCGGCGACATGGCTTACAGCTGCCCCTTCGTCAACCTAGCGTTTGGATCGAGAACAAAGGTGTTTGCTTCATCTGGTTGTCCTAAATTCGTTGCCGGCCAGTCACTCGTCCGCGACGGATGGTGATATTACACGCAAAAGTGATTTTATAGTCACCTATGATGTTGTTTTTTGTATTCAACGGCCGCTGGGTCGGTCTTGGCGCGAAAGAAGGCGCAGTTGCGGCGCCGCAGAAGACGGTAGATGCGGCTATCAAGGGGTGTGGTTGCAGCTGAACTCCCATAGCCCGTGTCGCGGCGATGAGGGGCGACCCCAGCAACCTGATACTCAGCAGGCTGCGCTGGCCCGGGCGACACCATCCGTTGACGCAAAAGGTGTTGGCTTGGCCGCATGCCTGTAGGGTTAGCGTGCAGGTCAGCCCGACTGAGAAGGTTCGGTTTTTTACGAACTTGATGCACCTCTTTCTCTGCTTTTTATGAGTGTCTCCTCCGGTTACGATTGATTCATGGCTGCCGAGGAGGTGTCTCATGCAAGTCCTCCTCAAGTCGCGCGACATCGAAGCTGTCCGCTTGCGTAGTGGCGCCCGGTGGTCGTTGTTTCGCTAACCCAGATTTTTGTTTCTGACTTTTTAAATTGGAGAATTAATCATGGCTAAAACGTTTATCCCCATTCTCGTGCTCGTGTCGGTCCTCGCGCTGCCCACGATGGCGTCCGCTAACAGCAACGGTCCCCTGACGCGTGAGCAGGTGCGCGCGGAACTCATCCAGCTGCATCAAGCCGGCTACGACCGCAACCACGGTGACGCGCACTACCCCACGCATCTCCAGGGCGCGCTGAAAAGCGTGGCCGCTCAGCAGGTACTCAGTGGCTACGGTGGCGTCGTGAATTCGGGCGCTTCCGGCGCACCGACCCAGGTCGCCTCCGATCATTCGATCTACAAAGGAAGCTGATGGACTATCAGCCGGGTGGCCGGGCGCTTTCAACCGTCCGGCCAGATGATCCTCGGCGAGCGGCATCATCGCGGCTTGTGGGTTCGCCCGTGTCGCCTGTTAGCGGCAGAACCAGCATGAGCGGGTCATCGGTAAGCGCCACGAAGCCCTATTTTGTGTAGAGGCCGGCGACTTCATCGTTGATGGCGTCGACCAACGCACTGAACGTGGCGGTTTAGGCGGTGCTAACGGCTTGCGCATGGCCAGTTCATATATATGTGATAAAGGAACTGGCGCTTCTGCCGCCGGCGCAACAGGAACAGCACCCGGGGCAGACTCCAGGTTCTGGCGCCTGCGCCCGAGACAGTCGGCTCGCGACTGGTCACGCCGGCTATCCACCGGAGCGTCGCGACGAAGTTGATCTTGCGGTAACCGAAGCGTCTGCATGGCTGGATGTGCAGGGACTGGTTGTCCCGGCCGAGGGCATGAGCGGCTCAACGGGCTGGCGACATCTGAGTCGGCCCAAACACGTTTCAAGAACGAAACCGCGTCCGCCGACTACCAGACCGCCCGTCGGTTACCAAGGGAATTGTTGCATCCAGCAATCGCTAGGACCGTCTGACTGTCGTTCATGCGGGGCGCCTACGAAACAGCGGCGTTCGAGGCGATGCGGGAAGTCGAGATCGCGGTGCGCGAAGCGGCCGGTTTTGGCGGCTCGACACACGGCGTGCCGATGATGAAAAAGGAGAGCCATCCAACATCCGCGCACCCAACGCCCCGATCCTTTCATATCTGCTCTAACGCCGGCGGGCTGAATCTGCGTCGAAAGACGGCGATACTTGTGTCCGCTCACTTCGCATGCGTAAAGCGCAATTGAGCCTTCAGGTAGTCCACGAACGCCCGCAGCTTCGGCGACGGCACGCGCTCCCTCGGAAAAAGAGCATTGAGATCCTGTTGTGGACCGATCCACTCGGGCAGCACCTTGCAAAGACGTCTCGCTGTGACTTCGGACGCCATGCTCGCGTCCATCGCCAACAACACCCCGTTCCCGGCACGCGCAGCGTCAAGAAGCAATACGGGATCGCTTGCGACGATCACCGGATCCAGCGCGTAGTGTCTGGACTTACGTCCCGCCTTGCGCAACGGCCATGTGTAGCCACTGTCGGTGCGCGCCTGATGCAACGCAAGCGCCGCATGACGATGCAAATCATCCGGATTCTCGGGCGCGCCATACTTGTCGATATACGCGGGGCTTGCGTAGACGGAAGTCGAAAAGCTGCCAAGCCGCTGCGCCACCAGGCTCGAATCGGGAAGCGCGCCAAGGCGCAGGGCAACATCCACGTTTTCGCCGATCAGATCGAGCGGCACATGTGTCGCGACGATATCGACGCGCACTTGAGGAAAGCGCGCACAAAACCCGGCGATCAATGGCGCTATCCACGTGGCGCCAAATGAATACGGGAGCGTCACGCGCAGCCAACCTCCAGGTGTGCCACGAATCTGTTGAACGGCGTTCTCCGCATCGTCGAGTCGTCTGGCGATTCCGTTGCACCACTCAAAATAAGCCGCGCCTGCCTCCGTTAGCCGTAGCTTTCGCGTCGTTCTATGTAACAGTGCCGCGCCGAGGTGCGCCTCGAGCGCCCGAACGCGCCTGCTCACAGTCGTCTTCGGAATCTGCAAGGCATTTGCCGCCGCTGTGAAGCTGCCCGTCTGCACGACGCGAACAAAGACGAGTGTGTCGTTGAGATCTCTGGTCATCGTAGTTCGGATACCCGCTAAAAAATAATTTGATGCATTGACTGCAACATTGTCCCATCGATGGCTCAATCCTTGCCACGATCGCGGACTAATCACCCGGTGCGGCCTGCCCTATCGTTTCCTTCACCAACACGGAGGAAATATGAAACTGAGCGAATATACGGAATACGATGCGATTGGACTTGCGGAGCTGGTCGCAAACGATGAGGTCACGTCAGCCGAGCTTGCCGAACTCGCGCGTGAGGCAATCGAAGTCGTTAACCCGGACATCAACGCGGTCATCGAAAGCTGGCCCGCATCCGAAAGCGGCAGCGCAGATTCTCGGGGCGGCCCGCTGGCTGGCGTGCCGTTTCTGATCAAGGATCTTGCGGTCAGCATGCAGGGTAAGAACCTGGAACTGGGTAGCCGGCTCGCGAAAGGCGTCGTCGCTACCGAGGATTCGTGGTTGATGTCGCGGTTTCGCGCTGCGGGACTGGTCACGATAGGACGCACTGCCACGCCGGAGATGGCTTTCAGCACGACGACCGAGTCCACGCTGCAAGGCGTGACCCGGAACCCGTGGCTACCGGAATTGAGTGCCGGCGGTTCCAGCGGCGGTGCGGCCGCGGCCGTCGCAGCGGGCGTGGTCCCGCTCGCCCATGCGACAGATGCGGCGGGTTCCATTCGCGTGCCCGCCGCCTACAACGGCCTGTTCGGGCTCAAACCAACGCGGGGCCGCAGCTCGAACGGGCCCTCGCTTGACGAAGTATTCGCAGGTTTCGGCGTGCAATTGGGCGTGAGCCGCAGCGTGCGGGACAGCGCAGCATTGCTCGACGCGATCCAGGGCCATGCGATCGGCGATCCCTACATCACGGCTGCACCCGGGCGGAGCTTCCTGTCCGAAGTCAGCCGTGAACCTGGCAAGTTAAAGATCGGCCTGATGCTCGACCCATGGAATGACGAACGTACCGACCCGGTTATTGCTGCCGCGACGTCATCGACCGCGCGTCTTCTCGAAGCGCTCGGCCATACGGTCATCGAACTCCGGCCGACGCTTGGCGTATCGTGGGACGCCTTCGTGCAGATGAACGCGACCATATGGACAGCCACGCTCGTCGGCTGGATCGAGAGCCTCGCGGCCGCGACAGGCCGTCCAATCGATACCACGACGCTCGAGCCCGCCACTTTGGCCTGTTTTCGATACGGCAAGGAGGAGAAAGCATCCGGGTTCGCCGCGGCGCTAGCGATGCGCAACACGGTCACGCGGTCGGTCGGGGCATGGTTTGGCGAGGTCGACTTGTTGCTCACGCCGACTCTGCCGCAGATGCCACTCGCTATCGGTGCCTATGGCGCCGGCGCCGACTCGATGACCGGTCTCGAATGGACGCAGCGGGTCTTTCGACATTCGCCGCTCACGCCACCCTTCAACGTGTCCGGCGTGCCAGCCATGTCCGTTCCGCTTGAAACGCATCCGGCAACCGGTTTGCCAATCGGCATGCAGTTCGCAGCAGGATTCGGGCGCGAAGACACGTTGCTGCGAGTCGCCGGGCAACTTGAGCGGGCCCGGCCGTGGGTCGATCGCCGACCGATGGTATGGGCGGGACGCCGGTCGGCGTGACAGCGACCCAGTGAGCGACGCGTGCTCATGTAGCTGACGGAGGGGCTGCGTATCACGCTAAGGTCGTCGCTGCGGCCACAGCGACGTTGCAGGCAGCCCCACCTTGTAGACACGGTTCGACGCTTCGCCGCTCGGTTAAAGATCCGCTTAGCGGACTTTAAAGTGAAGGGGCCGAAACATGTCCCGAAACTGACGTTCGATTCGCCCTCGTGAGCGGCTACCGTGGGTCGACCAGAGCCAGCCGCATCGGGCAGAGGTCGGTCCAGACTGTAGGGACACCCGACGCTGCCGCAATGCCAGCTACCAGACTGTTCACGAGATTCTCGCGCGCCTCGCGATCCGCCGCCGACATGTTCGTCGTTGGCCCGAGCAATGAGCCGATTACCGAACTCGCCGCCGCCCCCATCGCACCCGCGCCACACGCCTGACTACTAGCGGCCGCTCCCGCACAACCAACGATCGCATGCAGTGCCGCTCGCGCCGTATCGCTGTCCAGACTGTCCGCAATCTGCTTGACCTGATTCGTCGCAAGTTCCTGCACATACGCCACCGTCGCACTTTGCGCAAACTGACCCATTCCACCGGTCACGTTACCGCCAGCCGCCACGCTCAGACTTTCAAACCGGGCGAGCAACGACGCAGGCCTTGCCGGTGTGCCGCCCGCTCACAGGAGAAGCGGTCACGCGGTGCGGGGGCGCGGGCAGCGATACAGCGACCGCTAGCGCTGACGCAGGCTGACGGCGCGATGCGCCGTAGGAGGCCAGCTCACCGCGCCAGCGCATCCAGAATTCGGCGCGCGCGGTGGCGATTGCTTCGGCATCGTCGGGCGGCGCGCCGCCGTCCACTTCAGGCGCGTTCACGGCGGAAACCCCTGGCCGGTTGTTGCGCACGGCTCGCGTCGATCTGCTGCTGCACCCAGGCCACGACCTCGGCTTCGATCCAGCGCACCGCCGCGCTGCCAATCGTGATGGGCTTCGGAAATTGGCCGCGCGCGATGCGCTCATACAATGCGTTTCTTTCAAGCCCGCAAATCTGCGATACGCGGCGGCGCGGGATAAGAACAGGTATAGGGTTGTCAGCCATGTCGTCACCTTCGGAACGTAAAGGCGCGCGCCGGGATGGCGCGGCATGGCTCTTATTCAAGATTGCATCGCGCAAATATGCACCGCAGTTGCGGCACCGCGCACCACAACTGCGGTGGCGCTCGCGATGACCGCTTCAGGACGCGTCAATGCTCCGGTTGGCTGCGGCAAAGCGTTCTTGCAGTGTGCGTTGTGCAATACCGGGTCTGGCAGGGAAAGCAGCGAGCAAAGCCTGTATGACGGCAGCCTGACTGTCGTAGCGCGCGCCCGCAAGGTCCTGCACTTGCGAAGGTGTTAGCAGGCGCACCAAGCCCGCAATGACGTTGAGATAGGTCGTTTCCGAGCGTTCGCTAGGTGGCGCGCTTGCAAGTTGCGCGCTCATGCGGTCCACCATGCCTTTCAGGGAATTGCGTTCGGCTTCTACACGGGCCTTCTCTTCTTCGAGTTCGCGAATGCGTCCGTTGGCACGGATCACGTTCTGTTCCTTCGCATCGTGTGCGGCCTTGAGCGACTGATACGCTTCCTGTGTGATGCCGGTATGAATGCCGCGTTCGACTTCATCGAACAGGAATGCAGGCCGTTCGCTCGGGGTAATTGCTTTCGCCCACTCTTTTAGGTCCAGCCCATACACGTGCCGACGCTCATAAGCGACGTGCTCGCCCTTTGGTAGCCGCCGTCCATTCTCCCGGAACGCATCCAGTTGGCCTGCGTCAATCGCCAGGTGCATTGCCCGGATGCGGGGCTCAAGACATGGCAGATACGGATGACGCAATACTGCGCGCGACATCGCATCGGCCTCACCAACGGGCACCGCCGCTCGCAGTTCCTGTCTTAACTCTTCACGCGGAACGCCGCACCATAGCGCCGCTGCCTCGGGAACGGGATACACCGTATAGCAAGCCCGGACGGTCTCGCAAGAATCGTATTCCCCCCACCGCTTGCTCATTACGCCCTCCCTCGTCGCGCACCGGACATAGCCGGATTCTAGCGGAGTGTGGCGAACGTACGACGGGTCCCAAGCGGGCGGCAACTCACCGGGTCGTCGCAAAATTTTGCCCGATGATGGGCTAATTGATGGGCCAGAAAAAACAAAAACCCCGTAAGTCTTTGAACTTACGGGGTTCCGCCGCCATCACTGGCGGAGACGGAGGGATTCGAACCCTCGATCCAGGTTTTGGCCCAGATGCTCCCTTAGCAGGGGAGTGCCTTCGACCTCTCGGCCACGTCTCCCAAACTTTCTGTCGCACAGGGAGTCAGTGCGACGAAGCCAAGATAATAACGGGCCGAACCGCCAAGGTCAATGTCTGACGAACACTTTTTGTGCCAGCTTTGTCACTGCCGACGCAATTTGTTCACTTTGGCCGTGCAAAACAAACGGGGCGCAACGCTACGCCCCGGTTGTTCATGCAATTTACGCCTGATCCAGTTCGAACGCCTTATGCAGCGCGCGCACGGCGAGTTCCATGTACTTCTCGTCGATCAACACCGAAATCTTGATTTCGGACGTCGAGATCATCTGGATGTTGATGCCCTCTTCCGACAGCGTGCGGAACATCGTGCTCGCGATGCCGACGTGCGAACGCATGCCGACGCCGACCACCGACACCTTCGACACCTTCGGATCGCCCAGCACCTGCTCGGCCTGCACGTGACCCTTCACCTGGCCCGTGAGGATGTCCATTGCGCGCTGATAGTCGCCACGACCAACCGTGAACGTGAACGCCGTCTTGCCTTCGACGCTCTGGTTCTGGATGATCATGTCGACGTCGATATTCGCATCCGCCACCGGGCCGAGAATCTGATACGCGATGCCCGGCTTGTCGGGCACACCCATCACGGCGATACGAGCTTCGTCGCGCTGAAACGCGATGCCCGAGATGACTGCTTTTTCCATGGTCTCGTCTTCTTCAAAAGTAATCAGGGTGCCCGACTTCATTTCAGCGTCGAGCGGCATCAGCGGATCGGTCAGGCTCGACAGCACGCGCGTCTTCACCTGATATTTGCCGGCGAATTCCACCGAACGGATCTGCAGCACCTTCGAACCCAGGCTGGCCATTTCCAGCATCTCTTCGAACGTCACGCGGTCGAGCCGGCGCGCCTCTTCGACCACGCGCGGGTCGGTCGTGTACACGCCGTCGACGTCCGTGTAAATCAGGCACTCATCGGCCTTCAGCGCGGCCGCGACCGCGACCGCCGACGTATCCGAACCGCCGCGGCCGAGCGTGGTGATGTGGCCGTCAGGATCGATGCCCTGGAAGCCGGTGATCACCACCACTCTGCCCGCATCGAGATCGCGCAGCACGCGCTCGCCGTCGATGTCGCTGATACGCGCTTTCGTGAACGCGCTATCCGTTTTGACCGGCACTTGCCAGCCGGTATAGCTGACCGCGTCGACGCCGGCTTCCTGCAGCGCGATGGCGAGCAGCCCCGAGCTGACCTGCTCGCCGGTGGCGGCGATCATGTCGAGTTCGCGCGGGCTCGGTTGAGTCGTGATTTCTTTCGCGAGACCGAGCAAGCGGTTGGTTTCGCCGGACATCGCCGACGGCACGACGACCATCTTGTGGCCGGCCTTATGCCATTTCGCGACGCGCCTGGCGACGTTCTTGATGCGCTCGACCGAGCCCATCGAGGTGCCGCCGTATTTATGTACGATGAGTGCCATTGTCGTTCTGAACTGGAAGAGAAACCGCGCTGGCGCGCTGGAGACAACCGCACAAAAGCACAGGAGCGCAACGTCTTGTGAACGACGGCAAAGTGTGTGGCGGCGTAAATGCAGCGCGCGTGCAGCACGCGCGGGCTTGCCCGGGAATGATCGCTAGTGGCTTAACGGAAAACGACGGATCACGCTCGCAACCGGCGATAGCGACAAAAGCGACGGCGAAATCGGGTCGGGCAAACAAGTAAACGTACCCGATTGAGCGCAAAAAGACAAGCCGCGGCGGCCATCGAAAGGCGCGGAAGCGAGGCTGCAAAGGCTTGTTTCGTGCGGATTTGCGCCCTGTTCGGGGGCTCGCCACGCAGTCTGACCGGCCGGTCAGGCGATCAGCAGATCTTCGCGCCAGATGATCCGGATGCGCTGTGCGGTGGTGTCCGCCGGTTCGTGCAAGGCCGCGCGGTTCACGCCGAGCAGCGGCACGAACAGCAATTCGTCGCCGAGATAAAGCAGCGGCACATCGCGCTTCCATGCGGGAATGCCGCGCTCCTGGAACAGGTTCTTCAAGGTTCGCGTCGGCGCACCGGGCGCGTCGCCGGTGCGCATCCGTTCGCCGCCGCTGCGCGATCGCGCGCTCAACAAGGCGCGGTGCAGGACGCTGGCGGGAATGGCGTCGCGCCCGGATGCACTGGCGTCGGCGTTGACGTCAGAGGCGGCTTTGCCCGCATCGCCAGCACCCGGGGCCACCACCGCAAACACAAATGTGCCCCGCCACTGCGGCAAACGCCAGATCGATTCACCCTGCCACGCGAGTTCACTCATCTCGCGCGCGGCGAGCGCGGTTTCATCGGCGGGCTCGCTGCTGTCGCCCGCTTCCCAATAAACGAGGCCGCGATAGCTGCGCAACGCATGACCCGCATGATCGATACGCAGACGATGCCCGTCGCCCGCTGCGCCGACTTCGCGCAACTGCCGCAGCGCATCGGTCAGGCGCGCGCTCGATGCCGCCACGAGACCCAGCGTGCGCATCCAGTAGCGCATCAGGTTGAGTGCGCGATCGTCGTCGAGCGCGAGCAGCGCGTCATGCGAAAGCGCTCGCCCTTCGTCCTGCGACGCCGCGTCCATGTCGATGCGCGCGAGCGCGTCGAGCAAACGCTGCGCCGACGCCGCATGCGCGGCCGTGCGCGCGAGCGCGTCGCGAAAGCCAGGAAAGTGGACGACCAACGCCGGCGTCACCTCGTGACGCAACGCATTGCGCGCGTAGCGAATGTCCGCGTTCGACTCGTCGTCGATCCAGTGCAGCGCACGCGCGCTCGCGTATTGCTCGAGTTGCGCGCGCAGCAGATGTAGCAAGGGCCGCACGCGCGCCGCGCACGCACCCGCCGCCAGAAACTCGGGCGCCATCGCCGCAAGTCCCGCGAGACCCGCGCCACGCAGCAATTGCAGCAGCACGGTTTCCGCCTGATCGTCCGCGTGTTGCGCAAGCCATAGCGTGCGAACGCCGCGCGCCGCGCACATCGCGTCCAACGCGCGATAACGCGCATCGCGCGCCGCCGCCTCGACGCTCACGCCCGTGTCGCGCGACACCTCGACGCGTCGCGCGTCGAATTCGACGCCACGCTCCTGCGCAAACGCCTGACAATGCGTGAGCCACGCGTCCGCATGCGGGCTCAGCCCATGATGCACATGCAGCGCGACACAACGCGACGCACCCGCGACGCGCACCGCGGCATCGAGCAACACACTCGAATCGACACCGCCGCTGAACGCCACCGCAATGCGCGCGCCTGGCGCAAGCGCGGACAGCGCCAAGCCGACCGCCTCGATAACGAGGTGGTCGGCGGGCGTTTCGGCGGTGGTGGTCACGTCGCTAGCGCGCGAAGCGCCGAAGGACGAAAGAGAACGCGCGCGGGCTTACGCACCCGGCGTCGTTTCCTTGAACTTGCCGTACGACATCAACCGCTCGAAACGGCGTTGACGCAGGTCGTTGATGCTCATCCCCTGGAACTGGCGCAGCGAGTCGGCGAGCGCACGGCGCAGCATCGCGGCCATGCCCTTCGGATCGCGATGCGCGCCGCCGAGCGGCTCGTTGACGATCTTGTCGATCAGGCCCAGCGCCTTCAGACGATGCGCGGTCAGGCCGAGCGCTTCCGCGGCTTCCGGCGCTTTCGCGGCGCTCTTCCACAGAATCGAGGCGCAGCCTTCCGGCGAAATCACCGAGTAGGTCGAGAACTGCAGCATCAGCACGCTATCGCCGACAGCGATCGCGAGCGCGCCGCCCGAACCGCCCTCGCCGATGATCGTCGCGATCAGCGGCGTCTTCAGCTCGGCCATCACGTACAGATTGCGGCCGATCGCTTCCGACTGGCCGCGCTCTTCCGCGCCGATGCCCGGATAAGCGCCCGGCGTGTCGATGAACGTGAAGATCGGCAGGCCGAATTTTTCGGCGAGACGCATCAGACGCTCGGCCTTGCGATAGCCTTCCGGACGCGGCATGCCGAAGTTGCGCAGCGCGCGCTCCTTCGTGTCGCGGCCCTTCTGATGGCCGATCACCATGCAGGCCTGGCCGTTGAAACGCGCGAGGCCACCGACGATCGACAGGTCGTCCGCATAGTTGCGGTCGCCATGCAGTTCGTGGAAATCGGTGAACAGCTCGTTCACGTAGTCGAACGTGTACGGGCGCTGCGGATGACGGGCGATTTGCGAAACCTGCCACGGCGTGAGGTTCGCGTACAGATCTTTGGTGAGCTGTTGACTCTTCTTGGACAGCCGCTCGATCTCTTCCGAAATATCGACGGCCGAATCGTCCTGCACGAAGCGCAATTCTTCGATCTTCGCTTCGAGTTCAGCGATCGGCTGTTCGAAATCCAGAAAGGTGGTCTTCATTGGTTGTAATCCTTGGACTTACCGGCAGCGCGTATTCTAACCGCGCGCGCCGATGTCAAAACCATCTCGCAACTATCGAACTCCAATATTCGATAGTTTTTGAAACGGCCTCGCTTTTTCTTCTTCAGTAGTCGACCGGCAACGGATCGAGACTACGCCACATATACCAGGTGGCGACGGTACGCCACGGCTCCCAGTTCGCGGCGACCTCGCGCGCTTCGCTGCGCGTCACCGGTTCGCCGCTGAAATAATTGACGCTGATGGCGCGGATCAGGCCGAGGTCGTCGAGCGGCAGCACATCGGGACGCGACAGATTGAAGATCAGGAACATCTCCGCGGTCCAGCGGCCGATGCCGCGAATCTGCGTGAGTTCGGCGACCACCGCCTCGTCTTCCATCGACGTCCATTTGCCGACGTGCAACGCACCCGACACGAAATGCTGCGCGAGATCGAGCACATACTCGGCCTTGCGCCTGGACAACCCGCACGCGGTCAGCTTCTCCTGACCGAGCTTGATGAACTGCTGCGGCACCAGCTTCGGACACGCGGCTTCAACTTTCGTCCACGCCGCCTGGGCCGACGCGACCGAAATCTGCTGCCCCACCACCGAGCGCGCGAGCGTGACGAACGGATCGCCGCGGCTCAGCAGATGCACCGGGCCGAACTTCGGAATCAGCTTCTTCAGAATACGGTCGCGCTTGACGAGGTCCGCACACGCCTTGTCCCAATACGCCGGACGCGTGACCTCAGGCGTGAGGCCGCCGACCTGCACCGGCACCGCGACTTCGCTCGCGCTCGCCGCTTCGCCGCCGGCGCTCGCCGTCGCGCGCGTCTTGCGCACGACTTCGCCTGCATTCGTATCGCGCGCCAGCTCCTGCACGTCGCCTGCCAGCTCAGCCGGCAATGCGCCATTGCCTTTCACACGCGACGCTTTGGCGCGCTTCGCAGCCGGCGCGTGCGCCGACGTGCCGTTGAGCGCACGCTTGACCACGGCTCTTTTCACTGCCCCCGCCGCTGCGCCCGCTCCAGTCTTCGCCGCCACTCCGGTGGCTTTCGACGATGCTTTCTGTACCGCGCCGCTGCCCGCGCGAGCCGACGTGCGTGTCGACTTTGCCGCGGCTGCCGCGTTTGTTTGAGACGTGGCTCGTTTAGCCGGCGTCTTCGTGGCCGTTGCCATCCTGCCTCCTGCCTGGCGAGTCGATCAGAGGGAAGTACGAGGTGCGCTCACACGCGCCGCCACTCGGTCAACCCGCCGGGTTTGTCTTCAAGTGCAACGCCGGCCTCGAGCAATTCGGCCCGGATCCGGTCTGCTGCCGCATAGTCTTTCGCCTGCTTGGCGGCCACGCGCGCGGCGATCTTCGCTTCGATCGCGGCGGGCTCGAGCGCGCCAACGGCTGCGCCCGCGGCCTGTTGCAGGTATGCACGCGGGTCGCGGCCGAGCAGTCCGAGCACCGCGCCGAGCGAGCGCAATTGACGGGCCAGCGCGGGATCGCGCGTGCGGTTCACTTCAGTTGCCAACTCGAACAACACCGACACTGCCACCGGCGTGTTGAAGTCGTCGTTCATTGCCGTCTGGAAACGCTGCGCATGCGCTTCGTTCCAGTCGAGTTCCGCGGCGTCCGGCGTGACATCCTTCAACGCGGTGTACAAGCGCGTGAGGGCGTTGCGGGCGTCGTCGATATGCACGTCGCTGTAATTCAACGGCGAACGGTAATGCGCGCGCGCGATGAAAAAACGCACGACCTCTGCATCGTACTGCGCCAACACTTCGCGAATCGTAAAAAAATTGTTCAACGACTTCGACATCTTCTCATTGTCGATCTGTACGTAGCCGTTGTGCATCCAGTAATTGACGAAGGTTTGACCGGTAGCAGCTTCACTTTGCGCGATTTCGTTTTCGTGGTGCGGAAACTGCAGGTCCTGGCCGCCGCCATGAATGTCAAACTGGTCGCCGAGCAACGTGCAGCCCATCGCCGAGCACTCGATATGCCAGCCGGGACGGCCGCGCCCGTACTTCGAGTCCCAGCCGGTGTCGGCGGGCTCTTCGGGCTTCGCCTGCTTCCACAGCACGAAGTCGAGCGGGTCCTGTTTCGCGTCGTTGGCCGCGACGCGTTCGCCCGCCCGCAGGTCTTCGAGCGACTTGCCCGAGAGCTTGCCGTAGCCGGCGAACTTGCGCACCGCGTAGTTGACGTCGCCGTCGCTCGCCTGGTACGCGTAGCCGTTGGCCGCGAGCGCCTCGATCATGCCGAGCATCTGTGGAATGAAGTCGGTTGCGCGCGGCTCGATGTCGGGCCGCTGGATGCCGAGCGCGTCCGCGTCTTCATGCAGCGCGTTGATGAAGCGGTCGGTCAGCGACTTGATCGTTTCGCCGTTCTCGACGGCGCGGCGGATGATCTTGTCGTCGATATCCGTGATGTTGCGCACGTAGGTCACGTCGTAGCCGAGCGTGCGCAGCCAGCGCTGCACGATGTCGAACACGACCATCACCCGCGCATGACCGACGTGACAATAGTCGTACACGGTCATCCCGCAGACGTACATCCGCACAACGCCTTCTTGCAGCGGCACGAAAGTTTGCTTGTCACGCGCGAGCGTGTTGTAGATGCGCAGTGATTCCATAGAGAACGGTGCGTGGGCCGAAAGAAATCCGCATTGTGTTTCATGCTCGCCGCGTCCCGCGAACCAGACGGCGGGTGCGTCGCATACAGCAAAACCGGTGCAGCTGGTGCGGCGGTCAGGCTGCGATCAAGGCGGAGACGACCACGAGTGGCGAAAAGACAGTTTGCGGTTCGACGGAACGCGCAGACCTTTTGTTAGAATGGGTCGGAGTATAACATCCAGACCCGAGCCTATGAAACCTTCCAGCGGCCGCGCGCGCAGCGTTGCGACCCTCGCCGCGACGGCGTTCAGTGACGTCACGCGCGGCATTGCCCGCAACGCGACTCGCACCCTCGCCTTGCGCGTCACCGTGGCTGCGGCCCTTGCGGTCCTGCCGGCTGCAGCGGTCTATGCGCAGAAGGCCGCCGCGATGCCGCAAGGCCCCGCGGTGCGCGACAACACACCGGAAGTCGACGCGGCGATTGCGCAGAAAAACTGGGAAGCGTCGCTGACCCAGCTCGACGCGCACATCGCGGCGAATCCGCGCGACGCCCAGGCGAAGTTCAAGCGCGCCACGGTGCTTGCCCACCTGAATCGCGACGACGAGGCCATTGCCGCCTTCACCGAACTCACGCAGATGTACCCCGAGCTGCCCGAGCCCTATAACAACCTCGCTGCGCTTTACGCGAAGCAAGGCCATTTCGCCGAAGCACGCGTCGCGCTCGAAACGGCGACCAAGGTCAATCCGAGCTACGGTCTCGCGTTCGAGAATCTCGGCGACCTGTATCTGCGCATGGCCAATGAAGCGTACCGTCGCGCGCAGGGCCTCGGCAAGGCGAGCGCCACGACCACGCAGCGTCTCGCGGACATCCAGAAGATCGTCTCGCCGCCCAAGACCCGCACGCCGGCCAGGCCGTCCGTCGCCGCGCCGACGGACAACTACACGGCCCGCGCCACCTCGAACATGACGCAGACGCCGAGCTTCCAGTTCGGCGGGCCGAACGGCTCGCTCGCCATGCCGCCCTACATGGCACCGTCGCAGTAACGCCGGCACGCTGCTGGCACGTTTCAGGCACCCCGTTTTTTCCAACCCCGAGGATCTTCATGAAATGGTTGATGTTGGCGCTCGGCAGCGCCGCCCTGATCGCAAACGCACCCGCCTTTGCGCAGTCCGGTTCGCAAGCCGCGCATCCGTCCGTCCTCCTCAAGACATCGGAAGGCGACATCCGCGTCGAGCTGTACCCTGAAAAAGCGCCGAAGACGGTCGCCAACTTTCTCGACTACGTGAAGTCCGGCCAGTACAGCGGTACGATCTTCCATCGCGTGATTCCGGGCTTCATGATTCAGGGCGGCGGTTACACGCAGAGCTTCGCCGAGAAGCCGACGCGCGCGCCGATTCCGCTTGAAAGCCGCAACGGTCTGAAGAACCTGACCGGCACGCTCGCGATGGCGCGCACCAGCGATCCGAATTCGGCCACCGCGCAATTCTTCATCAACACGGTGGACAATGCCGGCCTCGACTATCCGAATCCGGACGGCAACGGCTACGCGGTGTTCGGTAAGGTGACGAGCGGCATGGACGTCGTGAAGAAGATCGAAGCCACGCCCACCACCACGCGCGGCCCGATGAGCGACGTGCCGAAAACGCCGATCGTGATCCAGTCGGCCACGGTGGTCGGCAAGTAGTACAGCAAGCAAGTAAGCGAGCGCGAGCGCACAGCCACCCGAATCCGCACCCGAACGCACGCACCAGAACGCGTTAGTGCACAATCCACGCCCCGGCGCGGTCCGCCGTCAGCACATGACGACTCGCCGCGCCTTTTACCCACCACGTTCATCAAAGGATTCCATCATGGTTGAACTGCATACGAACCACGGCGTCATCAAACTCGAACTGGACGCTGAGAAGGCGCCGAAGTCGGTTGAGAACTTCCTCAACTACGTGAAGGCCGGCCACTACGACAACACGGTGTTTCACCGCGTAATCGACGGCTTCATGATCCAGGGCGGCGGTTTCGAACCCGGCATGAAGCAGAAGCCGACGGCCGAGCCGATCAACAACGAAGCGAACAACGGCCTGAAGAACGTCAACGGCTCGATCGCGATGGCTCGCACGAACGACCCGCATTCGGCTACCGCGCAATTCTTCATCAACGTGAACGACAACGACTTCCTGAACCACTCGTCGCCGACGCCGCAGGGCTGGGGCTACGCGGTGTTCGGCAAGGTGGTCGAAGGCATGGACGTGGTCGAGAAGATCAAGAAGGTCAAGACGGGTTCGAAGGGCTTCCATCAGGACGTGCCGGCCGACGACGTCGTGATCGAAAAAGCTGTGATCGTCGACTAAGCATCGACTGAGCGTCGATTCGTTCGAACTGAAATCAGGCACCTTCAATGCTGCAAGAAACACCGCTGCGAAGCGTCGCCGCGGGCGTGCCTGGCGAGGGCAAACGCCCGCACGCCGCACGCCCGTTTTTTTTCCTCTCCGACATTCATTTGAGCGGGGCGATTCCGCGCACGGTCGCCGCGTTCGAACATTTCATTCGCGTCACCGCCGAGCAGGCGGATTCGGTGTTCATTCTCGGCGATCTGTTCGAGTACTGGATCGGCGACGACATGCTGGTCGAGCCGTTCGCCGCGCGTATCGCGGCGCTGCTGCATACGTTGTCGGAACGCGGCATTGCGCTCTACATCATGCACGGCAACCGCGACTTTCTGCTCGGCAAGCGCTTCATGAAAGCGGCCGGCGCGATCTGGCTGCCCGATCCGTTCGTGATCACCGCGTTCGGCACGCGCGTCGCGCTCGCGCATGGCGATCGCCTGTGCAGCGCGGATCGTGGCTATCAGATCTTCCGGAGTTTCGCGCGCAACCGTCTCGCGCAGATGCTGTTTCTGGCGTGGCCGTTTCGCTGGCGCCAGAAGCTTGCTGAGAACATGCGCTCGAAGAGCGAGCATGGCCGCCTGCGGCCGGTCTCGATGAAGTATGACGTGACGTCGAAGGCCGTCGCCGCCTTATTCAAGGCATCGAAAACGGCGACGATCATTCATGGACACACGCATCTTCCCGCGCGGCATCGCGAACCGGGCGGCACGCGCTGGGTTCTGCCGGATTGGGATCTCGACCACGGCGTGCGCCGCGGCGGGTATCTGCGGATCGATGCGGATGGGGTTCGGGCGCTGCCTTTGGATTGAGACTGGCCTGGTTAGAGTCTCATTCGGGGATGTCTTGCCGAAGGTGTCTTGTTTGAAGCCGTGCTGTTACAGCCGCGCTGCCAACCCCCTCTCGAGCCGGCCACCGTTCGCGGCGCCGGCCCCCAAGCCGCTAACGCTGTCACCGCTCCGCCACCACCCCTTCCACTTTCCCCGCAATCGCAGCCGACAGGCGTCGCAGATCGAGCAACGCCGCATCCGCGCCTTGCAGCCCTTCGAGGCTCGTGCCCAACCGCTCCAGCGCGTCGACGATTTCATCGATACGCTTCGACTGCGTGGCGGCATGATCGATCAGGCCGTGAATCGCTAGCGACACAGGGTCGTCCGCATTCGGCGTGATGCCGTACGCGCAGAATGCGCTGCGCTCGGCTGTGCGTTTCGCATCACGCGCGGCGCCGCTGGAATCGCTGTCGGCGGTGACTGCCGTCGCCGCAGCCGAAGTCGCCGATACCGCCGCAGCCGGCACGATGATCCGCGCCGGGTTGCCCACCGCCGTGCCCCGCGCGGGCACCGGTTTCGTCACCACCGCGTTCGAGCCGATCTTCGCGTCCGCGCCGATCGTGAAACCGCCGAGCACCTTCGCCCCGGCGCCCACGATCACCCCGCGCTCGAGCGTCGGATGCCGTTTCGCGCCACGTGTGAGCGACGTGCCGCCGAGCGTCACGCCCTGGTAGATCGTGCAGTCGTCGCCGATCTGCGCGGTCTCGCCGATCACCACACCCATGCCGTGATCGATGAACACGCGCCGCCCCACCGTCGCACCCGGATGGATTTCGATGCCGGTCATGAAGCGCGCCATCTGCGAGATGAAACGCGCGAGCCAGCGGCGCTTCGCCTGCCAGCAGGCGTGCGCGAGCCGGTGCAGCACGAGCGCGTGCAGGCCCGGATAACACGTGAGCACTTCCCATGCGCTGCGGGCGGCGGGGTCGCGCTCGCGGATCGTGGCAATGTCTTCGCGAAGTCTCGTGAACATGGCAGGGACTATGTTGTGGAGAAAAGACCGCCTGCGTGTTACGTCACGCATGACGGCAGCGCTGCCGCATAGCACGCCGGCAGCTTTGGTTAGAACGTTTCGAGGATTGTAGGTCGATTGCGCGAAACCTGCCGGAAGTCCACGCTGCCGGCAAGGTCGTCAGAGGAACGCGGCGCTCAGGACGCGTCGCCGTCCTTTCGGTTCGTCTTCAGCAGAATGTGCCTGGCGATGCCGCGCACGATGTTCACTTCCTCGCGCTCCAGCCCGGAGCGCGCGAACAGTCGACGCAAGCGGGACATCAGCTTCTTCGGATTGGCCGGATCGAGAAACTCGATGGCGACCAGCGCGCTCTCCAGATGCGTGAACATGCTTTCGATTTCATCGCTCGCCGCGCGCGCGCCGGCCGGCTCGCCCTGCTCCTGGTTGGCCTGAATCGCGACCAGCGCGCGGGTTGCCACATCGTCCGCCGACAGATACTCGGTGCGCAGTTCGTACGCCAACACCTGCACCGCCTGCGCGAGATTGAGCGAGCTGTAGGCCGGATTGGCCGGAATATGCGCGAGCGCGCTGCAGCGCTCGACGTCCTCGTTCGACAAGCCCGTGCGCTCGTTGCCGAACACCAGCGCGATCTCGCCGTGCACCGCCCGCTCATGCGCGACCGCGGCCGCGGCGCGCGGCGTCCATTGCGGCGGACCGTATTCGCGCAGCCGCGCGGTCAGCGCAATCGACCAATGCACGCCGGTCAGCGCATCGGCAAGCGTCGGCACGACGTGCGCGGACGCGAGCACGTCGTCGGCGCCGCTCGCCATCGCGATCGCTTCCGGATCGCTCTGCACGTGCGGCACACGCGGCGACACCAGCACGAGCCGCGAGAAGCCCATGGTTTTCAGCGCGCGCGCCGCCGCGCCCACATTGCCCGGATGGCTGGGCTCGACGAGCACGAAGCGCGTCGAGGTGAAGCCGCCGCGCAGGTCGGCCACGGCGGGATCGGAAGAATGGTGGCTGTGGTCCACGATGGAATTATGCAAGCCTAAACGGGTATGGTAGCGCCAACCTCGTGCAGGCTCTGAATTGCCTGCGCACGGCGTTGCGGATTACGCATGCCAGATTGGCCGCCCGCGGCGCGAACGCTGCCGCGTCGCCCGGACTCAGGTAAAATACCAGGACTCGCGCCCGGTTTCAGCCCCCGCTCAACCGGGCGTCTCGTTCTTATTCAATTCGTCTCCGTCGGCGGAATGCGCACCGGTCCTGGATCGGGCGGGCGTTCCGTGCTGTTTCCGCGCCTCTTCGGGGCGCCCAGTCAGCGCAGGTTTAGCGCTCATTTACCGGCCAGCAGCCGTGCTGCCCCGGCACAAGGATCAGTCTCATGCATCCCATGCTCAATATCGCTGTGAAGGCCGCGCGCCGCGCAGCCCAGATTATCAACCGCGCGTCGCTCGACCTCGATCTGATCCAGGTCAGCAAGAAACAGCATAACGATTTCGTCACGGAGGTCGACAAAGCGTCTGAAGCGGCGATCATCGACACGCTGAAGACCGCCTATCCCGATCACGCGATCCTCGCCGAAGAATCCGGCCAGTCGGATAACGAATCCGAGTACCAGTGGATCATCGATCCGCTCGACGGCACCACCAACTTCATCCACGGTTTTCCGTATTACTGCGTGTCGATCGCGCTGGCTCACAAGGGCATCGTGACGCAATCCGTGGTCTACGACCCGACCCGCAACGACCTGTTCACCGCATCGCGCGGCCGTGGCGCGTTCCTGAACGACCGCCGCATCCGCGTGGCCAAGCGCGACCGTCTGGCCGACGGCCTGATCGGCACCGGCTTCCCGTTCCGCGAAAAGGACGGCATTGAAGCCTACGGCCGCCAGTTCGCTGAAATGACCGAAGCCTGCGCCGGCCTGCGCCGTCCGGGCGCCGCCGCGCTCGATCTGGCGAACGTCGCCGCCGGCCGCATGGACGGCTTCTTCGAACAGGGCCTGAGTCCGTGGGACGTCGCCGCGGGCAGCCTGCTGATCACGGAAGCCGGCGGTCTGGTCGGCAACTACACGGGCGACTCGGATTTCCTGCACGTCGGAGAAATCGTCGCGGGCAACCCGAAGATTTACGCCCAGATGATTCCGATTCTGTCGCGCTTTAGCCGCACGCGTCAGCAATCGGCTTAAGGCAGGTTGTCGTCGAGCCGGCCTTGCGCCGGCGCGCTGGTTTGCCGGCTGCTTTTCGCGCGTTTTTTGCGCGTTTTTCGCTGCGCCCTGCTTTGCGCGTCGCGGTCACCTCGCCTTCACCCGCTTTTCACCCGTCGGGCACGCAGCTTCCAATCCGCCTCATGAAAAAAGGCTTCTACACCATCATTGCGGCGCAGTTCATTTCGTCGCTCGCGGACAATGCACTGTTGATCGCCGCCATCGCGCTGCTCTCCGTGATTCGCTCGGCCGCCTGGGTCACGCCGCTCCTGCAGATTTTCTTCACCATCTCCTACGTGCTGCTCGCACCGTTCGTCGGCGCGTTCGCCGACGCGCTGCAAAAGCGCCACGTGATGTTCATCTCCAACGCGCTCAAGGCGAGCGGCTGCCTGATGATGATCGCGGGCGTCCATCCGATGATCGCCTATGGCGTGGTCGGCTTCGGCGCGGCCGCGTATTCGCCCGCCAAGTACGGCATCCTGACCGAACTGCTGCCGGCGGAAAAACTCGTCAAGGCGAACGCGTGGCTCGAATCGGCGACGGTCCTGTCGACCATCGTCGGCACGATGGTCGGCGGCGCGCTGATCAGCACCTTCGCCACTCGATTCGTCGCGCACGCGCATCTGCCGCTGATCCGCTCCGCCGCCGATCTGGCGATGTTCGCGGTGGTGATCACCTACGCGATCGCCGCTGCAATCAACATCTTCATTCCCGATACCGGCGCGCGTTATCCGAACCGTCTGTCAGAACCGAAGAAGCTGGTCGGCGATTTCTACCATTGCTTCAACGTGCTGTGGGCCGACAAACTCGCGCAGATCGCGTTGTGGGTGACGACCCTGATGTGGGGCGGCGCAGTGACGCTGCAATTGCTGGTGCTCAAATGGGCCAACGTGAACCTTGGGTTGTCGCTGTCGAAGGCGGCGGTGATGCAGGGCGTCACGGGCCTCGGCATCGCGGTCGGCGCAGCGGCGGCGGCTGCGTTGATTCCATTGCGCAAGTCGCTGCGGGTGCTGCCGGTCGGCATCCTGACCGGCGCGGTGGCGATCGCGGTGGCGTTCTACAACAAGGATCTGTTTCCGGCGGGCGCGGGCATTCGCATCGGCTCGTACGTCGCGCCGATCTACATCCTGCTCGCCTATCCGTTGATGATCCTGCTGGGCGCGCTGTCGGGCTTTTTCATCGTGCCGATGAACGCAATCCTTCAGCATCGTGGTGCGACGCTGCTGTCCGCCGGCCATTCGATCGCCGTGCAGAATTTCAACCAGAATCTCGCCGTGCTGCTGATGCTCGGCGCGTATGCGCTGCTGCTCACCGCGAAGATGCCGGCGCAATGGATCATCGTCGTGTTCGGCAGCTTCGTCACGTTGATGATGTGGCTCGCCAAACGGCGCAGCGCAATGAACGAGCGCACGGTGGACATACGGGCGATGGTCGAGGAATGAACCCGTGGCAATGGCGAATCGGGCGCGTTTGAGCGAACGCAAGCATTTGGACGGCGACATACGCTTCGCTGTGCCGATTGGCCGTTCGGCCAGGGTCCGCTCGCTGCGCCGGCAGGTTAAACTCACGCCCTGAACAGCTAACGCAAGAAGACACCGAGGATGGGCATTCAAACCGCAGCGGCCAACGACGTCGCACAACACACGCCGATGATGCAGCAGTACCTGCGCATCAAGGCGGAGCATCCGGGCACGCTGGTGTTCTACCGGATGGGCGACTTCTACGAACTCTTTTTCGAAGACGCGGAAAAAGCCGCGCGTCTGCTCGATCTGACGCTCACGCAGCGTGGCGCATCGGGCGGCAATCCGATCAAGATGGCGGGCGTGCCGCATCACGCGGTCGAACAGTACCTGGCCAAGCTGGTGAAGCTCGGTGAATCCGTCGCGATTTGCGAGCAGATCGGCGACCCGGCCACGTCGAAAGGACCGGTCGAGCGCAAAGTGGTGCGCGTGGTCACGCCGGGCACGCTGACGGATGCCGCGCTGCTGTCCGATAAGAGCGACGTTTATCTGCTGGCCATGTTCGTCGCGCACAATCGCCGCGGCGTCGCCACCAGCGTTGGCCTCGCGTGGCTGAATCTGGCGAGCGGCGCGTTGCGCCTCGCGGAAGTCGCCCCCGACCAGGTGGCGGCGGCGCTCGAGCGCATTCGTCCCGCGGAAATTCTGGTGGCCGACACCGCCGCCGATTCGGCAAGCTGGACGCCGCCGGTCAACGCAGGCGCGCTGACCCGTGTGCCGGTCTGGCATTTCGATATCGCGTCGGGCACGCAGCGCCTGTGCGACCAGCTGGAAGTCGCTGGCCTCGACGGTTTCGGTGCGCATTCGCTGACCAGCGCCTGCGGCGCGGCCGGCGCATTGCTGCTATATGCGGCGGCCACGCAAGGCCAGCAATTGCGCCACGTGCGCAGCCTGAAGGTCGAATACGAATCCGAATATATCGGCCTCGACCCCGCCACGCGCCGCAACCTCGAACTCACCGAAACGCTGCGCGGCACCGATTCGCCCACGCTGTGCTCGCTGCTCGACACCTGCTGCACGACCATGGGCAGCCGTCTGCTGCGTCACTGGCTGCATCATCCGCCGCGCGCATCCGCGGTGGCGCAGGCGCGTCAGCAGGCGATCGGCGCATTGCTCGACGCGCCGCCGGGCGCCGACGTCGATACGCTGCGCGGCGCGTTACGGCAGATTTCGGACATCGAACGGATCACCGGGCGTCTCGCACTGCTGTCGGCGCGGCCGCGCGATCTGTCGAGCCTGCGCGACACGTTCATCGCACTGCCCGAACTGCGCACGCAACTCGCGGCGGTTTCTTCCAACGCGGATTCGCTCACGCGTATCGACGCGTCGCTGGAACCGCCGCAGGCCTGCGTCGAACTGCTCAAGCGCGCGGTCGCGCAGGAGCCGTCGGCGATGGTGCGCGACGGTGGCGTGATCGCGCGGGGCTACGACGCGGAGCTCGATGAACTCAGGGATATTTCGGAGAACTGCGGACAATTCCTGATCGATCTCGAAACGCGCGAGCGCACACGGACCGGCATCGGCAATCTGCGCGTCGAGTACAACAAGGTGCATGGCTTCTATATCGAAGTCACGCGCGGCCAGACCGACAAGGTGCCCGACGACTATCGCCGCCGTCAGACGCTGAAGAACGCCGAGCGCTACATCACGCCGGAACTGAAAACCTTCGAGGACAAAGCGCTGTCCGCGCAGGAGCGCGCGCTCGCGCGCGAACGTTCGCTGTACGACGCGTTGTTGCAGTCACTGCTGCCCTTCATTCCGGATTGCCAGCGGGTCGCGTCGGCGCTTGCCGAACTCGACCTGCTCGCAGCCTTCGCCGAGCGCGCCCGCGCGCTCGACTGGGTCGCACCCACGTTCTCACCGGACACCGGCATCGAGATCGAACAGGGGCGCCACCCGGTGGTCGAGGCGCAGGTCGAGCAGTTCATCGCCAACGACTGCACGCTCACGCCCGAGCGCAAACTGCTGCTGATCACCGGCCCGAACATGGGCGGCAAATCGACCTTCATGCGGCAAACCGCGCTGATCGCATTGCTCGCGTATGTGGGCAGCTATGTGCCGGCGCGGCGCGCGGCATTCGGGCCGATCGACCGCATCTTCACGCGGATCGGCGCAGCCGACGACCTGGCCGGCGGCCGCTCGACCTTCATGGTGGAGATGACCGAAGCCGCCGCGATCCTGAATGACGCCACGCCGCAAAGTCTCGTGCTGATGGATGAAATCGGCCGCGGCACGTCGACCTTCGACGGGCTCGCGCTGGCATGGGCCATCGCGCGCCATCTGCTCGCGCACAACGGCTGCCATACGCTGTTCGCCACGCACTATTTCGAACTGACGCAGTTGCCGGCGGAGTTTCCGCACGCGGCCAACGTCCATCTGTCGGCGGTCGAGCATGGGCATGGCATCGTGTTCCTGCATGCGGTCAGCGAAGGTCCGGCCAATCAGAGCTACGGTCTGCAGGTCGCGCAACTCGCCGGCGTGCCGAACACGGTGATTCGTGCGGCGCGCAAGCATCTCGCGCATCTCGAACAGCAGTCGGCCGCGCAACCCGCGCCGCAACTCGACCTGTTCGCCGCGCCCGTGCCGATGCTGGTCGAAGACGCGGACGACGAGCGCGACGCCCGGCCCGATGCGGCAACGGCATCGCCCGCGATGCAGGCGCTCGTCGAGCGTTTGCGCGGCATCGATCCAAACGATCTGCGGCCGCGCGAAGCACTCGACCTGCTGTACGAACTGCACGAACTGGCCGCCGCGCCGGATGCGGATCATTGACGCACATAGCTCCCCGCAACGCCCGCGCCGACTTCGCGCGGCGCTGACTCTCGCCGTCGCGTTGACGGGAGCTCTCGCGTCGCTCGCGGGACTCTTCGCGTTCGCCACGCCGGCATCTGCCGCGGCGCCGCGCTTCACCTTCGCGGTCATCGCCAACACGATGCACAGTTCCGCCGACGAAGCCACCACGCAGCGGTTGATCGAGGCGATCAGCCGTGAGCGCGAGGTGTCGTTCATCGTCTACAACGGCAATCTGAAGGGACCGAAGGAAGCCTGCCGCGATACGCTCTACGAGCGGCGCCAGGCGCTGCTCGAAACCTCCAGGCCCCCGCTGTTCTTCATTCCCGGCCAGCATGACTGGGCCGATTGCGGCACCGCCGAGGCCGGCGGCTTTGATCCGGTCGAACGGCTCGACCTGCTGCGTCAGACCCTGTTCGCCGATGCCACGTCGATGGGCCAGAACCCGATTGCGTTGACGCGGGAAAGCGAGGTCTCGCGCTTTCGGCCGTTTCGCGAAAACGTGCGCTGGCAAGCGGGCGACATCGTGTTCGTCGGCCTGAATGCGCCGAGCCCGAACAATCACTATCTGACCGCGGGCGGCCGCAACGGCGAATTCGAAGACCGGGTCGTCGCCAATGCTTTCTGGCTCGAACACGCCGGCGAATACGCGAAACGCCGCGACGCACGCGCGGTCGTCGTGTTCATTCAGGGCGACCCCGACCCGGAACGTTATGAACGGCCCGACCGTTTCGCATGGTTACGCTTTGCGCACAGCCCGCGCCGCGATGGCTTTCTGGAATTCAAACGCAGTCTCGTCAAGCTCGCGCAGATTTTCCACGGGCCCGTGCTGGTCATTCACTGCAACGACGAACACACCAGCGGCGGCTTCGTGATCGATCAGCCGCTACGCAATGACAAGGGGATGCTGGTGACGAATCTCACGCGTGTCGCGCTTGCGCCGCATGACCGTCTTAACCAGTGGATTCAGATTGAAGCGGAACTCGGCAGAAAACCGCCGTTCCGTGTGAGCGTGCGCGATGTGCCGAAGCAGATGCCGATGCCCGCCGCGCAACCGGTGTTGCCGCGCGAGGAGCCGGCTGCGTCGATGCCGGCTGTACCGGCACTCGGACCGGCGTCGGAATTGCCACCGCTGTTGCAGACGCCCGGCGAGCCGCAACTGGATCAGCAACCGCGCATACCCGCCGACCAGGGTGGCGGCGCATACGGGCCGGCGCTGTCGGCCCCGCCCGCCGCGCCAGGCACACCGGGCGCTTCTTCAGGTGTGCCGGGCATGCCGGCAAGTTCAGTGCAGAGTGGGCCCTGACTTGTTGTCGTCTTCCTCGTCGTCTTCGTCGAGGATTTCGAGGCCGTCAGCGCCGTGCGCGTGCTCGTGCTGGATTTCGTCTTCGGTAGCCGGACGCACGTCTTTCACGCTCAGCGCAAAACGCAGCGCCATGCCGGCGAGCGGATGGTTGCCGTCGAGCACGACTTTGTCTTCCGCGACGTCGGTCACCACGTAGACCAGCGAGTCGAGATCTTCATCGCCTTCTTCCGGCGTGCCTTCGAACTGCATGCCGACTTCGAGCGGTTCCGGGAAACGATCGCGCGGCTCGATCTTCACGAGATCGGGGTCGTACTCGCCGAACGCGTCTTGCGGCTCGAGCTGGATCTGAGTCTCGAAGCCGGCCTCGTGGCCGTCGAGCTCTTCCTCGATCTTGGGGAACGTGCCATCATAGCCGCCGTGCAGATAGACCATCGGCTCGTCGCTTTCTTCAATCAGATTGCCCTGCGCATCCGATAGCTTGTAAGCGACCGATACGACGGTGTTCTTTGCGATTTTCATTCGATTCTCCAGAATACAACTCACATTATACGATGCCCAGGCGGCCCACTGACCACCCGGCCGATGCAGCTTCGGCACGGAATTCGTCGCCGGCTTCAAAGCCGGTGCGTCCTGTTCTCCCGCCCTCGCCTGATACGCCGACCGCGTTGCTCGGCGATCTGACGCCGTCGCAATTCATGCGCCGGTACTGGCAGAAGAAGCCGCTGCTGATTCGCCAGGCGATTCCGAAGGTCGAGGCGCCGCTGTCGCGCGACGAATTCTTCGAGCTGGCCGATCAGGAAGAAGTCGAAGCACGTCTGATCACCCACTTTCGCAACAAATGGCAGCTCGAGCACGGGCCGTTTGCGCCTGACGAACTACCCTCGGTGAAGCAGCGCGCATGGACGTTGCTCGTCCAGGGCGTGGATCTCCACGACGATCGCGCGCGCGCGTTGCTGGACCGCTTCCGCTTCGTGCCGGACGCGCGCCTCGACGACCTGATGATCTCGTACGCAAGCGACGGTGGCGGCGTAGGTCCTCACTTCGATTCCTACGATGTGTTTCTTTTGCAAGTAAAAGGCAAGCGCCGTTGGCGCATCAGTTCACAGAAAGATCTGACACTGCAACCCGGCTTGCCCTTGAAAGTTTTACAGAACTTCGAGCCCGAAGAGGAATGGCTGCTCGAGCCAGGCGATATGTTGTACCTGCCGCCGCACATCGCGCATGACGGTATCGCCGAAGGCGAATGCATGACGTGCTCGATCGGTTTTCGCGCCCCGTCCGCGAGCGAGTTGACCGCGCAATTCCTCTACCATCTGGCCGAGCGCGGCGAGTCCGCGGGCAAGAGAGGCGCGCTTTACCGCGATCCGCAGCAACCCGCCGTCGACCGTCCGGCCGAGTTGCCGGCGGCGCTGGTCGACCGGGTTGGCGCAATCCTTGCTGACATCAAATGGAAAGAGCAGGATATTGCGACGTTCCTTGGCACGTATCTCAGCGAGCCCAAGCCGAGCGTCGTGTTTGATCCGCCGGAAAGGCCGCTCAATGAGGCCCGTTTTATCGGTCAGGCGTCGAAGTCCGGCCTGCGGCTGGACCGCAAGACGAATTTGTTGTACAACCGCCGTTTTTTCTTCGTAAATGGAGAAGAAATCTCACTTGATAGCGCAAAAAAATGGCTGTTTGATCTCGCAGATCGCCGGTGCATGAGTGCGAAACGCTTTGTAACACTCTCACACGATTCGCCGGTGACAGCATTGCTGCACGAGTGGTATTGTGCGGGCTGGATACAAGTGGGCGAGCTTGTGTAACACTGCCTGCCTGCTATACCGTACAGTGAAATTTTGTATGAGAAAGACAACGTATTGACCCCGGATTTATCGACTGTCAGTACGAAAGTGCATATAATTTCCGCCCAAGCCGTAGGGAAGATTCCAGCTCGTCGAAAGAGCGTCTCCACCAGCGGCCCGGGTCGGTGTTGGAGCACATTACCGGTTTTATTTTGCGCTGTTGCTTACCTTTAAACCATAAAAGGACGTGATCATGAAGAAATCCCTCCTCGTAGCATCCCTGTTGGCAGCTGTGGCACTGGCTGCATGCAACAAGAGCAGCGACCAAGCTGCTGCTCCGGCTAGCGACGCAGCTGCTGCTTCGGCACCGGCTGCTGCAGCTGCTTCGGATGCGGCTGCGGCTGCATCGGGTGCCGCTGCTGCTGCGAGCGATGCCGCTGCTACGGCTACGACTGCTGCTTCGGAAGCAGGCGCTGCTGCTTCGGCAGCTGCTCCGGCTTCGGGCGCAAGCCAGTAAGCTGTCGCATAGGGCTCGCCTCTGGGCGAAAACTGCATCGGGAAATCATCGCGATTTCCCGGGCAGTAAAGCAAAACGCCACGGATTTACATCCGTGGCGTTTTGCCATTTGCGCGCCGTGTTTTTTACGACGGCATTTTCAAGACGTAGTCTGTCTACTGATCGGCGTCGCGTTCTCTTCGAAGAATTCGCGCACCACCTCCATCTCGCGCGTCCGTTTGAACGGCGGCAGGCTTTGCCAGATACGACGCCCATACGGTTTGTCGACAAGGCGCGTATCGCAGATCATCAGCACGCCGCGATCGGTCTCCGCGCGAATCAGCCGGCCTGCGCCCTGCTTCAGCGTGATCACGGCCTGCGGCAACTGATGCACGGCGAACGGGCTCAAGCCTTTCCTGGCGATGGCGTCGAGTCGCGCCGACAGCACCGGATCGTCGGGCGGCGCAAACGGCAGCTTGTCGATCACCACCAGCGACAGCGCATCGCCGCGCACGTCCACGCCTTCCCAGAAACTCTGGCTGCCCACCAGAATCGCATTGCCGTATGCGCGGAAGCGGTCGAGCAACTCGGTACGGCTCGCATCGCCCTGCACGAGCAGCGGATAGTTCCAGCCGCGCGCTTCGATCGTGTCGCGCAACTTGGCCGAGATGCGGTCCACCGCGCGCAGCGTCGTGCACAACATGAACACGCCGCCGCCCGATGCCTCGATCGCGGGCAACGCGGCATCGAACACGGCGTCGGTGAACATCGGCGACGACGGCTGCGGCAAATTGCGCGGCACGTACAGCAGCCCTTGCGTCGGATAGTCGAAGGGACTGGGCAGCGTCATCGAACGCCTGGCGTTCAGGCCCATCTGCGCGGCGTAGTGCGTGAAGTCGCCGCGCACCGACAACGTGGCCGACGTGAAGATCCACGCGCGCGGCACGCCGGCGCGCTGCTTCGCGAAGATCGGCGCGACCGACAGCGGCGTTTCGTGCAACTGCACGGTATGCGAGAAGACTTCGATCCAGCGCACCTTTTCATTCGGGTCGGCGCGTTCTGCGTTGCCGTCGGCCGACGCGGCCTGACGCGTGTCGGCGGCCTTGCGCTCGGTCTCGGTGGGCGGCGTGGTCCAACCGCCAAGCACGCCTTGCAACTCGCGCGCGCGACGCAAACACGCGCCGATCGATTCGGCGCGCTCGGCCTGCCCCGCCAGCGCGGACGCCAACGCGTCGAGTTCGGCTTCGAGCGTTTCGAGCGCGGGGAACAGCGGATGATCGTCGGGCAACTGGCCGATCGACAAACGCACCGAGTCTTCCTTGAACGCGAGCCGCACATCGCGCGCCGCGCGCTCGAGCGTCGAGCCGAGCTTGACCCAGTCGACTGCTTCACGCGCATGGCCCAGACCTTCGGCGACCGAATCGCGCGCGAGCTCGAGAAACTGCGTGGTGGACAGCGTCTCGCCGAAAAACAGCGTCGCCGTTTCCGGCAGTTGATGCGCTTCGTCGAAGATGATGGTGTTGGCGGTGGGCAGCAACTCGGCCATGCCCGTATCGCGCAACATGATGTCGGCGAAAAACAGGTGGTGATTGACCACCACGATATCGGCCTGCTGCGCTTCGCGACGCGCCTGCATCACGAAGCAGTCCTTGTAATGCGGACACTCCTGGCCGAGACAGTTTTCGCGCGTCGACGTGACCATCGACCACACCGCCGCCGTTTCCGGCACACTCGCGAGTTCGGCCTTGTCGCCGGTGCGCGTGATCTTCGCGAAGCGCACGATGTCCTGCAAATACGACGTTTCCTGGCGCGACGGCAGACGGCCGTTATCCGCGGTGCGCTGCAGATAGTAGTGGCACAGGTAGTTGGCGCGCCCCTTGAGCATCGCGACCGACACCGGCACCGCGAGCGCATCGCGCACGGTCGGAATGTCGCGCTGAAAGAGCTGGTCCTGCAGGTGCTTGGTGCCGGTGGACACGATCACCTTGCCGCCCCACAGCATGGCCGGCACGAGGTACGCGTAGGTCTTGCCGGTGCCCGTGCCCGCCTCGACGATCAAGGTGTTTTCGCTACCGTCGAGCCCGTTCGCTTCGGTGCTTTCAGCGGCGCCGGCCGCGGCATCGGCGGCCGTCGATTGCAGACGCCGCGCCGGACGCTTCTGCGCTTCGAACATCGCGGGCTCGGGCAGCGCGCGGCCCGACGCTTCCATCGCCGCGGCGACGGCGCGCGACATCTCGATCTGCGACGCCCGTGAGCGATAGCCGTCGATCTGCCGGGCCAGCAGGCCGTTGTCGGCGAAGATCTCGTCCAGTTCGGCCACGCGCCGCGGATTCAATGACGCGCTCAGCGCGGACGCGGCAGCACGCGGCGCCGGCGTGCCGGTTCCTGCTGCGTCGTCGCCCGGCGTGGTCCGGGATGAAGATTCAAGCGGTGAATTCAAGGCAAGCGTTCCTGCAAAGTCCGGCTCGCGCGGCGCGCGTCCGGCGCCTGCCAGGCCGCGAACTCAGGCGCGCACGTCCGGTTCGAGCTGCAATTGCAGCAAGATGATGGTGTCCTTGACTTTGAGTTTGCGCTTTTTCAGGCGCTGCAACTCGAAGTCGTCGATGCCGGGCTCATCCGACATTCGGTCGATCAACCGATCGAGCCCACTGTGCTCCGATTCCAGTTGCAGAATCCGGTCGCGAAGTGTGTTCGCGTCGATGACGTGGCGATGATCGCGCATGCTCGCCTCCTCCCGTCTGCGGCACGGGCTGCACGCGCAGACCGACGCCTGAGGTTGCTGTCCGGCTTAAAACGCGTTACGGCGACTTCGGCCCTGGCCACAACCTCGCCCGGGCCCACTACAGGCTATTTACTGTTGCTGCTGTTGCTGTTTTTGCTGCTCTTCGAGTTGCTGCTGCTTCAACGCGTCCTGACGTTTCTGCTCGGCTTTCTCGGCTGCCTGCTTCTGACGCGCTTCCACGTCGGCCTTGTGCTGTGCCGCATCGGCCTGCTTTTTCTCGAAGCTCTGCTGTTTCTCGATGCGCTCCTGGGCCTTCTGCGCACCCTGCTGACGCGCCTGCTCGAGCTTGCGCTGGAAGTCGCCCTGCTTCTGGTCGTATGCCTGCTGGTTAGCGGCCGCCTGCGACGGGCTGATGCCGCGCTGCGCCTGATCCAGCGCATGCTGGCGCTGCTTTTCCTCGTAAGCCTGGGCGTTCGCGCTGCGTTGCGGCGCCTCGGCGTTGCGCTGTGCCTGATCGAGCTCGTGTTGACGCTGCTTTTCCAGGTAGGCCTGCTCGTTGCGCGCATCTTCGGCGGCACGCTGCGGCGCATTCGCTTCGTCGCGAGCGCGTCTGAGCGCGACGCGCTCGTCGCGCTGACGCGCGCGCTCCGCACGCTGCTCGCCGTCGAGCGCGAGCTGTTCCTTGCGAATCTCCGCCTGCACCGTGCGCATGCTGTCGCGCGCCCGGTTCAGGCAGTGATTGACGAAGAACCTGCTGTAGCAGTTGTGCTGGGCGACGCCGAAGCGGTAGTTGTTCTCGTCGCTGCGTTGATCCAGCGCTCTTTGGCGCGCCTCGAACGAGTTGTCCAGCGCGGCCGCGTCGCTCGCGCTATCGGCGCTGCTGGCGGTCGTGCCGCCGGCCGGCTGCCCAGCCTGCACGGCCGATGCGGCGGCTGGCGCAAGCGTCTGCGCGGGCACCAGCGGGCTATTGCCCGCGCTCGCCGGCGTTTGCGCCGAGGCGGGCGCGGAGATCGCCAGTATGGCGGCCATCACGCACGCTGCGCAGGACGCGGCAATCGCCCTGTGGGGAATGAATGCAAACCCGAACCCAGATCCAAGCGCGGACCCGAGCGCGTAGCGCGATGCCGACACGAGCGAGTTGAGCGGCGAGCGCGACAAAAACAGCGGCTGTTGTGGCAAACCCGGCGACAGGCGAGAGACCAGGCGGAAGCCCAGGCGATTGAGGGACAAGGAGGTTGGCAACGTCGTAGAGGGGCAGCGGAACATGCCCGAAATTCTATCACCCTGCGGTTGAGCCCTTTGGCATTTATGGCAAAATGCCCCGCTCTAGCAACCTGGTCGCAGCGCGCACGCCGGGCGTGTCCCGACGAGCCGCCAGCGCGCGGCCCCTGACTGAGTCCGCAGGAACACCAAGACCTTATGACGGAAACCGTAGCACTCAAGATCGTACAGCGCATCGCCGCCGAACTGTCCGTCCAGCCGCGCCAGGTCGCGGCCGCGGTGCAACTTCTCGACGAAGGAGCGACTGTGCCGTTCATCGCCCGCTACCGTAAGGAAGTGACCGACAATCTCGACGACACGCAACTGCGCAATCTCGAGGAACGCCTGCTGTATCTGCGCGAGCTGGAAGACCGGCGCGCCGCGATCATCGCCAGCATCGACGAACAGGGCAAGCTCACCGACGAGCTGCGCAGCGCGATCGAAGGCGCCGACAGCAAACAGGTGCTGGAAGACCTCTACCTCCCGTATAAGCCGAAGCGCCGCACGCGCGCGCAGATCGCCCGCGAGGCCGGTCTGCAGCCGCTCGCCGACGCGCTGCTCGGCAATCCGCTGCTCGACCCGCAAACCGAAGCCGCCGCCTACGTGGACGCCGAAAAAGGCGTCGCCGACCTCAAGGCCGCGCTCGACGGCGCGCGCGACATTCTCTCCGAACAGTTCGGCGAAACGGCCGAGCTGCTCGGCAAGTTGCGCGACTATCTGTTCAACCAGGGCGTGGTGTCGTCGAAAGTGGTGGAAGGCAAGGAGACCGCGGAAGAAGAGAAATTCCGCGATTACTACGACTACGCGGAGACCATCCGCACCGTGCCGTCGCATCGCGCGCTGGCGCTGTTCCGCGGCCGCAATGCGGGCGTGCTGATGGTCAAGCTTGGGCTTGGCGAAGAACTCGACGCGCAGGTCCCGCATCCGGGCGAAGCGCTGATCGCACGCCACTTCGGCATTGCCAATCAGAACCGCCCGGCCGACAAGTGGCTCTCCGACGTGTGCCGCTGGTGCTGGCGCGTGAAGGCGCAGCCGCACATCGAAAACGAACTGCTGACCCATCTGCGCGACGAAGCCGAGCACGAAGCGATTCGCGTGTTCGCGCGCAATCTGAAGGACCTGCTGCTGGCCGCGCCGGCCGGCCCGAAGGCGGTGATCGGCCTCGATCCGGGCATGCGCACCGGTGTGAAGGTGGCCGTGGTCGATCGGACCGGCAAGGTGCTCGCCACCGACGTGATCTATCCGCACGAACCGCGCCGCGACTGGGACGGTTCGATCGCGAAACTCGCGCGCATCTGCGCGCAAACGCAGGCCGAGTTGATCAGTATCGGCAACGGCACCGCGTCGCGCGAAACGGACAAGCTCGCAAGCGAGTTGATCGCGCGTCATCCGGAATTCAACCTGCAGAAGATCGTCGTGTCCGAAGCCGGCGCGTCCGTGTACTCGGCCTCCGAACTCGCGGCGAAGGAATTCCCCGAGATGGACGTGTCGCTGCGCGGCGCGGTGTCGATCGCGCGCCGCTTGCAGGACCCGCTCGCGGAACTGGTGAAGATCGAGCCGAAGGCGATCGGCGTCGGCCAATACCAGCACGACGTGAATCAGCGCGAACTGGCGCGCTCGCTCGACGCGGTGGTCGAAGACTGCGTGAACGCGGTCGGCGTGGACGCGAATACCGCATCGGTCGCGCTGCTCGCTCGCGTGTCGGGCCTGAACGCGACGCTCGCGCGCAACATCGTCGACTATCGCGATGCGAACGGTCCGTTCCCGTCGCGCGAGCATCTGCGCAAGGTGCCGCGTCTGGGCGACAAGACCTTCGAGCAGGCGGCGGGGTTCCTGCGCATCAACAACGGCGAGAATCCGCTCGACCGCTCGTCGGTGCACCCGGAAGCGTATCCGGTCGTCGAACGGATGCTCGCGAAGATCAGCAAGCACGTCGGCGAAGTGCTCGGCAATCGCGAAGCGCTGCGCGGGTTGTCGCCGGGTGAATTTGTCGACGACCGTTTCGGCCTGCCGACCGTGCGCGACATTCTGCTCGAACTCGAAAAACCGGGCCGCGATCCGCGTCCCGAGTTCAAGACCGCGACGTTCCGCGAAGGCGTCGAGAAGGTCAGCGATCTGACGCCGGGCATGGTGCTCGAAGGTGTCGTGACGAACGTGGCGGCTTTCGGCGCGTTCATCGACATCGGCGTGCATCAGGATGGTCTGGTGCACGTGTCGGCCATGTCGACGAAGTTCATCAAGGACCCGCACGAAGTCGTCAAGGCTGGGCAGATCGTCAAGGTGAAGGTGCTGGAAGTCGACGTGAAGCGCCAGCGCATTGCGCTCACGATGCGTCTGGACGACGAGTTCGGCGCGGCAGCGGCACGCAGCGGCGGCGGTGCGCAGCAGGATCGCGGCGGCGCTGGCCGCTCGGGTGGCGCTGCACGCGGCGCGTCGCAGCAGCGCTCGCGCGAACCGGAAGCAGGCGGTGCAATGGCTGCCGCATTTGCAAAGCTCAAGCAGAAGTAAGCGCGGGGGAATAGCGCGTGATTCGCTCACGCGCTGAGCCTTTACGTGTGCACGTCATGGCCTAAGCGTATAAGCTGCAACGCGTCCCATGAGCCCATGTGTCCCTGAGACCCAATCAAAAAGCCCACGCATTCGCGTGGGCTTTTTGTTTCGCGCCCCGGCCAGCGAGGCGCACGAGAACCCGCGCTGAGCGTCAGATCTCGATCTTGGTCCCCAACTCCACCACCCGGTTGGCCGGGATGCTGAAGAAGTCCGTCGGCTTCGCGGCGTTCTGATGCATCCATGCGAACACCCGTTCGCGCCACACCGACATGCCCGGCAGTTGCGTCGGCACCACCGTTTCGCGAGCGAGGAAGAACGACGTGTCCATCAACTCGAAGGTCATGTCGTGCGTGCGGCCGACCTCGAGCAGCACCGCCTTCACATCGGGCGTTTCGTTGAAACCGTAGGCCGCCTTGACGAGATACAGACCGCCCTCGATATCCCTGACCGTCACGCGCTCCGCGTCGTTCACGTACGGAATATCGCGCGTCACGAAAGTCAGGAAGATCGTCCGTTCATGCAGCACCTTGTTGTGCTTCAGATTGTGCAGCAAGCTCACCGGCACCAGCGAATCGCTGCCGGTCAGATAGATCGCCGTACCCGACACGCGATGCGGCGGATGCGCGAGCAATCCCTGCAGGAACGGCATCAACGGAATACCGTCGGCGGCCGTGCGCTCCTTGACGATCATCCTGCCCTTGAACCAGGTCATCAGCAGGAAGAACAGCAGCGCGCCAATGCCCAGCGGCAACCAGCCGCCTTCTTCGACCTTCAGCAGATTGGCGCCGAAAAAGCCCAGGTCGACCGTCATGAACACGCCGATGATCAACGCCACCAGCAGCTTGTTCCAGTTCCACACCTTCACCATCACGACGCAGGCGAGGATCGTGGTGATCACCATCGTGGCGGTCACCGCGATACCGTACGCGGCGGCGAGATTGTCCGAGCTCTTGAAGGCGATCACGATGCACAGGATGATGAACAGCAGCATCCAGTTCACCACCGGCACATAGATCTGCCCGATCGCCAGTTCCGACGTGTGCAGGATCTTCATACGCGGCACGTAGCCAAGCTGAATCGCCTGGCTCGTCAGCGAATAGGCGCCGGAGATCACCGCTTGCGACGCGATCACCGTCGCCACCGTCGACAGCACGACGAGCGGCAGCAACGCCCAATCGGGCGCAAGCAGGAAGAACGGATTTTCGATGGCCTTTGGATCGTGCATCAGCAGCGCGCCCTGGCCGAAGTAGTTCAGCACCAGCGACGGCATCACCAGCAGATACCACGCCATGCGGATCGGCTTCGCGCCGAAGTGGCCCATGTCGGCGTACAGCGCTTCGGCGCCGGTCAGCACCAGCACGACCGAGCCGAGTACCACATAGGCCTGCAGCACGTGCGCGGCCATGAAGGAATACGCGTAATACGGGTTCAGTGCGCGGATCACGTTCGGCGACTGCAGGATGTGCCACAGGCCGAGCGCCGCGAGCACCACGAACCACACCACCATGATCGGACCGAACAGGCGGCCGACCATCGCTGTGCCGTGCCGCTGAATCCAGAACAGCAGAATCAGGATTACGATTGTCAGCGGCAACACCAGATGTGTCAGATTGGGCGCGGCAACCTCCAGACCCTCGACCGCCGAGATCACCGAGATGGCTGGCGTAATCACCGCGTCGCCATAGAACATGCAGGCGCCAAAGATGCCGAGCATCATCAGCAGCCCGACCTTTTTCGACTTCTCGTCGAGCGAACGCAGCGCCAGCGCCATCAGCGCGAGCACGCCGCCTTCGCCGTTGTTGTCCGCGCGCATCACGAACAGCACGTACTTGACGCCGACCACGATCACGATCGCCCAGAACATCAGCGAGATCACTCCGAGAATCGATTGATCGGTCAGCGGAATGCCGTGCGACGGGCTGAACGCCTCTTTCAGCGAATACAACGGGCTCGTGCCGATATCGCCGAACACCACTCCGATCGCGGCAATCGCGAGGGATGGCAGTGGCTGTTTGTGCACGTGATTGTTATCTGTCATAAACGCGAGGAAATCCGTTCCCTGAGCGGAAAAAACGACCGCTATTCTAAACTGCCCGCCTGACGCCGCCTGGCTTGTTGTGGATACGCCACGTGGATAGTCCGCGCAGTGTAGCACTGCGATTTGGGCGCGTCTGCTGTGCCGGGCGTTGGGTCGACCGTGTCGCCGGCGCCGGCATCACGCGCTTTGTCGAAGCGCCGTTCGAACGGCGCGCTAACGGGTGCGCATAAAAAAACGGAGCCCAACCGGGCTCCGTTTTGCGGGCTCTGCAATGAATACGACGCGATGGTTAAAGCGCCGAAGTCCACATCACTCTCCCGACGACTCCTGCGTCTGCGCGATCCCGCGCTTGATCCACGCGCCGAGGTTGTGCGGACGAACCGTGTCCCACTCCTCGAACGGCTGATGAATCCACGGATTGGTCGGCAGATACTGCACGTGGTAATCGGGCTTCACCTTCGAGCAGCCCTTGTACCAAAGCACCGCCGAACGCACCGAGGTAATCGCCGGATAGCGTTCCTTCAGATGCTGCTGAACGCGCGCCAGCGTCACGCCCGAATCGACCAGGTCATCGACCAGCAGCACGTTGCCGTGCAACTCGCCGCGCGTCATCGTGATGTATTGCGCGATGTCGAGTTCGCCCTGCTCCGTGCCGGCCGCTTCGCGATACGAGCTGGTGGCGAGAATCGCCAGCGGCAGATCGTAGATGCGCGAGAGCTGGTCGCCGACGCGCAAGCCGCCGCGCGCGAGGCACAGGATCTGGTCGAACTTCCAGCCCGACTCATGCACGGCCAGCGCCAGCAACTCGATCAGCCGGTGATACTCGTCCCAGCCGACCCACAGGTTCTTTTCATCGTTACGCGGATCTTTCATCGCGATCATCGGTACACCCTGCACCATTGCTTAAACCTTGAACGGATGACGCAGCAGGATGGTCTCGTCACGATCCGGACCGGTCGACACCATGTCGATCGGAATGCCCGCAACTTCCTGCACACGCGACAGGTACGCGCGCGCATTGGCCGGCAGCTTGTCCCATTCCTTGATGCCGACGGTGCTTTCCTTCCAGCCCGCGAAGGTTTCGTACACCGGCACGCAACGCGCGACTTCCGACGCGCCGCGCGGCAGCAGGTCGACCTTCACACCGTCGACCGTGTAACCGACGCACAGCTTCACTTCGTCGAGACCGTCGAGCACGTCGAGCTTGGTCATGCACAGACCCGACACGCCGTTGATCTGGATCGAGCGGCGCAGCGCGGCGACGTCGAGCCAGCCGGTGCGGCGCGGACGGCCGGTGACCGAGCCGAATTCCTTGCCGACGGTCGCCAGTTCCAGGCCGATCGCTTCCTGACGCGCGGCGTTGTCCGCGTCGTACAGTTCGCTCGGGAACGGGCCCGAACCGACGCGCGTGCAATACGCCTTGGTGATGCCGAGAATATAGTTCAGCTTTTGCGGTCCGACGCCCGCACCCGCGGTCGCCGCACCCGCCACGCAGTTGCTCGACGTGACGAACGGATAGGTGCCGTGGTCGATGTCGAGCAACGTGCCTTGCGCGCCTTCGAACAGCAGATTGCTGCCGGCGGCGTTGGCGTCGTACAGACGGCGCGACACGTCGGTGACCATCGGCTTCAGACGGTCGGCGTAGCTCAGCATCGTGTCGAGCGTTTGCTGGAAGTCGACAGCGGCGACGCCCAGGTATTGCGTGAGCACGAAGTTGTGATAGTCGAGGTTTTCGCGCAGACGTTCGGCGAAAATCTCCGGATCGAACAGATCCTGCACGCGCAAGCCGCGGCGTGCCACCTTGTCTTCGTAGGCCGGGCCGATGCCACGGCCGGTCGTGCCGATCTTGCTCGCGCCACGGCGCGCTTCGCGGCCCTGGTCGATGGCGATGTGATACGGCAGGATCAGCGTGGTGGCTTCGGAAATGAACAGGCGATTCTGGACATCGACCCCGGCGGCTTCGAGCTCGCCGATTTCCTTGAACAGCGCTTCCGGCGACAACACGACGCCATTGCCGATATAGCACGCGACGCCGGGATGCATGATGCCCGACGGAATCAGACGCAAGATGGTTTTCTTGCCGCCGATGATGAGCGTGTGACCGGCATTGTGACCGCCCTGGAAGCGAACGACGCCTTGAGCGTGGTCCGTCAGCCAGTCGACGATCTTGCCTTTGCCCTCATCACCCCACTGGGTTCCCACGACGACGACGTTACGCCCGGGGTTCACATTCACTGCGCTGGCAGACATGTTGTTTCGTAAGCTGGTTAAAAACGTATTCTACCTATGTTCGCGGAACCTTCCGAATTATTCCGTTTCCGCTCAACGGTATGCACGTTATGGTGGGTATCAGAAAGATGGCGCAGCCAGTGACCGCGCCCGGTTCGGCGGCACGTTCGCCGCCGTGTGAAATGCGCTAAGGATAGTCCTCAGACGGCTCGACCGGAACACGCTCAGGCGCGCGGTTCGACGACCCATGCACCGTTGCGCTCGACCAGCACGCGGTCGAACGCGAATTCATCCAGATCGTGCTCGTGCCCAGGCAGCGCCTGGATCACCACTTCGCCGGCATCGCGTAGCGCAGCGACGCTCACGCGCAGCGCGTCGTCGTGCTGCCACGGCGCGAGAATCGCGCTGCTGCGCGCTTCGACCGGCGAGATCCGCGCCACTTCGCGCAGATCGAGCGAAAAGCCGGTTGCCGCGCGAGCCCGGCCATAGGCCTGGCCGACGTGGTCATAACGGCCGCCGCGCGCCACCGCGTTCGGCACGCCGTCGACATACGCCGAGAACATCACGCCGCTGTGGTAAGCATAGCCACGCAGATCGGCGAGATCGATCATCACTTCGGCGCCGTCCACCTGGCTCGCGAGGAACGCGAGGTCGTCGAGCGCGCGAGCGATGGCCGGTGCGTTCGGCAAGCGCGCGCGGGCTTCGTCGAGCACCGACGCGTCGCCGTATAGCGTGGGCAGCGCGCGCAACGCGTCGCGGATCGCCGGCGTGAGCGCGGCGGTCAGTTCGACGAGGCGCGGCACGTCCTTGCCCGCCAACGCGTCATACAGCGACTGGCCGAGTTCGGCCGCGGCCGGCTCGGCTTCGATCAACGCCGCGAGCACGCCCGCGTGACACAGGTCGAGACGCACTTTGGCGAGGCCGGCCAGACGCAGCGCGTCGAGCATCAGTTGCTGGATTTCGAGGTCTGCCTCAAGGCCGGCGTGACCGTAGATTTCCGCGCCGATCTGGATCTGCTCGCGCGTTGCGTGCAGGCCGCGCGGCCGCGTATGCGCGACGTTGCCGGCGTAGCAAAGACGCGTGACGCCCTGGCGGTTCAGCAGGTGCGCATCGATACGGGCGACCTGCGGCGTGATGTCGGCGCGCAGACCGAGCGTGCGCCCGGACATCTGATCGACGAGCTTGAAGGTGCGCAGATTCAGATCGTGACCGCCGCTGGTGAGCAGCGACTCGAGGTACTCGAGCAGCGGCGGCATGACCATCTCGTAGCCGTACGAGCGGAAACGGTCCAGCAAATGGCGCCGCAACTCTTCGATCTTGCGGGCTTCCGACGGCAGCACGTCGGCAATATTCTCGGGAAGTAACCAGGTCGACATCGATACAGTCCTACGACGTTGAACACGGCGGCTGAAGGCGCCGGTAAGTGAGTGTGTGAATGGCGGGCGGCGGCTCGATTCTGGCGGCTATCGCTGGCATCGGCGCGGCCCGCAAGCGCCGCATCCGGCCGGCGCTGGTGGATGTTGCAACGCGCGCTCCCACGCCGAACACGGGAATCATTGCGAGCGAGCCACGCGCGCTGCCGAGTCGCCGGCGAGGCCCCTTCAGGTCACGACAAACAGCAGGATCAGCCCGAGCACCATCACGATCAGGCCGCCGACGCGAATCTGATGCGGGGGCCGTTCCGCTATTTTACGGAACGTGTCGCGCCAGGCGCTCGGAAAAACGAAGGGGAACATCCCCTCGATAATTAGCATCAATGCGATCGCGAGCAGTAACGAACCGGCTATATCCATGCGAATGAAGGGGCCGCGATGCGGATGCCGCGGCATTCCGGTTATCAGTGTTTGCGCGGGACCGCGGGAGCGTCCGGGGCAACGCCGCCGGTCGGGCTACGCATGAAGCGGAAGAACTCGTTGTTCGAGTCGACCACGATCAGGTCGCCCGGTTTGAAGGTCTTCCGGTATGCCTGCATGCTTTGATAAAACTGGTAGAACTGCGGGTCCTTGCCGAATGCGTCGGCGGCGATTTCCGCTGCCTTGGCATCGCCCTCGCCACGAATCGCTTGCGCCTGGCTGTACCCGTCGGCGAGTACCGCCTGCTGCCTGGCAATCGCGTCCGCCTTGATCTGGTTGGCCTCGGCCGCGCCCTTCGCGCGCTCGTCGGCCGCGATCTGCTCGCGTGCGGCGATCATCCGTTTGAAGACCGAATCAGCCATCGCCGCCGGGAAGTCGACGCGCGTCAGCTGCACGTCGACCACCGACACGCCCAGCGAGGCTGCGCTCTTGTCCATCGCGCCGCGCGCTTCCTCAGCGACGGTTTGCTGTTTGGCGAGCGCATCGGACAGCGTGAACCTGCCGAACGCATCGCCGAGCGCGCTGCGCGACAGCAGTGCGAGCCGGTCCGGCAGGCTCTGGACGTCGCCCCTGGTTTCGGCGAGCAGCTTGAGCGGATCGGTCACGCGAAACTTGACGACCGGATTGACCAGCAGAGGGGTCTTATCCGACGTCACGTAGCGGTCTTCATCCGGTGCGTCGAGCGACTGGATGCGGTTATCGACCAGCGTGACCGTTTGCAGCGGCGGCGGCAATTTGACGTGCAGCCCCGGGCCGAGCAACGTGGACGGCGTGTCGCCATGCGACGACAACACGGCCATGTGCCGCTGATCGACGATGAAGACCATCGACGAAGCCGCAAACAGCACGACGACGACAGCCACGACGAGCGCAATGATCTTGTTCATGAGGTGCGCTCCTTATTGAACGTCGTCTTCGCGCATGCGATTGCGGAAGGCGTCGCGTGAACGCAGCGAGGCGCCGCTGGCCGTGGGCTGGCTGGCGGGCGCGCTGCTCGCGGCGGGCGCGGATGCCGTGCCTGCCGCGGCGGCGGAAGCGCCCGACGGCGCA
>NZ_CADIKK010000035.1 GCF_902859915.1 Paraburkholderia ultramafica
CGCCCACACTTATCGGCTGTTAATTTTTAAAGATCGATCCGCCAACTTCGCCGCACCCGTTTCAACCACCCGGCACCGCTTCGTTCTGCGTCGCTGCATCAGCAGCAGAGAGATGAGATTATGAAGGCTCTTTTTCGTTTCGTCAACAACATTTTTTCGCTTTCGCTTAAAACCCTGTCGACGCTACGGCCGCTGGTTTCCGCTGCGGCCCTCGTTCGCAAACGAGGAGGCGAATAGTAGGCGAACATCAGCCCTGTGACAAGCGTTTGGCGGAATCATTTCTTGCCGACTCACTTGCGGGTTGAGTTCACGACAGCGTCCACAGGAACCGCTGCGGCCATTGCGGCATAACCGGCATCGCTAGGATGAATGTGATCGCCACTGTCGAGAGCGCGTTGCAGGCGGTCCGGTTGCGCCCGGTCTCGCAGCGCCGCGTCGAAATCCACTACGCCGTCGAAAGCGTGGCTGGTTCGAATCCATTGGTTGACGGCCAGCCGGATGCTTTCCCGCTCCGCCGGCAGCGACGCCGGCGTCAACGTTGCGCCGAACACCTTCACGCCGGCGTGTCGCGCGACGGCGATCAGCCGCTGATACCCGGCGATCAGGTCGGCAGCCGTCACCGGGGTGTGCGGGAAGTCGCAGTCTAGACCGTTGCGAGGCGGCATCGCCGCGAAATTGATGTCGTTGATGCCGATCAGCAAAATTGCTGTCTTGACGCCCGGACGCCGCAAAGCGTCGCGGTCGAAGCGGCTCTCAAGAGCGTCGCCATAGCAAGGGGAGTCGCTCAGCAGCCGATTCCCACTGATGCCGAGATTGACGACCGCGATCGAACGATCGCCGGACAGCCGACGAGCCAGCGCGTCAGGCCAGCGACGATTCTGATTCAGGCTGGAGCGCATGCCGTCGGTGATCGAATCGCCAATCGCGGCGACCGCAGCCGATGAAGAGGCCGCCTCCACCGACAACCCCGTCACCCACACATATTGCGTAAACCGACCCCGAAATGCTTCGGCAGAAGCGTCGGCAGCATGATTGCCCGGCGTAGAAACGTAGTTCACCTGGTTCGACACACGGTGCCACGCCGCAATCCGTTGTTCCGGTCCCATGAACGCGCTGATTGCATACGGCGCGCCTTCGGCGATCTCGATAGCGACCGGGTCGCTGTCCAATTCCCCGCCGGCCGGAACACTGACGGCGCTCTTGCCGCCGAACGTCACGCGCGCCGCGCCGTTACCGACAACAGCCGCGCCGCCCGCCGAACGCGCGATGCGCAAGTCCTCGATGACAAGCGGAGTCTTGCCGTACTCATTACTCAGGTGGACTCGCGCGGACTTTCCCGACAACGTCGGATAAACAATCTGGCGAATGGTGCGGCCGGCGACTTCCGGTGCGCGGTACAACGGCGGCAAATCGGCCCGCTGCGGAATGGGTTGCAGCGCCGTCGCCCATGCGGCGACCCAGTGCGCAGGGGCGTCGGCGGCGAAAACAGTCGAGGAAACAGCAAATTGGGCAAGCAGCGCCGCGCCGCATGCGGCAGCCAGGGTGCGAATGGTCATTCGGGAGGTCGGTTCGAGGCCAAACGAGCATTGTGCCCGATCGCGACGGCAATCGCGGGCGGCCACAAACGCACTGCGCCCGTTCCAACTCAAGCTGCCTGCGCTCCGGTCATTTTCAACGCAAGCGCTTCAGCGACTTCGATTCCGTCGATCGCCGCCGAGTAGATCCCGCCGGCATACCCAGCTCCCTCGCCCGCTGGATACAAACCCTCGACGTTCATGCTCTGATAGTCATCCCGGCGACGCACACGAATCGGCGACGACGTTCTCGTTTCGACGCCCGTCAACACCGCGTCATGCATCGCAAAGCCCGCGATCTTCTTGTCCATCTGCGGCAGCGCTTCGCGAATTGCCTCGATCACGTAATCGGGCAGCGCGGTACTGAGATCGGTCGGATGCACGCCGGGTTTATAAGACGGCACCACCGAACCCAGCGACGTGGACGGCCGGCCGGCGATAAAGTCGCCGACCAACTGGCCCGGCGCCATATAGTGGCCGCCGCCAAGCTCGAACGCCCGCTCTTCCCATTTGCGCTGAAAAGCGATGCCGGCGAGAGGACCGCCCGGGTAGTCGTCCGGTGTAATGCCGACCACAATCCCCGCATTGGCATTGCGCTCCGCCCGCGAGTACTGGCTCATCCCGTTGGTGACCACGCGCCCGGGCTCGGAAGTCGCCGCCACCACCGTGCCACCCGGGCACATGCAGAAGCTGTACACCGCGCGTCCGTTGCTGCAGTGATGCACCACCTTATAGTCGGCGGCGCCCAGCTGTTTGTGACCGGCAAATTTGCCGAAACGGCTGCGATCGATCAAACCCTGCGGATGCTCGATCCGGAAGCCGAGCGAAAACGGCTTCGCTTCGATATAGACGCCGCGGTCGTTCAGCATCTGGAAGGTGTCGCGCGCGCTGTGGCCGACCGCCAGCACGACATGATCGCAGCGCAGCGTCTCGCCGGTCGACAGCTTCAACCCGCGCACCTTGCCGCCGTCGATTTCAATATCGTCGACGCGGGTTTCAAAGCGCACCTCGCCGCCCAGTTCGTGGATGGTCGCGCGCATCTTTTCAACCATGCTGACGAGACGGAACGTGCCGATATGGGGCCGGCTCAGATACAGAATGTCCTCCGGCGCGCCGGCCCGGACGAATTCGTCGAGCACCTTGCGGCCGTAGTGCTTCGGGTCCTTGATCTGGCTGTACAGCTTGCCGTCCGAGAACGTGCCCGCGCCGCCCTCGCCGAACTGCACGTTCGACTCAGGATTGAGCACCGACTTGCGCCACAGCCCGAAGGTGTCTTTGGTGCGCTCGCGCACGGCCTTGCCGCGTTCGAGGATGATCGGCCGGAAGCCCATCTGCGCGAGGATCAATCCGGCAAACAGGCCGCACGGCCCCATGCCGATCACGACCGGGCGCAACGCGGTCAATGGCGCCGGCGCTTTGGCGACGAACCGGTAGGTCATGTCCGGCGTCACGCCGCAATGCGGCACGTCGGCGAGCCGCTTGAGGGCGGCGGCTTCATCCGTTACCTCGACATCGACGATGTAAGTGAGCTTGATGTCGGCGCGTTTGCGCGCGTCGTGCGCGCGGCGAAACACGGTGTATCGGATGAGCCCATCTTCAGCCACACCGAGTTCCGCGAGGCGTGCACGGACGGCCGCGTCGAGGTCGCTCTCGGGATGATCGAGCGGGAGTTTGATTTCGCTTAGACGTAACATGAGTACCGGGGATGCGGGAAGGCCGCAAATCGCGACCAATTCGCAATTTTATAGGTTAAGTGTCGGCACGGGGCGGCGGTGCTGACGAAACGCCACCGCAACGGAACCGCGCCGCCCCTATCAGCGTGATCGACCAGCCTCAAAAAATTTATTAACCGACCGGTCGGTTGGTTTATACTGTGCCAACACAAACAACTTCCGCAGAGAGCGTCCTCATGTACACGCAATCCCTGGATATCCCCGGCAATGTCGCTCCGCTCGATGCGGTCGCGAATTCGCCCGAACAGGCGCAATTCGATGCGGTCATGGCCGCCGACGGCAAGATCGAGGCTCAGGACTGGATGCCTGACGCGTACCGCAAGACACTGGTACGGCAAATCTCGCAGCACGCGCATTCGGAAATCGTCGGCATGCTGCCGGAGGGCAACTGGATCACGCGCGCCCCCAGCCTGAAGCGCAAAGCGATTCTGCTCGCCAAAGTGCAGGACGAAGCCGGCCACGGCCTCTATCTATATAGCGCGGCCGAAACGCTCGGCGTGTCGCGCGATCAATTGATCGCCGCACTGCACGCGGGCAAGGCCAAATATTCGAGCATCTTCAATTACCCCACGCCCACGTGGGCTGACGTCGGCGTGATCGGCTGGCTGGTCGACGGCGCGGCGATCATGAACCAGATCCCGCTGTGCCGCTGCACGTACGGCCCGTACGCCCGCGCGATGATCCGCATCTGCAAGGAAGAGTCGTTCCACCAGCGCCAGGGTTTCGACGCGCTGATGTCGATGATGTCCGGCACCGACGCGCAACGTGAATTGGTCCAGCAGGCCGTGAATCGCTGGTGGTGGCCGGTGCTGATGATGTTCGGCCCGAGCGACAAGGACTCGATCCATAGCAATCAGTCGTCGAAATGGGGTATCAAGCGCATCTCCAACGACGACCTGCGCCAGAAATTCGTCGACGCCACCGTCGACCAGGCCAAGGTGCTCGGCGTCACGCTGCCGGACCCGGACCTGAAATGGAACGAGGCGCGCCGCCATCACGACTACGGCGACATCGACTGGGAAGAGTTCTGGCGTGTTGTGAACGGCGACGGCCCATGCAACCGCGAGCGCCTCGCCACCCGCGTCAAAGCTCACAACGACGGCGCCTGGGTGCGCGAAGCCGCCCTCGCCCACGCCGAAAAGCAGCGCCAGCGCGCACAACAGCACGCCGCCTGATAAGCGCGGCGCGTCACGCTAAGAATCAGGAGATAGCAATGAACAAGGAATGGCCGATTTGGGAAGTCTTCGTGCGCAGCAAGCAGGGGCTCGACCATAAACACTGCGGCAGTCTGCACGCCGCCGACGCGCCGATGGCGCTGCGCATGGCGCGCGACGTCTACACGCGCCGCCAGGAAGGAGTCAGCATCTGGGTGGTGCCGTCGTCGGCGATCACGGCGTCCGCGCCGGAAGACAAGGCGGAGCTGTTCGAACCGGCTGGCGACAAGATTTACCGCCATCCGACGTTCTACACGCTCCCCGACGAAGTCAACCACATGTAAGCGGCCATGGACATCACGCCCCAACATCTCCAATACGTGCTGCGCCTCGCGGATAACGCGCTGATCCTCGGTCAGCGCAATACCGAGTGGTCCGGCCACGGCCCGATCCTCGAAGAGGATATCGCGCTGTCGAACATGAGCCTCGATCTGATCGGCCAGGCACGCCTGCTTTACACGCACGCCGCCGCGCTCGAGCAGCAGCTCAACGGCAAGCGCCGCACGGAAGACGACTACGCGTACTTCCGCGCCGAACGCGAATTCGGCAACTACACGCTGGCCGAGTTGCCGCATTACGGCCCGCTGTGCGGCACCGCGCAAGCCGAAAAGGACTACGCGGTCACGATCGTGCGCAATTTTCTGTACTCGGCGTTAATGGCGCATCTCTGGACCGCGTTGACGACCTCCACCGACGAGCAGCTGGCGGCGATCGCGTCGAAGTCGATCAAGGAAACCAGCTATCACGTGCACCACGCAAGCGAGTGGCTGGTCCGTTTCGGCGACGGCACCGAGGAATCGCACCGCCGCGCGCAAGCCGCGCTGGACTACCTCCTGCCGTACACGCGCGAGTTTTTCAGCACGGACGCAGTCGAAGAGACGATCGCCGCGGCCGGCATCGGCCCGCGGACGTCGGATCTCGAAGCGGCATGGCTCGACGACGTGCGCGCCACGCTCGACGAAGCCACGTTGACGCTACCCGAAGCGGTCAAGCACATCACAACCGGCAAGCACGGCGAACATTCCGAGCACATGGGCTTCGTACTGGCCGAAATGCAGAGTCTCGCGCGCCAGCATCCCGGCGCCACCTGGTAATCCGACGATGACGACCTCGACTGCCACACACACGGCCGACGCCGCGCTCGAACGCGCCTGGGCGGTACTTGAAACGGTGCCCGACCCGGAGATCCCGGTGGTGTCGATTCGCGAACTCGGCATTCTGCGCGACGTGCGTCGCGCCGCCGACGGCACGCTCGAAGTCGTGATCACGCCGACCTATTCCGGTTGCCCCGCGATGTCGCAGATTGCCGAGGACGTCGCCCATGCGCTCGACGTGGCGGAACTCAAGCCGTTCCGGGTCGCCACCGTGCTCGCGCCCGCCTGGACCACCGACTGGATGACCGCCGACGCCCGCGAGAAGCTGCGTGCCTACGGCATCGCGCCGCCCACGGGCAACTGCGGTTCGGCCGCGGCGTCGCGGGAAAAAGTGCTGCGCTTCATGCCACGGGCGTTGCCGGCGCCGTCCTGTCCTCGTTGCGGCTCGGCGCATACCGAGCGTCTCGCGCAATTCGGTTCGACCGCCTGCAAGGCCTTGTACCGCTGCCTCGACTGCCGCGAACCCTTCGACTACTTCAAACCATACTGATATGGCCACCCCGCAATTTCATCCGCTGCGTATCCGCGAAGTGCGGCCCGAAACCGCCGACGCGGTCTCGGTCGCCTTCGAAGTCCCGGTCGAGCTGCGCGACCACTATCGCTTCACGCAAGGCCAGTTCGTCACGCTGAAGACGCACATCGACGGTGAAGAAACGCGCCGTTCGTATTCGATCTGCGTCGGCGTCACCGACTACGATCGCGATGGCGAGCTGCGCATCGGCATCAAGCGCGTGCGCGGCGGGCGTTTCTCGAACTTCGCCTTCGACACGCTGCAGCCCGGCCACACGATCGACGTGATGACGCCGGACGGCCGCTTCTTCACCCATCTGAACGCCGATCAGGGCCAGCAGTACCTCGCGTTTTCGGGCGGCTCGGGCATTACGCCGGTGTTGGCGATCATCAAGACGACGCTCGAAGTCGAACCGCGCAGCACCTTCACGCTCATATACGGCAACCGCAGCGTCGATCAGATCATGTTCGCGGAAGAACTCGAAGATCTGAAGAACCGCTTCATGAACCGCTTCGTGCTCTATCACGTGCTGTCCGACGATCTGCAGGACGTGGAGTTGTTCAACGGCGTGCTCGACCAGCAGAAGTGCGCGGCCTTCCTCGAAAATCTGCTGCCGGCCGACGCGATCGACGAAGCCTTCATCTGCGGCCCCGGCCCGATGATGGACGCAGCCGAAGCTGCATTGAAAGCCGCCGGCGTGCCGTCGGAAAAGGTTCACGTGGAGCGCTTCGGTTCGCCGCTGCCGCAGGCGGGCGTGCCGCCGGTCGAGATCACCGAAGACACTCCGGCCGCCGACCTCGAAATCGTGCTCGATGGAAAGCGGCGCAAGCTGCGCCTGCCGTATCAGGGCGTGAGCGTGCTCGACGTCGGCCTGCGTGCCGGCCTCGCGCTACCGTACGCTTGCAAGGGCGGCGTCTGCTGCACCTGTCGCGCGAAGGTGCTGGAAGGCGAAGTGAAGATGGAAAAGAACTACACGCTCGAAGAACACGAAATCCGTGACGGTTTCGTGCTGACTTGCCAATGCCATCCGGTCAGCGATCGTGTGGTGGTGAGCTACGACGAACGCTGAACGAGGCGCGGCGGACGGCCCATGCGGCGTCCGCGACGCTTTCAGCAGGTCGGCGATGCGCTTACACTAGGGGCCGCTCGCGATCGGACGTCTGTTCCGGTCGACGAGCGGCCCCTTTCGTTATTGCCACAGCAAACCACCGCCAATGAGCACGATCCACCTCACCAACGGCGATGTCGCCGCCGAGTCACTGCGCACCGCACTCCACGAAGCCGGCCGCGACGATCGCGTGCACGCGCTGCGGGACGATCTGGCAGTCGGCCCGTTACGCGGCATCGACGACGTGCCGGACGTGCGCGCGGACTTCTGGGATCGCGTCAGCGCGGACACCCGCCGTGATTTCCTGCGGGAATTCCGCGAGCAGGCAGCGGCGCTGGACAACATCGCGCGCGGCGAAGCGAATCTGGTGGTCTGGCACGGCGAAAGCGCGGCGGATCAATTGATGCTGCGCCGCGTGTGCTATCACCTGCGCAACAGCCCGCAGCGCCTGAACGAGGTGCGTCTGTCGATTCGCGACCTCACCGATCCGGGCGCGTGGGCGCACAGCCGCAAAGATCGCGCGACGTCGGTCGGCATGTTCGCGCCGGCTGTGTTGCAAGCCCGTTTGCCTGATGCCGCGCCGATTTCCGTGCTGCGCATCAGCCGGCTCGCGCTCGAATGGCAGGAAGCCAAACACGCGAACGGCGAGACGCGGCGCTGGCGCGACAACACCTTCACGAGCGGCAGCTTCGCCGATCTGGACGCGCTGATTCTCGGGCACATCACCGAAGACTGGCAGCCCGCCGCGCGCGTCGCCGCTGAACTGATGGCAGCCGAACTCTGCTTTCTGGTCAGCGACAGCGTCGTGCTGTGGCGCCTGCGTGAAATGGCCGCGACGCGGCGCATCAAGCTGCGCGGCGATGCCAGCGCATGGCGTACGCTGGAGTTGTGCGCGGCGCTCGCCCCCTGCCCAAACTAATAAAACTGACGACTATGGCCCGCACCCGAGCCCCCGACCACGAAACCCAACGCGAGCAGATTCTCGAACTGGCGGCGGCGAAATTCGCCCAGACCAGCTATCCCAGCACGTCGATGGCCGATCTCGCCGCAGCGAGCGGCACGTCGAAAGCGCGCCTGTACCACTACTACGCGAGCAAGGAAGCGATCCTGTTCGATTTGCTGGATCGCTACACGAAGCGGCTGATGCTGATCATCGCCGAGGTGGAAGGCGCCAGCCAGCGGCGCGGACTCACCGAGCGGGAAACCTTCGCCGAGCTGATCCGGGCGTTTCTGTCCGAGTATGAAACGTCGCACACCCGGCACGTCGCACTGCTCAATGACGTGAAGTATCTGGTCGACACCCAGCGCGAGGTAATCCTGAACCGTCAGCGCGACGTGGTCGCGGCTTTCGCGCGGCAGTTGGCGCGCGCTTATCCGGAACGCGCGACCCGCGAAAACCAGACCGCCCTCACGATGATGGTGTTCGGCATGATCAACTGGACGTTCACCTGGCTCAAGCCGGACGGGCGGATGGGCTACCGTGAATTCGCCGAACAGGTGGTCGGCATGGTGGAGCACGGTTTGAGCACGGTCCCGACAAAATGACGCAAAGCAGCAACATTCAGAACAGATATCCGCCCAGAATGGTGAGCGTGCGGCATCGTGTTACGAACGCTTGTTCAGTTTGTTTTTTCTTTTAAATCAATGATGTAAAAATAGGGCGCGAATTTTTAGGTATCTTCTTCAGTATTTGATACGGGTTTTCCCTAGTGATCGACTCCGCTTTCCGCTAAAATCGGTTTTGCGGTGCACCAAGCCGCTCGACTAAAAGGAGAACCCGACCATGAATATGATGCACCCCCGCGCCGCCGAGCCGATCGTCCCACGCGATCGTTTGTCGCTGCCAGCCGGTCGCGCAGCTGCTCTGGTCCGCGAACTCACCGCTGTCGACCGCGAACGGCTGCTGGCTCACTTCCTCGCGCTCGACGAAGACGACCGCCTCCTGCGCTTCGGCCAGATCGTGCCGAACCACGTCATCGAAAACTACGTCCGCGCGATCGACTTCACCCGCGACACCGTTTTCGGCGTGTTCAACAGCCAACTGGAGCTCACCGGCGTCGGTCACCTGGCCTATCTGCCGGCCGAAGGCGACAAGCGCACTGCCGAATTCGGCGTGTCGGTGCTGGAAAGTGTTCGCGGCCAAGGTATCGGCACGAAGCTCTTCGAGCGCGCCGCCATCCGCAGCCGCAACACGCACGTCACAATGCTTTACATGCACTGCCTGTCGCGCAACTCGACGATGATGCACATCGCGAAGAAGGCCGGCATGAAGATCGAATACGCATATGGCGATGCAGACGCTTATCTGACCCTGCCGCCGGCGGATCAATCGAGCATCATCGCCGAGATGCTGCAGGAGCAGGCGGCCGTGTTCGACTACGCGCTCAAGCGCCAGGCGCGTCAGGCGTCCAAGCTGTTCGAGTCGTTCATGACAACGGCCGCTGCAGCCTGAAACGCCTGGGCTTCGGCGAAATGACAAAGGGCAGCCCTCGCGGCTGCCCTTTTTGTTCGCCCGCCGCTTGCCCGCCTGGGCCTTAGCTTCACGCTCACAAGATCGGCAGCGCCGTCGTCTCCTTGATCTTGTCCAGCGAGAAGCTCGTTCTCACATCGATCACTGATGGATGGTGCAGCAGCTGATCCTGTACGAAGCGCGAAAAGTGCGCCATGTCCTCCACTTGGACCCGCAGCAAATAATCCATCTCGCCGGTCATCGCATAGCACGCGACTACCTCCGGCCACGTCTGAACCGCCGCACGAAACAGATCGGCGTGTGTGACGTCGCCACGCGGACTGGGCGTCGGACCGCCGCCTTTCTCCAGCCGCACATTCACATAGGCAAGCAAGCCGAGCCCGAGCCGTTGCGCGTCGAGCAACGCGACGTAGCCGCGAATCACGCCGCTCTCCTCCAGCCGGCGAATACGCCGCAAACACGGACTCGGCGACAGATTGATACGCTCGGCGATTTCCTGATTCGACAGCCGGCCATTCTCCTGAAGGATCGCCAGAATGCGTCGGTCGATCGCATCGATTTCCATGTTGGCCATCTTCTGCCGTCCGTTCTAAATATTGAGCTAGAAAATAGCGCAAGCGTATCGGTGCACGATTAAGTTCGCAAGTTTTCGTCGCGAGCAGGGCTTTACACTTGCGTCATTCAGTCGCACTTAATCGCTATCCCCGCTCGCGCAACCCGCCGGCGCACATCAGGAGACAGGCAATGCAGGTTCCAACCTGGGAAAACCCGCTCGGCACCGACGGCTTCGAATTCATCGAATACACCGCACCGGATCCGAAAGCACTCGGCAAGTTGTTCGAGCAGATGGGCTTCACCGCCGTCGCGCGGCATCGTCACAAAGACGTGACGCTGTATCGCCAGGGCGAGATCAATTTCATCGTCAACGGGGAACCGGATTCGTTCGCGCAACGCTTCACGCGTCTGCACGGCCCATCGATCTGCGCGATCGCGTTCCGCGTTCAGGACGCGGCCAAGGCCTACAAGCAGGCGTTGGAAAAAGGCGCATGGGGCTTCGACAACAAGACCGGCCCGATGGAGTTGAACATCCCGGCAATCAAAGGTATCGGCGACTCGCTGATCTATTTCGTGGACCGCTGGCGCGGCAAGAACGGCGCGGCGCCGAACAGCATCGGCAACATCGATATTTACGACGTCGATTTCGAACCGATTCCGGGTGCGAACCCGAATCCGGTTGGCCACGGCCTGACCTACATCGACCATTTGACGCACAACGTGCACCGCGGCCGCATGCGGGAATGGGCGGAGTTCTATGAGCGCCTGTTCAACTTCCGCGAAGTGCGTTACTTCGACATCGAAGGCAAGGTGACGGGCGTGAAATCGAAGGCAATGACTTCGCCGTGCGGCAAGATCCGGATTCCGATCAACGAAGAAGGTTCGGACACGGCCGGCCAGATTCAGGAGTATCTGGACGCGTATCACGGCGAAGGCATTCAGCACATCGCGCTCGGCAGCAACGACATCTATCGCACGGTGGACGGGTTGCGCGCCGCGAACATTTCGTTGCTCGATACGATCGACACTTACTATGAACTGGTCGATCGCCGCGTGCCGAATCACGGTGAGCCGCTGGACGAACTGCGCAAGCGCAAGATCCTGATCGACGGCGCGCCGGAAGACCTGCTGCTGCAGATCTTCACCGAAAACCAGATCGGCCCGATCTTCTTCGAGATCATCCAGCGCAAGGGCAACCAGGGCTTCGGCGAGGGCAACTTCAAGGCGCTGTTCGAATCGATCGAACTGGATCAGATTCGCCGTGGTGTGGTGCAGGACAAAGCCTGACGACTGGCAACCAGCATCCGACTCGCGGCCGCGCGGAACCTGCGAAATACCAATAAAAATGAAAGGGGCGAGGATCTCACGATCCCCGCCCCTTTCATTTGCGCCGTTGCCTCAAGTGGAATTCAAACGGACAACGGCCGGTTATCAACCGACGCACCGCCTCAGCGGCGCGTCACGAATTCTGGTTTTCCTCGTCCGCCTTGCTGGAACGCGTGACGCGATCCATTGCAATGCGTGCGGGCGCGACGTGCGCCGTCCGGCTAATCGCGTTCGACAGAGCCCCTGCGCTGCCCGGGTTCGAGCGCACCGGCGCGCTCATGGCGAAAAATGCGGCGGAGACCATCAGGAAGGTCTGGATGTTTCTGGTGTTCATGCGTACTCCTTTTCTAACTGCCCTGTTGTCCTGAAGCTCCGCCGAATGCGGAGCGTTGCGTAGACATTGCTCACAGGTGCCCGGTTAGACAGGGATTTACTCTGCGGTTCCATGATTTTGTAGCTTTTACAGCTTGTTACAGGCGCCCTCGCGACACGACCCAAAATGGACAGAAAGCGCATGGAAAGCGCTTGCGCGCGTCCGCCAAGCCCGCTGCACACGAGCTTTTGGCGCGCTGCGGCGGGTTTCCACCAGTGCTACCATCACTTAAAACACGTCAATATGACGGCCCCGGCCCTCCGCATTCACAAGATGCCACGGCCCAACACAAGTTTTGGTGATCCCAAACTGAGTGGAGGAGTACACATAATGAATGCCCCGCTAGACGCAGGTCAGCGAGCCTCGCTCGAAGCCGCGTTGTCTTCCGTCACGCTCGACGACAAATACACCCTCGAACGCGGCCGCGCGTACATGAGCGGCATCCAGGCGCTGGTGCGTCTGCCGATGCTGCAGCAGGAACGCGACCGGGCCGCCGGACTCAATACTGCCGGCTTCATCTCCGGTTACCGTGGATCGCCACTCGGCGGACTCGACCAATCTCTGTGGAAGGCGAAACAGCATCTCGCCGCGCATCAGGTCGTGTTCCAGCCCGGCGTCAACGAAGACCTCGCCGCGACCTCCGTCTGGGGCTCGCAACAGGTCAATCTGTACCCGAGCGCCAAATACGACGGCGTGTTCTCGATGTGGTACGGCAAGGGCCCCGGCGTCGACCGTTCCGGCGACGTCTTCAAGCACGGCAACTCGGCAGGCTCATCGCGGCACGGTGGCGTTCTCGTGCTCGCCGGCGACGACCATGCGGCCAAATCGTCGACGCTCGCGCATCAGTCCGAGCACATCTTCAAGGCCTGCGGTCTGCCGGTGCTGTTCCCGTCGAACGTGCAGGAATATCTCGACTTCGGTCTGCACGGCTGGGCGATGAGCCGCTACTCCGGCCTGTGGGTGGCGATGAAGTGCGTGACCGATGTGGTCGAATCGTCCGCTTCGGTGGATATCGATCCGCACCGCACGGAGATCATCCTGCCGGACGACTTCGTGATGCCCGAGGGCGGCCTGAACATCCGCTGGCCCGATCCGCCGCTGGTGCAGGAAGCGCGTCTGCTCGACTACAAGTGGTATGCCGCGCTCGCCTACGTGCGCGCGAACAAACTGGATCGCGTCGAAATCGATTCGCCGCATGCGCGCTTCGGCATCATGACCGGCGGCAAGGCCTATCTCGACGTGCGTCAGGCGTTGACCGACCTCGGTCTCGACGACGAAACCTGTTCGCGCATCGGCATCCGGCTCTACAAGGTCGGCTGCGTATGGCCGCTCGAAGCGCAAGGCGCGCATGCCTTCGCGCGCGGTCTCGACGAAATTCTGGTGGTCGAAGAAAAGCGCCAGATTCTCGAATACGCGATCAAGGAAGAACTGTACAACTGGCCTGACGCGCAGCGTCCGCGCGTGTTCGGCAAGTTCGACGAAAAGGACGGCGCGGGCGGCGAATGGTCAGTGCCGATGGGCAACTGGCTGCTGCCGGCGCACTACGAACTCTCGCCGGCGATCATCGCGAAGGCGATTGCGACACGGCTCGACAAGTTCGATCTGCCATCGGACGTGCGCGCTCGCATCGCCGCACGCATCGCGGTGATCGAAGCGAAGGAAAAAGCGCTCGCGCGCCCGCGCGTGGAAGCCGAGCGCAAGCCGTGGTTCTGCTCGGGTTGCCCGCACAACACGTCGACCAATGTGCCGGAAGGTTCGCGCGCGATGGCCGGCATCGGCTGCCATTACATGACGGTCTGGATGGACCGCAGCACCAGCACCTTCAGCCAGATGGGCGGCGAAGGCGTCGCGTGGATCGGCCAGGCGCCGTTCACCAACGACAAGCACGTATTCGCCAACCTCGGCGACGGCACCTACTTCCACTCGGGGCTGCTGGCGATTCGCGCGGCGATCGCGTCGAAGGCGAACATCACTTACAAGCTGCTCTACAACGATGCGGTCGCCATGACGGGCGGCCAGCCGGTCGACGGGGTGCTGACCGTGCCGCAGATCACGCATCAGCTCGCCGCCGAAGGCGCGAGCAAAATCGTGATCGTCACTGACGAGCCGGAGAAGTACCCAGGGAACGTCGGGCTCGCGCCGGGGATCGACATCCACCATCGCGACAAACTCGACGAAGTGCAGCGCCAGTTGCGCGAAATTGTCGGCACCACGATCCTGATCTACGACCAGACTTGCGCGACCGAGAAGCGCCGTCGCAGGAAACGCGGCACCTATCCGGATCCGGCGCGGCGCGTCGTGATCAACGAGGCCGTGTGCGAAGGCTGCGGTGATTGTTCGGTGAAGTCGAATTGCCTGTCGGTCGAGCCGCTCGACACCGAGTACGGCACGAAGCGTCAGATCAACCAATCGACCTGCAACAAGGATTTTTCGTGCGTGAACGGGTTCTGCCCGAGCTTCGTCTCCGTTGAAGGCGGTCAGTTGCGCAAGCCGAAGGCAGCCGCGGCCGCGGGCGGCGACGCGATGCCGCCGGTGCCGGAACCGGAGTTGCCGGCGATCGACCGTCCTTATGGCGTGCTGGTCACGGGCGTCGGCGGCACGGGCGTCGTGACGATCGGCGCGCTGCTCGGCATGGCCGCGCATCTGGAGAACAAGGGCGTCACCGTGCTCGACGTCACCGGCCTCGCGCAGAAAGGCGGCGCCGTGATGAGCCACGTGCAGATCGCGACACATCCGGCCGACATTCACGCGACCCGTATCGCGATGGGCGAAGCGAGCCTCGTGATCGGCTGCGATGCGATCGTCACCGCCAGCGACGAATGCGTGTCGCGGATGCAGGCGGGCCGCACGCGCGTCGTGCTGAACAGCGCGCACACGCCGACCGCTGAACTGATCAAGAATCCCAACTGGCGCTTCCCCGGCAGCAGCACGGAAGCCGACGTGCGCGCCGGCGCGGGCGACGAGGGTGTCGATACGGTCGACGCGAATCACTTCGCGGTCGCGCTGCTCGGCGATGCGATCTATACGAATCCGTTCGTGCTCGGTTACGCATGGCAACGCGGCTGGGTGCCGCTGACGTATCGGTCGCTGATGCGCGCAATCGAGTTGAACAACGTGCAGATCGAGAAGAACCGGGCGGCATTCGAATGGGGCCGCCGCGCCGCCCACGATCTTGCCGCGGTGCGCAAGCTCGCGCAATCGCAAGGACGCGGTGCCGCGGCCGAAACGGCGAGCAGCAAGATCATCGCGCTGCACACGCCGAAGGCGCTCGACACGGTGATCAACAAACGCGCCGACTACCTCGCGGCATGGCAAAACCGTGCGTACGCCGATCGTTATCGCGCACTGGTGTCGGAAGTGCGGGTGGCGGAAGCGGCGCTCGATTCGGTCGACGGCCAGTTGCCGCTGACCGAAGCGGTCGCGAAGAATCTGCACAAGCTGATGGCGTACAAGGACGAGTACGAAGTCGCCCGGCTGTACAGCGACCCGGCGTTCATCGAAAAACTGAAGGCGAATTTCGAAGGCGACTGGAAGCTGCATATTCACCTTGCGCCGCCGACGTTCTCGAAAAAGGACGCTCAAGGTCATCTGGTGAAAAAGAAGTACGGTCCCTGGGTCTTCAGCGCGATGCACGTGCTGGCCAAACTCAAGTTCCTGCGCGGCACCGCGTTCGACGTCTTCGGCAAGACGGACGAGCGTCGTACCGAACGCGCGCTGATCGTCGAATACGAGGCACTGGTGCGCGAACTGATCGGCGGGCTGAATGCGCAGAAGCGTGAACTCGCGATAGAACTGGCGAATCTGCCGGACGGCATCCGCGGTTATGGCCACGTGAAGGAAAACAACCTGAAGGGCGTGCGGATCAAGTGGAACGAGTTGCTGACTCGCTGGCGTTCGGCGGAGGCTGGCAGCACGCAACACGCGGCCTAAGCGTGATGCAATTGGCTTGACCGGAGCATCGGTCTAAGGCTGTCTGAAATGGAAAGGCGGCTGTCCTCACGGACAGCCGCCTTTTTCCTGCGATAGAAAAACGCCACGGAATCAACTTCCGTGGCGCTCTCACCGGTTCATCGCAAACGCCTCGATGCAGCGCCGCTTCAACCCTCAAGCCATCCGCATGACTTCGCGTTCACGCCTTGCGTGCGTTCGCCGAAGCCACCGCCGTCATGTTGATGATCCGGCGCACGGTCGCAGCCGGCGTCAGGACGTGCACCGGCTTTGCCGCGCCCAGCAGGATCGGACCGACCGTCACGCCTTCGCCGCCGATCATCTTCAGCAGGTTGTACGTGATGTTCGCCGCTTCGACGTTCGGCATGATCAGCAGGTTCGCTTCGCCGGTCAGCGTCGTGCCCGGGAACGCAGCCTTGCGGACCGCTTCCGACAATGCCGCATCGCCGTGCATCTCACCATCGATTTCAAGCGTCGGCGCGCGTTCCGTAATCAGCTTGCGAGCCGCGGCCATCCGTTGCGACGACGATGACGGCGCGCTGCCGAAGTTCGAGTTCGACAGCAAGGCCACCTTCGGCGTGATACCGAACTTCTCGATTTCGCCCGCAGCCAGCATCGTCATGTCGGCGAGCTGTTCGGCGGTCGGCGTTTCGTTCACGTACGTGTCGCAGATGAACAGATTGCGGCCCGGCAGCATCAGCAGATTCATCGCGGCGAAGTTCTGCACGTCGTCCGCCTTGCCCAGCACCTGATCGATGAAATTCAGATGGGTGTGGTACTGGCCGATCATCCCGCAGATCATGCCGTCTGCTTCGCCGAGACGCACGAGGATCGCGCCGATCAGCGTGTTGAACTTGCGCATCGCGGCCTTCGCGACGTCCGGCGTGACGCCTTCGCGCGCGCCGAGTTCGTGGTACGCCTGCCAGCATTTCTGGTAGCGCGGATCGTCTTCCGGATCGACGATCTCGACGTCTTCGCCGCACTTGAGCTTCGAGCCCATCTTCTTCAGACGCATCTCGATCACCGACGGACGGCCGACCAGAATCGGCCTGGCGATCTTTTCCAGCAGCACGAATTGCGCGGCGCGCAGCACGCGCTCGTCTTCACCTTCGGCGAACACGATGCGCGCCGGCTCGGACTTCGCCGCGGCGAACACCGGACGCATCACCATGCCGGTGCGATACACCGTCGCGCCAAGTTCTTCGCGGTACGCGTCCATGTCCTTGATCGGACGGGTCGCGACGCCCGAATCCATCGCCGCTTGCGCGACGGCCGGCGCGATCTTGATGATCAGGCGCGGATCGAACGGCTTCGGAATCAGGTACTCCGGACCGAATTCCAGCGAGTGGCCTTCGTAAGCCTTCGCGACTTCATCGCCCTGATCGGTTTCTTCGGCCAGTTCGGCGATCGCGCGCACGCATGCGAGCTTCATTTCTTCCGTGATCGTGGTTGCGCCGACATCCAGCGCGCCGCGGAAGATGAACGGGAAGCACAGCACGTTGTTGACCTGGTTCGGGTAGTCCGAACGGCCCGTCGCGATGATGCAGTCGGGGCGAACTTTCTTCGCTTCTTCCGGGCGGATTTCCGGCTCCGGATTCGCCAGCGCGAGAATCAGCGGCCGGGTGCCCATTTCGACGACCATTTCCGGCTTCAGCACGCCCGCGCTCGAGCAGCCGAGGAACACGTCGGCGCCGCGGATCGCGTCGGCCAGCGTGCGCGCTTCGGTGTTCGCCGCGTAACGTTCCTTCGACGGATCGAGGTTGCCGCGGCCTTCGTAGATCACGCCCTTGGAATCGGTAACGAGAATGTGCTCCTTCGACAGACCCAGGTTCACCAGCAGATCCAGACACGCGATCGCCGCCGCGCCCGCGCCCGAACACACCAGCTTCACTTCGTCGAGCTTCTTGCCGACCACTTTCAGGCCGTTCAGGATCGCCGCCGAAGCGATGATCGCGGTGCCGTGCTGATCGTCGTGGAAGACTGGAATCTTCATGCGCTCGCGCAGCTTCTTCTCGATGTAGAAGCACTCGGGCGCCTTGATGTCTTCGAGGTTGATGCCGCCCAGCGTGGGCTCGAGCATCGCGATCGCTTCAACCAGCTTGTCCGGATCGGACTCGGAGAGCTCGATGTCGAACACGTCGATGCCGGCAAACTTCTTGAACAGACAACCCTTGCCTTCCATCACCGGCTTCGCGGCGAGCGGGCCGATGTTGCCGAGGCCGAGCACAGCCGTGCCGTTCGTGATCACGCCGACGAGGTTGCCGCGCGACGTGTACTTCTGCGCGTCCAGCGGTTCGTCGAAGATCGCCATACACGCCGCGGCGACACCCGGCGAATACGCGAGCGACAGATCGAGCTGATTCGATAGCGGCTTGGTGGGCGTGACCGAAATCTTGCCGGGTTTCGGATTCTGGTGGTATGCGAGAGCGCTTTGCTTAAGTTGTTCGTCCATTTTTTAGCCTGCGAGACGTAAGAAATTGGGCCCGGCACACCGCATAGCTGGCGTCGCCTGCAACTGTCGAATGAAACACCGACCGAGGCGGTTTGCGCATGCACCGGGTAGGCGCGGCGTTGAGCCGCGACGACGAACAGGACATGCGGAGTGCTTCGCGGGTCGGTTAGTGTACACCCCGCATGCGTCGATGCACTGAGTGGTTAACACGACTCACCATCGGCGAAACAGGGGTCGGCGGCGATCGCCGGCAGCATGAAACCGAGGATCAGTAGATCGAAGCCGTCCATCGCGTAACCGAGCACCGACGCGAGCAATGCGCGGCCCGCGTAGCCATTTTGATCGGATGTGCGGGTGTCGGTGGCGGAGGAGGCGGCGGCGGCGGTCATTGAAAGCATTCCGTAGGTCAAATGGGCCGCCACGCGAGGCGGCGCCCGAGAAATTCGCGTGAGTGTAAAGGCGCCCCAGGCGGCTCACAAGCCAGCCAAAAGTACTGCGGGACGGAAACGGGAGCCCGCTTCCAGCACGGCCCGCAAAGCCTGCCCGGCGCGGCCGCGATGACGCTCATTCACGATGGCCGCGCACGACAGCCTCCTCGGAAGGGTCGGTTTCGGGTAAAATGTCGGCCTACGCGCGCAGCAACAGCCGGCCTGCACTCCACTGACCGGCAGCGTATTCCGCCCAGCATGGCGCGGCATACCCCGCTTGTTGCGCCACCGGGCTCCGCGCCCGCTTCTCCCCGCTCATACTCAAGGATCCGCCCATGACAGGCTTCGATCGCCAGACGATCTCCGACACGACCGCCAAGATGCTGCTGGAAGTTCAGGCAGTGCACTTCAACGCGGAGAAACCATACATTTTCACGTCCGGCTGGGCGAGCCCGGTTTATATCGACTGCCGCAAGCTGATCTCGTACCCGCGCGTGCGCCGCGGCCTGATGGAAATGGCTGAAGCCACCATCCTGCGCGATGTCGGCTATGAGCAGATCGACGCCGTCGCCGGTGGCGAAACCGCTGGCATCCCGTTCGCGGCATGGCTGTCCGACCGCCTGATGGTGCCGATGCAGTACGTGCGCAAGAAGCCGAAGGGTTTCGGCCGTAATGCGCAGATCGAAGGCTTGCTGACCGAAGGTCAACGTGTGCTGCTGGTCGAAGACCTGACCACCGACAGCCGCAGCAAGATCAACTTCATCAACGCGCTGCGCACCGCCGGCGCCACGGTGAACCACTGCTTCGTGCTGTTCCACTACAACATCTTCAAGGAAAGCGTGTCGGTGCTGAAAGACATCGACGTCGATCTGCACGCACTGGCCACGTGGTGGGACGTGTTGCGCGTCGCCAAGGAGAACAAGTACTTCGACACCAGGACGCTCGACGAAGTGGAAAAATTCCTGCACGCACCGGCTGAATGGTCGGCAGCCCACGGCGGCGCAACCTCGACGCCGCAGTAAGCGCAGCCGCTTTTAGCGGATTGAATTAGAAAAGCCGCCTGTCTTCACGACAGGCGGCTTTTTTTTTGCCCTACAACACGCGTGCGGCGTTAAGTCACGTCGCCCGTATTGTCCCGCGCATGCGACGACAGATTCAGCAAGCCGTTGCTCTGCGCATATTGGAACAATTCGGAATCGCGATCGATACCGAGCTTGCGCATGGCCGTGTTTTTCTGCGTGCTGATTGTCTTGATGCTGCGGTTGAGTTGCTCCGAGATTTCCTTGATCGTCATGCCCGACACGAACAGACGCACCACTTCCAGTTCGCGCCTGGACAACATCACTTCGTCGCTCTTGCCGCCGGAATTCATGCGCAACGCATCGAGCGACGCCTTCACCGACGGGCTCATGTATTCCAGATTGCGGCTGACGTACTGCACCGCGAGCCCAATGTGGCTCAGATCGTCCGATTTATTGACGACCGACGTCACGCCTAGCTCACTTAGCCGCTTGAGCAACGCGGCATTCTCCAGCATGGTGAGCACGACAATCGGAAGGTTCGGGAAATTGCGGCGCAAATAGCCGATCAGTTGCAAGCCGTCGCCGTATTGGCCGCCCGGCATCGCCAGATCCGTGACCAGCACGTCGCAGGCTGCGGTTTGCAGCATCTTGACCAGTTCAGTTGACTGCCGCGCGCACCCGACGACCTGGAGGCCGGGAAACTTGAGCAGCGCGTGTTCCGCGCCGAACAGAATAACCGGATGGTCGTCGGCGACCACGACCCTGAGTGGATCTTGCATCGCCCTCCTCTCGCCTGATAAACCACTCTCGACAACTTCTACCATGTCTTTCTATGCAGGGTACTCAAACGAATGTGAACGCGGGCCGCGGTCGCGCGGACAATTCCTCCGACTATAGCCGATTTCCCATCCGCAAATCCCGGTAGATGGCAACAATGATGTATCGCAGAGCTAATGTTAGACTTGATTCGACCTTGGGGCACGTTGAAGGACAAGAACCATCGCGAGGACAACCGCCTCGCGCCCTGACAGGAGAACCGGCACATGCGCTTGCGTTGCCTGGTTGTTTCGCTTGCTTCGCCGTTGCGCCGTACGCCGTTATTTATCTGCGCGATGCTGGGCCTTGGGCTGGCACTATCCGCGGCGCATAGTCCTGGCGCGCTTGCCGAGGGCACGTTTGCGCTGACGAGCGCCAGTTTCCGTGCGGGCGGCACGGTGGAAGCCGCGCAAGTTTTCAATCAGGACGATTGCAAAGGTGGCAACCGCTCGCCGCAATTGACGTGGCGCGACGCGCCGCGGGGCACGCGCAGCTTTGCGATCACCATGTTCGATCAGGATGCGCCCGGCCGCGGCTGGTGGCATTGGGCGGTCGCAGGCATTCCGGCGAAAGTCGACAGCTTGCCGGAGAACGCGAGTTCCTCTGGTTTCCTCACGAAAGTCGGTGCGGTCGAAGCACGGAACGACTTCGATATCGACGGCTACGGCGGCCCCTGTCCGCCCCCGGGCAAACCCCATCGCTACATCATCACCGTCTATGCGCTGAGCACCGCCGAACTGCGCCTCGCGCAAGGGCGCCCTGCGCTGATGTTCGATCACGAGATCGGCACCGCGTCGCTCGGCAGCGCGCGGATGGTGGTCAATTACGGGCGGTAGCTTTGTCCTCCGAGTCCAGCCTGATTGAAACGCATCGGCGCCACGGCCTCGCTTGGCGTACGGTTTGCATCGCGTAACCGCCCGCCGCCCGCGCGGAATTTCTGTCGTCCGCGCATGCCAAGGTGCGGCAGAGCGGTGTGCGCAATGCCTGTCCGTGCCGCGCTACCGCACATGCGCATCATTGCCATGCCTGAACCCATCCAGTCTCACTTCTGCCGGAGAGTGCCATGTCGAAGATCGTCCTCGTTTATCACAGCGGCTACGGCCACACGAAGAAAGTCGCCGAAGCCGTGCTCGCGGGCACCGTAGAAGCCGGCGCGCAGGCGCAGCTGTTGCCGGTCGGCGAGATCGACGACGCGGGCTGGGCCGAGCTGGCCGCGGCCGACGCCATCATCTTCGGCGCGCCAACGTACATGGGCGGCCCGTCGGCCGACTTCAAGAAGTTCGCCGACGCGAGTTCGAAACCGTGGTTCGGCCAGACATGGAAAGACAAGATCGCGGCCGGCTTCACCAACTCGGCGACCATGAACGGCGACAAGTTCTCGACGATCCAGTACTTCGTCACGCTGGCTATGCAGCACAGCATGATCTGGGCGGGCACCGGCATGATGCCGTCGAATACCAAAGCGGCGACCCGCAACGATCTGAACTACGTAGGCGGCTTTACCGGATTGCTCACGCAGTCCCCGGCCGACGCATCGCCTGAAGAAGCGCCGCCCACCGGCGATCTGGAAACGGCGCGGATGTTCGGCGCCCGCGTCGCCGGCGTCACGGCGCGGTGGATCGCAGCGTGCGGCTAACACGTGGCGAGCGCGACGTGGCAAGCGCGCCGGTCTGTCGCGAACCGGGCGGCATCAGCGTGCATCTACCGCGTAACAGGTCACGCCAATGTCACTTTCAGCGCGCATCGTCGTTTTTTCACCCCGTTTTGCGCGTCCACGGCCATGAGGTCTTAAAATAACGTTCCGGCGCGGCGTCGCGCCCCCGTTTCCAGCAAGCGAGTGAGATCGAGATGAGCACGAAAGTTTTTGTCGACGGACAGGAAGGCACGACCGGCCTGAAGATTTTTGAATACCTGTCGCAACGCGCCGACGTAGAGATCCTGCGCATCGAAGAAGCGCAGCGCAAAGACCTCGAAGAGCGGCGTCGTCTCATCAATGCGTCGGACGTCACGTTCCTGTGCCTACCCGATGTCGCGTCACGCGAATCCGCTTCGCTGGTCGCCAACGACCGCACCGTGCTGATCGACGCGAGCACCGCGTTTCGCACCGTGGCCGACTGGGCCTACGGCCTGCCCGAACTGGCCCGCTCGCAGCGCGAGCGTCTGCGCACGGCCAAACGCATCGCCGTGCCGGGCTGCCACGCGTCGGCCTTCGTGCTGGCCATGCGTCCGCTCGTCGAAGCCGGCGTGGTAGCGCCCGACTTCGCCGCGCATGCTTATTCGATCACCGGCTACAGCGGCGGCGGCAAGAAAATGATTGCCGACTACGAAGCCGGCGGCAACGACAGGCTCAAGAGCCCGCGTCCTTATGCGCTTGGCCTCACGCACAAGCATCTGCCGGAAATGGCCGCGCATACGGGTCTGACTTCGGCGCCGGTCTTCACGCCGATCGTCGGCGACTTCTACAAGGGTCTCGCGGTCACGACCTTCTTCTCGCCGAACCAGCTGGCCAAGAAGGCGACGCCGCAGGACGTGCAGGCGCTGTTCGCCGAATACTTCGCAGGCGAAGCTTTCGTGCGCGTCGCGCCGTTCGATGCGGACGCGAACCTGGACGGCGGCTTCTTTGACGTGCAGGCGAACAACGACACCAACCGCGTCGACCTGTTCGTGTTCGGCAACGAAGAGCGCTTCGTGACCGTCGCGCGTCTGGACAATCTGGGCAAGGGCGCGTCGGGCGCGGCGATCCAGTGCATGAATCTCGCAATCGGCGCGGCCGAAGAAGCCGGTTTGAAACGCTAAATAAATCGAATAGTTCCAGTACTACTTCAACGAGCCGGCCGCGAAGTTGCGGCCGTTTGTCGGCGTCGGGTGTCGTACAAGTCGAAAGGCCGATCCGATCATTTCCTTCCTGGCCGTCTCGTACAAATTCTGAGTTCTGCGCATTCAGCGCCAATACGACAAAGCCGGCGCCCCCGCACAACGGGCAGCCGGCTTTGTCTTTTCCGGACGACGCTCGAGAGATACGCGACGCCGGGAAATTCGGGGCAAAAAAAAGCCCGCCTATGTGGGCGGGCTGAATCCATATCAGAGGAGACATGGAGGAGACAAGACGTACTATAGCAAATGCTTTGGTGCGTCGCAACATATAAATTAGGGTTGACCCTTCGTGTTGTTTATATGCAACACTTTACGTCATGCCCTGTCGCCTTCCTTGACCGTGCGGAGCCGGCCGCGCGCCTAGTGGCGCACCAACGCCATCATTGCGCCGAAGCCGACGAACACGCCGCCCGTCAGGCGATTGAACATTCGCGCGACGCTGCGGCTCTTCAATCTGGCGCCGATGCGCGTGCCGAAACCCGCGTACACCAGATACCAGCTCACCTCGATCGCCGCAAAGGTGGCGACGAGCACGCCGAACTGCGGCAGCTTGGGCTGTGTGGCATCGATGAATTGCGGCAGCAGCGCGGCCGCGAACAGGATTGCCTTCGGATTGCTGCCGGCCACCAGGAAGCCGTTGCGAAACAGCGCGAAACGGGAGCGCGCGGGCTTGGCAGTGAGTTCGTCGAGGTTGCCGGCGGCGGACTCATCGGCTGGCGCGCGCCATGCCTTGATGCCCAGATAGACGAGGTAGGCTGCGCCGATCATGCGCAGCGCGTTAAACATGGCCGGCCAGGCCGCGAGGAATACGCCGAGACCCGCCGCCGAGACCGCCAGCATCAGCACCAGTGCCGACAGGCAACCTGCCATGGTCGCGCTGGAGCGGCGCAAGCCGTGCTGGGCGCCGTGCGTCATCACGAGCAGCATGTTCGGACCGGGAATGGCGGAAACGACGAAGACAGTGGCGACGAACAGCCACCAGGTATGCAGAGTCATTGGGATCGAGGTGGATTGAGATCGGGCGGCTATTATGCCCGCCTGCGTGGGTCCGCGGCCCGGTGATGTGGTGGCCGGAGCGGTGGTAGCGTCGCCGCGGTATGGCTTTGGCGTAGTGAGCGGCTTCCAGCCGCTCAATATGCTCCTTCGTCCCTTAACGCCCAGCCCGCCGTGCAGCCACCTGGCCGAGCACCGCAAAGTCCTTCTCACCATCGCCGTGCGCCACGGCTTCGATCAGACTATCCCGCACCACGCTGGCGATCGGCATCGGCGTCGTCACCGCATCGGCCGCGACCAGCGCAAGGCGCAGATCCTTCAGTCCGAGACGCGCCTTGAACAGCGCCGGTTCATAGCGCTGCTCCGCGATCATCTTGCCGTAGCCCGAATAAACCGGGCCGGGGAATATACCGCTCGTGATGACATCGAGAAAATCCTGCATCGCGAGACCATGGCCCGTTACCAGCGTCGCCGCTTCGCCGAGCGTCTCGATGGCCGAGCCCAGCATGAAATTCGCGGCAAGCTTCATCACGTTCGCCTGTTGCGGCAGCGATCCGATGCGCCAGGTCTTCTGGCCGATCACGTCGAAAACCGGCTGCACCCGGTCGATCGACTCGGCGGGCCCGCCGGCGACGATCGTCAGCTTGCCCGCGGCCGCGACATCAGGCCGCCCCAACACCGGTGCGGCAACGTAATTGACGCCACGCGACGCGTGCGCCGTCGCCAGTTCCTCGGCCAGCGCCACCGAGATCGTCGCCATGTTGACGTGGATCAGGCCACGCGGTGCATGCTCCAGCAGCGACGCGGTGATGACCTCGCGCAGTGCGCTATCGTCGGCCAGCATCGAGAACACCGCGTCGCCCGCAAACGCTTCGGCCGGCGTCGCGACGACTCGCGCGCCGAGCTCGGCGAGCGGGTGCGCCCGTTCCGGCGAGCGGTTCCATACGCGCACCTGATGCCCGGCTTTCAAAATGTTTGCAACCATCGCGGCGCCCATCTCGCCGAGACCGATAAAACCGATGTCCATCTGTCGCTCCGTCTTCTAAAGAACTGGAAGTAAAGCACACCCATGCGACACGTGCAGGACAGCGCGCAACAAAACACGGTGCGATACTGCTGTGATGGTCACCGCGACATTCCGCTTCTACGAGGAATTGAACGATTTTCTCGCCCGGCCGCTGCGCCGGCGCGCGTTCAGTTGCGCTTGCGCGCCCGGCGCCACCACCAAGCACATGATCGAGGCGCTCGGCGTGCCGCATACCGAGGTCGAACTGATTCTGGTGAACGGCGCGTCGGTCGGTTTCGATCATCCGTTGGCGGACGGCGATCGCGTAGCCGTTTATCCGAAGTTCGAAGCGCTCGACATCCAGCCGCTGCTGCGCGTGCGCGAACGGCCGCTACGGGTGGTGCGTTTCATCGCCGATGCGCATCTCGGCGGCCTCGCGCCGCTGCTGCGGCTCGCCGGCTTCGATACGCTATACGACAACCACTATCCCGACGCCGATATTGAAGCGCTCGCCGCCGCGCAACAACGCATCGTGCTGACACGCGACCGTGAGTTATTGAAACGCCGCAGCATCACGCATGGCTGCTACGTTCGTACGCTCAGGCCGCGCGAGCAATTGCGCGAAGTGTTTGAACGGCTCGATCTGGCCGGCAGCGCGCAGCCGTTCCGTCTATGTCTGATGTGCAATGCGCCGCTGCGCCGTATCGCCAAAGAGGAAGTCGGCGCCCGCGCGCCGGATGGCGTGTTGGCGCGGCATAGCCAGTTCGTCACCTGCGACGTGTGCCAACGCGTCTTCTGGGAGGGCACGCACTGGCAACGAATGCGCGCATTGATGGACAGCGTGGCGGCCGCGCCGGACCAGACCGACTGAGTTTCGCCAGGGGTTCGCGCCCGTGGCGCTGATGCTTCGGTTGCGACGCGGCCTGGGCGCTTCGGGCGCATCGGCTGCACCGCGCATATTGAACACACCGCCCGCCAACTACCGCCGATCCCGCGACGCGCGGCACGATGCGTACAATGCGGGATTACTTATCTGGCAGAGGCCTTCCGTATGGCGATGAAGAAAACCGACCTTGAAAAGAACAAGGCGCTCAAGCTGAACAACGCAATGAAGCAGGCAGCCGCCGACCGCTTCGGTAGAGCCGCCACGGCCGAGCCGAAGCTCGATCGCCGTGAGCAGCGCAAGCTCGATCAGGCGCAGGGCCTCGTCGCGTTCGCGTGCAAGCTGAACGGCGAACTGGTCGAAGAGCTGAAAACGCGCGCCGCCGCCCATCCCGAAGGGATGACCGGACTGCTGAACGAAGTGATCAAGCGTGGCCTCGCGGGCTGATCGCCGCAAAAAACCGCCGTCCATGCAAAAAGGCCAGAGCTTGTGCTCTGGCCTTTTTGCTGGCGACGCCTTTTTTCCGCACCAATGCTGCATTGGCCGGCTAGCGGCGCATTACGGCGAAGCGGGGCGGCTCGCCCGACGAATCGGGCATCAGCTTAGTTCGCCGCGCCCTTGTCGTTCGTGCCGGCGGCCGAAGCTGCTGCTGCAACCGGAGCACGCTTGCCGTGCGTCTTCAGCTGCTTGATGTGGTGCTTCTTCGGCGCGCTAGCTGCTGCGGCCGGCGCTGCTGCGTCCGATGCCTGTGCGAAAGCTTGAACGGAGACCAGCGCGATCGATGCGGCTGCGAGCGAGACGATAACTTTTTTCATGTGTTGTTCCCCAAACCTGGACGACTGAGTCAATGTGAATGAAATAGTTGCACGGCGAAGCAGACAAGGCTTGAGGCGCCTTCCCGTTCCCCGCGGGAGAGTATTACCCAGCGTAGGCGGTTTGTCATGCGCAAAACTCGATATGTATTTTCCGGGAGACAGCTTGCTTTCGTCACGCTTTCAATCATTAAGCATACCGTACCAGGGACATTACCTAGCTGGCATCAGACGAGATTGCGCAGCAGGCTGGCGGTTTCCTGCAAAGTCGGCAACACCCGATGCAGCGCGGCATTCGCGGATTCCTGGCCGATCGGCATGCTGACGCTGATGGCCGCCACCACCGAACCATGCCGGTCGCGCAACGGCACCGCGACGCCGCGCACACCCAGTTCGAGTTGCTGGTCGGTGACCACGTAACCATTGCGGCGGACTTCGCCGAGCACTTCGCGCAGCCGTTCGATCGTCGAATAGGTGTGCGGCGTGAACACCTTGATCGGATAGGACGCGAGCCACTGGTCGATGCTCTCCGGCGCCTGAAACGCCAGCAACACCAATCCCGCCGACGACAACGGCGCCGGCGCGCGCGAGCCGAGCACGAAGCCGACCGCCATCGCCCGGTTCACCCCGTTGCGCGCCACATACACCACGTCGTGTTCATCGAGAATTGCGACCAGTGCGGTTTCCTGCACGGTGGCGGTAATGCGCTGAAGAAACGGCTGCACGGTGCGCGGCAGGCGCGCCGAATCCAGATACGACTGGCCGAGCCGCAACACGCGCGGCGCGAGCCAGAAGAGCTTGCCGTCGGTATCCACGTAGCCGAGCTCGCGCAGCGTCAGCAGATAACGGCGCGCCGCCGTGCGCGACAGACCGGCGCGCGCGGCGACCATCGTCGGCGTCATGCGCGCATGCTCTTCGTCGAATGCTTCGATGATCGCCAACGCCTTCGCGGCGCCGGCGATCCAGTCTTTGTCGTCCATCGCGTTTGTCTGTAAATCGGCGGCCCCGGCAGGTTGGTCGTGAGGCGGGCGCGTGGCGGGCCGCATGGCCGATGCGCGATTATCGCGCGAGTCCGTTGATCTGCGCGTGGCGCGTTGGGGCAGCGGAATTTGCGATACAAACAACCAACAGTCTTGGCCGACGCAGCGGATTAAATACCCGATGGTTCGGATAACCCATCAATCCGCGCGTCAACTGTGACCGACAGCGCGGAGTTCGCGAAGGCGTTGCTCGCAGGGTTGCCGGGTGCCCGCGTATCATGTGGGCGGTCCCAAACCGGTGGCGCGGGCGCGGCCGAAGCTGATGCTCGTCGGGCGCTTCGCGTTGCGCCACGACACGCTCATGCTGGCAATCGCGCAATTCGTGACGTGCGGGCTCGCGTGCCTCGCCGTCGGCCTCGTCGTCGAGCCCATCAGTCTTGCCGTGATCGCACGCGCCGCGCCGACGATTGCATACGGCGGGGCGCTGTCCGTGGGCGTCGCCTATACGATTCAGGTGGTCGCGCAAAAATATGCGGCGCCGTCGCATGCGGCGGTGATCTTCAGCATGGAAGGCGTGTTCGCAGCGCTCGCGGGTTGGCTCGTGCTTGGCGAAATGCCGTCGACGCGCGCGCTGCTCGGATGCGCGCTAATGTTGGCGGGATTGATCGTGTGTCAGGTGATGCCGGGCTGGCGACGCGGGCGCGATCGCGTGTCTCAGGCGTCGTGACGACGTAGCCGGTCGCCCGATGCCGGTCGCCCGATGCCGGTCGCCCGATGCCGCGCCGAAGCGCGCGAGATGCGCGCAGGCAATCAGCGCCGTTCCGTTGCCTGAGCGCGCGCTATGCGGCGCGCGGACGGGCGGAAAAGCTCGACCTATCGGCGGTTGGCGGAAACACACACCAGCAGCCGTCGTCGTGACGAAAGAAAAACAAACCTCGTGAGCCTGTCTCAACGGAAGTTTCGACGCGTACATAACGCCGGCCCCCCAGTCGGGTGCGGCTGAATTCGGTGACGTGAACCGCCGCGGAAGGCGCCGGCGCGAGCCACTTTTCAACCAGAAAACGCAGCGACTGCTCGCTCGCGGCTCTCATGATCCGCTCCGGACCGGCTTGTCCTGACGCGCGTCGCGCGTGGACTCGGTGCTGTCGTCGTTGTCGGCGGCGTCCGCTTCTCGTTCAGCGGATGCGAGGGCCATGGCCCGGTTGGTGGCTGCCGCCCGCAGCGTGCTGCAATGGGTGGCATGTCGGATATCCGAGAGAAGACGGACTAGCTGTCGTGCTGATCTGCGTTTCATACATCCCCCCGCACTGCACCAATAACCTCAGAAAACACTTTAACTCTATGCCTGGATCGGGCGTTGCCAAAATGGTTTTGACTAAATAGCAACAGTTGCGCTTGCAAAAATTGAGACGCAATCTTTATACCGTCCAGCTTCAATGTGCACGTCTGATGAGGGGTGGTCTGTTCGCTGGCGAGCGCTTCGCGTGCTTGAAAACCGGGCGCGACGGCCTGTCGAGAATTCGGTTGGGAACCGAGTTATCCACAATTGCCTATGAATAACTTCGGGATAGCGCATGGAACAGCCTGTGTGCTGAATCTTGATAAAACGGGCCGGCATCCAGGTCCGGTCAAAGTTAACCCAGTTTTGTAGTTTTTCTACAGACGTGTTCCGCACGGTTATGGATTTCGCACGACGTTGATGTGACGGAACATTTGAGAGTTATCCACAGAACGGGTTAACCCTTGTTAATTACTACTACATATATGTACATCTGAAGTAAAAGACCTGGGATAAGTGCCGCCGCGCGATGAGATCGAAGGCTGATCAGGACTTGATCAGCCCCAACCCCGCGAACCCCGGCAGATACGTCACGGCGGTACGCCGACTCCGCTTGCCGGTTGAACGGCCGCCGGCTGACCGATTGCATCGGGCAATTCGGGAACGGGCGCGGGAACGGGCGCCGGCGTCGTCACTTCAGCCGGCACCGGCAACAGACGCGTTTCGATACGGCTAGTAGCGACCGGCTGCGTGCGCACGACGGTTTGCAGATAGTGATCGACGAGACCGAAGAACCGGTCGTAGAACTTGCCCGACGGAATGGTCTCGCTCGAGATCTTGACCATCGCATCACTGTTCGAGCGGATCGGCAGCGAAAGTGAACCCAGCACGCTGAGCCCGACACTCGCCGAGGTATCGCTTTTCTTCAGCGCAAAGCCGTTCTGCACGGCATTGACATAAACGATGCTCGTATCGCTCGCCTCTTCACCCGGCGTGCAGACCACATGAAACTCGACGACGACGTGGGTATCGCCCGTCGGCTGGAAGTTCTTGGTTCCGTCGACGGAATCGTTGCGCGTCATCGTCGTCAGGTAGCCCTGGCTCAGTAACGCGCGGCGCGCGGCTTCGCAGCTATCTGTGGTGCTCGAATTGAAATTGCGTGCGTAAGGGCTCGCGCCGGTTTCGAACAATTCCTGCTGGAATTTCGGCTGCGGCGCGCTGCTGCACGCGGCGAGGGTCAGCAGGCCGAACAGGGCCGCGGTCGTGGTTCTGGAAAACGAGGTCAACATGGTCGATCGCAAGGGGGCGCTGCTTGAGCGCGAATGGGATTTCATTGTAGAGCGGGCGGCCAGGTGTGCGTAAAAGCACGCAGCGTCCGCCGGATGCAGCCCGACACGGCGTGGCGAGCGCCTACCACAGCGAGAGTGCGCAGCCGCCATAAACGAAAGAGAGAGGAAAAGAAAGCGCGGGATCGTGCTCAGCGCGACGCCGCTGGCAAACCGCCCGACGCTGACGCCGACGCCGCGCCACTCACCCGTGCGGCATTGATCGCCGGCATGGTAAACGCGTTCGCCCAGTAGACCGGCGCCGCGCAACGGTCGGCTTCGCAGGTGTCGGCCTGCGCATCCGGATGCTGGCTGGCGTCTTGCGGCGCGGCGACCGCGGCAAAGTCTTCGACGCGCAAACTCACCTTTTGCGCATACGCCTTCGACCCGCCGTAGCTCTTGAGTGCCGCGTTCATGTCGCCGTTGGCCGAACGCATGTAGCCGTACAGGATCGCCGAGCCCACGTCGATGTTCGCGGTCGGCTCGGTGAGGTCCTTGACGTTCCTCAGCAGCCCGCGATGAGCCTGCGGCACGACCTGCATCAGCCCGGTCGCGCCGTTGGCGCCTTTGGCTTTTTCCTTGAAGCGGGATTCGATCGAGATGATGGCCAGCAGGAGCGCCGGCGGGAGGGAATATTTCGAAGCGGCGGATTGCACCGCATCGGAAATCTGTCGAGCTTTATCCTTTGCCAGACCGAACTTGTGCGTCAGATACGCGGACATGCGGTCGGTATTTTCGTCAGCCGTTGCGGTTTGCATCAGGCCGAGCGAAAGCACGATCAGGCAAAGTAACCGGCTCATAACGGCGGACGGAAAAGGGAGGAATCTTCATATTATAGCGTAGCCCCAATAAGAGCCACCCGGCAGCTGGAATTTCGCTTTGAAATCAAGGTCGACCGGGCGCCGGCATGCTTTATCTCGCTTTTTTCGCGCTCAGATCGTAGCCGTCGTTCAGCGTGGTGAGGAAGGCCGCGACATCGTCGATATCCTGCGCCGACCAAACCGGGCGCTCGCCTGCTTTGCGCGTGAGCGGCTCGTCTGTCGTGTCGACGTTCACGCGTAAAGCGACCGGCAAGTCGTTGAACTTGTCGACTTTGCCGTGCGCATCTTTCGGATACCACTTCGCCGGATTGGTATCGCGCTGCACGTAGAAACGCAACCCGTCCTTCAGCGTATGGAAGCGGCCGTTGTGGAAAAACACGTGGCGAGTCGCCGTGTTGCGCAGCGACACCGACTTGAACAGCCCGCAGTTGGTTTTCTCGTTCGCCTGATCGGTGCGCAACGGCCCGCACAAGCCCATATCGAAGTACTTCGGATCAGCGTTCGCACGCAGCTCGGGATTGCGCGGCACGCCGAGCGCCTGGAAATTGAAGTCGGTGAAAAGCGGATGGGCGCGGTTCACACCCGATTGGTCGATGTGGCAGGAGGCGCAATTGCTGCCCTCAGGACTGTCAAACAGTTTTTTGCCTCTCGACTCTTGTGCCGTTAGTTGCAATTTTCCGTTGAGGTAGTAATCGAACTTGCTGGTGTACGGGTGAAAACTCGGGTCTTCCAGCTCGAAGCGCTCGATCGCATACATCGCCTGCGTGAACGCCTTGGCGCGGTCCGCGAAGATGTTCTGGCCGAACACTTCCTTGAAGCGCGCCGCGTACGGCGCGCGCTCCAGCTTGGCGAGCACCGCGGCCGGATCCTTGTTGGCCATCTCTTTCGGATTGAACAGCGGGAACGTCGCCTGATCGTGCAGCTTGTTAAAGCGGCCGTCCCAGCCGAAGCCACCCATCGGCGCGTTGTCCGTTTCGCTGAGCCGTCCGGACAGGCTCGCCGCCTGCGGATGGCTCCATATCGGCGTGCGGTTGAGTACGTAGCGCAGGCTCGGCACGGCGCGCGTGCCTTGCGCGCACATCTCTGCCCCGTCCCGCGGCGCCGCCAGGCCGTTGGGCGGCCCGTATGCGTGCGATGGGCTATGACAGCTCGCGCGCGACATCTTGCGACAGATACGGTGCCTTGCTGTTCGCGCCGAACGTGGTCGCGTAGTTTTCGTTTTCGAGTGTGATGATGAAGACGTGTCTGATCTGCTGCTGTCGTGTCACTTTCAGCGACGAGGACGACGAGCCGCAAGCCGCGACGATCAAACCAACCAAGGCCGCGCAAACGACCATGAGGAATGCCCGCAACCCGCGTCGATATCGCTGACGACGGTCTGCCGTCTCGCCTATTCATCGCATCGTCATCACGCGTTGATTCGAGAATGGTTGTGTCACGAGACTCGCGCACGGCTGCGGGACTGCGCGCGTGCCGCAAGAACACCGCCCAACGCGCCGCCGATATGGCTCTGCCACGACACGCCGGAAAAGAGCGGCAACACGCCGAACAGCATGGTCAGGCCGTAGCTGCTCGCAACGAGCAGCGCCACGAGTATCGAGACGAGGTTGCGGGTGTAGAAGCCCCGGCCCACCAGGTAGGCTGCATAGCCGAATATCAGTCCGCTCGCACCGATATGTACCGAATTGGGCGCACCGAATAGCCATGCGCAGCAACCGGCACCCAGCATCGCGCCTAACGTTGCATGCCAGAAGTTGGCAATGCGCGGCCACAAGCACAGCCAGCCCAGGACGAGCAGCCCGCTAGTGTTGACGGCAATATGTCCGAGGCTCGCATGCAGCCATGGAGCGATCAGGATGCCTTGCAGGCCGCCGAGCGTGCGCGGCACGACACCGTGCTGGTTGAGATTCAGAAACGGCAACGCGGCCGACAGAAAGAACACTGCCCACATCGACCCGACGAAAAGCGCGAGCAGCGCGACTCGCGCCTTGAGTTGCGCGGCTAGCGTGTCCCTGGCGGCCGGCGCGCCGGCGAACCGTCTCGCAGGTTGCGGCATTACGGGTTGCTCCAGATCGGCAGCTTACTCATTGAATTGTCGTTGCTCGTGATAACGCCAGATTGGACCTGGTTTTATCAGCGGTGTTGCGGTCTCTCAAGTTCCCCACCGGATGTGCCGATAAGACGTAATGAGAACAACGACATAAGCGTTTTATCGTGATCAGCGTAAAAGCCTTCATGCCATCCGTGTTTGTCGCACTGATGCTGTCCGCCTGCGCGCCGTCGATACCGGTTCAGAACACACAATTCGTACCGGTCACGGCGACACAGCAGCGCGTCCGGATTGTCAGTCAAGTCGACGTCCGGCTCACGTCCGGGTATTCGCGGCAGGTGCGCGGCGGTTCGTTGTGGCGGCCCGTCGGACAGGTACCGCAGGGACTCGTTCTCCAGCCAGTCGGTAGTGTGTTCACCATCGAAGGACGTCAGGTCCACGAAGCGTATCTGGTAGTCAAGGAGGACGCGCTGGTGGGCTTTTACCTGCCCGGCGAATCCCACTTTTCCCCTTTGGCATCCCCCCAATCCATAACAACCGAGAGATCGAATGACTAAGTTGCTCAAAGTATTGGCCACCAGCGCATTGGTGGCACTCGTCGCGTCCGGCTGCGCGAGCGGCCCGCAGTATAAGGAGGTTGCGTCCTCTATTCCGACCTTGAAAGACGCGCAAGGCCGAATCTATTTCTATCGTTCGGGCTCGATGTTCGGCGCGGCGCTGCAACCTGGCATCAATCTGAACGGCACGCCGGTCGGAAAATCGCAACCGGGTGGATTCTTCTTTGTTGATGAACCCGCCGGCCAGTACGTCGTGACGACCGCCACCGAGACCGAGAAAACGGTGTCGTTCAAGCTCGATGCGGGTGAAACGAAATACGTGAAGACCAGCGTCGGGTTTGGAATACTCGTGGGTCGCATTATCCCCACGTTGGAATCGGCCGACGAAGCGGCAAAGAACCTCGAGAGCCTGCACTACACCGGGGCTCCGAGTACGTCCGCGTCGAAGTAAATCGACGGGAAGCGAATCACTGAATCGGTTCGTGTACGGCGCAGAACAAAGGGCGCTGAATTAACTTCAGCGCCCTTTGGCAGATTGTCCTATTTACGCGTTGTCGCTTGAAGCTCTCGGAGCTAGCGATGTTGTTGTTAAATAGAGAGCTTTCCAAAAACAACAGTGGTATCTGTGAAAGTCTTATGGGGCGGGTCATCCAGCGATATCGGATAGTTGGACGGGGAGGCTTGGCCGACCCATTGAAAAAGACCTAAAAGTCAAAACACGGTTCGGCAAAAATACCCCCCCGGTGCAGCAATCGAAATATCGCCAAGGCCTCACTCGCAAAGGCTTTGGCGGCAGTGAGACCGGCGCTGAAACCGTTGCCGACGCCTCAAAAGCTGATGAAAAAGGCAACTCTCCCTTCGCGACTCAGACGACAAAGCCGACGTCAAAGCGTTGCATGCGCAATTTCAGCAAGCGGCTCTCGAAGGTCGTCGCGCAATGGTCGCAAGCGGCAACCTTCTTCCGGAGCAGGAGTTTCGCAAACGCCTCGGTGTCACCCGAAAGCGCCTGAGCCACCTCCTGGCTGACGGCAGCGTATTTACCCTCGAAGTCGACGGACGCGTCTACTTCCCCGCCTCGCTCGCAGATGCGAGTGAGTGTCTTTGATGAAGCGGGAAAACAAATTTCGACGGGTCATCTCGCCGAATATCCACGGTTTACCGCTGGAGCCCTTCTTCGATTGGCAGTCGGGTCAGACCGATGTCCGAATGCGGTTCAGTATCACGTCGGCGTCAACAGCCCGCAGCATTCACGCAGCTATACTATCTGAATGAGGTCGCCGCTTAATGTGCACGATGTGGCCTTTTCATGCGGTTGAATCCGTTGGCTCTTTCCCGTCCACCTTGCCGTCCCAAGGAGCTGCCGGCAATGAGTTCTTCACCCAGCGTATCGGCAGAGGCGGAAACACCCGGTGAAGCCCGTTCCCCTGGTAGCGAGCGCGCAGGCTGGATAACCGCTGAAATGCCGGTTGCTGACGCTTTCTCGCTTCTCGCTGCCGTGGTCGCCGAGGAGGCGAGCCGGCGAGTTCGTAAGCTTGATTCGAAAGCAGACCCTGAAGTGCTGCACAAGCTTCGCGTTGCGCTGCGCCGGATGCGCTCGCTATGGTGGGCATATGAACCGCTGCTCGACAGGAAGGACGCGAAATTTCAGCGCAGCGAGTTCAAGTCCCTGGCCAGCGCCGCAGGCAAGACGCGAGATTGGGATGTCTTGCGTGACCTTCTTCTGGCTGGCGAGTCGATGCAGCATTCGTTTACATTGCTACTCAGGTCTGTTGACGCGCATCGCGCCGACGCGCTGTGTTTCAGCCGCACGGCAATCGGAAATGCGGGCGTTGAGCGAATTCTGGAGAGCGCCCTGGTGGGAGCGCGATATCAGCTGGATTTACGAGCTACCCGTCCAACGCTGGCGAAGTTTGCCGAAGACCGCGTCGTGTCGGCCGAGAAAGCGCTGAAGAAGCGCGTGAAACGGGCGGTGTCGCATGACGACTCGGGCTACACAGCGCTTCACGAGGTGCGAATCTCGGGAAAGAGGCTGCGGTACCTGCTGGAGTTCTTTTCGCGAGTCCTCGAAGGCAACCATCAAGCGACGATTGAGCGGTTGACGTCCGTGCAGGACGAGCTCGGGAAGCTCAACGACATCGTCACGAGCGAAACGCTGCTTCGAGAGTATTCGCCCCAACTCGGTGAACACACCGTGGTCAAGGAAGCTGTCAGGTATCTGGAAGAGCAGAAAAAGCATCGGATGCGAACCGCGCGGGACATTCTGCGCACGGGATGGTAGTCAGTTGCCGAACCCAGCAAATCCAGCGATTGGCTTAGCCAGTCCTGGATTTTCGCTTCTTCGTTTCGACGCGGCGCGAGAGGTCCGTCAACAGCCACTTTGCGACGACTTCCGGCATGTTCATGCCGTATTCCGTGGTGCTCTCCTGGGGTTGAGCGAGATGGGAACCGCGACAGCGGGAACTGATTAGACGATGTTGGTGGCCCGCACGCAAATTGAATCGGCCTATTGCGCAGACATACAGTCGATTTCTTTTTGTCTGTAGAGAGATGCGCTTGTGCCTTCCTGGTCAGGGTGTGTTTACTACACGTTCCTGCATTTCGTGCCCTCGGTCAGCCAAATGCACACGCCGGACGCCCACCGCACAATTCCAGTCGTTTCAGCGACTTGTGCCGCTTGCCCATGAATTGTCCACAGCCTTGCGAACAGAATATGTGGACAACTTGACGGTCCTGCTCGGAGGGGGTCATCTCCAAGGCAGTCCCGTAATCACCGATAAACGGTATATACTGTTTATATCGTTTGTCAATCCGGAGATTGTCATGAGTGAGCCCAGCATGAGGAAGCCAACGAAGAAGGCCTTTCACTTTCCGAAGAATGCCAACGGCCACGCGAAAGCCGACGGGAAGCAGGCCAGTGAGGAAAGCGCTGCAGCCGCCGCAGCCCCAGATGCCAAACCGGCCCCGGCGAAGGCTGTCAAACAGAAGCGTGCGAAACCCATTGATGCTGCAGAAGTCAGTCCTGTCGCGGAGATGAAAGCAAAACGCGCGAAGAAAGAGAAGGTGGTGCGCGACAGCTTCACGATGCCGAAGTCCGACTACGAGAAAATCGCGGCACTGAAACAGAAGTGTCTTGACGCAGGCGTCTCGGTGAAAAAAAGTGAGCTTCTTCGCGCTGGCCTGCTTTTGCTGGACTCGGCTCCCACCACCGAGGGTCTGCTGGCCGCTGTTTCTGCGGTCGAGACCGTCAAGACTGGCCGGCCAGCAGAATCGTAGTGTCACGACGCCCCGGGCGGGCTATCAACACGAGCCCGGGCGAGCACTGCGCTTCGCTTGATACTTACGCACATGTCGCACAGCTTCGCTCGCGCGTCCATTCGACACCAGCATGCCGTGACGCAGCGGGTGCTAAACCGGACGGCGATTACATAACCAGCCGGGGCGGCTGACGGGGATTCCGATGCCCGATAAGCACCTTTCCAGTCGATTCGATGCGGACCTCAATCAGGTGCTCTCGAAAGTCTTCGAGATGGGGGGCATCGTTGAGTCACAGGTCGTCAATGCGATGCAGGCACTCAGCCACCGCGATTTGGACCTGGTCGACCGAATCCTCGTCGACGAGCGCCGACTCAATGCAATGGAAGCGGAAGTTGATGAGGCGTGCATCAACATTATCGCGCGGCGCCAGCCCGCTGCACGAGACCTGCGGCTGCTGATGTCAATCTCGAAGACCGTCGCGAACCTCGAGCGTGCCGGGGATGAGGCGCGGAAGGTCGCGAAGCGGACTCGACGCATTGCGGAGAACGACAACGCCAGAACCATCAATATCGCGGAAATTTCGTTGTCCGGCGAGATGGCCATTACTATCTTGCGCCGTGCGCTCGATGCCTTCGCGCGCCTTGATACTGTCGCGGCAGCTCAAGTCGTCCGCGATGATGAAGCTATCGACGAACATTTTCGTGCATTCGAATACAAACTGGTGTCGTCCATGAAGGAGGACCCTCGAACCATCTCCGTCGGGCTGGACTACTTCTTCATTGCCAAGGCGATTGAACGCATCGGCGACCATGCGACAAACATAGCGGAGCTAATCATCTATATCGTCAAAGGCAAGGACGTTCGCCACATTCCCCCTGAACAGGTCTTGCGCGCGGCCCTGAGTGAATGAAAGATCGCGCAAGCGGGGCGAAGCCAAAAGCGCATCCGTGGTGAAGACGGAGTGACGATTGCCGGAGTGGCGCTCCTTAAGAGTATTAGCATCCATCGCGCTGATTGCGTGCGATGCCAAGGTGCGACGGTCAACGGAAAACGGCTGGCGTGTGCCCTGAGCGTCATCGCCGGCAACACCAAGTACGGACGATACTATGACTGCGCGCTTCTAAAGCTCGCAGTACAAATTGTGGCCAATCCTGCCCGTCTTTCAGGGATTGCGACCACGCGTGCGGCAGGCCAGACGTCGGTAGAAGCGGACCCGACGGCGCCGAGCAAACCGAACGTCCTCAATCAGACGGGCAACGGAACATTCCCGTGGTGTGTGAAGAAGGACGTGGTGATTGCCGACGGCTTCGTCGAGGTCAAGCTCAAGCCGCTACCTGGAAAAGAGGATCAGGCCGGCGGCGTCGTATGGCGCTGGGAGAGCGGCGACAGCTACTACCTCGCGCGCGTGAATGCCTTGGAGAACAACGTCACCCTCTACTATGTCAAGCGAGGGCAACGGCATGAGCTCAACGCAGTCGATGTCGAAGTTCGTCGCAACGTCTGGCAAACCCTCCGCGTCGAGTTCGATGGCGCGCGCATCCGCGTGGTATTCAACGGTAAGCTCTACATTGAAACAGACGACCGCCACATTGGAGCGCCCGGCGCCGTCGGGGTCTGGACGAAAGCCGACAGCGTGACGGCTTTCGACGACTTCACGTACGACGGGAAGCCCTGATAGCCATCACGTGGGGTTAATGGCTATGGCGGTGATGGATGTCCGGAAAATGCGGATGCTTGTGCGTAACGGGCTCGTGCCGATGCGCATGGGTGTGAGGTTCCTTTCCATCCCACGGGAAGTCGTGAACGTGCTGATGATGTTCATCGTGGCGATGCCTGTGATTGTGTTCCAGCGTGTCGTGCGTGTGAGCGTGCTCATGGCGCTCACGCAGGTGCAGCCATACACCCAATGCCATTAGCGCTGCGGCGGCCCAGAAAAGGAGCGACGGCATTTCGGGCCAAAGAATTAGCGACAGCGCAACACCGAAGAGAGGCGCGACCGAAAAATACGCTCCCGTCCGCGCCGTACCGAGGTTTCGCAGCGCAACCACGAATAGCACCAGGCTCACGCCGTATCCAGCAAAACCGGTCAGCATGGCTGCGGCTGTTTTGCCGACGCTGGGCAGGTGGGCGCCCAGCAGTAGCGCGATAAGCAGATTCACCGAACCTGCGACCAGGCCTTTCAGGCAGGCAATGACCATTGCATCGTTGGTCGAGACCTTGCGCGTCAGGTTGTTGTCGATAGCCCAGCAGGCGCATGCTCCGACTATCAGCAATGCGCCGAGCGGAACGCCCGCCGCGCCAGGATGCCACGACAGCAACACACCGCCTCCGACAATTGCCACCATCCCCAGGAAGACCTGCAGGTCGACATTCTCACGAAATACGACCCACGCAATCACTGCCGTAAACACGCCCTCCAGATTCAGCAACAGTGAACTCGTCGCAGCAGGTGTCGTGCTGAGGCCGAGCATCAGCAGCGCTGGTCCGGCGACACCGCCGGCAAGAATTGCCCCAAGCAGCCACGGGATTTCCACTACCTGAATGCGGCTTTCGTTCTGGCGCTCGTGAGCGCTCCGTTTCAGGCGCTGGACAACTATCGTCGCAGCGAGTCCCAGGCCACTGCCGAGGTAGAACAGCCCTGCGACCATGAAGGGTGACAGCGTGCCGAGAAGCGTCTTGGCGAGTGGCGTAGTCGCACCAAAAAGCGCAGCGGCCAGCAGTGCCGTGAATGCGGCATTAAAACGTGTGTTCATCGCAAAGGCTTCCATTTAGTCGACCGTTGCATCCCTGCCGCGGCAGGTTTGCGGTGCTATCCCGAGACTGTATTGGTGAGAGCAAAAACAGGTGCGCCGGAGGCAGGGCGGCGCTGATAGACATTAGTTAGAACATCGGATGCGCTGCCGGATAAAGCGCCGTCCGGAGTGCCAATCCGCCAAGGACAACGAAGATGATAGCCGCGAGGACGTGGACCGCTTTGGTCGGAAGCCGGTCCGCGAACTTGTGGCCCAGATAGATGACCGGCACGTTCGCCAGCATCATGCCGAGTGTCGTGCCAGCGACGACACCAAAAAATTCGTGGAAGCGCGCGGCCAGGGCAATCGTCACGATTTGGGTCTTGTCGCCCATCTCCGCGAGGAAGAACGTCAGCACCGTAGTACCGAATACTCCCATCGGGTGCTTCGTAGACACTGCGTCAGCGTCGTCGAGCTTGTCCGGGATGAGAATCCACACGGCCATCAACGCGAACGACGCGACCACCGCCCAGTTCATGATTTCAGGCCGAATCACGCTTGCAAGCCATGCGCCGAGCGCACCCGAGCCGGCATGGTTAATCAGCGTCGCAACAAAAACGCCGAGCACGATTGGAATGGGCTTGCGATAGCGGGCTGCGAGGACCAATGAGAGCAGTTGGGTCTTGTCGCCAATTTCGGCGAGACCGACGACGCTGGTCGAAACGATGAAGGATTGCATGAATTCGTTGTAACCGGGCCGCACGGTCAACACGCGATGACACGCATCCCCGCGACCCGGCTAGGTGGGAATGTTGTCATCGGTCTTGCCAGGCTATCGCTGCTCACGCCATGGCCAGTCTGGCGACCGGTCCAAGTATGTTGACATGAGCCCCTGAACAGTACGTCCAAGGCGGCTACTCCCCGAAGAGTTGGCGCAGTATAGCCGCTTCTGCTGCGCCGCGACAAGCTCACCGTGACATACCCCTCTACCCTATATGGATTTCGCTCACGATATATACTCCGCTACCGTATATGGAGGCCAGTCATGAGTCACACAGTTCGCGAGAAACAGAAGCTGCTGAACAGGGTCCGTCGAATCAAGGGGCAGGTCGAGGCCGTCGAACGCGCGCTAGAGGAAGAGCGCGAGTGCAACGACGTTCTTCAGCAAATTACCAGCTGCCGGGGCGCGATGAACGGTCTGCTGGCGGTGGTGCTCGAGGACCACATCCGCACCCATCTGGTCGACGCAGAAGAAGTTGGCGAAAAGCATGATGGTAGTGCGACGGAGCAGTTAATCGAAGTGGTCCACAGCTACTTCAAATAGAGGCAGAGATGAGCGATTTTGAAAACGCCGCCTTTGGGGCGGGGCATGACCACATCTTTCTGGGTAATGCCCACGAGAGCAACGAGCGCAAGACGTGGGCCGTGATTGCGCTGTGCAGCGCGATGATGCTGGTTGAAATCGTCGGCGGCAGCATGTTCGGGTCACTGGCACTCGTCGCCGATGGCCTCCACATGTCGACGCACGCCGGAGCGATGCTGATTGCGGCGCTGGCATATACCTATGCGCGCAAGCACGCTACCGATTCCCGTTTTGTCTTCGGCACCGGGAAGCTCGGTGACCTGGCGGGATTCTCGAGCGCCATTGTGCTGGCAATGATTGCGTTGCTGATTGGCTACGAGGCCGTATCGCGGTTCCTCTCGCCCGTGCCCATCCATTTCGGTGAAGCGATTCCAATCGCGGTGGTCGGCCTGCTCGTCAACATCGTCAGTGTCTGGTTGCTGAGCGGCGACCATCACGGACATAGCCATGGTCACAGTCACGGACATAGCCATGGTCATGGCCACGATGAGCATGCGCACGAAGAAGAGGTGCAGCGCGTCTTTGCACCGTCCGGTGTGTTTGCCGTGTCCATCTTTGAAGATGGCGTGCCTCCGGTTTTTCGCATCACGCCTGAAACTGAAAATTCGAAGCTCGATGCACAAATCCTCTCCGTCACGACAATGCGACCTGATGGTACGCGTCAATCGTTCGCGTTTGCTGACCGGGGCGGTTACTTCGAGTCGAAAGAAAACATCCCCGAGCCGCACGCGTTCAGGGCCATCGTTCAGTTGCCTGATGGCGAGCATGAAGTCGAGTTCGAAGAGCACGAGCACGGCCATGACGATGTTCATGAAGCAGCTACCCGGGACCACAACATCCGGTCCGCGTACATTCACGTGATGGCAGACGCAGCAGTCTCGGTGCTCGCCATCATTGGTCTGCTGCTGGCACGCACTTTTGGCTGGCTCTGGATGGACCCGCTCGCGGGTGTCATTGGTGCGCTGGTGATTGCAAACTGGTCCTATGGCCTGATGCGCGACACGGGGGGAATTCTGCTCGACATGAACCCCGACCGGAAGATGGCTGACAACGTGCGTCATGTCATTGAAGGCAACGGTGACAGGGTGCTCGACCTTCACGTGTGGCGCCTCGGACCGGGTCACATGAGCGCCGTGGTATCGGTTGCGACCAATGAATCGCAGCGTAACCCGAGCTTCTATCACGCGGCTCTCAAGCGCTTCAGGGGGCTGTCGCATGTGACAGTCGAGGTGAATCCCACCCGCGCGGCGGCTTGAGCGATGGCAGTCAACTCACCGTGTATCGACGTGTGTCGAATTGATGGCAAATCCGGTTTGTGCGTGGGATGCTTCCGTACGCGAGAGGAAATTCGCGGCTGGAAGACGATGACCGACCACCGGCGTCATCAGGTCATCAACGACCGGTCCCGTCGAGAGGCTAAGGTGCAGCGGGAATCACAGCGAACGTTGAACTGCATCGAAGACGCGAACGGGCATCCTGACGACGCGGGTTAAGGCGGGCCGTTTCAAGTTGAGCTTCGCAGCACACTTTAATATCTGGTGGGTGCTCTTTTGCCCACCTCCTATCATTTGCGGTGCCGTCGTTGACCTTGGGCGACAACCATCCCTTATGGGACCCGACAGCACGTACGGGTCCTTTTTTTCTGCATGCCATGGATGTAGATGACGCTTTCGCGCGTCGGTGTTGAGTGGAAACCAACGTTCCGGCGCCGTATCCTGACCTTAAAAAAGAGTGCAGTCTGACGCGAGGCTGTCCTTGACTCTTCTACAGTCTGCCCTTGAGGAAGCTTCCCCTTGAACCCTCCGTAGAGCACTACAACTGCTTACAAATCTCACAATGGCTTGGTGCACCGCTCTGTCGGCTGCCGCGTTCTTGCTGACATACATCAACGGAGCGCGACATGAGCACCAACCTGACTTCCAGTTCACCGCAGCGTGGTCGCATTCACCCTTTGGTTGCAGGTGCGGCCGTCGCCGTTATCCTGGCCAGCGCTACGGGTATCGCGGCGATGACGGGCATTCTTCCGACCTCCCGAGCTGTGACGGCGCCGCCGACGCAGGCTATGCCGGTCGCGGCACAAATCGCCAGCGCACCGGTTGCTTCGCCGCAGCCGAACGTGGAGCAACGCGTTACGCGACAGGAAGCACCCGCCCAGCCGCGTGTTCATCATCACCATAGCGTGCCAGTTGAGCAGGCCCCGAGGTATGCGACTAACGACGCATACCAATCCTCGGCACAACCCGCGCCGAGGCCAGTCGCCGCTGACCCGAACGCCGGCGAAGTAGTCGCAGTCAATACGGTCCAGCAACCCGAGCCGACCACGGGTCTCGGAGCCGTAGGCGGGGCAGTCGCTGGCGGGCTGTTGGGAAATCAGGTCGGCGGAGGACGCGGTCGCGTTCTGGCAACGATTGCCGGCGCCGTCGGCGGTGGCCTTGCGGGGAATGGCATCGAGCATGCTGTGCGCAAGGCGACGAGCTACCAGGTGCAGGTCAGGATGCAGGACGGCAGCTACCGGAACTTCAACTATTCGACGCAGCCGCCGGTCCAGGTCGGTGAGCGCGTTCATGTCTCGGGCGACTCCCTGAGCGCGTCGTAATCAGCCACCAAGACCGGCGGGACCTTTACGGTTACTGCCGGTTACAGAATCGACAATCCGGCCGTACCTGCTGCGGCGTGGCCCCCCTATAATCCGCGTCACTCGTCGCTGTCTGGCACCCGCCAGAACCGGGCAGGACAGGAGAACTCCATGAAGCGCACTACCCTTTTTCTCGCAGTGGGAATTTCCGCTGCCTGTGCTTCCAGCGCGGCTTTCGCTCACGCGGACATCGGAGTTTATCTGGGTGTTCCTGGTCCAGTCTACGTGGCGCCACCGCCGGTCGTGTATGAGGCGCCGCCGCCGGTGGTCTACGCACCGGCCCCAGTCTATGGCTACGGATACCGCTATGAAGGCGATGACGGCGACCGGCGCCGATGGCATGACCACGGTTGGCATCGCGGATGGGAACACCATCATCACGAGGACGATGACTGATTTGCCGCTGCGGGCACTCGATAGCGTGTGAATGGTCGCAGACGGAACTGAGCGCGACTCTTCCGGGGCAAGGGCCATTTCTTGCAGCCCGGTAAGTGCCGTAGCCTTAGCCGGATTCGCCGTGGGTCCGTTTTGGGGCGCTCAGCCCGATTGACGCGGGCGGTTACTTGCCGCCGTGTTTCGCCTGCCATCTCTGCATAAAGCCGATTTCGTCGTGCTGGGCATTGATGATGTTCCTGGCCAACCGCTTCAGCTCGGGGTCCTTGCCATACTTCAGTTCCACCTTCGCCATCTCAATGGCACCCTGATGGTGCGGAATCATGTGCGACACGAAGTCCTTATCGGCATCTCCCGTGTATGGAGGGGCACTCATGCCTTTCATCATGCGCTCGTCAGCTTCCTTGAACGCTGCTGTCGATGAACCTGACCCGGTATCGGCCGAACTGGACATATTCATCCCAGGCGTTGACGCATTCTGCTGAGCGTTCGCGGGAAGAGCAGCAATAGCCAACGTCATGCAGGCAAAAACGGACGCGGCACGAAGGGCGGTTGAACTTTGCATCTTGAATCTCCTTGATTAAACGTCACGCGAGTAACGGTGAGATGGATGGCGAAAATGCTCGTGTGAGCGTTTGTCGCTATTGGAGGTGCCGTCAATCGGACCCCGGGCATCACTCGCATCGACCCAGGAGCGCCAGTTTGAAAAGCGACGTCATAAGGAAAATGCGGGCAACCCCCAGGGTATGACGTCGCGAATCAGGTTTCGGCTCTCGTGGACGACACGATGCAACTACGCTTTGACAGTTGGGTGAAACCCCGCTGCTTCAATTGCCGCGAGCACACGGTCGGGCACGAGAGTCGAATCGACTGTCACGAGCTTTGCATCCACGTCGATGTTCAGCTTCGCTGCCGGGTCAATGCCATTGACTGCGCGCGTAACGGCGTTGGCACACCCGCCGCATGACATATCCAGAACTTCGAATTTCATTTTTACCTCCAGGGCTAACCGGAACCCACATCCTGAAGCTTCCCATGGCGGGAAGGTCAAGCAGTCGTGATGCACTTGCTTTCACTGTCTGCTGCCGGTTGCAGGCGGCTACCAAGAAGCTACCTCGGCGAGTAAAGAGCCAGGTCGTCACCGTGCTGCATGACGATGTGTACGGTCGCGCTGATGACAAACGTCACGAAGGACACCGCACCGAGAGAAGAAGCGTCCCTTTGATTTTCATCGCCCACGTGATGGAGCACGGCCGCCGTTGATATCCACGCCACGCCGAAACTGATTCCAGCGAGAACATCTGAAAACCAGTGGGCTCCAAGATAAAGGCGTGAGAAGGAGATGAGGAGAATGAACAGGCTGGTTACTATCGCAATGCGAAACCGCGCAACGTTGCCCCAGGCACGCGCAACGAAGAATGCAAGAAAACCGTATGTGACGATGCTTAGCGTCGCGTGGTTGCTGGGAAAGGAGAAACCCTGCACCCCGTCATACATCAACGCGGGACGGGGTCGGCGGATGACAAATTTCAGCGTCACTACGAAGAACTGCGCGAACCCGATGGCCGCAATCCAGTAAACGGCGCTTCGCAGCGTCTTTTGCCATACGAGCCAGACAAGGACGACGAGAATGACAGGAACCGTGACAGCCGCGTCACCCAGTTCTGACGCGCCAACCATCAGCGAATCGAGTAACGGGAAGCGAATCCGTTGCAACGCGGCGTGAATCTGGACGTCGGCGGCGACGAGCGGGTCGCCACTGATGACGTCCTCCAGTATGCCGAGGAAGAGCCATACGCCACCAATTACCAGCACGCCTGCCACGAGCAGGTTGCGGACCCCGATGCGCTCATAAAGCAGACGCCAGGTCATGCTTTTACGCTGCGTGTGGCTGTACCGGTCGCCAGCAAAAACAGCGTCGCGACGCAGAATCCCGCCCCGGCATAAAACGTCGCACTCGCTCCGAAGCGGTCCCAGAGTTCACCGGCCACAACACTCGCGACAAGCATCGCCAGCCCGCTCATCAGGTTGAAGAAGCCGAACGCGGTGCCTCTCAGCTCGGGCGGTGCTGATTGCGCAACCATGGTCGCCAGCAGACCCTGCGTCAGTCCCATATGCAGTCCCCAAAGGGCCACGCCGAGTATTACGACTGGCCACGAGTCTCCATGAGCCAGCACGATGTCAGATGCGATGAGTACCACGAGGCCGACCGCCAGTAGCCTCGTGTGACTCATCGAGTCGGCCAGCTTTCCAGACGGGTACGCAGAAAGCGAATACACGACGTTCATCGCCACCATGACGAGAGGTACAAGAGCTATCGGGACGCCACCGTGCATGGCGCGCAACACGAGAAATGCTTCACTGAAGCGTGCGAGCGTGAAGACTGCACCGACGCCGACGACCCACCAGTATGCCCGCGACAGTTTCTTCAGGTTTTCGAGCGTAACCGGATTGACACGCTTCGCTCCCGGCTGCCGCGCTGGTTCCCTGATACCGAAAGCCAGCAACGCAACCGCAACGAGCCCCGGGATTACCGCGACCCGGAATACCCAGCGGAAATTGTCCGCCCATATCAGCATCAGCACGACCGCGAGCAACGGCCCGAGAAATGCGCCAATGGTGTCTAGCGATTGCCGCAGGCCATAGGCCGCGCCACGCAGATGCGCGGGAGTGATGTCAGCCACGAGCGCATCGCGCGGCGCGCCTCGAATACCTTTGCCTACCCTGTCGACCACACGTGCCGTCAAGACAATGCCAGCCGTAGGCGCCAGTGCGAACAGCGGTTTGCTCAACGCCCCCAAGCCGTATCCGATTACCGCGAGCCACTTGCGGTTGCCGAGGTAGTCGCTCAGTGCGCCTGAAAACACTTTCACGATGGGCGAAGCTGCCTCAGCAACGCCTTCAATCAGTCCGACCATCATGGCGCTCGCACCGAGGCTCGTCACGAGGAACATCGGCAAAAGACTGTGGATGATTTCCGACGAGATGTCCATGAACATGCTCACGAAGCCAAGCATCCAGATGCCACGGGGGATTTGGCTCAGCGTACTGGCGCGCTGGGTGGAATCAGTCTGCACGTGTCCTCTCTGTTCACTGAAGGTCTGCATCAACGCCGGTATTGTCACACCGCTGCGCAACAGAGCGGTGAAACACGCTAACTGACTTCGAGACATTTAGGCGTCGGCCAGACCTAGGATGCCTTTCGGAGCTGCCGTTCGCGCCGGTACACATAAAGCGCCGGCAGCAGATTCGTACTGAGCAGCCCGCTCCAGACCAGCCCGCCCAGTGTAACGACGGCAAGCCCCTGTTCCGGTGCTGCACCTTTGCCGAAACCAAGGGCGGTTGGCAGCAGGCCGAGCGAGGCGGTTAGCACGGTCAGGAGAATTGGCCGGAACCGCACTTCGACCGCGTCTCGTACTGCATCGAGCACGGATAATCCCTGCGCCTCATTTCGCCTAACAAGCTGCAGCAGCACAATGCCGTGGTTCAGACTGACACCAATCAGTGTGAGAAACGCAATGAGGCCGATGGCGTTCAGACCGATGCCGCTCACGACCAGCGCGATGGCGCCACCGGAGAATGCCAGTGGCATCTGTAATAGAAGTAGTCCCGGCACCAGCAAACCGTCGAATTGCAGCGTCAGGATACCCAGCATGAGCGCCAGCGCGACAGCCGCCGCGATAATGACGTTGAGCGCTGCGTGCTCCAGTTGCGGAAACAGGCCGCCGAACTTCACTTCATATCCCGCCGGCATGTGAAGCGTTTCCAGCGCTCGCCTTGAGGCCGAGATGACCTGCCCGAGCGGTGCGGTGGGCGTCGCCAATATCTCAATCGCACGAAGCCCGTTCAGATGTCGGATGACATTGGGCCCCGTCGCCATCTGGACGTTGGCCACATCCCGCAAGGCGACCCAGCCGTTGGCCATGACCGGGATTTGTTTCAGCTGCTCGATGGAGAGCTGCGTGGGGTCCGCCAGTCGAATGAAGACGTCGAGGTGGCTGTTGCCCTCCGGAACCGTTGCAATCGTCTGTCCCGCCAGCAGGATATGCAACTGTGAGAAAAGTTGGGCCGGCGTGATGCCGTGTAGGGCGAGACCAGCCGGGTCGGGTGTGATTTGCAGCTCGGTGATGGGGTAACCATCGTTGTTGAACACATCCGACAGGTTCGGCACTCTCGCCAGTCGGCTCGTCACCTCAGATGAGAGCGACTGCAGGGTCGTGATGGAATCGCCGTACACGTCAATCACGAATGGCTGGGGCAACCCGGAGAGCGTTTCGCCCACTCGCTCCAGCGTCGGTGTTCCAATCGCTGTTTGCACTGCGGGGAGCTTCGACGCGGCGAGGACCTGCTCACCGATTTTGTCGAGACTGCTGGCATTCACGTTCGGCTTCAGCGCGATTTGAATCTCGCCTGCGTAGGCGGGTTCGGTGTAGGACGTGCCCGATGCGGAGCCTACGCGCGTGAAGACATGTGCGACCGGGTCCAGCCCCAACAGCCGCTGACTGATGCGGTCGGCCACGTCCTGACTGTCGTGCAACGATGTACCGGGAGGCAGCGTAAAGCTCTCGAGCAGGACTTCCTCATTGGGCAACGGCAGGAAGTCGATGGGGACCAACGCGAGGCCGGCCACCGAAACAGCAAAAATGACGATGCAAGTCCACAGGGAGAGCCGTGGGCGGCGCAGCGTAAAATCCAGTAACCGGAAGTTATGCTTCTTCAGCCATGCGACTGCACGCGAACCTGATGTCGCTCTCTTTTCGACATGCGGTCCAATGAAGCCCAGTACAAGTGGAATGAGGCTCAGGGAGATGATGAGCGAGGCGATAAGACTCACAGTCATCGCCAGTGAGAACGGGACAAAGAACAGTCCAGCCAGACCGCCCACGAATGCGAGTGGCAGAAACACCGCGACGATGGTCAGCGTGCCGGAAATATCGGGACCAGCGATGTCGCGCAAGCCCTGAGCCACCCCTTCCCACCGGCCATCGCCTAGCTCCCATCGGTGGTAGATGCTCTCAAGCACGATGATGGCATCGTCGGCCAGCAAGCCTACCGCAACCGAAAGGGCACCGAATGTCAGCAGGTTCAGGGTCTGTCCCATCAGATACAGGCCGGCAATCCCCATCAGGAGCGAGAGCGGGATGCTCAAGGCGAGTGCCCATATTCCGCGACTCGCGCCGAGCATCCAGAACAGGACGGCAACGGCCAGCACCGCGCCGATGGCAAGGTTCCGTGTCAAATCCTGGGCGACCACGCCGACAATGTGCCCCTGGCTGTAAATGCGCACGAAGTGCGCACCTCGTGGCAGTTGCGGTTCAAGCTCGCGTAGCGTCTTGTCCACTGCGTCGACGACCGGCACTGTCGACGCGCCAGGTTGCTTGAACACAATCAGCGCGATGGTCGGCCGGTTGTCGAGTTTGACAGCGTGGTGTGACGGCAATGCTGAGCGTACAGCGCCAGCTACCGCCCCGAGCGGGACCGCGCCGCTGGGCGTCTGTACGGACACGCCGGCATAGGCAGACGGTTCAGTTGGCAGATTTCTGCCTTCGATAAAAACGTCCTGATGGCCCAGGTCGACATATCCGCTCGGCACCATCGCAGTCGAGGTTTCGAGTGACGACGCAAGCGCCGACGCCGAAACGTTGAACCGTTGCAACTTCCCGAGGTCAGGCCGCACCCAGATCGCATCTGCACCCGGTCCCACGACGGACACGCGTTGTACGCCAGCGACCGCCCTGACACGGGGTGCAAAGTTCGATTCGACGAGCCGCTGCACCTGTGATACATCGACGCCGTCAGGAATCTGTATTGCGTAGTCCGCGACTTCGTTGATTGCGTTGCCGGAGATTTCGGTGGTCAGGCTCGTCCCTTTGGGAAGCGCGCCATTGACGCGGCCCACCACGCCATTGACGTCCTGCAGAGCGCTTGCAGCGGTTGTCCCTTCTGCGAAACGCGCTTCGATTTTGACCGAGCCCTGGCTCACAACCGTCCGCACGTCGCTCAGTGCCTGAAGTGACGTGAGTTCCGCCTCAACGGGCCGGGCAATCAGTCCCTCAAGGTCGAGTGTCGTTGCCCCGGGCAACTGGGCGACGATGCTCACCTGCGGCATGTTGAACTGCGGCAGGACCTCCGAGTGGATGTTGATGAGCGCATAGATGCCGTAGGCAATCAGTGCGCCGTACAGCATGACCCATAGCAAGGGCCGCTTGACGATATTGTTCAGCATATTTTTGTCGAAAGGCGTCAATCGGCTTGCTGGTAGCGTGAAGAGAAATCCTGATGGAAGTGCAGATAAGCGTCCTGAGTGACGACCAGCTCGCCAGCTGAGAGCCCATTCCTGATAGAGGTCCAGCCAGCATCAGCTAATCCAGGCGCGACGTGACGACGGTGATTTCCCGTGTTGTCGTGAACCAGTACCCACCATTCGCCGCTGTCGAGTACGAGTGCCGTGGATGGAACGGCTAACTGCCTGTCGTCTGATGCAGAAAGGGATACGGTGCCAACCGCGCCGGAGTCCAGGCTGCCGCCCTGCACGGGACTGAGCCAGACTTCGAGCTGACCGGGGGTTGGAACGCTCCATGAAGTACGTTTGACGACAACGTAGACGGGCGCCTCGCCGGATTCAGGCAGGAACACCGCCTTCATGCCGACTGCAACCAGGGCGGCGTCGCTCCCGTAGAAATTTGCGACAACATGGAGGTCGCGTGACGACGAGACAGTCACAAGCGCCTGTCCAGCGCTCACGTATTGACCGTCGGCTGCGCTGACCGCTGTCACTACGCCTGGTTCCGACGCAGTAATTGTCGCAAGTCCGACGTAGCCCTGAGCCGCCGCCTGTGCGGTAACCAGTTGCTGACGCGCCGCGTCCAGGTCTGCGCGAACGCGGGCGATAGCGTCGCGCGTGCTGAGTTGGTCATCGAACTTTTGTTGTTCAATCTCAGCAGCCTGGGTTGCTGCCGACACGCGCAGCCGGGCAGTTTTGACGTCCGCTGCAAGACGTGCCTTCTCGTACGTCACCGTTGGCCCAGTGAGGCGCGCAAGCGTCTGCCCTGGTTGAACCGGTTCGCCGGGCGTGATTCTCAAACCTGAAACGATGCCCGCTGTCGGAGCGGCCAAGACTGCATTGGACACGGCCTGCACGTGCGCTGGCGCAGATACCTTCACCACAATGCGTTTCTGTACCGCAGGCATTGTCACAACGTCCTGGGCGAACACGCGGGGACTTGCGGCGCACCACGAGCTCAGGATGGCAGCAATAACGAGCAGGCGGACAGGCTTCATCTCGGACCTATTGAAGAGATTGGTGGTCGATGGCGCTTATGCCAATCAGGGTGCACAACTCGACCTGCTGCTGAAGCACGGCGTTCGCGAGCTTCGTGGTCGCGATGCGCTGATTCAGTCGTCGAGACTCGAGGTCCATCAGCGTTGGGAGTGTTGCGTCGCCTCGAGCGTGAGCGCTACGCGCCTGTCGCATCGCTCCGTCCAGCGACGCTTCCAGTGACCGGGCGTTGCGAAGCTGGTCGTCGAGCAGGTTCATATTTGCGACGATGTTGTCGACGGCCGCGTGAGCCTCTTTGAGCCGTTGCGTGTACTCCTCGTACAGACTTTCCCGCGTGGCTTTTTCGACCGCAATGTTTCCCCGATTGCCGTTAAACAGGGGCAACGTCACCGTGACCGCGATGCCCGAGGTATAGATGGCAGACGTGTCCCGGCCCCGCGTAACGCCGATATCCAGACGGGGAAATTGCCCGAGAAGTGCTGCGCGATAGCGCTCGTCCTGTTCTGCGTAACCGGCGCGCAACGCCAGCAGGTCAGGACGACGCTGGCCGAGATTGGCGAGCGCGTCTCGCACTGCGTCGGGAGGGACGTCGTAGGGTTCAGGGGGCGCCGCAAGAATCAGGCGCGTGCCTGGCGGCAGGTCGAGCAATGCTGCGAGTTCCTGCTGAGCTCTCAGATGGTCCTGCCCAAGCGTATCCAGTTGCTGCAAGCTGTCGCGATACGCGGTGTCCGACTGCACTGCGATGTCGCGCGTCACGTCGCCCCGTGCGAGCGCCTGCTGCATACGGTTATCGAAGACCTGCTCATGGAGCACGAGTTGTTCGACTTCTGCCTCGACCCGGGCAAGACTCACATTGGTGACGTATAGCGCGTAGGCGCGATTGGCGACCTGCCATTTGGTCCACTGCAGCGCGAACTGCTGTTTTTCCAGTGCCGCTGTCGCGCCTCGCTGCTTTGCCGGGTGGTCAACGAGCGCGGACACCTCATAGCTGAGCCCGACCATGAACGCCGGGACAAATCCTGCGGCGCCAGGGCGGTCAGTGCTGATGCTAAGCTGAGGGTCCGGAAGCAGGCCATCCGCATATTTGTGCGCCGTGGCGATTTGCAGTTCGCGCTCGGCGCGACGGACATCCGGACTGTGCTCAAGCGCGCGTTCGACCGCCTGGTCGACGGTCAACGGTGCAGTCGTTGCCGCAACGTCATCGGGCCATTCCGGAGTCGCCGGAAGAGGCTTGGGGGCATACGATGCGCAGCCACACAGCGTTAAGACCAATGCCATAAGCGCAACCCGCACGAGCGCGCAGAGACCGTCATGTCGTTGATGACTGGTTGCGCTACTTCCGCTTTGCGACCTAGTATCGTAGGCACCACTCGGCACGATGGCTATCCGGTGTAAAAAACGCTTCGGATGCTATGCCGCAAGAATTAGTTTTGGCTTAGCACGACACCTTTGATTACTTGAGGCCAATGAGAATTCTCCTGGTTGAAGACGACGAAATGATTGGCGACGCGATTGTCCAGTCGTTGCAAGACGCGGCATATGCAGCCGACTGGGTACGCGACGCCGATGCTGCAACCGGGGCTCTGTTAGGTCAGGAACACGATGTCCTACTGCTAGACCTGAATCTGCCGCATCGGGATGGCATTGACGTGCTGCGGTCGCTGCGCAGCGGTGGCAACAAGCTTCCGGTGATTATCCTGACGGCGCGCGACGGAGTCGACGACCGAATCGCCGGACTGGATGCCGGCGCGGACGACTACCTCGTGAAGCCATTCGAAATCGGCGAGCTGCTTGCGCGCCTTCGGGCCGTGACCCGCCGGTTGAGTGACCACGGCGATACCCGGATGACAAGCGGAAAGCTCACGCTCGATGCGGCGACGCACATTGCTGTGTACGACGGAGCGGAGTGCCGGCTGACGAGTCGGGAATTTGCTCTTTTGAGCGCGCTGTTGATGCGCCCAGGGACGGTTCTCTCGCGAACCCAGCTGGAGCAAAAGCTCTATGCCTGGGAGCAACAGGTGGAAGGCAATGCGGTGGAGGTCCTGATTCACGGCATCCGCAAGAAGCTGGGCGCGTCGGTGATTCGTAACGTACGAGGTGTGGGATGGCTGGTGGACAAGGACGACAATCACGCTCTCTGACGCTCCAGCTCTCGGCGTGGATTGGCGGTGTGATGGCAGTGGTGGGCGTGCTCGCATGCGGTTTTTCATTCGCGTTCGCCTACCAGGAAGCACGAGCGCTGCAGGATGGCCAACTGAACGAAATTGCTGCCCTGATTGACAGTCACGCACTGGCGCTCACGGAAACGCGGTCTTCGGTCGAAAGCTCTCAGGACCCAGACGTCAAAGTCGTCATCGACAGGCTAAGCGAAACGTCGGCTGGCCTGTCGCAGGCGGCGGGACTCACGATTCCTCGTGCGATGGCCGACGGGTTTCACGACCTCGACGGCAGCGGACAGAGCTGGCGAGTCAATATCCGCACGCTGCGGAATGGCGAGCGCATCGCCGTCGCTGAGCCTTCTGCACTGCGTGACGAAATTGCCCGTGACGGTGCAATGAGGACGCTCGTGCCCGTGCTTCTCCTGATGCCGGTTCTGTTTGTGGTCGTCGTTGTTATTGTCAGAACGAAACTGGCGCCGCTCTCAAATCTGGCGACGGTCGTGGACCAGCAAACGGATGCCTCGCTCGAGCCGTTATCGGAAGATGGTATCGCCTCCGAAGTGCTTCCGTTTGTCCGGTCAATCAACAGCCTCATTGGACGGCTGAAAGAAGCTATGAGTCATCAGCGCCGCTTTGTCGCTAGCGCGGCGCATGAGTTGCGTTCGCCACTTGCGGCCCTGTCGTTGCAAGCGGGTAACCTGGGCGCAACCATCACGTCACCTGATGCTCGCGAGCGACTCTCGGCGTTCCAGTCTGGATTGCGACGTACCCACCGGCTGGTGGAGCAACTGCTGGCCTTGGCGAGGTCTGAGCAGGCAGCACTGGAGCAGCCGGCAGCGTGGTCGTTGCGTACTGCGGTGACTGACGCTATCAATACCAGCATCGGACTTGCCCGCGCAAAGGACATTGACCTCGGGATTGAGCAGGTTGACGACATTGACGTGGTGGTCGATGCGTCATCCATGGCGGTGGTGCTGAGGAACCTGGTCGACAATGCCGTGCGATACACCCCCGATGGCGGGAAGGTCGACGTGTCGGCTTTTCAGAGAGCGGGCGAACTGATATTTGAGGTCACTGACACAGGACCCGGCATACCGGACAACGAACTTGAGCATGTGCTGGAGCCGTTCTATCGCCTTGGGCATTCAACCGCTACAGGAAGTGGCCTGGGCTTGTCCATCGTGACTGAAATCGCGCGACGCGCGAGCGGCCGGCTGGACCTCGCAAACATTCCGGGTGGATTTCGCGCACGGTATATTCAGCCGCTGGGAAGTACGACGTGAATCCAGGGGGCCCGGGTTGTGGCCCGTGGCTGGGTTCTATGTATCGCAAAGGAACGCCTCTGAGGTTAGGCGTTCCCGGCCATCACTTCGTCGGATGTTCTGCCTGCCACTTCTTCATATAGGCGATTTCCTCTTTTTGCGCCTTGATGAGCTCAGACGGTTGGATGAAATCCGGTGGCCTCAATCGCGGCGACCAGTTGGTTCTGCGGGAATGACGAATCGATTTTCACCATTTTTGCGGCCACATCAATGTCCAGTTTAACCGCCGGGTCGATGCTGGTGATTGCGCGAATGATGGCGCTGGCGCAGCCGCCGCACGACATATCCTTCACTTCAAATTGCATTTTTCGCTCCAGATATAAACGAGCGACTCTCACTCTGGACCTTCCCACCATCGGAAGGTCAAGTGGCCGATGCAATTCTCTCGACAAAATGAGGTGCGAAGTCGTCAGTCGGTGCGCACCGGCGCTGGCCTTTAGATGACGAAAGAACTACGTGCAGCTGGACTTTCACTTGGAATGCCCCGCAGGTGGCAATAAAAACTGCTCTGGCGAGTGCGGCTTGCGGCTACACACTGACTGACTGACGGGCGAGCGGACTCGCTCAGAGGTTGCAGTTACACGCGGCACTTTCGCGACCCTGCGCCGTTCTAAACCCCATGCTAGACTTCGCATCCATGTCGTACTGGCGCAAACTCCTCGTCGTGATGCTGTTGGCACTGAGCCTTCCGGTTCAGTCGTTCGCGGCCGTCTCCATGATATGCGAGCCTTCGCATTTCGGTGGGGATGGGGCGACCGCGCAGCACGCGGACTGGGAAGAGTCGGCTCACCATCATCAGATGCATGATGCGATGACGGCCGATGGCGACCACTACAGCCATCACACTGGCGATGCCCAGCATGTTCACACGTGTTCGACATGCGCTTCCTGCTGTTTCGGCGGGGGCCTGCCGCTCGCCGCGACAGTGGCAACATCTGCCAACGCAGTTCATTTTGCCGTTCCGGTTCCCCCCTCAGCTCGTGTCCCGTCGTTTCTGACTGACGGGGTCGAACGCCCTCCCCGAATTTCTCTCGTCTAGTCCTTCGGTCGCAGCCTCACGCTGCGATGTGCAATTTCGCCCTGATGGCCGCACGTCGGCCATCAAGGTGACTTACGACGAGAAAAATCCATGCGAATGTTTATTGCGGCGCTCTTCAGCGCGGCGGCATTGTTGCCGGCGCTCGCGCACGCCACTACCGCACTTCCTGACCCGACCGACGCCGCCGCATCGGTTCCGGCGGTCAGTGTGCCGTCCGCCTTCGCGGACTACCAACCATACCTGGACCAGAAAGCGCCTACCTGGCAGGAGCTTAATCGGGCAGTGACGAGTTCATCAGGGATGGCAGGAATGGCCGGGATGAGCCACGGCAATATGCCGTCCGGCGGCACCGCTGCCAAATATATCGAGCACAGCTCGCGCCACGAGGAACCGGTCAAATGATGCGCCACTTCTTTTTGAACGGCCGCGCCATTGCTGCCGCCACTGCGCTTGCGTTCCTTGCTGGCTGTACGACGTTTTCCAGGGACGGCGGCTTCAATACTGTTTCCACGGTGGCGTCCGAACGACTCGGAAAAGACGCTGTACTGGTGAAGACGGACGAAGACCGGGAGACGGTTGCAAAGCGCACGCAGGAGCTGCTTTCGAAGCCACTCAGCATGGACGACGCGGTGCAAATCGCTTTGCTGAACAACCGTGGCCTGCAAGCCTCATATGGCGAGCTCGGGATTTCGGAGGCGGACCTCGTTCAGGCGGGACGACTGCCGAACCCCGGATTCATGTTCAGTCGCACGCAGGGGAACGGCTCCCTGAGCATCAATCGCACCTTCACGCTCGGCTTGATGAGTGTCCTGACGATGCCACTGGCGACGCGCATTGAAAGCCGCCGCTTCGAGCAAACCAAACTGCTCGCGGCAGATGCGATGCTCAAGGTGGCCGCCGATTCCCGGCGTGCCTATATCAACGCGGTCGCTGCCGGGCAGTCTGTCGCATACACCGGGCAGGTGAAGGATTCAGCGGAGGCCGGCGCCGAACTCGCGCAGCGTATGCAGCAGGCAGGCAACGTCAGCAAGCTCGACTACGCGCGCGAGCAGGCGTTCTATGCAGATGCGGTGGCGCAAGTGGCGAAAGCGCGGCAGCAGTCAGTGTCCGCCCGGGAAAAGCTCACGCGCACGATGGGCCTGTGGGGGGCACAAACGCAGTACGTACTTCCCGAGCGCCTGCCGGACCTCCCAAAGACCAGGCCTGAGCTGAACGACCTTGAGAGTTTCGCGATGCTGAACCGGCTGGACATCCAGGCGGCGAAGCTGCAGACGCAGAGGGTCGCTTCCTCTTTGGGTCTTAGCAAGGTGACGCGTGTCATCAATGCAGTGGATGTCGGGTACCAGAACAATTTCACGACGTCCGATGGACATCAACAAGGCTATCAAATCGGCGTCGAAATACCCCTATTCGACTGGGGTAGCGCGAAAGTGGCCCGTTCCGAAGCGATATACATGCAGTCGGTCAACCGTGTTGCCGAGACCGCGATTAACGCGCGGTCGGAAGTGCGGGAGTCGTATTCGGCGTACGTAACCGATTACGACGTTGCAAAGCACTACCGCGACGACGTCGTGCCGATTCGGAAGGCCATTTCGGACGAAATGCTGCTTCGCTACAACGGCATGCTCGCGAGCGCGTTCGACCTGCTTGCCGATTCACGCGACCAGGTCGGTGCCGTGAACAGCTACATCGACGCGCTGAAGGAATACTGGCTCGCGGAGACTGACCTGCAACAGGCGCTCGGTGGCCGTCTTCCGCCGCTCGCGATGGCCTCGGCGCCATCCGCACCCACGACGCAAGCCGCGTCGCCCAACGATTCTGAAGGTGAATAACATGGTTTCACGTCGAAAATTCCTGGGCGGCTCCGGTGCGGCGCTGTTGGGGGCGGCGCTGGTCAGCAAGGCTGGCGCGGCGTCGCTGCCCGAAGCGCCGACGATGTCGAATGCCACGACGCAACCGCCGCTCGCACCGCCAAACGGCCGACCGTACACGCCCGTTGCCACGTTGAATGGCTGGACGCTGCCGTGGCGGATGAAAAATGGCTGGAAGGAGTTCCACCTGATAGCCGAGCCGGTGGTGCGCGAGATGGCGCCGGGCATGAACGCGAACCTGTGGGGCTACAACGGTCAGACGCCGGGTCCGACCATCGAAGCGGTCGAAGGCGACAAGGTCCGCATCTTCGTGACCAACAAGCTGCCCGAGCACACGACCGTTCATTGGCACGGGATGCTGCTGGCTTCCGGGATGGACGGCGTGGGCGGCCTCACGCAACCGCATATTCCGCCGGGAAAGACGTTCGTGTATGAGTTCGAACTGGAAACGCACGGCACGTTCATGTACCACCCGCATTCCGATGAAATGGTGCAGATGGCGATGGGAATGATGGGCCTGTTCATCGTGCATCCGAAAGACCCGTCGTTGATGCCCGTCGACCGCGATTTCGTGTTCGTCATGTCCGCGTTCGACATCGACCCAGGCAGCTTCACGCCGCGCGTCAACGAGATGACCAACTTCAACATGTGGACGTGGAACTCGCGCGTGTTCCCGGGCATCGACCCGTTGCCTATCCGTGCTGGCGACCGTGTGCGCATCCGTTTCGGCAATCTGACGATGACCAACCACCCTATCCACCTGCACGGCTATCGCTTCGAGGTCGCGGGCACCGATGGTGGATGGATTCCAAAGAGCGCGCGCTGGCCGGAGGTCACCTCTGACGTGGCAGTCGGCCAGATGCGCGCCATCGAGTTCACCGCCAATCGGCCCGGCGACTGGGCGTTTCACTGCCACAAGTCGCATCACACGATGAACGCGATGGGGCATCAGGTGCCGAACATGATTGGCGTCCCGCAAAAAGACCTCGCGCAGCGCATCAACAAGCTGGTTCCCGACTACATGCCGATGGGCAGCACGGGCGGCGCCATGGGCGCAATGGAGATGCCGCTGCCCGACAACACGCTGCCGATGATGACGGGCAAGGGCCCGTTCGGGCCGCTCGAGATGGGCGGAATGTTCACCGTCGTGAAGGTACGCGAAGGACTGGGCCACAACGACTACCGCGACCCGGGCTGGTACAGGCACCCCAAGGGGACTGTCGCTTACGAATACGCCGGCGAGCTGCCGGATAGCTGATTGTGATAGCCGGACGCCAGGTCCAACTCGTTTTCATCGTTTAACCAATGGAGAAACAGTAATGAAAAAAGCGCTTGCATTGATTCTGACTGGCTGCGTGCTCACAGTGTCGGCAACGGCCTATGCCGCCGGTGACATGGGCAACATGGACATGAGCGGCAGCAGTTCCAAACAAGGGGCCCAGGCACAGGCCAGCATGTCGCATGGAGAAGTCCGGAAGGTCGACGCCGCCGCAGGAAAGCTGACCATCAAAGCCGGTCCGATAGAGAATCTGGGCATGGACGCCATGACGATGGTGTTCAACGTCAAGGACCCAGCGATGCTCTCAGAGGTCAAAGTTGGCGACAAAATTGATTTCGTTGCCGAAGAGGCGAATGACGTCGTGACTATTACCAAGCTGCAGAAGCAATAACCGGCGGGCAACGCACGCTGCGGCCTCCGTGCCGCAGCGGTCCAAGCGACTATCTGGATTCTTGAGAACATGAAAACAAACACTCGCAACAGACTGATGGGCATGGCGGTGACAGTGACGTTTGGACTCGCGCCGGCCGCTGCGTTCGCCCATGGCAAGCCCGAACACGCGACTCCGGCGGCGAAAAGCGGCCCGTGACCGTTCCATTTCTCTTGATTGCTTTTGGTTATCACCTATGTTGAATCCATGAAGTCGCAATGGAATGCTTTCGTACTGACTTTGCGTTACGACATACGGGAGGAAAATACCGGTGAGCGCTTTCAAAGGCGTCTTGATGCAGATGTTCGGCCGTCCGCATGGCGTTCTCGGCCGGCTAGGTGGCGTGGTCATGGCAAAGACGAATCAGCCATGCGCCGCCTGGGTGGTCGACTTGCTGGAGATTCGGGGAACCGATAGCGTACTTGAGGTTGGCTTCGGACCCGGAGTGGGCATTCAGCTTCTGGCGGCGTCCGCGAAGCATATTGCCGGCATCGACCCGTCTCCGGAGATGTTGAGGCAGGCCACGGTTCGGAACGCCCAGGCAATTGATTGTGGTCAGGTCGACCTGCGAATCGGCTCTGCGGAGCGCTTGCCGTTCGAAGAAAACACGTTCGACAAGGCGTTAACCATCAACTCCATGCAAGTGTGGCCGGACGCCACCGCCGGCCTTATAGAGATGCAGCGGGTGATGAAGTCGGGCGCCAGGATTGCGCTTGGTTTCACACTCCATTCGGGGCAACAGCGCAGCGGATTGGTTGAAAGGCTCGCAGTCGCCGGCTTCGCCGAAGCAAAGGTCATCGAGACAGACAACGCATTCTGCGCGATCGCCGCAAAGCCATAACCTGATGAAGGGCGGATGCAACCCGGCAGTCTCAACTGACGCCACTGCCGCGCCGCTGTTCGCGATACCTATATGCCCGCTTCGGGTCCGGAAGCCATCCTACGTGTCACTGATAAGCGGGTTTCTCATACGGCGCAGACTGGAGCCCTGAATGACGTTCAGCCCGTGTATTTTCAGGCTCACGATTACCGCCCGGTCCCGCTAATTCCGTTTCCCTGCAATATGCCGGGGACGCTGGCGCACCAGCATCACGACGACCTCAACGAACCCAACGACCATCTCGCCGCAGCATCAATCTCTGGTCAATTACTGCTTGACCTTCCCATTGCAGGAATGTTCAAAATGAACTCCGATGGCCAGTGGGCCGCTGTTTGGAGGGAGCTCGACATGAACATTGGTGAAGTCGCGAAGGCGTCCGGCGTTTCCGCCAAGATGATTCGCCACTATGAAGAGGCCGGCCTGATTCAGGCCGCCACGCGGACAGAATCGAATTATCGGGTGTACACGCACAAGGATGTGGAGGTGCTGCGCTTCGTCGGACGAGCTCGCCACCTCGGCTTCTCGATGAAGCAGATTTCCGTATTGCTGAGCCTTTGGGAAGACCGAAGCCGGCCCAGTAGTGAGGTCAAGCGGCTCGTGAAGGGGCATATCGCGGAATTGGACCAGCGTATCGGGGAACTGACAGAGATGAGAGACACGCTGGCGCATCTGGCCGAGCACTGCAGGGGCGACTTACGCCCCGAATGCCCAATTCTGGAAGCCCTGGCTGGCCAAAGACATTAGTTGCAGCGCTTGACCTTCCAACGGTTGGAAGGTCGATAGTGGAATTGCTCACAACACAACGGAGTTTTCAAAATGGAACTGGAAGTCAAAGACATGACCTGCGGGCATTGTGCGGGCGTGATCACGAAAGCGGTCAAGGAAGTCGACACACAGGCGACGGTGGACATCGACGTTGCGACCAGGACGGTGCGCATCGAATCCGCGCGCGGTGCCGACATTTTTTTGTCGGCCATCCAGGAATCAGGGTACACCCCCGCTGTTCGCGCTTGACCCTCTCGCCGGCATAGTGCCGGTCCTGCGGTCCTCGACGGCCGCACCGCCCACTGGTGCGGCCTTTCAAACAGAATTATGGCTACCCAACTTCTGAATCCCCACGCGGTGGTTGCCGCCACTCCCACCTCGACCATCACCTTCGAACTGCCCATTGAGGGCATGACGTGCGCATCGTGCGTCGCGCGGGTGGAAAAAGCGATTGCGCGCGTGCCCGGTGTGACGCGTACCTCCGTGAATCTTGCGACCGAGAAAGCGTCTATCGAAGCTGACTCTCTGCAGGCGCAGGCTGCCGTCGCGGACGCCGTCCGTTCGGCGGGCTATGAGGTGCCGGAACAGGAGATAGTGCTGCGCATCAACGGCATGACCTGTGCATCGTGCGTCGCGCGCGTTGAAAAGGCACTGAACAAGGTTGCCGGCGTGTCGTCGGCCAGCGTGAACCTGGCGACGGAACAGGCAACGATAAAAGCCCTTGCAGGTGTCTCCCCGGACGTTCTCGTGAGTACCGTACAGAAGGCGGGGTACGACGCGACCATTCCGGAATCGGACGTTGAGCAGCCGCCGAAGCGTGACTTTGCGGCGTTCAGGGTCACCGGTGCAGCCATTTTTAGCGTTCCGCTCCTCGTTCCGATGGTAGCGCAATGGTTGGGCGGGCACGTCATGCTCCCCATCTGGCTTTCGTTTGCGCTGGCGACCGTCGTGCAATTTGGGTTCGGCATGCGTTTCTACAAATCGGCGTACAAAGCGGTGCTCGCCAAGGCGGGCAACATGGATTTGCTGGTCGCTCTCGGGACGTCGGCCGCGTACGGCTTGAGCGTCTATGAAGTCATCGCCCATCCGGGCGACATGGGCCATCTGTATTTCGAAGCGTCGGCTGTTGTCATCACGCTCGTGCTGTTCGGGAAATGGCTCGAGGCCAAGGCAAAGCGCCAGACTACGGAGGCTATCCGCGCATTGAACGCGTTGCGGCCTGACAGAGCGCGAGTCCGCATCGATGGTACTGAGCAGGAAGTACCCCTTTCCGCTGTACGGGTCGGCACGCAGGTCGTCGTCCGCCCGGGTGAGCGCGTTCCGGTGGACGGCACGATAGTGGAAGGCGCCAGCTCCGTGGACGAGTCACTCATTACGGGTGAGAGCTTGCCCGTCGCCATGCAACCGGGCGATAGAGTGACTGGTGGGTCCATCAACGTTGACGGACTGCTTGTTGTCGAGACGACGGCCGTCGGCGCTGAGACGACGCTGTCCAGAATCATCCGGCTCGTTGAGTCCGCTCAGGCTGAGAAAGCACCGGTTCAACGGTTGGTGGACAAGGTGAGCGCCGTATTTGTGCCTACGATTTTGGGAATTGCATTCTTGACGCTCGTTGGCTGGATGCTTTACTCAGGTCACGTAGAAACCGCCATTCTCAATGCGGTAGCCGTGCTGGTCATCGCCTGTCCGTGCGCGCTGGGACTGGCGACACCGACCGCTATCATGGCCGGCACCGGAGTTGCGGCGCGACACGGCATTCTCATCAAGGACGCCGAAGCCCTCGAAGTCGCGCATCGAATCAATACGGTCGCGTTCGACAAGACCGGCACGCTGACCGTCGGCAAGCCGACCCTCGTCGAATTCCGCACCTTCGGCGTGGTGCGCGATGAAGCGCTCGCAATCGCGGCAGCCATCCAGCAGGGCAGCGAGCATCCGTTGGCACACGCGGTGACGCAAGCGGCACAGGCGGACGGGATAGCCGCTCCGAAGGCGAGTGAGGTGCGAGCCATCGCCGGGCGCGGCGTTCAGGCGGTTGTCGATGGCCGGGCCTACACCATTGCGAACGCTCGCTTCCTGCGGGAAGCGCGAATCAATGTACCCACAGAGGTTCTTGCTCAGGGCGATTTTGCGCAAGCTGAAGGACGGACGGTTTCGTGGCTCGTCGAGTTGGGCGATGCCCGCAAGGTTGTGGCGCTGCTCGCGTTTGGCGACACCGTCAAGGACACGGCGGCGGATGCCATCGACCACATGCGTTCCATGAAAATCCGGACGGTCCTGCTGACCGGCGACAATCAGGGCGCGGCGCGTGCGGTAGCTGAGAAGCTCGGTATCGGGGAAGTCCGCGCCGAGGTGTTGCCCGAAGACAAGGCCCGGGTTGTCTCTGAACTGCGCTCGTCCGGGAGAACAGTTGGCATGGTTGGCGATGGCATCAACGATGCGCCCGCACTTGTGGCGGCCGATGTGGGCATTGCCATGGCGACCGGGACCGACGTCGCGATGCACGCGGCCGGCATCACGTTGATGCGGGGTGACCCGGCACTCATCGCGGACGCCATCGACATCTCGCGCCGCACCTACCGCAAGATTCAGCAGAACCTGTTCTGGGCGTTCATCTATAACGTGGTTGGCGTGCCGCTGGCGGCGCTGGGCCTGCTCAGTCCAGTAGTGGCCGGCGCCGCAATGGCGTTCAGTAGTGTCTGCGTTGTGAGTAACGCGCTGACGTTGCGGCTGTGGTCGCCGGATAAGAAGCGTCGGTAACTGACCTTGCCCCTGTTTCACGAATCCCATAACCGAGGGCACTATGCGGCCGCACCTTGTTGAGTAGCGAACCAGTTCTTCTCGAACGTCATGGGGCTGACGTAATTGAGCGTCGAGTGTAGCCGATGCGCGTTATAAAAGTTGAGCCAATCGACCACTTCGTCCATTGCCGCACGTCTGGTCGGGGAGTGTCGACCGTGCAGGCGCGCAACCTTCAGCGAACCCCATAGACTTTCGGTCGGCGCGTTATCCCAGCAATCGCCACGTCGGCTCATCGATGAGCGCATGCCATATGCCTTCAGCGCGTCCTGGAACAGTCCGCTGCAATACTGACTGCCACGGTCGCTATGAACGATTACGCCGGCTTCAGGACGGCGCCGGAACCACGCCATACGCAGCGCATCGGTGACCAGCTCGGCCTTCATGTGCGGCTGCATTGACCAGCCCACGACCTGCTGGCTGAACAGGTCGATAATGACGGCCAGATACAGCCAGCCTTCGGCTTCCGCGGCGCCTGCGTCCAGGGATGTCAAAAAAGGGGGCGACAAGAGGCCTCAACTACAGGATAACCTTGAGACTCGTATAGATCAGTCGCGTACCGATCACGAGCAGAATTGCGTGGGTTAGCTCATGGAAAAGCGTTACGTTCATACGGCGGTTGAGCAGAACACCCGCGTAGGTGCCAAGAACCGCAAGAGGAGTGAGAACGAGGCTGGTAAGCAAAGTCGTTCTGGTGAACAAGCCCAGCATGGAAAAACTCATCAGTTTTGTCACATTGACGGCCGCGAAGAATGCTGCCGTGGTGCCGGCGAAACAGCGGTTGCTCAATTTGAACGGCAACAAATAGATCGCCAGCGCCGGTTCGCCCGCGTTGGCCATAAAGCTGGTAAAGCCAGATGTGGCTCCCCAGAATAGGCACGACGCCGGGCGCAAACGATGATCCTTTTCCGGTGTGGGACGGCGAGACTCCGACCAGCGACGCCAGGCAAAGTCGACCGAGATCACACCGATGCCGAGCCTCAGCCACGCTTCCGGAAGATGATGTATCGCCAGCGTACCGAGCCCTATGCCAACGAGCGCGGCGGGAAGTGCCATGCGCAGCAACGGCCAACTCCATTGCCCGCGATACTGCCACAACGCGACAAGGTCAGTTAGGCAGAGGATGGGCAAAAGAAGCGCCACGACTTCGGGCACAGGAAGGCGAAGCGCCATCAGTGGGACGGCCACGACGCCGAGGCCAAGGCCAAAGCCACCCTTCGAGATGCTTGTCAGCAGGAGTGCGGGGATGCTAAAGAGGTAAAACCATGGATCGCTGATCAAGGAGGCACTCAACATTTGACGGAGTTCTGTGCTTACGCGTTGTAAACCCCAGCCGATGAATCGTCGACTGCGATGTCCGCTGAGACAACTGAGCGGGCAAGCCGGATCGGATGCAACGCGCCACTCTCGAAGTTGAATACGGGTTGGTTAGCAGCTGGCTGGTCAATCAGCCCCACGGGGAAGCGGAAGGCTATATGCTACATCGGACCCAAGATATCTAAGAACGATTTTTATTTGCATTTGTTACCGGCTGCTGTCGTCAGACTCGGTACTGAACATGCTGCCCCTGTTGCGCGTTGGCTGATCACCGCATGTTCAACCTATGACCATCTACGTCTGAGTCGCCGCGCGCAGCGCCACGAGAATGAAGCTGGCTTCGCCGACGGGTTGCAGTTTGCCGTCGCTTCGCCAAATGGCGACTCGTCGCTCACAGGACGAAACCGCTCGCGCGGTAAGGGGCTCCGGCCAACGTTAGTGGTCCCGGAGAGGAAACCGACTCTGTTTTCATGCTGAAGGGCGAGGCAATCCGCCTCGTCGTTCAATGGGAGCAGAGCCATGACTCACATCAGCCAGGATATCGGTCCGCTGCGCCAGCGCATGATCGACGCCACCGCGATCACGATGGGAAAGTGAACGAAGAACTGAATTGCCGTATAGCCGATCAGGTCCTTGGATTTGAGCCGCAAAATACCGAGAAGAGGCAACATCCAGAACGGGTTCCCGAAACGAGAGGCCGGGCAGTGACTCATCATCGAGCACCAGGTCGAAGACGTCGACAAAACTCTTGTCTCCTTTCGCCTTGTTCGCCCAAACACTCATCACTATGAGGTTCCCGTCGGCGTACGCGATGTCATTGTTGACACGGTCCACCGACCAGTCAGTATCCGCGCCCGTGCTGTGAGTCAGCTCTACAAGCGTCACCGGACAAGTCGGGTAATCAATGAACTCAATGTAATCGGCATTGATACTCGCGTGGACAACTTTGCCCCGTCGCAACGCGTTCTGGCGTAGCTGCAGCCATTTACGTTCGAAGCGCGTGGGTCGCTGGCGGTGGAGGGTGATGCGGAAGTGACGAGGGATGCGTTGCGGGAAGCGACGACGGAGACGGCAATGCGGGAGGCGGTGGATTCCGTCGCGGAGATGCGGGTGGCGGTTGAATTGCTGGCAAAGGAGTGGCCGGAAGAATACCCGGCCGGTGCCGTGGAGTGGTTGATTGCCGCAAGCAGCAGTGGCGCGATGTCAGTTGCCACGCAATCTGGCAGGTAGACAAAGCGCCGTGTCCGTCGATAGCCTCTTGCAGCAGGGTATGGTGAAGAGTTTTTCAGCTACCTATACTCATGCACCAGTCGTGCGTCAAACCTATCGCAAAACTCCTCCACTTCATCGTGTTCCGGCATGTCGGGGGCTGTCGGATATCCAGACAGCCGAAGTGCTTCTCGCAGCTTGATAGCCTCCTCTGCGGTTATCCCGAGTGCCCGCCGTAGCATGACGACCTGCAGATACACGCGTTCCGCAAGTGTTCTTCGTCGAGTTCGTAGTCCCATAAGGTTGGGGCATTGCCTACGCGCTGATTGCCCGCAATCTTCCCGGACCTGTCGGGGTAAAGGGCGCCTTGTTCTCGGTCGCGCCGTGATTGCTGATGATGATGATTATCATGATGCCGATGGCGGGAGCCGGATTGTTCGGCATGGCGTTGGGCATGCCCGCGCCGGTTATGACCCTCGTGTTGCATCTGGTGTTCGGCGCGGTTCTCGGGCTCGTATACGGCGCTCGCGGGTCACGCCTCATCGCGGCTTAAACCGTAACGCTGTACTCTACGGCCGAGACCATCTGCGGCAACGCAGATGCAATCCTTGCAGCCGGCGTCAAACCCGGCGGCAAAGCCGTTTCAGAACCTCAACCAAACAGCCGGAGATGCATCTTGAAGAAAAGAGGACTGGTAGCTCGACTCGCTGTGGCGACAACCTGGATTGGACTGTATGGCGCGTTGAGCACGATGGCTCACGCACAGAGCTCAGTTCTGCCGTTCGAGACGCACGCGGAATTCTTCTCGGCGCAGACGCACCAGAAAGTGCCGCTCGACCCACAGGTTTTCGTCGCAGAGCCATCGGCTCCCGGAGCCGTCGGACCTCAGGCTATCAAGCATGTCGCCGGCCTTCGCAACGCCCTCATCGCCGACGACGCCTCATTGCCGATTAGCACCGCGTTGAACAAGCCGCTCCACATGACGCTCGGGGAATGGCTAGGTGCCAAGGGCGATGTCATCTTCACCCCGAGGCCCGACGGACGCGAGAAGATAACACTCGCTGTTTCCAACTTGAAGCCAGACGGCCACTACAGCCTCTTCGAGAACCACTTCGACCAGAAGCCCGTGGGATTCACACCGCTCGACGGGACAGGCAAGACGAACAACTTCGTGGCCGACGCGTCCGGAAAAGCGGCCATTACCGTGGTCGCTCCGGCACCGCTCACGCATGACAATGCGGTATTGCTTGTCTACCACTCTGACGGAAAGACGCACGGTCAATCCCGCGGCAACATCGGCGTCGATGCGCATCACCAGTTGATTGCAAGGCCGTAGTCTAGACTCCGCCCCAAGACAGACCGCCACCGGCCGTCTCGCTGTGAGACGGCCATGTTCATTATCAGCTGTGCGCAGGCGGCGTCCACGCGTAGTCACGGAACTTGTGGTCGACGTCCGTGTGAAACAGGTGATTGGTGTAATTGCTCAGCGTCTTGACGGAAATCGCCAGGATGATTTCGAGAACCGTCTTTTCGGTGTAACCGGCCGCGAGGAACGCCGCGAGTTTGTCCGACGAGGGGTTACCGCGCGAGACCACCATTGTGCGCGTGAAGTCTGCGAGTGCTCGCAGCTTGGCGTCCTCGATTTGCGCGTCGGAACGGATAGCTTCCACGGCCTGCGCGGGCGTCTTCGACACGTGCGTCGCAATCATGCTGTGCGCGGCCACGCAGTACGTGCACTCGTTGATGCGCGATATGACCAGAAACACGGCTTCTTGCTCGGCTGACGTCAAGGACGATTCCGAACGGAACACCCGGTATCCGTGCAGGTACGTATCCAGGAGCGCAGGATAGTTTGCCATCGCGGCATACATGTTCGGGATAGAGCCTGCCTGCTTGCGGGCTGTTTCGAGCACTTCTTTCGCGCGAGCGTCCGAGGTGTCAGGGGCAACCAGAGGAAGGCTGAGCGTTGCGGTTTCGTTCATGCGAGCTCCTTATGGGAAGGTGGAAGCGCCCTAGCCGAGCGCTTCCAGAAAAAATCAGTTTTGTATTTGTAGTCCAAAACGGGTAAAAAAAAATCAGCACTCCATGGGCTGGAGCACCGTATCGATGAAAGGCTGCATTTCTTTGGCTAAGAAGCCGCTTTGAGCCATCACCCGCAGACCGGAGATACTGGTGACAAGGATGAGCGCCTGCTGCTTCGCGTTCAGGTCTGCCCGGATGCAACCATCCTCCTGTCCTGCCTTGATGAGCGCCTCGAACGTCATGGCCATTTCGCTGAACCCATTGCGAGTGACTTCGGCCATGTCCGGATGATGTTTGCTCAGCTCGACTGCAGTGTTCACGAGCAGACAGCCTTTCCCGTCGTCGTTTCGCTTTGCCACATTGAGCAGCAGATGACGAAGTACATCCAGAACGTTCGATTGGCGAGTTGAACGCTGCAGCGCCGCAGCTCTGTCGCGCGTGTAGCTTGCAATAGCTTCGCGAAGCAGGTCGGTTTTCGAACCGAACGTGTTGTAGAAGGATGATTTCGCAATCCCCATCCGCTCCACAAGCTCCCCGGCCGAAATCGAGCCGTACCCGCACTCCCAGAATGCACTGGTAGCGCGCTTCACGGCTTCGTCACGGTCGAATTCTATCGGGCGCGCCATACGCTCCTCATCAGCAATTTTGGACAAGTGTACCAAAATGTCCCGCAGAAGGTGGGACTTACCCCTATGAGCTCAGCGGTCGACTTCGATGATGCGCGTAGCTGTTTGCAGCAAGTCAGGCTCGACGATGTCGGGCTGAGCGCCAACTGCAAGCGGAGCGTTACCGGGTCTTGCGACCAAAGCCGCGCTGTAGCCAGCCGCGAGCGCGCCGAGCGTGTCCCACGTGTGCGAAGCTATTAGACGAAGGTCGGACGGTTGCGCGTTCAACGCCCGCGCGACGTGGACATAGACCTCTCGTGCCGGTTTGAACTTTGCGACTTCGTCCACGGAGAAGGTGTGCTCGAAGAAGTCATACAGTCTTGCCTGAACGAGGGACGCCTTCCCAGCTTCGCCAGCGGAATTGGTCAGTGTCATCATGCGAAATCCGGCATTTGCCAACTTCTCCAGCGCCTCGGGCACCTCACGGTGGGGCGGCAGTTTGCTCATCGTCGACTTGAACTCTTCGAGGTCGCCATCCTTCAGTTCAATCTGCCTAAACGTCGCGACCATCTGCAAAACAGCCACCGCGAGCGTACCAAACCGTGTGTATTCCCCACTCAGCGTCAGGGCCTCTGAATAGAGAATCAATTCGGCAAACCATTGACGCATAACTCGCGCATCCCCGAACACGCGTTCGAAGAAGGGATTGAGAACTTCGATGTCGAGCAACGTTTCATTGACGTCAAAAACGAGCGTGCGACCACGCGTAGCAACGGCACTCATGAACAACTCCTTGAGTAATGGTGCTGGGCTATCCAAACTAACCGTGACGGTTCCGAGTGATGCGCGACCCAGCGAACGCGCGGCTGAAACCGCTTACGAGCATAGCGCCGGCATACGAAGTCTGCTTGCTTCGAACAGGCTGCCGAGAAGAAACGTAAACGGCGCGATGCGGTTCGTGACGCCGGCGCAGCGTCATGGCAACCTCGATCAGGACATTCTGGATCGACGCGCAGAGCTCTATGAGAACGCCCGGCGACGCAATCCGCTTCGATGGAAAGGCCACACGCGCAACTGGCAGCGCGTCGATACTGTGCACCTGAACCCGGATCGAATTGACAACCAGGGCAGCGCCCCACAACACCGAAATCAAGACAGAGAGCCTGCCTGAAATCTAATCGTTGAGGCGACAACTACCTTGAAAATTTCCGTGCTTGGCTGCACCCTAGTTGGCGCAGCCATCGACATCGAAGTGGCAGCAAGGGGCCTGTAGATTTCTGATGCCAGCTTCATACGCTGTCGACGGGCGATGGACCGGCTCATTTGCGCGCAGTCGATTTTGGAAGCAATGAGGATGGACGGCGCGGGTGCGGCGGATGGCGCGGCAGCGACGTGGGAAGCGATGCCGGAAACGGCAATGCGGAGGGCGGTGGAGTTGCTGGCAAGGCGATGGCCGGAGGATTATCCCGCCGGCGCGGTGGAGTGGTTGATTGCAGGACGGAGTTAAACAGATACAGACGCGCGGTCGTCGGGAACGGGCGAATGCCTGGCTCAGCCATCAACCATAGAGAACGAAAGGTAAGAAACGTTCATGTACCGGTTATCGTCCCGCGCGACGACGTTTTTTAGCTCGTTCCGCGAGTGGGCGGTCTATTTTGTCGCCCTCTCCTCGACATGAGAAATCGGCATCCCTCGTTGTGCGCTTTTTGTTGCCAACGATTTAGCCCACAACGTCGAATGAGGTTCCCTCTGTTTTTCGCCTTCCAGAGGCCCTTGGTTATGCAGCGACATCCCTCGTCTGCTGAGCGTTGATCCAGTCTTGCAGGAACTGAACCGGTGATGCAAAGCCGATCGACGAATGGCGGCGATTGCGGTTATAGAACACTTCGATGTATTCAAACAAGTCCGCCATCGCTTCCTGGTGCGTCCGGTAGCGCGTGCCGTGTACCCGCTCGTTTTTCAGGCTATTGAAGAAGCTCTCCGTGGGCGCGTTATCCCAGCAATTTCCCTTGCGGCTCATCGAGCAACGCATGCCGTATTCCGCCAGCTTGCGCTGGAAGTCGTGACTGGCGTATTGGGCGGATTCAACCGGTCGTCGCAACACCCCCGAAATCGAAAGGGTGAAATGGCAAAGAAACACGGGCGGTGCCGCCGGGGAATCCGGCCGTTGGTAGGCTCTATCGGGCGCCCTGGCGTCAATCAGAAGCAGAACCTGCAACGGTTCTGGAAAGCAATTGCACAGGGTCTGTCAAGCGAGGAAGCGGCAGCCATAGCCGGTGTGTCTTCAGCGGTCGGAGCGCGCTGGTTCAGGCAAAGTGGCGGTATGCCCAATATCAGCCTTACTCCGCTTTCAGCTCGATTTCTCGCCCTTCAGGAACGGGAGGAAATCGCGCTCTTACGCGTCCAAGGGCATGGCATTCGCGAGATTGCCCGGCGTGTAGGACGACATCCATCGACTATCTCTCGAGAACTGAGCCGCAATGCTGCGACGCGTAGTGGCTACGTTGAATATCGCGCAACAACAGCCCAATGGCACGCAGAGCGGCGCGCGAGACGTCCGAAGACCGCGAAGCTAGCGGCTAACGATAAGCTCAGGCAATACGTCGAGGACCGACTCTCTGGCGCGATCGCGACGCCAGGTGGACGGCGGGTCGGCCCTCGATTGCTTTGGAAAGGCCGGCGTCATGGCGGGCGCCAGGACCGACATTGGGCGATGTCGTGGAGTCCGGAGCAGATCGCCCGACGGCTGCCGGTTGACTTCCCCGGTGATGAGTCTATGCGCATCTCGCACGAGGCGATTTACCAGGCGCTGTACATTAAAGATCGAGGAGCTCTGAACCGGGAAATGAGTGCGTGCCTACGCCTGGGTCGATCATTGCGAGTCCCGCGCGCTCGCACACGAACGAAAGGGAAGAAGTTTGTGACGCCTGAAGTCATGATCAAATCCCGTCCAGCGGAAGTCGAACATCGCATCGAACCCGGTCATTGGGAGGGCGATTTAATTATCGGACTGGGGAGTTCTGCGATTGGCACCCTCGTAGAACGCACGACTCGCTTCACGATGTTACTGCATCTACCCCGCATGGAGGACCACGGAATCCAAAGAACGAAGAATGGACCCGCATTGGCCGGACACGGTGCCGCCGCGGTAGGGAACGCGATTACTACGTCGATGAACGCACTGCCAGAGCAGCTACGTAAAACCCTGACGTGGGATCAGGGTGCGGAAATGGCCCAACATGCAAAGCTGAGCATCGACACAGGGCTTCAGATCTATTTCTGTGATCCTCGGAGTCCCTGGCAGCGCGGCACGAACGAGAACACGAATGGATTGCTGCGGCAGTACTTCCCGAAGGGAACAGATCTCGCTCGATATGGACCGGAAGAACTCTCTGCCGTCGCGTACGCCCTGAACAACCGACCTCGCAAAACACTTGGATGGAAAACGCCTTCCGAAGTGTTCAGCGAGCATCTATCATGAGCGCTTAACCGGTGTTGCGACGACCGGTTGAATCCGCCGCCGTTCAGACTGACCGACAGGACCTCGCACAGCGCCGACAGCGGATATTGCCGGCTCTGCGAATCAATCCAGGCGTACTTCACAGGAGGTCCTTCGCGAAGAACGCCGCC
>NZ_CADIKK010000036.1 GCF_902859915.1 Paraburkholderia ultramafica
ATACTTTCGCTTTTCGCCAGATTCCGGAGAATCCGGCTCGCGTCCCGCATCAAGCGCCCACACTTATCGGCTGTTAATTTTTAAAGATCGATCCGCCAACTTCGCCGCACCAATTTGAACCACCCGGCACCGCTTCGTTCTGCGTCGCTGCATCAGCAGCAGAGAAACGAGATTATGGAGAACGACCACCATGTCGTCAACCCCCTTCTGTGAATTTTCTTTTGACAGGACAAGCCACCCCTTCGGCGGCGACCCGAAATTAGTTAGTCATCCGATTTAATTTGGCGCCCACTCGCAACGACAGCCGACGGGCACCAATCCCTCCGCCACCCCGCAATTAAAGTTTCCCCTCCCATCGCCGTCAACCAGGATATCCCGCCACTTAAATAGCCCGCCGACCCATGGACAATCCTGTCGAGGAACACGTCGAGGAAAACCCGCCCGCCGCGCTATCGTCGGCCCTCAGCCCGGATACGGTGCCGGTCGGCACGCCCCTCGCCTGGCCGATCGTCGACAGCGACGGCACGCTGCTCTTCGCCAGCGGGACCATCCTGGCGACCACGGACGAGCGCAAGTTTCTGTTCGGTCACTTTCATCCGCAGCGCGGCGATCTGCTGGACACGAGCACCCAACCGCTGCCCGCAACCGCACAGCCCGCAGACTCCGCCAGCGAACTGACGCTCAAGGACATGCACCTGGAAATAGGCGCGTTGATCGGCATGCGTTCGCAGCTCGGCAACGGCGCGCCGATGCACCCGTGCCGCATCATCGGTTTCGCGCCGAATCACGCGCTCTTCGTCACGCCGCCGTTGCAGCAAGGCCGGCTGCTGCCGCTCACGCTCGGCGAAAACATCGAGCTCGTTGTCATTGCCAGCCAGGCCGTGTTCCGTTTCGTCTGCACGGTCGAAGCGATCTGCCGCTCGCCATTCGACTATGTCGTGCTGTCGAAACCCGGTGTGATCCGCCGTCTGCGCGAGCGCAAATCGATCCGCGTCCATACGCACCTGGCGGTACGTTTCGGCATCGGCGAAACGGGCGAATCCTACGAAGGGCTCGGCCTCGCCAAGGGCATCAGCGCGCTCGGCATGTCGTTGACCGCCTCATGGACTCTGGGTGCGGTTGGCGAGCGGTTGCGGGTCGCCTTCCGCCTGAAGTCGGCGGAACTCGATACGGAGATCGAGACCGTCGCCATCATCCGCAACGTGCAGAAAGGCAGCGCGGCAGGCGAGCCGTCGAGCCACGGGCTCGAATTCGATCGACTGGACGCAGTCCAACAAATGGCGATGAAGGTCTTCGTATTCGACCGGCAGGATGACGTGTTGTACTGGTCGAACCGCGTGAAGTAAGCGTATGAAAGCGAGCGGCACAGCGCATGCGCCGCTCAGCCAATCAGTTCTTCCGGCGTAAAAAGCCCCGCCCCCCATGCATCGGCGAGCGCTTCGCAGCGGCCCAACCGTATCGCGTCGCGCTCGAAATCGACGAACACGACTTCGTCCGCGTCGAGCGGGCGCGCCGGCTCGTCACGCGTGCGGCCATCGGTCAGAATCCACAGCCAGCGCTGCTGTGCGGGCCTGATGCGCGCACTACGCTCCAGCAACTGCGCCGCTCGCCGGATGCCGGAAGTCAGCGGTGTGCCGCCGCCACCGCCCACCGGTCTGAGCCACCGTTCGTTCCACCAGCGCGGCACGGCCGGACCGAAACGCACGTGCGCGCCGGCACCGCCAAAACAGACCAGCGCAGCCTCGGCGCGCGCGGCGCTCGCGCGGTCGAACAACGCAATCAGCAGGCCCTTCGCGAGCGCGAGACGCTGCCCGGCCAGCATGGACCCGGAGCAATCGAGCACGAAGCAATGCAGCACGCCGCCGCGCGGCGCCTCGCGCGCGTAGCGCAGATGCTCGACACGCAGCCGGTCGTCGCGCATTGCGGCGAGCGTCTGCGGCCATGCGATGCGCTTGCCCGGCTTGCCACGCGCATGGCTGCGCGGACTCGCGCCCACGCCTTGCCGCCATCGAAAACCGCTGCGCGAGTCAGCGGCGGCGCCCTTCCGATGGCTCAGCGTTTTTTTACGCTAAGCGGTATGACGCCTTTGACTTGAGTGGTAGCGGCCGGCTCAGGTGGCAGATAGCCCCAGTCATTCTCGCCGGCAACAGAGGGCGACGGCGCAGCATCGGGCGCAAGTGCAGGCGAACGGTCCGAGCCGCTGCCGGATGCGGCTTGCCGGTGCGCTTCGCTCTCCCGCGCATCACCACCCGACTGCGCGTCGTGCTGATGACGCCGATGAATCAACACCGCCTCGGCAACCCGATCGACATGTTCCGCCGTCACCGCAGCGGCCTGCTCCAGCGCGGCCAACGCTCGCGCCGCACGCAGCATCACGAGATCGGCGCGCAGACCATCCACGGCCGCGTCGATGCACAGCGCGCTGACATGCGCGTGCACGGCGTCGTTGAACGCGAGTTGCGGCAGCGCTTCGCGCGCGGCGCGAATCCGCCCGACGTACGCCGCCTGCTGCTGCGCATAGCTCGCACGAAACCCTCGCGGGTCGAGATCGAACGCGAGCCGCGCTTTCACGATCGCCTGACGCACTTGCGGCTCGAAGCAGTTCTGCAACTCGACCATCAAGCCGAAGCGGTCGATCAATTGCGGCCGCAACTCGCCCTCTTCGGGATTCATCGTGCCGATCAGCACGAAGCTCGCGTCGTGGCTATGCGACACGCCATCGCGTTCGACGGTATTTACGCCGCTCGCCGCCGCGTCGAGCAACGCATCGACGAGCGCGTCCGGCAGCAGGTTGACTTCATCGACATACAGCACGCCGTGATGCGCTTTCGCGAGCAGGCCCGGTGAAAAACGCACCGAGCCGTCGCGCAGCACGGTTTCGATATCGAGCGTGCCGATCAGGCGATCTTCACTCGCGCCGAGCGGCAGATTGACCAGTTGCCCTGCCGGCAACAACTCGGCAAGTGCACGCGCGGCGGTCGATTTAGCGGTGCCGCGCGGGCCACTGACCAGCACACCGCCGAGCCCCGGATCGATCGCGGCCAGCAGCAGCGCCTGCTGCAACGGCGTCTGGCCGATCAACGCGGCAAACGGGAAAGCGGGTCGTTCGGTAGCTGGCTGGACCGCCACCTGGGTCACTTCTGGCGCCGCTGCATTCATGTCTGCATTCCTTCGATCTGCTGCTCGCTAGCAAGCAGATGCTGTTCGACTTGCGCGCGATAGTCGCCCGGCGCCTGCCACAAACCACGCTGCATCGCTTCGAGCAGACGCTCGCAGATCGAATGGAGCGCATGCGGATTGTGCCGCTGCAAAAACTCGCGGGTGTCAGCGTCATTCAGATACGCATCGGTGACGAGCGCATATTGATGATCCGCGATCACGCGCGCGGTCGCATCGTAACCGTACAGATAATCGACGGTCGCGGCGATCTCGGCCGCGCCCTTATAGCCGTGACGCTTCACGCCATCGAGCCATTTCGGATTGACCACGCGCGAGCGAATCACACGCGCGATCTCTTCATGCAGCGTACGCACGCGCGGCGCGGCCGGATTGCTGTGATCGGCGTGATACACGCTCGGCTGATTGCCGGCCAGATGCCGCACCGCCGCGACCATGCCGCCCTGGAACTGGTAATAGTCGTTCGAATCGAGCAGATCGTGCTCGCGGTTGTCCTGATTCTGCAGCACCACGTCCAGTGCGGCGAGGCGCGCGCCGAACACCTGACGCGCTTCCTCGCCCGCGCTCTTCTGCGTGTACGCGTAACCGCCCCACGCCTGATACGCGTTCGCGAGATCCGCATCGGTCTGCCATTGCTGCGAGTCGATCATGTCCTGCAGACCCGCGCCATACGCGCCGGGCCGCGCGCTGAACACGCGCCAGCCGGCGCGCCGGCGCGCTTCGGCGGCGTCCATGCCGCGCGCGATCAGCGCATCGCGTTCGCGCAGCACGCGCGCGCGTATCGGATTCAGGTCCTCGGCTTCGTCGAGTTCGGCGACCGCCTGCACGGCGGCATCGAACAGGTGCATGACGTTCGCGAAGGCGTCGCGAAAAAAACCGGACACACGCAATGTGACGTCGATCCGCGGCCGATCGAACGCCTCGATCGGCATGATCTCGAAGTCGGTCACGCGATGGCTGCCCGGCGCCCATTTCGGCCGCACGCCCAGTAGCGCGAGCGCCTGGGCGATATCGTCGCCGCCGCTGCGCATCGTCGCGGTGCCCCATACGGAGAGCCCGATCGCGCGCGGATAATCGCCCTTTTCCTGCAGATGCCGCTCGATCAACTGCTGCGCCGATTTCAAACCGAGCGACCACGCGGCTTGCGTCGGCACTGCACGCGTGTCGACCGAATAGAAGTTGCGGCCGGTGGGCAGCACGTCGGGCCGTCCGCGCGACGGCGAACCACTCGGCCCCGGCGGCACGAAGCGTCCTTCGAGGCCGCGCTTCAGATGCTGCATCTCGTGCGGACCGCATGCGTCCAGACGCGGCAGCACATCGCTGCGCAGACGCTCGATGACTTGCTCCGCTTGCGGCAGCGTGCCGGGTAAAGGTGTCACGCGCGGTGCCACGCCCGCATCGGTTCGATCGCCGCACACGCCGCTCAACATCGCGGCGGCCAGCAATTCAAGCCGTTCACGCGTGTCGCCGCAATGCCGCCACGGCGCATCGCTCACCTTCTGCAAGACATCGGGGCGCGGCCCATCCCACACCGCCGACCAATCCACCGATAGCGGATCGAACAAATGATCCATCCGCAGATCACGCGCCAACGCATCGATCAATCCGGCCTTGCCGCCTTGCCCATCGCCGACCGGAAAGCGTCCCAACGCCAGCAGCGTATCGCGCCGCTGCACCCCGTCAGGCGACTGCCCGAACGTGTGCAAGCCATCGCGAATCTGCGCTTCCTTCAGCTCGCACAGCCACGCGTCGACGCGCGTGAGCAGCGCGTCCTCATCGTCCTGTCCGTTCGGCGCCGCGAGACTCAGCTCCTCGTGCAGCCTGTGCTCGACGATGGTCGCCAGAATCGTGCGCCGCAACAGCTTCGAGCGGCGCGGATCGACCATCAGCGCTTCATAGTATTCGTCGACCTGGCGCTCGAGATCCTGCAGCGGTCCATAGCTTTCGGCGCGCGTGAGCGGCGGCATCAGGTGATCGATGATGACGGCCTGCGCGCGGCGTTTGGCCTGGCTGCCCTCGCCCGGATCGTTGACGATGAACGGATACAGATGCGGCGTCGGCCCGAGAATCAGATCGGGCCAGCACGCATCGCTCAACGCGACGCTCTTGCCGGGCAGCCATTCGAGATTGCCGTGCTTGCCGACATGCAGCACCGCGTCGATGCCGAACTGGTGACGCAGCCAGAAATAGAATGCGAGGTATGAATGCGGCGGCACCAGCTCGGCGTCGTGATAGCTCGCGTAATCGCCCTGCTCGCGCGAACGTGACGGCTGGATGCCGACAAACACTTGCCCGCAGCGCCAGCCCGCGATCATGAAGCGACCGCGCCGCAGCGTCGGGTCCTGCTCGGGCGTGCCCCAGCGCGCGTTCAATGCGTGGCGCACGTCGACCGGCAGTGCGTTGAAATGCGCGAGATAGTCGTCAAGCGCGAGGCTTTGCAACGCGGGACGCAGATCGCGCACCACTGGATCGTTGGTCACGCCTTCAGTGAGTTTCTCCAACAGCGCGTCGCCGTTCGCGGGCAACTCATCCGCGAGACGATAGCCTTCATCACGCAGCATCGACAGAATGCCGACCACCGACGCCGGCGTGTCGAGCCCCACGCCATTGCCGATGCGCCCTTCGCTCATCGGATAGTTGGCGAGAATCAATGCGAGCTTCTTGTCCGCGTTATCGAGCGAACGCAAACGGCACCAGCGTCGGCTCAGTTCGGCGAGAAAGCCCACGCGTTCGAGGTCCGGCTGATAGCGGACCACATCGACCTCGGTGTGCGGACACCGGTACGCGAGCCCCTTGAAGCTGATGGCTCGGGTGATGATGCGTCCGTCCACCTCCGGCAGCGCGATATGCATCGCGATATCGCGCGAATTGAGGCCCTGATTGTCCTTGAGCCAGTCGTCGCGATTGCCGCCGCTCAGGATCACCTGGAACACCGGCGCGTCACCGGCGAGCGCGAGCGGCTCGGGGTCGTCGATCGCGGACGCGGCGAACGCGGTCGTATTCAACACCAGCGCGACGTCGTGTCGCGCGCATAGCGTCTGCACGACTTCGCGGCTCATCGCGTCCTTCAGCGACGTGATCGCGATCGGCAGCGGATTCAGGCCTTGTGCCGCGAGCGCATCGATCAGCGCATCGAACACCGCCGTGTTGGCCGCTTGCAGATGCGCCTTGTAGAACAGGATCGCCGCAACCGGCGCGCCGGGTTGCCAGCGTGCGTGCCAATCGGCGACGGTCGGCGTGTCGCAGTCCGGATGGTAGAGCGACGCGGCAGGCAACGCGCGCGGCGGCGCGGGCTCACGTCCCCAGCCGAACGCGCGGTGCGCGATGCAGCGCAAAAACGCTTCGGCATTTTGCGGGCCGCCTTCGCGCAGATAGCGCCACAGCTGATGACACAGATCGGCGTCGGCGGTGCTGCGCGCGAGCAGGTTCGAATCTTCCTGCAAGTCGCCGGAAAACATCGCGAGCGTTTGCTGCTTGCGCTCCGCCAGCGCGACCACCTGCTCGATGCCGTACGGCCAATAGGCCTCGCCGCCGAGGTGATCGACCACCACCACGCGCGCGTGCTGCAACACGTCCTCGACATAGAAATCGACCGATGCCGGTTGCCGCAGATACGTGACGTTCGCGAGCCGCACGCTGGGGAAGCCCTCGCCCAGCCGGGGAAACACGCTTGCAAGCAGCGACAGCGTGGTATCGGCGGAACTGAGCACCACGATATCGGCGGGCCGCTGATCGATGCGGATCGCGCCCTGCGTATCGTCGACAAAGCCGCCCGGTGTGGTGCGCAGCAGATGCATGGGCGCTTACGCCTCGCTCGCTTCGGCGTTCGACGGCACGCCGAGCGCCGCATCGAACGCGCGTTGCAACGCGGCCTGATCGAGGTCTTCACCGATCAGCACGAAGCGGCTTTGCGTGCCTTCACCGGCCTGCCAGCGCCGATCGAAGTAGCTGTCGAAGCGCCGGCCCACGCCCTGGATCACCAGACGCATCGGCGCGCCCGGCAACGCGGCGAAGCCTTTGACGCGGTAAATCGTGTGCGTTTCGACCAGCCCTTGCAGCGCGGTGATCACCGCTTCGCGCGACGGCGCGTTCGCGTGCACGACCACCGAATCGAATTCGTCGTGGTGGTGATCGGCGTCGTCGGCGGAACCGTGGTGATCGTGGCGCAAGTGGATCGTTTCCTCCGACGCCGCTTCGAGGCCCAGCAATGTATGCAGATCGAGCTGGCCCATGTGCGCGCGCACGATCTTCACCTGCAGCGGAATCTCTTCACGGAGCACGGCTTCGAGCGCGCTTTGCTGCGCGTCGTCGAGCAGATCCGTCTTGTTCAGAATCACGAGATCGGCCGCGGACAACTGATCTTCGAACAACTCGTGCAGCGGCGATTCGTGATCGAGATTCGGATCGGCCTTGCGCTGCGCGTCAACGGCAACCGGGTTGTCGGCGAACTGGCCGCTTGCGGCGGCCGGGCCGTCCACCACCGTCACGACCGCATCGACGGTGAAGCTGTTCTTGATCTGCGGCCAGTTGAACGCCTGTACGAGCGGCTTGGGCAACGCGAGGCCAGACGTTTCGATCAGCACGTGATCGATCTGCTCGCGGCGCTCGACGAGCATTTCCATCACCGGGAAGAACTCTTCCTGGACGGTGCAGCACAGGCAGCCGTTCGCCAGTTCATACAGTTGCCCTTCGGTCTCGACGCCGTTCTCATCGCAACCGATTCCGCAACCCTTGAGGATCTCCCCGTCGATGCCGAGTTCGCCGAACTCGTTGACGATCACCGCGATGCGCTTGCCGCCCGCATGCTGAAGAATGTGCCGCAACAGCGTGGTCTTGCCGCTGCCGAGAAAGCCCGTGACGATGGTGACAGGAATCTTGCGCATTTGAGTTTGCATCGTGAGGTCCATCCGTAGGCGTTGCACGAGCATGCCGGCGTGTCCGCGCGCTGTCTGCATGGGCTGGGCAATCGAGCATGCGTGGAACGCACGCGCTGCAAGCCAGCACAATCACAACACACGGGGACGAACGACGGCGTTGCCGCGGCAACGGAATAACAGCAAGCGGGAATGAAGTCATGAACGCCCGTCGCATCCCCGCGACGTTCGTCCTTCGTATTCTGGCCGGTATCCGGGCTGGCGAAAGCGCCGCTTCCCCTTCCCGGGCGAGTGATTTCTCGTCCAGTGGTGATATGCCGACGCGGCCTTGCGCGTGGACATCGAAGCCGGCTCCGCGGCGCCGGGCAATGAAGCCGGCGCTGCTTTTCGCTTACCGTTGCGGGGGCAGCACAGGTTGACCCGGTCCAATGCAGGCGGGCACCCTGTTTCCCGTTTAACTGCATGCGCACGAGCGCGCACACGAGCACCAAAGTGCGTGCGAGTTTAGGCCCGCGGCCCCGCGCCGTCAAGGAAACGCCAGCCTGCACCGCTTATCGGGCGGGGCGCCATGTGCTATCGTATGCGCGCGTTTGGTGCCCGCACATGCGTTCGCGTGTGCAGTTAAACGGGAAACAGGCAGCGTGCGATGCGCTCAACCTGTGCTGTCCCCGCAACGGTAAGCGACCTGCGGCGCTCTGTTCAGTCAGCTTGAGCCGCGCATGCGTTTTCGATGCCACTGTCCGATCGATCCGGACGGGAAGGCAAAGCGCATGAGGCCGCCAGCCCGGATACCGGCCAGACGCGGAGGCGGCGAACGTCACGCCGCCGGCCGCCGGAATCCGCGAGGGACGGATGTGATGGCGCTGAAGCACGACGTCGCGCGTCCGTTGGCGTGTTCCGCGAGTGTTCTCGAGGGATTCGTGATGAGCCGCGTTTCGTCGCGTCCGATTCCGTAGCACCGCATGACCTCAATGTCCGCCATCATCTCGCGCGCCTTTGCGCTTCGCACCTTCGCGCCGGTCACCTCATGGCGCGCGCCATGCACGCCGCGATGAGCCGCGCGTGGCTGATCGGCGCAGGTCCCGGCGACGTCGAACTGATGACGCTGAAGGCGACCCGCGCGCTGGCGCAAGCCGACGTGGTGCTGGTCGACGACCTGGTGAATCCGGACGTACTGCAATTCGCGCGCGCCGATGCACTGGTCGTGTACGTCGGCAAACGCGGCGGACATCCGTCCACGCCGCAGGCCGGCATCGTCGCGCAGATGCTCGAGCATGCGCGGGCCGGGCGTAGCGTCGCCCGTTTGAAAGGCGGCGATCCATTTGTGTTCGGCCGGGGCGGCGAAGAACAACAGGCGCTGCATGAGGCGGGCATCGACGTGGAAGTCATCAACGGCATCACGGCGGGGATCGCCGCGCCCGCCGCAATCGGCATTCCGGTCACGCACCGCGATTACGCGCAGGGCGTGGTGTTCGTCACCGGACACGGCGCGGGCAGCGGCGAGCCGGACTGGGCCGCGCTCGTCGCCACACGCATGACGCTGGTGATTTACATGGGCATGCGGCGGCTGAACGAGATCGTCGGCGCGTTGCTCGCGGCCGGCATGCGCGCCGATACGCCGTGCGCGGCGATCGAATCGGCCACGCGTCCCGAGCAACGTCATGTGCTCGCGCGACTCGCCGACTTCGCTGGGGCCGTCACGTGCGTAGGACTCGGCTCGCCGGCAATCGTGGTGATCGGCGGCGTGGCGTCGCTCGCGTTGGCGCGCGCAGCGGCAGACGCCGGCACCGCACATCCGACGGTTGCGGGCGATGCGGCGGCTCCTGCACACAGCGTGGACACCCAATGAAGACGCTGAGCGTCGGCATCGGTTGCCGCTTGCAGAGCTCGGCCGAGCATATCGAAGCGGCGGTGCGCGCCGCGCTCGGCTCGCATAGAATCGATCAGATCCGTACGGTCGGCACGGTCGACACCAAAGCCGACGAAGCAGGCCTGCTCGAATTCTGCGCACGTCATGCGCTGCCGCTGCGCTTGTTCAGCCGGGCGCAGATCGCAGCGATGCGCGTCGCTAACCCCTCTGCGGCTGTGCGCGAGCATCTTGGGGTGGATGGCATTTGCGAACCGTGCGCGCTGCTCGCCGCGTCGACCGAACCGGCCGCACTGGTTGCGCCTGCTGCACATGCTGCACCGGACGCGTTGGTCGCGCCCAGCGCCCCAAGCGCCCGCCTCCTCGTGCCCAAAACCCTTCACGCCGGCGTCACCGTAGCAATCGCCACGACCGCTGCCGACCCCGGCCACGAACCGCCAAACAACGACTCTCACCAACAGGACCTTCGATGAAGACCGATCCCGAATCGCATCAACGCATGACCGAGCGCCGGCGCGAAGGCCATGAGAAGAAACAGGCCAACGCCACGGTCGAAAAAGGCCTGCTGATCGTCAACACCGGCACCGGCAAAGGCAAGACCACGGCCGCGTTCGGCATGGCCGTGCGGGTGCTCGGGCACGGCATGCGCCTCGGCGTCGTGCAGTTCATCAAGGGCGCGCTGCATACGTCGGAGCGCGACTTCCTCGGCGCGATCGCCAACTGCGATTTCGTCACGATGGGCGACGGCTACACCTGGAACACGCAGAACCGCGACGCCGACATCGCCACCGCGCGCAAAGGCTGGGCCGAAGCGCGCCGGATGATCGAAAGCGGCGCCTACCAGATGGTGATCCTCGACGAACTGAACACGGTGCTGAAGTACGAATACCTGCCGCTCGACGAAGTGCTGTCGGCGCTGAACGCGCGCCCTGCGATGCTGCACGTGGTGGTGACCGGCCGGCACGCGCCGGACGCATTGATCGAAGCCGCCGACCTCGTCACCGAAATGCGCATCGTCAAGCATCCGTACCGCGAGCAAGGCGTGAAAGCGCAGCGCGGCGTGGAGTTCTGAGCGATGTCCGCGTGCCCCGCCCTGTTCATCAGCGCCCCCGCTTCGGGGCAAGGCAAGACCACGATCACCGCGGGTCTCGCGCGCTATCACCGGCGGCTGGGGCGGCGCGTGCGTGTCTTCAAGACCGGGCCGGACTTTCTCGACCCGATGATCCTCGCGCGTGCGAGCGGCACGCCGGTGCTATCGCTCGATCTGTGGATGGTCGGCGAAGCCGCGTGCCGCAATCTGCTCGCGCAGGCGGCGGCCGAAGCCGATCTGATCCTGATCGAAGGCGTGATGGGTCTGTTCGACGGCACGCCGAGCAGCGCCGATCTCGCGACGGCCTTCGGCGTGCCGGTGCTCGCGGTGATCTCGGCGAAGGCGATGGCGCAGACCTTCGGCGCGGTCGCCTTCGGCCTCGCGCACTTCAGGCCGCAGGTGCCGTTTTACGGCGTGCTCGCGAATCGCGTCGGCTCCGCGCGGCACGCGCAGATGCTCGAAGAAGCGTTGCCGCCCGCGCTGCGCTGGTGCGGGCACATCACGGCCAGCGACGAAATCGCGTTGCCCGATCGCCACCTCGGCTTGCACCAGGCGGCCGAGATCGACGATCTGGACGCGCGGCTAGACCACGCCGCAGACACACTCGCACAGACCGCGCTGAGCGAATTGCCGCCGCCGGTCGAGTTCGGCGCGCCTGTGCCGCCAGCCTTGCCGCGCCTGCTGGAGGGCAAGCGGATCGCGATTGCCCGCGATGCCGCGTTCTCGTTCATCTATCCGGCCAACGTCACGCTGCTGGAAACGCTCGGTGCCCAAATCGACTACTTCTCGCCGCTCGCCGACGAAGCCTTGCCCGGCAACGCGCACGCGCTCTACCTGCCCGGCGGCTACCCCGAACTGCATGCCGCGACGCTCGCCGCCAACCTGCGCAGCGCGGCCTCGATTCGCGCGCACGCGGCGGCCGGCAGACCGGTGGTCGCCGAATGCGGCGGCATGCTTTACCTGCTCGACCAACTGACCGACACGCAGGGCGTCAGCACGCCGATGCTCGGCCTGCTGCCCGGCCATGCGACGATGCAAACGCGCTTCACCGCGCTCGGCATGCAGCAGATCGACAGCCTGCACGGCCCGCTGACCGGCCATACGTTTCACTACTCGAAGCTGAGCACCTCGCTCACCCCGTTGCGTTCAGCCACCCGGCCGCAGGGCGATGCACCCGGCGAGGCCGTGTATCGCGCGGGCTCGATCGTGGCTAGCTACATGCACGCTTATTGGCCCTCCAACCCGGCCTTCACGGCCGCCCTGTTCCATGGCGAAGCCTTTTAACGACTCCGAGCGCGACGCCGTCTATCGCGCGATTTACGAACGCCGCGACATGCGCCACTTCGTGCGCAATCCGGTCGATCCGGCCGTGCTGCGGCGTCTGCTCGACGCGGCGCATCACGCGCCGAGCGTCGGCTTCATGCAGCCGTGGCGGATCGCGCGCATCACCGATCCGGCGTTGCGCACGGCCTTGCACGCGACGGTCGAAAGCGAACGGCTCGCCACCGCCGACGCGCTCGGCAAACGCCGCGAAGAGTTCATGAAGCTGAAAGTGGAAGGCATGCTGGAGTGCGGCGAACTGCTGGTGATCGCGCTGATGGACGGGCGCGAGCGGCATATCTTCGGCCGCCGCACGTTGCCTGAGATGGACCTCGCGTCGGTGGCCTGCGCGATCCAGAACATGTGGCTGGCCGCGCGTGCCGAAGGCCTCGGCATGGGCTGGGTGTCGCTGTTCGACGTCGACGCGGTCCGCGCGCTGCTGCACATGCCCGAGGGCGCGCGGCCGGTGGCGATTCTGTGTCTGGGCCACGTCGATCAGTTTTACAGCGAGCCGATGCTGGAAACCGAACGCTGGGCAAGCCGCCTGCCGCTCGCCGAGTGTGTGTTCGAAAACCGCTGGCCGCAAGCCCGCGCAACGCCGGAATAGTGCCCGCGCTTTACGGTTGCAGCGGCTGCACCGAAATCACATTCCGCACGCCGCTCGCCTTGTCCTGCTGCAGTTTCACACGCCAGTCCGACGGCGCATCGAACGGAAACTTCGCCAGTGCGCTTTTCACGAGCACCGGCATCGCCCGCAGCGGGTCCGCGTCGCGATCGGCGATCACCGCGCTGACCTTGTAGCGTTCCTCGCCGCTCGTGCGCTCAAAAAACCGCAGTGTCAACGAATGCTGGTACGCGCGTCCGCCGAACAGCGAGAACGGCGCTTCGGCCTTGGGGCAGTCACTCGGCGCGCAATCCTTGCCGCCGACGCCGACCGTGGCTGGCCGTGTGTCGTAGGCAATCGACAGCAGATAATGCGCGGGCTTGCCCGCCGTATCGACGAAGCCGCGTTTGGCCAACTCGTCGCGCAACAGCGCCTCGAATTGCGGATGATCGGCGCTCGCATCCTGCGACGGCATGCGCGTGATCGTATAAGTCGGCTCGCCTTGCAGCGCGGCGGGATTCGTCGTGTGCACGTCGGCATTCAACCCCGCGCAACCGGTGAGGCTCGCCGCGGCCAGCGCGGCACACATCAGAGTGACTTTTTCCATCTTCTCGCTTCGATAAGGTGCGTGTCGATACGTCATGACCGCGAGGCGGCGGATGAATCGGACCGCGCGTCGTCGAGCGCCGGCAGCCAGATCGTAAAGGCCGTGCCCTCGCCGGGCGCGCTGACCACTTCGACGTCGCCGCCATGGCGCGTCACGACGGTCTTGACGAACGCCATGCCGAGCCCCGCGCCGCCCACCTCCGGCCGCTCCGTCGCGTGAAACCGGCGAAAGCGCTCGAACAGACTCGCCTGCTGCTGCTTCGGGATGCCGTAGCCCTGGTCGCGGATCGTGCACGACACGCGCCGCGCGGCGCCGGGCACGGCCGGCCGCGTCTGGCTCTCGAGTCTGCAGACGATGCGCGTATCCGTCGGACTGTACTTGACCGCGTTGTTCAGAATGTTGACGAGCGCGCGCGTCATCAGCGAGCGGTCGACGCAGATCCAGTGGCCCTGATCGGCATCGGCGCCGCCGGCGCGGCCGGTGTCCGTGTGCAGCGTGATGCGCTTCGCGTGCGCCTGCGGCCAGACCTCGTCGCTGGCATCGAGGATCAATTCGGACAAGCTGACCGGTTCGAGCATGTACGCTTGCGATTCGGCGCGCGCCAGTTGCACGAAGTCGTCGGCGAGCGTCAGCGCGCGTTGCGCATAGCGTTCGATGCGCTCCAGCAAATCGCGCGCAAGCACCGGCTCGATGCGGGCCCGCTCGATCTCGACCAGCGCCAGAATCGACGCCTGCGGCGAACGCATGTCGTGCGACAGCAGCCGCAACGCGTCTTCCCGTTGACGCTCCGCCACATGCAGCGCCGATACGTCGACCAGACCCGCGATCCAGCCGGTCGTCTCGCCTTGCGCGTTGGTGCAGGTCGCGTAGCGCAGCAGATGGTCGCGCTCGTTGGCGTCGCGCACCTCGACGCCGTGCGCCATCAGCGCGGCAAATTCGCCGCGCGCCGGATCGAGCAGCGCGGGCCAGTGCGCATGTGCGTACAGATTGTGTTCGGCGTCCGACGCCGCACCGCTGTCGATCGTCTTGACGAGCGTCAGACCGCCCAGCACCGTCTGCATGGGCCGGCCCTCCGGCACCGGCGCGCCGAGGCGCGCGAAATGCGCTTTGGCCGCATGATTCGCGATCAGCACGACGCCCTGCACGTCGCTGACCAGGATCGGCTCGGGCACGCTGTCGAGGCTGTCCCACACGAAGCGCTTCATGTCCTGCACCCGCTGCGCGGCTTGCGCCATCAGCGCCATATGCTGCTCCAGCACGTCGCCGCTGAACTCGCGACGGCGCTGCGGCGTTTGCGGCAGCAGATGGGGTTCGTCGGCGAGGCGCTGCAGTTCTTCGCGCAGATAGGCCATCGTCATTTCGAGGCGCCGCCAGTTCCAGATCGGATACACGACCACCACGCCGACGATCGCCGGCACCGGCGATATCCAGAGCCGCGCGCCATACAGCCACGCGGCGCTGCCGGCCGCCGCGAGCAGAACCAGGCCGCCCGTCAGCAGCAACGAACGACGCGGCGACAACACCAGAAAACCGGCCAGCAGCGCGGCGAGCGGCAGCAGCGACACCGCGAACACCACCCAGCGCCCGGCCGGCTCGACCTCGCGACCGGTGAGCAGCGTGTCGAGCACGTTCGCGTGGATGTACACGCCCGGCAGCGGGCCCAGTTCGCCGGACACCGGCGTCGCGAACCGGTCGTACAGCCCCGACGCGGTCACGCCGATCACGACGAGGCGCCCGCGCAACTGGTCGGCCGGCACGTCGCCGGCGAGCACGCTCGCGAAACTCAGCTTCGTGTAGTTTTCCGCGTTCGCGCCGAACGGGATCAGGAAGCGGCCCTCGCCGCCGTCATCGCGGGCGGTCCGGCGCGCCGCCGTCTCGACCGACGACTGCCGCCGCGGCCGCCCGGTCAGGCGCAGCGTGCCGCGCTCGACCGCGTCGGCGACCGGCACCATCAATTGCGGCCAGCGCGAATCGGCGTCGCCCTGGAACTGCGCGACGCTGCGCACAATGCCGTCGCTGTCCACTTCGAGATTGATATGGCCGAGCCCGGCCGCCGCGTGCGCGAGCGGCGTCACCGGTTCAACCGCGACGCGGTGCCCGGCGGCGTCGGGCGCGGTGAGCAGCACGGGCAGATAGGTCGGGCCCAGCGCGATTGCGCGGGCAAACGGGGCGTCTTCGGGATTGGCCTCGGTGAACAGTACGTCGTAGATCACGGCTGCGGGCCCGGCTTTGGCGATCTGTTCGAGCAGCTTCGCATGGACGCTGCGCGGCCACGGCCAGCGGCCGAGTTGCGCGACGCTCGCGTTGTCGATTTCGACCACCACGATGTCGGACAGCAGAGGCTGCGCGCGTAGACTCAGAAAGTGGTCATACACCAGTTGATCGACGCTCGCGCTCAGCCGGCCAAGCGAGGCGAGCAGAATCACGACAATGCCGAGGCAACCGACGCCCACCCATTCGATCAGGAAGCGCCGGCCGGCGCGCCGGCCGAGACGGGCACGCGGATCGAGGCTCAGGCGCGTAGGTGTGGTCGGCAACAGGGTGCGTGGTCCAGAGCTAGGGAGCGGGCCGGCCGGTGAGCCGGCCCTGTGAATCTACCAGCGTCAGCGCGCCAGCGTAAACGAGCGGACCGTGCTGTTCTTCTCATAGAAGCGGCCGTTTTCGAACTGCTCGGCGACGATCGTCCAATAGTAGACGCCGGCCGGCAGATCGCTGACGATCAGTTTGCCGCCCGACAGATCGGTGCGGTCGACGATCGGATGACGCAGATCAGGCGTCGTGGCCAGCACGAAACGGAAGCGCGTCTCGACGTTCGAGCGGCTGACGAACCAGCGGAATTCGTAGTCGCGGCTGCCAGCGAGCGGTGCGGCCGATGCTTCCAGTCCGAGCTGGCGCCGTTCGAACGCGTACACCTGCGGCAGACCATCGAGCCCATTGGCAGCGGTTGCGGCGATCCGCACGAAGTACGTGCCATCGGGCAGATTGCCGAAGTCCGCATCCGGCGCACTCACGCGCATGTCGCGGATCAGGTCGAGCTGGTCGGCGTCGCGCGCGACCTGCACGCGGTAGGCGACGGCGTGTTCGGCCGGCACGAGGTCGAACACGACCGTCTCGCCGTCCTGCACCCTGGCCGGCTGGGACAGCGCCGGCGCGGCCAGCAGTTCGACCGGATCGCCGACCGCGCCGCCCGCACGCGTGACGCTGCCGAAGCGCGCCTTGACGAGCTGCTCGGACGCCTGCAGCGGCACGCCGGGCAGCGGCGCGGCGTCCCGGCCGTTCTGCTGGGCGGGATCGACGCCGACCGCGCCGTCGAGCACCGCCACCGCGGTGGTCTGCGCGTCACCGCTATAAGCCACCTTGAAACGCGTGCCCCGCACGCCCGCCACCACCGAAGGCGAGTGGATCTGGAAACGGTCGTCCCGCTTCGTCGCATGCGTGACCTGGCTCTCGACTTCGCCGTGATGCAGGTCGAAGATGCGGTCGCCCGCGCCGGTCAGCGCGGTGCGCCGCAGCCTGCCGATGTCCAGCTCACCGTTTTGCGCGATCGTGACGTACGAGCCGTCGGCCAACTCCAGCGTGACAAAGCCGTTCGGCCCGGTGCGAATGCGGTCGCCTTCGACGAGGGTCGTGGCCGCGGTGAACGGCACGTAGGGGTTCTTGCCGAAAGCGTGCTCGGCGGGACCACTGGTCGCGACCACGCGGGCCGCTTCGCGATCCTGCCTGAGCTTGTCGGCCGGCAGACGCAGCACAATGCCGGCCGGCATGCGGCGCGGCGCGGGCACATGGTTCAGACGGCTCAGCACCGCCCAGTCGGTCGGATCGCTCAGGTAGCGGTCGGCAATGTCATACAGCGAGTCGCCTTCGCGCGTCGTGTAGCTGACATAGGCCGGCGCAGTAGCTTTAACGCGTGGCTTGAGCGGACGGAATGCCGACGATTCCGCCGACGCCGCCCCGCACCAGCTCATCGCGATCAGACCGGCCATTGCCAGCCAGGCAGCGGCGCGATGGCCCGGCAAGGCTACGCTGCCGCGCACTGCCACCGCCCGGGAAAGCTTCACGCCTCCCCCGCTTCAGGCGTTTCATCGTCGGCGACGGATGGCGCGCCGGCTTCGATCCGCTCGAGCCGGTAGCCATAGCCGTAAATCGGCGTCAGACGATAACCTTGCTCCGGACGCAGCCCGAGCTTGCTGCGCAGCATCGACACGTGGGTGTCCATCGTGCGCGACGGAATGTCGGTCGCCTGCTTCCAGATCACGTCGAGAATGTGCGCGCGCGACAGCGGCCGGCTCAGATGCTGGAACAGCAGCAGCGCAAGCTCGAACTCCTTCTGTGTGACGGAGACTGCCGTGCCTCGCACCACCACGTGCTTGGCGCCCAGATCGAATTCGAATTCGCCAAACACCTCTTTCGCCGCCGGCGGCTTGAGGTAATAGGCGCGGCGCAACAGCGAGCCGACCCGCGCCAGCAACACGGCTCCCGACACCGGCTTGACGAGATAGTCTTCCGCGCCGGTGTTCAGAATCGACGTGATGTCGGTTTCGCGGCCGCGGCTCGTCATGAACACGACCGGCAAGCGCTCGGAGAGGCTTTCCCGCACCCAGCGCAACACCTCTTCGCCCGACATGTCGGGGACGTTCCAGTCGAGCACGAGCAGATCGAAGGTCTGGCGCCGCAGCTGCCGCACCAGTTCACGCCCCGCACTGTATGCGTGACAGATATGGCCCGCTGCCGACAGCGTTTGGCAAACCAGATCGGCCTGAGCCGAATCGTCATCCAGAACTGCAATTCTCATAACACCCCGCAACGCGACATCGCCCTTCGTAACTGGTGGCTGGCTAGCCGGCGGATGACCGGGATGACGGCGCTCGCTCGCACCGACGATCCGTCTTCCAATTCAAGCTCCGGCCGCTCATTTTTTGACTTATGGTCCATTCCTCGCCCCCCGTTCAGCGCTGCTTTCGCAACATCTCGAAGTCAGCGCATATATCGACTTCATCCTACTGATTATTCAGGGCAGGTGATCATAATCGAAAACCCCAGCCCATTTTCCGGATGCCAGTCAGCGGCAGTCCGTCGCGGCGGCCGATTGGGCGCCGCTTCCGCACATTTTTCTTGAGGTCTCTCAGGGGGCGCCGGCTATTCATGGCGACCAGCAAAAATGGTCGCTCGGGTCGGCTGGTCTCGCTCGCACGGTGATTGGCCCCGTCTGCCTATGTCATTTCAGACACCCCGTATTTACGAGATGCTGATTTAACAATCTTCAAGCAAGTATAAGAATGCTCTCAAAATAAATCGTTTAAAGATTGTTAAATTGCGTCAAGGGACGTCACTGATTGCGGGTGTCCGGCGGACGTCCGCCTGGACTCGCCGATGATGTTGGAACGAGCGCGCCGCGCTATCTCATAAATATCGCGCTGGACGACTATGGCAGCCGCGCCCGATTCAGCGGGCCCCAAGGCGGGCGTTCGACGTCGATGTCAGCGTCCGTGAGGTCAAAAAAAGCGGCGTCGCCCCGCTCGGGGCCGACGCCGCTCAAACATTACACACGCCCGCGGGGTCTAGCCGCACGAGTGAAACAAAATTAGGCGCTGCGGACATCGCGCTCAAGATGAAAGAACTGCGTTTGTAACCGCCGGGGAGGTAGTTATTACGTACGACGTATTAGATCCCGGCGCAAGACCCCGCTCCACGCGCGTTCCAACTGGTATGAATTGAGGCAGCGAAAAATGACAATTTACACATGCAGACGTCTTGTTACAGCCTGATCGGGGCATGAGGAAACTGCGTGGAGTCTGTCGAAAATGGCGCGCCCCGCGGTGGACCACAGCGCCAGCTCGCGCAGCGGCGAATCATCTCCCGCCTTCGAACTCCGGCATCGGCGCGAACAGCGCGTCGAGGTCGTCGTCCGAGAACTTGGCGGCGCCCGCGGCGTCTTCGGAGAGAATACTGTCGGCGAGCCCCGCCTTCTGCTCCTGCAACTCCACGATCTTTTCTTCGATGCTGCCCGCGGCAATCAGCTTGTAGACGAACACCGGCTTCTCCTGCCCCAGCCGATGCGCGCGGTCGGTCGCCTGATTCTCGGCGGCCGGGTTCCACCACGGGTCGTAGTGAATCACCGTGTCGGCGGCGGTCAGGTTCAGACCGACGCCGCCCGCCTTCAGGCTGATCAGGAACAGCGGCACGTCGCCCTGCTGGAAACGCTCGACCGGTGTGACGCGATCGGTCGTGTCGCCGGTCAGGATCACGTACGGAATCGCGGCTTCCTCGAGCGCTTCGGCGATCAGCGACAACATGCCCGTGAACTGTGAAAACAGCAGCACGCGGCGCCCTTCCTCGATCAACTCCGGCAGCATCGACAACAGCAGATCGAGCTTGGCCGAACGCATCGCGCGTGCGCCCTTCTCGATCTTTTCCTTGTCCACCTTTTCGACCTTGTGGCGCTTGCCGGCCGGATTGTCGGCCGATTTGCCAGCCGCCGTTTCATCAGCCTTCCCAACCTCGCCGCCGGCCTTGAGCGTTCTGACGAGGCGCGGATCGCAGCACACCTGGCGCAGCTTCAACAACGCATCGAGCACGATGATGTGGCTGCGCGCGAGCCCCTGCGCGCTGACCGCGGCGCGCACTTTCGCCTGCATCGCCGTGCGCACGGTTTCGTAGAGATCGCGCTGCGCGCCTTCCAGATCGACCGAGCACACGATGGTGGTCTTGTCCGGCAACTCTTTCGCGACCTCGTCCTTGCGACGGCGCAGCATGAACGGGCGGATGCGGCGCGCCAGCAGCGCACGGCGCACGCCGTCGCCGTTCTTCTCGATCGGATTGCGCCAGCGCCGGGTGAAGTCTTTCTGGTTGCCGAGAAAGCCCGGCAACAGAAAATCGAACTGCGACCACAACTCGCCGAGATGATTCTCCAGCGGCGTGCCCGTCAAACACAGCCGATGCCGCGCGCGCAAGCCGCGGATCGCCTGCGCGGCCTTGGTGGTGGCGTTCTTGACGTACTGCGCCTCGTCGAGAATCAGCAGGTGGTAGTCCTGTTCGGCGAGCACCTTCTGATCGCGCCACAGCAACGCGTAAGTCGTCAGGATCAGTTCGTGTTCGCCGATCTGCTCGAAGCGCTCCTTGCGCTGCGGGCCGTTCAACACCAGCACTTTCAGCCCAGGGGCGAAGCGGCGCGCTTCCTCGCGCCAGTTGTGCACGAGCGTGGTCGGAACGACGATCAACGCGGGGCGGTTCAGACGCCCCGCTTCCTGCTCCGCGAGAATGTGCGCGAGTGTCTGCACGGTCTTGCCCAGACCCATGTCGTCGGCCAGCACGCCGGCCAGATCCTGTTCGCGCAGGAACTGCATCCAGTTGAGGCCCTGCTGCTGATAGGCGCGCAGTTCCGCTTTCAGAGCGCGCGGCACCGGCACTTCGCGCAGGCCCGGGCCGGCTTGCAGACGCTGCGCGAGCTGGCGGATCGAATCGTCGCCACGGAATTGCCAGCGGCCCGTGTTGTTCAACGCGTCCAGCCGGCCGGCGTCGACCGAGGGCACGCGCAGCGGCGCGCCTTCGGCGAGCGTGCCGCCGAGCGCGTCGAACAGGTCGACCAGCACCCGCACCACCGGCTTCAGACGATCGGCGCGCAAGCGCAGCCGCTTGTTTTCCTCTGTCTTCAACTCGATCGGCTCATGATCGGCGATGCTTTCGAGCGCGCCGCTCAACCAGCGCCGGTCGCGCCGGAACAGGTCGGCGAGCAGCGGCTCGAGCCGCACGTTGCGCTCGCCGATGCGGATGCCCATCTCCAGATCGAACCAGCCGTCGCCCGCCTGATGCGCGGTGCCGTCGATCGCGTCGATCTCGATCACGTTGTAGCGGAACTCCGGCGCCATGGTCACGCGCCAGCCTTTGCTTGCCAGTTCAGGCACCGCGTCGTTGACGAACGCGGACCATGCGTCGGCATCGGGCAGGCCGAGCATCGTATCGGGCAACAGGCGCGACGCGTAGACGCGGCTGGTCGGGACTTTCTGCAGACCAGTCTTGCGCAATTCGAGGAGGCGCTTTTTCTCGGCCTCGTAGCGGCGGCGAATATGGATCACGTCGCCGCCCGGCATCGGCACCAGCGTGACGCTGCTGTCGACGTTGATGCTGACGCCGTCGTAGTCGAAGCTCACGCCGGCCAGTTCGACCGCTTCGGACTTGCGCTGTCCCGCCCTGGCCGCCTTGGCCGCGGAGGGCAGCGCGTGGCTGTTGAGCGTGAGCACCGGCACAGGATCGACGTCGATCACGCGAATCGCGGACGCGTCGTGCGTGGGCGGCGGCGGCAGCTCGGGCGCGATCTCGCGCAACACCGACGCGACCAGCGGCGCTTCGGCCAGCGAGATCGGCGGCATTGCGAGGTAATCGGGCAGTTGCTGGAACGGCAGCGACGACCGGACGATGCCCGCTTCGTTGGCGACACCGTCGACATACCAGACCGGCTCGGTCGGCAGGACCATCGTCGCGCGCGGTTCGGTGCACAGCACGGGCCGCAGACGCTGGTCGGCGAGCGGCTCCCATTCGATGCGTCCGGGCCGGTCGGCGGCGCGCGATAGCGGGGTCGGGCCTGCGTGACCGGGCGCGGGTTTGAAATCGAAGAACAGCCGCCCCGTGGCGATCAGCTTCTGCAGCATCTCGGCGCCGCTCGTGCCGCGCAGGATGAACTGGCCGAAGTCCTCGCGGGCACGGCCGAGCCACAAGCCGCGCAAGATCGACAGGTCTTCGTCGGAGACGAATTTTGGTTGCTTGAGGAGCGCCGCTTCGACGTTGGCCCAAGGCTCGTCGACTTCGACGATCGCACGGTCCGGATTGCAGCGCGCGCGGTACAGCACGACCTCGTGGCGCATGTGGAAGCTGGACCAGTTCAGCCGGTACGCGAGCGTCTGGGTGCGCGCGGCGCCCGCCGTTTGCGCGACCGCATCGGCGGCTTCGGCGCGGGCGCGAAAGCGCTCGAGCCAGCTCACCAGTTCGGGACGTACGCCGGCTGGCTGGGCGAGGTTCGTGATGGGCCTGGTCGGCAGCTTGCCTGCCGTTTCGCCGTCGCCCGCCCCGTCGTCCTGCCCGACGTGGGTGATGTGGTCCATCTCATCGTGATACTCGAGTTCGGCGAGCAGCAGAGCCGCAACGTGCTTGCAGTTGCGGCCGACCGGGCAGGTGCAGTCGCCTTGCGCCCACGGCGAACCGCCATCGGTGCGGAATCGCACCCGCGTTCTGTACGGAAGACGTTGCGTGCCCTGCACGTCGCCACTGAGCGTCGCGCCCTGCCATTCCACATGCGTGACTGCGCCGACCGAGCGCGCCTTGGCGACGGTGTGATCACCGAGCCATTCCGCAATCCGTTCCCGATCGAAGAAAACTGACGACATCTGCGTCCATTCCTATTCAAGCCGGCGAAGGCAATCGTGCGCGGACCAAACGGTTCGCCAGAGCGGACGCCGCGGCGGTGCGGACGCGGCGGCGGTGCGGCTGTCGGCGAAGTTCTGATCGGCAGCGATTGCCTGTGATAGCCGGCCATTTTACGCGTTGGAAGGGATTGGCTGTGGAGGCGGGTCCGGGAGGGGCTGCGTGGGATTGTCGGGCTCGCCGACCGCCACCTCCATCCCCGCCGCCGCAAACACCTGGGCAAGCGCAGGCACCGGCGCTTCATCGGTGACAAGCAGATCGATGGCGTCCGCCCCAAAAGCATGCAGCAGCGCGCTATGTCCGAATTTCGCGTGATCCGCCGCGACCACGCGCCGCTCGGCCTGGGCAAACGCGGCCACCGCAAACGCCACGTCGGCGGGCAGCGCATCCATGAAGCGCCCTCGCATATCGATCGCGGTAACCGACACGATCGCGTAGCGCACATGAAACTGGCGCAGGAAAGCCAGCACGCTGTCGCCGAACGCGGCGCCATCGTCGGCTCTCAACTCGCCGCCCGCGATGAACACCCGGTTGCCGTTGCGCGACGCCAGCACGCGGGCAACCTCGATGGAATTGGTCACGACCGTGAGCCGCGAGCGCGCGGCGAGCGCCTGCGCGATATGCAGACACGTCGTGCCGCCCTCGAGGATCAGCGAATCGCCGTCGCGCACCAGTTCGCCGAGGCGCGCGCCGATCGCCCGCTTGCCGTCGAGGCTCGCCACCATGCGGCGCTGGAACGGCGGCTCGTCGAGCCGCTCGGGCAGCATGACGCCGCCGTGGACCTTGATGAGTCGACCATCCGCGATCAGCGGCTTGAGATCGCGGCGGATGGTTTCGTCGGACACGTCGAAGCGGCCGGCAAGATCGGTGATCGTGCAGGTGCGCTGCTCGCGGACGAGTCGCAGAATTTCGGCTTGGCGCTGATTGGAAAGCATGAGGATCGAGCGGTGGCTGGTAGGCAGAGTCTAGCAAAGGTCATATTTCGACGGGTTGAATTCCCACACGTTGCCAAGAAAAACCACACCGCGTTACCGGCGAGCCGACATGCCTGCGTCTCCGCAGCCAGCCGCAAGCCATTGAGATCCCGCGCAACTATCGCCTTTTAACTTCCAGATGACTATGGCGTGACAGTCGAGCAATCCCTACAGATCCGAAGTGCTTGTTGCATCACGTGTATTTTTGAGGCAATCTGGGCGCATTGTCGCCGCGCAAATCCACATATGTCCACATCCATACCCTCTCACGCCCGCGTCGTCATCATCGGCGGCGGGATTATCGGCTGCTCGGTTGCCTACCATCTGACGAAACTGGGTTGGACCGACGTGGTGCTGCTCGAACAAGGGCAACTCTCATGCGGCACCACCTGGCACGCAGCCGGTCTCGTCGGCCAGTTACGCGCGCAGGAGAGCATGACGAAGCTGATCCGCTACTCGACCGCGCTCTACGCCGAACTCGAAGCCGACACCGGGCTCGCCACCGGCTGGAAGCAATGCGGCTCGCTGTCGGTGGCCCGCACGGCCGAACGGATGACGCAACTCAAGCGCACCGCCGCCGTCGCGCGCGCGTACGGCGTCGCGTGCGACGTCATCGGCCCGCGCGAAGCCGGCGACCTTTGGCCGGTCATGCGCACCGACGATCTGCTCGGCGCGGTCTGGCTGCCCGGCGACGGCAAAGCGAATCCAACCGATCTGACCCAGGCCCTCGCCCGCGGCGCGCGCATGCGCGGCGCACGCATCGTCGAAAACACCCGCGTCACCGCGATCCACACGCGCGGCGCCCAGGACGGCAAGGTCAGCGCTGCACGCGAAGTCGGCGGCCTTGCGTGGCGTAACAAAGACGGCGACGCCGGCCGTATCGACGCGGACATCGTCGTGAATTGCGCGGGTCAGTGGGCCAAAGCGGTGGGCCGGCTGTGCGGCGTGACGGTGCCGCTGCATTCGGCCGAGCACTACTACATCGTCACCGAGCGCATCGCCGGCGTGCATCCGGACCTGCCGGTGATGCGCGATCCGGATGGCTTTATCTACTTCAAGGAGGAAGTCGGCGGCCTCGTGATGGGCGGCTTCGAGCCGGACGCGAAGCCGTGGGGCATGCACGGCATCCCCGACAATTTCGAATTTCAACTGCTGCCGGACGATTGGGATCAATTCGAAATCCTGATGAAAAACGCGCTGCAGCGCGTGCCCGCGCTCGAAACGGCCCAGGTGCGCCAGTTCTACAACGGCCCGGAATCGTTCACGCCGGACAACAACTTCATCCTGGGCGAAGCGCCCGAGTTGCGGCGCTTCTTCGTCGGCGCGGGTTTCAATTCGATGGGAATCGCGTCGGCGGGCGGCGCCGGCATGGCGCTCGCCGAATGGATCGTCGCGGGCGAGCCGACCATGGATCTATGGCCGGTCGACATCCGCCGCTTCGCGCGCTTCAACGGCAATGACACGTGGCTGCACGATCGCGTGAAGGAAACGCTCGGCCTGCATTACGCGATGCCGTGGCCGAATCGCGAACTCGACAGCGCGCGGCCGTTTCGCCGCTCGCCGCTGTATGCGCTGCTGCGCGACGACGGCGCGTGTTTCGGCAGCAAGATGGGCTGGGAGCGCGCGAACTTTTTCGCGCCGACCCCGGCGCAGGCACAGATCGACTACGCGTTCGGCCAGCAGAACTGGCTGCCATGGAGCGGCGCCGAACATCGCGCGTGCCGCGCAGGCGTCGCGCTGTTCGACATGACTTCGTTCTCCAAATTTCTTGTCAAGGGACGCGACGCGCAAAGCGTGCTGCAGGGTATCGTCACCAACGACGTCGCCGTGCCGCCCGGCACCACCATCTACACCGGCATGCTCAACGAGCGCGGCGCCTACGAGTCGGACTTCACGCTCACGCGCGTCGCCGACGACCAATACCTGCTCGTCACCGGCACCGCGCAAACCACGCGCGACTTCGACACGCTCGAAAAAGCGATCCCGCACGACCAGCACTGCACGCTCGTCGACGTCACGGGCCAATACGCGGTGCTCGCCGTGATGGGCCCGCGCTCGCGCGAACTGCTGCAAAGCGTGTCGAAAGCGGACTGGAGCAATGACGCGTTCGCGTTCGGCCAGAGCCGCGAGGTCGATCTCGGTTACGCGACCGTGCGCGCCACCCGTCTGACCTACGTCGGCGAACTCGGCTGGGAACTGTACGTGCCGGTCGAATTCGCGGTCGGCGTGTACGAGACGCTGCATGCAGCGGGCAAAGCATTCGGCCTCGTCAACGCGGGCTACTACGCGATCGACTCGTTGCGTATCGAGAAAGGCTATCGCGCGTGGGGCCGCGAACTCACGCCGGATACGAATCCGTTCGAAGCGGGTCTGTCGTTCGCCTGCAAACTGGACAAGGACATTCCGTTTCGCGGCCGCGACGCGCTGCTGAAATTGCGCGCCGAACCGTTGCGCCGTCGCATGGTCGTGCTGAGCGCCGACGGCGCCGCCGAGCGCATGCTGTGGGGCGGCGAAGCGATTCTGCGCGACGGCGAGCCGGTGGGCTTCGTCAGTTCGGCGGCCTTCGGGCACACGCTCGGCTGTCCGGTCGCAATGGGCTACGTGAACAATCCGGCAGGCGTCGCGGATGCCGCGTATCTGCACAGCGGCCGCTATGCGATCGACGTCGCCGGCGAATTGCTGCCGGCCACACTGCATCTGCAAGCGCCTTACGATCCGCGTGCCGAGCGAGTGAAGTGCTAACGGCCGCCGCGCCCCATGCTCGAAAACACGCCGTCACGGCGGATCAGCCCATGAAACAGCGCGGCTGCGAGATGCAGCAGCACGGTCGCGAACAGCACTAACGCGAACCATGTGTGCAACGCGCGCAGCAGTGCGAACAGTTCGACGTTATGCGGCACGATCGGCGGCAAATGCAGCGGGCCGTAGAGCGTGATCGGGTATCCCGCTGCGGACAGCATCGCCCAGCCGATCAGCGGCATCGCCACCATCAGCGCATACAGCACGAGATGCGAGGCCTTGGCCGCGATGCGCTGGGGCGTCGCCATGTCGTCGGGCAACGGCGGACTGCCGCGTGTGATGCGCACGCCCACGCGCAGCACCACCAGCAGCAGCAACGCGATGCCGAGCGGCTTGTGAATCGCGATCAAGGTGTTGTGCGCGCGCGAGACGGTCGCCACCATCGCCACGCCGACGAACAGCATCGCGACGATCAGCGGCGCCATCATCCAATGCAGCAGCCGCGCTAGCGGACTGAAATGGGTACGCGTCGGCGTCATGAGTGATCTCCGTTTGCCTGCGTTTGATGAACCTCGGGATGCAGTGCTTCTTCACGCGTGCGGCGCTTGTAGGACAGCGCATACGCGGCCGAGCGCGCGGCGAGCAACGGATCGTCCGACGGCTTGATGCCGGCCGGCAGGATCGTCGGATCGAAGTTGACGTCGCGGCACGCGCCGTCTTCCTGCGACATCGCGCGATCGAGCACCAGCGTGCCCGCGTCGATATGCTGACGAGCGTCGGGCCATTGCAGTGTCGCGTCGTCGGTGGGATCGCCGGGTTGCGCAACAGTCAGGACCAGATGCCAGCGCAGCGGCCCGTTTTGCAGACGCTGATCGAGGTCGGCCTGGAGGAAATTCTTTTCGGCCTTCTGCGCATCGGTGATCGGCGCATATGGCGTCTCCGGCACCATCGCCCAGCGCACGGCGTGCGTCGTGTCCGCGCTGTCGGTAAAGCGGAATGCGTTGATGCCGTAGTACGCGGCATTCGCGAGACTCGATGAAGGCGGATGCGCTTTCACCCAGTTCTGAAACGGCAAGGTCTCGGGATTGGCCGCGTAGAACGCCTTGAGTTTCGCCGGGTCCGGTTTGCCGGTCGCCGGGTCGGGCTTCGCGGCAAGCAGTTGCTGATAGAACTGCGCGGGCGTGTGCACCGCGAACACGGGCGTCGAATTCATGCCGGTGCGCCACTGTTCGCCGTTCTGCAACTGGAACTGCAATGCGAGGCTGCGCACGGGCGAACTGGTATCCGGCGCGGACGGGTTGCCGCCAGGCACCGCGAAGCGTCCCGTGACCGGCGTGCGTCCCGGCGCGAATACCACGGCACGGGACAGTGCCGTGCCGTTGCCGTTGCTGTCGAAGTACCCTTCGACGCACAGACCCTTGGCATGATTGCGCCGATAGCCCGGATGCGGCTGACCGGCCACTGCTTCGAACGTGTTGATGAAACGCGACGTGGTGAGACGTGCGGGCGTGAGCCAGCCTGCCGTGTAGGCAAAGCCGCCGGCGAGCACCAGCACGACCGCGCCGATCGCGGCGAGTCGGCATGGCACGCAGACAGGCCCTGGGTTGGGAACGGAGGGTTGTGTCACGAAGACTCCTTGTCGGATAGAGGCACATGCCGGCTAACACGCGATACAGCGATCTATTCCAGTCGACACCGGCGCGCCCGTTCGATTCGCGCGCCGGCCGCCGATACTTCAATTGGCGTTGCCTGCGGGCGCGCGGCCGCTCGCGACGCGGCTGGCCTCAGCCGCCGCTTCCGCTGCGAGCGCTTCCTTGTGGTGCTTGACCTGTTGCGCGAAGATCGGGTTGACGTCCGGGTACGACGCATCGGTGATGTAATCCAGGCCGTTCTGTTGTGCCTCGATCAATTCCTGGTATACCTGAGCACGTGTCTTGCCTTCTGCAAAAGCGCTCGATGAAACAGCGAGAACGGCAACGGACAAGGCGGCAAATGCGAGCTTCTTCATGATGAACTCCTGGGAGTGTTGTGCGGGTTCGCATCAGGGAGAACCACCGCGTTGCGGCTTTTATTCCTGCGTCGACGGCGCGGAAAAAACATATTTGGAAAGCGGAATAAAAGGATGCGCGAGCGGGTTTGCTCGGGGTTCGGCGACATCGAAAAAATCGGCAAGGCATCGAGATGGGACCGTCATTGCGCCACCTGCTGCCTGGAAAAATGACGCACGGAATGTCTGGAATAAATCCGTGCCGACCCGTGTTCGCCCTTCGATAGCTGCAATCCGACGACCACCGACACCATGACCTCGACCGACGTCCCTGCTGACACGCCACTTTCCGAAGCCGACATTCAGGCCTACGCCGACGGTTCGCTGACGCCGGAACGCGCCGCGTGTCTGCACGACTATCTCGGCAAGGACCCGGCGGAAGCGCGACGGGTGGCGTTCTACGGCCGGCTGAACGCGCAGATTCAGCGCGCATTTCAAACCACTGACGAACCCGCCGCGGACCGCGTCGACGGCTCGCGCAGCGCGTCCAGACCGGCGAAACCGGCCGGACGTCCGCGCAAACTGGTCAACACGCTGGTGGCGCTCGCGCTGACGCTGGCGGCCGCGAGCGGCTGGCTTGCGGCGACCCAGGTGTCCGCCCAGGCGCTCAACAACGCCGCGGTGATGGCGTTGGCGGAAACCGCCGCACGGCCGTTTTCCGCGGCGTCGCCGACCCGCGCGGACCCGTCCGCGCCCGAGCTCGCCGCTATCGGCCTGCGGCTCGTCGATCGTCGGGTGCTGCCGCTCGGTCCGTTTCAGCGCGCCACCGAATTCATTTATCTGAACGGCGACAACCAGCCGGTGGTGCTGATGTCGACGCTGGCGCTGCTCGCGCCGGCGCAGCCGCAGTGGGCCGCCCGCCGCATCGGCGAGATCCGGCTGTTGAGCTGGACGGCGCAGCGCCAGCGCTTCGTGGTCGCCGGCGAAGCCCGCACCCATGGCCTGATGCGCGCCGCCGACGCGATGACCATGCGATGACATCGACGGCGCTCCACCACTTTCGTCCAGAGCAACGGAATAAAATGCGCTCAATGGTGTTTGCAGTTCGAATGCGCCTGGCAGCCCGAGCAACGGCCGCTGGCGCTATGTCTACGCAAAGCCCCAGGATCGGGATCAAAAATGGATGTCCGTGACGAGTTGATGGAGCATGTGCCGCGCTTGCGGCGCTATGCGCGCGCGCTGATCAACAATCGCGATCTCGCCGACGACCTGGTGCAGGACACGCTCGAGCGCGCGCTCGGCCGCACCGGCATGTTTCAGCCGGGCACCGACCTGCGCGCGTGGCTGTTCACGATGATGCACAACGTGTTCGTCAATCAGGCGCGCAAGGCGTCGGCGCGCGCCGTCCACGTGGCCGTCGACGACGACAGCGTCGCCGAGAGCGAATTTGCGGTGCCGTCCGAGCAGACCCGCTCGCTGGAGATGCGCGACCTCGACTATGCGCTGCAACGACTGCCAATGGAGCAGCGCGAAGTCGTGCTGCTGGTGGGCCTCGAGGAAATGAGCTACGCCGACGTGGCGCTTGCACTGAACATCCCACTCGGCACGGTGATGTCGCGGCTGTCGCGCGGACGCGAGCGGCTTCGGGCTTTGATGGCGGGCACCCAGCCCGGTGCGAAACTACAGGTGGTGCGATGAGCGACCAACACATGCCGATCGGCGAAGAAGATCTGCACGCGTACGTGGACGGCACGCTGTCCGACGAACGCCGTGTCGACGTGGAACGCGCGCTCGAACAGAACCCCGAGCTGGCCGCACGCGTCAGCGATTATTTTTCGCTGAACAACCTGTTCCATGAGCGCTATGACCGCGTGCTCAGCGAGCCGGTGCCAAAGCGTCTGCGAGCGCCCGCCCCGCGCCGCTGGCGCATTGCCGCCAACTGGCCGCAATTCGCCGGGATGGCGGCGGCGCTGGTGCTGGGAGTGGGCATCGGCGTCGGCACGCAGATGGGGCGCGACGTCGTCGCGCCGGTCGCGGTGGATCACTCGGACGCGCGTCCGGTCAGCGCGGACAGCGCCGAATTGTTCGCGCGGCAAGCGGCGGTTGCGCATGTGGTCTATATGCCGGCCATCGACCGGCCGACCGAAATGAGCGCCGATCACGAACAGGATTTCGTGCAGTGGCTCGCCAACCGGCTCGGCACCAATGTGCATCCGCCGGTGTTGTCGAAGAGCGGCTTCAACCTCTCGGGCGGCCGCCTGTTGCCCGGCGCCGACGGGCCGACCGCGCAGTTCATGTATCGCGGGCCGAACGGCGAGCGTGTCACGCTGTGCATCTCGCATCGCCAGGCGAACTCGAACACCACCGCGTTCAAGCTGTATCAGGCGGGGCCGGTGAACGTGTTCTACTGGGTCGATGGCGACTTTGGTTATGCGGTGTCGGGCGGGATCGATCGCAAGCAGCTGTTGCAGCTATCGCATGATGTGTACTCGCAGTTGACGGGCGCCGCGCCGGGTTGATACCGGCGTGCCCGGCTCAAGGCGACGCGCCGCAACGCATCGCGGGGTACTAGCTTCTCGAGCCGCTGCTGCCGCGATCGGGCAACACGGCGCCCGTCACGTCGTCGTCCGGCTTCGTGAAGAGAAGTTCGCGTGGCGTGACGCCCAGCAACCGCCCCATCCAGTGCGCCATGTGACTCTGATGCGCGAAGCCGGTGTCCAGCGCGATCTGACTCGCGCTGAGCCGGCCTTGAAGCAGCAACGCTCTTGCGCGCTCCACTCTGCGCTGCACCACGTAGCGATGCACCGGCATGCCGAGCGTTTCGCGAAACAGCACCTTGAAATGCGGCACGCTCAGATCGGCAAGCGCGGCCAGTTCGCTCAGCGTGAGACGTTGGTCGAGATGCGCTTCGATAAACTCGATCACCCGCGCGGCGGTCCTCGGCGCAAGCGTGCGGCGCCGGTCCTCGAGCGCCGGCGCACCGCCGATCAGCCGCACCACCATCGCGGTACACAGACTCTCGGCGTACAGCGGATCGGATGCGTCGTCGGCTTCGAGTTCAGCGCGTAACGCCCACGCGAGATGCTGAAAGCGCGGGTCGCGCATCTGGAACTGCGGGCGCAGTTGCGCGTCGGCCGACTTCAACGCCAGCTGTTCGATGGTCCGCTGCGCAAAATCTTCGCCGATCCACACGCTGAAAATCGTGCAGGCGGTTTCATCGCTCCATTGCCCGTCGAGCCCCGCCGGAATCACGTCGGCATCGCCGTGCGCCTGAATCCGCGCGTAGCGGCGTTCGTTGCACATGCAGCGCGCCCTCACCGGCGCGCCGACATGCACGCCCACCCGATGATGTCTGAACGCCGGGATCCGGTGCAGGCCGGCCGACACGTTGACCAGTTCCGCGCCGAAGCCCTGCCAGCCGAGCGTCTTGCTGGTGCGCAAGGCGATACGGGACCCACTGTGCGGTTGCAGTATCGGTGTCACGGCGTTCATGGCTTCCCTCGTGGATGGCGGCACAACGTACGTGCATTGTGCTGCGTTTTTCACCGCTTCGCCCGGCGCTACGAGATTCAATGCTTGCTCGCGCCGTATCGCCGAAAAAACCATCATCCGAATCTGCGCAGAGCCATCTTTGCCCGCGCGCTCGCCGAGCGTCATGCACCTAAGATGACGCCATACCAATCGCCCCCCAGGAGCTCAACGTGTTCGTGATTTTTGGAGCAGCCGGCAACGTGGGCCGGATGAGTGCGACGGCGTTGCGTCGCGCGGGCCGTGAAGTGCGCGCGGTGGTCCGCGACGAACAGCAAGGCGGCCCGCTCGCGGCAATCGGCTGCGAGATAGCCGTCGCCGATCTGAGCGACGCGGCGTCGGTGGCGCGCGTGATCGATGGCGCGCATGCCGTGCAGATGTTGTGTCCGGTGCCGCGTGCGCACGCGGATCCCGAGGCTGCGATGCGGCACATGATCGACGTGAGCGTCGCGGCATTGCGTGCCAATCCGCCGTCACGCGTGCTCGCGCTCTCCGACTACGGCGCTGAACAGCCGGGTGGCACGGGCATCACGACGCTTTTTCATCACCTCGAAACGCAGTTGCGGAGCGTGGACGCGCAACTGACGTTTCTGCGCGCCGCCGAGCACATGCACAACTGGGCTCGCGTCTTGCCGATGGCGCTCGCCCAAGGCGTGCTGCCGAGCCTGCATCATCCGTTGAGCAAGCTGTTCCCGACTGTCGCCGCACAGGATGTGGGCTTGCTGGCCGCTGAACTGCTGCTCGACGCAGGAGTTCCGCTGGCATCGCCACGCGTCGTGAGCATTGAGGGCGCTGAGCGTGTCAGCGCGCTGGATGTTGCGCGCACGCTTGACGAATTGACGGGCCGTCCGGTCGCCGCGCATGAAGTGCCGCGCGGCGAATGGGCCGCCGTGCTTCAGCGCGCCGGGCTCAGCGAGCATCACGCGCGCCTGATCACCGATCTGTACGACGCACACAACGCGGGCCGCATCGACGTCGAAGCGCGCGTCAGCGAACGGCGCTTCGGCGCGACGACGCTGGCGCAGGCGTTTGCGGCGATGTTGCCACGTGTGGCCGGAACTGCGGCTGCGCTCCGCTGACCAGCCATCGCCACAGAAGGAGACACAGCATGCAGACCTGCCTTTTGCGGCGCGCATCGATCGGAAACGAATCGGGGAAGACCGCGGCCTGTCGAACTTCATCGACGCGCGTGAACGCCAGCGCCAACCGTTGGCTGGCGATATCGGCGATGCTTCTGGGATGGGTCGGCTGGCGCGCGCTACGAGACCTGCTCGACGCGATTCCTGACAGCAACGACGATTTCGGTCTGTTCTGATTCGCGCCAGCGCGCTACCGCTATGCCGCTTTTGCGCCTTTTGCCGCTATTACTCCATGCAGCACGGGGGCCGTCCGAGGCACGCACACAACTGCATTGACCGACGCAACATCTCGACAAATCCGCCACGGCAACGCCGGCCGCCGCGCTCAAACGGCAGCCGGCAAACCCGCATCACTTATTCGTTCTCGTCGAAGTAGTGACCGAACTTGAGCTGCTTGGTGCGGATATAGCGCTCGTTTTCCTCGCGCATCGGAATCGCCAGCGCGACCCGCTCGCACACCGGAATGCCGTGCTTGGACAGCGTGTCGAACTTCTCCGGATTGTTGCTCATCAAGCGCACCGACGTGACCTTCAGCGTGCGCAGAATGCCCGCGGCCGAATCGTATTCGCGCGAATCGTCCGGCAAGCCGAGATCGAGATTGGCCTCGACGGTATCGCGCCCCTGCTCTTGCAGCGCATACGCGCGAATCTTGTTCGACAGGCCGATGCCGCGCCCTTCGTGGCCGCGCAGATACAACAGCACGCCGCAGCCTTCGGCCGCGATATAGCGCAGCGCGAGGTCGAGCTGCTCGCCGCAATCGCAACGATACGAACCGAGCACGTCGCCCGTGAGGCACTCGGAATGCAGGCGCGTCAACACGGACGACTGGTTGGCGACATCGCCCATCACGAGCGCGAGATGTTCGGCGCCGCTTTCGCACACGCGAAACACGTACGAGGTGAACGTGCCGTAGCGCGTGGGAAGCGTGGCAGTGGCGTCGAGAACGACGCACTCGCCGTTGATTGCGCCTTCTGCTGCTGGCGATGGATCGTGAGACGTGAGCATGGCGTTGGACAGTGGTGCTGACATGAACCCGATCAAACCGGGAATAAGGTATGGACTGGGAGTTTACCGCTAATCCGCGCGGCGCACCCGTATGTCCCTTTGCGGCACACGGAGCGCTGCGCCGCGGTGCCGCTACCCGAAATGAACGCGCAACGCGCCCCAGGTATTCCCGGGGATACGGCACCGACGCGTCACGCCTATACTGGAATGGCCTGTCCCACACGACAGCACGCCGTGCCGGCGTGCTGCACTGCGAAACGGAGCCGCCCCATGACTAGCGTTGCCCAGCTTCTCAAAACGAAACCGAACAACACCGGCGTTTTCACGATCGGCGCCGACGATTCCGTCTACGAGGCGATCCGACTGATGGCCGAAAAAAGCATCGGCGCACTGGTCGTGACGGACGGCGACAGCATCGCCGGCATCATCACGGAGCGCGACTATGCGCGCAAGGTGGTACTGATGGATCGTTCGTCGAAGGCCACGCCGGTACGCGAGATCATGAGCAAGGCCGTGCGCTTCGTGCGTCCCGATCAGACCACCGAAGACTGCATGGCCCTGATGACCGAGCGGCGCATGCGCCACCTGCCGGTGATCGACAATGACCGGCTGGTCGGCATGGTGTCGATCGGCGACCTGGTGAAGAACATCATCGCCGAACAGCAGTTCACCATTCAGCAACTCGAGTTCTATATTCACGGCGAGCGGCCTTGACGCACGCGGCATGCTGAACGCCGCGAGACCGGCTGCGCGGCTGCGGAAAAGGACGCAAAAACGCCCAATCTCTGAGAAGCTTGGGCGAAGCTACCTTGCGGCAGCGGAGGTTCTTTGAACTGGAGCGCGGCGCGCGTGGTTCAGCGGGACTTGGTGCGCGTGGCAATGCAAATACGCATCGCGACGGGTTGAATCAGTTCGCGGTTGCCGTGCGCGCCGTCAACGAGAACAGCACGCACGCTGTTGTCATATCAAACTGCTTGCCGCTGCAAAGGTGGATGCGTTTCGCGCATGCCCCGCCTCGCCCAGCGGCCGGCCGGACACCGCAGCCGCCGCCGCGACGCGACTACCCAAACTTAGTTGCCGAAGTACACCGACTTCGGGCCGGTTGTCGGCTGGAGTACGCCGCCCGCTTGCGACGACCCGCTCATCGGCGCGCCATAACCGCTCGTGTCGGCGACCGGCTGGGTCGTCTGGGCGAGCGCCGGGTTCTGCGCCGCTACACGGCGCTCGGCGGCCTGGGCATCGGCCGGATAGTTCGTGTCGTTGGAAGTGGCCGGGTTATAGCCCGCCTGTTCCCACTGGATCAATTCGTTGCGAACATCGGCGCGGCTCACGGGTTGTTGGCTCGCCTGAGCAAACGAAGCGATCGGAGCGGCGAGAATGGCCGCAATGGCGACTGCCCTAATGAGCGATTTCATGATGATTTACCTCCGGACCTGGTTTTATTTGCATCGCTTGCCACACCATGTGAAAAGCGAATGAGTTGAGTCTAGTCACCAGATCGCCAAGGGAAAACCCTTGATTGGGAGATACATAATTGTTGAATTCGAAAAAATGCTCCGAATATTGCCGGACGATGCAATATACGTTGTGCCGTTGCGGTAATAATTGTCGGGAGCGTCACCCTATGTGTCTGACGTTTTAAAAATATGTCTGATCCGAGCGGCTTTTGCCGCAATGCGGCGCGCTGGCAGTCGAATTTACGCAAGCTTTTTATGCACCGGAATGTGGCACCAGCAATAGTTTTCGCGGACCACTGACGAATGCGCTACCCGGCTCGAAAAACCGCAGCGGCCGATGCGTTTCGCGCGACAAGCCGATACGTGTCGTCACGCCAATTGGCATTTCCCCTTTCTCGATTACGCCGATCCACAAGCCGCGCCCCGTGCAAAGATCGCAACCGTCGAATGACTGGCCGATGCCGAGCGCCATCGTGAGCCGGCCAGGTCCGCGCGCCAGATCGCGCAACGGCACGCCGGGGCGCCGCGCTTCCATCAGCGGGAGCCCTTCGAGCGGCTCGAGCGCGCGAAACAGAATGCCGGCGCCGACCTCGTGCGCTTCAGCGGACATATTGAGCATGTACGAGAGTCCGTAGGTAAGCCGCACATAGGCGTGGCCGGGCGCCAGAAACATCGCGCCGTTATGCGCACGGCGGCCCATAAACGCATGGCTGGTCGAATCGCCGAGCGGGTAGGCCTCGGTTTCGACGATCCGTCCGCTGATGCGCCCTGCCGGCAGATCGTGCACGAGATATTTGCCGATCATGAAACGCGCGAGTTCGATCGTATCGACCGGCAAATCGTCACGCAGCAACGGCAGAATCGGGAGTAACTCATTTCGCATGCATTCGGTCCTCAATCGATCCTGTTTCTGGCGCACAGCATGAAGCTTTAAAAGTGCACGAGTATGCGCAAATCCCGCCCCAGGATTTGGGATAAAACACAATCCTGGTCGGTGAGAATCGCAATAAAGAGAATCAAAACCGGCCTTGCAATCAGCGATACAACGCCATCGGCCTGCTTCCATCAGCCCATTCGTTGTACCAAAGCCTCATTTCGGTATAGCCTGGCATTCAACATGTCACTAATTGGGGTATCGTTCTCTCCGGCCGTTAGTTCGGCCTTTGCCGGGTCGCATGCGCTTCAGCACGCCCGAATCAGCATACAGGTTGAACGCTTCGCACGGCCTGCAGTACTGTTCCATTCAGATTCGATCCTGATTTACTCGTTGGTGTAGCAAATCGTCCCCATCCGGGGACTGCGTACTTATGACAATAGGAGAAAGTTGAATGAAAGCATTCCCGGCAATGAAGATGATCGGCGGCGCACTGATTGTTCTGGCGTCCCTCAATGCCTACGCGCAAAGCAGCGAGGCCGAAGCGCCGGCCGCCGCGGCGCCGACCGCCAAGCAGACCAAGGCGGAAAACCGCGCCCTGCAACGCAAGGTCCGCAGCACGCTGTCGAAGACGAAGGGCGTGAGCGTGGCGAACATCACCGTGCGTGCGCGCGGCGGTGACGTGACGCTGGCCGGTTCGGTGCCGGAACAGTCGCAAATCGACCTCGCGACGCAAGCTACGCAAGGCGTGCCTGGCGTGAAATCGGTGAAGAATGCGCTGACGATTCGTGCTGAAGGCGGCCAGTAATCGGGTAGGTTTGCTGTAGAGAAACAAGCGGGCGCCAGTGTCCGGCTGCGTGACATTGGCGCCTCTCGACCGGCATTGAACCGATTCGTCCGGCACGGCGCCGCGCAGTTTTGCACGACTAGGCCTGCGGTTCCCACAGCGCAATCGCCACGCTTGCCCAAGACACCCGCCGCGCAATTCCGCGCAGGCGATCCGTCTCCGGAAAACTCCTTCCTTTTGCGTCGCGACGAGTCGGCCGCATGCGGCATCATTACGTCTGTCGTGGACGAGGCGCCGGCACGGGCGAAATCTCGTCCGTATCAAATTATCCTTTATAATTTAATACGTTATATAGCATTGCTCATACATTGGTTTAACATTTCGCTGCGCTTTAATCCCTGGCGGCGCCGATCCGCCTCAGTCGTGAACAAGCATTGAAAGGAAAGCCCGAATGACCACGCCCGCGACCGTTTTGCCCCGCTGGACTCTTGCCGCGCCCGTTGTCGCGTGGATCGTCCTCGGCGCCGCCTATGCGGTGCCGGGCAACGCGCTGCTGCTCGCGCTCGTCGGCGTGGCGCTTTGCGCGGCGGTCTTCACCGCGGTACACCACGCGGAAGTGGTCGCGCATCGCGTCGGCGAGCCGTTCGGCACGCTGGTGCTAGCGGTGGCCGTCACCGTGATCGAGGTGGCGCTGATCGTTTCGGTGATGCTGACCGCCGGCCCCGAAAAAGCCGGTCTGGCGCGCGACACGGTCTTCGCCGCGGTGATGATCGTCTGTAACGGGATCGTCGGCATCTGCCTGCTGACGGGCGGCATCCGCCATCTGGAGCAGGACTTTCAGAGCCGCGGCGCGGCCGCCGCGCTGGCGGTGCTCGCGTCGTTGTCCGTGCTGACGCTGGTCATGCCGAACTACACGACCACCAGCGTCGGTCCGATCCTGTCGAATTCGCAACTGGCGTTCGCCGGGATTTCGTCGCTGGTGCTGTATGGCGTCTTCGTGTTCGTGCAGACCGTGCGTCATCGCGATTACTTCCTCGCCGGCGTGCCCGACGAAGACGTCCATGCCGCGCCGCCGAGCGGCGGCCTCGCGCTGGTGAGCGGCGTGCTGCTGCTGGTGTGCCTGGTCGCCGTGGTGCTGCTCGCGAAGGTGCTGTCGCCGGTCGTCGAAATCGCGGTCCAGAATGCCGGGGCGCCGCCGGCCGTGGTGGGGATCATCATTGCCGCGCTGGTGCTGTTGCCCGAAGGCCTCGCCGCGGTACGCGCGGCGCGCGCCGACCGCTTGCAGAACAGCCTGAACCTCGCGCTCGGTTCGGCGCTTGCCAGTATCGGCCTGACCATTCCGACCGTCGCCGGCGTGTTTCTGTATACCGGTCAGCCGCTCGTGCTCGGCATCAACGGCAAGGAAACGGTGCTGCTGGCGCTCACGCTGGTGGTCGGCACGCTCACGCTCAGCACCGGACGCACGACGATTCTGCAAGGCGCGGTGCATCTGTCGCTGTTCGCCGCGTATCTGTTTTTGTCGTTCGCGCCCTGAGGCGGCGGCAGGCGGACCGCCTGCTCCGCGCTATGCGCAGGCCTACTCTTCCCAATGCGCGGCAATCCAGTCGCGGAACAGATTCAGCTTCTGCTGATGCGCAACTGAGTCCGGATACACGAAGTAATAGCGCCAGCCGGTCTTGAGCACCGTATCGAACGGTCGCACCAGGCGCCGCGCCGCGACGTCCTCGTCGATCAGCGCAAGGTCGCTGATCGCGACGCCGAAGCCCTGCAACGCGGCGTTGGTCGCCATATCGAGCGTATCGAAACTCGGGCCGTGTTCGGCGTCGACCGCATCGGCGTTCGCGGCATCCACCTCGGTCACCCTGGCGAGCCACATTTTCCAGTCGCGATGATCGCGCGTGGGGTGCAGCAGCGTGTGGCGCGCCAGATCCGCCACCCGGGTGAGCGGCTTGTCCTTCAGCAGATCAGGCGCGCAGACCGGCGTCAGACGCTCCTCGAACAACGGCACCGCCTGCACGTCGGCACCGGGCGACGATCCGTAGATGATCGCCGCATCGAACGGCTCGCTCTGGAAATCGACGTCGTGTTGCCAGGTCGTGGTGATCTGCACGTGCAGATCGGGATATTCGGCCTGGAAGCGCATGATCTTCGGCAGCATCCAGCGCATCACGCAGGTCGGCACTTTCAGCGCGAGATCGGTGCGCTGCCGCGTGAGCCGCAGCGAAATCTCCTCGATGCGGGCAAAGCTCTCCTTCACGGCCGGCAGCAGCATTTCGCCTTCGGCGGTCAGCGTCAGACCTTTCGCGTGACGCTTGAAGAGCGGGAACTTGTAGTAGTCCTCGAGCGCGATGATCTGCCGGCTGACCGCGCCTTGCGTCAGGCACAGATGGTCGGCGGCGCGCGTGAAGCTGCGATGGCGCGCGACGGTTTCGAAGATCTGCAGCGCGTTGAGCGGCGGGAGACGTCGCATCGGAGTATCCAGAATCAGAAAAAGTCATTGCGCGGGCATGGCGGCGTGGCTCGCCGGTACGCCCGTCAAGCCCACAGGATACGTGATCCGAAGCGGCTGCACGGGATGCGGATAGGCAAACCCGCATGCGTTCGACTCATGCCGCCGCCAGGCGAGCGCGATCCGCGGCCCGTTCTGCACCGGCACAGGGCAAAGCGCGGCGACCGCCGCACCAGAACCGAGCTTTCCTCATACCTCGACGTCAGCCGCGTCACTGTCCAAAGCATGGACGTTAACCCGCATCCGCCACTGACTAGGCCCTCCCACCGGTTGCCCGACACTCGCCCCGGCGACTACGCAAACCCCGACCCATGAGCTTGCGTCATGCCGCCCATGCGCATATTTCGTTTGTTGAGGGATTTTGGCAAACCTAGAGTGCTTCCACACCGCGACGCATCCGGCCAGCAACGTGCGCCGGGCGGCGCGCAGACAGGCGCCGCTGAGCCCAGCTTTTGCAACCTGTTCCAATACCGACGCTTTCGACAGAGGACACATCATGAATCAGCGCCCCGTTGCTCACTCGCAGACCCGCCGCGTGTTCGCCACGCTTGCCGCGACGCTCGCCTTCACGGCCCTCGGCGCACTGTGCGCGTTGCCGTCGGCCGCGCATGCCGATGCGCTCGACAACATCGCGAAGTCGGGCACGGTGCGCATCGGCGTGTTCGAGGACTATCCGCCGTTCGGCTCGATCGGTCCGGACATGAAGCCGATGGGTTACGACATCGACGTCGCCAACCTGATTGGCAAGGCGCTCAACGCGAAGGTCGAACTCGTGCAGGTGACGGGCGACAACCGCATGGCCTACCTCGCCGACCATAAGGCCGACATGCTGCTGTCGGTCGGCCAGACGCCGGAGCGCGAAAAGGTGATCGACTTCTCGCAGCCTTATGCGCCCTACTACCTCGCGGTGTTCGGCCCGAAGTCGCTGCCCGTGAAGAACGCCGCGGACCTCGCCGGCAAGTCGATTTCGGTCGCGCGCGGCACGCTGGAAGACCTGAGCGTCACAAAGATCGCGCCGCCGGGCGCCAACATCAAACGTTTCGACGATCCGAACGGCGCAATTTCGGCGTTTCTTTCTGGTCAGGTACAGTTGATGGTAGTCGGCAACGACGTCGGCGCCACGATTCTCGCGCGTCATCCGGCGAACGATCCGGAGCAGAAGTTCTCGCTGTTCAGCTCTCCGGATCACGTCGGTCTGAACAGGAACGAGCCGCGTCTGAAGCAGAAAGTCGACGAAACGATTGCCAAGGCCCGCCAGGACGGCACCATGAACGCGATTTCGCAGAAGTGGCTGCGTGCTCCGCTGCCGGCCGACCTCTGAATCTTTTTTGCGCGGACTGCCCTGGCGGTCCCTCAAGAGGACTTCCCTCGGGGCGCCCTCCGAGGGGCTGTCCTTCGGGCGTCCGCGGCGGAGTTTGACCTCATGATGAGCGCCACGCGATGACCTATGCGTTCGATTTCAGCGGCTTCGGCCTCTATGCGGGAATGCTCGCGCGCGGCGTTGCCGTGACCCTCGGGCTCACCACGGTCTCCACCGTGCTCGGCGGCCTGGTCGGCATCGGCGGCGCGAGCATTGCGGTGGCCGGGCCGAAATGGGCGCGCTGGGTGGTGGCGAGCTACGTGGAGCTGATCCGCAATACGCCGTTCATCGTGCAGTTGTTCTTCGTGTTCTTCGGCTTGCCGAGTCTCGGCATTCATATCGACGAAATCCAGGCCGCGATTCTGGCGATGACCGTCAATCTCGGCGCGTACGCGATCGAGATCGTGCGCGCCGGCATCGATTCGATTCCGCCCGGCCAGGTGCAAGCGGCGCAGGCGCTCGGCCTGCATCGACGGCAGGTGTTTCGCCATGTCGTGCTGCCGCAGGCGATCGCCAACGTGTTTCCCGCGCTCCTTAGCCAGGTGCTGATCGTGATGCTCGGTTCGGCGGTGGTGTCGCAAATCTCGGTGCCCGATCTGACCTATGCGGCCAACTTCATCCAGTCGCGCAACTTCCGCTCGTTCGAGAGCTACGTGATCATCACCGCAACCTATCTGCTGATGTCGATCGTGTTGCGGCAAATCCTCAACCGGTTCGGACGCGGCCTGTTCGCGGGCCGCACGGCGCGCGGCAACGACAGCGCACCGCGTAACTGGCGCACCCGCCTGATGTGGCGCGGCGCCCGCACCCTGCCGACGGAGCGCTGATCATGGTCGAATTCACGCTGTGGGACATCGCCCGCAATCTGTTGCTCGCCGCCCGCTGGACGGTGCTGTTGTCGTTGATCGCGTTTGTCGGCGGCGGCCTTGTCGGGCTGTTGCTGCTCGCGATGCGCGTGTCGCCGATCGCGTGGCTGCGCCGCATCGTCGTGCTGTATGTGGAAGTGTTTCAGGGCACGCCGCTGCTGATGCAGCTGTTTCTCGCGTTCTTCGGTTTGCCGCTGCTCGGCGTCGATGTATCGCCGTGGGTCGCGGCGACCGTCACGTTGACGCTTTATACGAGCGCGTATCTGGTCGATATCTGGCGCGGCTGCGTCGAAGCCGTGCCGCGCGGCCAGTGGGCCGCGGGCGCGAGTCTCGGCATGACGTTCAGCCAGCAGTTGCGCTATATCGTGTGGCCGCAGGCGCTGAAGATCGCCGTCGCGCCGACGGTCGGCTTTCTCGTGCAAGTGGTGAAGAGCACCGCGCTCGCGTCGATCATCGGCTTCATCGAATTGACCAAGACCGGCACGATGATCACCAATGCCGCGTTCCGTCCGTTTCCGATCTACGGCATGGTCGCGATGATTTACTTCGCGATGTGCTTCCCGTTGACGTGGTATGCACGCGTGCTCGAAAAGCGGCAGAAGGTCGGGCAGCATCGTTGAGCTGGGACTTGCGGCGCGCCAGCGCTTCCAAGCCTGTAAGAAAACGGCAACCGCGTTCCGCACGGTTGCCGTTTGTTTTGCGTTGTCGCGTATGACTACCCGTATAACTGCGCTGACGACTACCGAGCCGCCTGCGTCGACTTGCGCAGCTTCGCCACTTCAGCCGCCGTTACCGCCGGCGCGCCGTTGTTCCAGCCGGCTCGCACGAAGCTCAGCACGTCGGCGATCTGCTTGTCGTCGAGCACCGGCGCGAACTTCGGCATGGGAAATGGCGACGGCACACCGCCGACCACCAGATCGTCAGTGCCATTCAACGTCACGTTGATCAACGACGACGGGTCCTTCTCCAGCACGTTCGGATTGCCCGCCAACGGCGCCAGCATCGGCGCGAAGCCGCGTCCGTCGACGCCGTGACAGTGCATGCAGTACGCCGTATAGACGCGCGCGCCAGCATCGTTCGCGGGACGGTTCAGCGACACCTTGGTCGCCTGCGGATCGTATGTATAAGGCGGCGCACCGCTGCCGCCCGCCGGCGGTAGCGACTTCAGATACGTCGTCATCGCGGCGATGTCGGCGTCGGTCATGCCCTGCGTGCTGTTGTTGATCACGCTGGTCATCGAACCGAACGCCGACGCGTGACGATTCGCGCCGGTCTTCAGGAACGCCTGCAGATCCTGCTCGTTCCAGCGACCCAGCCCGACGTTGTGCTCGCCAGTCAGGTTCGCCGCGAACCAGCCGTCGAGCACGCCGCCGGTCAGGAACGCACTGCCGCTTTCATCGAGCGCCTTCTCCTGGAACGCGATGCCGCGCGGCGTATGGCACGACCCGCAGTGCCCGAGCCCCTGAATCAGGTACGCGCCGCGATTCCATGCGGCATCCTTGCCCGGCTTGTCCTGATACGCGCCCTTCTCGAGAAACGCCATGTTCCAGAACTTCAGCGGCCAGCGCATGTTCAACGGCCATTTGATATCCGGCGCGCGATTCGCCTGCTGCACCGGCGCCACGCCGCTCATGAAAAACGCGTACAGCGCTTTCATGTCGTCGTCGTTGACCTTCGCGTAGGACGGATACGGCATTGCCGGGTACAGGTTATGGCCGTCTTTCGCGACGCCTTCGCGCATCGCCCGCGCAAAGTCTTCTTCCGTATAGCTGCCGATGCCGGTCTGCGGGTCGGGCGTGATGTTGGTGGTGTAGATCTGGCCCATTGGCGTCATCATCGGCAGGCCGCCGGCGAACGGCTTGCCCTTCGGCGCCGTGTGACAGGCGACGCAATCGCCGAGCTTCGCCAGATAGGCGCCGCGTTGCACCAGCGCCGGGTCTGCTGCCTGCGCCGCTGCCGGGGTGGCTGCCGGGGTGGCCGAATGAGCCGGCGCCTGCGCGATGAACGGCAGCGCCACGCACAACGCCGCGCCGAAACCCTTCAGTGTGTTTTTCATGTCGGGCTCCCGTCAGGCGGTTTTCAATTGGCTGCCGACCGGCAATTGCCGCAGCCGCTTGCCGATGGCCGCGTAAATCGCGTTGGTCAGCGCGGGCGCGAGCGCCGCCGTGCCAGGTTCGCCGATGCCGCCTGGCGCCTCGCTGCTCTTCGCGATATGCACGTCGATCGGCGGCGTCTGATCTATACGCAGCATCCGGTAGTCGGTGAAGTTGTTCTGCTCGACACGACCGTCCTTGATCGTGATCTCGCTATACAGCGCCGCCGTGATGCCGAAGATGATGCCGCCCTGCACCTGCGCTTCGATCGTGTTCGGATTGACCACCATCCCGCAATCGACCGCGCACACGACCCGCTTGACCGCGACCTCGCCCTGATCGACCGCGACATCGACGACGATCGCGAAGAAGCTGCCGAACGCGTGCATCACCGACACGCCGCGCCCTTGCCCCTTCGGCAACGCACTGCCCCAGCCCGCCGCCTGCGCGGCGGTGTTGAGCACATTCAGCGCGCGTGGTGTTTTGCCGAGCAGATCCTGACGGTATTTGACCGGATCGACTTTGGCTTCGATGGCGAGTTCGTCGATGAAGCTCTCCACCACGAAGGTGCCGCGCGTCGGTCCCACGCCGCGCCAGAATGCGGTGGGCACCGCGTGCGGTTCCTGGCGCACGTAGTCGACCAACTGGTTCGGCAAGTCGTACGGCAGGTCCGAGGCCACTTCGACCGCGTCCGGGTCGAGGCCGTTCTTGAACGCGGGCGGCGCGAAGCGCGCCAGGATCGACGACCCGACAATCCTGTGCTGCCACGCGATCGGCTTGCCGTTCGCGTCGAGTCCGGCGGAGATCTTGTCGTAGTAGTACGGGCGGTACATGTCGTGCTGAATGTCTTCTTCGCGCGTCCATAGCACCTTCACCGGCGTCGACACCTGCTTGCCGACCTTGACCGCCTGCGTGACCATGTCGAACTCGAGCCGCCGGCCGAAGCCGCCGCCGAGCAGATGGTTATGCACGACAATCTTGTCGGCGGGCAAGCCCGTGACGGCCACCGCGGCGTCCACCACCCGCGTCGGCACTTGCGAGCCGAGCCAGATCTCACAGCCGTCGGCGCGCACGTGTACCGTGCAGTTGACCGGCTCCATCGTCGCGTGTGCGAGAAACGGCTGCTGATACACGGCGTCCACGCGCGACTTCGCATGGGAGAACGCATTGCCGACGTCGCCTTCTTTGCGCGCAACCGCGCCGTTGCGCTGCGAAGCATTGGTGAGATCGTCGACGATCTGCTTCATCGAAAGGTTCGCGCCCGCGCCTTCGTTCCACTTGATGTCGAGCGCCTGCACGCCGCGCTTCGCGGCCCACGTGTGGTCGCCGATCACCGCGACCGCGTTGTCGAGCTTGACGACCTGGCGCACGCCGGGGATCTTCTTCGCGTTGCTATCGTCGACGCTGGCCAGCGTGCCGCCGAACACCGGGCAGTTCGCGATCGCCGCGTAGACCATGCCGGGCACGCGTACGTCCAGTCCGAACAGCGCGGTGCCATCCACTTTCTCCGGCGAATCGAGGCGCTTGACCGCGGTGCCGATCAGCTTGAAATCTTTCGGGTCTTTCAGCGGCACGTTCTGTGGCGCGGGCAGTTTGGCCGCCGCTTCCGCGAGTTGACCATAGCCGATGCTGCGCTTGCTGGGCGCGTGGATCACCTGCCCGGCCTGCGCTCGGCAGCTCGCCGGATCGACCTGCCATTGCTGCGCGGCCGCGTTGATCAACATGATGCGAGCAGTGGCGCCGGCGCGGCGCATCGGCTCCCATGCAAAGCGGATCGACGTCGAACCGCCGGTGAGCTGGCCGCCGAGCAGCGGGTCCATGAAGAGTTTTTCGCTGGGCGGCGCGTGATCGAGCGTGACCGCGTCGAGCGGCACTTCGAGCTCTTCGGCGATCAGCATCGGAATCGACGTATAGACGCCCTGGCCCATCTCGACCTTCGGAATCACCAGCGTGACCTTGCCCGCGGTGTCGATCTGGATGAACGCGTTCGGCGCGAATACGCCGCTTTGCGGCGCTTCGACCGCGTCGCCGCCGATCGCCGACTTGCCGGCCTTCTGATCCTGGCTCGCGGCCGGCATGCTGAAGCCGAGCAGCAAGCCGCCGCCGGCCGCCGCGCCCACCGTCACGCCGAATTTCAGAAAAGCGCGGCGCGAGACACCGCCTGCGCTGCCTTTCGACGACGCTGCGCCGTTCTGTGCATCGAGCAATCCCCGGGACATATCAGGCTCCCTTCGCGGCTTGCTTGATCGCCGCGCGGATGCGGTTGTACGTCCCACAGCGGCAGATGTTGCCGGCCATCGCGGCGTCGATATCCGCATCGGTCGGATTGGGGTTGCTCGCGAGCAGCGAGGCCGCCGCCATCACCTGCCCCGACTGACAGTAGCCGCATTGCACGACGTCCAGTTGACGCCATGCCTGTTGCACCTTCTGCCCGGCCGGTGTGCCGCCGATCGCTTCGATCGTGATGACTTTCCGGTCGCCGACCGCCGCCGCCGGAAACACGCACGAGCGCACCGCGACGCCATCGAGATGCACCGTGCATGCGCCGCACTGGGCAATGCCGCAACCGAACTTGGTGCCGGTCAGGCCGACGAGATCGCGCAACACCCACAACAGGGGCATGTCGGGTGGCGCGTCGACGGTATGGGTCTCACCGTTGATGTTGAAGGTTGTCATGAGCGGCTCCGGGTGGGGCTTATTGTCGATGAGGCTGTTTAGACAGAGACGTCGAACCAAAACGCAAAGACTTGCCGTGTTTGTTTGGCAAGCCAAACCAATCAGCGATGCGCCTGGCATGCAGTTGCAACGGCGGATGATGCGCGGCGCGCACGCGCCGGAACAGACCGGCAAATTGTAGCCGTCGAAAAAGAAGTTCGCCTTGCAGGCGGGCGCGGCTGGCCGCTGCGAGGGACCTTTGCCGATGCCTCGCGCCGGGTTGAAACGGGATTCGAATCAATGCGTTACCATCGGCGCATTAGCGCGAGCCGGCGCGCTTCGCGCGAACACGCGATTCCGATCCGGCCAGACCATCCGAAGGAGCAACACAATGGACGACCAGCAATGCACTCAATTCCTCTCGGACATTCGCAGGCCGCTACTGGCGCTGCACAAGGCCATTCTCGATCACGAACGCGCAGTGTATGAAAGGCAATTCGGTCCGGTGACGCCCGCGGCCTTTCTGCAAGTGCTCATCAACGGTTCGGGGTTTCGCTGGCTCACGTCGCTTTCGACGGTCATTGCAAGCGTCGACGAAATCCTCGACGACAAGGAAGCCGACGCCGCCGACCGGCTCGCCGCAGCCGAAGCGGTCACCGGTTTGTTCTCGCCCGATCTGCCGGAGAATATGTTTTTGCCGCGCTACCTGCCGTTGTTGCAGGCCGATCCGGCGATCCTGCATCACCACGGCCAGGTGTCGCAACTGTTGCGCGGTACTCAGACGAAGTAGGCTGGGTCGCGCTGGCTCGTTCGCTTGACCGGGATGCGGCAAGTGCCTTTGCAGTCGAGCGGCGAGCGCGGCGGCGCATCGCGCCGCCGGCTCCCGAATTTCCTCACCGTTGAAAAGTCGGCTTTCAATCGATGGAGCGCTGCCAGCATGAACGCGGCATGCGCTCGTAGCCGATGGATTACCTGGCTTCCCGACTCCAGCCAGCACAAATACCCGTTGTTTCAAGCCAATTTATGCTCGATTCGTAAGAGTGTGAGTTGCCGACGCGGCCGACTGGTCATGCAAGTGTTCCCGCCAGCGCCACGTTTCTGAATTTGCCTGGCGTTGCTGAATAAAACAAAGGTGAGCTTCTGCGGGAGCCATGCAGAGCCGTCTACGAAAAGCCGCGCAGCACGCTGCGCGTCCCCCTGCTAAGGTAAGCAGACTTTCTTGCGACGCTCATCGCTATGCAAACCTGGCCGCTCCCCGAAGGCTATACATTCCGCGATCAAACCGTGCGCTACAACGTGACCGGCAACGGTGCGCCGCTGGTGCTGATTCACGGCACGCCGTTCTCTTCGTATGTGTGGCATCGCATTGCTGCGCATCTCGCGCAGACACGCACGGTTCATTACTACGACCTGCTCGGCTACGGCCAATCAGAGCAGCGCGACGGGCAGGACGTTTCTCTCGGCATCCAGAATGTGTTGCTCGCGGAACTGCTCGCGCATTGGAAGCTGAAGAACCCGGACGTCATCGCGCATGATTTCGGCGGCGCGACGTCATTACGCGCGCATCTGCTCGACGGTTGCGAGTACCGCAGTCTCACGCTGATCGATCCGGTCGCGGTTGCGCCGTGGGGTTCGCCGTTCGTGCGGCATGTGCGCGACCACGGCGAAGCATTCGCCGGGCTGCCGCCTTATATTCACGAAGCGGTGGTGAAGGCCTATGTGCGTGGCGCGATCGCCCGCGAGATTCCGGACGACGAACTCGCGCCTTACGTGACGCCGTGGCTCGGCGCCACGGGACAAGCCGCGTTCTACCGGCAGATCGCGCAGATGGACCAGCGCTACACCGACGAGGTCGAAGCGCGTTATCCGCGCGTGCGCTGCCCGGTGCAGATTCTGTGGGGCGAACAGGACCAGTGGATCCCGCTCGAACGCGGCCGTCAACTGGCCGCCGCGATACCGGCAGCGCGCTTTCAGGCGGTGCCGGAAGCTGGCCACCTGATGCAGGAAGATGCGCCGGAAGCGATCGTCGCCGCGGCGCTGCGGTGGTTCGATTGACGGCGCGTGACCAGGCGTGACTAGCCGCGCCCTTGCGGCAGATACCGCAGCGGATCGACCGGCTTGCCGTTGCGGCGCAACTCGAAGCCCACGGACACGCGCGAGTTGTTTTCGTCGCCCATCTCCGCGATCTGCTGCCCTTGCCGAACGATGTCGCCGATCTTGACCAGCAGCTTGCGGTTGTGCGAGTAGGCGGTCAGAAAGTCCTTGTTGTGCTGGACGATGATCAGACTGCCGTAGCTGTTCAACCCTGTGCCGGCGTACATCACCTTGCCGTCGGCGGCGGCGCGCACCGGATCGCCGGGCTTGCCGCCGATTTCGATGCCGCGCGTTTCGCCCGGCTGGAATCCTTCGACCACGCGGCCGCCCGCGGGCCAGGCCAGCGCGACGCTGTTCGCGTGCCGCGCGGTTTGCTGCGCGACTTCACGTGCCTGTTCGGCGGTGGGCGCCGGCGATGCTGACTGCGCCGAAGCCGCCGCCGAACCCGCCGACGATGCCTGCTGCGCCGCGAGCGAAGCCGCCGGCGCGGAGCCCGCCGCGGTGGCCTTGGCGGCGGCCGCATTGGCCGCGTTTGCAGCCTTAACCGCGCGCACCGTTTCCGGCGACGCGACATGCAGCACTTGCCCCAGTTTCAGCCGTGACGACGCCTTCAATCCGTTCCAGGCCTGTAGCTGTTTGACGCTGCAATGATGATGCTGCGCGATGCGCGCCAGCGTGTCGCCACGCTTGACGCGATACACGAGCGGCGGCGACTTGCTGAGCGGCGTGCCCTCGTCGGCGCCGATCGTGACCAGCGTACCCGCCGACGCGGTAGCCGGCGCTGCAGCGGCCGCCCCGTTCGTCGCCGGCACGCCGGACGCAGCTGCGGCGCCCGCTGCCGCGCTAGCCGCCGCACTAGCCGCCGCGTCGTTCTGCTGCCCCACATTCGCACAACCGCTGACCGCCAGCGCAACCCACACGCTGGTCAGACTGGCCATCATCGTTCTGTCGAAGCGCTTTCCCATCTTTGTTCGACTCCTGCTCTATTCATGGGCGGGCCGGATGCCGTCATGTCGGGTGCGATGCGCGCTGTCTTACGCCGCGCGGCGCTCTTCGCGACATGTCGAGGCCGCCTCGTGCGGCGCTCATCCTGTGCCCTGCCGATCAATCCAACCTCTGGCGCTTACCGGAGCCGGGCGTCCTGCAAACAGCCGCTCTCCAGCGCAAAGGGTCAGATTCGCCGATTAAAATTCCAGCGGAATTGTAAAGTGCGTTTTACGAAAAACGCCCGCCCCACACACTCTGATACAAACATTACGCACATAGCGCCGACACCGTTGCAAATGCAACGTGTAGTAGCGGCGCGTGCCTCGGGCATACGCGGCAGGGCCGCGACTCGAGCCGTCGCCGGCCGGTCGCACGTGGATACGCGCAGCCTGATCACGTCTGATCCACACAGCTCGTCCGAGCGTCTGCATGCGCAAGCATCACAAACCGCGGCAAGCGCGACATAGGCGACGCCCTGCGCGATCGGACGATCACGTCACCTTTAACGGCAGATCGCCACTGGAACTTGAATCGCCGCCTGTCGCAACGGCAAGTGGAGAGGGACAAACATGCCGGCAAGCGGACGGACTGGCGACCGTCCAGCTTCATCAAACGCGGCCTAGCTGTAGTACTGCCCCTGGTACTTCACATAGCCCACCGGATGATGTGTGAAGTGCAGCACCGGCAGGACGGGATCCGTATTGTCCTCGGTCGGATAGGCGCTGGCTTCGGGGATGTATTCGCCCTGCACCTCGATCGGCTGCCCCGCCTGGAGTCCCGGGATTTCCTGCGCCAGTCCTTCGTTGTCGCCGAAACGCACGGCGACGAATACCTCGGTGCCCACCAGGTTCTGCGTACCGCCTTCGAACTTCAGCACCGTGTCGATCTTGATGACGAAGTGCTGGTGATTGGCGCCGTGGTGATTTTCCGGGCTGTCGAACACCTTGCTGATCGTGCCTTGCACGCAGGCGAGCGGTGCGCCCAGCGAATGAACATAACGATGATGCGGAAGGATTTGCGTTGCGCGATTGCTCATGAAGTCTCCGTGAAAAGAAGCGGGCTTGTCTAAGGCAAACGTAAGGCAAGGCGCGGCGCCGGGCGGCGACAGCGCGATACCGTTTGAGCAAGCGATCGCGCACGAGTTCATTGCCTGGGGTCGGCAATGGACGCGCGGATTGAGCTTGCGCAGGCGCCACATTTCTCGGAGGCGTCCCAACGAGCATTAAGAAGAGTCCGATTTTCAGCGAAACCTAAAGAAAATATTCTTACCGGTCTCTTTGAAGTCTGGCGGCGGCGCTTCCTCAGCGCCGTCGGAGTATCGGAGGGAGCCCTTTCCCATCGGCGTATTCTTTTGCTTCGTCAGCTCGACAAAAGTGACGAAGGCAGTTGAGGTTTAAGTGGATTCTCTTAATTCCGCGAGCAGGTTCATGGGCGGATTCTTATTCGGCGCCCTCGTCGCTGCGGTGATCATGGTGCTGTTGTGCAATGCCGGTGAATTCTCGCCGTTTATGGCGAGGCTGCATGCGTTGCAACAGATCATCGTGGCCGCGCTCGCTTCCCTTGTGATCGTCGATGCAAAGCCGTTGGCCGATAAGACCTTCTTGCGCGAACGCCGTTGCAGCTTCGTGCTCGACGAAGACCTGAGCGCCACCTTGCGCGGCAGAACGTCCGGCGTCCCGGCTGGCGTGCTAGTCGGCATTCTGATTCAGAACTACGTCATGAACTGAGCGGCAGGCCTGCGAGACAGCGAATCCGCCGCCCGATATTCATGACCCGCCAAACGCGCACCCTGGCGACAATCGCTCAATCAAGGCGTGCCTATCCTCACCGCCGGATTTTCCCAGCGAGCGGGCTAACCGCCTGTTCAATCAATGCCCGCCGTGCTCGCTGTCCAGATGCGCCATCTGCACTTCGTTGTAGCGCGTGCCGGCCACCGCATCCGGCGGAATCGCCGCTTCGATCCGCGCAAGTTCGTCGGCGCTCAACTTCAGTTCGGCAGCGGCCAGCGCATCGGTCAACTGGGCGCGCCGGCGCGCGCCGACCAGCGGCACGATATCCTCGCCGCGCGACAGTGCCCACGCAATCGCCAGTTGCGCGGCATTGGTGCCGCGCGCATCGGCAATCGAGCGCAACGTGTCGACCAGCGCCAGATTGCGTTCGAGGTTCTCGCCCTGGAACCGCGGACTGACGCTGCGAAAATCTTTCTGCGCGCCCCGCTCTTTAGACCACGTGCCGCTCAGCAAGCCACGCGACAGCACGCCGTAAGCGGTAATGCCAATGCCGAGCTCGCGGCACACAGGCAGGATCGCGGCTTCGATGTCACGCGACATCAACGAGTATTCGATCTGCAGATCGGCAATCGGCGCGACCGCCTGCGCACGGCGCAGGGTTTGCTCGCCCACTTCCGATAGACCGATCTGGCGCACATACCCGGCCTTCACCAGATCGGCGATGGCGCCGACAGTCTCCTCGATCGGCACCGCCGGGTCGAGCCGCGCGGGCCGGTAGATATCGATGTAGTCGGTGCCGAGCCGCCGCAGCGTATAAGCAAGGAAATTGCGCACCGCCACCGGTCGCGCGTCGAATCCGATCCAGCCGCCCGCCGGATCGCGCAACCCGCCGAATTTCACGCTGATCACCACGTTCTCGCGCTGACGCCCTTGCAGCGCATCGCGGATCAGCATTTCGTTGTGGCCCATGCCGTAGAAGTCGCCGGTGTCGAGCAGCGTGATGCCGGCGTCGAGCGCCGCGTGAATCGTGGCGATGCTTTCGTCGCGGTCGGCCGGGCCGTACAGATCGGACATGCCCATGCAGCCGAGGCCGAGAGCGGAAACTCGCGGGCCCTGGCGGCCCAGTTGACGTGTATTCATTGCGTGGATTCCCAAGGTCGTTGGAAAGCGTCGAGGAAGGCGCGGGACGGACCACGCCTGAACGACATTCTGCGCCTCGCGAGCGTGGGAAGATAGCCGCGCGGTTCGACCGGAACCGCGGCGGCATGCCGTAATGAAACGCCGCAATCAATCGCCGCAATGAAACGCCGCAGCGAAGCGCGCCTAGAACTTATGCCGGATCGCCGCGCGCACCACGACCTGCTTCGATGTCGACGAAGGCGACTGGGTGCCGGGGATGAACGCAAAGTCGAGAATCGAGTAGGTCAGGTCGCCCGTCACCTGCTGATATTCGCCCTGAATATAGACGTCGGTGCGTTTGGACAGGTTGTAGTCCGCCATCAGCCCGAACGAGTGAATGCGCGGCTTTACGCCGCCGCTCGACGCATCGAAGGTCTCGATCGTGTACACGTATTGCGCGCCGACGAACAGCATCGGCGAAATCTGGTATTTGCCGTTCACCTCGAAATTCTGATACTTCAGCGAGTTCAGCAGCACGCCCGGCGGCACGAGCGGCGTGGTGCCGAGATAGCCATTGCCGGTCGGGTTCAGATAATTCGAGTTGCTGTAGGCGAAGCCCGCCGTCGCCGGACCGAAGGTATAGGTAATGCCGCCGCCGAACACGCGCATGCGGGCCGCGATGAAATTGGCGTCGTTGGCGGTGATCGCTCCGTTCGCGCCGTGGCCGGGATTGTCGCCCTGCAGATACGCCGCGGCCACCAGCAAGCCGCCATAGACGTACTGGCCGCCGAAACTGTACGCGCGGTTGTTCGCGAAGCCGGTGTCGTTGCTGAAGCTATAGGTGCCGCCGAACTGGAAGCCGGAGATCGACGGGCTGGTGTACTTGACCGTGTTGTCGAGGCGAAACGTGTTGTTGGTGTTGTCGTTGTCGAGCGGGTGCGCGAACAGCAGACCGGCCCAGCTTCCGTTAGCCGTGGTCTGCCCGAGATAGTCGACCACCGAATCGTACTGACGGCCGAACGTCAAGGTGCCGTAAGGCTCCGAGCTCAAGCCGACGTAGGCCTGACGGCCGAACATCCGGCCGCCCTGCCCGAGCCGCCCGGAGCTCAGGTCAAAACCGTTTTCGAGCTGGAAGATCGCTTTCAGGCCGCCGCCGAGTTCCTCGGCGCCTTTCAGGCCCCAGCGGCTGCCTTGCGCAAAACCGCTCGTCAGTTCGTAGACATGGCCGCGGCCGACATTGTTGGTGTAGTTGATGCCTTCGTCGATCACCCCGTACAGCGTGACGCTTGTCTGGGCGACGGCGGGCACGGCAAAAGCGGCAGACGCAGCGGCGGAGACAGCCAGCGCGAACACTTGCTTGTTCATGAAGATATCCCTGCACTCGAGTAATCGGACCACTCGATCTGGCCGCTTTGCTCTTGGCGCTTTTCGGGCACTTCGACAGGCTGCTTTCGACCCCGTTGCGCTTTTCAGAAATCCTCACACGCCGTTGGCTGGCCGTCCATTAGGGGACGCTTCGATCTCTTCAAATGTTGCGAAATCTCCACTGAGTGCGACTACCTCTTCTGTCGCGACGCTCGTTCAGGTAAAGGGCGCCGCGCCACCGGGCTTGAACCCGGCAACGCTTTGCCACGCTGGCGCGCTGCGTTGCGCGGCTGGCGGCGGCTTTGTCACGGAAAGAAATATAATCGACGGTTTTTGCGGCGGCGCAGCGGAACTCCGTGCCCTGGCAAGAGTCATTTTTACTGCCCCCTGACACCGCGCCTCGCGAGGCCGGTCGAACGCGGCGACGTGGGTCGCGACGTGAATCGTGCACCCGCCGCAGCACCCCAATCCAATTTCAAAAGCCTTGTGAGACGCCTGCCGCGCTGGATCAGCGCGCCGTCGCACGGGGCTGCTTTTAGCGCAAACAATGCAACAATCCCCCACCCGTCTAGTCGAACTCGACTTTTTTCGCGGACTGGTTCTGCTGGTCATCGTCGTCGATCACATCGGCGGCAGCATCCTGTCGCGCGTCACGCTGCACGCCTACGCGTTGTGCGATGCCGCCGAAGTGTTCGTGTTCCTCGGCGGCTTCGCCACCGCGACGGCCTACGCCGCGCTTGCCGAACGGCGCAACGAGACGATCGCGCGCAGCCGCTTCCTGCGACGCTCGCTGGAGATCTATCGCGCGTTCCTCGTGACCGCCGGGCTGATGCTGCTGGTCAGCGCGGTGCTGAGCGCGTTCAGGATCGACGGGCCGAATCTCGCGACCACCGATCTCGACGATCTGATGGCCACGCCCGGCGCGGCGCTGCGCGACATCCTGCTGTTGCGCCGCCAGCCCTATCTGGCCTCCGTGCTGCCGATGTACGCGTTCTTCGCGCTGCTGGTGCCGATGATCCTGCCGCTAGCGCGCAGCAAACCGTGGCTGCTGCTGGCCGGCAGCGTCGCACTGTGGGCCGGCGCGCCGGCCATCGACGCGTACCTGCCCGCCGCGCCGGACATGCACTGGGACTTCAACCCGTTCGCGTGGCAACTACTGTTCGTGCTAGGCGTGCTCGCGCGTTGCCAGCCGGTCTATCAACGCGTCAGCGCGCACCGTGTCGGCTGGATCGTCAGCCTGCTGGCGTTCGGCGTGGTGGCAGCCGCGGCTTACTACAAGCTCTTTATCATCCACGAACCGCTCGACAGCAGCCTCAAGCAGAATCTGTCCTATTTGCGGGCGGTCAACTTCCTCTCCATTGCGTGGCTCGTCGCGAATCTGATTCAGCTCGGCTGGGCGAAAAAACTGGCTCAATGGCTGCCGTGGGTCGGCGTGATCGGGCGCAAAGGGCTGCTGTGCTTTATCGCCGGCGCGGTGATCTCGCTGGTGGTCGACTCGGTGCTGTATGCGGCGACCGACGGCTATCTGAACTATCCGCTCGGTCTGCTCGCGGATGCGATCGCAGTCGGGGCGCTGTTCAGCGTCGCGCTGGGCGTGGGGCCGCTCAAGCGCTGGGTCGGACGCTTCGTCGGTGCGCGGCTCGGGACGTCGCCCTGAGCGGTAAGAAGCGAGCGTGGGCAGCACGCGCTGGCGGCCCAAATCTTTCTCAACCCACTTGTCTCAAATCCGCTGCCAATGCTGATAGCATGGCGGCCGCGCGCAGGCTTCGCGTCAGCTTCGTACTCAGACATGCGTCGATTCCTATATTCCGCACTTGTCGTGCTATCCGTCGCCGCCGACATGCCAGCATTCGCCAGCACCGTCGTCAGCCGCAGCTTCCATTCCGAAGCGCTCGGCCGCGACTGGAGCTACACGATCTATCTGCCGACCGGCTATCGTCAGGACGCCGCCCGCATTCCGGTGCTCTATCTGCTGCACGGCAACAACGGCGACGCCAACGACTGGCTCACCCAGGGCCACCTGCAAAGCGCCGCCGATGCGCTAATCGAGCACAACGACATCCCGCCGGTCGCGATCGTGATGCCGCAAGGCGGCACCGACTGGTACGTCGATCGCAAGGAGAAGATGGAAACCGCGTTCTTCGACGATCTGCTGCCCGAGATCGAAACGCACTACGCGGTGTCGACGCAGCGTGGCGGCAGGATGATCGGCGGCGTATCGATGGGCGGCTTCGGCGCGTTGCGCTACGCGATGACGCAACCGGAACGGTTCTGCGGCGCGTTGCTGCTGAGCCCCGCGATCTATGCGAACGAGCCGCCGCGCGCGTCGGCCGCGCGCCACGTCGGCGTGTTCGGCGACCGGCAGTTCGATCCGCGCGTCTGGCACGAGCTCAACTATCCGGCGCAGTGGGACCGCTACATGAGCCGGCCGTATCGCCTGCCGATGTTCATCGCCGCCGGCGACGACGACCTCACGATCCAGGCCGATGCGTCGTTGCTGTACACGCATCTTCGGCTGGCGGGCAATCCGGCGGCGCTGCGCATCATCGACGGCGGCCACACCTGGGATGTCTGGAGCGCGCTGCTGCCCGCTGCGTTGAAGTACACGCTTGGCTGCGTGAAGCCGCCGGCGGTGGAGCATCCGTCGAATCAGCGGCCGTGAGCGGGGCTGCAGTGGGCGTGAAAATGCGCGTGAAGTGCGCGTGCGGTGCGCGCGACGTCTGCGCGAGGCGCGCATGAAATGCGTGTGATGTACGCCCGAGGCGCGCGTCAAATGCGTGCGAAACCCCCGCGCCCCTAACGCACGAGATCGGTCCACAACACCATCAGGACCGTCATCAGCGCGGGGCCGATGAAGATGCCGAGCAACCCGAACGTCTCCGCCCCGCCGAGAATGCCGAACAGCACGAGCAGGAACGGCAGGCGCGTCGAGTTGCCGATCAGCACCGGCCGCACGAAGTGCTCGGCGATGAACACCACGATCGAGCCGAACACGATCAGCCCGACAGCCGCGGCAAACGAGCCTTGCACGAGCAGCCACAACGCCGCGAGGCCGAACGTGATCGGCGCGCAAAACGGCAGCATCGCGGCAATCGCGGTGATGAACCCGAGCAGCGCGACATGCGGCAAGCCGGTGACGAAATAGGCGACGCCCAGCAGCGCGCCCTCGCCGAGTCCGACCACGACCAGCCCCGACACCGTGCCGCGCACCGCCGCGGCCATCCGTTGCAGAAGCTCGGCGCCGTCCTCGCCGAAGCCGCGCCGCACACCCTTGATCATCGAGCCGGACAGGCGCGGCCCCGCCTGGAAAATCACGAACAGCGTGATCAGCATGAACGCGAACACCATCACCGCATGCAGTGCGCGCGCACCGAATTGGCGGCCGAGCGTCATCACCGTGGTGCTGTGCAGTCCCTTCATTGCGGGCGAATCGCGCAGCGGCTGAGCGAGGTTAGCCTGCCACCACGCCGAAATCTGTTGCACGCCGAACGGCAAACGCGCGATGAAGTCCGGCATCGTGATCCCGGTTTCCCGCGCGCTCTTGAACCACTCGTTCAGGTCATGCGCCTCGCGCAGCGCCTGGGCAATGCCGATGCCGACCGGCAGCACCACCAGCAACGCAATCGCGAGCGTCAGCGCCGCGGCGATCAGCGTCTTGCGGCCGGTGAACCAGCGGTTGCCCTCGACCATGCGCAACAGCGGCCACAGCGCGATCGCGACCACGCCGGCCCACGCGACCACCGCGATGAAATCGCGCACGACCCACAAGGCCAGCAGCACCAGTCCGATGTACAGCGCGAATGAGGCCGCCTTCTGCTTTTTCAGGCGATCCGGCATGGTCGGCCGTTCGGGAGGCATGTCGGGTGGGCGTGAAATCATGTGAGCTCTGCTCTTTTGGGATATGCGCGCGAGCCGGCCGGAAAAATGCAAACCCGCTACACTTGCCGCGCACGGTCGCTGATTGAAAACCACATCTTAAAGGAAGCGCCGGCGCCCCTTGCGGGCGGCGCTCTCGTCGCGCTGCGGGCAACACTGCGTTGCAAAAATCCACGCTATTAAAAATTCACATAATAACGGCCCGCAAAGCCCGCCATTTCAAGCGATCGTAAATGTCAAGCGGGATTGTTGCTATTTGGAGAACACTGTTTCAACCGCGGCACAATGGCTATCCGGCGCGCACGGGACTACATTCGGCTGTCCACAATACGGAGCCGATGATGATGACCTTAGAGTCCATCCCCCTTGACGGTACCAATGGCGTACGCATCGAAATTCTCGAGCGCTCCGACACGACGCTGGTGATCCGCTGGGTTGAACCGGGACGCTGTCATTACGGCGAGCAGCGCTGGCGGCGCAGGTCGGCGCATACGTCCGGCACCTGCGCGGTGTCGCGCCGCAAGATCCGCCGCGGCGACGCGGTGTTCAAGCCGGCAGAACGCCCGGCGCCGGCGAATGCTTCGGCGATGATCTGCGCCGAACTGCTCTCCGCGCTTGCCGAAGCCTGACGCTTCAATCCGCTGTGATTCTGGTGTGAGTGACTCTCCTGCCGTGACTTTTTGCCGGCGTCGCGCATCTAGCGCCGACGCGGCCGGCAAACAACCCGCATCGCACGGACGCGCCGCGCCGCGGGCCGAACACCCTCCAATTGCGGCTCTTCGCCACGTGCGTTAAGGTGGACCTCATTGCGTGAAGTCAGCCGTCGGCTCCCTGCGCGACGGTATAGTGACCCGCATTTCCACCCACCGCGCCGCGCCCGTGGCGGCGCCGTTTGAGGGCATGACATGGCAGAAGACACGCCGGAAACCCGCGCGGCATTAGCGCCCCCCACTCCACTCGTCGCACCGCAACAATTCTCCGTCGACGTCCTGCTCGAAAAATACGCGAAAGGCGACGAGCAATCGGTCGACGACGTCTTCAAACGCGTCGCCCGCGGGGTCGCCGAGGCCGAGCCGCCGGCGCTGCGCGAAGCGGTCGAGGCGCTGTTCGTCGACAACCTGCGGCACGGCGCGCTCGGCGCCGGCCGCATCATGAGCGCGGCGGGCACCGGCATCGCCGCCACGCTGATCAACTGCTTCGTGCAACCGGTCGGCGACGCGATCCAGGGCGTCGACGAGCAAGGCCTGCCCGGCATCTACGTCGCGTTGCTGCAGGCGGCCGAAACCATGCGCCGCGGCGGCGGCGTCGGCTACAACTTCTCCGCGATCCGGCCCAAAGGCGCGCGCGTTCACACCACCAGTTCGTCGGCGTCGGGACCGTGCAGCTATATGGACGTGTTCGACGCGTCGTGCCGCACGGTCGAAAGCGCCGGCTCGCGGCGCGGCGCGCAGATGGCCGTGCTCGATTGCAACCACCCCGACCTGCTCGAATTCATCGAAGCCAAGCATTCGAAGGGACGCTGGAACAACTTCAACGTGTCGGTCGGTGTCACCGATGAATTCATGCGCGCGGTCGAAGCAGACCAGCCGTGGCAGCTGGTGCATCGCGCCGAGCCGTCGCCGGCGCTGCGCTCGGCCGGCGACGTGCGGCAACGCGAAGACGGTTTGTGGGTGTACAGCGAACGCCCGGCCCGCGAGATCTGGGAGCGCATCATGCGCTCCACTTACGATGTCGCGGAACCCGGCATCGTGTTCATCTCGCGGATGAACGAGGACAACAATCTGCGCGCCGTCGAAACCATTCGCGCGACCAATCCGTGCGGCGAGCAACCGCTGCCGGCGTACGGCTGCTGCAATCTCGGCCCGCTGAACCTGACGCGCTTCGTGATCGATCCGTTCGCGCAGATGCAGGGCCGCCGGCCTTCGTTCGACTGGGACGGCCTCGCCAAACGCACCCGCACGCAGGTGCGCTTTCTCGACAACGTGCTCGACGTCACACTGTGGCCGCTGCCGCAGCAATACGACGAGTCGCGCGCCAAGCGGCGCATCGGCGTGGGCTTCACCGGCCTCGGCGACACGCTCGTGATGCTCGGCCTGCGCTATGACTCGCAGGAAGGCCGCTTCTTCGCCGTGCGCATTGCGCAATTGATGCGCGACGAGGCGTATCGCGCGTCGGTGGAACTGGCGAAAGAACGCGGCGCGTTTCCGCTATTCGACGCTGAGCGCTATCTGGAAGCCGGCACCTTCGCGTCGCGGCTGCCCGACGACATCAAGGAGGCGATCCGCCGCGACGGCATCCGCAACAGCCATCTGCTGTCGATCGCGCCGACCGGCACGGTGAGCCTTGCGTTCGCGGACAACGCGTCGAACGGCATCGAGCCGGCCTTCTCGTGGACCTACACACGCATGAAGGTGATGGCCGACGGCGGGCGCGAATCGTTCGACGTCGAAGACTACGCGTACCGGCTTTATCGCGAGCTTGGCGGCGACGTCGGCAAGCTGCCTGACTATTTCGTCAGCGCGCTGCAGATGTCGGCGCGCGACCATCTCGACATGATGGCGGCCGTGCAGCCTTACGTGGACACGTCGATTTCGAAGACGGTGAACGTGCCCGCCGACTATCCGTTCGAAGCGTTCGAGAGCCTCTATTTCGACGCGTGGAAAAGCGGCCTCAAAGGCCTTGCCACGTACCGCCCGAACGAGACGCTCGGTGCGGTACTGAGCGTGAGCCAGCCGCAAGCGGACGACACGCTCGCCGACAGCGATCTCGATCCGCTGCGTATCGCCATCGATCATCGGCCCAAGGGTGAATTGCCGGCGATCATCGAGAAAGTCGAATATCTGACGCAGGCGGGCAAGAAGTCGCTTTATGTGGCGGTGTCGTTTATCGAGGTGACGGGTCGTCTGGGCGGTGACGACGTGACGATCGAGCGGCCCATCGAATTCTTCATTCCCACCGGCCAGCGCGACGAATCGCAGCAATGGATCACCGCGACGATGCGCTCGCTGTCGCTTGCCGCACGCGGCGGTTTTGTCGCGCGCAACTTGCAGGATATGCGCAAGGTCTCGTGGGATCGCGGGCAAGTCCGGCTCGGCGAGGTGCAACGTCTCGACGGGCATCGCACGCCGCGCTGGCACGACTCGGAAGTGGCCGCGCTCGCATTTGCGATCCAGCAGATTCTGCATCGGCGCGGCTTTCTCGACGCCGAAGGCAATCAGGTGGCCTCGCGCATGCTGGCGCGTTTGCCGCGCGGGCAGATGAAAGCGGAGACGGCGTTGTCGGCGGACTTCGGCATCCGTCCGCCGCCGGTCGATGCCGACGACACTGCGTTGCTGCAACCCGGCGGTGCGCAGGGACTGCATACGATGCTCGGGCGCAAGTGCGGGTCTTGCGGTGCGAACGCGGTGATTCGCAAGGACGGGTGTGATTTCTGTACGGCGTGCGGTGAAGTGGGCGCGTGCGGGTAGAGAGCGTCTGCCGATCGAGCCGGTCGTGCGCGGCACCACCGCGCGGCCATGCGCGGCCGCGCTTCAGCCGACTCTCGCGTAATAGAGGTTCTGCGGATGCTTCGCTTCGGCGAAGAAGAACCAGCGTTCCGCCACGAGGCCCGCGTATTGCACGAGACAGGCCGTGGCCAGCAAGCCGAGCGAGACGCCGATCGAATGCAGGCTCGCACCCAGCACCATCAACGCGACCGGTGCGACGAACGCGGCCGCGAGGAAACCCCATTTGATGCCGCGCAGCGTGCCCGCCGATTTGCCGTGAAAGAACTCGCGCAGATTGAACGCGCCGGCGGTGAAGCCGCGCGACACCTGCACGAGCTTCGGATTGCGGATGCCGGTTGCGCTTTGCACCGTCGACTTCGGCCGCAAGCGCGCATTGCGCACGAGCGATGCCGAGCGGCTCACGCAGCCGGCGAGCGTCAGCACACACGCGCAGATGGCGAGCCCGACGGTCAGCGCCGGCGCGAACCACGAGCTCAGCGCGGTGGCCAGCGTGAAGCCCGACGCGCAGCCGAGCAGCACGAAGTTGACCAGCGTGAGCGGCGTGGCCCATTCCTGCAGGAAGCGCAGACACGCGTAGATCATCGCGGTGCAGACGAACAGCGTGGCGCTCGCCAGCACGCCGAGCCAGCCCAACGCGAGCGACCACGGCGAACCGAACCAGTGCGCGACGCCGTACAAGAATGCACAGGCGAGAAACACGGGCAGGCACAGACATTCGCGTGACAGCCACGAGGTTCGCCACATCGCGATCGCGCGCCATGCGCGCTCGGGATGACCCAGATGGAAGAACGATGCGATCAGTCCGAGTCCGCCCAACAGCACCGAGACAGCCGCGCCGGCAAGATAGAACACAGTCGCGGGAGGCGCGAGCAAACCCAATTGCGCGGCGCTTTCCACGCCAACGAGCGCGATCAGCAGGCCCTGGGCCGCACCGCTCAAAGTAGTGAGGAACACTACGGAGAATGCCGGATTCATCGTGAGATCCTGTCGATTCGTCTAGATGCGCGTCGCCATCGACGCAAGATGCAGTTCACCGCGCTCGAGTTGTGCGTCGAGCGAACCCCGCGCGAATGCCGGGTCGATCGTCGAACCAGCCGAACCGCCCGATTGACACGAACACGCGTCGCTGCCGCAGCCCGAAGCCACGGTCGGCACGCGCGGCAAATAATGATTCGCCGGCCGGGTGTTCCACTCGGGCATCAACTGATAACCGCCGCGCTCCTCGATCGCTCTCGACACCACCGAGTTCGGATCGTGAATATCGCCGAACAACCGCGCCGAGGTCGGGCACGCGAGCACGCAGGCCGGCTGGCGATCGCGCTCGGAGAGGTTTTCATCGTGGATGCGATCGACGCACAACGTGCACTTGGTCATCTCCTTGCGCCCTTCGTCGAGTTCGCGCGCGCCGTACGGACACGCCCAAGCGCAGTACTTGCAACCGATGCAGCGGTCGAAATCGACCAGCACGAGCCCGTCCTCCTTGCGCTTGTAGCTCGCGCCGGTTGGACAGACCGGCACGCACGGCGGATCCTCGCAGTGCAGACACGACTTCGGAAAATGGATCGTCTCGGCATTGGGAAAACTGCCGGCTTCGAAACTCTGCACGCGGTTGAAGAAAGTGCCGGACGGGTCCGCGTCGTACGGGTTCAGGTCGGCGAGACTGCCCGATTCACCCGACGTGTTCCATTCCTTGCAACTGGTCACGCAAGCGTGGCACCCCACGCACACGTTCAGGTCGATTACCAACGCCATCTGGGTCATCAAAAGCTCCTTGCCGCTGCTAACCTAACATCGCTCTTATCACGCGATTGCCTCGCTACTTGCGCCGGTTCGCGCCGCGCAACCGCGCCGCGAACTCGCCTCGGCCCGCGAAGTAGGTCTGCACGATCCGCGAGATCACACCGTTCGAACCCGGCAGCGCCGGCATCGCATCGAATTGCGGCAGCGTGTGCCGCGCGTCCGCTTCGGCCGGATAGATGCGCACGCGCACGTCGTACCACGCGGCCTGGCCGGTCACCGGATCGGAGTTCGACAGACGCGCGGACGCTTGGTCGTGCGCTTGGTCGGATCCAGGCAGCTCGTCGGTGATCAGGTGATTGAGCAGGAAGCCGCGCTGCGATTCATTCGCGCCCGCGCCGAGATTCCACGCGCCCGCCGCCTTGCCGATCGCGTTCCACGTCCATACCGTGCCCGGCTCGACGGTCTCGCTAAAGCGCGCCATGCAGCGCACGCGGCCCCATTGCGATTCCGCGTAGATCCAGCTGCCGTCGGCGATACCGTTCTCGGCCGCCATCAGCGGATTCATGTATAGATAGTTCTCCCCATGAATCTGCCGCAACCACGCGTTCTGCGAGTCCCACGAGTGGTACATCGCCATCGGCCGCTGCGTCACTGCGGCAAGCGGGAACCGCGCGAGATCGGTGGCGGCGCCTTCGAGCGGCGCGTACCAGAACGGCAACGGATCGAAATACTTTTCGACGCGCGCACGCAAGTGGTCCGGCGGCTGCCTGCCGCTCGTGCGGCCCTGCGCGGCGAGTCTGAACTTCTGCATCACGTCGGAGTAAAGCTGGATCAGAATCGGCTCGTGGAATTTACGGAAGCCGTTCTTGACCGCCCAGTCGAGATACGGGCCGTTGCAGTTGCGCATGTACTGCAACGTCTCGGGCAAGCGGTAATGGAACACGCAATTGTTCTTCGCGTACTGCTCCCATTGCTTTGGATTCGGCTCGCCCACCAACGCCTTGTCGCCGTCCTTGCCGCGCCAGCCGATCAGAAAGCCCACGCCGGAGTCCGGCGACGTCGTGTGATTGACGATGAAGTCGGGATAGTCGCGAAAGCGCCGCGCGCCCTCGGCGGTGGTGAACGCGGGAAACTTCAGCCGCGACGCGAGCTCGATCAGCACTTCCTGGAACGGCTTGCACTCGCCCGTGGGCGGCACGACCGGCACGCGCACCGAGTCCACCGGGCCGTCGAACTCGGAGATCGGCCGGTCGAGCATCGACATCGCGTCGTGCCGCTCCAGGTAGGTCGTGTCCGGCAAGATCAGATCAGCGAACGCGGTCATCTCCGACTGGAACGCGTCGCACACCACCAGAAACGGAATCTTGTACTCGCCGTTCGCCTGCTTGTCGGCCAGCATCTCGCGCACTTTCATCGTGTTCATCGACGAATTCCATGCCATGTTGGCCATGAAAATCATCAGCGTGTCGATCGGATACGGATCGCCGCGCCACGCGTTGGTGATCACGCTATGCATCACGCCATGCACGGCGAGCGGATATTCCCACGAGAACGCCTTGTCGATCCGCACCGGCCCGCCGTGTTCGTCGATGAACAGATCCTCGGGCGCGGCGGGCCAGCCGAGCGGTCCGGTGGCAAGCGGCGTATTCGGCTTGACGGCGTCGGGGCTGTTCGGCGGTTTGGCCGACGGCGGCACCGCGCGCGGAAACGGCGACTTGTGGCGAAAGCCGCCGGGCCGGTCGATCGTGCCGAGCAGCGACATCAGCACCGCGAGCGCGCGGATCGACTGGAAGCCGTTGGAGTGCGCGGCGAGCCCGCGCATCGCGTGAAAGGCCACCGGGTTGCCGGTCACCGTTTCGTGCGTCTCGCCCCATGCGTCGGTCCAGCGAATCGGCAACGTGATGCGGTGCTCGCGGCTCGTCTGGATCATTTCGCCGGCGAGACGGCGAATCGTCTCCGCCGCGATGCCGGTGATGGCCGCGGCCCACTCGGGCGTGCAAGCGGCGACGCGTTCGCGCAGCAACGCGAACGACGGCGTGACCGGCGTGCCGTCGTCGAGCGTATAGCGCCCGTCGAGTGCGGGCGTCACGCCAGCCGCATGATGCGGCACGGCGCGCGCGGTCTCGGCGTCCCACCACAGATGGTTCTGCGGAAACAGCGGATTGCCCACCGGCCGCTCGGGATCGCGCACGAACAGGCCGAAGTTTTCGCTGGCTTCGTCGAGATCGACGAGCTCCGCCGCGTTCGTATAGCGGCGCACGAACTCGTGATCCCATGCGTCGGCGGCGATCAGTTCGTGCAGGAACGCCATGAACAACGCGCCGTCGGTGCCGGGTTTGATCGGCACCCACTCGTCGGCAATCGCCGCGTAGCCGGTGCGGATCGGATTGATTGCGATGAACCGGCCGCCCGCGCGCTTGAACTTCGAGATCGCGATCTTCAGCGGATTCGAATGATGGTCTTCCGCTGTGCCGATCATGAAGAAGAGTTTGGCGCTGTCCAGATCCGGTCCGCCGAATTCCCAGAACGAGCCGCCTATCGTGTAGATCATGCCGGCCGCCATATTGGCCGAACAGAAGCCGCCGTGCGCGGCATAGTTAGGCGTACCGAACTGCTTGGCGAACAGGCCGGTCAGCGCCTGCATCTGGTCGCGGCCAGTGAACAGCGCGAATTTTTTCGGATCGGTGGCGCGGATCACGGCCAGGCGTTTTTCGAGCACGTTGAACGCGACCTCCCACGACACCGGCTCGAACTGCGCGCTGCCGCGTTCCGCACCGGCCTTGCGCATCAACGGCTGCGTGAGGCGCGCCGGCGAGTATTGCTTCATGATGCCCGAGGCGCCCTTCGCGCAAATCACCCCCTGATTCAGCGGATGCTCTGGATTGCCGTCGATGTAGCGCACCTCGCCTTCACGCAGATGCACGCGAATGCCGCAACGGCATGCGCACATGTAGCAGGTGGTGGTTTTGATGTCGAGCCTTTCGTTCTGCGTGCGGGCTTGGTGTTCCATGCGGAATCTCCGTCGCTGCTCCGGGGGTGTCGAAGCGGGGGATGATGCGGTACCGATCATCCTATTCGCCCTGGCGCCAGAAAGGAAATCGCGATTCGCGAGAGAAACTATCTGCTGCGCCGATAGTTTCTGTTTCGCTTTCAGTTGGGTGCTTTTTCAAGCGCTGGTTTTGTTAGCCGCGCGCCTTCAATCGCGTCCTTGGGCTCTGATGTGATGGACGACTCCCGCTACGCAGCGAGAGGTTTATGCCAGAGTGGAGCGGTCGTGACGTCCACGGCAAAGGAGCGTTCATCATGAAGATAGCGACTGTTG
>NZ_CADIKK010000037.1 GCF_902859915.1 Paraburkholderia ultramafica
CATCGTGGGCCCGCAGCGATTGCTGCGAACTGAGCCCGGATACATGGCTGCAACCTCGACCCAGTGCCAGAGAACGCGGACTGCTTGACAACAGGGAGTCGTCCATACATGATGCAAATAGTGCAGGTATCAGTCTGCGTGATCTTGTCGAGATGATGGCTGAGCGCGGCCTGTCGCTGGCCCACACGACGATCCTGCGTTGGGTGAAGCGTTACACGCCGGAGTTCGTCAAACGCTGGAACCGTTTCGGCACGCCCACAGGACGGTCGTGGCGCGTCGACGAAACCTACCTGAAGATTCGAGGCAAGTGGGTCTATCTTTATCGGGCGGTCGATCGGGCCGGTCAAACGGTCGACTTCATGCTCAGGGCAAAGCGCGACGTGGCCGCTGCCAAAGCCTTTTTCAGCAAGGCCATCAAGCATCAAGGGCAGCCGCCGGAAACCATCACGCTCGACGGCTATGCCGCCTCACACCGTGCTGTGCGGGAAATGAAGGCCGACGGCCTGCTGCCGGACGACACAAAGCTCCGATCCTCAAAGTATCTCAATAACCTCGTCGAACAGGACCATCGCAACATCAAATCCCGCACGAAGGTCATGCTCGGCTTCAACGTAAAAAACGTGCTAAGTTCGAATTCGCTGAGTTCGCGCGGCACCTGCCGGATCCCGAGATAAGCCATTCGCCAGTGGTCCATCTCGTGTGCTCCAAGATCAACGATGAGAGCGAGTTAGCGTAGCGACGCAAAATCGGCCGCGCTACGATGTAAATCGGGATAGCTGTCTCGGGTACAACGACTAAGGAAAGTGCCGGAACGCTTACAACCGGCCGATCGGCTCAGGCTTGACATAAGTCGCCACTGAACTTAGCGACATCGGGCTTACCTTGCCGGGCATATTAAGCGTCTTGCGTGTGTCAAAGCCATTCTGAAATGTCCGCTTTCCAGCCAAGTTCAAATGTCCGGGTTTAAGGGGCCAGGATTTGTCTTTCATGGGTTGCCGATCACGCAGTGTCGAAGGATCCGTTGTGAATGGGCAGGGCGCTTACGCCTGTTCCACTGTCCCTGGCAGACCGCTGGCCTGGCTTACTGGATTGCGGTTGCGCCTGTCTTTGCTGGGCCAGATCCACAATCGCATGCTCGACGTCGGCCTGGGTGAATTCGCGTTGTTTCTTCTTGCCCGGCGGACTGCCTTGAACCTTTGTCGCAGCGCCCAGATGGGTTCGGGAAGGCGCCTTGCCAATCCGACGGTTATCGCGTTGAGCCTGAATTGCCTGCGAGACCTGAAGCACGTGGCCCAGCCGCTTGTGTTCAACGACGGCGCCCTGATCGATCTCGGCCAGCCGGTCGTACTGTCTGCACGGCAGCACGCGTCCGTCCGAGCGAAGTTCAATGCGCCCATCCGGGTATTCCCAGACCTCGATATACCGGTCGATCAGCTTGCGGTGCTCCGGCGTGTCGTCCAGCAGGTACATGACCCGGTCATACTGCACGGTCAGCGACTTCGTCACTTTGCGCGGCTCGCGCCACGTGAGCACCAGATCAAGGCTCTCGTCAGCCCGCAGCGGCCGGTGTGCATCGAATTCGCTCTTCGGCGGCTTCGCAAAGCGTGCGTTGTAGGTCGCCATGAAGGCGGGCGCATACGCATTGGCTTCAGCGACTGTACTGATACCGCGCAGCCGCAGCTCCTTCACGAGGCGATCCTGCAGCGTCAGGTGCGCACGCTCGACGCGTCCCTTGGCCGGGCTGCTGTTCGCACAGAACGTGTCGATGTTCAGTTCGTACATCGCGCGGCCGAAGTGCGTCACACGGTTATCCTTCTTGCCAGGGGTCGTCTTGCGAAACACGCTCGCCTTGTCGCTGTAGAACGCACCAGGCTTGCCGTGGCGCTCGATGTACGCGCGCGTCGCCTCGAAGTAGCTGAAGGTCGATTCGGTGGCCGTGAAAAGCACGTGCATCAGCCGGCTCGTCGCGTCGTCGACGTACACCAGCAACGTGCGTTGTGGCGCCCGGTCCTCGAACCACGCATGCTCGCTGCCGTCGATCTGGATCAGCTCGCCCAGACACGCTCGCCGGGCCCGCGGTTGATAAACCTTCGGTGGCCGCTGCCGACGCGGCACCCACAGGCCAGCGTCCGTCATGAGCCTGCGAACCGTTTCCTTGGCGAGCCGGATGCCGTGGCATTCCCAGAGCTTCTCGCAGGCCAGCGTCGGCCCGAAGTCGGCATAGCGATCGCGGATGATCGAGAGCACCCGGTCGGCCGTCACGGCGTCCAGCCGGTTGTTGCTGGGCTTCGCGCGCCGACGCGACACGAGACCTTGCGGTCCGTGTTCGCGCAGTCGGCCGACCAGACGACGAATCTGCCGGGTCGTCAACCCGAGTCGCTCTGCGGCACGCCACGGCTTCAGCTTGCCGTCGGCGACGTCCTGGATGACCTTCAATCTGTCCAGCTCTCGCATCGTCATTGTTATCCGTTCTGTTACAGCCATCGAAGTCTCCAGCCCCGGAATTCCGGCAACTGGTCAGCTTACGATCGCTCGAAATGCGGACATTTGAACTTGGTCAAAAGCGGACATTACAACTTAGCCACTACAGCGTGAAAAATTGATAATAAAGCTTATGTCAAATGCTTGGGATAACTAATTGATAAATGCTGGCTCCGGCGACGGTGTCCGGATTTTCTGGTCAACATCGTTCGCTCGTGGCTGAGCGTCGATCACCTCAGCCCGCAGCGCCCTTCCCAACGGCAACCGGCGCCTCATCAAACCGCTTTTGAACTTTTGAAGACGAATGCCCGCATAGTCCCACCCGCGCGTCTGCGCCCTTCGACCTTGCGCAGCATTCCAGGCACGATCGTCAAATTCCGACCCGGAGCTGCCGCTCAGTTCAATATAAATGCAGCGGCCGCTTTCAACTATGAAGCAGCCGTTAATCTTTGTCCGTTTGACGATTGTCTTCGAATATCAGGCGCGCTGAGACAGATGCGCATCAATCCCGGCTTCGACGCCTTGCCATCCACTCATCATCGCGCTGACCTCATCGTCAAGCCATTCACGAAACTCAGGATATTCCGGCCGAATCCGCGCGTTCTTGTGCGTGGCGAGATGATGATAACGTTCGCGGAACACGAGCGCTTCCTCCACAGGCCTGACCAGCAGCCCTCGCTCAACCTGTCGATGCACGAGATGATGCCATCCGAGCATCGTGCCTTCGCCTGCTTCCGCCTGCGCGATGAGCAGCCGATAGTCGTTGCTCTCCAGTTGCACGTTCTCGTGCACCCTGTCCGACCCGTCGCTTCGCTGAAACCAGTTTCGCCACACGCGCCAGTCAACATGCTCACAGATCTGCGCGCGCCCGATCAGCGAGAGATTCAGCGTGGGATGCGCCAGCAGGTCGAGCGGCTTCAACTGCCGGCCATGAAAGTGGCGTTCGTGGAATGATCTGCTGCACACCGGATACACGACATCGTGATAGAGCGGTTCAACGTCATACTCCGGGCCGCGTGGCGGGTTCTTGGCGATGACGAGGTCGGGCTCCATGAATTCTTCCAGCTCCATGAGGTGCTCTGTCACCAGCACCCGGAACCGGAGGTGGGGAAAGCGCTCACGCAACGCGGGCATTCTGAACGACAGCCACAGCGCGGAGAATGATGGTGTGACGCAGATCGTCAACGCGTGCGTGTCGGCGCGACGCACCGCTTGCACCGCTTCTGCGATGTTCATGATCGAAAGATACGATGCATTGTAGAGCACGCGTCCCGCGTCGGTCAGTGTGATGTGCCGGCCGTTGCGCTCGAAGAGCACGACATTGAGCGAATCCTCGAGCTCCTTGATCTGACGGCTGATGGCCGCCTGCGTCACGCACAGAACGTCGGCCGCGTGCGTGAAGCTTTCGTATCGCGCGGCCGTGACGAAGTATCGCAGTGCCCGCAGTGGCGGCATCTGGGCAAGAAATCGGTCGGCGAATAGCGGGTTCTTCTGCATGCTCGTTCCTCAGACACCTAGGTGAAGTCAGGCGGTGCGAAGCCGTGGTTCGAGCTTACACCCTGATCCCCCGCTACGCTTTACTGGGTCAGCCAAGCCTGGACCTTTTCCGGATGCCCATCGACGAACTTCTTCGCTGCTGCGGCATAGTCGTTCGAATTGTTGCCATCGAATTCCACCGCTTCGACATCGGCGAGCGTCAGCTTGAAGTGTTTGAAGAAGACGTCGGCACGCGGAAACCTGGTGGCGAACTGCCTGGATGCAAAGACATGGATCTGCTCTTCGCCACCCAGCGTTCCCTTCGGGTCCTTCAGGTAGCGCATCTGCCATTTCTGCCAGAACCAATGCGGGCTCCACACTGTCGCGACGACCCATTGCTTCGACTGGCAAGCGCGCGAGATGGAGGCCAGCATGCCCGCCTCGCTCGACGATTGCAGGTTGTAACCGTTCAGATCGTACGCCTTCACCGCTTTCTCGGACGCCTGCATGAGTCCGCTGCCGGGGCCGATGCCCTGAATCGTCCCATTCAGCTTGCTCCTGACCCCCGGCTTGTTTAGGTCCGCGATCGACGACAGCTCCGATTCGGGAATGTACGCGGGCACCGCCCAACCGTTCCTGCCTCCCGTATAGAGGACGCCGACGTCATCCATCTGGTCTTTGTACTTCGCGTAGTAGACCGCGTGCGTCACCGGCAGCCAGCCGCTCAGCAGGATATCGAGATCCCCGCGCGCCACGCCCTGATACTGCATGCCGATGTCGGCGTTCGTGAATTTCACCGGTTGGTTCAACTTCGTCTCCAGCACATACTTCGCGATGTTCACGGTAGCGAGCACATCGGCCCAGTCAGTCACCGCCATGTTCAGCGGTCCCACCGCATTCGCTGGCTTCGCCGCCGTACCCAGTACAAAGGCCGTAGCCATCGTGATCGTTGCCAGCAACGATCTGAAAGCGTTCTTCGTCATTTGCAATCCCTTTAGATGTCCGTGAGATGTTCGACATTCGAGATGATCGGTCGAAGCGCTTCGTGCCGCAGTGAACGATGCGACCTCCGGAGCGTCCTCTCTGATGCGTGTAATCAGCGTAGCGCGCCAAATCGGCCGGTTCCGCTACTTTTTTGTATGGGTGTTCCCATACTTCTGGTAATGAGTGCGCGTGGCCGGAATGATCAGACGTGGTGTGCGCCGCAGGAAGCACAAGGAATTGTCACGAACGTCTCTGGCTAACCGTTGCAAGCCGGGCACGTGTCCATTACCAAACGTGTGGGATAAGCCTCAGGATTTGTTTGCGAAGTCCTGGTTTTGCACCGGTACGCTGTGTCTCTGAGCATGGCGGTGTGGAACGCGAGGATCGCGTCGACTTCGGCGAACGGTGCCCGGCGCAGTGCTCATCATCGATAGAGAGGAGAATCGGCGATGACCTTCAAGAGAACGTTTCAGACAGTGGAGACGCACGCGGGCGAGCCTATGCGGGTGATCACGGGCGGCGTCCCTCATATTCCGGGCGATACCGTGTACGAGCAGATGAAGTGGCTCGAAAAAGAATGACGATCAGATCCGGATGTTGATGCTGCGGGAACCGCGCGGCTACCCGCCCGTGTGCTGCAATCTCGTTGTGCCCGCAAAGCACCCGGACGCGGCGGCGGGATACATCATCATGGAGCAGACCGAATATCCCATGATGAGCGGCGGCAATACGATCTCCGTTGCAACTGCGCTGCTGGAGACCGGAATGATCCCGATGCACGAACCAGTGTCAGAGTTCTTTCTGGAAGCGCCCGCGGGCCTGATCGGCATCAAGGCGGACTGCAAGGACGGCAAGGTTACTCAAGTCACCTTCAGGAACGTTCCGGCGTTCGCCGCCTATCTCGATACCGTGATCGACGTGCCGCATCTAGGCAAAGTGACCGTGGACGTGGGTTGGGGCGGCATGTTCTACGTCATCGCCGACGTGCGACAGTTCAAGCACCTGAAGCTGGCGCCCGAATATGGACGCGAGATCACCCGGGTGTCGGCGCTGATTTTGAAGGCGGCTCAGGATCAGCTTCCGGTTGAACATCCCGACTATCCAGGCATCGGGATCACGGTGTCCCAACTATCCGGTCCGACCGACAACCCACACGCGGACTGGCGCAATACGGTCACGGTTCAGAACGCACCGATCGACTTCGAGAACCCCGCCACGTGGACTGGCGCGCTCGACCGTTGCGCATGCGGCACCGGCACGTGCGCGAAGATGGCGACGTTGTATGCAAAGGGTAGATTGAAGCTCGACGACACTTTCCGTCACGAGGGCATGCTTGGAGTCGTCTACACGGGACATCTCGTCGAGGAGGTGCGGATCGGCAACCGCACGGGTGTGGTGCCGACAATTTCCGGTCGATCATGGATCTATGGCTTCAATACCTATGTACTCGATCCGTCCGATCCCTTTCCTAACGGCTTCACTGTCGGTGATATCTGGTGATGGATCCTGTAGCCAAGCAAAGATGGCCGCGTTCCGGCCTCGAGACGACCTTGATGGGCTTCGGTGCAGCCCCGCTCGGCAATTTCTTCAGCGCTATGAGCGATCGCGATGCCGCGACGCTGATCGAGACCGCATGGCAGGCAGGCATCCGCTATTTCGATACGGCGCCGAGTTACGGTCATGGCTTGAGCGAAGCGCGCTGCGGCCAGGGACTGCGCTGGTACCCACGCGATCAGTTCGTCCTTTCGACCAAAGTGGGGCGACTGCTGACACCGCGAAAGCGCGAGGAGATCGACTTCACGCCATGGGTCGACGGACTTCCCTTCGAATGGCACTTCGACTATAGCTATGACGGAACGATGCGTTCGATAGACGACAGCCTGCAGCGCATGGGTGTGGAGCATATTGACATCGCGCTGATTCATGAAGTCGACGCCTACACGCATGGCCCCCGTCAGCCCGAGATCTTCGAAGCGGCGATGTCGGGAGCGGCAAAAGCGCTGCTGCGCTTGCGCGACGAAGGCGTTGTCAAGGCGATCGGCGTGGGCGTAAATGAATGCGACGTGGCCCAGGAGGCGATCGAGCGCGTCGACTTCGACTGTTTGTTGCTGGCGGGCCGATACACGCTGCTTGAACAGGACGCGCTCGACACTTTCTTGCCGATGTGCGAACAGCGGGAGGTGTCTGTCATCGTGGGCGGCGGCTACAACAGCGGCATCCTCGCGACCGGTGCGGTGCCCGGCGCGAAATACAACTACGCGCCGGCGAGCGAAACGATTCTCGAACGCGTGCGCAGGATCGAACAGGTGTGTCGCGAATTCGACGTGCCGCTTAAGTCAGCGGCATTGCAATTCGTGGTGGCGCATCCGGCGATCCCAACGATAATTCCGGGTGTGCGGAGTATCGCACAGCTCGATGAGAATCTGCGGACCTTTGCGGCAGACATTCCGTCCGGGTTCTGGTCGGAACTTCGGCGCCTGGAACTCATCCGACCCGATGCACCAACGCCGTAAAAAGCTCGCGGCGCGAGGCCGGCAGATCAACAACGCCGCGGGAGGCACGATCACGCAGACTTTGTCGGCGGCCGGCGTCGAGTTAATTTGCTTACTACGGCCTACGGCCGAACCGCTGAAAGATGCGGCTCACAATCTGTTAGCAATCGCCATACTCAATTGAGCACCAAGGCATTGGTTGGGCTCCCGTCTGCCGGTCGAGGAAACAAAGGATGCGTCTTTGAACGTGTGTACCGGCAGGCAAGTTAGTGGGTAACGACGTGAAACGAGTGACCGTTTGCTGGCGCAGAGCCGACGGCGGAAGATCCGTTACGCGATTCGAGCGAATGACGCTTGTTGGCCGACCTCTGCCCGACGCCGGTCGGCCGGACCCGACCCACAAGCGACGCTCACCTTCCTCGAGAGCGGACACTCATGAGGTGCACTCACATTGCACCTCAGCCGGCAGTCGCATCCGCATTCGCCTGAAAAGGCGTGCGGCTGAAAACGCGTGCCGCCAGGGCAAGTTTCAGGATATAAATGCTCACGAGCGCTACGGTCAAACCACCGAATACATCTACAAGATAGTGTCCGCCTTGCGTTGGCGTCGAGATTACCATCGTCGCATTAAGCAAAACAGCAAAGGGAAATAGAAATTTAGTCCGGCGAAGTGAGTATGCGAAGAAGACGGCCAGTGCGGTATGAAATGAGGGAAACGATACGAGGCCTTGTATCCGGGGGAGGTCGAACTTAACAATCTTTCCGTTTCGAAGAAGATCGAAGTCGGACACCGTCGCCGACGTATTCGGATCGGTGATGTTGAAATGCAAAAAGGCGCTTGCAGCTGGAAAGGGCGTCGAGATAAGAAGGAGCGGCACGCTGGAAAGCATCAGAAGAAGCACGAAGCCCGATAATTCCTCACGGCGACCGAGTACGCCCAATACGACCGGGACTCCTATCAATTGCCATCTACCACTCTCGTAAGCGAATGCAAGAATCTGCTGAATGACGACATGCGAACGTACCCAATAGTAGACGCTTGGCCAATCAAAGCCGAGCACACGATCGAAGCGGACGAGGCTTTCGTCCACTAACGATGCGTTGACCGTTACGGACAGATAGGAGAGAACGCCTGCAACCGGTACGAAGCAAAGCAGCAGCGCCATCCAGGCGAGCGTGCGTGCAATCTCTTCATAACGGAGCCTTTTTGTGACCTGCCTATAGCGCGGAACCGCCGCGATGGCTACTAAACCGACCGCCAAACTCAACAAAAGCGAAAGAGTTTTAGCGATCAGCAGAATGCCATCCTCCTGCACCGAGCAACCACTCATATAAAGCCACGCAATGTCAATCATCGAGAAAAGTAGTACGACGGCTAATCCGAAAAGGTATTGCCTCCCGGGCACACAATAGGTTTGAGCTACCGCGCGGTTAATCATTTTTTTCTGTGACATCGACGCTGGCTTTATTTTCATTTCTCAACGGAGAGACCGATGGGAGAGTTCTCGTATAAAACGCGTGGGCGCGCATTAAGGATCGCAGTGGCTGTAATCCGGTGGAGTAGCATTTGGCCGCACATACGTCATAACGGCAACGCGTGGCCTAACTTGAGAGCAAACACATCGATCACCGGTTGTGCGGGTGCTTCCGCCGCCAAACTGTACGATATTTGGATGTCTCTTATTGGCTGGGTCCTGCCTGTCGGGGATCCGGGGGCACGACCCGTTCGAGTCGGTCCCGATTCGCAAAATCACACATCCGCTACGAGACACTCATCTCGGCGGAGTGGTAACCTCGTGTCGATAGAATCCTGCGCTTGTAAGGTCCCTGTGCAACACTTTGATGCCAACCTATCGTCGACGCGGGTAAATGCGATGGATCAGCCACGTACTGTCATGACCGCCCCCATTCTTTGCGCCGACTCGGCGGTGTGGTTTTCCGCCTATGGGTTCGGCTGGGGATACCGCGCCTTCGCGCTGCCATTTGAAGTCGTTTGCGAAGAGCTTGGCGCTGGCAATGAGACTGGACAGCAGGTGCGACTCGCGTTCGAGTTGAACAAACGCCGAATTCTAAGGACCGTGCAACAATATGCAGCAGCACCTGCAACTGGTGAGCGCATAACGCTCTCGGTTGCAGATCTTCAGCGCGTGACGCCCGAACTCGACTACTTCGGAGCATAAGTGCCAACGCACCACTCTTGGCCGACCTCCGCCTGACGGCGATCGGCCACACACGACCCTCAACGGACGGTGGAATGAGCGCCACGCAATCGGCAGCCTCCAAAGTACAGCGGTCATTCACGCCCACGAGTCGCTCGGGAAGTCATCGGCCACTTCGGTCAGTTGGCAAACCACCACCGCGCGGGAACTAATGCGTTCGCTTTTACGGAGCACGGACGCTTAGTCCGTATGTCGAGTGTTCGAGTCACTCACGCCGCGCCAAGCCACACAACGGTTTGCCGGTTTTCGCTGGCAAGCCTTTTTTCGTTAATGGCGTTCGTGTAACCGCTATGTAACCGGATTCACCCGGCGCAAATCCATCTGCATCCAGATGCTGAACTCGGCGCCCGTCCCAATCCCACCTTCCTGGCTGCGTTTATAGCAAACGCTGGCAATCCCGCTTTAGGTCCATCGAGCCGACCGCCCCAGCACCCGGGCTTTATTACGCAAATGATCCACAATCCGTTGATCTTCATGGATTTGCTTAAGATTTGAGCAAAAATTATTCATCTTTAAATCAATGTCTTATGGCTTTGCGCAACAAAGCCAGGACCGGCCACGTGAATTGAACCCACTTTAGGGCTCTTCTCATCGGATCGCACTGTTGCAGCCGGGAATAAGATGTCTTCCACAGACAACGACCAAATACCCCTAGGCCCTCGGGTGCCCGGCTCAAGTTTTCCGGCCATCTGCCGTTAGCCGATCTTGAGGAATAGTCCTCTTCGTAGCCAAACCACAAAGCGGCCATAACGGCCATTCTTCCAGGAGTTTTTCATGCTGCGTTTCATCCGATCCCTGTCGCGCGACGAGCGCGGCGTCAGTGCGCTGGAATATGCGGTTCTCGCCGGCATCGTCGTGGCCGCCTTGGTCGGGGTGGGGACTTATTTGGACACTGGCCTCGTAACCGTCTTTTCGACCATGCTCGGCAAGGTCACCACCGCAATGTGATTGATTAATTGCCCGCGGCCATCCGGCGCAAAACGCGTACGCCCGTGTCGGGCGGCCCTGCCTTTTAGGCGCATTCGGCGACAAGAGGGACCCACATGGACGTGATCAAGGCTGTCGCTTGCATGATTCTGGCGATGCTCGCCCTTCTTGATCTGCGCACGCGGCGTTTGCCGAATGCCGCCATCGCCGCCTTTGCCGCACTTTACTTCGTCGACGCGGCACTTACCAAAAGTACCCTTGCCTCGCTGGCAGTGCATGCGGTCGCGGGTGCTTTGTCGCTGGCGCTGGCTGGCTTGATTTTCCGTTTCGGCTGGCTCGGCGGCGGCGACGTCAAGCTTGCTGCCGCGGTCTTTCTTTGGGCCGGGCCTGAATACTGGACAGTCTTCGTCATTGTGTCCATTTGCGGATTGTTTGTGGCTCTTACGGTACTCATCGCGACCGCCATGATGCGCATCCGTGCGTTGGCAGCAGCGGCGAGGCGGCTCGACTGGATTGCGCTGTCGCGCGGCGTGCCGTATGGCGTCGCACTCGCCCTGGGGGGGATCATTGCGGTCCTACTGCAGCCGGCCGTCGGCAATCACACTACGCTAGGCCCGCTCAAGCCTACTGTTAGCCATCACGCTGAGTTCGCGCTTCCTGCTCCCGCGCGTCTAGCCTGAAGAAACCGCTGCTCCATGCAAAACATCATCAAGCTTGCCGCGCTTGTCGTCATCGCCACGATTGGCGCTTTCATCATCCGCGCGCTCTTCGTTGCCTCATCCGGCCCCAGGGCGGCGGCGCCACCGCCGATGGTGCGCGTGCGCGCCGCGGCCGACGACCTTCCGGACGGGCTTCTCTTGCGCGACTCGGATCTCATCTGGAAGACGATGCCGCGCGGCCAGGCTCCCGCAGGAGCGTTCCTCGAAGGCTCGGCAGAAGTCGGAGCCGACCAGGATCTGAAAGGCGATCTCCTGCGGCACGCCGTGCGCGCGGGCACGCCGCTCGGCCCGGTCGACGTGATTCTGCCGAGCGCACCCGGGTTTTTGGCTGCTGCGCTCAAACCCGGCATGCGTGCGATCTCGGTCGCCGTCGACGATGTGTCTGGCAACGCAGGACTGATCCAGCCGGGCGACTATGTCGACGTGCTGCTCACGCAGCAGATCCGCGCGGACGCCGGCGTCAACGTTGCTCCGGCGCGCGCTGTCGAGTCGGAGACGGTCGCCGAGCGTGTGCGCGTGCTCGCGGTTGGCTCGGCGTTCCGGCGTCCGAAGGAAGATGCCGCCGCGCCGAATATGAGCGTGCGCACCGTGACGTTCGAAGTCACACCGACGAGCGCCCAGGCCATCACGGTCGCCGCGCATCTCGGCACGCTGTCGCTCGCGCTGCGCAGTTTCGCAACGCGCGACCGGCACGCCTCAGATCTCGAAGACATGGCCCAAACACGGACACCACCGGTGTGGGCCGGCGACGTCTCGCGCGCGCTGCGCGCGGTGGCATCTGACGCACCGGGCAGAACGTCCGCGCCTGCTCCGCACGTGACCGTTTACCGCGGCTCGAGCGTCGAGCACGCAGGCGGCCAGCCGACGAGCGGAGCTTGGGCAGGTACGCAGGGCGTGCCGCCGCTGCCGTCCGGCACCCCGCCTGTAGCACCGACAGCCGCCGCCGAGGCACGCGGCACAACAGCCGCAGGATCATAGGACCACTCATGGCCAGCTTCACACGCGCGCCCTTCTTTTCACGCTGCGCCGGCCGCTTTGCGGGCAGCAGGATCGCCGTTTCCGCCTTTTTCGCCAGACTGCTTTGCACCGTCGTGCTTGCCGGCCCGGGTGCAGGCCTCGCGCGCGCGGCGCAGCCCGCTGACGTACTCTCTGTCCCTGCCGGCAGCGGCACGATGATCACGCTGCCTGCCCCAGCCGTCGCCGTCTTCGTCGCCGACCCGGACGTAGCCGACGTACAGGTGCCGTCGACGCGCTCCGTCTTCGTGCTAGGCAAGAAAGCTGGCACAACGACGCTTTTTGCGCTCGGCGCTAACAACAGGGAGATTCTGCGCAAAACGGTCAGCGTTTCGACCGATACCGCTTCGATTCAGCGCCTCATAGACAGCAGCTTCCCCCGGTTCGGCATCAGGGTGACGAGCGCGCCCGGGTCGTTGACGGCGAGCGGGGCGGTGCCGACCGCAGTCGATGCCGACGCCGTCGTGCAAGCGCTGCAGCCGTACCTGCACAGCAAGGAGCAGCTCGTCAACAGGCTTACGATCGCCCACCCGGTCCAGGTCCTGCTCCGCGTACGCATCACCGAGGTCGACCGTAACGTCACTCAACAGCTCGGCATCAACTGGGATGCGCTCGGCACGGTCGGCAACTTCGCGGGCGGGCTTGCCTACGGCACGACAGCGACGCCGACCGCGAGCGCCTTCTCGATCATCGGCAAGTTCGTCACAGGCGGGAGCTCGATCGAAGCCGTTCTCAACGCACTTGACCAGGAGGGACTGCTGACAATGCTAGCGGAACCGAACTTGACGGCGATGTCGGGGCAAACGGCCAGTTTCCTCGCCGGCGGCGAACTGCCGATCCCGGTGCCTCAGAGCGGCACGACGAGCACAATCACGATCGAATACAAGCCCTACGGCGTCTCGCTCAACTTCACCCCGACGGTGCTCGCCGACAATCGTATCAGCCTCAATGTGCGGCCTGAAGTGAGCCAGATCGACCCGAGCAATAGCATCACACTGAACTCGATCGTGGTTCCGGCATTGACGGTGCGCCGCATGCAAACCACCGTGGAACTGTCCAGCGGGCAAAGCTTCGCTATCGGCGGACTGCTGCAAAGCTCGACGAGCGACGTACTTTCCGCGCTTCCCGGGCTCGGCAGTCTACCGGTGCTCGGCAAGCTTTTTTCGTCAAAGAACTACCAGAACAAGAAAACCGAACTCGTTGCGATTGTCACGCCGTATATCGTCGCGCCCACTGGGCCCGGGCAACTGCGCGGCGCGCTCGACGAGGTCATGCGCCCAAGCAGCGATATCGAGTATGCCGTCCAGCATGCGCTCGGTGTCGACTCACTTTCCGGCAATTCGCCGCGCCTCGTCGGCGCAGCCGGCTTCGTCTATTGAATGCCGAAGGGGAACACCATGAACGCACGGTTCACCTCCACTGCAACAGCGCTCGCTTGCGCGGCAAGCGTCGGCCTTGCGTCGTGCATGTCGGCGCCTCCGCCGCTTGGCATGCCCGATCCGTCCATCATCAGCGTCGCGCCAGGCGAAAGCGGGCATGCGATCCCGCCCTCGTGCGAAGCGCTCAATCAGCGCTCCCAGATGATCGACGCCGGCATGGCTCGGCCCGGCGTCGCTTTCGGCTGCGCCACTTACTCGAATCTCGCGGCGATGGTCGCGCGGCCCGCCGATCTCACGGCACCGCTGCCGTACGCGGGCGCGGACGCGCCGCTCGCAGCCAGTGCGGTACGGCGTTACGACGAAGGACGCGCGACTCCGTTGAATTCGTGGTCTTCGTCGTCTTCCTCATCGTCGACGACCTCGACTGGATCCCAGTAACGGAGAGGGCACAAATGGGCGCTTTCGATTCGAACGTTCTCAAACGCGGCCGCCGCCCATCCGGCGCCGAGAAGCTCATTGCCGTGGTATCGGATGCGGCGAGTGAGGCGGTCGTCAACAGCTTTGTCGTCGACCAGGGGATCGCAACCTCGCATGTAGCGTGCGGTACCCTCGACGATGTGGTCGCGATCATGGCCGCGCTTAAGGAATCGCCGCGATACCTGATCGTCGATGTGTCGGGTTCGACCATGCCGATCTCCGACCTCCAGAGACTCTCGGCGGTGGTCGATCCTTCCGTTTCCGTCGTCGTCATCGGCGAGCGGAACGACGTCGGGCTCTTTCGCAGCCTGTTGCACCTCGGCGTGCAGGACTATCTCGTCAAGCCGCTGACCGTCGAGCTCTTGCGGCGCGCGATCGCCTCGACCGATCCCAGCGTCTCGGCGCGCATGGGCAAGGTGCTCAGCTTCGTGGGCGCGCGCGGCGGCGTTGGCGTCACGACGATTGCGACAGCACTCGCGCGCCACCTCGCCGACAAGACGCGGCGCCGCATCGCCTATGTGGACCTCGACCCGTACGGCGGCGCGGCTGCCGCGATGCTTGGCGTCCCGAGCAACAACGGACTGATGGAGCTGTTGCAAAACCCGCAGCGGCTCGATCAACAACTCCTCGATCAGGCCTTCGTCGCGCAGAGCGACCGTCTTTTCGTGCTCGCGCCCGAGTTCCCGTTCAACGATGACTTTGCTCTACGCACCGGCGCGCTGACGGAACTCGTCGCAATGCTGAAGCGCCATTACCACTACATCATGCTCGACCTGCCCGAGCGGGCAGGCGGGCTCGTCGACGAAGCGTTCAACGCGAGCGCAATGATCCATGTGGTGGCGGACCACTCGGTGCATTCGACGCGCGAAGCCGCGCGCTTGTGCCGGTTCGCGGAAGGTCGTGATACGGATCCCTCCGTCCTGGTGCTGCTCAACGAAGCGCGGCAGCCCGTAACGGGCCGCGTCAGCTCCGCTGATTTCGTCGCCGCGCTCGCACGTGGGTCGGTCCATCCGCTCCCCTATGAGCCTCAGATGCTCGCGCTCGCCGAGAACCTCGGAGAACCGCTCGCCGAAGCGCAACGCTCGCCGTTTGCAGCGGAGATCGTATCGCTTGCCAATGCGATCACTGGTGGCGAAGTGGCGGTGCCGGCGCGTCAACCATGGTACAGACGCCTGCTGCCGAACAGGGGGACGCGCTGATGTTTGGCCGTCGGAGCGCCCATGGGACCGATTCGTTCGCAGCCGCTTCGGACGAGCTGCAACCCTTGCAAACGGCAACCGGCTCCACAGCTGCCGGGGTGGGCACCGATCCGGGCGGCGTTGCGGAGACGACGCCGGCGAACTTGACCGTTGCGACGGCCCCATCCGCCGCAGACCGCCATGACACACCGATCCGCTCGGATACATTCAAGACGATTCGGTCCGCCGTCTTCTCGTCGATGAACATGTCGGCTGCGCTGATGATGTCACGCAGCGACGTGCGCGCGGGCATCGAGCAGATCGCGGCCGAAACGATCGTCCGCGACCGTCTGACGCTGACGCTTGCCGAGCAAACGTTCATCGTCGACGAGATCCTCAACGATATGTTCGGCATCGGCCCGATCGAGCCGCTGCTCGCCGACGAACGAGTCACCGACATTCTGGTGAACGGACCGGACCAGGTCTATGTCGAGCGCGGGGGACGCCTCGAGCTCACTGCGCTCAAGTTCCGAGACAACGCGCACGTCATCAACGTCGCACAGCGCATCGCAACGGCCGTTGGGCGGCGGGTCGATGAAAGTAGTCCGATGGTCGATGCGCGGCTTGCCGATGGCAGCCGTGTGAACGTCGTACTGCCGCCGATTGCCCTGCGCGGCGCCTCCATTTCGATTCGCAAGTTCTCCAAGCGCAACATCACGCTCGGACGCATGTCGCAGCAGGGCAACATCTCTGCCGCCATGGTCGACGTGCTGCGCATCGCTACCGCATGCCGACTCAACATCGTCATCTCGGGCGGCACGGGCTCCGGCAAGACGACGCTGCTCAACGCACTTTCGCGCTTCATTGACGAAGGCGAGCGCATCGTGACGATCGAGGACGCGGCCGAACTTCAGCTTCAGCAACCGCACGTCGTCAGCCTCGAGACGCGGCCCGAGAACGGCGAGGGGCTCGGTGGCGTCTCGCAGCGCGACCTCGTACGAAATGCGCTGCGGATGCGCCCTGACCGCATCATCCTCGGTGAAACGCGCGGCACAGAAGCCTTCGACGTCCTGCAGGCAATGAACACGGGGCATGACGGGTCAATGACGACGGTCCACGCAAATACCCCCCGCGATGCGATCACGCGGCTCGAAAGCATGGTGATGATGGCTAACGGCAATCTGCCGCTGATGTCGATCCGCCGGCAGATCACAAGTGCGGTTCACCTGATCCTGCAAATCGAGCGCATGCGCGATGGCGTGCGGCGTGTGACGCACGTGACCGAGATTGCGGGCATGGAAGGCGATGTCGTCATCACGCAGGATCTCTTTACATTCCGCTACAGCGCGAGCGCTTACGAAGCACAGGTTCGCGGGGTATTCGAAGGATCGTCGCTGCGGCCTGTCTTTGCGCAGCGTGCCGCCTACTATGGGCTCGAAGAGGCTCTCCTCAAAGCGATCCAATCATGAATGCCGCGAATGTCGTCGCCGTCGGTACTTTTTTCGCCATCGTCATCGCGGGCCTCATCGCGCGTGCGGTTCGAGAGGTCGCGAGACAGCGCCCGAACGCGCGGATCAGGACTCGCGTCGCCACGCTGCGCGATGAGCGTCAGCCGGTTAAGCCCGAGCACGACAACAAGGACCAGCACCAACTCTTACATCCGAAGCGGCGCGTAGGCGATCAGGCGGCCCTGCTGGCCATGTTCTCGGCCTGGCACGAGCGCGTACGCGCGGTGGGCGGTCCTGGCGGCATGCGCGCAATCTGCTTCGTCGCCGCGGCAGCGCTTGCAGCCTCACTCATCGGAACGTCGTTCGCTTCGATGGCTCCGCTCCTGCGATTGCTGACTTCCATCGGCATTGCGGGCATCGCCGGCCGCGCGGCCTACCGCTGGATGATCGCGCGCTTCCGGCAGCGCTTTCTCGCTGCCTTTCCAGATACGCTCGACCTCATCATTCGCGCCGTGCGGGCCGGTATCCCCGTCGTGCAGGCGATCAACACCGCGGGCGTCGAGAGCGAGGAACCCGTTCGGGCGACGTTTCGGACGATGGGCGACGCCTTGCTCGTCGGTGCCGAACTGAAGGACGTACTTCAACAGGCAGCAGCGCGTCTGCAGCTGTCTGATTTTTCGTTTTTCTCGGTCTGCCTGATCTTGCAGCGTGAAACAGGGGGCAATCTCGGCGACACACTCGAGAACCTCTCGGCAATCGTGCGCGCACGGCGCGACATTCGCGCAAAGAGCAAGGCGCTCACCGCTGAAGGCAGGCTCGCCAGCAAGATGATTGCCGCGGTCCCGTTCTCGATCATGGGCTTTCTTTATGTTGTAAACCGGCCATATCTGGACACCCTCACGCACACACACGCAGGGCACAAGATACTCACGCTCGCAGCCGTGCTGCTGACCATCGGGCTTTGGCTGATCAGTAAAATCTCGAACCTGGATACGTCGCGATGATGAATGCCGATCTTTTGCGCAATGCGGCTCTGCTCGTCCTGCTTGTCCTGGTCACGCTTTGGCTCGTCTTGCGCACCACGAGCAGGCGCGCGCGCATTGCCCAGCGCGCGCGGCAAAGCGTGGCGCGCGCGGCGGCCGAAAACACGCCGGCCGCCGTCGCCGCGAGAAGCATGCCGCAGCATCTCGCCAAACGCGTGGCCACGCTCGGTGAACGGATCCCCGTCGTACAGGCCGAAGAGCGCGTCAAGCTTGCTACCCGCCTCGCCAGCGCCGGCTTTCGCGACCGGCGCGCGGTTGCCGTCGTGTCGGGGTCCAAGATCGTCGTCGGTGCCTGTCTCGCGCTCGGCGCGATTGCGCTCGGCGGGCATCTGCCGGCGCTCGGCCAGCACTTTGCGTTTCGCGCCTTGCTGATGGCGGGCGCCTTCGTCATCGGCATGATGCTGCCCGAATATGCGCTCGGCTTCATGATCGGGCGACGCCGCAAGGCGATTGCAGTCGCGCTGCCCGATGCGCTCGATCTGCTCGTCATCTGCACGAATGCGGGCAACAGTCTCGTCGTTGCGCTCAAGCGCGTCTCGGCCGAGCTGCGGACGATTTCTCCTGCGCTCGCCGACGAGCTTGCCGTCGCGGCGGATGAGCTCAGCATCGGCGGCGACAGCGCGCGTGCGCTCCAGGCGTTGGCCGCCCGCGTCGGCTTGCCGTCGATGCGCGCGCTCGTGACCACGCTCGTCCAGTCCCAAAAGTACGGCACGCCGATCACTCAGTCGCTGCGCACGCTCTCGCGCACCGAGCGCACCATGCAGATGGTCACGCTCGAGGAAAAGGCCGCGAAGCTCGCACCGAAAATGACGATCCCGATGATGCTGTTCATCATGCCGACCGTCGGGCTCATCGCGGCGGGCCCTGCCGTGATTCGGCTCATGGTCCTGTTTCGTCATCACTAATGCCCCGGTCCTGGAGGTGGAATGACCACGCGCCGTCCCTTGTCACTGCATAGAGCGCTGCGATCGCTATGCGCGCCGGTTGCCATCGCAGCGCTTGCGACTGGCTGCGCAAACAATCATTATGTGACGTCGCAGCCCGTCGCGCCCACGCATGCACCCGATGGGCGGGCCGACCAGCATATCGCCGAGAGCGCGCTCGAGGCCGGCGACACGCAGCTCGCCGTGTCCCTCTTTGAACAGATGCTGAAGGCCGATCCGCACTCGATCACGGCCCAGCTCGGGCTTGGCGATGCGATGTATCAGATCGGCGATCTCGCGCGTGCCGGTGTCCTTTATGCTGGCGTCGTGGCCGTAGCGCCTGACGATCCGCGGGCTCATCTGGGGCTCGCACGGGTGGCAATGCGCGAGCGCCGGCTCGACGAGGCCGTGTCGCGTTACCGCGAGCTTGTCGCAGCTCACCCCGACAACCCGGTGGCCGCTGAAGGCCTCGGTGCCGCGCTCGATCTTCAGGGCAAGCATGCTGAGGCGCAGCAGGTCTATCAGACGGCCTTGCAACGCCATCCCGAAATAGCGGGACTGAAGGCTGATCTCGGCCTGTCGCTGATCCTGTCCGGCAACGCGCGCGCAGGCGCAAACGTGCTGCTCGATATTGCGAGTCTTCCCGATGCGCCACCGCAGGCTCGCGAGAACCTCGCCCTCGCCTACGGTCTGCTCGGCAATAGCACGGCAGCCAGGCGCATCCTGATCGCCGCCATGCCGAGCGACTCCGTGGAGGACAACCTGCGGTTCTACAGCAATCTGCGCGAGCGGTACATGGCGCAAGCGGGTGACGGCGCGGCGCAGGCGCGAGCCGTACCCGCTGCCGGCGTCACGTCGCGCGGAGCGCTGAAATGAGACACCGCCAGCGCCTCGCGGCCAACGAGCGTGGCATCGCCGCGCTCGAGTTCGTGCTGATGTTGCCGTTCATGCTGATGGTGATGTTTGGCATCATCGATGTCAGCCTGCTGCTTTGCGACAAGGCCGTCATCACGAATGCCGCGGGCGAAGCCGCGCGCCAGGGCGTCGTCCTGAGCGTGCCGCGCGCCAGTGTCGGCCAGATCCAGAGCGTTGCCCTTTCGTATATGCAAAATGGCCTGGTCACGGGCGGTACGGCAACGACGCCGACCGTTTCGGTTCCGTCTGGACAATGTCCACTGTCCGGCAGCAACAATCAGCTTCAGGTCAATATCACCTACACCTATCAGGGGCTCGTCCTCGGTTCGACACTCAGTGCGCTGACAGGGCCCGTCACGATTACAGCCGTTGCGGTGAAGTATTGTGAATAAAAATGCCAACCAGCACGGTGCACCCTTCGTCAGCGCTCGCGCGCATCTGATGACTCGTCGTCGGCGGCCACCGGGCCCCGTGCCTCACCAGCGCGGATCGATCACGCTGTGGTTTCTCTTAACGTTGACGTTTCTGCTGGCGTTCGGTGCTTTTGCAGTCGACGTGCCGCGCGTCATCACTGTCCGCAACGAATTACAGAACGCTGCGGATGCGGCGGCTATGGCCGGAGCCTCGGCGCTCTCGACAGGCACGAGCGGCCCGAACTGGTCGGCCGCCGCCGCCTCGGCGACCGCTGCCATTCCGCAAAATGCGTCGGACGGCAACAAGCTTAAGGGCGGCACGGTCACGACGGGGTACTGGGATCTCGCCGCATCGTCGCCCTCGTTGCTGGCGCCGGGCACGGTCACGCTGCCGGCCCCTGCCGGGCAGTTGCTGGAGCCCGCTGTGCAGGTCACGATCGCGCGCGATGCCAATGACAACGGCGGCCTCGTGGCGCTCCTGCTCGGCGCGCTGGTTGGAAGACCGAACACGGCGGAGAGCGCGACGGCTGTCGCAGTTATCTCGCCTCCTTCTTCCGTTCCGGCCGGCGGGCTCTTTCCCGTCGTCATGGATCAGTGCGTGTTCAACCAATACTGGAACTCGAATACCAACCAGCCACAGATCGACCCGTCCACGAACCAACCCTACGAATTCGAAATCGGAAATGGCCAGCTGTATGGCTCCTCTTGCGAGGCAGGCCAGTGGACATCATTTGCGACCACCTCGAACAACGTTCCCACCATTCGCAATCTGATTACGAACGGCAATCCGACGGCGCTGTCGATCGGCGACAACATCTACATCGAGCCCGGGGTGAAGACGACGATTTACAAGAGCATACCTACGGGCGTTACCGTCTTCATGCCAGTCGCCGCTCAGATCGCGAGCAAAAGCTACGTACCGATCGTCGCGTTCGCTGCCTTTCATATCGACGGATCGTATGGCGGCAGCAGCAAGTACATCCAGGGCCATTTCGTCAGCGGCTATACGATACCGGTGCAAGGATCGGGAGTCGGCACCGTCAGCTATGGTGCTTATGTCGCGCCGCGTCTCGCATTCTGAGCGAACGCCGAAGCAAACACGGGCGAGCGCCATGCCCGCCGGTGTTCTGAAACAGCGCGGCGGTGGCGCCGCCGTGCACGATATAGGCGCGATCAAGTAAGTACCGGGCTCCTCGAGAGGGGCGTCCACGTAAGCCACCTCCTTGTCAATGGCCACTACCGGCGCCGCCGCCTGAATCAGCGTCTCGCACTTCGCGCAGGGTATTTCACGGCGCACACCCAAAGCGGTCTTTTCGATTTCACCCAAGCGGGTCGTTCAAAGTGCCAGCCTCTCGCTACAAGTATCGATGAAATACGATGTGCTCAATACACGCCGCTACGATGCGACTAGTGGTCTGCTGGTTGCTATTCGCCACCGCAACCTTGCCGTCGTGCCGACGCTGCGGCAGTCGCAGAGACGCAACAAGAGCTTTAGTGAGCGCAAGACCGTGATAGCAAAGGGAAAACGTTTGCCACGGGGCTTCCGGCGTGCCCATGTCCCGCTTGTCTTTTTGGGAGGTCTTCTTCAATGACATGGTGTAACGATCCTGTCACAAGGACTCTTTAGCGTGCTGATTTCTCGTTCAACGGGTAGTCTTGAAATGCACCCCGCGCTTGCGCAGTTTCGTCGCCCCGGCGTACCCGGAAGCCCGCGTTGCGCCGGCGATTTGTATCAGGAAGTCCCTGCCATCGATGCGGCCAATTCGAACTCCCTGGCAATGGAGATTTTCTATTCGCGGCGCGACATGGTCAGTTTAGCCGTGCTGGAAGGCGACCGCCCCATCGGACTGATCAACCGCGATATTTTCCTGTCGCAAATGAGCAAACCATTTCACCGGGAGCTTTACGACAAGAAGAGCTGTATCGCGTTCATGGACAAGGAGCCACTCATTGTCGATGCAGACATGAGCATCGAAGCGCTTACGTTCAAGACGGTCGAAGTGGGTAAAAAGGCGCTGTCCGACGGATTTATCGTTACACGACAGGGCCGATTCGTCGGACTTGCCAGCGGCTTTCAGCTATTGGGCGCCGTGGCTGAAATGCAGGCGGAAAAGAACCGTCAAATCATGCAGAGCATTGAATATGCGAGCGTGATCCAGCAAGCCATGCTGCGCGCTTCGCGCGACGCGCTGTCGTCTATGTTGCCGGATGCCGGGTTGATATGGGAGCCACGTGATGTGGTGGGAGGCGACTTTTATCACTTCGCTTCGTTTCCCGATGGATGGTTTGGCGCTGTAGCCGACTGTACCGGACATGGAGTACCTGGCGCCTTCATGACGTTGCTTGCTTCGGCTTCACTCTCGCAGGCGCTTGAACGGATGGGGCCGCGCGACCCAGCCGCCCTTCTGGCAGCGGTCAACCGCAACGTCAAAGGGCTGCTGGGCCAAGTGCATGGCACAGGCGAGTCGCCGCAGTCGAATGACGGCCTCGACGCAGCTTTCTTCTGGTTCGACGCTGGACAGCAGCGACTGCATGTTTCCGGTGCACGGATCGCGCTGCACGTTCTGCGGCCGGATGCCGAACACTTTGAAAGCATTCCAGGCGAACGCATGGGCGTCGGGTACGTCGACAGTCTGGCGGACTATGCGTGGGCGCTGAACACCGTCGCGCTTCCGCAGGGTAGCCTTTTGTTCGTCTCGACAGACGGGCTTATCGATCAGATCGGCGGTCCGCGAAAAATTGCTTTTGGGAGGCGTCGGGCTCTCGAACTCATTATTGAGAACCGTGCGCAATCGCTATCCGCCATATGTGATGGTCTGCAGCGCGCGTTGGCCGACTGGCAGGGCGCACAAGCACGCCGCGATGACGTAACGCTATTTTTTGCACGCGCTTAGGGTAGTCCATGAACACGTTTGAACTCTTAGACCAGGATGCCGCGTTTTTCGAACTCGCTCAGAGGCGCAACCTGCTTTTTTATCACAAGGGCTACTTCTCCCATAGCATAGTCGCGGCGATGAGTGAGGTCGTGAAACTGCAACTGGAAGTTGCAGGGATTAGCGCACCAACCCGGCGCAAATTGTTTTCGTCTTTTATCGAACTCTCGCAGAATATCATCCACTATTCGTCCGACTCGCTCGTCGAGGGCGGCCTGACGGGTGGCGCCATACGTGAGGGCGCTGTGTGCATCACCACTGACGGCGAGCGTCACCTCATGTTATGCGTGAATCCCATCGCGACGACGGCGGTTAGCAATCTGCGCGAGAGGCTTGAGCCGTTGTGCAGCATGTCGCTTGAAGAAATCAAGCAGGCGTACAAGCTATCGCTGCGCTCCGATACGCCGGAGGAAAGTAAGGGCGCGGGGCTTGGGTTCTTGACGATGGCTCGCGATGCAAGCGCTCCGCTAGAGTTTGCCTTTTATCCGCGTGTCGATGCCCCGGAAACCACGCTGTTTTGCCTCAAGACCATCATCTGACCGAGGGACGAGTACGCGCCATGGATAATCTTTATATTGCGGCCACGACTACGTCGCCGGAAGTCGATTTTCAATTCGACCAGAACGTGCTGACGTTCAGGGGAGAGTCTTATCCCGAGAACGCGGCCGCGTTCTATGCCCCGGTAATCGAGCGGCTTCGCGCATACCTTGCAAGTTGCAACGATGCCGTTATGACGGTAGAGGTCAGCCTGACTTACTTCAACAGTTCGAGCACGAAGATGCTGTTCAGCGTGTTCGACGCGTTGGATCAGGCGGCGTCATCTGGAAATCGCGTGCTGGTGAGATGGTACCGCGACGCTGAGGATGAAACCATTCTCGAATTCGGCGAGGAATTGCAAGCCGATTTCACGGCGATCCAGTTCACCGATTGTCCGGTCGCGACATAAGGACGGCCACGATGGTTTCAACTTCCTCTTCGGACGCACCTTCGAATGACGCTCCGGACCTGTTCCAGAACGAGAGCGAGGCGCTGGAGAAGGCACGCGCGATTCATGCAAATGTCGACGCCGACGCACAGCAATGTCGCTTGGCGCTAGCTGAGCTCATCGGACATTTCGAACGCCTGATGCGCGAGACGCGCCGCCTGATTGGGCGCAGCGACCGCGCCGAGCGCGAGATGCATGCACTGACTCAACAGTTGCAATATCGTGCGACACACGATGCGTTGACCGATGTATTGAACCGCAGTGCGGTGATCGAGCGGACGAGCAAGGCGTTGCGCGTCGATCGAGCAGTGATGATCTTGCTCGACATCGATGAGTTCAAGAAAGTCAATGACGATTTCGGACATCCTGTTGGCGACGCGGTGATACTGGGCATCGTCGATTGCTTGCGACGCATTGTCGGCGAGCAGGACGTCATTGGTCGCGTCGGTGGCGAAGAGTTCACCGTGCTGTTGCCGGGGCATGACCTCGCCGACGCACTGCAGGTGGCGGAGAAAATGCGAGGGGCGATCGGTAGTCACGTTTTCCCTGCGCCTGTGAATCGTCGTATCACGGCCAGTTTTGGCGTTAGTGCCAACCCGGTTCGGACCGATTTCGATACTGCATACGGGTTAGCAGATTCAGCTTTGTATAAAGCAAAGCGAGGAGGGCGGAATCGCGTGGAGTTTGCGGATTCGCATTTGGCTCCGCCTGCGATGCCGACCGGGGATTGAACGGCGACTTGTCGCCGCAGGCACGTCCTGGCAGCTTCACGAGGTTCAGCGAGGCTACGTGCCAAAGTCTATACCAGGGCGAACGATTTCGAGCACACCCGTTAGTGGATCACGCAGTGAATGGCATCGAGCTGCACGCGGCCCAACTCGCTGGCCGGGGTCCGAACATCGTCACCGGCCCGATTGTCAACGATTCTCGTCGCGAAGTCGAACGTCTCTTCCTGGCCGAACTCTGCCTCATGCGATACGCACGTTACGCACGTGCAGCACGAGCCCGGTCGTCGGCACCACACGGCCCCAAAGCGGACAGGTTGCCGAGATCCGCTACAAAATCTCCCAGAAGATTGTCGATTTTCGATCATCAGCTTCGTCGTCAGTGTATCCGCACCCAAAGGATCTCCCATGAAATACCTCGGCTTGGCCTACTTCACCCCCGAGAAATTCGCCGCGATGGCGCCAGACGACGTCAAGGAATTCGGCGGTTGTCAACGTAGTTGTCGCGTCACTTCATGCGAACTGCTTTAGTTCTTCCGGCTGCATGCGCTCCGGATTGAGCCAGACTTCATCCTTCAATTCCCAATTGCGCGTTGATCGGGTCCAACGCTGCGGATTGCGTGCCCGGGCCTGCGCGTAAACCGCTTTGCGTTGTGTCAGTACCGCAGCGGCGACGCCGCTGTGGCGCTGTGCCGGCGTGACGAACTTCAACGCGCTATGCTTGTGCTCATGGTTGTACCAACGCACAAACCGCTGGGTCCAGCCACGCGCCTCATCAACACTCGCGAACGGCCTGCGTGGGTAGTCGGGCCGGTACTTGCAGGTGCGAAACAGCGACTCGGCGAAGGCGTTGTCATTACTCACCCGCGGCCGGCTGAACGAGGCCACCACCCCAAGGTTTTCCAGTGTGGCGAGCATCGTCGCGCCTTTCATCGGGCTGCCATTGTCCGAATGCAATACCAGCGGACGGCCTGCCAGGCCCTCTGCCAGACTGACGCGTCGCATCAGCAATGCGGCCAGTTCCGTCGATTCGGCTTCGTGCACTTCATGACCGACAATCTTGCGACTGAACACGTCCAGCATCATGTACCAGTAGTAATACCTTCCTTTGACCGCCGCGGGTACCCACGTGATGTCCCACGACCAGACCTGGTTCGGCGCCGTCGCACAATGACTGGTCACCACCCGGGTCGAGGGCTTGCGCGCACGCCCTCGGTGATGTTGCTGCGAAGCGCTGCGTAGTACGCGATAAAAGCTCGACTCCGATGCGAGGTACACGCCACGGTCGGCCAGACCCGGCACGATCTGGCTGGGCGGCAGGCTGGCAAACTCCTCACTATTGGCCACCTCGAGAATCTGTTGCCGTTCGGCTGCGCTCAGTTTGTTGCCTGGCTGCGGCCGCACGGTCGTCGTGCGGCGATCGGCCAGCACCACGTCGCCGGTACCCACCCAGCGCTGCAACGTGCGCAGGCTCACGCCCAGCTCGTCGCAAGCCTTCTCCAGCCGGCAGCCTGACTGCGCCGCCTCGCGAATCAACGATATGCACAACAGGCGATCCGGGACGCTGATCAGTCGTCCTCGTTGTTTCCCCAGATCGCCTGGACTTTTTTTCTCAGAATCAGCAGCGCAGCCGCTTCCGCCAGCGCTTTCTCCTTGCGCTGCAATTCCTTCTCGAGTTGCTGGATGCGCTTCTTGTCGTCTTTCGACTGATGCCGCTGCTCGCGCGCCTGCTCGGCAGCATTCGCGTTGGCTGCCTGACAGACCGCTCGCCACGCCGCGATCTGTTCGGGATAAAGACCTTTGCGGCGGCAGTACTCCGCCAGCTCCGCTGCGTTGAGCGGGGCGGTTTCCAGCACTACGGCAAACTTGTCTTCCGAAGACCATCCTCGGGATTCTTCCCATCGCCCGGCACAGCCAGTCCCTGTCCTTTCGCCTGTCGGCGCCACGTGTACAACGTCTGCTCGGTAATCCCCGTTTCTCGGGCCAGCGCTGAAACCAGCGCGTTTTCTGGCGCCATCATGCGGCGCACCAGCGCTTCTTTTCTTTCTGCTGAGTAGGCTTTCATTCACCCTGATTTTACCGCCCCCGGACCATGGCTAAGGGAATCAGATAACGCGACATCTATTCTGACGCCGGGGGAATTGGTGAGCCAATGCCCCGCATTGGACGAGCAGATGCGGGCTACCGGCAAGGTTCTGATTTCCGCGTCGCTTGGCGACCTTGACAACTGGAGGACGCTCCGCCCGCGCAGTGGCAAGACGCACGTCACCGATGGGCCCTACACCGAGTCGAAGGAAGTCGTGGGGGGCTGTTCGTCATCGAGGCGGACAGCCGTGACGAGGCGTTGCGCATCGCCTCCATGCACCCGGCGGCCACGCTGGGCGAAGAAGGCGGATGGGCCGTCGAGCTTATCCCCCTGGATTTCTATCTGGCCCGATGAGGGCTTGCACGCTGGTCTCAAGAATGCGTTGGCGATCCTTTTTCGACAACCACCTTCACGGCTTCGTGAGTCGTCGCGGCGATGTCTACTTCTGGGCCGAGCGGCGACCCTCGAGTACAGGAATGAGCGTGCCTGCAGCGAGCTGTTCTCCTGCGAGCCACGTTGGCAACTGAGCAACGCCCTGTCCAGCGACCGCAGCAGCCAGCATCGCTTCGCCGCCTTCTAGCTCGTGATACCCAGAAACGGGATGACGTTCAGTTGAGCCATCGCTTCGACGAAGTAGCCACGCGTGGCGGGTCGAGTGCTTGGCTGATGGCAAGACCGGGCCTGACTGCGCCGGTTGCAAGCGCAACCAGCATTACCCAACTCGACGGACTAGCCGCCGCTACTGAAATCAAGGCTTGATCGCGGTGCAGTGTACGAACTCGATGCAGCCTCCTCCGACGGTGGGAGCATCGAATGACCAATCTCTCGGCCACGTTCTCAATAGAGCAACTGGAAAGTCAGGAAGACACACTCGTGTTCCCTTCGTTCAAAGAGGACACTGCGCTTGAGCTCGGCGACGCGCTTGTTGCTGCCGCGAGGTCGAGGAGCGCGCCAGTTGTCATCGATATTCGCACAGCAGAGTTCAATGAAGCAGGTTCGTGTTGTGCAGAACCTCAGGACTCTCTTCGTAGCACCACGACAGCGACGTCCGGTGCGGTTTCGTAAATTGATCAGTGGTTGATATCGATAGCGCGTTTCCATCGTTGATACAGGTCTCTATTGCCCGGAGAATGGCGCTTCAGAACAGTCGCATTTGCGTCGTCGCTTCAGGTGGCCGTCGGAATGCGTCAAGATTAAGAGGGCGCCGAGTCGTGTTCAAGCCAAGGCGTCGACAAGCGATAGCAAATCTCTTCTGCAAAAGCTCCGCAAATATTCCCGTTCCGCGCATGCGAGTACCGAATGTAGACTGATAGAGTGTTCCGCCTCGCATCTGCTCGACGAGACTAAGCACGTGTCTTTGGCGGTCTGGATAGTGCGTAGTCAGACATTCAACAAAGATTTCGCGAACTTCAAGAGGCAACCGGAGCATCACATATCCGGCCGACTCGGCGCCGGCATCGGCGGCCTTCTCTAAGATGCGCTCCATGTCAGAATCGTTAAGGGCCGGGATAACTGGCGCAACCAGCACGCCCGTTGGTATCCCTTGGTCAGCCAGTTTTCGTATTGCTTCAAGCCTACGCACCGGTGTAGCTGCGCGGGGTTCTAGTTTACGAGCCAACTCGATTTCGAGAGTGGTCACCGACAGAAACACCCGTGCGAGCCCTTTGGCTGCCATCCGTTCCAGGATGTCTGCGTCTCGGACGACCAGGGCGGATTTGGTCGTTATTGCAACCGGGTGCCCATACTCCTCTAGGATCTGAAGGATTTCCCTCGTTATCTTGCGATCGCGCTCTATGGGCTGACGGATCCGTGTTCGTTCCCATGGCGATTACTGCGGGCTTGTACCCAGGCTTATTCAGTTCGCGCCGAAGCTGCACCCCAGCGTTTGTTTTTGCGACCAGCATCCTCTCGAAATCGAGGCCGGGCGATAAGCCAAGGTAGGCATGGGTGGGGCGAGCAAAGCAATACGAACAACCGTGTTCGCATCCTCGGTAAGGGTTGATGGATTGATCGAACGGCACATCAGGAGAGTCATTGCGAGCAATGATGGACCGTGCTTGCTCCTCAGTTGTTACAGTTTTCCATTCTGGCGCGCATTCTTGAATAAGATCGGTATCGTGCCTCTCTTCGTCATCTGACCTCGTCCACTCACTAAAACGACTGTTCGCGTTCGTCGAGGTGCCTCGGCCTTTGAATTGAAGGTGTTGGATTTTCACAACGCGCTCCCTGACTTGAATTACTGTATATATATACAGTAATCGGTCCTACCGCTCAACCGATCCTGCGCTTCCTCTATATATAGTGGTAGTGAACAAAGTCCTCGGCGTATAAGCCTGGGCTGCATCTATTGCTTTGCGCGGCCTACGCATAGCTATCTGGGACTGTCGCCGGGGCTCGACTTCGAAAGCCGGATCTACGCGAAAATCAATGCACCCGAGTTGCTCGAACGGGAACTATCGAAGAAATCCTATGTGCCTGAACCGATTGCGCTGGGCGTCAACACCGACGCGTGGCAGCCCGCCGAGCGCGACTTGCGCCTCACGCGCCGCGTGATCGAGGTGCTCAGCGAGCGCAACCAGCCGTTTGCGGCCATCACCAAATCGTCGCTGATCGAGCGCGATATCGATCTGCTCGCGCCAATGGCCGCGCGCGGGCAATTCATGGCGGCCATCACCATCACCACCCTCGACGCCGAGATTGCACGGACGCTCGAACCGCGCGCGGCCACGCCGTCGCGTCGGCTGCGCACCATCCGCACGTTGAGCGAGGCGGGCATTCCGGTCGGCGTCAGCATTGCGCCGGTGATCCCGTTCGTCACTGAGCCGGATATGGAGCGGGTGCTCGAGGCCTGTGCGCAAGCCGGTGCAAGCAATGCGAGCTATATCGTGCTGCGTCTGCCGTGGGAAGTTGCGCCGCTGTTCAAGGATTGGCTCGCTGCGCATTTCCCCGACCGCGCCGATCGGGTGATGAGTCGCGTGCGCGATATGCGCGGCGGCAAGGACTACGACTCGTCCTTCTCCACGCGAATGAAGGGGGAAGGCTTATGGGCGGATCTGCTCAAGCAGCGATTCCATAACGCCGTGCGCCGCTTGGGCTTGAACCGGCGCGACCGCGGCATTCTCGACATGTCGCACTTTCGCCGGATTGAGCTATCGCGTGCCGAAGAGCCGGCGCGCGACAATCCCCAACTGGATCTTTTTTAACGCGGCTCACGGCCGGTCATTGCGAGATCGCTTTGGCCGCCTCAACCTGGCTTTCGAAGTAAGTCTGGAACGAAAGGGCGAGGCCGGTCATCAGCAGGAACGCGCCGATCAGCAGCGAAAAGATCACGATGAAGATGACCGTCCAGCCGGAGCGGCTTTTGCGTTGCGTGTGCGTATTGAACTGCGCGTCCCATTTCTCATCGGGACGCAGCCCGTAGACGATCGCGGCGAGAAACGCGGAGAGCACCGAAACGGCGCCGAAAAATGCCAGCACCCAGCCGGGCATCGAAGACCGTTCGCTCGCGACCACCAGCATGACGCCCGGAATGCCGATCAGTGTGCCGAGCAGATGAGCCCAGCCATAAATGTCGCGTTTGCCGTACAGATAGAAGCGGTGGGCGCCGAGGCTGCCCAGGAAGAACGCCAACGCGGCGGTAATCGTCTTGGATCTGAAGTGCGGGGAAGTCGAAACAAGCGTGGACATGTAGTCGTGGGCAGAGTGACAGGCGGTCGAAAGGAGCGGCGCGCCATTGAGCGCGGCCCGACGCGCATTCTACGCCCGCCGCGTGCCGACGGTCACGGGATGGGTTAGACGGGCGGCTGGGAGCTGTTTCTGTGAATGGCGCGAGTTGCGCGAAGGCCGGAGGGGCTCCGGCAGCGCGGGTGATCTCTTGCCTGAAGGGGCGGCGAGGCGGCTCCTCCGGGCAAGAGCGCTCCGTGATGGAATCCGCCAGGACTACGGCGCTGAGTACGTCACCCGATAGATCGCGCCAGCGTAGTCGTCGCTGATCAGCAGCGAACCGTCGGGCAATGGCAAAACGTCGGCGGGACGGCCCCAGACGTTTTCACCGGGCTGCAGCCAGCCTTCGGCAAAGACTTCCTGGCGCGCGTTGCCGCCGTCCGGGCCGGCGATCACGCGCATGACCCGGTAGCCGATTTTTTTGCTGCGATTCCACGAACCGTGTTCGGCGATGAAGATATTGTTCCGGTATGCGGGTGGAAACATCGAGCCGTTATAAAAGCGCATGCCGAGCGCGGCGACGTGCGCACCGAGTTTGGCCACCGGCGGCGTGAATGCGCTGCACGGATGGTCCTTGCCGAATTCCGGGTCGGGCGTGTCACCGCCATGACAATAGGGAAAGCCGAAATCCATCCCGGCATGCGCCGCGCGGTTGAGCTTGTCGTCGGGCACGTCATCGCCCATCAGGTCGCGGCCGTTGTCGGTGAACCACAGTTCGTGCGTCACCGGATGCCACGCGAACCCTACTGAATTACGTATGCCGCGCGCGACGACTTCATAGTGACTGCCGTCCGGGTCCATGCGGCCGATCATCGCGAACCGGTCGCGGTCTTTCAGGCAGACGTTGCAGGGCGCGCCTTGTGGCACATACAGCTTGCCGTCCGGACCGAAGGCGATGAACTTCCAGCCGTGCTGCGTCTCCGTGGGCAGCGTGTCGATAACGACGGCAGGTTTGGGCGGATCGTTCAGGTGGGTGTCGATCGCATCGAAGCGTAAAATCTTCGACACCGCGGACACATACAGCGCACCGTCCCGCCATGCCACGCCCACTGGCGATTGCAGGCCCGATGCGAGCACATGGCGACCGGTCACACGGTCGTTTTGCAGTTCGAGCGCATAGACGGGCCCGTCGAAGCTGCCTATGTACAGAATGCCCTTCGGCGAAAGCGCCATGGCGCGCGCGCCAGGAACGGCGTCCGACAAAACCTCGATATGGAAACCCGGCGGCAATTTGATGCGTTCGAGAGGCAGCGCGGCAACCGCCGACACGGCCTGGCCGGCGAGCAACATGGCCGCCGCGGAGCGCAGAGCCCGACCTCGCAAGGTGCGTGAGAGACTGGCAAACCACCCGAGGACGAAAAAAAAAGCGGGCAAAAACGCAGTCGGCGGCAGGAGTTTCACGGGCTCTCCGTCAGGTAATTCGGGCGTTTGGGCGTGGTCCGGGCTCCCGACCGGATGGCCGGCGCAACCCCGCTGCTCGCTTTATCCCGGTAAGTGTTTGTTATGGCGTCGGTTTCCCGCTATAATCGCGTGTTTCAGTCGTTCCGAACCCCGGTTTTCAAGGATTCTAGTATGGTCATCATCCGCTTGGCTCGTGGCGGCTCCAAGAAGCGCCCGTTCTACAACATCGTCGCAACCGATTCGCGCAACCGTCGTGACGGCCGCTTCATCGAGCGCGTTGGCTTCTACAACCCGGTCGCTACGAAGGGTGAATCCCTGCGTATCGCTCAAGATCGCCTGACGTACTGGCAAGGTGTTGGCGCACAACTGTCGCCGACCGTCGAGCGTCTCGTGAAGGAAGCGCAAAAGGCGCAGCCGGCTGCTTAATGGTAGCTCGCATGCGTATCGTCGTCGGTTCAGCCGGCGGCTCGCGCAGCTTGCGTGAGCAGTCCGATGCGCGAGTTGTTTTACTGAAGCAGACGTCGAAGCTGGCAGCGAGGTTTTCTTATGTCTGAGCGTGATTCCGGCAGTTCAGGTCGCGTGAAGGCAAAAGCGGCAGCTCCGCGCGCGAAGACGTCTGGTCAGGCGCCGTTCGGTGCATTCGTCCGCAAGCCGGTCGAACGAGCCGAAGGCAAGGCGCAAGCCAATGTTGCAAGAGCTGGTTCCGCTGCAGCGGAAATGCGCGCGGAAACGGTGGAAAGCTGGCCGGCCGATGCGGTCGAGGTTGGCGCAATCGTCGACGCTTACGGCCTCAAAGGCTGGGTCAAGGTGGCCGCGCATGCGGATGCCGGGCACGGCGGCGACGCTTTGCTGAGCGCGAAGCGCTGGTGGCTGCTGAAGGGTCACGAGCGCAAGTCGGCGCCGTCATTGCAGGCGAAAACGCATAGCGACAGTGTGGTGGCCCATCTGGGCGGCGTCACTGACCGCGATGAGGCGCTGGCATTGCGCGGCTCCCGCGTGTATATCAGCCGCAGCGAATTTCCGGCCCTCGAAGCCGACGAATTCTACTGGGTCGACCTGCTCGGCCTGGATGTGGTGAACGTTGCCGGAGTCAATCTCGGCAAGGTTGCAGACATGATCGACAACGGTGCGCACTCGGTGATGCGTATCGAATACCCGGCTACCGACAAAAGCGGCAAGCCGGTTGCAGGCGAGCGTTTGATCCCGTTCGTCGGCGTCTTTGTCAAAACGGTGGACCAGGTGGCGAAGCAGATCATCGTCGACTGGGAAGCCGATTACTAAAATCATTCGCTGAATGGAGAGAGCGATGCAGTTCGATGTCGTGACGCTCTTTCCAGAAATGTTCCGCGCGCTGACCGACTGGGGTATCACCAGCCGTGCCGCGAAGCAGGAGCGCTATGGGTTGCGGACGTGGAATCCGCGTGATTTCACCACCGACAACTACCGCACAATCGACGATCGCCCGTACGGCGGCGGACCCGGCATGGTGATGCTGGCCAGGCCGCTGGAAGACGCGATCGGCGCGGCGAAAGCGGCGCAGGCGGAGCAGGGCATCGGCGCGTCGCGCGTCGTGATGATGTCGCCGCAAGGCGCTACGCTGAATCACGACCGTATCATGCGGTTCGCCGCTGAACCCGGTCTGATCCTGTTGTGCGGGCGCTATGAAGCGATCGATCAGCGTTTGCTCGACCGTGTCGTCGACGAGGAAGTTAGCCTTGGCGACTTCGTGCTGTCGGGTGGCGAATTGCCCGCGATGGCGTTGATGGATGCGGTCGTGCGCCAGTTGCCCGGCGTGCTGAACGACTCGCAGTCGGCGGTGCAGGACAGCTTTGTCGACGTGCTGCTGGATTGTCCGCATTACACGCGTCCCGAGGAATACAACGGTGTGCGTGTACCCGATGTGCTGCTCGGCGGCCATCATGCGGAGATCGAAGCGTGGCGTCGGCGTGAAGCCTTGCGCAATACGTTGAACAAACGGCCCGATCTGATCGTGAAGGCCAGAAAGAACAAGATGTTGAGCCGTGCCGACGAGGCATGGCTCGCGAGTCTCGCAAAGGAAGAGTCGAAGGCGTAAAGCCTCCGGTCTTTCGAGCGGACACCAGGCGGCGCCGCACATGCGTGTACGGCGCCAGATGTGAACCCATCCTCTATCGGGGCCGTAGCCAGGCGCAACAGGAAACTTAGCGCGCGGCAGGTACGAACGCCGACAAGATGGATCTAGGAGTCAGTAATGAATCTGATTGCAAAACTTGAGCAGGAAGAAATCGCGCGCGCGCTCGGCGAGAAGACCATCCCCGAATTCGGTCCCGGCGATACGGTGATCGTCAGCGTGAACGTGGTTGAAGGTACCCGTAAGCGTGTTCAGGCTTACGAAGGCGTCGTGATCGCCAAGCGTAATCGTGGTCTGAATTCGTCGTTCATCGTCCGCAAGATTTCGTCGGGCGAAGGCGTCGAGCGTACGTTCCAGACGTACTCGCCGCTGCTGGCAAGCATCGTCGTGAAGCGTCGTGGCGATGTGCGTCGTGCAAAGCTGTACTACCTGCGCGAGCGTTCGGGCAAGTCGGCCCGGATCAAGGAAAAGCTGGTCTCGAAAGACCGCGCTGCTTCCCAGGCGTAAATGCTGTAAGAAAAAGCACCTCTCGCGGGTGCTTTTTTGTTTGCCAGGTCAAAATAGCGGCATGTCCCCTATCCGCTCATTCGAGAGACTCGTTGATCCGCCCCGCCTTTGAGCCTGAAACCCTGCCTGTCGAAGCGACGGGCGCCCATTTGCCACCGGTGGCCGGCGAGCGTCTTACGCCTGATGGTCTGCGCGCACGCTTCGAGCAGCGTCTTGCCTGGACGCCCGAGCCGATGATCGAAGCGCCATGGCGCAAGACCGAAGGCGATCCACGCGTCGCCGCGGTGCTGGTGCCGCTGGTGGTCCGCCATCATGGATTGACCGTGCTGCTCACCCAGCGTGCCGACCATCTGAACGATCACGCCGGCCAGGTGAGCTTCCCAGGCGGCCGTCAGGAACCCTTCGATGCCGACGCCACCGCGACCGCGCTGCGCGAGGCACACGAGGAGGTCGGCCTCGCGCCGTCGCGGGTGGAAATTCTCGGCGCCTTGCCCGACTATCTGACTGGCACCGGCTTTTGCGTGACACCGGTGATCGGTCTCGTGCATCCGCCGTTCGCATTGAAGATGGATGAGTTCGAAGTAGCCGAAGTCTTCGAAGTGCCGCTCGCTTTTCTGATGGACCCCGCGAATCACGAAGAGCGTGTGTTCCGTTACGAAGGCGGCGAGCGCCGCTTCTTTACGATGCCGTACCCGCGCAGTGAATCGGCCGAGCCGAACGGGCAGGGTGGCAGCGAAGCCGGCGGCCACCATTTTATCTGGGGCGCGACGGCGGCGATGCTGCGCAACCTGTATCGCTTCCTCGCTGCTTGAGTTGTCGCATGAGCCGCTGCATGAGTCGCGCCGGACTGTGCAGTTGCCGGGTGTTTGTCAGTGTCGGCGCTCAGTCGCATCCGACCCTGTGCTATCGTTATAAAACAATCGTAAAAACTTAAAAAGCACGGCGCATCGCATGACTTTTTTCTCCGTATTGCTGGCTCTGATCATTGAACAGGTACGCGCGCTGTCACCGAACAATCCGGTGTCCGCGTTGCTTCAATACCATGCGGAGTCGGCGGCGCACGGATTCGATGCCGGCAAGCCGAAGCACGGCCTGCTCGCGTGGCTCGTGGTGGTGGTGCCCTGGACGCTGGCGGTCGCGCTCGTCTACTACGTGCTGTATCACATTCACTTCGCGCTGGCGTTCCTGTGGAACGTCGCGGTGCTGTACTTCACGCTGGGCTTTCGGCAGTTCAGCCATTACTTCACGGACATCCACCTCGCGTTGAACAACGACGATGTGCCGCGCGCGCGTGAAATTCTGAATGAGTGGACCGGGCTCGATACGGTCGACATGCCCGTCAGCGAGATCGTCCGTCATACGCTGATTCACGCGGTGGTCGCTTCGCACCGCCATGTGTTCGGCGTGTTCTTCTGGTTCCTGATTCCCGTCGGGCCGGCGGGCGCGGTGCTGTACCGGATTGCCGAATACCTGGCGCGCGCGTGGGCGCGTCCGGCCGACGATCGTACCGTTGCGTTTTCGAGCTTTGCGCAGCGCGCGTTCTTCGTGATCGACTGGGTGCCGGCGCGGCTGACGTCGCTGGGCTTTGCGATCGTCGGCAATTTCGAAGACGCGATCTATGCGTGGCGCAATCATGCGCGTCAGTGGCCCGATGCGAACGACGGCGTGCTGCTGGCCGCGGGAAGCGGTGCCCTGGGCGCGCGTTTGAGCGGGCCGCTTGCCGAGCCGTCGAGTCTCGATGCGCTCGCCACCGGCGACGGCGGCCCAATGCAGGTCGGCGACGACTGCACGCCGCGCACGCTGCAATCGGCGGTGGGTCTGGTGTGGCGCGCGGTGGTGCTGTGGATGATTCTGCTGTTGATGCTGACCATCGCGGTGTGGCTCGCTTGATACGAGCACGCTAGCGAGGGGCGCATAAAGAAGCCGGGCAATTGCCCGGCTTCTTTATTGCCTCGACCAACGCGGCTTCGCGTTGCATTGGCCGTGACACGGTGACGCGAACCGGACCTCGTCTGGTGCATCGCCCCCGCACCGCCTCAACCGTTAAGCTCAAAGCTCAAAGCGCAAAGCGCAAAGCGCCTTACCCGATACCTCGCGCGCAAGAGCCGCATGCGTCACCCATCCAGCGGATCACGCACGGTCCCGCATTGCCAGCACACCGTGAACTGTGCTTCGAGCATTTCTCCGCATTGACGGCATCGCCAGCCAGGCGAGCCCGCCGCAGGTCCATGCGAAGCCGCATCGATCAAGCGCCGGGCCATCGCCTCGTCGCGTTCATCGACGAGCCATAATTCAGGCGCGCACTGATCCGCCGGAATATCGCCGAGCGCGCCGTTCAGATAGCGGTTGTGCAACTCGCAAGCAATGCCCGCGGTCTCCAGCACATTGACCCAATGCTGTCCGGTGATCAGATTCGGCGCGCGCATCAGTTTCATGTCAGCGCACGATCTGGCTGGCTTCATGCACGAGTTGCGCGTACAGCGTGTGCCGTTCGCGGCGGATACGGCCGTCGGCGACCGCTTCGAGAATCGCGCAGCCCGGCTCGTGCAAGTGATGGCAGTTGTAGAAGCGGCAGTTCGGCAGCAGCGGCCGGAACTCCAGAAACGCGCGTTCGAGCCGGCCTTCGGTCAGGTGATGCAGGCCGAATTCCTGGAAGCCCGGCGAGTCGATCAACGCGCCGCCTTCGCCGCCACCGTCGACGTTCGGCAATGGATAGAGCCGCGTAAAGGTCGTCGTGTGGCGCCCACTATTCAACGCGGTCGAGATTTCTCGCGTGGCGACTTCGGCATCCGGAATCAGCAGGTTCACGAGCGTCGATTTGCCCATGCCGGACTGGCCGAGCAGCAGCGTCGAGTGACCGTGCAGATGCTCGATCAAAGCGGCGCGAGCGGCCTCGGGCTGCATCTTGATCGACACTTCGACGACCGTGTAGCCCAGCGCGCGATACGACTCCAGCCGCTTGCGCGCGCCCTCGAGCTCATCGGTCACGTCGATCTTGTTCAGCACGATCAGCGGCTTCAACTCGTTCGCTTCGGCGGCGACCAGCGCGCGGCCGAGCAGGTCTTCGCTGAAATGCGGTTCGGTGGCGAGCACGATCAGCAACTGATCGAGATTAGCGGCGAACAGTTTCGACTTGTACTGATCCGAGCGATACAGCAGATTGCGCCGCTCGCCTATTTCGACGATCACGCCTTGATCCGCGGAAGTCGGCTCGTAAATCACGCGATCGCCGACCGCCACTTCGCTGCGCTTGCCGCGCGGGAAGCATTGGAGCATCGGAGCGCCGTCATCCGGCGCAACCAGATAGTGGCGGCCATGCGCGGCCACCACGAGGCCGCCTGCGCGCGTGCTGGACGGCGCGCGCGGCGCTTTCGGGGCGCGGCCGCTCATGCGTGCCGCAGCAAACGGTCGATCCGCTGCGACGCCGGCGGATGCGAATAATAGAACGCGGTGTAGAGCGGATCGGGCGTCAGCGTCGACGCGTTGTCCTCGTACAGCTTGACGAGCGCGTTGACGAGGTCTTGCGCGTCGGTCTGCGTCGCGGCGAACGCGTCGGCTTCGAACTCGTGCTTGCGCGAGCTGAGGCTGCCGAGCGGCGTGACGAAGAACATGAACACCGGCAGAGCGAGGAAGAACAACACAAGCGCAAGACCGCTATTACCGCCGATCAGCGACGGCCGCACGCCGAGCCCCTCGTAGAACCACACGCATTGCGAGAGCCAGCCGAGCAGCGCGAGCAGCGCGAGGCTGATCGCGAAGGTGACGAGCATCCGTTTGATCACATGACGGCGTTTGAAGTGGCCGAGTTCATGCGCGAGCACGGCTTCGATCTCGCGGCCCGACAGGCGCGCAAGCAGCGTGTCGAAGAACACGATCCGCTTGGCCGCGCCGAAGCCGGTGAAGTACGCGTTGCCGTGCGCCGAACGGCGGCTGCCGTCCATCACGAAGAGGCCCTTGGCGGCGAAACCGCAGCGCTGCATCAGCGCTTCGATACGGCTTTTCAGCGCTTCGTCCTTGAGCGGCTCGAACTTGTTGAAGAGCGGCGCGATAAGCGACGGATACAGCACCAGCACGAGCATCTGGAACACCACCCAGACGATCCACGTCCACAGCCACCACAGGCCGCCGGCCTGGTTCATCAGCCACAGCACGACGAACAGCAACGGCAGGCCGAACGCGGCGCCGAGCAGCACGCCCTTGATGCGATCCATGAAGAAGATGCGCTTGCTCATCCGGTTGAAGCCGAAGCGCTGTTCGATCACGAACTGCCGGTAGTAGTCGAACGGCAGGTCGAACGCGCTGGTGATCGCGATCACCGCGGCGACCAGGGCGATCTGCCCGGCGTAGCCGCGGCCAAGCCAGTCGGAGATCGCCAGATCGAGCGCTTGCACGCCGCCCAGCAGCGTCAGGCCGATCAGCACGGCGGCGCTGACGACGATCTCGAACATCGCGAGGCGCGTGCGCTCGACGGTGTAGTCGGCGGCGCGCTGGTGCGCGGTCAATGCGATGGTGCCGGCGAACTGGCTCGGCACCTGCTCGCGATGGCCGGTGACGAAGCGGATCTGCCGCGACGCGAGCCATAGTTTGGTGCCGACCATCGCCACGACGGCGACGACGAACAGAACGGTGAAGTACAGGGTAGGCATCCGGGGATTCCGTGGTATCTATGCGAGAATTATATGTTTCTTCCCGCCTCGCGGCGGGGGATACGGTCAAACCGGCTCAAACCGGCCGCTCAAACCAATCTCAAACGAACAGGCGCCGCGCGCAGGCAGGCTTCCAGCGAAGCCGCCGGCCAGGCCATCAGGATTGCCTTCATGACTGAAATCCTCGCATCCACCGAACAGCCGCCGCTGGTACGCAGCGACATGAATCTGGTCTGGCTGGACATGGAAATGACCGGGCTCGAGCCCGACTCCGACCGCATCATCGAAATCGCGGTGGTGGTGACGAATTCGACGCTCGACAGGATGGTCGAAGGTCCGGTGCTGGCGATTCACCAGAGCGACGAGACGCTCGCCAAAATGGATCAGTGGAACCAGAACACGCATGGCCGTTCGGGCCTGATTGATCGCGTGAAGGCGTCCACGGTCAGCGAAGCCGATGCGACCGAGCAGATCCGCGATTTCCTCGGCGCCTACGTGCCGCCCGGCAAATCGCCGATGTGCGGCAACTCGATCTGCCAGGACCGCCGTTTCATGGCGCGCTGGATGCCGGATCTGGAGCACTTTTTCCATTACCGCAATCTCGACGTCAGCACGCTGAAGGAACTGTGCCGCCGCTGGCAGCCGGCCATCTACAAGGGTTTCCAGAAGCGTGCGATGCACACGGCGCTGGCCGACATCCACGAGTCGATCGACGAACTGAAGTACTACCGTGAGCACTTCCTGATCCGGTCGGCGCCGGAAGCGTCCACCAGCGCGGAATAAGCGCGCCTGCCGGATCTTCACCGAGACGGCGCGCCCGACCCGCGCCGCCTATGCCGGCCGTGCCAAAACCGGCCGTGCCTAAACCGGCCGCGCCTAAACCGGCCGTGCCAAAACCGGCCGTGCCAAAACCGGCCGTGCCTAAACCGGCCGTGCCTAAACCGGCCGCGGCGCGCGCACCGCGCTCTTCGGCCGGAACGCCTTCACCACGTCGGCGTTGGTTTCCACATACGGCCCGCCGATCAGGTCGATGCAATAGGGCACCGCCGCGAAAATCCCCGGCACCCTCACCGCGCCGCCGGCTTCGGCATCACGCAAACCTTCCAGCGTTTCCTTGATCGACTTCGGCTGGCCCGGCAAATTGATGATCAGCGCCGCGTGGTCCGCTGTTTCTCGGATCACCGCCACCTGGCGCGACAGAATCGCGGTCGGCACGAAATTCAGGCTGATCTGCCGCATCTGCTCGCCGAAACCCGGCATGTCCTTTGTCGCGACCGCAAGCGTTGCCTCGGGCGTCACGTCGCGGCGCGACGGGCCGGTGCCGCCGGTGGTCAGCACCAGATCGCAGCCGACTTCGTCGACCAGTTCGATCAGCGTGGCGGAAATGGTGGGCGCGTCGTCCTGAATCAGCCGCGTGACCACCTGCCACGGCGACGTCAATGCAGTCCCGAGCCATTCCTGCAAGGCCGGGATGCCCTTGTCCTCGTACACGCCGGTCGACGCACGGTCGCTGATCGACACGAGGCCGATCACGATCTCGTCGGGATGATTGCGTGTCGGCTTAGGCGCTTGCTTATGCGCCTGCTCAGGTGCCGGTTTAGGCGTCGCGGTCGTCATCGTCGTCTTCCAGGACGTGGTCGGCGTCGGAATCGCTCTGCGCGGACGGGCCGTCCGCGGTCTTGATCCATTGGAACAGTTCGCGGAAATAGCGCGGCGGCTTGCTCTGCTGCGCTTCCTTGCGGGCGTTGCGGATCAGCGTGCGGCCCTGCTGCGGGTCGGCGTTCGGGTGCTGGCGGATGAACTCGGTCAGCGCGGCGTCGTCGGCGAGCAGTTTCTCGCGGGTGCGCTCGATCCAGTGGAGCTTCGCCGTTTCCGCCTTGTTGACGCCGTTATAGGTGTCGAGCGCGGTGCGCAGCGCGGCGGTTTCCTCGTCCAGCAGCGAGCGCATCACGCGGCCGACGTATTGCAACTGGCGGCGCTTGCCTTCGTGATCGGTGATGCGGCGTGCTTCGCGCACGGCGTCATCGAGCTTTTCCGGCATCGGCATGCGCTTGAGCGCGTCTTTGGGCAGTGCGATCAGCGCCGCGCCCAGCTCCTGCAGCTCGTGCATTTCGCGCTTGAGCTGGGACTTGCTGGGGCGGTCGTAACCGTTCTCGTCGATTTCCGGCGCGGCGGAGTCGATGGGTTGAATGCGGGTTTTGCGTGTCATACCGATATTGTAGCGTGCCGCGCCCGCCGAACCGGCGGTGCCGCTGCGCACGCGGCGCCGCGCCTTGCGAAGTGGCGACGCCCGGTCGCCAACGGGCAATCAGCGGGCAACCCCACGCCGCTCAGCGAATGCCAGGTACGGCGGCGCGTACCTTGCTATGATCGCGGGATGCGTCACCCACGACACACGTGCGCACGCATGTGCGTGGCACGTGCGAACACACAGGGCCGCTCGGCCCCGAACAGGACGGCAACGACAATGGCAGCAGACATGGACGTCAAGCAGCGCTTTTTTCCGCATACCCAGGATGAACTGAAGGAAATCGCCTCGGACATCCTGCGTCACGCGAAGTCGCTCGGCGGCACCGACGCGGCAACCGAGATCTCCGAAGGCGACGGCCTGTCAGTCTCCGTGCGGCGCGGCGAAGTCGAGACGATCGAACACAATCGCGACAAGATGGTCGGCGTGACGGTGTTCATCGGCAACAAGCGGGGCAATGCGAGCACTTCGGACTTTTCGTCGCAAGCGCTGAAGGACACGGTCGCGGCGGCCTACAACATCGCGCGCTTTACCGCGGAAGACGACTGCGCCGGGCTCGCCGAAGCCGAGCTGCTCGAAACCGCGCCGCGCGATCTTGATCTCTATCACCCGTGGAATCTGTCCGCCGATGAAGCGGTGGAAATCGCCCGCCGCTCGGAAGACGCCGCGTTCGCGACCGATCCGCAGATCAAGAACTCGGAAGGCGCCAGCGTGTCGGCGCAGCACTCGCAGTTCGTGCTGGCGACGTCGCGCGGCTTCCTCGCGGGCTATCCGTACTCGCGTCACTACATTGCGTGCGCGCCGATCGCCGGCAGCGCCCGCAACATGCAGCGCGACGACTGGTACACGTCGACCCGCAGCGCCGCGGAACTGGCTGACCCGGAAGCGGTGGGCCGTTACGCCGCGCAACGCGCGCTCGCGCGCATCGGCGCGCGCGGGCTCGACACGCGCAAAGTGCCGGTGCTGTTCGAAGCGCCGCTCGCCACCGGGCTGCTCGGCGCATTCGTGCAGGCCACCAGCGGCGGCGCGCTGTATCGCAAGACGTCGTTCCTCGTCGACAGCCTCGGCAAGCCGGTGTTCGCGCCGCACGTGCAGGTCGTCGAAGATCCGCACGTGGTGCGTGCAATGGGCAGCGCGCCGTTCGACGAAGAAGGCGTGCGCACCAAACAGCGTTCGGTGGTGAAAGACGGCGTGGTGGAAGGCTATTTCCTGTCCACCTATTCGGCGCGCAAGCTCGGCATGCAGACCACCGGCAACGCGGGCGGCTCGCACAACCTGTCGTTCCGCAGTTCGAACACGCGTCCCGAGGATGACTTCGAAGCGATGCTGAAGAAGCTCGGCACCGGCCTGCTGCTGACCGAACTGATGGGGCAGGGCGTGAACTACGTGACGGGCGACTACTCGCGCGGCGCGTCGGGCTTCTGGGTGGAGAACGGCAAGATCCAGTATCCGGTCGAGGAGATCACTGTGGCGAGCACGCTGCAGGAGATGTTCCGCCACATCGTCGCGATCGGCGCGGATACGATTACGCGCGGCACCAAGCAGACCGGCTCGGTGCTGATCGAACGGATGACGATCGCGGGGCAGTGAGCGGTTTTAGCGGCGTCCCGGCGGCGGTGCTGATCGGGGCACACGGCGGTGCAAATAAATACGCCACGCAAGGATTTGCGTGGCGTATTTATTTGGGCGCGTTGCGCGCTCATAGCGGGGCTGGTTGCTTCAACTTCAAGCCCGGCGCCATGCGCTCATGCCGCGTCAACGGCCCTTGCGCTTGTACGTGACGAACGCGTAGTCGAAGTCGTTCGGCGCATGCGCGCGATGCGTCTCGTGCGCGACTTCTTCCCACACGTTTTCATCGAGCGCGGGGAACGTGGCGTCGCCTTCGAAGTCCGCGGAAATCTCGGTGACGATCAGCTTGTCCGCCTGACGCAGACCTTCCGTGTACAACTGCGCGCCGCCGATCAGAAACGCTTCCGGCGCCTGATCCTGAGCGGCGAGCCGCAGCGCGTCCTGGAGGGTCGTGGCGGCGTCGCAGCCCTGAAAGCGCCGCGTGGCATCCCGCGTCACGACGATGTTGCGGCGTCCCGGCAATGGCCGACCGATCGATTCATGCGTCTTGCGGCCCATGATGATGGGCGCGCCCATGGTGGTGCGCTTGAAAAACGCGAGGTCTTCGGGCAGTCGCCAGGGCAACTGGTTGTCGCGGCCGATCACGCCGTTGTTGGCGCGAGCGACGATCAGGGTCAGCGTCGTCATCGAATGGAAAGGGGAACGTAACCAGATCGATTCTACCTGACGCGTCGGCGGGGGCTGCCGCGCAGCCCCCCGGCTGGATGCGCGATTCGTACGCCGGATCGTCCGCTGCGAAGATCGCCTTGTCGGCGCCGCCGCCCAGTCAGACGCACAGCGCAGCACGCAGCGAACGGAATCCGAGCGGGCTGTGTTCGGTACGCCGCAGCCCCCGGTTTGCGTCACGAGTTTGTTCGCGCTACTTTCTTTTGACACATGGCGACGTTGCCCTGGGCGGTGCGCGCGGCGTCGACCGGGATCGGCAGCGGCGAGGGCGGGGCGATCTCGTCCCACAGCGTCACGCGGCCGCCGCTGTTGCTGGGCAGCGGTTGCGGCCTCGCGGCCACCATCACCATGCCGACCGCGCCGCCGCGTTGCCGCGAAAGCATCTGGTCGTCGACCGAAATATCGTTCACAGACGCAGCATCGGCCGGCGTGCTGATCACGTTGCCTGCGAGATGGCCGGGCTCGGTGCCGGCACGCTTCGTCTCATCCGGCGACACCGGCGCGGTAAATTCCGCGCTCGCGAGCGCGGCGCAAGGTGCAATGCTGATTAGATCGATGCGGAAAGCGAATCGCATGATGTACCTCCGTGATGCACAGCATTTAGCGAAACGTGTGCCATCGCTCGCAATCCTTTGATACAACTGGATGCGATCCGCTAACCTCGGAGTAACAATTGAGAAATCGAACAAAAACGTTTCAGCGCTGAAACGGCAGGCAGAAAATACCTATAATTTGTAAATCCGGAGGGTAGGAACTACCTGCGTGTTAACGCCAGGAAAAGCGCTTCCATCAATGTTTTATTCGTCGGCTGAATAATTGGTTGTCGGCCGCCAAGCCTTGATGGGAAAAGGGTCCCTGATTAAATTCGTATAATTGTTTTCCAAGCGGCGCTCGTATAGTAAGCTCTCGAAAACAGCTTCAGATTTAAAAAAAGCCGATAACAGGCCGTCTCAAACACACACGCCGCTTTCTTGGGGATCAGCTGTCCGCACGGAATGGAATGGCCGTTCGGGTTTTGCGATTCGCGAATCCCGAATGAGTCAGCGTGTCTGAACCGCAGTTCAGGTGCGTGCGTCATCCTTAACGTTCGTTGACGAGAGGATCTGAATAATGGAACCCGCAACGCGGCAACTGATTTACGTTTCACGCGACCCCAGCGCGGAACTGAATACTCGGTTTCACCAGCGCGGCTGGCATGTCGAAGTCGTGGGATCGGCGCGCGATGTGCGCCGGGCGGTTCGCGCCGGAATGGCAGCGGGCGGCCTGCTCGACTTCTCCAGCGACTTCCAGCCGCACGAAATCGCCGCTTTCGAGTCCTGCCTGACCATGCCGAACGTCGGCTGGGTGGCAGCCACCATGCCCGGCCAATTGCAGGACGCCGCTTTGCGCCGGCTCGTGCGCGACTATTGTTTCGACTATGTGACGGTGCCCTATTCGGGCGACCGGATCGTCGATTCGGTCGGGCACGCATACGGCATGATCTCGCTGGGCGAACCGGCTTCGAACGATGGCTCGCAAGGCGCCGAAGGCGAAATGGTCGGCTCGTGCGACGCCATGCTCGCGCTGTTCCGCTCGATCCGCAAAGTGGCGATGACCGACGCGCCGGTGTTTATCTCGGGCGAGTCGGGCACGGGCAAGGAATTGACGGCGGTCGCGATTCACGAACGCTCGGCGCGGCGCAATGCGCCTTTCGTGCCGATCAACTGCGGCGCGATTCCGCCGCATCTGCTGCAGTCGGAACTGTTCGGCTATGAACGCGGCGCGTTCACCGGTGCCAATCAGCGCAAGATCGGCCGGGTGGAAGCGGCCAACGGCGGCACGCTCTTTCTCGACGAAATCGGCGACCTGCCGCTCGAAAGCCAGGCGAGCCTGCTGCGCTTCCTGCAGGAGCGCAAGGTCGAGCGGCTGGGCGGGCACGGCGCGATCGACGTGGACGTGCGGATCATTTCGGCGACTCACGTGGATATGACCGCCGCGATGATCGAAGGACGGTTCCGTTCCGACCTCTATCACCGGCTGTGCGTGCTGCAGATCGACGAACCGCCGCTGCGCGCGCGTGGCAAGGATATCGAACTGCTTGCGCGCCACATGCTGGAACGTTTCAAGAAGGATGCGAGCCGCCGCCTGCGCGGCTTCGCGCCCGACGCGATCGCGGCGCTGCATAACTATGGCTGGCCGGGCAACGTGCGTGAGCTGATCAACCGGGTGCGGCGGGCCATCGTGATGTCGGAGGGCCGCGCGATCACGGCGCGCGATCTCGAACTGGCCGAGTATGTCGAGATCGTGCCGGTGTCGCTCGCGCAGGCGCGCGAAGCGGCGGAGCGGCAGGCGATCGAACTGGCGCTGTTGCGTCATCGCGGGCGGCTCGGCGACGCCGCGCAGGAGCTCGGCATTTCGCGCGTGACGTTGTACCGGCTGCTGTGCTCGCATGGCATGCGGCATATGGAAGGCGAGCCGATGTCGACGCCGCATGGCGAATTGCCGGCGTCGGTGCCGCATCTTTAGGGCGTGCGATTGCCGCGGCCGCATTTTGCGGTTCGGCTGCTGGCCTAACGGGCTTCAACCGAGCCTTAGCCGCGTCGTTTCAACCAGGCCGCAGTGAAGCTTGCCCCTGCGGGGCGAGCCTTGGCTGGCGGACCACGTAAATCGCTGCGCGCCAGTCGCGCGCAGCGGCTATTTCCCCGATATTTTCACTGCTGCGCGCCGCGACCGGACGTCGGCGCTGCGGCGCTTGTTAAAATCGGGTTTTCCGCTCAATCTCCGTGGCGCGCATTGATTTCAGACGCGCCTCGTCGAAGGAACCCGCATGAAACAATATCTCGACCTCGTCCGCACGATTCTCGACACCGGTACGTGGCAGGAGAACCGCACCGGCATTCGCACCATCAGCATGCCGGGCGCGATGTTGCGCTTCGATCTCCAACAGGGCTTTCCCGCTGTCACGACGAAAAAGCTGGCGTTCAAGTCGGCGGTGGGCGAACTGGTCGGGTTTCTGCGCGCGTCGCGCAGCGCCGCGGATTTTCGCGGCCTCGGCTGCAAGGTGTGGGATGCGAACGCCAACCAGAATCCGCAATGGCTGGCCAATCCGTATCGTCAGGGTCCGGACGATCTCGGCGATGTATACGGCGTGCAGTGGCGTCAGTGGCCGGCGTACAAGGTGCTGGACGCCGGTGCGAGTGCGCAGCTGGCCGACGCGAGCGCGCGTGGCTTTCAGGTGGTGACCGAATTCGAAGAGAACGGCAGCCCCAAGGTGCTGCTCTACAAGGCGATCGACCAGTTGCGCCAGTGCCTCGATACGATCATGCAGAACCCGGCCGACCGGCGCATTCTGTTTCACGCGTGGAATCCGGCGGTGTTGGACCAGATCGCGCTGCCGGCTTGCCACCTGCTTTATCAGTTTCTGCCGAACGTCGCACGCCGCGAAATCTCGCTATGCCTCTACATTCGCAGCAACGATGTCGGCCTCGGTACGCCGTTCAATCTGACCGAGGGCGCGGCGTTGCTGCATCTGGTCGGACGCCTGACGGGGTACACGCCGCGCTGGTTCACGTATTTCATTGGCGATGCGCATATCTACGAGAACCAGCTCGAAATGTTGCAGCAGCAACTCACGCGCGAGCCTTACGAGAGCCCGGCTTTCGCGATCTCGGAGCGCGTGCCGGACTACGCGAAAACCGGCGTGTACGAGCCGGAATGGCTGGAGAAGATCGAGCCTGCGGATTTCTCGCTGGTTGATTATCGGCATCACGAGCCGTTGACGGCGCCTATGGCTGTTTGAGCGTGCGTCGGCGGGCTGTCTCGCCGGTTCAAAGAAAAACCCCCGCGATGTGAATCGCGGGGGTTTTTTATGATGCGCGGTGCGGGGGGCGGAGGCGCCGGGCTTGGGTCAGCCGCGCTCAGCCCTTGTGATGCTCGTCGCGGTTACCGCCGCCCGAATGCTGTTCGGCGTGTTGCTGCTGCGGTTGCGGCTGCGGACGCGGCTGCTGCACCTGCTGCGGTTGCGGCTGCGGACGCGGCTGCTGCATCTGCTGCGGACGTGGTTCAGGACGCGGCTGCTGCACCTGCTGCGGGCGCGGCTCAGGACGCGGCTGCTGAACCTGCTGCGGACGCGGTTCGGGACGCGGCTGCTGAACCTGCTGCGGACGTGGCTCAGGACGCGGCTGCTGTACCTGCTGCGGAGGCGGCTCAGGGCGCGGCTGCTGCACCTGCTGCGGAGGCGGCTCAGGGCGGAACTGCGGCACCTGCTGCTGACGCGGCTCAGAGCGCGCCTGCTGCATCGGCTGCGGATGATATTCCTGACGCGGCTGCTGCACCTGAATCTCCGCAGGGCGCGGCGCCTGCGGCTCAGGCTGGCGCTGCGCCTGCTGCTGCGGATGAAACTCCTGCTGACGCGCCTGTTGCTGCGCCGCCGGATTGTCCATCGGACGCGGCACGCCGTGTTGCTGCATCCCTGCGTTCGCCTGCATGCCGGGCTGCTGCGCGAAACCCGGCCGTCCCGGCTGCGCCTGCGGGCCGCCGCCGCGCTGCTGACTCTGCTGTGCTTGCTGCGCCATCGGCGTATGCGGCTGGGTCCATACCGGCTCGTGGCCCCCGTTCCCGCCAGGCTGTCGACCTTGCTGCGGCATCCCATGCTGCTGCGCATAAGCCGCCGGATTGCCGCCGCCCGCTTGCGGCGGCCGCGGCACGCCATTCGACGGATGTCCGATTTCGCCCGGCTGCTGTGGGCGCTGATTGTTGACCATCTGCTGCGGCATACCCGGCCGCGCTTGCGGTTCTCCACCATGCGGCAACTGACCAGCACCTGCGCCAGGCCGCTGTCCGGCCTGCTGCATGCCGTTAGGCGCGCCGGGCATGGGCGCACCCGGAGCCGCACCCGGCGTCCTTCCTGCTATATGCGACTGCACGACCCGCACGTTCTGCACGGGCAGCGGGTTCGGGCCGCCCGCCATATGCGCCGGCACCGAGGTCCGCACGATAGGCTGGCCGCCGCCCGGCACCCGTCCGCCGCTTTGCGCGAATCGCTGCGCGAGGCTGTCGTGAAAAGCGGCGGGCATCGCGGGACTACGCGTCGCGACCACCGTACGCGCCATCACGCCCGCCGGCGGACGGTAATTCGCGTTACGCAGACCGGACCCGAAGCTTTCCCGCACCGGCGCGATTCCCGGGCCGCCGGGGTTGATCCGCGCGTTGTGCCATTGGCGCGGATCGACCTTCTGCGCGAAGCGTCCGACCGGCTGGCCGTGCACGAACGCCGCGGCTGGCACGGCGGTCAAGCCGCCACGCGCGCGATAGTTGACGTACGTGTTGTGAATGTTCACGTTGCTGTTGTAGTTTTTGACGATCGTCGTCCGGTTGATGCGGTTGTAGTAACCCGGGCTCCAGTGATCGTGATCGCCCCAATGCGGATGCCACGGCTCGCCCGGGCCGAGCGGGAACCATGCGACGCCGGCCGCCACGATTCCGCCGACCGCCAGATTCACGCCCCAGTCGGGCAAGCCGCCACCGCCTTCGTCATCGCCGACGAAGGCGACCAGCGCCGGCGCGTAGACGGGCGGCGCGTCGGCTTCGACCGGTCCCGGCACCCACGCCCACGTGTCGTCGATCTGGGCCCAGCGGCCATAGTGGTACGGCGCGAAGCCCCACGGCTCGTCGTCGACCCAGGTCCAGCCCCACGGCGCCTGCCAGACCCAGTGGCCGTCGTGGTAGGGCGCCCAGCCGGCGGGCGTGGCGCGCGGCACCCAGACTTCGCCGTATTGCGGGTTGCTTTGCCACGTGCCGTTGGCGTCGAGATCCTGATAGCCGGGAACGTCGCGCGACACATAGCGCGCCGACACCGAACGGTCTTCCGCGGCATCGCGGCTCACGGCCCACTGATCGAGGCTGTCGAGGCCGGGCACCTGATTGTCGGCGAGCTGTTGCAGGTTGGTGCCCCCGAAGCGAACCTGCTGGCCGGCCGCGACCGGCACCTGGCCGCCGTCGCCGTACACGGTCGCGCTGCCGCTGCGCACGGTGACGGTGGTGCTGCTGCCGTCGGGCGCGACGTCGACGCGGTAGTCGCCGGGGCTGTTCACGCCGAGCGCGAGATTCGGCGTGTCGATTTCATAGGACGAGCCCGGCGGCAGTTCGCGCACGCGGGTCGACAACGTACCCTGCGCGACTTTCAGTTGCGCGCTGTTGTCGTCGAGATTGAGAACGTCGAGGCTGGTGGACTGGCCGAGGCGCACCGCGGTCGAGCCGATGTGCAGCTCGGAGCGCGCGTTCTGGTCGTTCCAGAGCTGGTCGCCGGTGGTGAGCGGACGGTTGATCTGCGCGTACGACCAGTCGGTGGCGCCGGCGGGCTCCGTGGTCACGGTGCCGGCGGTGTAGTTCAGCCGGGCTATGCGCCCCGGCGGATCGGTGTTCTGGGTGGCGGCTGCGCCTTCGGGCGCCGGCTGGACGTCCTGCGCCAGTGCGGCTTGAGCGGCGCACAGGAAGACCGCGGTGGCGATCAGCGTGCAGCCGGTGATGCGGCGCTGTGAATGGGGGCGGATAGTGACTTTTCTCATGACTTATCTCCGACGGACGCGGCAATTTGCTCGGTCCGTAAGTCACTTTACCCGTGGCGTTTGTTTCAAGGCCCCCACTTTTGTAAGGCTACCTTATCGGCGTGTAACAAAAGGTCTCGTGAGCAGTCTCGACAACGCGATTTGTTGGCTCATTGCGGAATTTTCATAGCCGCGTCAGAGGTTTGCGAACGACTCACGCCGCCAGAAACGCATCGAAATGACGGTGGCCCGCCGGTGTGATACGCAGGATGCGCGGCCGCTCGGTCCGTTCAACCCAGCCATGCGCCGACCATGAATCGAGCAGCGCCGCGCCGAGCGCGCCGCCCAGATGCGGGCGCCGCTCGCTCCAGTCGGGGCAGGTGCAGGCGAAGCGGCGTCGGCGGCTCTTCTGGACAGACATATCGATGCCCCATTCGGCGAAGCAGGCAGCGCCGTCGGCGGTGGCTTCGAGCGTCGTGCCATGCTGCGTCAGCAGACCGCGCCCGACCAGCCGCTCGAACACCTGCACCGACAACTCGCCCGCCATGTGGTCGTAGCAGGTGCGGGCATAGCGCATGTCGAGCGGCACGGTACGCACCGGGCGCGGCGCCGCCCGCTGCGGCGCGCTGACCTGCGCGACGTTGGCGAGCGCTTCGATCGACGCGGCGATGTCGGGCGACGCGATCCGGAAATAGCGATGCCGGCCGCGCACTTCGAGCGCGAGCAGGCCGCCGTCGGTGAGCCGCGCGAGATGGGCGCTGGCCGCCGACGGCGAGAGTCCGGCGATCATCGTCAGCTCGCCGGCGGGGCGGGCGCTGCCGTCCATCAGTGCCCATAGCATCGCGGCGCGGCCGGGATCGGCGAGCAGCGCGCCGATCCGGCTCAAGCCCGGGAAATGGTTCTGTGCGTCGCTGAGCGTGGCGGTCATCGGGCGTCTCCAAGGGGCGGCGCGCGAGGCGCCATGCAGTCCACTGTAGCGGGCTGCGCGATTCGATGTTTCAGCTTGGCGTGAACGATGGAATCCCGCAGCTACGAAAACCCGGCCCGCGCGGCGGGCGGGCCGCCGGGCTCCTTTCGGCAGCGCTCCTGGCCGCCAGGCTAGAATCGAAGTCTGTCTTTGCGGAAACACGTTGTGATGAAAACTCTTTTTGCCGTCGCCGCGGCGGTCCTGCTGTTCACTGCCTGCGCGCAAGGCGGCGCCGGTTCGGGATCGGGTGCTGGCACCGGTAGCATCAACATGTACGGCACGCTCGACGAAGGGATCACCTTCCGCAAATAAGAGTGCCTGGCCCACCGCCGGCCCGGTGCCCGTCAGACGAAAGCGCGCTGAAAGATTCAAGGCCTTGCGAGAACAAATTCAGCATCGCAACGCGGCCGAAGCTGCCACGCTGTCAATATTGCGCTCGTATAATCGCCTCCTTTCAATGCATCCGATTGACCGGAGTCAAGATGAGCACCCCTCCCGTAGCGCCGCTGGACCGTTCGGAAACCACTTTCCGCTTTCTTGCCGAGCCGAGCTCGGTCAACTTCGGCGGCAAGGTGCACGGCGGCGCGCTGATGAAGTGGATCGACGAGACCGCATATGCGTGTTCGGCGGTCTGGTCGGGACGCTATTGCGTGACGGTCAGCGTCGGCAACATCCGCTTTCGCCGGCCGATTCTGGTCGGCAATCTGGTCGAATTGCGCGCGCGGGTCGTGGCGACGGGCCGCACCAGCATGCACATTCATGTGTCGGTGCAGGCCGGCGACCCGAAGGGCGGCGAGTTGCTGCAAACCACCGATTGTCTGGTCGTGATGGTCGCGGTCAACGAGAACGGTCATCCGGTGCAGGTGCCGGCGTTCGTGCCGCAGACGGATGAGCAGAAGCGCCTCGCCAGGTACGCGATGGACGTGAAGGAAGCGCTCGACGCGATCGTCGAACTGAAGCCGGAAGAAGTCGCGCAAGGCAAGGTTTAAGCGGCGCCTGCAACGGGCGTTGTTCAAGGGCCGCGGAGGCCGTGACCGGCCATCACAGGCCACCGCAGGCTACCGCAGGCCACCGCCGGCCGCGCGAACAGTGACGTTTGCGCGGCCGTCATGCAACGCAGGTGGCGGCGATCCGCAGCGCGCCGCGCGAACGGCCAGGCCATCAAGCCGCAAGCGCGACGGCCCGCACGATCACCCCGCCGAATGCCCGACCATGTCCTTCGGGCGCACCCATTCGTCGAACTGCTGCTCGGTGACATAGCCGAGCGCGAGCGCCGACGCCTTCAGCGTGGTGCCTTCCTTGTGCGCTTTTTTCGCAATCTGCGCGGCCTTGTCGTAGCCGATGTGCGGATTGAGCGCCGTCACCAGCATCAACGATTCGTTCAGCAAAGTATCGATGCGTTCGTTGTTCGGCTCGATGCCCACCGCGCAGTTGTCGTTGAAACTGTGCGCGCCGTCGGCGAGCAGACGGATCGATTGCAGCACGTTGTGCGCGATCATCGGCCGGAACACGTTCAGCTCGAAGTTGCCGCTCGCGCCGCCGATATTCACCGCGACGTCGTTGCCGAACACCTGTGAGCACAGCATCGTCAGCGCTTCGGACTGGGTGGGGTTGACCTTGCCCGGCATGATCGAACTGCCCGGTTCGTTCTCCGGAATCGACAGTTCGCCGAGGCCGCAACGCGGGCCGCTCGCGAGCCAGCGGATGTCGTTGGCGATCTTGTTCAGGCTCGCCGCGACGGTCTTCAACGCGCCATGCGCGAACACCAGCGCATCGGCGGCGGCCATCACCTCGAATTTGTTCGGCGCCGACACGAACGGCAAGCCGGTCAGCTTGCCGATCGCCGCCGCCACCTGGTCCGCGAACTGGGGATGCGCGTTCAGGCCCGTGCCGACCGCGGTGCCACCCTGCGCGAGCTCGTACAGATGCGGCAGCGCCGACTCCACGTGGCGCATGCCTTGATCGAGTTGCGCGACGTAGCCGGAGAACTCCTGGCCGAGCGTGAGCGGCGTGGCGTCCTGCAAATGCGTACGGCCGATCTTGACGATATCCGCGAAGGCTTTGGCCTTGCCGTCGAGCGTGTCGCGCAGCGTCTTCAGCGCCGGCAGCAGATGCTTGACGATCGCATACGCGGTGGCTACGTGCATCGCCGTCGGGAACACGTCGTTGGACGACTGGCCGCGATTCACGTCGTCGTTCGGATGCACCTTGCGCGCTTCGCCGCGCTCGCCGCCGAGCAGCTCGCTCGCGCGATTCGCGATCACCTCGTTGAGGTTCATGTTGGTCTGCGTGCCGGAGCCGGTCTGCCAGACGGCGAGCGGAAATTCCTCGGGGTGCTTGCCGTCGATGATCTCGTCGGCCGCCTGCATGATCGCCTTCGCCTTGCTTGCGTCGAGCACGCCGAGACCCTGGTTGACCTCGGCGGCGGCGCGCTTGATGACGGCCAGCGCGGTGATCAGCTCGGGCGACTGCTTCTCGGTCGAAATACGGAAATTCTGCAGCGAGCGCTGAGTCTGCGCGCCCCATAGGCGGGCGTTCGGCACGGCGATCTCGCCGAACGTGTCGCGCTCCATTCGTACGTCTTCAGTCATGTTTCACTCCGCTTTTCAAAGTTCTGCGTTGACCGGCAATAGGGAGAATAGACCGGTTAGCAGGTTCCGGTATAACCCCGCCTGCGGATCGAAGATGTACGTGCGGCGCATGCCGTTTTCGACATCGGCCCATACGAGCGGCGACAGCGGCGCGCCGATCGAGCGCAGATAGGCGAGCTGGGCCTCGTCGGCGAGCGTGACGCGATAGCTTTGCTCGGGCGACGTGGCGTGCGCGAAGATCCGCGCGATCTGGTCCGCGAGCTGCGGGCTATGGATCACGAGCGCCAGTTCGGTGTTCAGATTGGCCGAGCGGGGATCGAGGTTCATCGAACCGATCACGAGAATCTTGTGATCGATCACGTAGGTCTTCGCATGCAGGCTCGCGCGTGAACCCGAGCCTGCGATGCCCGCGGGCGGCGTCTCCTGACGCGGCTTGAACTCGTACAACTCGACGCCTTGTTGCAGCAGCGGCACGCGATACGGACTGTAGCCGGCCTGCACGGCGACCGCGTCGGTCGCGGCGAGCGAGTTGGTCAGCACGACGATGCGCACGCCACGGTGCGTCAGCTCGCCGGCCGCCTTGACGCCGGCGTCGTGCGGAACGAAGTAGGGCGAAATGATCAGAAAGTCCTGGCGCGCGTCGCGTGTCAATTCGCGCAGCCGCTGCATCGGCGGACTCACATAGTCAGGCGACGGATGCTCGATCTTCTCCGGCAGATCCGCCTTGAACTCGGCGGGCGCCCAGACCAGACCCAGTTGTTCGCTCGTGATCTGCGACGCGAGCGGCGTCGCGTTCAGCGGCTTCGCGTTGTACGGATCGGCGTTGCTGCGCCAGTGCTGGCGCAAGTCGTCACGCGTCTGATCGAGCTCTTTCGGGTCGAACTTCTGCTGGTTCAGCACCCGCAGCGGATACGCGATGCTGCTGTTCCAGTAGTCGTCGAAGCTCGCGGAGATATCGGCGGTAATCGGGCCGGCAGCCAGTACGTCGAGGTCGCGGAACTGCAGCGTTTCGCTTGCGCTGAAATACTCGTCGGCGAGATTGCGGCCGCCGACGATCGCCAACTGGTTGTCCGCGATCATCGCCTTGTTGTGCATGCGGCGCGTGAAATTGCCGATCTGCGTGAACAGATTTGTGGTGCGTTCGAACATGCCTTCCTGTGCGCTGCCGAACGGATTGAAGACGCGAATCTCGATGTTGTCGTGCGAGTTCAGGCCCGCCATCACGCGATCGATGTCCTTGAAGTTCAGATCGTCGACCAGCATGCGCACCCGCACGCCGTGATCGGCCGCGTACAGCGCGGCGCCGAGCAGCAGCTTGCCGGTGGTGTCCTCGTTGGCGATGTAGTACTGCATGTCGAGGGTTTTGGTCGCCGCGCGCGCGAGCGCAATGCGCATCTGCAACGCGTCGGTGCCGCTCGACAGCACCCGAAAACCTGACTGCCCCGGATGCGCGGCTGCGAGCGGCGCGAGCGCGCTGTGCAGCGGCGTGATTTCGGTGACGGGCAGCGCGTGCGTGACCGGATGATCGAAGCCATTGGCGGGTGGCCTGGTCGCGCAGGCGGTCAGAAATGCCGTTGCGCAGCACAGCAGGAAAAAATATCTCGTTGTCCCCCAAGGGGACTGCCTTCGGGGCGTGCTGAATGCGCGCTTGCGTTGCAGTGCGTTCTGATTCTGTTCGTGATGCCCCGGCACGCTGTCTTCCCCTGGTTTGCAGGCTTCTCGTGACGGCAGCGCAGATGGCTTGCTCACGCTGTCGAGAAAAACATTCTAAGGGGAATCGGGCCAGGTGGTTTTCGTTCTTCCGTGTGAGGACGGCTGTGGGACTTTCGTCGTGGCTTGTGCGCAGGCTGCCGTTGGGTAACGTGCAGCGCAACCCGCAGAGATGCCAGAGGGAGCCGCAGTTCGACCGAAGCGGCCGCCGGATGTAAAACGCTGAGCTGGTGATGCCACAGCCTCGGTCGGGGCGTCGTGGACGTGCCAACGGAGGCTGCTATTCATTCGATGCCGGTCAGGCTGACCATTACCGCAATTGCAGCTGAAATTGCAATTGCAACGCGCGCAAGACGTGAGGTCGCGTCATCCGCGCTCAACGCTCAACCCACGCTCGCCGTCGGGATGCGTCGAGCCTTGCGCGGGACGTCCTGCCCAGTAGCCCGCGAGCAGCGAGCCGGACAGGTTGTGCCACACCGAAAACAGCGCGCCCGGCAAGGCCGCAATCGGCGTGAAATACAGCTTGCCGAGCGTCGCGGCGAGGCCCGAGTTCTGCATGCCCACTTCGATCGACAGGGTGCGGCAGACGGCTTCGTCGAAGCCGAGCAGACGCCCGCCCCAGTAGCCGCCGAGCAGGCCGATGCCGTTATGCAGCACCACGCCCAGCATCACCACGAGGCCGACCGATGCGATGCTCTTCTGCGTGCCGCCCACCACCGCGCCGATGATCAGCACGATCGCGACCATCGAGATCAGCGGCAGCATCGGTTCGATCTTGCGCACCGTCTTGCTGAACAGATGATTGACGATCAGGCCGACCACGATCGGCAGCGCGACGATCTGCAGGATGCTCATCAGCATGCCGTGCACGTCCACCGCGATCGACGCGTCCACGTAAAGACGCGTGAGCAGCGGCGTCGCGAACACGCCGACGAGCGTCGACAACGCGCTGATCGTCACCGACAACGCGACGTCGCCGCGCGCCAGGTAGATCATCACATTCGACGCCGTGCCGCTCGCCACGCTGCCCACCAGCACCATGCCGGCGGTCAGATCCGGCGGCATGCGCAACGCCTTGGCGATCACCCAGGCGGCGAGCGGCATCACGAGGTAGTGCAGCACGATGCCGGCGATCACCGGCGCGGGGCGCGTGAAGACGCGCTGGAAATCCGCCACCGACAGCGTGACGCCCATCGCCAGCATGATGATCGTGAGGAGCGTGGTGACGTGCGGCGCGATGCCGGCGAACGAGGCGGGCGAGAAGTACGCGGCAATCGAAACGAGCACGGCCCAGAGCGGAAATAAGCGGGTGACGCGGGCAAGCATGACGGGTGGTCCTTGGTTATGTTTTATCGCGAGAATCGAGGGTCGGTCGAGCGCGCCGTCGTGAGTGGCGGCGGGCGTTCGGGAGTCTGCCGCGAGAAAGCGGCAAGCCGTGCGGGCGAGGGTGAGCCTTTGGGCGGCGCGGGCCTTTGTGGGGCGTGCTGGCGGAGTCTCGGCGCGAGGGCGCGGGTACGCGCCGGGTCGCCGAGGCGCGCATTTTAACTTTTTCGGGTACCCGCTACCCGCTTCCGCTCACGCCGACCCGACCGGCGGCGCAACCGGCGGCGCAACCGGCGTGGCCGGCACGCGCCGCAAGCTCAGCTTGTGAAAGCGCAGCGTCATCAGCACCGCGACGCTTGCGAGGCCGGCCGCAAGTCCCCACCACAAACCGCGTGCGCCCAGTCCGAAGTGAAAAGCCAGCGTATAGCCGGTCGGAAACCCAATCACCCAGTAGCCGAACGCCGCGGCGATCATCGGCACGCGGGTGTCCTTCAGGCCGCGCAGGCAACCGGAGCCGACCGTCTGCATGCCGTCGACGATCTGGAAGATCGCGGCCACCCCGAGCAGCGAACTCGCCAGCGCGACCGTCGCCGCGTTGGCCGGGTCGTCGAGATGCAGATAGAGGCCGACGATCCAGTGCGGCGCGGCGATCAGCACGATCCCCGACAACGTCATGAAGCCGACGCCGAGCGCCAGCGCGACGAAACCCGCATGACGCGCGGCCAGCGGCTGCCCGGCGCCGGCCCAGAAGCCGACCCTGACGTTGGCCGCCTGGCCGATCGCGAGCGGCACCATGAAGGCCACCGACGCGACGTTCAGCGCGATCTGATGCGCGGCCAGTTGCGACTCGCCGAGCAGGCCGACCATCAGGCCGGTGGCGAGAAAGAGCGTCGACTCGACCCCATAGGTGATCGCAACCGGCCAGCCGATGCCGAACAGTTCGCCCATCAACGGGACGTTCGGCCGCGTCGCGACGACGAAATGACGGTAGCGCGGCCGCAGATGCAGCAGCGCCATCAGCACCAGCGCGGTCAGCCAGACAGTGATCGAGGTCGCGGCCGCCGAGCCGAGGAAGCCGAGCCGCGGCAGCCCCCAGGCGCCGTGGATCAGCCCGTAGTTCAGAAACGCGTTCACGCCGACGCTCGCGAGCGACACCCACAGCAGGCGCCTGGCCGCCCCGATTGCCGGCAGGAACGAGCGCATCAGGCCGACGCCGATCAGGCTGGCGGGCGCGCCCCAGCGCAGCACCGCCGCGTATTCGCCGACGTTGTGCGCGAGCAGGCCGGGCTCGCCGAAAGCGAGCAGGATCCGCGACGCGAACGACAGCAGGATGAACGCCGGCACCGACAGCAGCACCGACAGCACGAAGCCGGTCCAGTAGATGTGCGGCACGCGGCCATCGTCCTGCGCGCCGCGCGCATGCGACACGCTCACGCTGATGGAGGTCAGCACGCCTTGCAACAGCGTGACCACGACGAAGAACAGGTTGGCGCCGAGGCCGCCGGCGGCAAGCGCATCGGCGCCGAGCGAGCCGAGCAGGATCGTGTCGGTGACGCTCATCGCCATCTGCGAAAGTTGCGCGATCGCGAGCGGCGCGGCGAGCCGGGCAGTGTCGGCCGCGTGGCGGGAGAAGGTCGGCGGCCGGGCGGCCACCCGGGTCAAGCTGGATTGAGTCATGAAGCGCTTGGCGGCGGAAATGGAGACAGCGGGCGACAGCGTGTCGGCCGATGGTTTGTCTGTCGAAACCGACAGCTTATGGCCTTGCTCCGGCGATGTCGATGGAAGAGGCACGATTCTGGTGCGCGCGGTCCTGCGAATTTCCGGACTGCGGCAGGGTGGCGGTGGCGGCAGCGGTGGCGTGCGCGGCGTCAGGCCTCGTGGACCGCAATCCGCGTATCGCCGAGCAGCACGACCTGGCCCGCGCGGATTTTGCAGGTTTTACGCGTTTCGACCCGGCCGTCGACGGTCACGGCGCCGTCGGCGACCATCATTTTCGCCGAGCCGCCGCTGTCCGCGAGGCCCGTTATCTTCAGGAGATTGTGCAGTTCGACGTAGTCGCCGGTGAGCATGAAATCGAGGTTGGGCATGGCGTTTGCGCCTTCAGGCAAAGGGTTCGCATCATAAGGCAGAAGCTTGCCCTGGATGAAGTTCACGATGTGCGCAGACTCCGCGCAAGCAATTGCAAGCAGTTGTTATGCAATTGTCGGAAAGTGAAACGTTCCGTAACTTTGATCGTCTCTCGCGAATTTCACTCGTAAAGTGCGGCTCTGTAGCAGGGATTGCTGGATTTTTCGCAAATTTCCAGTAGGGAGAAGACCGGGCGAGGCGCATCGCCATCCATGCGCGACGCCAGACACCACGCCCACGTCACAACAACTTTATAGAGGATTTGCCATGACCCAGATTCGTTCACTCCTGATCGGTACCGCCCTCACGGCTTTTGCAGCTACCGCCGCGGTGGCGCAGACCGCGCAACCGGCCGCGGGTATCAGTGGCCAGGCACAGATCCAGACCCAAGGCGCCGATGTCGCGCCCGCCGCACCCGCCACGCAGGGTGTGCAGCCGGTCACGCCGGCGCCGACCCGTCTGACGGCGTCGGGCTCGACCGATCCGCTGGTGCAAAAGCGTGACGCCAACGCGAAGGCGAATGCGGAATATCGCGCGTCGAAGAAGGCGTCCAAGGCGGAGCTGAAGGATCAGCAGAAGGCCGCCAAGACGCAGTACAAGGAACAGGTGCGCGACGCGAAGATCAACCAGAAGGCGGATAAGCAGGCCGCCGACAACGAAATGAAGATGAACATGGAAGGCCAGGCCGCCGCGCAGACTGACGGCGCCGACGTGAAGCATTGAGTCTCGAGCGCGGGCGTGCGGCTGAGGGTTGCTGTCACGCCGCGCTTAGGGTGGGTGCGCTTGTGCGAGGCACGTTGCGTAGCCCGCCGCCTCGTCCAGGCCGGTCGTTTGCTTGAGCCGGATTTTGCTGCGGGACGCAGTTGCCGCTTTGAAGGCAGGTGTGTCTCGCATCACGTTTCACCGAGTGCCTACGGACACGCACGCCGGTGAGCACGACACGCAAACAACCCCGAAAAAAGGGTCGCTTGTCGGCGATGGTTGTATGGATATACAGTGTGCGTCGCCATCCTGAATCCATCCAACGCCCAAATCCACTGTGCTCTCCGTCGCCGAATCTCCGCCGCCGTTCGATACCGCCGCCTGGCTGGCGAAGCTCAACGACGCGCAGCGCGAAGCCGTCGAATACGGCGCCGACACGCCCAACGCGCCCCCCGGCGCGCTGCTGGTGATCGCGGGCGCCGGCTCCGGCAAGACCAACACGCTCGCGCATCGGGTCGCCAATCTGGTGGTGAAGGGCGCGGACCCGCGCCGCATCCTGCTGCTGACTTTTTCGCGCCGCGCGGCGCTCGAAATGACCCGCCGCGTCACGCGGATCGCCGGCGCGGCGCTCGGCACGCGGGCCGCGCTCGCGCAAGGGCTGACATGGTCGGGCACGTTCCACAGCGTGGGCGCGCGGCTGCTGCGCGAGTACGCCGAACTGATCGGCCTCGCGCCGGCCTTCACGATCAACGACCGCGAAGACTCCGCCGACCTGATGAATCTGGTGCGCCACGAACTCGGCCTGTCCGCGAAAGAGCGGCGCTTCCCGGCCAAGGGCACCTGCTTTGCCATTTACTCGCGCGTCGTGAACACCGGGGCGTCGCTCAGCCATGTGCTCGGCAACGCGTTCCCGTGGTGCCGCGAATGGGAGGCCGATCTGCGCATGCTGTTCGCCGCGTATGTCGACGCGAAACAGAAGCAGGGCGTGCTCGACTACGACGATCTGCTGCTCTACTGGTCGCACATGGCCGCCGAGCCGGCCATCGCGGCGGACCTGTCGGCGCGCTTCGATCACGTGCTGGTCGACGAGTATCAGGACACCAACCGCCTGCAGGCGTCGATCCTGCTCGCGCTGAAACCGGACGGACGCGGCCTGACCGTGGTCGGCGACGACGCGCAGTCGATCTACTCGTTTCGCGGCGCGACCGTGCGCAACATTCTCGATTTCCCGGCGCAGTTCAACCCGCCTGCCAGGCAGGTCACGCTCGAGCGGAATTACCGTTCGACCGGGCCGATACTCGCCGCGTCGAACGCGGTGATCGAACTGGCGAGCGAGCGCTACACGAAGAACCTGTGGACCGACAAGGCGTCGGCGCAGCGCCCGCGCGTCGTCACGGTCGCCGACGAAGCCGACCAGGCGCGCTACATCGTCGAACAGGTGCTCGAAGCGCGCGAGCAGGGCATGAAGCTGAAGTCGCAGGCGGTGCTGTTTCGCGCCGCGCATCGCAGCGCCGCGCTGGAGATCGAGCTGACCCGGCGCAACATTCCGTTCGTCAAATTCGGCGGGCTGAAATTTCTCGATTCGGTGCATGTGAAGGACGTGCTCGCGGTGCTGCGCTGGGCGGAGAATCCGCGCGACCGCGTCGCCGGTTTTCGCGTAGTGCAGTTGCTGCCGGGCGTCGGGCCGGCCACTGCAGCGAAGGTGCTCGACGAGATCGTCGCGCGCGCGGGCGCCGGCAATCCCGCCGACACCGCCGCCGGCGCGCTCGCCGCGTTCGCCGCGCCCGCTCGCGCGCAGGAGGACTGGCATCCGTTCGTCAAGCTGATGTCGAGCGTGTACGGGCGGCAGACGCCGTGGCCCGCCGAGTTCGAGATGGTGCGGCGCTGGTACGAGCCGCATCTCGAACGCAACCACGAGGACGCCGCGATCCGTCACGCGGACGTGTTGCAGATGGAAAGCATCGCGGGCACGTATCCGTCGCGCGAGCGCTTTCTGACCGAGCTGACGCTCGATCCGCCCGACGCCACCAGCGACGAATCCGGCGTGCCGCTGCTCGACGAGGACTATCTGATCCTGTCGACGATCCATTCGGCGAAGGGGCAGGAGTGGCGCAATGTGTTCGTGCTGAACGGCGTTGACGGCTGCATTCCGTCCGATCTCGGCACCGGCAGCGAAGAGGAAATCGACGAGGAGCGGCGCCTGCTATACGTGGCGATGACGCGTGCGAAGGAGGATCTGCATATCGTCGTACCGCAGCGTTTCTACGTGCACAACCAGACGCATATGGGCGATCGTCACGTGTGGGCATCGCGCACGCGCTTCATTCCCGCGCATCTGATGCCGTTGTTCGACGCTTATGCGTGGCCGCGCGTGCCGGTGCCGAGCGCGCCGACGGCGGCGGGGCTCGCCGCGGCCGCGCAGGCGAAGATCGAGATCGGGGCGAAGCTCAGGAAGATGTGGGATTGAGCGCGCGGCGGCGCGCGTTGGGGGTGTTAGGGCGCCGGGTGAGCGTGGTCAGCGTGGTAGCGCGCGCTTGAAGACCGCAAGACCGCAAGACTGCGGCAAGGCTTCCGCGCAGCACCGCAACTGCCTGTCTGCCAGGTGCCAACAGCCCTGCGCGCGCTCAGCGCGACTGCCGTTGCTGCGGTTGCGGCGCCGGACGCGGCGGCACGAAGAAATTGCGCAGCCATGCGGCGAGGCGTGAAAACAAGTCGTACGGCTCTTCGACGAAAATCTCCGGCTTGAGCAGGCGCAGGTATTCCATGATCTGCTGCGCTTCCTGCTTCTGGAACGAGCCGTGCGAAATGCCCAGACGCAGGAGCCCGCGCAGTTCGCCGAGTTTCTCGCGCGCGGTGCTGCCGACGCTGGTTTCGCACGCCACCTTGGCCTCGTAGACCCGTTGACGCAGCGATTCCACCAGCCGCCATGCTGGCGTCTGCATGACTTCCTCGAGCGCCTGAATGTCCTGCGCCGCGCTCTTGATCTGCGCCGCGAGCGGATCGATCAGCGCCGCGTCGCCTTCCGCTTCCTTGACGATCGCCGCCGCCCAGTCGCGGCATTGTTTGGCGAGCTCTTCCGGCGTCCATTCCGAGCGGGCCGCGAAGCCGAAACCGAACTCGCCCGCCTGCCGCATCAGAATCGCGACGACGTCCGGAAATTCCTTGTCCAGTGTGCGTTTGGCCCATGCGTACTGGCCGCCCTGCAACATCCGTTGAACCGCGTGTTCGGTCAGCGGCACCATGTTGTCGAGCAGCTTGGCGCGCAAAAAGTCCTCAAACGACGGCGTCGCGAACTGCGGATCGAGCTTCAGCGAGACCCGCAGAAAAGCGTCGAAATCCTTGCGTAGCGACGCAAGGGTCTCGTCTTTGAGCTTGAGGGTGATTTGACCCATGTGTTATCCCGTTTGGTCCTGCCGCGCGGCCTCGGCACGTCGTCCGGCCGCACGCGGACCCTGGGCGACGCGACGCCAGATGCCGGCGCGGTTGATTCCTGCCTGTTGCCGCGTAACCAGCGGGACGAATCCCGATGAGCGGACCTCGACTGCATATCGGCGGATTTAAGGGAAACTTAAGGGTCAGCGGGCGATGGGCGGCCGCTTTAGAGGGATGCGTCGCCCGACCGGTGCGCGCGTGGCGCGGGCCTGACGACGCCAATGCCGCGTTGACGGCGGCTCGCGCCTATTTGAGCACGACGCATTGCCAGACGAAAAACACCGTCAGGCCCACTGCGATGGTCAGCAGCGGCCGGCGCGTCAGCGCGCTGACGACGACGGCGGCCAGCGCGCCCACCAGTTGCGGATTGCGCCAGGTCAGCTCGGCACTGGTGCCGTGCGGCGATACCGCCATCGGCACGATGATCGCCGTCAGCACGGTGACTGGCACGAAACCGAGCGCGGTGCGCACGAGCGGCGAGAACACCAGCCGGTCGCCGAGCACGAAGACGGCGGCGCGGATCACCCACGTGATGAGCGCCATGCCGAGGATCAGAACGACGTAGTTCATCGCGTGACCTCCGGGGTTTCGCGTGTGTTCGTGTTGCGTGTGCCGCCGCGTGTGCCGCTTGCGCCGCTCGAGCCGCGCAGGCTGGGCCGCGATGTCGACAGCACGACGCCGATCGCGACGCCCGCGAACACCGCGCCGAGCAGGCCGAGCTTGTACGGCCATGCCTGCCAGAAAAAGGCCAGCGTGCCCGCGGTCGCGGCGGCCGCGATGTAGCGCAGCGCGACGAGTTGCGGCACGACGATCGCGATGAAGGTGGCGACCATCGCGAAGTCGAGTCCGAGCGACTGAAGACCCGGGAAGGCCGCGCCGAACAGAAGGCCGGCGATGGTCCAGAGCTGCCAGTTCAGGTACATCGCGAGTCCCGCGCCAAAGAAATAGTGCGGGCCGACCGTGCCGGGCTCCCTATGCCGGTAGTGTTCCCACGCGACTGCGAAGACTTCGTCGGTGAGCAGCGCGCCGAGCGTCCAGCGCCAGCGTGCCGACAGGTGCGCGACGTGCGGCGCGAGCGTGGCGCTGTACAACACGTGACGCAGATTGACGACGAGCGTGGTCGCCCAGATCACGGCGAAGCTCGCGTGGCCGGCGATCAGGCCGAGCGCGATGAACTGCGCGGAGCCGGCGAATACGACGAGCGACATCAACTGCCCGTGCCACAGATGCAGCGGGCCGGATGCGACGAGGGTGCCGAAAATGACGCCGAACGGTGCCGCGCCGATCATCATCGGGATGATGTCGCGTGCGCCGGCGGTGAATTCTTTTAAATGGCCTGTGCGGATGGGCTGGCCTGGGGTGGAATGGGTCAATCTTGCCTCCTTGGTCCGGGAAGCATAGCGGGGGTTGATGGGCGGGGCTTGTACGTTCTTGCGGCGGGCGGGGGCGGGAGTGCGGAAGGCGGAGCGCAGAACGCGGAGGACGCAGCACGAACGGCGCAGGACACGGAGCGAAGGGCGCTACGTGAAGGACGCAGAGAGAAGGGCGCTACGTGAAAGACGCCGGGCGAAGGACGAACGGCAAACGGCAAACGGCAAACGGCAAACGGCAAACGGCAAACGGCAAACGGCAAACGGCAAACGGCAAACGGCAAACGGCAAACGGCAAACGGCAAACGGCAAACGGCAAAGAGCCAAATCCAGCCCGCAAAACGCAGCTGGACACCCAAAGCCGCATCAGACCCCTTGCCAGCGCCCGGGCGGCACCCCGAACATGCGCCGGAAATGCCGCGTGAAATGGCTCTGATCGGTAAAGCCACTAGCGGTGGCGACATCCGTCACGGACACGCCGGCGCGCAACGGCGCGAGCGCGCGTTGCAAGCGCACCTGATTGCGCCAAGCGTGCGGCGGCAACCCAGTCGCCTGGGTGAAAAGGCGCGACGCATGAAACGGCGACAACCCCGCCGCCCGCGCAACTTCGGCAAGCGTAACGGGCTCGACGAGATCGCCGGTCAGACGCTCCTGCATGAGCGCGACGCGCGCATCGTCGGCGGCAACGCGCGAAGGCGCTGGTTGCGTCTGCGAGTAGCGGACCAGCAGCGTGGACAACGCGTCGAGCATCGCGGCTTCGGCGGCGAGCGCATCGTCGCCCGCTTCCAGCAGACGATGCGCGCGCGCCAGCCGCGCCGCCAGATCGGGATCACGGATCACGCCGGGCGCAAACCACGGCAGCGCCTGCGGTTTGCCGCCGAGTTCGTTGGCGAGTTCGTGGATGAAATCGACCGGCGCATACATCACGCGATATCGCCAGCCTGCCTCGACCGCCTTCGAACCCGTGTGCAGTTCGCCCGGATTGATGATCGGCACGCTGCCGGCTTCGGCGACATAGTCGGAACCGCGATACCGATAACCCTCCGCGCCCGCGACGATCACCGGAATCGTGTACGCATCGTGCCAATGCGGCGTGAACTCGTGATCGTGATATTCGGCCGTGAGCAGATCCCCGCCGGGCAGAAGCGGCGTGCGCCAGTAGCGGGCGGAATCCTGGAAACGATGGGCGGCGGTCATGGTGAAGGTCCGGCAGGACCGGTCAGTGTAGCGCGTCGCGAGCGCGCGCGGCATGGGGCGTTGCGGTTGCCGGGCGCGTTTTGCCGTAACGCCGTGCTTACTTGACGGGGATCGTCGTACCGGCCGGCATCGGCACGGCGCTCACGCTGTTTTTCGCGCTGCCGCTGACGATCCGGTCGCTATAGGTGAGATACACCAGCGTATTGCGCTTCGCGTCGACCACGCGCACCACATGCAGCGACTTGAAGATCAGCGACATGCTCACCGAGAACACGTCGGCCTGCTGCTTCACCGGGCCGGTGAAATGAAGCGCGCCGATCTGGCGGCAGGCGATCGACGCCTCGGTCGGATCTTCGGCGATGCCGAGCGTACCCTTGACGCCGCCGGTACGCGCGCGCGATACGTAGCAGGTCACGCCTTGAACGACCGGATCGTCATAGGCTTCGACGACCACGCGGTCGGAACCTGTGATGTGGAAGTTGGTATTGACGCTGGCGACTTCTTCGCCGTGTGCCGAAGGCAGCAGCAGTGCGGTGGCAACTACAAGCGCGATGCGCAACGAGGTGGGTTTCATGAGAATGCCGATATGAGCGCCGGAGTGGGGCGCGAGAGGCGCGCCGGGAAATCGCCATCGTATAACGGCAAGCTCGCAAGAGGGCCGGGGCCAATCAGCGAGAAGGTGTGCGCAAGCTGCTGCGGTTCAGCAACAGATCGCACATAGCAGGCAGCAGGCATGCAGAAAACGCGAGCGTCGAGCCAGCCACGCCGCGATCCAACATTGAGAAAGTGTGAGGCGCAAAACAAAAAGGCCCGCATTCGTGCGGGCCTTTCAAAATCTTGGCTCCTCGACCTGGGCTCGAACCAGGGACCTACGGATTAACAGTCCGGCGCTCTACCGACTGAGCTATCGAGGAACAGAACAACAACAGCAGAGAAGCGAAATTGT
>NZ_CADIKK010000038.1 GCF_902859915.1 Paraburkholderia ultramafica
ATCAAGCAAGAAACCGCATTCTTGAGGCCGTTCGAATCCGCGTTCGACACCACTTCCAACTGGCGCCATTACGGCGATCATCCCCGGCGCCTTTACGCCGATCCGTGACAGTCTAAGGCTCGAAACACGACCCGCTCGACAGGCTTGCTTCGTCCGGCAATGGTTTTACGCCCCGCCGGGTCGAACCCGGCATCCGCGATCAGCTTGTCAGCTAAGTATTGGTCGATATCACGCGCGCCGCACGCGTTGACGACAATGTCCGCTTCGCGCAGGAGGCGGCCTACGAGGTTCCTCTGCTCGTCCTTGTCATCCGGCCGCTCCGGCGTTCGGTCGAAAAATCTCCCATAGGGGCTAGGCATATCGCGCCACAGGTCGACAGGGACGCCGCCGCGCGGAACGCGGTTTAAGTGCGTTACCGTGTCGCCGTTCTTCAGCCGATACGCACCGTTCAGACGCTTGGCGATACCCAAGTACTCGGCGACGTGCTCGGCCACCGTCGAATCGCTAACGACATAACACCGCTTCTGCATACTGAGCCACTCCTGGCAAACGGCCAACGAATATCGGGCGAAACACCCACTTATGAACCACTACGACAACCGCCTTTCTCCCCTGTTTGTCATTGTTGAGAGCGATCGGTAGTTCCGCGCAAAACGTCCCTACATTGGCTTGTCCACGGCCTGAAACCTGCGCGAAACCGGCCCGACGGCCCTGCCGCACGCAGAAGGCTGGTCTTGCACAAGGCATGCGCAGCATGCGGCGGTGGGCAAGTAATCGTCTGGCGCGTCATTCCAAATTCGGCCCGGCTTTCTCGATAGCCGCATCGATTGCCGCCTGCAAATCGAAAGTACCGGCCTCGATCTTCCCCACCTTTTCTTTCAGCACGGCGACGAGACCAGCGTTCGCGAGCAAATCAGCGCCGGCCGGCGCATCTGCCAACGCATCTTTCACCTTCTGCTCAAGGGCTACATCAGCATGAGCCCGCTCGTGAGTCTCTTTCAAGGCCACCGACTTGTCGGGCCGCGCCCAGGCCGGCGGCTTGCCCGCGCTGGGCTCCCACTCTTCCATGAACACCTGGGCTGCGAAGATGCCAATTTCGTGCAGCGTTTTGAGCGCCAGACCGGCATCCCGGAACGCCCTTAGCTCGCGCTGCCGCGTTGTCACGAGATCGGCCTCGCCGGCACAGGTCACGAACTCGACGTAAAAGTAGTTTCCATACGCGGCTCGCACGTTGGCCGCGCGTATCCCACCAATACGCACGGCGAGCCGTGCCTGGTCTATGTCGAACGCTTCGCGCATCCCGCTCTCTCCACCGAAATAATCCACCGAAACGAAATCGCTATTGACACGCCCTATCTCCACATGATTAATATTACCACATGACGAAATATAATATTTCCAACCCGGCCTGATGTCTAGCCTCTTCCCTCGGAGCAGCCATGAGCCCTGAGAAATCCGCCTTTTTGCGTGAGCGTCACCCCCTCATCTTCTCCGCCACGAAGCAGAGTCACCCGCATGCCCCGTTCAGCTACTGGGGGCTCCAGTGCGGTGATGGCTGGGCCGGGTTGCTCGACGATCTCTGCCGCCAGCTGCAATGCGAGACCGCCGAGAACGGAGCACCCCAAGTCGTGGCGCTGCAGGTGAAAGAAAAATTCGGAGCCATCCGCTTTTACGCCGCCGACCTCGCTGCCCGGCAACGAAATCTAGTCCAAGCAGCAGAAGCGGCCAGCAAAACGACCTGCGAGACGTGCGGCGCACCCGGCGCGCTGATCGATGGTCTGTGGGTGAAGACGCGATGCACTGCCCACGCGGCCGACTAAGGGCTAATGCACAACGGCAACACCAGGAGAACGCCATGCAAGACCGTATCAATTTTCTGAATCTCCGCGAGTTGATCGGCATCGCGAAGCGCAGGAGCCCCGACCGCGACGAAGCGCGCAAAGTGAAGCAGTGGGCAGGACTCCTGCTGGAACATGCGGACAAGCGCTTCGGCGCGCAGCTCACCCCCAGCATGGAGGCTGAACTTCGGACGCTTTCCGAACGGCACCCGAACTTTGGCGAGGTGGTGGATTTCCTGTCCGCCGAGATGGCGTTTGCCCGAGCGGCCGGGCACGGGCTATCTTTCGCGCGACTGCTGCTCGTCGGCCCAGCCGGTACCGGCAAGACCACCTTCTGCCTTGAGCTGGCAAAACTGCTTGGCGTGCCTTCTCAGGTAGCCTCCGTGAATAACGTCCAAACGTCGGCTTTCCTGACTGGAACCGAACGACATTGGTCGAATAGCGAACCTGGGGCGGTGTTCCAGTTGCTTGCCAACAGCGCGTACATCAATCCGATCCTCGTCCTCGACGAGATCGACAAAGCACATGGGCATCACCAAGGCTACGACCCGCTCAACGGGCTGTACACGTTGCTTGAGCGCCGTACGGCGGAGCGCTTCTTCGATGTCGCCCTCCCCGGCGTGCATTTTGACGCATCACGCATCAACTGGATTGCCACCGCGAACTCGCTGGAACCCGTTCGGGCGCCTCTGCTCTCGCGCTTCACCGTTTTCCGGATTCGCCCGCTGTCGCAAGACGAAATGCGCGAGGTCATCGCACGCATGTATGGCGAACTTCTGGAAAACAATCCGGCCGTCTCCCGGCAGATTGAGAGCACGTTACCGGACGACGTACTGGACATCCTGTGCGAACAGCTCGAAACCGGACGGGACATGGATCGCATGCTGCGGGTTCTGATCGGCCGCACGTTGCAGGCCGGTGAGTCGACGGTCTCAACCCGTTCCATTCCACCACCGCATGCCGTCGGGATGCCCGGCGCCTTCGGCAGCGAGCGACGCCATCCAATCGGATTCTATTGAGGAGCGCACCGTGAAGGACATTCTGGATCTGGAATCGGAGGAGCTGGAAGAACGGATGGCAAAGATGTGCGATCAGGTCATGGACGCGTTGCTCGACGGCTATCCTGCGCTCTCCCGTCTGCAATTCGCACGCACGCGCATGGGCACGACGCATGAGTCTTTTATCGTGCTCGACGCCTTGCCCACGGTCGTCAGGAACGCGTTCACACAAAACTTCACCTGCGCAGCTTGTCTCATCCAGACGAAGTGGAAGCTTGCACGCCACGCAGATTGGGAAAAGTGGGTCGAACAGCTGAAAGCAGGCACGTATGCCCCAGCCGGTGACCTTCAACAAAACGCCGAGCAAGCGCAATGATTGTATTTCTCGACTTCGATGGCGTGCCGCACCCTTTTGCCGAACGCCGTACCCAACCATTTCGGGACATCCGAACTCCCGAAGATGCGTTAGGCGACTACACCTTCAACTGAGGATCACACCTTGACCAAAGCAAATCTTCGAGCTCTAAAGGAAGTGAAATCGGGCGATGGAACAGCGATGACGGCGGCCGAGCTAATTGGCGTTCTTCAGGCGATTCCGCAGGAAGCACGTCTGACTCTGCACTTCTCCGAAAGAGGTCTGCCCGGCACGCGGGAAACACTGCACCTGCTCGAATCACCGAGGAACGCAACCCGACTGCGCAACGCCATCGCCGAATTTCGGGAGGCGAAAGCGATAGAGGCGAGTAAGAAGTTGCCGCCGGTCGCGCCCAGTCTTGCCGACGTTACGCTTGACCCTGAGGTGCAGGCCGTCATTTTCGACGCATTCGGGACGCTCTGCCACATCCCAAACCCGACTCGGCCATTTTTGCGCCTTTTCAATCTCGGAGGAGGAAGAAACTTCTGGCCCGCGCTGAAGGTAGTCATGACGAAACCCCTCGACTTGCGGGGAGGAGCGGAGGCATTGAAACTTACCCCGCAGTCCGAAGTCATGACCGCGCTGGAAGTCGACCTCGCTGCGGAGCTTGCCAGCATCGAGCTGTACCCCGAAACCATTGATGTGCTAACCAGCTTGCGCGCTCGCGGCATCAAGCTCGCGATCGCGTCAAATCTCGCCATGCCCTACGCCGCCCCGCTCCTCGCCTTGCTGCCGTTCGAGCTGGAAGCGTACGCGTGGTCGTTCGAGGTTGGTCATCTAAAGCCGGATCGGCGGATCTTCGAGTGGACATGTAAACGGCTAGGCGTGCTCCCCGAAAACACACTCGTGATTGGCGACTCACTGAGCTCCGATTACGACGGTGCGACGCATGCAGGCCTACGCGCGATTTACCTCCGGCGCGACGCTGGCCCTGCCTCTGGTGATAGACAACAAGGAGTACATGATTGAGCCCGAAGCGCACTTACCTTGCTGAAAAGCCCGACATCGCGAGGCACGTTGCTGAGTTCCTCGGCATAGCAAAACACTTGAAAGGCGCATATTTGCTAAAGAACGGCGACTGGGCGGCCGATGCTGAGGGCATCACCGGTGATGAGCTGCTGACGTTCGTGAACACCGACCTGTTCCCGACGATCAAGGCGCGGGATGAGACAGCATCAAATGTCCTTGAATATTTAGTAGTCCTTTTCTAATATAGCGGAAGAATGTCAGGCCCGCAAAAACTTTCTCCGCCCAAGGCTCGCTTCATCCTGCACAGCGAGCGACTGGGACCTTTACCCCTCGTCAATCACTTCATCGATCGCATCGGCCTGGCGTCCTTGTTCGATCGGCACGTTCCCTCAGACGCACGCTGTGCGGTCCCTCACGCCCAGGCCCTTGGCGTGCTGCCGCGCTCGATCATCGTCGAGCGTGAGCCGGTTTACCGCCAGCAGGAGACGGTCCACGACTTTGCGGGCGGGATGTTTGGCATCACTTCCGGGCAGATGGATCACCTCAGCGATGATCGGCTTGGCCGGGCGCTGGATCACCTGTTTGACGCCGACCGCGCGGCCTTGCTCACCGAGGTGGCGCTGGCCGTTGCAGAGCGCTTCGGCGTGAACTTCGACGAGTGTCACAACGACAGTACGACTATCAGCTTCCATGGCAGCTATCGTGGTGCCTCCGGCCGCAAGATCCGCGGACGCACGGCTCCGATGATCACCTATGGTCACTCGAAGTCGCACAGGCCCGATATGAAGCAGCTGCTGTTCATCCTCACCATGACCGCCGACGGCAACATTCCCGTCGCGTTCCGCTGTACCGACGGCAACACGAGCGACTCGCGTACCCACATTGATACCTGGAATACGCTGCGCACCCTGGCCGGCCGAAGCGACTTCCTGTATGTGGCCGATTCAAAACTGTGTTCGCGCGAAAACATGGACCATATCGATCGCGCGGGCGGACGGTTCGTCACCGTGTTGCCCCGCAATCGCCTGGAAGACGCCGAGTTCCGCCAGTGGATCCAGTCCAACACCCCTGACTGGACCTGCGTGTGGGACCGGCCCAATTCACGCCACAGCGACGGGCCGCGCGACTGCTGGTATGTCTTTCGCGCGCCGCTGCTGTCGGCCGAAGCCAGGCCCGTCGTCTGGGTGTGGAGTCCGTTGCTGACGCTGCGCCAGGAGGCCAGGCGACGCAGGAACATCGCCGCGGCCATTGAAGAGTTGCAGCAGTTACGCGCGCGGCTGGCCGGCGCGAAGACGCGGCTGCGTGGCGCTGCCGAGATTGACCTGCAGATCAAGGTGATGCTCGAGAAGCACCACGTCGCCCGCTATCTGAAGGTCCGGCGTACCGTGCGTGAAGAACACGAGTACAGGCAGACGCGGCGGGGTCGCCCGGACCCCGAGACCGCTTACCGCAAGATCACCAGGCGGCGCTTTGACACCGAGTGGACGACCGACGAGCAGGCCATCGCTTACGATCACAACAGCGATGGCATGTATCCTCTGGTCACAAACGATCGCAGTCTGTCACCGGCCCAGGTGCTGGAAGCCCACAAGGGTCAGCCGATGATCGAGAAGCGCTTCGAACAGGTCAAGACGGTACATGAGATCGCGCCGGTGTTTCTGAAGGATGAGGGCCGCATCGAGGCTTTCTTCACGCTGTACTTCCTCGCTCTGCTCGTGCAGGCGCTCATTGAACGCGAGCTGCGCCTTGCCATGAAGCGCGAGAATCTCGACGAACTGCCTCTTTATCCCGAGCAGCGTCAGTGCGCACGCCCCACGACCGAACAGATCCTGCGCCTGTTCAGCCTCGCCCAACGTCACCGGCTGATCGAGGGTGCACACACGGTGCAGGTCTTCGACGTTCCCCTCACGGAACTGCAGCGTCAGCTGCTCAGGCTACTCGGCGTCCCGGAAAACGCCTTTCGCCCGCCGGACTCGCGACGAAATTCGCGCCAAATTGGGTCCCCGACGTGCGGAATGTAAGATGTGTCGTTTGACGCTCCGCCATTCGTGGAGCGTCTAACGACACTCCCGAATGGCCTTTTTTTTGGAGGCCATTATGTTCACGGTAACAACTGTTACTACAGGTAATCTGTTTCCCCTGCCTGGGTACGGACCGTTTTCGCAACAACTGGACCGCATCGCGCGGAACGCCTTTGATGTTGGGTTCGGTCGAAGTCGGCGAGTCGGTTATGCCGGTTTTGGCCTTGCTGGAAATCGCCGCACATCCTCGCTCTCTAGGTTCGAAGTCATTGAAGTTGCAATTCGGCATCGACGCTTTGCGTTACGAGGGCGAACTGTGGCGCACGGATCGGCGTGGCTGGCATGATGGTGAATTGTCGGAAGGCGAGACACCTGATGATCCTGACTATGTGGGCTATGTTTCGCTGGTTCCTTACGTGGCGAATGAGCATGTGTCGGAAGACACTCAGTTTCGGTTGGGGTCAATCTCGATCGAAGGCCGCAGGGTCCGGAACGCGGATGGTTCGGTACGAATCGCGTTGTGGATAGGGTCCAAGGTCAATGAGGATTCAGACCAACTGAGGGCCGGTGTTCCTGTGTAACTAGGGAAGGCTTTTTAGCCGCTACAGAAGGGGAAAGGCTTCGGCCTTTCCTTTTTTTTCATGCGTCAGAAAAGCGACGCCTGCTCGGCGGCCGGCGTCGGCGTCGGCCGCTCGATGCGACGCATACGTACAATGAGCGGCACGCCGCATCCGTCGATCGTCAGGCCAGAGACATACAAACCAACCGCCGAGCATCAAGGACGGAGTTCTGCCAGTTGCGGCCTTTGGTCCGCGCTTTCGATCAGCCGTACGAACGTCCGATGTACGTCAGTTGACCGCCCATCACACACGGAAATTTTCAGGCAAAAGACGCACGGCGGTGCGCACGACTTTTCGCGCGTGGGCGCCTTCGCTGCAGACAAGACCAATGCAATTCCCCGGCCCAGCACGTCGCCTGATGAGTCGCTGCGCGACGTTGCATTGCCAGCGCCCGCGTTAGCGCGAGACTTCGGCTGCCGCCTTGAGGGTCGCGGATGCAGACGCCGAAATAATCGTCGAAGCCGTTGCCGACGAGTGCGTCGCGAGCGCGTCGATGGTCGCGGCTCGTCGCGCCAGGCATGCGCTGCCCGCCGCGCAATCCTTCTCTTCAGGCGTATTCACGCGCAAGCCGTTGCCCGCGTCGCTCGCATTGCCGAGATTGTTGACCGTCACATCGCCGTGATTGTCATAAAAGACATTCGTCGCGGAGGGCACGACCGGCGCGGGCGCCCGTATGGCAACTGAGTGCCGGTGCGTCGCCATCGTCTGCGCGAGCGTACTTTGCACAGTGGTTCTGATTTCGGCTAGGGCGACGGCGGACAGCGCCGTAGCGGACGAGGTAGAGGCTTGAGGCACGGGCGCGGGGGGCGGGGACGAGGCGATGGCAGGAGGGCTTGCGGCCACTGGGGCGGAGGCCGCGCGGCAAGGGAGATCGAGCTGTGTCTCGTTGCCTCCCTGATTCGGACTGTCGCCCGTCACGCTCGACGCAGCGTGGAGAAACGCCCGCGGAGTCTTGCGCGACCAGCCGAGGACGTCCTCGCTCTTCATCACGACCTGGAAATTCGGATTCTTCGGCTGAAGCACGACTTCCGAGCCAATCCGCGAAACGATCGTCACAGGACCGACGACACCCGTTCCATCCGCATTCACTGCCTGACATTCCATGGCGTTACAACTGGATGCCTTCGCAATCTCGCACCCTTGCTTCGAAAGCATCACCGCGGCGTCGGGAATGCCGCCCAAGGCGAGCCTGCTCGCAATGCTGGCACTCATCAACGAACTCGCACTCGTCATCATCAGGAAGATCAACAGGAGCAATCCCGCCGCCGAGCCCAGATATTTCCATCGGCGCTTGTCATCGGCCCGGTCGTGAGTCAGCACGATGATGTTTGCCCCAAAGCAGATAACTGGCCATGCGAAAAACATGGGCAACTGATCATTCGAACCTGTCTGGCTGGATGTTAGAGCGAAGTAAAACGCCGCGATGATCTGCCCGAAGAAGAACGCTACGATCACCCCTACCACTTCAGACCTGTTGCGCTTTTCGCCATTCCACAGCTCGCTCAGGGAGCACCGGTCCTCGCCGTCCATCGCGGCCCTGTTGATGCTGGGCGGCTTGTCCTTTGCGTCCTGAGGTTTCCGATACGTGAGACCAAGGGCTAACAGAATCAGCAAACCGACGGTGCCGCCAAATTTCCACCAAATGTCGATCTTAAGCAGCCACAGGCAAAACGCCCATGCAGGCACTGCCCCCAAGAAAGCCGACTTCCGCACGACTTCCTCCGCGCCGTTGAGCCGCGCTAATGAGCCGTGCGCCATCAGCGCCGGGAAAACGAACGCGGCAGCGAAGATAACCAGCATCAGCAAGCCGGTCATTGATACAGCCGCCAGGGTCGCGGTCAGATCCGCCAGCTTGATATTGGGAAAGAACCCCACGTTCAGAAAAAAGATCAACAGGAAAATACCGCCAAGGAACAGCAGGCCCTTCCACGCGAGGCTCACGATTTCCTTGAGATTTTCGAATTTTTTCCCTTCCTTCTTCTTTTCCTCCGCCGCACCGTCGCTTTCCTTCTTTGCGCCGTCCTGCGTACCGTTGCCCGTCGGCTGCGAGGTATTCGTCGCGCTTTGCGGGGAGGCGGTCGCTGCGCCGCTCTGCGGCGTGTCGGCTGTCGACGTGTCGCCCATTTTTTGCTCATCACTCATAGCGTTCTTCTTTATTTATTCAGACAAATACAACCCGAACGCTATAACGACCGCCGCCATCCAACCTTGAGCCCCCCGACGCTCCGCAAGTCACGCAAGCCCAGAGCCCCCGACTCGCATAAAGCGAGCGGGCTGTAGCAGAGAAATCGCCTGTTCTCCAGCGTTACCCCCAGCACGCGCACTGGTGCTCCTCGCATTGTTGGCTGTGCCGAGCGCGGGAATTTGCCCACAGCCGTCCATTCACTGGACGGTCTGCGAACGCGCTAGCACGTCGCACCACAAGTTTGGGGTTCCATCGATCGGGCTGTGTCGACGTTTGCGACTCTCGGCATGGATCGCCCAAAGTGGTCGAAGGCGATCGGTGGAGTGGCTAGCTGCTTCGAGGGCGGATGTACAGAGTTAATTCGGAAGCGGCCGTCCGAACAAAGAACGTGGGTGACTGCAGTGGGTCGAGACCTGCCCCACAGCAGTTGCGCCCGATACATTTTTAAGTGCAGCCCTCCATTCGTAACGCGCGCATAAACGCTCGAAACATCACCGGGCGCCGTTCGAACACGCCGTTGGACCGATAGAGCGCACCAAAATTCGGGTTTTGGCGGGCCGAATGCGTTACCTTATGGCCAATTAGGCCCAATGAATAGCACAGCACCGACCGTACCGCCGCCGTTCGGTAAGGGAACGACTGTACTATTGGTGCAATCAAGGTGAGACCGCCAGCGGTCTAAGGTCGGCGTACGCGTTTAGAAGGTGTAGTGCGTTCCCGGCGGCTTGAGAAAACGGGGGCAGGCCCTACATTCAGATGACGGCACAATCCTGTGTCGCATCCTCGAAAGGAAAAGTATGGCAAAGCACGCGTATGTCGAACATAGGCCGTTGTCTTCCAATAAAGGGACGGAAACAACCCATCACGTGGTAATTGTCGACGGCAAGGAAGTCAAGAGCACCAAAACGCAAAAAGAAGCTGCTGATTGGGCGTTTTCAATGGACTTCACAGTCCATGTTGCAAGAGAGCGGCATCTTCAAGATCGGGATCAACCTGCGCACTGGCGCTCGTACCCGCACTGACCGCGAGTGTGGTGTTTTCGATAAAGATTCGTAACGCCATCCATCCACTTCGATGCTTGACGGATTCATGGCAATAACTGCGATGGAAAGCAATCAGTCGACAGATTCAGGGCACCTTCGGGTGCCCTGTCTTTTTGACTTGTGGCCAATAAAACCCTGAAGACCGAACTGTTGGCGCCTTCCCGTCCTCATTTTTCGCAAAATTCGCCCAACCCCTGCGATTTATCGAACCGTGACTGGATTTAATTGGCTTCGTTTATTGTTGCGACCACCAGCTTACTCCGATGATCTGGGCGGGATTTAGGCTTGCTCCGCGCTTCATCGGCTAAAGTGGACCCAGAAATCGAGACAAGCATTTAAGCTGTCGTCGTAGATGACAGGAAACGGGTAATGACTGCGGGAAAAACAAGAAAGGTGTACACGCCGGAGTTCAAGGCAAAGGTGGGTCTGGAAGCGGTACGGGGTACGCAGACGATCAACGAGCTTGGGCAGAAATACGGGGTTCACCCGGTGATGGTTGGGCAGTGGAAGAAGGAGATCCAGGAGCGTGCTGCGGCGCTGTTTGAAGTGAAGCGGGGGCCCAAGCCGGTGGACGCAGAGAGCGCGCCGGAGCGCCTGTACGGCGAGATTGGACGGCTGAAGATGGAAGTGGACTGGCTCAAAAAAAAGTTGTCGCTGTGAGCCGGGAAACGCGCCTGGGGTGGATCGATGCATCGGACGAGGTGCCGGTGGCCCGGCAATGCGCGCTCGCTCTGGTTGCGCGGGCGACAGTCTATGCGCAGCGTTCGCCGCGCGCAGCAAGCGAGGCCGATCTGCTGCTGTGCCGGCTGATTGACGAAGAGTACACGCGGCGGCCGTTCTACGGCAGCCGACGCATGGTGGTGTACCTGAGGTCGCAGGGCGAGGTGGTGAACCGCAAGCGCGTGCAACGCCTGATGCGGCAGTTGGGACTGTGGGGCATGGCGCCGGGGCCGAACACGAGCGTCAGGCATCCACAGCACAAGATTTATCCGTATCTGTTGCGCGGCGTCGAGGTGACGCGGCCCAACCAGGTGTGGAGTACGGACCTCACGTATATCCGGCTGGCACGGGGCTTTGCGTATCTGGTGGCCGTGATCGACTGGTATAGCCGCAAGGTGCTGTCCTGGCGCATCAGCAACAGCATGGACGCCGGGTTCTGTGTCGACTGCCTGGAAGACGCGTTGAGCCAGTACGGCAAGCCGGAGATCTTCAACAGCGACCAGGGCTCGCAGTTCACCAGCGACGCGTTCACCCGGGTGCTCAAAGGCGCCGGTGTGGCGATCAGCATGGACGGCCGGGGCCGGGCGCTGGACAATATATTCGTTGAACGCCTGTGGCGCAACGTCAAGCACGAGGATGTCTATCTGAAGGGCTATGCGACGATGGGCGAACTGACAATCGGTCTGGCACAGTACTTTGCCTACTATAACGGCGAGAGGCCTCATCAGACGCTCGGATACCAGACCCCGGCTGCGGTCTATCTGAGTGGCTGCGGTGGTGGTGCGAGGATCGTTGACAGGTTCAGTGGGGCGCTGGCGGATTTGCCTGCTCCGCTACGCTGCGCAGGCGAATCCGCCAGCGCGGAACCGGGGCAGCGCCGTTCAGCTGCGTGTGGCATCGATGCAGCTTAAATTGCGATCATCTCTGTCTTGACACACGGGTCCACTTTAGGCATTCGCAATGGAAATTGCTGACGACAAGCGCGTTGGTCTGATGGTGCACGCAGTTACTTCTCTTTGAATTGTTCGGCGAGCGTTTTCACCAGTTCGACCACTATCGTCTGATCTGACGGTCTGAGTTGAGCGATGCTGCGAGCAATCATTGCGGCTCGATCATCCAGTGTTGCCGGAACATCCGATAGAAGTTCTTCAAGCCTGCAACCAAACAAATCGGCAAGTTCGATCAATCGGATGATCGTCGGAACCGCGATTCCCTGCTCCACCCGAGAAATCGCCCCGAGGCCCAAGCCTAGTTTTTCAGCTACATCTTCCTGCGTATAGCCAGCCTGCATGCGTTTTCGCGCAATCGCTTTTCCAACGGCCTGAGCCAACACTCGTTGCGCCTCTTTGTCCATACCCGCTCCCAAGAAGGGAGCAATCCTTGCAGGCACACCACTTGCCAAACAGCCCCATAAACGGCTAAATATCCTTTTTAGGGATACATCAGTTTGGCCGCCGAGGGCGAAGTATCATCGCCAGCACTCCAGACGGCCTGCCAAACAACCGACCCAACCCATTGATTTTTATATAAAAAACAGTGTACGAAGCCAAAAACGCTGGATAGTATGGAACTGTCGATTTGACGGATTCATTCGGAGAAAACTATGAGCGTGAAGACGGAAGCGAAGGTTTCGAGTGCGGGCGAACCGGTCGCGGCGCAAGCGGGCAGCGTAGAACCGGCAAAAACCAACACTGCGGAGGTGCAGAAAAAAGACAAACCGGCACGAAGGACGGAAGCGACGGACACGCCCGAGAAGTTCAAAGCGACGCTCGCGCAACTCGATGCCGAGCGGACCGCCCTCGCGAAAACCGCAATCGAGCAACTGAAACCTGGTCGTGCGTTTGATCCGGTTGCCGTGCGCAAGATCAACGAGATCGAGCGCAAGAAGAATCGACTGCTGGTATCGCGCTTCGCATTTCTGCTCCGCCGCAACAGTGAAGACGTACAGGCCATCGTCTACCAACTCATCCAGCTCTGACTGGCATCGGTGCCTGCCGTATTGAACAACCGGGCATACCGCCACACGCCCGTGCACCGAATGTGCGCCGCGTCGTCAAAGACGCGGCGTATTTTGGCCGTTGCATTCGACTACATGGTTACAGCGATTTCGTGTCCATGCGCCGAGCGCAACGCAATTGAAGAAGCGATACCAACTCAGACGAGAACAAAAAACATGAAACACGTAATGCTAGCCATCGCCTTGGTCGGCACCACCGCAACCGCTTCCGCTTTCGCCCAAACGGATCAACCGTCGCACCCCGCAGCACCCGCGCAAGTCGCTCAAACCGGTGCGTCGAGTAGCCCCGGGATGGCGTCCTATAGCCAGCCCCTCGCGCAGAAGACGCGCGCTGATGTCTATCAACAACTCGTGAATGCCATGCAGGACGGCGAGATCGCTTATCTGAATTCGACGGTCTACAAGGGTAGTGAGTGAGGTCGCCGCCAAAGTGTGCGTGGTTTCCGATCGGGCGGCATCGATCGCGTAGGACCGTGCGCCTGTCGTGGCACCACACTACGGCTATCGGTCGCTGACCGGGTACGGACTATTTACAGGCTCTGCCCCCGTCGCAACGACCGGTTGCGCCTCTACGTGAGGCACAACCGGACCCGAATTCATTCGAAATGATTCGCTGTCGAACCAGAGCCCCCGTCTTTTTTCATTCCCTCGACATGAGAATTGCTTTTTGTCCAGAGTCGGGCACCCTGAAGAGAGGGGATACGTCGCACGTACCGCCGGACGTCACGCACTATCAAGAGTTTCGTACGGTCACATCCCTTTTCAGGGCGTTGAAGGATTCTGAGTGGGATCTTATTGTTGCCGGATGGAACCTTCGCGATATCGAAGGTCGAGACTTCCTGCGATGGATCCGCGCAACGTTTCCGACTCCGCCATCCATCGTCTTTCTCACGGCACATAACGCGTCGGAAGATATAGTCGCCGCGTTGGATTGCGGTGCCATTGACTACATTCTTACCCCAATTCCGACTCCGGTCCTGCAAGCGCGACTCAACGCAATCCTGCGGCTCGTCGCATCGTCGTCGAAACGCGCTACTCAGACAGTACCGGTGGACGATCACCATTCCACTATGCGCTTCGGGCAGTACGTGTTGCACCGGCGGCACCACTATGTGGACATTCGCGACAAACGGATCATGCTTCGCCCGAAGGAATACGCTCTCGCACTGCTGCTGTTCCAAAACGTTGGGAGGCCTATCACTCGTGAACACTTACACGAGGCGCTTTGGGGAACTCTCGAAAACTTCCCCACGAGAACTCTTGACACTCATCTATCGAGGCTGCGAGCGAAGCTCCAACTTATGCAGTGCAACGGTTTCGAAATCAAACAAATTCGCGGTGTTGGCTATCGGATGGATTCTGTTGATGGCACCCTATTGTGATGCGACTGCGATTGCGTCCCTTCCGGAAACGATCCGGTCACAAGCACGAAGGATGGTCGTAGATTCGACCGATGAACCAGGGCACCCGCCCTGGTTTTTTTTCGCCTATCAAAACCGCACTGACACCGACACCAGAAAGGAGTAGCCCAAATGTCCGATAGCAACGACAGCGCAACGTCCGCAACCAATAATCCGTTCGCAGGTTTCGCCTTTCCGTTGATCGAACTCGGACGGGTTGTTGTCACGCGCGCCGTACTCGAACATCTCGAACGCGAAGGCGTCGATATCCAACCTTACCTGCATCGCCACGAACACGGCGATTGGGGCGACGTTACGCCGAAGGATGCCGATGCGAATCTGATGGCGGCGATCCACGGCGCACGAATATTCTCAGCCTATGAGGTTGCGGGCAAGCGCGTATGGATCATCACCGAAGCCGATCAGACTTCGACCGCTGTACTGTTTCCGAGCGAATATTGAGGCCGCAGCCAAACCCGAAGAATTCGAAATCATGGCACCGACACGTATAGCGGACCTGCTAGCCAATACCCAGCGTGACCTCGATGTGGCTGGCGATATCGCAGCGGGAGCATTGACCCAGACCGTGAAGCTTCTGAAAGCGGCACTACCGTTCCTGCTACCAGTACGCGTCGTAACCGGACATCTCTCGCCTCTTGACATAGTGCACGAAGCTTCCGGAGAGCCGTATACGAAGATCCTTTTGACATGGTTCATCGGATTTGCAAAGAACCCCAAGTGGGAAATCGATGATCTGATCGATTTCATTGGCATGGCCCGTCGCGCGGTGAGCGATCGGATCGAAAACTTCCTCAAACAGAAAAAATGCAACGTCCCGCGATCCCTTCGCAAGCTCGCCCAGACCGAATGCGACCTTTGCGACGACGTGATGATCCGGTGGCTTGCCGTCACAAATTTTGTTCGACTGTTTGATCTTGCCTTCCGATGGGGTATCCATTGTCTTTCAAACGACAGGCTGAGCGTACTCGATGAACTCGGATTGACCGAGGAAACGATGTTCGATCTGCCTGATTCGGAAATTGTCGGGCTCAAATTGGTCGAACGGGTCGAAGCCGAGAACAAACAACACCTTGCCGATCTCTGGACGTTCCTTCGTGACGATCCGGAGGGTATCAAATTCGAACAGTTGGTATTCGACGCGACGAAGGCCTATGCTGCCTCGCATGGCGATACTCTTTAACGACAACGACGCATGACCACCATGACCGAACAACTGAAGGTTGCGGCCGACTGGATACGCGATGCCGATGGGATTCTGATCACTGCTGGCGCAGGGATGGGTGTGGATTCCGGACTGCCCGATTTTCGTGGAGCCGATGGCATCTGGCGTGCATATCCCGCGTTGAGGTCGGCGGGTATCGGCTTTCAGGACATCGCAAACGGCGAGGCGTTTCGCGACGATCCGATCAGGATGTGGGGCTTCTATGGTCACCGGCTCAACCTGTACCGACGTACCGTTCCACACGAAGGCTTCGACATACTGCGTCGATGGGCATCTACGAAGGAACATGGTGCGTTCATCTTCACCAGCAATGTCGATGGACAATTCCAGAAGGCTAGTTTCGCAGACGACAGAATTCTCGAATGCCACGGTACGATTCACAAACTGCAATGCTGTCGTGCGTGTACCCATGAAACATGGTCGGCGGACGACTTCAATCCTGAGGTAAACGAAGAACATTGCCGTTTGCTTTCTGATCTGCCGCGCTGTCCGAAGTGTGGTGACGTAGCCAGACCGAATATCTTGATGTTCAACGATGGGGATTGGATCGAGACTCGGGCGAAGCGTCAGCGGATGCGATTCGAAGCGTGGCTACTGAGCGTCGCGCGGTTGGTCGTCATCGAACTCGGCGCAGGACGCGCCATCCCAACCGTTCGAGACATGAGCAAGCGACACGGCCCACGCGTTATCCGGATCAACACCGGCGAACATGAGATTGACCAGAGCAATGGTATCGGCGTCAATAGTAGCGCGCTTGACGCGTTGCAGTTGCTGAACGAAAGTATCGGTTGATCTATCCCCTTTGTCCCAGTTCGACCCGCTCCGGTCATACGCGGCCGCGCCGGGATGACGACCGCTTCCAAGGCAATTCGGTCATCCGCTCACGCAAGGTCGCCATCTGTTTATGGGTCCACCGGTCTGGCATCAACTACAATTGCCACGCGACCGTAGAGACGATTGTCGCCGGACACCCGTGTGATACGTGCCGTCCGCCACACAGGAGCCGGTCGTGGAACATTTCGGTCATCTGCTCGTCGTAGCTTTGCTTCGCGCGCTCTCGATACTTCCGTACCCGTTGGTCGCGAGGCTTGGCAGCGCGCTCGGCGCGGCCCTCTATGCGCTTCCCAGCCGCCGCAAACATATCGTCCTTGTCAACCTGTACCTCTGCTTTCCGGAAAAGTCGGAACGTGAGTGCGATGAGCTTGCGAGGGAACACTTCCGGCATGTGGTCCGCAGCTATCTCGAACGAGGTGTTCAATGGTTTGGTAGCGCGCGAAGGATCAGAAAGCTCGTCCAGATCGAAAGCGCGATTGATCTCGAAGACAGGAATGCTCCACCCACGATCTTTATGGGGTTTCATTTCGTGGGCATCGAGATCGGATGCCTGCATTACTCGCTGAAGATGCCTGCCGCTTCCTTGTACACGCACATGTCGAACACGCGCCTTTGCGACTTGGCCAGACGGCAGCGCGGCCGATTCGGCGCGGAGATGATCGAACGCTCGACAGGTGCCAGGAGGATTGTGCGACTCCTTCACGAGGGCAAGTCGGTCATGCTTGCTGCGGACATGGACCACGGTATCGAAAACTCGGTCTTTGTGCCCTTTTTTGGCGTTCCGGCGTGCACGCTGACTTCTGTTTCTCGACTTGCGACAATCGGGCATGCGCGCGTTGTGCCGTTTGTCACGGAAGTCCTGCCGGATTTCAAAGGGTATAAGTTGAACGTTTTTGCGCCGCTTAGCGATTTCCCCTCGGGAAGCGACACGAATGATGCGCGTTCCATGAATGCGTTTCTCGAGACCCAGATACTGAAATTCCCTGCCCAGTATTACTGGGTACATCGACGCTTCAAACATCGTCCAGAGGGCATGCCAGCGGTATATTGATTGCGCGATGTGCCGACGCGACGGACACCGTCGGCGTGCGAAGGCCCATTGCCTGGACAGAGCCGCCGCTCGAACGTCCACGTGAAAGGGCGGCCCAATGGCCGTAGATGGCCGAACGCGGTCCTATGCGTGCCCCCGTTCTCGCTTCTCGCGTCAAGTCATGGCATCTCAATGCCCAACGACGCGAACAGTTCTTCGACGCTCGCATACTCGGTCCACTGGCCACGATCTGCGTTCAGAATCGCTAGCACGGTTTCGTCGGAAAGACCCGTATCGTTCGTCGCGGCGATTCGGTCGAGCAACTCAAGATAACGACGAATCCGTTCGGCGCTTGCGCGTTTGATCCGCGTCTCAACCTTCATAATGATCGTCTCCCGCACTATAGAGCATCGGCGCTGATCTGCCTCAATCGTACCGGGTTGTCTTCGACGTAGCGGGCCGTCATCGCAATCGATGCATGCCCCATCAACGTCGATACGGCCTTGATGTCTACTCCCTTCTCAATCAAGGTCGTCGCAAACGTGCGGCGACCCGAATGGCTTGATGCGCCCTGCATACGAGCCTTTGAATACATGCGATGGAACAACTGCTGTAGCGTGTTTGGCGTAAACGTCCCGCCTTTCTGTGAACGGAATAGCGGCGCATCATAATTGAATGTGACGCCATCGGCATTACGACGCTCATCCAGATAGTCCCGAATCGCATCGGCGACCTTGGGATTCGTCAGGTAGGCGTGGCGTTGCTTCCGACCTTTCGTCATCGAACCGTCGAGGTTGATTTCGTCCAGTAGTTCGCCGTCGGTATTGAGGACGTGGCGGATTCGAAGCGCGGCCATCTCTTTCGCACGCAGCCCGAGACCGAACGAGCAATATAGAAGCGCGATGTTTCGTTTCGCATGGGCTTCTTTCTTCGCAGCGTTGACGACGCGACGGAACTCCGATTCCGTCAGCACCTTCGCCTGACCTTCGCGCATCGACCACCCCAGAATGTTTATAAATTTCTTCGTTCGAATACTTTCTAAACATTCTATCCAGCCCTTAGGGCCTCGTACACCGGCAGGATGGTTCAGGCGTTCGGAATGTTTACTATTTGTAATTAGTAAATATTCCGCCTGATCGGGCAGGGATGGTCTCGGGCTCACCAGATATGAATCCGTGAGCTGGACCTCCCGACCGTCCCTGACGGCGATCTAGGCGGCTGAGTTTCTACCTGCGAGGCGAGCCATACCAGATGTGGCGTCTGGCTCGTCTCGCGGTGTCAACTCGCGACCTCAAATACTCACCACACCTCGAAATGTGTTTGCACCGCCCCGCGTTGCAGGCTGGATTCCATCATACCGATGCAGGCAGCAGCCTCGCCTTTGGTGAGGTGAATGCTTGTCCAGACCGTCCCTGCTGCGATGCTTCTATACGACGAGTTGTAGGCCGCGATCGATCGCATCCGGCAGTAGTCGGCCATGAGCCGCCATTCGCCCACACCGTCGCTCGGACATTCAGGCGTCGGTTCTACCTAGGAAGCGGCCATTCAATTCGCGACGTTGAACATTGCTTCATCTTAAGGTTTGTTCGACGCCTGCCCATGTCCGTGGGCTCGGGGCGCGCGACGGCGCGTGCGGGCAGGCGTTAAATAAACCTGAAGGGAGGAAACCGCGGAGTGCCCCGAGGCGGTTGAAATGTCTAAGGCTATGGCGATTGATGGGCCGGGATGGCCAGCGGCGTTGCAGGAAGCGCGGCCGGGCGGGATGCCGGATGGGCGCTGACGCTGTGCCGAAGCGGTGCAGTCGCGCCATCGTGATGGCGAGGCGGACGTGCGAGGGCCCGTGCGAAGCGACAGGCGCAGAGGTCCGCGCGTGGGCCGCGTCGCTTTTTAAATCGTGTGCCCCCAATTCGTTTTTGTTTTGTCGCCTAGCGGCTCACCCCGCCAGCGCTGCAAGTACATTCGTGGGCGCCGCAGCCGGAAACTGTTGGCACAGAGGTGAGTCACGGGCTCAGTCTTCATTTTGACGTTGCACGCAGGGACATGGGACCTGCCGAGCAGCTATTGAAAAGTGAGGCCTTTTGTCTAGTATTGCACAATATCGGCGGAATTCCGGAGTCAGATGATTGCGTGCCCCGCAATCGTCGTTACTGAATTTATTGGAGCGGCTCAGGAATAGGATGTGCGTTAAAACGGCAGGGGATTGGCATGTATTCTGTAACTCAAAACATCTGCGCCGCGCTTCATCTTGGGAGGTTGATTCCTCAAGAGGTCATCGATCGTCTTGAGGACCGGCATAGGGCAAATCTTCCAGAATTTGGTATAGACAAGGCGACTGTATTGCTCGAAGCGAAATGCGCACGCGTTAGGGATGAAATTTTTGACCTAATTTTACTGATCCCCGCATTTTGGATAGTTTTAACGATTCTAAATTTCGATTTCCACAATACCGATTCTTTTCTGCTTAGAGCCATTCTTACATTTTCGCCACCAATATTTTTAGCCGCATTAATCGAAACGATCAAAGTACTTGTTATAAACAACCATCTCCGACGCAAGGTTGCCCGCAGTATTACTCACGCCGAACAGCCAGAAGATGGCTCATCCGTACATAACGTTATTATATTCGGCGGATTTTCGCCATTTGCCGGATATGGAGTCGATCTTGACGGGTGGTCGTTTGTCATTGATTCAGAAAAACCAAAAAATGATGATGATAGGACCCATCAATTCGAGCAAATCGAGCTTTTGAATTGCGTATCGGAAGTCATTCGGAAAACCCTTATAAGCGCTACGATTACTGATAAGATTTTCGTGGACGGAAGACGAATTCGCAGTAATAGGATGTTACTGCCTGCAATTACAGCCTCTCCTAAGGTTTGGATCGACCCTGATGTCATTAGGGCGAAGATAGGTCAGCCTGATCAAGAAGCGCTCCACTATCGAGTGATTTCGATTCAACTTGCAGACGAACAAATGCTACTGACGTATTTCCTAAGATCAACAATGCTAGGGTCGAACTTGTTCATTGAATCGAGATGCTTCCTCTTGCCGCCCATCAAACCCGAATTTGCTGAACTGGTCAATTTACCGTGTTGGCACGGGCCACAGTACTATTGTCGTGTTTACGCCCAGAAACTCCTCGGTTCACTGCTTATTTTACTGGGGGGCTCGATTTTCTTGCTCGGTATAGTCAGAAGGTCACGAATTTGGTTATCCGAGCGAATCTTCGGCCACCCCGAAGACAAACGAAAGGTTCGGGATGAAAGTTATAATTATGGCAATCCAAAGAGCCTGCGCGAAAGCTGGGGGGCAGAAAATTGGAATGCGTACTTTCAAATGCTCGAAAAAGACATGGCCGCCAAAACATGCCAGTACGTCATCGTAAATTCCATCGTCGATTTTCTGGACGCGAAGGGTATCGCAACCGACGACATAAAGGAGCGGAGAACGCAAATCTTCAATTCCGGCCTGATCATTTCCGGTGGAACGGTTACAGCGGAGCAGGTTGCGGTAGGGTCCGGCGCGTCGGTGAAAACGAAAATCACTGTGCCGCAGTCGGCTGAAAGTGACGGAGGGCAACATGGGCAACGAAGGCATCATAGTTAAGGGTAGAGGGAAATTTACAACCGAACAGGCGATTAGCGGTCGGCACTCGAAGATTATCAATAATTATGGGCAGTGCGACCGCGATCTGCTCATCGAGAAAATTGATAACCTTCTTCGGCAAATTCACAATGCGGACCTTTCAGAAAGTGAAAGGGGGATCGTGTTGGAAGCCGCTCGATCGATAAAGGCCGAAGCTCAATCTAACGCGCCTGACAAAACGCTGGTGGAAAAATCGCTAGCGCTTATCGAGAAATCGGCGCCGGCGTTTACCGCAATTGCCGCGGCGGGAAAAACAGTACGTGAACTAGTGAGCATGTGGGCAAACCAGTAGGCGCCCGGCAGCCAATGGAAGCCGCAGTCGACCTTGCGCGAGCGCCCGGCCGTTGGACTTCGAAAGCGGTCGTTGACATACCAACGATTCGAACGACGGCAACGGGTCGGGTCCGGCCGACCGGCGTCGGGCAGAGGTCGGCCATGAGGGGGCATTCGGACGCCCGATCGCTCGGACATTCAGGCGTCCGTTCCCCCCAAAGAGCGGCTATTCCATTCACGAGTTGAACGTCACGTCGGCTCTTGGGGCCATTCGCATGGTCCCCCTCAAGCGAACATCAAGAATCAGCCGATCAGTCGCCACTTTCGATGCCTCGGCGTTCCGAACAGAGTCGTACATGGGCGGATTGTTGTGCCGGTGCTTACGAGTGGTACTGTCTGTGTACCGCGCAAATCCCGCGTGACACTTTATACTCGGCTCAAGTCCTCCTCTTCATCGGCACCAGTTCGTTGAGCCGCTACATCCCGGCGTTGGCCACTTTTTCCATAGTTACGACGCGCCGATGCAAGCACCCTTGACAACTCTCGGCGAAAATCGGATCGCCTTTCCGCCAGTACATCCGTACACCATTGCGAGGGGAGTCCTCGCTTTTGACTTTCAACGATAAGCGGAGAAATACATGTTTGCATGTAGTCGTAAAATATCTGCACTCGCCGCACCCGAAGCTTAATCTTCTCGACTGTATTTCGTTCTGCTTCAATGCTGTAACTCACAGCCCGGAGTTCCTGCCACATATGCGAATCTGCGATATAAGTATCGAATAGCGTATTTTCGAGAAAGGTAAAATTTGCCGTCAATTCACGAACGACGTACCCGCCGAGTCTAGAGGGTACGAAACTCGATCCGATACTTGCTTCGCCGTGATTTGCCGTGAACAAAAATCTGTGTTTCGACAAATCCATCAATATGCGCGATGTGAAACTGTCTCCAAACCCGATCTTTTTCAAATTTTCATTGATGACTGACCCGTCCACAAAGCGAAAGCTATTTTCCGACGCATATGCCACTACCGCTGACAATACATAGAGACGTAATAACTGAGCTTGTGTGACAGAGATCCTGGAATCGAACGGATTTCCAATTGGTGAATAATCTTCGCTGTACACAGTTCTAGTGCCGAGGATGATAGCTCTGAACGCCTCGTGTCTTGGCAAAACATACTTTCCAGTTTGGCGATGATATTCGATCGCTCGACCCGGATTGGTGTATCCACGCTCCAGAAATTCGCGGGTCATTCGAAGAGCCAATCGAACGTCCTCCGTTGCTAACACCTCAATGCGAGTCCCAATTTCGGTACCCAAAACCGATCCCTGAAGCAAGTCCACAATTTGGGATGCATTCTCTACCCGTACTCTCGCGCCATTCTCTGCGGTGAACTCACCTTTCTTTCCTTCCGCCATATATCGTACGAGTCCAAAACGCTTTGAGAGGACCGACGCAATGCGAGGTGGATCTATCTGAACGGCTTCAAAGTCAAATGCATCAATCGCGGGAGAATTGCGGTGTTTCGCGAACGTAGACTGACGGAGACATAACACTAAGTTGAGTGAAAGTTTACGCGCGATTGTTAGGGCCTCAGTAAAAAGCGCGGACTGTGTGGTTTCGTCTTCAATCTGGTCTACGTTGTCGATCGCGAGAAAGAATGTGTTCGTTGACGTCGCGTGGCGTAATATCCTGTCCACGTAGGGGTGCACCTCTTGATAATCCTTGAAGATTAGATCGGCAATTCGTTCTTCCACCTTATCCTGCGCACCCTTAAGTGCAAAGAGTGGCCCTGATTTGAGTGCCGAGATCTCGTCCCAGTAAGCACGCGATATGCATTGCTCATAGCTGGAAAGGAAAGCGTCTTGGTTTATGTAGTCTCGCAGCGAGCGATAGATAAATTCGCTGGCCGAGGTGCCAGCAGAATTAACCAGAAAATCCAAATGCAGCCAGTGCGGGCGTGTTTTATTTTCCGTATTCTCAAATACCTCTTTTAGCCTAACTTTTCGCATGTAATGCAAAAAAGTGGTTTTCCCGGCTCCGACTGTTCCAAGAAGAAGTATGGCAAGAGGTTTTCTATTAACCGCCGACGCTTGCACTCGGGCGTAAAACGCACCTGCGTCCCTATCCTTCATTGGCCGCAAAAGTCCACCTCCAACCACAGATTCACGTCGAGAAACGTTCATTCGTATCTTGTGGTCGAACTTTATAGACTCCGGTGCCGCCACATAACATTTTTCAAACGATTCGTCATTCAAATCAACAATTGAATCGGAAAACGCGGTCATTACTTCGTCTTCGATGATGTGGAAAACAGGATTTGTCAATCGCTGCGCGGCATTGGCGGAAAAGTAGCTGCCCAACTTTCTGTTTTCAACTTGGTTCTCTGACCTCCCAAGCAAAGCATTTTCTAGACTTCCGGAAATCACCGAATCTCGACTGAGCAGATCGTGAAATTCCTGATAGGCCTCATTTAACGCGTCTTCGAGCGACCAAAAAATTAAAGCGGTAGACTCGTTAAATCGGACTTGATCATGGCGTTGAGCAGGGAAAATTGCCCACGTGGATCCGTTCGTTGCAACGGCAAAATCGATAGAGAATTTTCGAGCGTAGTCTCTAGCTTGAATAATTGCTTCACCGAGTTCACTTTGTAAAAAGCTATTGGATAATTTAACTCGCCGATTGCCGCCGTTGCTGGAGAAAGCTGCACCAGCCTTTTTTGCTTCGACCACAATCGCGGTGTTGGCGGTCTTGAGGATATAGTCGGCATAGGTCGTCCCACCGTCTTCCGTGACATGTTCCTCCGGCAGAATGTCTTCGTCGAGCCAGCCGAGGACATTTCGAAGGACGTTATCGATAACCTTAAGGCGAGTAGCAGCTTCGTTGGCATTGGACAAGGTGAGTGTCCGATATGCTTGGAGAATTGAACGCGTGGTGTTATTTGCCATGGTTTTCACGTCGTAGATAGAACGGGCTACTGGTAAATATTCTAAAGTGAGAGCCATAGTATCCGAAGTTCGCTGCGTCTTTGTACCGAGTACCACCGAACGTGCGGTATCGTCGGGCGGTACGTCACCGCTTCCCTTTGGCTACGGCGTAAGCCTTGATAGCCGGGAAAGCGGCACGCATCACGACCTCGTGGATGGCGGGTAGACATAAGAAGCCGACGTTGGCGTGATGCGGGGCCCAATGGCGGTTGTGGGTCGGGAATCGCCCGCTGACGGTCAGCGCAGACTGGTTCTCCCTTCACGTGAAAGGAGATAGTCATGAAGGTGACTAACGATGGAAGCGCCGCCAAGATACCTTGGAACAAGGGCAAGCTCATGGGCCAGAAGCCTCCGCTGAGACTCAAGGAAATCTGGGCCATTCGCATCCGCCTCCAGCTTTCGGCGCGAGTCCGTGACCTCGCGATCTTCAATCTGGCAATTGACAGCAAATTGCGCGCATGCGACCTGACGAAACTGCGGGTTAGCGACGTTTGCCATGGGTACCACGTCGCCAGCCGGGCGACGATCATGCAGCAGAAAACTCAACGGCCGGTTCAGTTTGAGATTACAGAGCAGACCCGCGACAGTGTCGAGAACTGGATCAAGGCGGCAACGCTGACGCCGGCCGACTTCCTGTTCCCAAGCCGACTCCACGAATCACCGCATATCTCGACGCGTCAGTATTCGCGCGTGGTGCATCGGTGGGTTGCATCAATCGGGTTGGACGACACCGCGTACGGCACCCACACGATGCGCCGGACGAAAGCGTCACTGATTTATCGTCGCACCAAGAACCTTCGTGCCGTTCAGCTGCTTCTTGGGCACACCAAACTTGAAAGCACAGTGCGGTACCTTGGCATCGAAGTCGACGATGCGCTTGAGATGGCGGAACAAACCGAAGTCTAGACGGAGCCGCCTCGGGACAGCGATCCGGCATCGGTCGCTGTCCGGCCACTTACAGACATTGGCCGGTACTTTCGGGCCGACATTCGAACGTCCGCATTGCCACTGCTTTGGGCCACCAAGCTTTAGATACTGGCCTGATTGACACGCTTCATCAGTTCCTCAGCGCTCTCCATCAGGGGCCAGTCGGCGGGGGAGATCCATCATCCGATCCAGCATCGCGAGGTCCGGAAGCTCCCTGACTAATGTTTAGGTTTCCCGATGCTGATCCCGCAGGGCTGCTGACACCACCTGAAGCGGAAACTGACGCGCCTCTTGAAACTGCATATGCGACGACCGCGATGACCCCAATAAGCGCTCCGGCAGCTATCGCCCAGCCTATCCAACCTTCGGAAAGACCTATTACGGCAATTTCGCTGATGTCGTGGCCTTCTCCGGTGGGAGTGAGTAGCAATGAATCGGGGTTTCTGCCATCGACAGAACGGATGGGTAGCGGGTAGATATGAAATTCAATGTCTGGCAGCGTCGACTCCGCCTCTGATTCATTCTGCCTTCGAAAGCGATGGAGTGTCACAGATGGGAATGCGGGGCCACCTGCCAGCTCGACACCTTCCGCCAATAGATTGAGCTGATCGATCAGAGGACCGGAAAGTGTGAACAACTGCATGTTGCTCGGCTGGCCGCGAGATCGACTGATGCCGCGAAAAATGACTTCGTTGCGCAGCCTACCTTCAATCATCTGCAAACAGAATGTTGTGTCATTCTTTCTAAAATACACGGTGCAAAGGTGATGGCCTGGAGCGTGCGCTACAGGGTCAACCAGTTGGGCGTAACGAAAGCCCGACCGAACGGGTGGGGTCTGAGCAGGAGACTTTTCAGGTTGCGATGTAGGCCCTTGAGCATCGCTAGGGAAACGCCAGTCAAAGTTGTATGGCATGAAGCCTCCTGCTTGTTGAAGGTAGCGCGATTGGACGCGTTCAGGCGCGTCCCGGATTCGCCGGGTGGCAATTTGGCGCTTCGCAGATCGTGATCACCAAGCTGCTCGGGGGTGAGTCCTTAGGCATCTGGGGTAGGAGGGGGCAACAGTTCAGTGGATCCGCTTTTCAGTTCGTTGCATCCCGACTTTTGGGGAAAGGCTTGTCAATCCTCCTGTGGCCGCGCATGACTCAAAAGGACGACGGTTTCATCGAACTCCCGCAACGAGATAGTCCCCAAAGAGCACTGATTCGAACAACTATGTTTCAATCCGCTGCTGAGCGACTTGGATAGGTCTTGCCATCGAAATGTAGCTGAACACCGGCGGGCAATTGGGCAGCAAAGTTCTCTATGCCGCCGGTAACGCTCGACAGTATAGCGTTCCGCAGCTCTTCGTCATTGAGCTGATTGGCGAGCTCGTACATCGAAAATAGGATAGAGACGTTTAGCAGTCGAGGGTCTAAGTCGGCGCTTGCGTGTCTTATCAATTCGAATCCGTGTTCTCTCATGTCATAACATATTGGAGGGTTTGGCGGCTGGCCCTTAAGCGGAGGGGGCCCAGGAAAACAGATTCTATATCCACGTACAGTGACAGGCATTTATTAACTCCTTTAGTCTGCGAGTGTTCGCTTACCAAATTACATTGACAGCGTGCGCATAAATAATAGAAGAGCATTAGACTGCGCGATTTTGTCGTGAAAGAGCTATAACTCACTGGCTGTCATGAGCTTCGATACTCATGCAGCGGCTTGGGCGCCTTCTCCGAGGTCATGGATTCATGGCAAGACGACGCGTTTGCTAACTACGTATTCGTCAACGAGCCGCAAACAACGCACTCAGAAAGAGCTAGCCCAACCGGCATCTCGGTAGCGCGTCTCTTCACAATAGGACATCAATCACAAAAATGGTAGGGCGGTCTCTAAGGTCAAGTGCAACGTTTAGCTAACCCGTTTTTTCGAGTTCCTTGGCCATCGCCTCTTCGTAGGTGTCCCAGCCGAGCGTCTGGCGAGGGCGACCGTTGAGCAAGTTGGCGATGTCATTCAATTGGGTCTGGCTGACAGTCGACAGGTCCATACCCTTGGGCAGGAATTGCCGTATCAAACCGTTGGTGTTCTCGTTGCTGCCGCGCTGCCAAGGTGCATGCGGATCGGCAAACCAAATATCAAGGTTTGGTTCCATCGCATCCGTCACTACGGCCTGCTCGCCAACCCGGTGCGCCGCGCCAGCCTCGCGAAGGTGCGTGAGTTGCTGCACGTCGTACCCGAGGTCGCCACCCAGTCCGACGATCAAGAGGTTGCTGCCGCTCCGGTCTTCGTCTGCCGGCACTGCGGTGCACCAATGATCGTCATTGAAATACTGGAACGCACTGCGCCCATTCGCGCACCACCCGTACGACGAGGCGAGACTTGAGCGCAACGCTTCCTGCACGTCCAACCCGACCGTCGGCTTTGCGGCAACGCGGCCCACGAGCGGACGTCTGCGCCCGTCACCCCGTGCAGTCCCTCGCACGTCCGCTTCACCGCCACAATTGCGTCAACGCACCGCTTCATCACTGCGTCAACGCGCATCCAGAATCCCACCGCACCACGCATCCATCAACTTTGCTTACCATCCCGGCCTATCAATCGCCATAGCCCAGGACTCCGACCATATCGGAGCACTCCGCGGTTTCCTCCATCGAGGCTCGTTCGACGCCTGCCAGCGAAGCACGGCGGCGCAGTCACATTCCTGCGGACGATGGCAGGCATCGAACAACCCTTAACGAACCTGGCCCGATGGCGACGAAACGCGGGCACCGTTTGGATTATCGATGCGAAGGGCAGAACTCGACCCGTTACCGCCTTTCGACCCAACACGAGGGCTATGGCCGGTTACAAACTGGAACGGTCATTCGCGCGGCGTATCGGCCGGCAAGTCGTCGGCCATTGCGATCATTGCGCCAATCGTCGGCCAAGAGCCGCTATGGGTTGGCTATGCAGTCGTTGGACCGTCGGTCACTTGGAATGAAGGCTGTTCGCCTGCACGAGGACAGCACTCGGTAGAGTCGAGATGTGGCGCGGTAGCAGTAGGTGCGGTTTGTCTGTTGCCGCCCCTTTCGTCTGGCGGTGCCCGAGTAGCCTTCAGCACCCCGATAATGTGCTCTTCACTGAACCGCGAGTTCTTCATGACAAGGTTTCTCCTGCCGCCTTGCCGCTAACTTTACAGTGGGATACTTCACAGGGAAAAGGTCAGCAGTGGCCTGGCCACTAGGAAGGCGATTTGATCAAGGGGGCGTTCAATCGGTCCTGTGTGGGCACGCTCGTGGAGCGCAAGACGCGCTATGTCGTGCTGTGTCGAATGGACGGCTGCACGGCACAGGAAGCCCTTGAAGGCCTCACACGCCAGATGAACAGGCTGCCGGCTTTCCTGCGTCAGAGCCTGACGTACGATCGCGGTACCGAAATGACCTGTCCAAACTCGCTCAGCAAAGCGCCGTGCAGATGATGGGCGACGACAAGCTGCGGCTTATCGCCCATGAGTTGCTGGTCGGCCTGCGCGAGAACGTATCGGTAGACTGGGCGCATCGCGAGTCTGCGCGTGCGAGGATGAGAGTGTTAGTCAAGCGCATCCTTCGTAAATACGGATATCCACCCGATTTGCAGGACGCCGCCGTGCAGACGGTGTTGCAGCAAGCCGAAGCACTATCGACTCATTGGAGTCGCGTAACTGCATAGCTACAATTGATTTTGCGATAGGCGCATGACAAAACGTCCCTCGCGCCGCGCGGAGGCTTTAACCGGCACGTCAAGCATCGATGATCGAGGAATTCGGTAGAATTCGCTATCTTGGTGCCGGACGAGTTCCGGCTGGTCGAACTTATGGGGGGGCAAATGAAGCTTACAGGCATCGGCCTATACACCTTCCATGAAGCCTCAAGGCTCACAAAGATTCCGGTGCGGGATCTCCGCCGCTGGCTGGACGGGTATTCATACCGCGACAAGGCGCACCACAGCCCGGTTTCTATCGCTCCACTGTGGCAGGCGGAACTGGCTAGCGAGGAAATGGAGGGTATCAGTTTCCATGACCTCCTCGAGATCCGATTTGTTCGGGCGTTCCGCCAGCACGGCGTCAGTCTCCAGACTATCCGGTTGGCAAGCCGGAAAGCACGCGAACTTTTCGAGATGCCCTATCCGTTCACGTCTCGCCGATTCCAGACCGATGGACGCACTATCTTTACGTCGGCCATGAAGGAAACGGGCGAGACGGAATTGCTGGACCTCGTGAAGGGGCAATACGCCTTCCAGAAGATTATCGAGCCGTCTCTATACCGTGGTATTGAGTTTGACGAAGACGACGTGGCGAAGCGCTGGTATCCGTCGCCGCGAAGTAAAGCGGTAATGCTTGATCCCGAGATCGCATTCGGGAAACCAATCGTGACTGATTGCGCGATCAGGACATCGACCTTATACGATGCGTTTGTGGCGGAAGGGGACAAGAACTTTGTTGCGAGGCTTTACGAAGTGGGCGTCACTGCTGTGGAAGCGGCAGTCGCCTTCGAAGAAAGCCTGGCCGCGTGAAGTTCCTTGTCGACAACAATCTGCCGCCGGCTCTCGCAAAGGCCCTCCATGCCCTTTGCGAACCTAACGGGCACTCAGTGGCCCACCTCAGGGATCGGTTCCCTCAAAACACTATTGATTCTGTCTGGATCGAGTCGCTGTCGAGCGAGGGCGGCTGGTCTGTCGTTACGCACGACAAGCTGAATAAGGGGTTGGAGCGCGAGGCGCTGCGTCGAGCGGGTCTGAGAGTCTTCTTTTTGGACAAGGGCTGGTCGAACCACACTTTTTGGGACATCGCCCACAATCTCGTGCGATGGTGGCCGCGGATCATCGAGCAGTCGGAGGGAATAAAGGGTGGCGCTGCGTTCAAGGTTCCCTACAATTTCTCTGGCAAGGGTCGATTTGAGCAGGTCACGCTGTAGCTTCAGCGTTTCCGGTAGATATGATCAACACCGGTTTGCTGCGGGCAATTTTGGCGGCAATTGTCATGGTATAGCATTTGATGTCGTTGCCTGAAGGACGTCTCACAGACTAGACCGTCCTCCTCCGCGCATGCTGGCGAACGGCAGGGGATGGCCGACCCCCCTATCGATGTCGAACATTCGAGTTCGACCTTGAGCCGCCTCTCCCTCCCTCTCCAAAACGGACGCTCCACCGCATCAACCGACTGCAGGGGAACGGTAGCCGATCACTTTCGCCCGTCGACCATCGATTGGACCGACGCCCCTTCATTACCTTCCGAGACGCGCCGGCGCAACTGTGCCAGGAACGTGCGCCGACAATCATGAAGTTCCTGTCGCACGCCTGAAGCTGAGCATCTAATGCAACGGCAAACTTAAAAGTGGTAAGCGGCTATCATGTTTTCGATACCCAGCCAATCTCCCGCTGGATCAGCCCCCGGACCAGTTCCGCAATCGTCATTCCGTCCGTCACCGCACGCAGCTTGAGCTGACGATGCAGCTCGGGATCCAGATCGAGGTTGAGGCGAATTGGCTTGGGCGGCCGCTTACTGCCCTGCGACTGTGCAAGCGTCGCGCCAGCCGCAAAGCTCTCAATGCTGGTGGGAGCTTCGGCCGGCGGCATGGTGCCCGTCTTGACCTTGAACTTACTCATTGCCTCAACTCATTTGAGTTAATCAGATGTGGCAATTATGCCTCAAACTCGAAAAACTCCTGCGCGAGCAATTGGATTTCCGCACGCGCTTGGGAGTTGTCGCGCTCGACCACGCCTTGCCCGACGAGCAGTGCGTCGCGGTACACCTTCCGGTCGCGGATAATTGTGTCAGCCAAATCAAGCTGGTCGAACTCGGCCAGCAGCTCGCGGGCGTCCTCCACCTCGCGAATCACTGGATTCGACGGTGCCATCGACAGGACCGCCGACGCCTTCAGCCCCGGATTCAACCCACGCGCGAGGCCAATGAGCTCGTTGACCTTTGGGAACGTCTCCAGGTCAGCCTGACTTGCCTTCGTTGGCACGAGAAGCAGGTTTGCAACAGCCATCGCCGATCGCATTTCTCGTGAGTCGCGCCCGCCTGCATCAACCACGACGATCTGATACCGTCGCGCCAGATCGCGCAGAGTCGCGGCAACCTCACCAGTGCGTTGCACACAGGGCACCGGCGGCAGAATGCCCGCTTCGTCCCGCCGCTCGACGAACCGGGCAGAAGTCGCCTGTCCGTCGGTGTCGAGCAATACAACGTCAATGCCATGGTGGGCCAGATGAACTGCCAGATTCGAGGCGATGGTCGACTTCCCCACCCCGCCCTTCTCCGCCGCTACAAGAACAATCATGCAAACCTCATTGGTTTGATCAAGTGAACGACTCAATCGCTCAACTCATATGAATCACTCATTTGAGTTGAGCGATTAAATTGAGTATATGAGTTGAGTAGATGAGTGTCAACGGCAGATCCGGATCTTCAGACGAGGCGCGGCTCGTCGCGCAAGGCAGCGGAGGCGCCGCCCTCCAGACTCTTCAACTGCGCGCGATACTGCCCAAGAATCACCATCTGCCGGTTGCCGGCCGCACTGAACGCATACCGCGCCGTGCGACGCGCGTAGGCTTGCCAGTCGCGCTCCGCCGCTGCTTCCGGAGCGCGACTTCCCAGCCCGCAGAACAAGATCGCCGCTTCGATATCGGCCATGCTGTGCCCTGTAACGCGCAGACGCACGGCGATCAAGGAGTCGATCCGCGACGGGTCGGCTTTCCCGCCGGGCTGCCGCGCCATCACATCAGCGTGATGGCGACGGTACGCCTCCGTCGCGGTGTTCACCGGTAAGTGACCGTCCATGGGAATGGACCGGATTCTCACGTCGGCCAGCCCCTTGGCTAGCTCCGCCGCGCACTCCGCGTCGGTCTCGCGCGACAGGGCGGACGCCTTGTGGCAGTGCGCGACCTCTGTATAGCGCGGCCTGGCTGCAGGGGCAGCCGCGCAGATCTCCACGCTTCCTGAAGCTGTGGAATCGCCGTAGCGGCGATTCAGTGCCTCGGCTAGCCGTCGCCCGACTTCGTCGTCATGCGGCGCGCCAAGCTTCGGAATCGTCAAGAGCGCCTGGAAGCTACCTGCTCTGCTCTCAAACACAACCGTAGGCCGATATCCATCAGCCAGAAGTTGCCGCACCTGCTCCCGGCCCATCCCGCAGACGACGATGTGGTGCTGGTCGACCGAGAGCGGAGTGCACTGGATCACATCACCCCGCGCAGCCAAGCGATCGATCTCCCGTGCTCTCCCGGCAATTTCGTCGGTCGTGAGCCCTTCCCGGGTGCGACCAGCGAGGAACGTTCGCTTAGTGCCGTCCGCATACGTACGGGTCGCCATCACCCGATAGCGATCCGCTACGACGGCACCCGCGAATTTTTCGAATTCCCGTTGCCACTCACTCTTTCGCGCGTAGGCTCTCTCCACCGCAAGGCGCTGGCGCTCTCGGGCGATTGCATCCTGCAACTCGAGATTCTTGATGCGGAAACCATGTTCCGCTGCGAGCCTGACGCAGAGCGCCACATACTCTTCGTTGCCACGAACCGAGAAGCTGCCCCATTTTTCTGCAGCAAGCTGTAACGCCGCGAGCGTGCTTTCGGCATCCTGCCAGTCGTGCACGTGGATGCGCCGGCCGTGATCGGTAAACGAAACGCTCACGCCCGGCCAAAGATCATCCGCGTTGCGCCGCATGTATTCCACATGCTTCCCGACCACCTGCGGCCGGTAGGCGCGGATATCTCGGGCGGCAGGCACCTCGGCGTCATCGCCACTTTCCCCGACAATCTCCTGAGGCAGCTGCGCACGATACCGCCACGCATCCGCCACCGCGTGCTGCTGCCGCGAGCGCAACCAGTCTTCCAGGCTGAGGAACGGTGGAAATTGCTGCCTCAGCTTCCCCCGTTCGTGCTTCTGCCGCTCGCGTAGCGCCGCCCGTTCAGACGCCTGTTCGGCGGCGAGCACGCTCTGCAGAGCGTTACGGGCAACGCCATATCCTTTCCAGCTTTGCTCGAACAACGAGGAACGTCGTTTCCTCTGCTGCTCACGCGCTACCGCGCGCTCCGCATCATGACGCTTACGCATTTCGAGCTGCGCTGCTCCCTTCGCGGAGCAATGTGCCTTGCGAGCCGTCGTGTACTCGTCCCAGCCGGGCACACCGCGTATCAGGGGTTGGGGAGCTAACTTTGAGTCGCCGTTTGAATGCCCCTGCAATGCTGGGTCAAAAGCGCCAAGACGCTTCTGTAGCTGTCCAAGGCTCGCAGTGCGGTCAACATCCGAAGCTTTCACCGCGATGTCGCCAACGAAAATTTTCGCTCCGCTCCCCACGCGCTCATACCTTAGCCCCTGCTCAGCCAAGTGGCTATGCAACGCTTGCCAAGTCACGGCGGTCCGCAGAATCTCACTCCCCCGCTCGATCGCGATCCGCACGGCAGATTTCTCTCCCGTGCGGTTCTCCATGTCTTGTTTGCGCTGGTCTGGCTTGCGCGATTGCTCACCGCTTATCGCGCGAACGACCTCGCCGTTCTCCAGGACAATATATCGGCCGTTGAGCTCCCGCTGCCATCCCTGTGCGTGCTCGATTCGTGCCACCGCACGATGCACCGCTTCTCGGTCGTACCCTTTGTTGATTTCCGTCGGGCGAAACGTTTCAGGATCCACGCGGTTCACCTCGATGTGGAGGTGGAGGTTGTTCGTGTCGATGTGCAAACCGTAGAACGCCTGATGGTTCTCCAGTCCCAGTTCGTCCAGAAAAATCGTGACCGCACTTTCAACCTGCTCGACAGTCGGCTGCTCTCCTTCTCGCCAACTCAGCAAGTAATGTCCAATCGGATCCCTGCTCCGAACCGCCACGTCGGCGAGCGCAACCATCTCTTCGATTTGCGTCGCCAAATCATCGCTAAGAAATCCACGCGCGGCAAAGTAAATGCACTTCTCCTGCGTGTGGTCACTCCGAGGTTTACGAATGTATGTCGTGAGCGCCACGATTCGCTCCGCCTTCGTTGAGGCTTTCTTCCTCTGTTGCTTTCTAATCTTCTTTCCGATCACGGACGAGCGCCTCCATGTAGTCGCGCACTGCGCCCAGCGTCGATTTGAGCTGCTGCAGCACGCCAGCCGTCTGCACGCTGTACGCGCCGCTGCTCTCCAGATGGACGTGTTTCACGAGCCCGCCAGCCCGGTTGATAACCGCGCGGACATGCATCAACTCCTTTATAACCGCGCGATCGATGTTCGCCGCGATCGGTCGGCCGAAGTATCTGCGCCGCAAAAGCTCACTGAGCGTCAGGCCCGCGAGGTTCGCGTCCTCACTCAGGCGCTCGCGCTCTCTCTCACTGAGACGTACGGTGATCCGCGCATTGAGCGGTTCAGAATCCTTCTTTTCAAACGGCATCGCTTTCCCCCTCCGTGTGTTCGCTGTCACTGTACGGCGACTTCTGCGGCGCCTCCAAGCGCCTCGAGTCCGCTGTTGTGGCGCCCATACGTAAGCCATCAGTAGGCAGGTTCACCATCTCTGTTGCTATCGACCGATTTCTCACACATCGACCGAACGAACCCAAGAGCTTCAGGATGAGCCTGACTGTGAGAAGCGGAGCGCCGAACGGTCAGGCGTGGTTTGAATGACACATGTGCGAAGCCATGTGTCAGACAAACCCCATCCTGTAACAGATTTGCGCCCTTATCTCGCCATTCTTTACGCTTCGTCATCCTTAATTCACTATTGACAAAGGCATCTGCGACTCTGCAATCTATCTAAGCACTCTCACCTGGAGCAAGTCAATGACGAGATTGAAGAATAACTTCACGCAAGAAGAGATCGCCGCCTTCAAGGCGAAGATCAAGGCACTTCCACCGGTGGCAAAGAAGCCGAAGAACCTCAACAAGACGGAGGCCGTGAGGGCAATGGCAAGTGAAATACGCTTCGCGCAGAAAATCGGCTACGGCCTGGAAGACATCGCGTCCCAACTCACCGAGGGCGGCATGGCAATCAGTGCCGCCACGTTGAAGAACTACCTGCAGCGCACCAAGACACAGAAGAAGGTAGCGAGCGCACATCAGGAACCGGCAGCAAGTTCGCCAACCGCAAGCACTGCGGGTTAGAACGATCGACACGGGGATCCCATGGCCCAATCGCAACGCGCACACATCTGTGCACATCCACTCGAAAAACTGGACCTCAATAGCACCCTCGCGCTTATCCTGGAAACGGAGGATCCGTTCCTAATGCCGCTCTATCGATTCGAGGAAATCATCGAGATGGCAGCGCGCGAAGGCCTCGCTCCCGAACTACGCGGATATTTGTACGGCCTGTGCGACCAACGCCGCGTCGCGATCTACTCAGGCGGCCGCTGACAGCGCGGACACCTCGCTCTCAATTGGTCGTTGGAGAAACCGGCCTTCCGGATCAACCAACGCAGGATCATGATCACAAACACAGTCGGGAGCGAAAAGGCAGCATTAATCGCGCTCAAGTTTCGCGGCAGTGATGACGCGTTAAACGAATCGGAGTCGCATAACCCACTGAGGCAAATGACGAGCCGCGCAAGACAGGATTTTTGCCAAAGGGGTGAGCAATTTCCCCCGGTTTGGGAGTAAGTCGGGGACGGTAGCCGCGCGGCTGCCGACACAAAATTGACCATTCATGAATGGAGAACCGCATGAACCAGCCTCACTATGGCAAAACCGTTTCGGCGGAAGAAACCGTCAAGCGCGGGACTATCTTTATGTACGCGTTCATGGCGGTCATGCTCACGATCCCGATCCTAGGAATGCTGATTGGCGCGTGGCTGGCGATCCGAACCGTCGCAACGGTCTTCTTCCGCAGCGGGCAGCTTGGCCAAGACGTAGCGCTATCCGTTTTGGCCGTTATCGTCGGCTTCGCCGGGATGTGCGCCACGTTGTGGACGTTCACGGTCGGTCACGGCGTCCTCGGCCTGATTGCAGACTTCTTGCTTAATCTTTGGATTGTGCGCGGGATCGTCTTCGGGCGTCTCGCCCACATTTATACCGTGCCCCAGCGACAGTGGCCAACAAACTAAGCTCAGCGACTCGCAGGGTGAAGCGAAAACGAATCGGGGTAGGACGCCAGCGACGAAAGCGATGAACAATACAAATCAGGGAATCAATGACGAAAAGCCTGGACGTGAAAATCACCCTGCTCGCGGCAATGGTGAGCGCAGCATTTCTTGGCGCACGCGACTGCGGGGGTAGTGCCAGCGGCAGCACGAGGACGGCAGTACGGACAGGTACCTGTTTCCCTATCCTGAGGAGCGTCCGTTCAATCCTGGAAACCCGCACCCGGAGGCCGTGAGCAGGCTTCGAATCCGGTTTTCCCACGGCTATTCTTCAATCCCCTCGGTGTGCTGCTCATCCCCGCCGGCTGGCTGGTCGGCTACTTTCCAGCCGTCAACCAACGTTTTCTTCCACGTTGACCCGAACATGTCATCGCCGTACTGTCCTTCGAGGTTGAACTGCAGGAATTTGTGCTTCGGGTAGAACTGCGCGATGTAGCGGCGCGCAACGGCATCGAAGACCCGCTGCTCGCCTTCAGTCAGCCCAGTTGCAAGCTTACCGGTCGGTATAATGGCATGGGGTATGGCGGCCTTGGAGTCGTCCCAGCAGGCGTATTCGATTTTTGGGTTCGTCCCGTTCGCGTACCTGGTATACATCCCGGAAATCCCCTTCAGCACGCCCGGCGCTTCGGCGTGCATCGACTTCGGCAGATACTGGCAATCGGTCCAACCATAGCTGACCATCCCCCGGGTCTCATAGAGGTCCTGCACGGCCCGAGACGTCTCCTTTGCCGACATGCTGTGGCGTGCGGACATTTCCGTTTGCAGCTTGGCGAGGCTGTAAGGGAGCGGCGGGGCCTGTTCTCGGGTGATTTCCTGAAAGTCGGTGCACTTGCCTACCAGACCCTGCCGGATACGTGCCAGGATTGCCTCCGCAACGCGCCGGTCGATGATGCGACCTTCCGCGTCAATACCCTGGTCGTCCGCGCCCTCGATGCGACCTGTCCACGTCAGAACAACGCCATCAGGCAGTATGATCCTGGGGACGTAATACGTGACCGGCTTGAAGCTACGAATTTCCAGTTCACGCATGAGCACGAGGCCAAGCGCCTCCACGCACCCAACGTCAATTTCCACGTCGAATACCTCACGCCTATGGGCGTGGTCCACATACGTTTCGTCGCCCTTGCTTCGCCGGCGAACCGGCGAAGCAAGGGCGACGCGCAAAGATGCTTTGTTGGTCGCGGTGATGGCCACGCGTTCGACGAGTTTGCCCGATCCCGCCGGATCGAACCCGGCGTACGCAATCACCTCATCTGCTCTCAATCGCCCTTCGCGGTCAAGGCCACTCGCGTTGACAATGATGTCCGCCTCTTTCAGAAGCTTGACAACGGTTCTCAAATGGTCGGCCGTTCGCTTGTCGGGATCCCGCAACTGCCCGATATTGTTCGTAACGTAGTCGCCATTCTTGAGTACATAGACACCACCGCGTCGTTCTTTGATACCCAGGTACTCAGCAATGTGTCTTGCCACGCCGGGTGTTTCGGCGAGATAGGTACGCCTTGGCATAGATTCAGTTATGGTCCTTAGTCGAAGCCTTGATGACGCTGGCCGATCGGCATCATCGTCATCCCCGTGAGTCAAGGATACTCGCACCCATGGGGGCCACGAAATAGCGAGTTCGCCACCGTTACCGGCGAGCGCGACCAGATCACCCCATGGCGGGATTCAGCATGACACGAAAATATCGCCTTCAGAGCCTTTGGGGTAGTTTGGGGATGGGCCGTCAGGCAACCCACACGAGGCGCACCAAGCGGCTAATTTCAAGCTGCAGGCCATCGCCAGGCTCCCCGTTTCTGCAAACCTTTTACGACGATTGTGGTCCGGGAACGTTTCCGGCGAAGGCCGCGAGGATTCGAGTTGATTTTGCTGGGTGCCGCGAGGCACCCAGCAAAATTCTTTACTCGAACTGCCGGCCACTAGGCCGGCTTAGCTCGCCTTCGAAGAGATGCCGAACACCCCGGGGCGCTTTGCGCATCCTCCATGGACTGGATCAAGAGTTGCTGGAGTTTCGCTGTCGTTGGAGTGTGAGTCGCGCCATGCGTACTTCATCTTTTTCGACTTGTCCACATCAGGCGAGGGTTAGATATATAGGTTAAGAATGGTTAACGGCTTTCTGTCCATTGCAAACCCTGACCGGGCGTGGGTTTGCGCCAAGAGGGGTGGAATGCTGTACCGTGAATGCGGAACGCCATACCGTGACAGCGGAATGCCATACCGTGGGACCCGGAATGCTATACCGTGGTCGAATGAGCTTATCCACAACGGCATAAAATGTCCTCTCCAAGCGCTGAAGCCGAATGCTTGTCGTGGTCAAAGTTGCGCTACAGACAATTTGCTCCACAGTCAAATAACCCTACGAGAACGGACACCACGGTCAGATGGAATGCTGTGCCGTGGTGTCGCGCCGGAAGTAGGCAAAAAAAGGCGGAATCGTATGACGTGGTTAGGCAGGCCCTCGAACCCACCTGACCATCGTGTCATCCTTGTAAAACCTCACGTCTAACAGCACACCAACTCGCTCAAGTTCCTCAAGGGCCTCACGAAGGGCCTCACGGAATTTTCTTGTGGGCGAGTTATAGCCGCACCACTCTTTCAGGTGTTCAACGCTGATCTGATGCAAACCGCGGCGATGACTCATGGCGTAAGATTGCAGCCACTTTGCCATGTGAATCCGCTTCTTGATCTGCCTGCGTTTGGCGAGGTCAATAAAGGAAAATTCATTATTCTGGAACAGTTTCAGGATGTTGCTACTGATCGTGAATTCCCATTCACCGGTGTCTTTGTCCTGTACCCAACTCGCGACGAGCGGCAAATGCGCGTTGTAACGGTTCGTCTCAATCGACAACGTGCCGGTGAGACGTCTGAACGACTTATTGAGCCATTCATAGGCGGACGTTCCAAATGAACCTGTCGTGCGACTTGGCTTCCAGCCAAGGGCCTTGAAAAACGCCGCCCGGTCGCAACGCACGGGCGTATTGAGGGCTACGCCCTGTGCCAATTTAAGCGCGAGCATGAACACTTCCTGGTCGGCCATATCTAGTTGCGTGCCCTTCCACTTCGCCGTAACGCCTTGCGGCGAAGGAAGTTGGGTATCGTTGTACTCCCGGCGCTCTTTGCAGGGTTGAATCGGCGCGAACAAGGGTGTCCGAAGAAGATGGTTTGGAAGTGCGGCGATATGTTCGTCGAGAAAAAATGGAAATTGCGACTGTCCAATACTGCCGCTCGCGAGTTTCGATTCACTCCCAGATGCCGGTGTCCTCTGCTGGACTGCCCCCGCCTTAGCCCGAGACTTGGCTCCCCGTTCCCTGACCTTAGGAAACTTTACCAGTGCTTCGGCGATCGCCTTCCCCGACTTGACCGCGTGAGTAGCATCGTGACTCTCCTCAGCCTCAATCTCTTCGGATACGAGTCGATCTTCAAATTCCGGAAGGTTCATTTGGCCTCCCGTGCTACCAACTGCTGTGCCTGCCTCTGTCGCTGTTGCAGCTTCGTTGGCCGACCGACCTGCCGAGGGAGTGCTTCTTGCGCGCTCTGTGCCGGGCGAGCGACTTGCTGGCGTGAGGTACCGTTCACAACGGGGCTTACATCAACCTCCTGCTGATGTTCCTTGAGCCATCGGAGAACTTCTGATTCAAGCCAAACTCGCCCCCGCCTGCCGGGTATCTTTATTGATGGCGGCAGCCGGTGCGGGGCTCGCGTGAGATCTTTGAATATCGTTTCGGCGGTGCGACGGAGATAAGTCGCGCCGAGTTCGTGCGCGTCGAGCGTACGATCAAGCAGTCGACCAAGCAGTGCGCTCGGCGACGTGATGCTGACGGAGTTTTTCGTGGACACGTGTGCCTATCTTCAGCGTGCCAGGAGCAGCCGTAGGCGATAGCCGGAGTGCCTCGGGTCTGGGCTGAAGACAGGTGTTCTACAGACGAACGCATCCCCAGCACCAGGAGCAACCTGGTTGGTCCACGGACCTAGGCTGAAGACAGGGAATTGTCCCAATCGCAACTACTAACAACCGCGCTTGGGTACCGATCGCACGCATTTGCTGCGCAGAAATGAGATTCCGCGGCCGTGGCCTAGCCCCATTCCCTTTGCCCTGACAGGCGCACAGCCGATGCTTCGCGACGAACTGCCGCCCTCCAGTCTCTCCAGGGAGCCGACCCCAGCGGCTATAGCAAGACCAGCACCTCAAGTTAATCGGTCATCCCTCGAGGATCCGCTACTCAAGACAGTAGCGCAGCATTGACCCCTTTATACCCAAGACAAGCGTCCTGCGCAACCCCGTACATCCGCAAGGCACCGCGCATGGGACACGTTTGGGACACCGCACAAGGAATTACAGGGAAGTGAAGGGAGGCATGGCCAACAAAATAAAAACCCGCGAAGCCTTACGCTACGCGGGTTTCCGTGAAATCACTTGGTGGAGAGGAAGGGGCTCGAACCCTCGACCTTCGCATTGCGAATGTAAAAACCTCGCTATATAGATTAGGGCGACTAGCGTCCCTTTCGATTATTTGCCACAATCTTGCCACAATCCGTTCAAGCGAGCACCGAGAAATGCCGACCATTCGAAAGCGTGGACTGTACCAATGGGAGGCACAGGTACGCCGACGCGGCTACCCAGCGCAAAGCAAAACCTTTAATACCAAGGCTGAGGCGGAAGCTTGGGCCAGCATGATCGAATCGGAAATGTCCCGCGGTGTATGGGTCAGCCGCAGCGAGGCTGAGGCGACGACGCTCTTCGAAGCACTGAAACGCTACGAGGAAGAAGTCTCGCTGTTAAAGAAGGGCGTTGCACAGGAGGCTTCCGTCATCAAGACCTGTCAGGCAGTCGAACTAGCGAAGCGGCCGCTAGCCGCGATCCGCAGCGCAGATATAGCGAAGCTCCGTGACGAATGGCTGAAGAACTACAAGCCCGCGACAGTGCTACGCCGCTTAGCGGTCCTGTCCCACGTGTTCAACATCGCCCGAAAAGAATGGGGCATGGAAAGCCTCTCGAATCCGGTTGAGCTCGTGCGAAAGCCACAGCCAAATAACGCACGCACTCGGCGCATTGCTGCCGGCGACGCATCTACCGTTGCTCCTGGTGCGGAAGAGCCCGAGTCAGAACGCGGCGCGCAAGACGGCGAGCTTGAGCGCGTGGCGAGGGCTAGTGGCTCAGCATTGCTGCCGCCCATCATTTGTCTAGCTGTCGAAACTGCGATGCGTAGGGGCGAGATAGTGTCCCTGTTGTGGATGCACGTAGACCTCAATCGCTGCGTCGTGCATCTACCGTCGACGAAGAACGGGAGCGCCCGCGACGTGCCCCTGTCTTCGCGTGCCGTTGCAGTGCTCCGGCCATTGAAAGACTCGTACGACGCCAAGGGCAATCCGACCGAAGACGGCGACAGCGACGCCGACCGCGTGTTCGAGATTCGCACCGACGCCGTTACTAGAGCCTTCGAGCGCGCAGTGACACGAGCTCGGAAGACTTACGTTGATGAGTGCCGCGCGGCCAAATTGAAGCCAGACGGTAAGTTTTTGACCGACCTTCGCTTTCACGACTTGCGGCACGAGGCGACGTCCCGCTTGGCGTCGATCTTCCCGATGCATGAACTAACCAAGATAACGGGCCACAAAGACCCACGCATGTTGATGCGGTACTACCACCCGCGAGCCGAGGATCTAGCAAAGAAACTATCGTAACCTCAACGGCGGCTTGCATCGCGTCTTGCCCAAGCCCCCTCTACTTCGGGCGTCGAGGCGACGCGCGAGTCGTTGTGAAGTCCGACGATTCCCACTCGATTGTTGATGTTAGAGAAACCATGGTATTTCAATGCAATTTGGCAGATCCCCATCGCCCGATACCACTAAAAATGCCATTCTCACGCACCGACGACTTCTCATTCACACTAGCGACTGCGTCAATTCACACTGCTGCGATAGCAGCGTGACTACCTTCTTGTCGAAGGATTCGAAGGTCTCACCGCCCAACCACTGACCTTCATGCGCGATACGGACCTCTGGCTACTCGAAGCCAAATCTCTTGCGATGGCGCGCCATTTGTAAGCGGTGCGGCGCTTCAAGATGAAGGGGCGGCACGTTGGAAAGGCCCAGAGCTGTCTTGGCCTTGGGGCTGAGGCCCGGCTTGGCTAGCACCGCGCCATCATTGGCAAAACTCACCAGCCCCGCGTCGAAGGCGGCATCCCAGTGAGCGCATAGGAGCAGGCCGTTGAACACGTTAAGCCGCTCGGCGTCGCTTGCGCATTCGGCCCAGGGGATGATGTGGCTGGCGCGCAAGAGCGCCGGGTCGGTGACGCCGGTGAGCGGGCAAGCACCCCAGTAGTCGATCAGTGCGGCGCGGAAGAAGCCCTGTCCCACGCGCTGTCGTACGATGCGGTCGACCTCGGTATCGCCTAGCCCCGCGACTTCGGCCTCAAACTGGGTGAAGGGGAAGGTCGGCAGGCTGCGCGCGAGATGGAAGGCGCGGCTGAGCGCGCAGCGCATGTCCGCCTGCAGCGCGAAGGCGAAGGCGCCCTTGCACGGCGGAGGGGCCGGGCCGGAAACCGCCTCAGGCAGTTCGGAAGCGAGGACTTGCGCCACGCCGGCATGCTCCACCCCGAGGAACCACGGCGCACCGTCATCAGAAGCACCGCAGGCGAGCGCCACCTCGCCGGGCACGCCTTCGTCCGAGCGGAACCACAGCCACCCGTCCGCCTCGCCGTTGGCGCGGCGATAGCCGTGGTTCCACGCTGCCTGTTCAAGCTCGGTGCGCAGAATCGGGTGCGGGGTGGAACGGCGCAGGGTGGTTGAGGTCACCGATAGCCCTCCCGGCGCGGGCTCAGGCCCTTAGCAAGAAGTGCATCGTAGGCCGCGAGGACGAGACGGCCGGTGCGATATTCGCCGAATTTGCGCTCTTCGTTGGACTTGAGGACGCGGAAGGTCTCGCTGGGGTAATCCAGCCCCATGACGTCGGCGGGATCAAGGACATAGCGCAGCTCGTCACGGGTCAAACCATAGGCGAGCGCATACCAAGCATCGAGCTCGGCCCGCAGTTGCGCGCGGCGAACCTCGTCCCATGCGAAGGGCGCGCCCCCATAGCCTAGGTCACGCGCCAACGGGGCCATGGAATGGCTAGTGTAGGTCAGCTCCAGCACGCGCCGGACGATGAAGGCAAGGTCGGCTTCGGAATAAGCGGATGGGGGGAGGATGGGGAATTGCTGCAATACGCCCAAGGTTAAGTGCAGTCCGCCGACTTTCTGTCGAGCCACATAGTCGACGGTCAACGCATTAAAATTGGCTACCGCAGCCGCAATCAGTTGCGCATCTCCTGAAGGAAAAATCAACGGAGCTGAATGGCCAACAGCGGTGCGAGGTAGAAAGGAAAATATTGCGGTACGCTCGTTTGTTGACGAGGTGACATCCTTGAATGCTACAAGCCAATCTCTAACAGTCACATTCAGAAGTCTCGCATCAACCTCAGCTGCAGGGACATAATAAAATGCAGTGGGCTCATACCTCGAATCGGCGTAATTTGAAGAACTGGTCTCCGGTAGGACGCGATAGCCGCGACCATCATCACGGCTAGCGAACGAGCCAAACCGATGATCGAACTGGTGAAACATTTTTGCTTCATATAGCGGGACGTAGCGAGTTCGCGCGTGATCTGAAGGAATAGAAGCCGATTCGATGGAGCAATATTTATCCCCGGCGACATATGTAGAACTTTCCACTTTCACCCAGTCTGCGCCGTCTCTTTGGTAATTAAGTTCAACTAGCTTCGGAGCAGAATGAAACCACTCTGAATCTTCTGCCATGTGCCAAATGCGGCTATGAAAGGTCGCTGCCCATGGGTTCCCAGCTTCGCGCCCTTCCTCGATCAGCACCGGCACACGGTTGTAGATGCTCGCGGCCAGTTCAGCGTCGCGGCGGGAGCGAAAGATCGGTGCAGTCTTCGTGTTCGGGTTGATCCGGGCGATCTCTTGCGGAGAGAGGGTGAAGCGACGGCGCGCATCCTCCAACTGCACGGGGTCGGTCAGGAAGAAGGCGAAGTCCGCCGCCGCCACGCCAGAGCCGATTGTCAGAAGGCAGAACTTCATACGGCTGTCGACGGCGGGGAACAGCCCCGCGCGGTTCTCGAAGTCGGTCAGCGCCGCCAGTCGCTGCCCGGTCACTAAGTGCCCGAAGAACGGCGCGGTCGTCGCGTCCGTCGCGATGCCGGTGGGCACGATCACGCCCGCCCTTCCCCCTTCGCGCGTGAGGTTCAGGAAGTGCTCGGCGAACAACGCGTAGGTGTTCACGTCGCCGCGCCCGGTCCAGGGGTAGCGCCGCGTCGGGGCAGGTTTGACGGCTGCGGGCAGCTTGGTCGGGTCCTCGCCCTTGGGCGAGGTAAAGAACACAACCGAAGCTTCGGCAAGGCGCTTGGCGATCTCAAAGCGGTCGATCCAACTGCGTTCGTAGCTACCCGCCTCCTTGCTTGCCCATTCGCGGATCAGGCGAGTGCGCGCGGCGGCGTTGGCGGCTTCGGCCACTGGCGTTCCGGCGAAGAACTCCTGCTCTTGCAGCTTGATCCGCTCCCACGGCGGATTCCCCAGCACTAAGTCGAACCCGCCTCGCTCGATCATCACGTCCGGGAAGGCGAGCGGCCAGTGAAGCAGGCGCGCGGTTTCAGCCACCTTCACGGCTGCGGCCTCCAGTGGCGGATAGACCTGCCCTCCGCCGAGGCACTTGCGCACGTCGGCCGTCGTCGGCACCAGCCCTGCGCCATGACTGGCGGACACATCGGTCTTGGGCAGCAGGAAGGCCGCGACGTAGAGGTCGCAGGCAACGTGAGTGGCCAGGCGCGCCGGGTCGTTGCGCCAGGCCACGTAGGCTTCGCGCTTCTTCTCCACCTGGCCCACGGTGTCCTCGGGCATCCTGCGGATCACACTGAGGTTGGCCGCCAGCTTCGCAGGAGGCATCGCCCCGCCGCCGCCCGCGAAGTCGAACGCGCCCTGCCCGGCCTTGGCGTCACGGTTGGCCTTGAGGTAGTGTTTGGCCGCGTCCTGGCTGTCCCCTGTCAGCGGGTTGTACGCCTCGTCGGGAATCCCCTCTTCCAACGCGTCAAGGTCGAACACACCCAGTAGCGCATCGCCACAGCGGATGTTGCCATCGAGGAAGCCAAGCGGCTTGCCTGGCGAAACGCTCTCAATCCACAGCGCCACCTTGGCAAGCTCCACCGCCATCGGGTTGCGGTCGACGCCGTAGATGCAACGGCTGACGACGTCGCGCAGTGCAGCTTGTGTCTCCTCCTTACCAGCGTCCTCGTTGCGCAGCTTCGCCACGCGATCGGCCATGCGACGGGCGGCACCGAGCAGGAAGTGGCCCGATCCGCAAGCCGGGTCGATCACCTTGAGGTCTAGGATCGCGGCAACCTCGCGCTCGGGCGTGTCGGCCGCGTCCTCCGCCTTGCGCAGTACCGGGTCGAGAGCGCTGTCGAGCAGCGTCTCCACCAGGCTGTCGGGCGTGTAGTAACTGCCGCTGGTCTTGCGGGCATTGCCGCGCGCGCTGTCGTCGAGGTCGAAGACGTCATTGGCGCCCAGCTGCGGGGTGATCTCCAGCAGGCCTTCGTAGACACTGCCCAGCTCCTCGGTCTTGAGATCGCGCCAGTTGATGCGGTGCGTCGCCCCGCCGCGCATGATGAAGCCGAGGTGAAACAGCGCGCTCAAGAAGCGCCGGTTGCTGATCTTCGCGCCGTTCATCATTGGCGTCGCCCCGGCGGCGAACAAGCCGCCCAGCGCCGGCAGGCCAAGCAATTCCTGCCCGTGCTCCAGACTGGAAAGCGTAATCTTCATCGCCTCCCACGCATCGTAGTGCGTGTCGCGCGCCACTCGGCGGCGCGCGCGTTCGCGCCAGAAGCCGAAGGAATAGCTGTCGCGATAAAGAGCGCGCGACTCCTGGCTGACGCGACCGGGGTGGAGCAGTTCGCGGTCCTCCGCCACAGCCAGGAAGATCAGGCGGTAGGCGGTACGCAGTAGTTCTTCGAAGAACGCAGTCAGCGCGGTGTGGTCGGCCAGCGTCTCGCGCAAGTCCGGGTTGGCCTCGACGGCACCTTGACCGAGTTCAGCGAGCGCTTGGCGCACGTTCTTGTAAAGGTCGGCGCGGGCGGTCTCGCCCTGCTTGAGCCCTTCGGCGCGCCATTCCTCCAGCGCGCAGTCGGACGGCGGCGCGGCCGCCGCGCCGAAGCGAGTGGCGTGGGTGAGCAGCCACCAGGCGGTGAAGTCGGCGAACATCTCCTCGCGGAAGATAGCGCCGAGATCCACCTCAATCCATGCGGGGCGGGTGAGGCTAGCGTTGTCGCGCATCAGGCGTACCTTGTCGCCCGCGAAGACGAGTCCCCACAGTGCCTGGTCGGCACTATTGAGCCAATCCTGCAGCAACGAGACAGGGCTGCGTTTGAGGCGGCCACCACCCGCACCGTCGCCGAACTCGGGTGCGGGCAGGTTGAACGTGTCACGGCCCACGGCAGGCGCTGCCACAACGATGGGGACGCGGCCCTCCCTGGCCTCCCAGGCAAGGCGGTAGCGACGGTTGCCCTCCGCGTGATCCACAGGGCCGGCAAGGTCGTCGAAGCCAAAGCACTGCAAAAGCAGGTCGTGCACAAACCGGGCAGTCTGCGTGATGGTCTTGTGCTCGATCCGGTCGTAGTCTGACCAGAGCGCCTGGCCGATGCGGAAGTAGCGCGCGATCTCGTCGTTCAGGCTGGTGCCGCGGGGACAGTCATAGCTGGCTGCGAGCTTGGGCGTGGCGGGGGCAGCGGCGATCTTCTGCACCTGCTCCGGGGCGATCAAGCCGCCCTCGATGGTGACGGCGTCGAGGCCAAGCTCGGCGGCGCGGGAAAGGCGAGCCATCAGTTCGCCTCCGGCACGAGGACATAGAGGCCGATGACATCGGCAGGCAGTACTGGCTCCACTTCGGTGGTGGCGCCTTCGCCACGGGTTGCAGCCTTCACGCGGTCGTGATCCTCGGACAATTGGGCTGCGCGCGTCCTAGCGTAGGCAGCGATGGCGGATTGGTAACTATCGAGACGGGCAAGCGCCGCGTCGATCTGGCGGGCGATGGCAGAAGGTTCGATATTGCCGCTCGCGTCGGCCTCCAGCAGCGCGAGCGCATCCGCGCCCAGCAAGAGGGCCTCGGTGGCGGCGGGGCAGAAGGCGAGCGCGGTGGCTTCCTCGGCCAATAAGGTGCGGCGGCCACTGGTGGTCAGCTTGAAGCGCAGGCGCAGCAGCAGTACGGTGGTGAACGTATCCACCGCGTGCGTGCGCCAGGCCCCGGCGCGGCCGAGCGCGGCCTTGCCCTCGATCGAGGCGGGATCGAGCGCGCCCTCGGCCATCGTCTCGGCCAGCAGCGCGACAAGTGGGTGGGTGCGGCCGACATGGGCGACCTCGGGCGGCAGGCTGTCCTCGAACCCGATCGCACGGGTGCCGGTGAGCCTGCGCGCCGCGAGCCGCTCGCGCAGCTGCTGGGGCATGTCGTCGTAGTGGACGCGCCAGTGCGTGCCCTGCTCGCCGAGCGGCTTGTCAATACGCCACAGCGCGCGGCGAGTGAAGCGGCTCACTTCCTCCGGCCCGCCGAGCAGGGCGCGCAGGCGATGCCATTCGGGGAGAACCTCCTCGGGCTTGAGCGAGGACTGAGCATATCGCGTCTGGCTGCGGCGGGCGTCGTCCTCGGCGTTCTTCCATTTCTCGTCGAGCTTCGCTGCAGCGTCGCCGAAGTCGAACATGCCTTGCGCGCGGGGCCTGCTGGAATGGAGGAGCATGGCCTGCATCAGCGCGTTGGAGACACTGGCGGAATCCTCGGGCACAGGGACGACGACGCCGGTTTCCTTCTGGATGCGCTCCATCTTATCCTTGATGACCTTGATGACGGCGCCGTCAATGATCGAGTTCTCGCCGAACATCATCAGCGACCAGACTTCCGTCGCCTGCTGGCCGAAGCGGTCAACGCGCCCGTCGCGCTGCTGGTGGCGGGTGGGATTCCAGTTGAGGTCATAGTGGACCACTGCGTTGAACAGCGACTGCAGGTTGATGCCCTCAGACAGGCAGTCGGTAGCGACGAGGATGCGGTCGGGATAGTCCTCCAGTGCCTCGACGCGCAGGCGGCGTTCCTCGGGCGTGAGGCGGCCGGTGACGACCTCGACCTTGTGCTTCTTAAATACCGCCTGCAGCGCCGCACCGACAGCCTCGGCGGTGTTGATGAAGCGACAGAAAACGACTGGGCGTGCGCCCTTCTCATTCGTCAGATAGGTAACCCAGCGAGTCAGTTCGCGCAGCTTGGGGTCCTTGTCGAAGCTGGCGACCAGTCTTTCCGCCTTGGCGATCAGTGCGCGCAGTTCGGCGGCTTCCTCAGTGTCGAGTGCAGTAGCGGGTTCGAGGTCGGTGTCGGCGAAATCGCCCTCATCACTGTCGAACAGGATGGGTTCTAGCGCGTCCTGCTCGGCCATGCCACCGAGTCGGTTGCGCAGCGCGCTGAGCGCTGCGGCGGGTGAGGAGCCGACGCAGCGCATCAACGCCAGCGTCCCCCAGAACGCCAGGCGCCGCGCCTTCTCGCCATCGACGCGAGTGGCTACGCCGACACAGTAATCCAGCACGTCCTCCTGGAAGTTCTGGAAGTCGCCAGTGAGCGCATAGGGCGCGTCCTTCTTCATCAGTGTGGCGAAGGCGCGGGCCTCGCCCCACTTGTCAGCGATGTCGGGGCGACGGCGCTGAACGAAGTGCTGTGCGAGGCGGCGGCGGTAGCGCTCGACGGCGTTGGCGTCGGGCGCATCGGGACCGCCGTTAAGATCGGAATGCAACAGGCTGAGCAGGCGCGCATAGGCGTCCTGGTTGCCGTTGTGTGGGGTGGCGGTAATCAACAGGAGGTGCCGCCCGGTCTTCTCGGCCAGCGTTTCGAGCAAGGCGAAGCGCTGGTGCGTGCCGCTCTCGTTGCCGCCCACGCAGGTATGCGCCTCGTCGACGATGACGAGTTCAGGGCAGGTCTGTGCGAAGCTGGCGCGGCGGCTATCGGCCTTGATGTAGTCGAGGCTGACGACGGTGAAGGGATGCACCGCGAAAATCGTGTCGCCCGGCGCAAGGCCTCGCTCCAGCGAGCGAGCGCGGCCGGAAGTGACTGCAACGGCGTCTATGTCGAACTTCTCGGCCAGTTCACCCACCCACTGGTCGACGAGGTGCGGCGGGCACAGGACTGTGAAGCGGTCGATTTCACTGCGGTCGAGCATCTCGCGCAGGATCATGCCTGCCTCGATGGTCTTGCCGATGCCTACGTCGTCGGCGATCAACAGCCGCTTCACGTCGAGGCGCATCGCCATGAGCAGCGGAACCAGCTGATAGGCACGCGGCTCGACGCCAAGATGCGCGGCGCTGCGGAACGGCCCCGCCCCCCGCCGCAGCGAGAGGCGCAGCGCGTCGGCCAGCATTCGCGCCGCGTCCTGCGTGTCTAGCTGATCGGAGCTCGGAGGGTCGAACGTTGCAGGCTGGACCGGGGTCCGCTCCAGCGCGGTGGCGATGACGATGGCATCCTCCTCCGAACCGGACAGCGGGCGCACGCGCATCAGCCCGTCGCCCGGTTTGCCGAGCACGATCCACTCACGGTCGCGGGCATTAATGAGGTCGCCGGTCTGAAACTGGCCGGTCGAGAGGGGGACATTCATGCAGAAACTCCAAGCGCCGCCGCCAACGCGGGCGGCATGGTTTCGCCGGGCAGTTCCGGCAGTTCGATGAGGTCGCGCCCGATCGCCGCGCAGCGGGCAACGAGTTCAGGCGGCGGGGTTCCGGCGACGGCCATAACCAGCAGGTCCGGCCAGCACAGCGGCCAGGCGGCGCCGGCGACTAGCTCGGATCGTGGCGCTGGTGCGTTCCAGAGGGCAAGCGCCGCCAGCCACGGACCGTCGTCGGTCGCAGCAGCGTCGGCCACACGGTCGCGCTCGCAGCGCGCCATGCGCTCGATCACGTCGCGCACCTTCTCGTCCTCGCGGTCGATCATCTCGTGGTCGGGCTGGTTGTAATAGGACAGCAGGCAGCGGTAGCACCCAGCGACGCAGGCATCTGCCGAATCGTGCAGGTGACCATCCTCACCCCGCTCAAAGTGCATCAGGTCCAGCGCCACTTCGGCGATGCGCTGCCAGCGTTCCGGGCCATCCATCAGCCGCTTGAGCACGCCCGCGCCCCCCTCGGTCGCTTCATAAAGCAGGATCGCCTTGCGATCCTCGCGCGTAGGCAGCGGCTCGCCCAGCAATTCGCCCGTCTCCAGCACATGCTCGGCCTCGATGGCGCGGATCAGCGCGTGCTGGAGCGTCGCCATCTGCGCGGTGGAGAGGCCAAGGCCCTGATCGAAGCGCACCAGCAGGGCGTTCTTGGTGTCCTCCACCACGGGCACGATGGACTGGCGGCGGGCAGCCTTGGGATCTTCGCCCTGATCGTCGTCCGCCTCGGGATCCTTGAGCCAGCGACCAGTCAGCGTATCGATGTCGAAGCCTGTATGCGCCTTCTCCTTGCGCCGCCGCAGGCCCAGGTTGACGCGCGAGAGCTTCGTCTGCGGGCCGTAGCACAGCACCGCCAGCGGGCTTGCGTTGGCCTTGAGCAGCAGGTCTTCCTGCCGCCGCGGATCCCACTCGAAGATCGTGCGCAAGTCGAAGCCGCGCCGCTGCCGGTCCTCGTCGTTGGCGGTGATCCGCGCCCCCGGCACGGCGTCGACGTTCTCGATGCGGTAGAGCTTCGAAAGCCTCCCTTCGTCAGTCAGTGCATCGTTGCAGACCACGCAGCGCTCCTGGGTCTCGCTCTCGTGCGCAGCACCGCAGGACTGGCAGCATTTCAGCGTGCGCGTGACGAGCGTATTGTCCTCGTTACGGGACCCGGAGGGCAGTTTCGCGCGATTGCAGCGATAGGCCTTACCCTCATGGTAGACGAGGCTGTTCGGCCCAAACTCCGCGATTGCCAAGAAGCGCGGGCGCTGCAGCACGGTGGACGACTTGTCGGCATCCACGAAGGCGTAGAGCGGCAGGCGGGGGAAGTTGTAGCCTGGGAGGAACCCCTCGGTTGCCAAATAGCGATAGACGTAGAAGTCCGAGCTTTGCGAAGACACTCCAGACGCCAGCAGCTCCACCTGCTTGTCCGCACCGACATAGCGCGCCCGCGCCTCGCGACGCTCCTGAGCGCCAAGACCGGTGCGCTGGCCGATGCGATGCGCCTCGTCACGATCCTGAGAGGCGGAGCGATAGAGTTCGCGCCAGCGTCGGAAAGCGGTGTCGAATTTCGTCGCGCTCTCACCCCACAGGGCGGCGACGAATTCGACGGGATCGCCAATCTGCGACGTACCCTCGGCAGGAAGGGCCGAGGCAACGATGCGCCCTGCCCGCGCCTGAGCTGCCGCGTCTGCCGTCGCCGTGGCGAAGGCGGCAAGCGTGGTGCGCTTCACCGGCAGGCCCTCGTCGTCCATGTCAAGGTTGTCAGGGATCGACTTGCCCAGTGACTCCTTCGCCGCCGCAAGCCACTCGGCATGGACGTGGGCGGAAAGGAGGTCGGCGTTGACGAGGTCGATTGCCGGTGCCTTCACAATGCCGGCGACGAGGTCGATCCGCCGCTCGAAGTAATACTGGTCGTGCGGGCTCTGCGCGGCGCAGTAGGTGACGACCAGCGCCGCCTGTCCGCTGCGCCCGGCGCGGCCCGCGCGCTGGGCGTAGTTGGCCGGAGTCGGCGGCGCGTTGCGCAAGTAGACGACATTGAGCTGCGAGATGTCGACGCCCAGCTCCATCGTCGGCGAACAGTAGAGCAGCGGCAGAAAATCGCGCTTCTCGTTGATGACGCGCACCTCGCCCGCCATTTCGGCCATTCGGGTCTTGTCGTTAGCCCCGAAGCGGAAACGGCATTCGCGAAGTTCGCGCAGCATCGCGTCGACCTGCGCCGTATGTTCGCGCGCCTCGAAGGCCATCGGCAGGTGGCCGGGCGTACCGAGCCGCGCCGCAATGTCGGAATAGAGGCCGGCGAAGAAGGCGTTGCCCTTGCCGTTCTCGGGCTTGTCCTCGCCCGGCTTGAGACGCACTGCGCCCGGCGCAAGCCGCCAGCCCGCAAGCGGCCCGACCGAGAATTGGCGCACCACCTGATGCTTCGCCGCGGCCGCCAGCATCGCCTCCAGTAGTGGTTCGCGGTCGGCGAGAGGAATCTCCACACCCGCCGCCTTTACCAGTCGGCGCGCCAGCCCACTCCGAGCCGATACGCGCACCACGCGGTCATGCTTACCCGCCTCCAGGCCGACGACCAGCGTGTTGAGGAAATTGAGATCCTTGTATTGCTCCTCGGCGCTGATCGCCCAAGGATCCTTGAGCACGCTGCGCGACTTCTGGCCGACCTGCTCCAATTCCACAGGATCGAGCGCATCGACCGCCACCGCCAGTCCCTGGCGCATGGTGTCGAACAAGTCGCGGAACATCGCCCGACGCCTCTCGGCCGGGATCGCCGAGAGTATCGCGAAGCCCCGGCTCTGCACGTCGCTCAGGCTCTCCTGATCCTTGCCGCCACAGCTTTCCTCGTCCTGCGCCAACATAGCGACGCCAGGATAGTCCACTCGGATTAGTTCGAGCTGGTCGAGGTTAGGGTTGGTGAAGCGCCAGCCCCGGCGCAAATCGTTCCACAGGCGATGGGCGAGCACGCGGTTGATCGCAGTCTTCGCTTCGTCAAGCGCAGCAAAGCCCTTGGGGTTCTCGTCCAGCATCCAGGCCGCGCGACGGCCCTTGTCCTCGGGATCGAAGCCAAGCGCGCGGCGCAATGCGTCACCGAACTGCTCGTGCCCCAGCCCCCCGTCCCCGGCGGCGCGCACCGCCCGCAGCATTGCCCCGCGCAGCAAGGTGACGAAGATGAAATCATTGAAATGACCCGACTGGAGCGCCGCGTCCTGCCGATTGTCGGTAAAGCCCAGTAGCTTGCGCCGCGCCTTTTCGGCGGGGACCTGTCCGCGCTCCATCCAGTCGAGGATGGTGGCGGTGATGAGCGTCGTTGCCGAACTGCGCCCCTCTGCCGAAAGGCCTGCCAGCTTGTTGATGTCGCGCGCCTGTGGCGGAGGCTGGTTGCGGCAATGCGGGCAGAAGCGGAACTTTCCTGGAAAGAACCAAGCCCGCACCCCGTCCAGGTTCCCGCGCCCATCAGCGCCGAGCAGCATCATGCGACCATCGTGCTTGCCGCGATGGCTGGATCTCAAGCGTGGGTCACCGGCATTGGTCAGTTCCAACCAGTCGTCGGGATAATCCCCGGGATCGCCTGCAAACGCGAGCGCGCCATCGGCGTCTGGCACCAGGAAGCCATGCTGCCATCCCTCGCTGTCGACACCATCGCGCGGGGTCTGGTCGATTGGGCGGGCGACCACGGTGCCCTCGTGGTCGATCGAAACCGAATGCGCCTCGTGCCCGCACTCGCGGCAGAAGAACACCGGGTACAGGCGTGCCGCACGATCCTCCCGGTCGTACTTCTCGGCGGCCAGCGCGACGCGGCGGGCTTGCGCGGGCTGCAAGGTGGCATGAGCATGGCCTGCACCCGAAAGGAAGCGGTGAAGCTTAAAGGCCATGAACGCCTGGTCGCGCTCGTTCTTGCACTCGCTCATCGCGATGAGGCGGAATTCCAGCGCCTTACGGCAGAGCACGGCGTCAAGGCCGGTATGTTCAGCCAGCGTTGCCGCTGCCTCGGTCAGCGTCTGCGGCTTGCGGCGGCGGCGTGCTTCCTGCTCGTCAAGGCCAATGTGCATCTCGATCCACACCGCCAGCGGATCGCGGCGATACGCTTCGTAGTCGGCCGGCCCCGGTTCGGGCTGCAGCACCGATGCGCTGAGCGCCTCAGGCCGCGCCACGCCTTGGGTACAACGCGCGAGACTCTCGGTGATTACGTCGTCCTCGTGGACCGGGCTGCCGAACAGCGTGGTGCCGACCTTCGCGACCGCCCTGCGCCCGGCATCTTCGTCGCCCGAGGCCATCGTCGCCGAGGTGCCGATACACAGCATGTCCTGCGCGCCCAGACGCTCGCGCACACGCCGCACCAGCATTGCGACGTCGGCCCCCTGCCTCCCGCGATAGGTATGCAGCTCGTCTAGCACGAGGAACTCCAGCCCCTCCATGCTGACGACGACTTCCTGGTCGAGGCCGTCCTGCCGGGTCATCAGCAGTTCAAGCATCATGAAGTTGGTCAGGATGATGTCGGGCTTAGCCGACGCGATGCGCTTGCGTTCCGCGTCGCTCTCCTGGCCGGTGTAGCGCTCGAAGGTCGGCATGAGATGAGAATCGATGCCGCAGCCTTCGATGAATTTCTCGAGTTCCTCGCGCTGGGAATTGGCCAGCGCGTTCATCGGATAGATCACGATCGCGCGGGTGCGCGGCGCGGCACCGGCGCGCTTGGCCTTAAGGATGCGGTCGATTATCGGCACGAAGAAGCACAGCGACTTGCCCGATCCGGTGCCGGTGGTGACGATGTAGTTGCGTCCCTGCAGCGCCTTCGACAGCGACTGGTCCTGGTGGCGGTGCAGGCTGATCGCCGAGCGACCAGCGCCGACGGCAAAGACCTTCGGCAAGTCCGGGTCGACCACGCCCTCTTCCACCAAATCCACCAGCGCACGGCCGGGCTCGAAATGCGGATTCACTCCAATTAACGGCTCGGGCCAGAACTTCCCGCTGCGATAGATCGCTTCGACCTGCGTGCGAATATCCTGCGCCCGGATCATAGTGAACGAACGAGCGAAAGCTTCATAACGGCTCAGTAAGTCCGCATCGAGGTCGAATACATTCATCTACCTTCCCCTAGTCATGGGCATCCCATGACAAATGTTGAGCTACACCAACTAGGCCAGATATAGGATTAGTTTGATCGTGGAATCTCAGCCGCAGTGCTTAAGGGCGACGCGGGGCGATGACCCCGACATGCTTATAGAGCGTGGTTCTGGATACCCCATAGCGACGTGCCACGTCCGTCACTTGGATGCCTGGTCGCGAAATAGCGCCTTAATCTCACGCACCTGCATCTCCCCTAGTTTGCCCGCAGCACTTCGATTTTCTCAGTCAGCCTCTCAAAGCCGACACCCGAGCACTCCAGATTGGCCACGATCTGTGCTAGGTCAGCCGCAGGCCCAGGTCTTGGTCATCTGTAGAAGCACGGGCATAGCCTATCCCTTGATTCATTGACACTTGCCGGACGTTGAATATTTGATGAAAATTTTAACAGACGAATGAGCCGTAACGAGCTGACCAGACGACAGCTTGGCCGTGCCCAGAAAACCACCGTTTTCTTGACTAGCCCTCGACACATTTGAGCGAAAGCACCCCCAGCTCGTCACCCGTACCAACGAGCCACCGTTCCCTTGAAAATATCCATTGCTACTCATACGATGATTTTGCCCAACATGATGAGGGTTCGGCTAACGCGTGAGGTGACCATGGCAACAGGAAAGAAAGCCGCGTCCGACGCCGGCAAGCAGCTGCGCGATCCGAAATCGACCAAGAGGCAGAAGGAGGTCGCCGCCTCGGATCTCGCGCAGCGTAACAGCGCGACGTCAAGTAAGCCAAAGAAGAAGTAAATTCAGAGGGGCACGGCGCACCCGTTCTTCTGAGCCGGTGCGCCTCGCTTTCTCGCTGCGAGAGCTATTGATAAAACAGGGCGTGGCTGATGCCCCCGCCAATGCAGACCTCGACGGACTGGGTTCCGAGCCGCGTTTTCCGGGTTGCCGGTGATGACCAACGGGAAATAGACAAGCTCAAGGGCTTGTAGGCGTGCGTGTGCGCGATCCGGCCGGACCTGCCGGTGTGCGCTCACTAGCTTGCTGCGCTTTGCGCATCTTGCGGTCCAGCCGCCGGGCCTCCGCCTCCAGCGCGTCAATCTGTCGGAGGAACGGGCGCATCTCATCGAGCAGCTGGGCCTCCCGCTCCCGAAGTTGCGGGACCACGTGCGTGTAATCCCACTCGTATTGTTTCAGGGCGAGCCGCGTATCGGACCACGCGCGATCAATCGGGCGCAGCTTGGCCCGCAGCTCGCGCAACTCCTGCCAGATGGCTTTCTGCCGTCGTTGGTCGGCCTTGATAAGGGCCATCCGCCGCAGTTCTTCAGCCAATTCGGGGCTTATGGTCATGATCCGTGCTTGCTGTTGGAAAAATGGTCGAACTCCCGACCTCGGCGTTGCCAACGCCGCGCTCTCCCATCTGAGCTACCCCCCGTCGGGCGCAACGAATGTAATCGTAATCTATCCCATGCCCGATTTAAGAATGACAGTTTTTTTGCCTACCGCACCCGGAGAGCCTTATGCAGCAAGGATGTGTGCCGGTTCGAGTCCCGGATACCCAATCAAAGCGGCGCATCTAATTGACCTTAGACCCCTGGCACCCCATGCAGGTACGCTAGGCCAATGCTGACGCGGATGACGCAACGCCTCATATACCAACAAAAAGCAAAACCGCCCCCGCGATCACCGACGGGGACCGGCCGCCGTCAGGCGCAGTCCGGCCACAACCCGCCGTTCATACGCGTCCTTGATCGGACGTTCCGGCGTCGACTCTCCAACTGCAATCGGCCATCCGATTTTCAAAGACGAACTCTTCGACATCGGCACGACCTACTTCTCGACGCTTATTGAAAGTCGGGTCACTCAAGTGTGCGAACTAGGCATTTGCTCCGTAGAGGACTTGAGCGACTCCAATAGACCGCTGTAGACGGGTGATTTTTCGATTTCTGGCTGCATACCGTGATATCACCTGCTGAATGTCCATATATAGCTATCGGCCGAGACTTCCGTCTTTGCGATCTTTAATACTTGTTGAGCGTCCGCTAACGACACCCACGCTGCCATCATGATGCCCATGTAAGGATTCCCCTGGAAGTGGTCATAAAGAACAAAATCATATCTGGGAAATTTCTTGCGTAATTTGTCGATAGTTTCTTTGCCACTTGTTTCGTCGGAAACGGATTTTACGATCACAAAATACTGATGCGCGGAATCTGATGGGGACGACGGGAGATAACGGAGCGCCCATCCGGCAGCCCCTTCTTCTGGTGGGATTGCCACAAGGTCCACGTTGCTTACTTGTGTCTTCACAGTAATTCGCTCGCTCTTTGGCGGGACAGCGTGAGAATCACTAACCCTTCTCTCTGTCTCTGCTTTAGGCGCGTCTATGATTTTGATACCTGTTGGGGACACTGATTTCGGGTCGAGCGCCTTTTCCGCCTCTAAATATTGATTGATCTTCTCTGTCGGCGTCGCAGAACTTTGTTTTATCGTTTTGCATACAATCGTCCACGCGGCGTATCGAAGTACCACTTGATCAGCATTGGGGAACTGCGTGATAACTGTATCAACCTTTTCCTTTACGGAAACTCCAATTTTCAAACCAACTAACTTCGCAGCAATACCTTCAATCCCGAGTTTTGTATCTGCGACCTTTTCAGTGGACACTGTAGTGGGTGCGTCACCACAATCGTGATCTTGCGCAATTGCTACGATGGGCAATAGCAATGCACCTAGGACGCATGCGATCCGCCGTCGATTCGATAGCCGAAGATAAATCTTTTTCGAACTAGGCGTGACAGTCAAGGATATAAGCATTTAAATCACCTGTTTTGATTCAATCAGCACAAGTCGAAGTATTTCAATGAGCGGCCCCGTGATTCCAACTTTTTTACTGGTCAACTCCGGGTGTAGTTTTTGCGAGCAAAAAGTTGAAGATGATCCCATAAGGGCCCACCGTTGCTCTGTGAGACCTTTCTCAACCTCTTTTTGGTGAAGATATCCTTGTAGAAGAATTTACGAGTGTCCTTTGCATTGGTAGGTATCGGAAGCGACGATTTCAAGACTTATCTGTGTGCTAACGCACAAAATGGGCTGAATTCTCGCAAATCAAGGCGTGCAGTACGGATTTCAGAATACTTGTCGGGCTATTTCTCTGGGCGCGGGTATCTTGGGAGTAGAGCGCCCCCTGTAGGATTTGATTGTCGCTTTTGTGCCCGCAGTATTGGTAACCAGCCGTCGAGGGGGATTTCGGTACACTCGAATGCCGACATGGCCGACTTCCTCCCGTCGAACATGCAGGTTTGGCGCCCCTTGGAACGACGGGGATGAGCGGTGCACGAATGGGAGCTATTGGCCGTTCCACCGGTTGGAATAGGACGCCACAAAGCTGCCGCTGCCGAACGGCTGCTTGCGTGAACGAGGGTGAACGCGTACAACCGGGCACTTTCTGCTGCTCGCCTGAGCCGTGCAGCGGTCATTCGCCGGTTGTTTCACCCCGCAACCAGCCCGATGGCCAACGCGCGGATGTCTGCCTTGTAAGCACTTAAGCACCTCGCGACGGCCGTAGGTGACGTTCGCGCGCGTCGGCGATCATGGGACTAACGGAGAGATCACGGGAGATTATGTTCACGATCACGCGATCACGGACAGGATGCATCTGGATCTCGCGGATTGGCGACGACTTGCCGACCGATACGCCGCGAATGGCCGTTCCAGTTTGCGATCGGCTACAGCCCTCGCGTTGGGTCGAAAGGCAGTTGTGGGTCGAGGCCGTGTGAAAACACGTGCTGAATGCGGCATTCTAAAAAATCGACCCTTCAGATCGCGCTGCATCGGCTTGGCAGCGACTCGGGAAGGGTAAAGCGACACCCGAAAACCGAGTGCTTTTGCGTTTTCACACGCCCTCGGTCGGGAAGCGCCGATCGCCGTCTGGCCGAGCCCGGCCACGAACGGCCATTCGACACCGCCTCGTAGATCGAGGACAATTCCAGTCCGATTTCTCGACAGCCGTCCTTTACACAACGAACCCATGAAATCCGTTCGATACAGTTTTTTATCGATCATGTGTGCCCTCGCACTGGTTTCTCGCACACTTCAGACGCACAGCCGTTCCCCAAAGCCATGACGGAGTTACACATTGCAGATGGCGGCGTTTACTCGACCGATTGGAAAGTCTATCCAATTCGCGTCGGAAAAATCGTCATGACGAGCCATAAACCTGAACAGATGATTCTGGGACTCTTCGAGGATGGTATAGGCGGCGGGTTTCAGGGAATAGTGCAGATCTACTGCGATCAACCGGTCACATCCTTCCTGCCGACCGGTTCAAGCGGCGAGCAACATTTCAATAACGTCTCATTGAAAGAAATGATAAAAAGCGAAGCGCTTCCCCGCAAACTCGTCAATAACATCTTCGCTCTTTTTTGCGAAAATTCTTCGCTGAGTCCGGCCGATCTCAACATGAGCCGTCACTGACGCCCAGCTCATGGGAAACCATTGGGAGGCCCGCTAGATGATTTTCAATCGACGCGGATGTTCGTTTTCGAATTTTCGCGCGGAAGCGCTGCTGAGGCTGGACATCTCGATTTCAAAGTTTTTTCGAAATTTGTTGGCGTGATGGCTGGAAGAGGAGGATCTCAAGCGATGGCGTGGGCGCACGAACGCTTCGCACCCCTCGAGAAAAAAGCCCGAAGGAGGCTCATCGTAACGTGTGCGACCGCGCAAGGATGCGCAAGGCACTCGTCCACCTGCCTACTGCGAGCCTGACCGTAAAGACACCATTCACAGAAGTGTTCGCAATTATTTGTCAGGAGGCTATATTGATTTTCACCCAACCGTGAGCGAGCACGGTCCACGGCTTCCTTCTGATCATAGGTTGGGCGATGGCTTGGTTCGATCCAGACCTCATGGCCGGCAGCGAAGAATGCCATAGGGGCTTCCTCAACCGGTCCTAGATGGAAAGACCTGGCAAATCCGGCGTAGTGCACGACATTGCCGTTGCCCACATAAATCCCATGGTGGCTATAACCGCTGCGCGGCGATATCAAATGGGCGCCGAGTGCCGGCTCCTCGCGAAGACCCACGCTCAGCCAGTTTTGCACGGTGCCAGTACCGCGCATTTGGATGGTGACTTGTTCCATGATTAAACTCCGGCAAAGCGGTTGGCACCTTAATTAAATCTGGCAGAGGGACGCAACGTATCAGAAATTAAAATGAGGCACAGTGGCAAGGTATGTGCCTCAAAATATAGGTGTGTTTGTGCGACGTTGATTTAATCGGAGGAAATTGTGTAGCGAATAATTTCACAGACGTTTACATTCCTCTTATAGACAGTCTGCCCGTCTTCCATGATGGATTTAAAGTTAAAAAAGCAATGGCGAGGATCACCGTCATAGGCATTGATTAAGACATTGTAACCAGAGGGCAACGTTTGAATGCCCAGTAGATCTGGGCCCCTTGGATCGCCCAGATGTGTTGCGTAAAATTCGACAACCGCCTGGTCGGTTTCATTAACAAGAAAGAATTGGTGATTACTAATTGCGTGTGCAGACGCCGCGGCACCTGCCACAGATAATGCAGTCACAATTTTTGCAATACTAGCAGAGATTTTCATGATTAACTCCGAGTCCAATTTGGGTATCGATTTGTCGGCGGGTTGTCGGCTCATCGATGACTGTAGTGTTGTCCTTGCAGGCGCACCGCGAAACCCTCGACACCAGGGGGAATCGGCTTTTCTGGAAGAGTACGAAATGGGTCCCTACGAAAGGAGGGTACCAATTGTGATCAAACGCAGTAATATGAAGTATAAATAGGGGCAGCCATGGACAACGGATATTTTAAGACTGTGTTGTTGGTTGAGGACGAGGGGCTTACTCGCAGTGCTATGAAGACCCTGATTCTCGCCAACGAACCGTGCCTTAACATCGATGAGGCGGACGGTTACGAGCACGCGATCTGTAGACTTGAGAGCGCATCTTATGACCTTGTGTTTCTCGACTACCGACTGAAAGCTGTCCGCACGGGCCTCGATTTGCTCAAATGGATAAAGGAGCAAGATCACGAAGTCCATTGCATTATGCTTTCTGGTCAAGACGATCGAGATACGGTTCTCGAATGCATTAAGGCCGGCGCATGTGGATTTATCTCCAAGGCTAGTGAGGAAGGGGGCGCTGTCTTCCAGGAGGCACTCAAAACGATTTTAAGCGGCCGAATTTATCTGCCAAATACGGTATTAGGCAAGGGGGGGCATAGTCCTCAACCCACTTCCAATAGTCGAGGAATACCGGTCGAGACGTTGAACCTGCCTCCGAGGCTAACTGAGACGTTGCGTTACGTCTTGCAGGGTTTATCGAACAAAGCAATCGCGAGAAAAATGAATATCACAGAGAACACGGCAAAGGAGTATTCAAGTGATCTGCTTGCGCGTTTTAATGTGACACGCCGTACGTTTTTGATAGTAGAGATGGCGCGCCGTGGCATAGAAATTCCTAGGCCGATGACGCAGACACCTACCTGAGATAATCGCAGCCGGTTCCAGAAAGTTCAGGCCACTATCGCTTCCAAAATTCGCTTTCTAAGCAGCTCGGGCGTTACGGGTTTAATCAAAGTGTACTGATCATAGTCGACTATCCCGCCTGTTGAACTTGCTTCACCCGTTATAACCAGGCAAGGAACCAATCTTCCCAGTTTTCGATATACAGATTCGGTGACATCGTGTGCAGTCTTTCCGTCGTGGAGCTGATAATCAGTGATAATCAGATCGGGATAACGCTCAATAGATTCCAGCAATTCCTCTACGTGCGTGACGGAGCTAGCGGAGTCCACGAGTACCCCCCATTGCGCAAGCAGCGCTTCTGTTGCCGCACGAACGAGTCCATCGTCTTCTACCAACAGCACGTAGAGGCCCGCTGTTTCGCCCAACGCGGTAGCTGATTCTTCACTGCTCCCCTGTCTTGATGGAAGTATTTGGGAATGGCAGATCGGAATCTCAACCGAAAATCGTGAACCTCGCCCCTCCGAAGATTTGAGCTCAACTCGGTGTTCGTCCAACATCGAAACCATTGCGTTCACGATGGACAAACCGAGTCCTAAACCCCGGTCGCGATCACGTTCGGCGTTGTCGATTTGAAAGAAGGGCTTAAAAATCGCGTTCCAATATTGCGGCGCTATCCCGACGCCGTTGTCCACAACGTCAATTCGCACGCGGTTGACACTGCGCACGACACCTATAAGGACTGTGCAACGGGGAGCTTTTTCCTGGTCGGAGTATTTCACACCGTTGGAGATGAGGTTGGCTACGATTCGACCGAGCCAATGCGGATCGCTGCGAACCCAAATGCTGACATTAGGTGGACACCGCAGGCGAAGCGAGACACCTGCGGCGGCGGCAAGCGGCCTCAGTTGTTCGATCGCGTCCCTAACTAAGGGCGTCAGGTCAAAAACATGATAAGCAGGACACACGCGGCCAGAATCAAGTTTCGATAAATCGAGAACAGCATTGAAGAGATTTCCCATTACGGTAGAGGATTTTCGCACCTGTGCGACGAGTCTACGCGACTGCACAACGTCATCCTTTCGCAGTGCTTCCTCAGCAGCTTCCAGATATAAATTCAATGCATGCATAGGCTGCCGTAGATCGTGTGTAGCGCCAGCAAGGAAGTTAGACTTTTCTCGATTCGCCTCATCAGCTGCCGCTTTTTGCTGTTCCTTCAGAGTAATCAATGCGTTCGTTTTGCTCAATTGTTCCCTTTGGGCGATTTCCAATGCTCTGTGTTTTGCGCTAAGTTTGGCGTTGGCTTCTTTCAGGTGGGTATTGGAAAGAGCGAGTGCCTTCTCCGCCGAGAAGCGCTCTCTGACGTGGCGTTCTGATTGGACGTTTACGCCGAGCCCGATCACTGTCAGATTGAAAAGAAAGATCACCCCGAACACAAAATTTTGCTCATCCAAAAACCTCAGCATTGCCTGTAGGATCATGAGCGTAATAACGACACCTGCTGCGAGCAAAAACGTTGATTTTGCTCTCAGTTGGAGGAAGCCGAACTGAAAGAACAGGACAAGAGACAGGCCGGAAAGATAAGGGAATTGGAGCGGACTCGGTGCTATGAATATCTGTCCGAGAAGAAGTGCGGCGGACGCAGAAACTGCTGAAAACAAGACACGGCGCGCAGTGAATTCAACGACAAACGAGCGGCGGAAAGAAAGCGCGACGGCGATTCCGATCACAACGATGCCTATGCAGCGAAGGAGCATTTCCTCGGAAAAGACGTGCCGGAATGCCGGATATCGGCTCGCGGAACTGAACTCCACCCATATATACCCAGTCCACACGAAGAGTCCCAAGATCCCGGCCGCTCGGCGAAAGCCAGCAAATCTCCGCCCATGATCTTCAAGAAACTCGCGCTCGCTCTCGGGATCTTCAAACGGTCGCGGAAATGACAGGATCTCCACTAAGCTGCTCAATAATTCGCGCCCAGTGCTGCCCCAACGCCCTGACCTAGCGGGTTGAATGACATGGAATCTTTTAGTCTTCATTTCAGTTCGCGTGCCACACTCAGTAGCGCCACTTCTTACTCTATGCAAGATGAGGAGCGAGAACGAAGGAAATTTCCTGTGAACCCACGCATCAAAATCCGCATGACTGACCGTTTATCGGTGGCTTGTTCCAAGGCGTTAGCGGCTTTGGTTTGAGCACGACTGAAACCCGCTTGAATGTCTGCTGTGGAGAACTCTGACAGGCTGCTTGGGGTCGGTCAGCGCCATTCGAGCGCGTCTGGCGTGCGTATAAATACCCCTTTGCTGCAAGGCCTCGCCGTTACACGCGGATCCGCTCCACCTCGTCCAGACTGATATCGTCGTGTCGACGGTCGTACAGCTGCGTGGTGCGCGTCGACGCATGGTTCGCCATCGCTGCGGCGTTCTCGAGCGTGCCGCCATTCCTCAGGTAGGCAGTGATGCCGGTCGCGCGGAACGTATGGTTGCCGATCGCCGTGCCGATGCCGGCCGCGAGCGCGCGCCGGCGCACCATCGCATAGGCGTTGGCCTGCGGCAGCGGCGTGGTGCTGAGCTGGCCGGTGCCGCGCGCGATCGTGCGGAACAGCGGCCCCGTCGGTTCGTCGCGCAGCCCGGTCTGTTCGAGGTACTCATGCAGGTACGCCTCGAGCGTGTGGTGGCACGGCATCGCGTGCGCCTTGCCGCCTTTTTCACGCAGGCGCACCCACAGGCGCCGCTGCTGCACATACACATCCTCGACCCGCATCGCGAGCGCGGCGCCCACCCGCGCGAACGAAAACACCATCAGCGCGATCAGCGCCCGGTCGCGCAGGCCGATCGGCGTCGTCACATCGATGCTGTCGAGCAGCTGCCGCGCCTCGGTCGCATCGAGCACCGGCGTCTTGCCCTTTTTCGTGGTGTGGCTGGGACCGCGCACCGACGCGGCCGGGTTGTGCGGGACAATCTGGCCGGTGACGAGCCAGTCAAACAGGTGACGAATCGCCGCCAGGCGCTGCCTGACGGTCGGCGCCGACAGGGACTGCGTCTGCCGCTCGATCCACGCAGCGACGTGCAGCGGCTGTACGGCAGTGATCGAGCTCACGCCGGCGCCGGCGCACCAGTCCAGAAAATCCCCCACAGCCCGTGCGTAGGCGCGCCGCGTGTGCGGATTGCGGATCGCCGAGGCGAAGAATTCGAGAAAGCGCACACTGGCGCGCTCGCCGGCCGACACCACCAGCGCCGGCATCGGCACTCCAGCAGGAATGGCCAAGCTCGTGCTACCCACCGATGACCCCCTTGATCCTGGCTTCGAGATAGCTTTTCGCCGCAGACACGAGCAGATCCACTGTGAAACCACCGGCTGCCGATGCGGCCTTCCGGGTCCGGTCCCACACATCCGGACTGCGCATGGCATCGAGAAAGTCATGACCCGCCCAGGTCAGGCTGCAAAAACCCACCCCGGGCCCGAATCCGGGACCCGACATGCCGAAGTCCAGCCCTCCCGCATGAATGAAGCGAGCCTGCTCCAGTAGCGACAGGTGATAGTCGATCTGTTCGGCCGGGTAGCCTTCGACGCTCACCTTGGTGGCATCAACAACAACCATTCCGGCAGTCGGCACCGGTAGAGTCTCGAGCTTCAGCATCAGCTCGCGGATGAGGTCCATGTCGCGTTTCATTGGTCGTCGAACTCCATGTCGCGCAGCGTCAGCGCATAGGCCTTCTTGGACACGCGCTGCTTTTCGGCTCCGACCGAAACATTGAGCGCCGCAGTCCACTCAAGTTTCATGGCAGTCGCCAGCACCTGCAGTTCCCCGCCCGTATCGTCGATTTCCAGACGCCCGTCGAGCAGCGCCTTCAACACTTCCCGCGCGCCCCGTTTGGCGCCGATCTTGTACCAGCGCTCGGCGGTATCCAGGACCTCGCCTTGCACGTCCTCAACAGCTTCGTGTGCATACATGCTGTCCTCTTCGACCAGGCCCGCCTCCTTGAATTGCTTGAGCGTGTGCAGGATGCCGATCACCCGGTGCTTCTTCGTTAGCTTCTTCGTTACGTCGGTCATGTTGGCCTCCTCATATATATGATAAAGGACATTGAACAAAACCGCTGACGCGGTATGGCGGTTGGCCGACGTCCCCGTCATGGCCGGCGCGGCGGACATTCCTTTCCGGGTGCGACGATGACAGTGCAATTCACCGCACCT
>NZ_CADIKK010000039.1 GCF_902859915.1 Paraburkholderia ultramafica
GGCGTAGTGCACGTCACTGATTCGTTCGAAGCGCAGCAGCAGACGGCGAAATTTATCTTCCCAGGCGAACACGCGCTCAATGGTGCGAAAGCGCTCTTCAAAGATCGCCGGATCGAAGCGTCGCTTACGACCGCGCTTTGGGTTTTTGCGTCCACGCCACCCATATGCAGCGATACTCAATGCGGCTTGGCTTTCACCACCACGCCACATTGAGTATCGCTGCATATGGGTTTCTGATGGCTCGGCGACTCAGGATGCGATCAGATGTACGCGATAAAAAACTTCTTCGAACGCGCGCTGCCTGCCCTTCCCCCGGATTACATCCCACGGGGCAGTTCAGCGCGCGTCGTGTACGGGCAGTCGGAGAGAGTGAAAGCCAGCATTTCGAATGACCTTCGAATCAAGGCATACATTAATCGCAAACTCGCGGCCAACTACACTACGCAGTTTCGCGAAGACGCCGCGAAGTCTGCAATGAACGATGTCACCGATTATGTGGCTTACCGCGCAGCGGCTTGCCGTATCGATCCACCATACTCGTTATCGTAAATCGGTGACGCGTCAACGCATAGCGCGAACGCCCTACCCAAATCTTTTCGACCGCGCGGAAAAACAAGTTGCCCTTTCATCACCGCTTCACCTAAGTGTGGGTACGTGATGGACGCATACAACGGATGAATTGATCAGTTGAATCGATAGTAGTGTAGGTCCGGCCAGACTATGTGTAACCGAATAAATAGACAAGCGTCTGATCTGATGATACGTCTGACTCACATTAGGCCACAGCCTATTCGTCATGACAATGGCAAGTGGTGTGCGGCAAGAAGTCCAATTGAGACTACTTCATACGAGCAGTTTAATGACAAATCGAAATCCACGTCCTATGGGCGTGGTCATCGCCTAACTGGCTATGCCTGTTAGAGCACCTGCCCATGCAGGTACCTTTCTGTGTGTTGTCCCCACAACGCATAAAAATGAAAACAAGCATGAGCAGGTTCAAGAGAGCATCGCATGTCATATGGCATTGTCAATACCACATTGTGTGGGTGCCGAAGTATCGGTTCCGTGTACTGCAAGGTCCGGTTGGCAAGCAGGTCTACAAATGCGTGATGGTGTTTAGTCAGCAACTGGGCTGCGAGGTTGTAGAACTCAATGTGCAGCCGGACCATGTGCACCTTTTGGTGAGCATTCCGCCGAAGCTGTCGGTATCCGGATTGATGGGCGTCCTGAAAGGACGTACCGCCATACGAATTTTTGCGGCCTTTCCATTTTTGAAGAAGAAACCTTATTGGGGCAATCATTTCTGGGCAAAGGGTTACTGCGTAGATTCGCTCGGTTTGAACAGCGAGATGATTCAAAAGTACGTTCGGTTCCAGGAGAAAGAAGAGATGCATCAAGAGCAGCTTCAGTTGGAACCGGGTAGAGGACCTTCTCAGAAGGGCCGCTAGGTATGCCCCCCTATCTAAGGTTTCCCCACATCTCATGCGCAGCAGTTAGGTAGCGGCGCATGATTCGCTTGTAAACCGTGGCAGGCAATGTTAACTTCGCGCAAGTTCATTGACCGTGATGTACTGCATTGTCTGGCACCGATGACCTTGACGATTGGGCGAGCGACGAGTTCGACGCGGCGGACTTGGGCGACGCGCGCCTGACGCAGCGACTCGTCGCGCTCGCGCGTCGACTGGCGCAGAGTCCGCAGTGCTCGTTTCCGCAGTCGCTCAACGGGCCCGAGCTTAAGGCGGCGTATCGCTTCTTCGATAATTCGCAGGTTGATACCGACGGGGTGTTGGGATCGCACATCCTGCAAACGCTCGGCCGCATGCAGCAGGTTCCCGTCGTGCTGGCCGCTCAGGACACCACCGAATTCAATCTGGCGCATCTTCCCGCCACCGAAGGTCTGGGCTATGGCACCGGCAACAATCTGCGCGGATTCATGATGCACAGCCTGCTGGCCGTCACACCCGAGGGCTTGCCGCTGGGCATGCTGGGCCTGAAGACGTGGGTGCGTCCGCCCGAGGAATATGGCAAGACGAAGCAGCGCAAGCGGCGGCCGATCCAGGATAAGGAGAGCGTGAAATGGCTGGAGGGCATCGGGCATCTTGCGTCGCTGAAGGCACACTGTCCCGACACGCAGGTCGTCGGCGTGTGTGATCGTGAGGGCGATGTCTATGACGTGTTCGTGGCCGAGCGGCCCACTGGGGTCGACTGGCTGGTGCGCGCGTCCTGGAATCGCAGCGTCGCGCATCCGCAGAAGTATCTGTGGGAGACCCTTGCGGCAGCACCCGTGCTGGGCGAGACCGAGCTGCTGGTGCCGGCCAGAAGCGGAAAAACGTCTGCGCGTACGGCACGCCTGACGGTGCGCTGCATGCCGATACGGCTGCGCCCGCCCCGGGCTCGCCGCAACGAGAAGTTGCCGGATGTCGAAGTATTCGCGATCCATGCCCTGGAGACTGACGTTGCTGAAGGCATTGAGCCGATCGAATGGATGCTGCTGAGCTCGGTCCCGACCCACACGCGCGAAGAAGCACTTGAACACCTGGCATGGTACGCGCGCCGCTGGACCATCGAGTCGTGGCACCGGGTCCTGAAGAGCGGCTGCCGCGTCGAGGCGCGGCAATTCGGAAACCTCGATCGTTTCGTGAGGGCCACTGCGCTGTTTGCGGTGATCAGCTGGCGCATTCTCTATGCGACGCTGCTCGCCCGGCTGGACGGCGATCTGCCTTGTGAAGTGCTACTGCAACCGGTCGAATGGCGGGCGTTGTACTGTCGAATCCATGGCACGACCAGACTGCCCACAAAAATCCCATCGCTGGCTCAGTTGGTGCTGTGGATCGCCAGGCTCGGCGGTCATCTGAATCGCAAGCATGATCGGCCCCCCGGACCGACCGTCATATGACGCGGCTTCCTCTCGCTGCATGAGATCACTGAGATGTACCGGATCTTTCGGCAAAACGAATAACCTGGCAACTCTTAAGAAGTGGGTAAACCCCAGCCCCCTATGGGGGGCTTAATGCGAAACCAGGTTCTACGAACGTGGTGATTCATTTCGAGAAATGCGGATTTCTCCGGATCTTGATGAATTTATTTTCGTCTGATGAAGTCATCTCAAACGCAACTAAATTGCCAGCGCAAGCGTTTAATGACGTGTCGTGATCGGACTGTACGATGGCGTCAGTATGCGCTATTGACAGCATTCAGACGGCGGGTCGCCATGTTACGCTCAACGCGAATCCTTAGCGACAGTCACGAGATTTATCGAAATCGAAAAATCTCTCTCTGATAGAAAAGAAATAAGCATTGCAGTATTTCGCCAAGGTGCCAGCGCCGGCACCGTCCCCAAGGATGTCTGCGTCTTTAAGGAGATAGCATGGTCGATTCCAACGCCGCCGCGGATCCGAAACTGGAAGACGCGTGCCTCGACGTCACTTCAAAACAAGCCGTCTTGGATGAATCCAATCCAACAAACACGAATATCCTCCTCGCGTGGTGGGCAGACGTCGTGAAGAGAACCATGGACGTCTGCGGAGCTACCGTCCTGCTGGTTCTGCTATCTCCGGTACTACTCGTCATAGCGTTGATCGTGATGAGGGACCACGGAAACGCTGTGTATGGACACCCGAGAATTGGCCGAGGAGGACGAACATTTCGTTGTCTGAAATTTCGCTCGATGGTCAAGAACTCAGATGAGGTTCTCGCCAACCTGCTCGCAACCGATCCGAAAGCTCGCGAAGAATGGGACCGCGACTTCAAGCTTAAAAACGATATTCGTATTACACCGGTGGGACGCATCCTGCGGAAAACGAGCCTCGATGAACTGCCTCAACTCTGGAACGTGTTGCGCGGAGATATGAGCCTGGTTGGCCCACGTCCTGTCGTGCAAAAGGAGCTTGCTCGGTATGGCCGCGATGTTCGCTACTACCTCGCGCTGAAGCCGGGTATGACGGGCTTGTGGCAAGTTAGTGGCCGCAATGACGTGGATTACCATACGCGAGTTTCACTCGACGTGAAATACGCGATGGACCGTTCGCTAGCATTCGACATCGTGATCCTCTTCAGGACGGTCAAGGTGGTGTTCGCGAAAGACGGGGCGTACTAGGTCGTCCGCATTAGCACGCGTCATTCATTGCATATCGCCGTAGTTATTTCGAGACATGGGCGATGTGTTCCGCTTTCCTTCCGGAATTGACGAGAAAATGTTATGAGAGTGGTCCACGTAATCGAATCGACTGCTACCGGAACACTTGCAGTTGTAAGCACGCTAGCCACGCGTCTCGCCAAGGAAGGTCATGAAGTGTATGTGATCTATTCCGAGAGAACTGAAACACCCAGGGACCTGCGTGCCCTGTTCCACCCGGACGTCGTCCTTCAGCATCTTCAGATGAAAGGGCCTTCGTTGACCCGCATACTGTTTGGATTGCGTCGGCAGCTTGTCGAATTGAAGCCGGATATCGTTCACTTGCACTCGTCGTTCGCAGGATTTCTCGGACGGGTGTCTACATTGTTTTGCTTGCCGTCAACAGCATTCCTGTATAGTCCGCATTGCATCTCTTTCGTTCGCAAAGACATCAGCCGTTTGAAGCGATATTGTTTCACCGGGCTGGAATTGCTGGCATGCATGAGGAGCTGCACATATGTCGGTTGCTCTGAAAGCGAGTGTGCGGCGATCCGCCGCTACCTTCGGCGCGACGCCGTGCTGGTCGAAAATGCGATTGACCGAGCTGTCGCAGTTCAAGGCGATACTCGTTCGGAGAAAATCCGCGTAAGAAATAAGAGAAGGATTGTGACGGTCGGCGGTATTCGTGTGCAAAAGAATCCCCGGCTATTCGCCGAGATTGCGCGTTCATTCAATCGGGACGACGCCGAGTTCGTATGGATCGGAGATGGCGACGCTGATTTCAAAAGAACGCTTGAGGATGCGGGCGTGCGGGTTACTGGGTGGCTCACGCGAGGCGAGGTGATCGACGCTGTGGCTCAAGCGGATATCTATCTGTCGACGGCGTCCTGGGAGGGCATGCCAATTTCACTAATCGAGGCAATGACGCTTGGTACGCCCGTGATCGCATCCGATTGTCCGGGAAACATCGACACCATTCGTCACGACTCGACAGGCGTGATCTATCAGACAGCTCCGGAAGCGACGTTACTTATAAAGCGAATGATGGACGACGACGTATTTCGGGAAGGCTTATCGCGGCGCGCTCAGCAGGAAGCACGCAAGAGATTTAGCGAGGATCGCTTCTTTAACAACTTCGTGTTGCTCTATTCAGATCAGTTAAAAGACATTCGTCAGGGCGTCGTTTGCTGAACAAGTGATTGCGCGGCCGACGTCGTAAGCACACGGGCCGCGCACTCCCCTCCCCATGCCGACTTTCGTCGCGAGCGTTTGTTACGCGATGGTTTGCGCTCATTCTCGCGCAAACCATTCGCCGCGCTTTAAACTCGCTCGAGATAACGCTCCACGCCCGAGGCGGCTATCACACTCGTCCATCGCAGATGCAGTAGCGTGGACGGATCATTCAACGGCACCATATCGCCGTGAAAATCGCACATGCTGGAAAACACGTTGGGGCCGGTCACTTTGCATTGAATTCCGAACGCGGCAGCGGCATTCAGATTCGAGGGCGAGTCGTTGCAGATGATTCTTTTACCGAGCGCGGCATACTCCAGAAGCTTGGTTGGAGTTTGCACGTTATAGGGGCGCTTATACGGTATGGTCGAAACAGCGATTTCGCAATTACGCACCACCGCGAGCGCATCGCGTTGGGACAGGCGTCCTGTAAATAAGATGCCGGGCGATTGGAGATATGCGTCCGAAATTTCCTTCTCGACGGGCCCGATCAGAACCAGGGTATCCAAGTCGCGCTTCGCGGCCAAAAAGTCCGCGATGAAGCCGACAAAGCCGCGCTCCCGCGTTATCTCTCCCAGATAGCAATACGTGCCAGAGGGCAGCGTCTGATTACGGTCAGCGTCCGTGGTGAAGATCCAGTCCGGCACACCCATGGGCAGGAAAATGGTATCCACGCCGTCTTCGAAACCCATCAAAACGCGCATCGACTCATTCTGAAAGATTCTCAGGTCGGGCCGCGGATGAAATCTTTTTTTGATGCTGTCTTTCAGCGCGCTGTTACGCCCGACCGAAAGCGACCGGTAGTCGTGTATGACGAACTTGGCTATCGGGCTTATCGGGTAGAAACCCATGATGCACCACAGAACATATCCCTCTGGATTTTTGACCTTCTTATACTCATGCAGGGTCCCCGATGACACTTGGCACCCGTTTTCAACGAAATACCTGGTATAGGCATCTATCTCAGGATAATTTGCTTTGCCGGGATGAAGAATGAATATTTGCATTCCATTGCCACCGTTCTATTATCGTTTGCGTCCGGGCCCGTTGCGCCTTCCCGGAGCGCGAATCCTACTTGTTGTAATGTCACATGCCACTGAATCGGTCAGGAAATGCTTAGCTTGATATCTTTCGGCAGGAAAGACGCAACATTCGATCGTTCTATTACCCGGTCCCATATCAGATTTGCGAAATCAGAACGACGGTTTGTTTTTGCCTCACGTATCGCATCCTCGTCGATTCCGTCAAAGATCCTCGCTGTCGTGATGACACTGTTGATACCCATCTCCTCGCAGCATCGAATATTCGACGGGGAATCGTTGCATAGAATCTTCTTGCCCAGCGCCGCATACTCGAGAAGCTTGGTTGGCGTCTGATAGCAGTGCGGCCGATGATACGGAAAGTAGCACACGGCAATCTCGGATTCGGCCACGTGCTTCAGCGCGTCACGTTGAGGCAGCGGGCCTGTAAAGATGAGATTTTCCGCGCTTGAAAATCTTTGGTAGATACGCGGGTCCGGCTTCCCCACCAGGAGAAGCGAAATCTTGCGGCTCGAAAATTGCGTGATGAATGCGTCCAGAACGCGGTCAAATCCCCGTTCAACGCTCATTTCGCCGATGTAGCAGAAGTCGGCTTTTTTCTCAGCCTGACCGCCTTCCTCGTGCACGTCGAATATCCAATTTGGTACGCCCATCGGCAGAATGACGCTAGGCACGCCTGGACCAAAGCCCATTATTTCCTGTTGCCGTTTGTTCTGAAAAATTCGCAGATCCGGCTGCGAGTTGAAAAATCTCTTCGCGAAGTCCTTCATGGCCGGCCAGCCGCCGACGGAGAGCGACCTGTAGTCATGGATGACGAAATCGGACGCAAACCGATTCGGATAGAACCCCATGATTGCCCAGAGCAGGAAATCATCTTTCTTGTCGAGCTGCTTATATTCGCTCATTGCTCCAACGGCCACGTCCACGCCACGCGCCTGAAAATAATTTTTATAGGCAGTAACTTCCGGATAATTGGCGTTGCCCGGATGCATGATGAAGATCTTACGCATGTTGCCTCTTTGTCGACCAGGAAGATGAGGAACAATAAGGCCGCTCCTAATAAATCGTTTCGCGGATCATTGTCGCTACACAAGCGCAGCGAGCCCAGAAGGTGCGGGGCTGTTTGCTGTGTCAAGCGCCGGGTTCAGGCTATCCGGCACTCGTATTCTTACTAGCGGTATGTTCTCGCCGTAATGGGCAGCAGTCTGTTCGATGTCGCTCGCAGAACGATCGGGCTTATAGCTTCGCATCGTCGCTTCGCTGTCTAGGCGACATTCCATAGTCGGGATCAGTCAGCGCCACTCCCGTGGAAAACGCCGCTATCGTTACGCTCGATTCAATGACTGGGGTCTTGCGAAGAGGCGTGCCCCGAAGCGCCGAATCCGTCCCAGCCGCAAATAGCGCAGGACTAATGTGAGGCCGGTGAGCTGCGCGGCAAACCATTGCGCCGAGGAATCATCTTCGATATCGAAAGCTTTGAGTCGAAACGGATCGCTGCCCTCGTCGTTCCAGCCAACGTCAGTCGTGCGTCCCGTTTTGTACCCAGCGGCTTTCAGCAGGGCAACCTCGCGCGAACCGTAAATTCCATACGGGTAGGCAAAATGCTCGCATGGTTTGCCGACAATTCGTTCGACCTCCACTTTGGACACGGCCATTTCCTCGAAGCACTCGTCTTCTTCACAGCGAGTCAACGTCGGATGAAAGCGCGTGTGAGACTGGAAGTCGACATATGGGCGCATCGCTTCGATCTGTGCGGCGCTAAGTCCACTGATTGTCGCCGCTTCGTCCAGACGATCCTGGCGGAAACCTCGTGCATCCAACTCAGCCAAGCGCTCATCGTTTTTCATACGGATGAGCCGCTTCACACCCGCATTTTTGGCGATAGGATGTAACCACCAATGCGTGCGTTCATGCGCAACGACACTACTGCAGATGTAAATAGTGGGTCGCACGCCGTATTTGATGAAAACGGGAAGCAGGTTTGCGTTGCGCACATGGCCATCGTCGAATGTAACGGCGACGCGCGGACGACCATTTCCCCGCGAATTGGCCTGCGACAACGGGACGAACTCAACCTTGTCTTTGAGGTACTGAAAATGAGCGTCGAGTGTGGCGGGCGTAGGATCGTGATACAACAATATCGCGACGCGATCACGCCAAAACAAAGCTCGAACCACCGCCGGGGCGCCAGTGAAAAGTAGGGCGCGTGTCAATATCTCGCGCATCAATGATTTCATTTGTATGTCCAATTAACGGCCGTTTAAATGCATTGTGCCGTTACGGCCAGGAATGAGAATGTGCGATAGCGTACAGAGGTTGGGGCGGCCTTCAGATAGTCTGACATAGCTGCCGGAGTGAATATATATCTTTCCGTTTTTTTTTTGTCGCCGTATAAGCTGCAGGAAAACGGGATATTTGCCGGGCTGTAGGATCTTTAATCATTAGACGATAAGACGTATTATTTCGAGCGGTCGGCGGTGATCACCGTGGGGGCCGACCTGATTGCGATGCGACGTGCAAGACTGACGGGGTGAGCACGCTCCGCTCAGAGTGTTGCACGGCCCGTGCCAAGAAACAGGATTCCGCAGCGCCTGCACACTAAATCAAAGTTCCAGCCTTGTACACCGACCCGTGGGGTTTCGATGACTCAGATCTCTCCGCTTGCGAATGCTGCTGTACTGCGAAATGATGACGTCAATCTTTCTCGTTATTTCGACGTACTAATGGCAAACCGTTGGCTTGTCGGTGGAATCGCCGGCAGTGTGCTTTCTCTCGGCGTGGTTTACGCTTTTATCGCACCTCCGCTTTATCAGGCCGACATCCTCGTTCAGGTTGAAGACAGTATCCCGACCAACAACCCAAAAAGCCCTCTAGGTGACGTCTCCAGTATGTTCGACGTGAAGACGGAGGCTACGGCCGAAATGGAGATTCTTCAGTCAAGGATGGTGGTCGGGAAAGCGGTCGACGATCTTGGCCTCGACGTTAGCGCAAAGCCAAAACGTTTTCCGCTGATCGGAGATTGGTTAGGGCGGCAAGCCAAAAGTCTTTCTGAGCCGGGAATCTTCGGAGTTGGCGGCTACGCATGGGGCAATGAAGCGATCAGGGTTTCAAATTTCACCGTTCCAGAAGACATGGAGGGTGAGAAATTTGTCTTGACCACACTAGGTGGAGGCCGATATCGGCTTAAGCAAGCCGACCTCGACATGGCCATTGAAGGCCATGTGGGCGGAATGCTGGATTCCAAACAGTCCGGTGGTGACGTCACGCTGCGGGTGGATTCCCTGACGGCAAAGCCGGGCACTCAATTCGTGCTGGTAAGGGAGTCTCGTGAAAAGACGGTGGAAACCCTGCAAAACAAGCTCAACATCTCGCAGAAAGGGAAGGACAGCGGCATTATCGGAGCGTCACTGACAGGCGCGGACCGTCTGCTGACCGCCAGCACACTCGCCGAGATCGGCAATGCTTATGTCGAACAGAATCTCAAGCGCAAGGCGGCGGAAGCCGAGAAATCCCTTGCGTTTCTAAGCGATCTGCTTCCGCAACTCAAGGGCGACCTCGAACGGGCGGAAGGACGCTATAACGACATGCGAAACCGCATGGGCGTCTTCAACCTCAGCGAGCAGGGCAAGGCTTATCTGGAACAGAGTGTCGCTGCGCAACGCAGCTTGCTTGAACTCAAGCAGAAGCGAGCGGAGCTGGCCGCGCTTTACACGCCAGGCCATCCAACTGTTCAGGCGGTCGATCAGCAAATCGCCATGATGGCCAGCAGGATCGAAAGTCTCTCGAAGCGAGAACAGGCGCTGCCGGATCTCGAGCAAAATACGCTGCGCTTGACCCGCGATGTGAATGTCAACAATGACCTGTACGTCGGCATGTTGAATAACATGCAGCAGCTCAAACTGGTCCGGGCTGGCAAGGTGGGGACGGTGCGGCTGATCGATAGCCCGGTTGTGCCGAAGGAGCCGATCAAGCCAAACAAGCTGCTGGTGATTGTCTATGCCGCGTTGGGCGGTCTGATTCTGGGCGCTGGTGCGGCGTTCGCTCGCGCAGCGCTCTATAAAGGCGTGACCGATCCTCAGGAGATCGAGGAACAAACGGGATTGAATGTCTATGCAACCGTGCCGCTGTCACAGGCAAAATTCGCACGAATTGGAAAGGCGCCTAATCTGCTCACGCACGACAAGTTTCTGCTTGCAAGCGAGTTCCCTCGTGACCCGTCTATTGAAAGCATCCGCCGACTCAGGACGGCGCTTCATTTCGCCATGCTCGAGTCTGAATCCGGAGACAATCGGGTACTGCTGACGGGCCCGACCGATCAGGTTGGCAAGTCGTTTCTCTCCGCCAACCTGGCAGCCGTCGTGTCGGCGGCTGGAAAGCGTGTCCTGCTGATCGACGCGGATTTCCGCAAGGGCCATCTTGAACAATACTTCGGCGTGAGTTCGAAGCCCGGTCTGGCTGACTATCTTGCATCTGACGTGACGGCTGATTCGGTGATCTTGCGTGACGTGCTGCCGGGCCTCGACTTTGTTCCGCGCGGAACATCCCCGGAGAATCCTGCTGAGTTGTTGCTCAGCGAGCGCATGCAAGAATTCCTCGCGAAGACGGGTGAGTACGACACGGTGCTGATCGACACGCCGCCCGTGCTTGCCGTGTCCGACGCGACCGCGCTTGCCCATAGCTGCGGCACCGTACTGCTGGTGACACGTTTCGAAACGACTTCCATTGACGAGGTGATGGAGGCGAGCAAGCAGCTCAAGCAGGCGAACGCCCGGGTAAAGGGTGTGATCTTCAACGGGATCAACACGGATATCTATCGCTATAGCTTTGGCTCGCGCGCTGGCCTTTATCGGAACGCTTCCTATCTCGACGCGTTGCCAGCTGGCGCAGAGGCGCGGAAAGACTAGCCTTGGCTCGAGGCGAGGACCGTCGTCGTAAAGAGCGATGAAAAATCCACCCGGCGTTCGACGTAGATAAATTGTGAATATCAAACACTCGTTCGTAAGTATTGCTGGAGTCGTACTAAGCCAGGCGCTCAACTTCGCTTCAATACTGTTAGTTGGAAAGTATTGCGGGCCGACGGATCTTGGGTACTTCAGCCAGCTCATGGCCGGCGGACTCTTTATCGGGTCGGTGATCGGCTTGCGCCTGGAGGTTGCGTGCATGGCGGCGGACAAGCCGCTTGCGGTCCGCGCGATGACGAGTTCCAGCGCAGTCGCCATTCTGATCGGATTGGCGCTGGTGGTGGCCACGACACTAGCCGGCCACCCGGAATACATACCGGTGATCGGGCTGGCGTTTGGCGTGTTTCTGCAACAAGCTTTGTGCGCAGCGCTCACTAGCGAAAGAAAATACACAAAGATCGCGACGATCAGATTCTTTCCCAACGCCGCATTCGCAGGCTATTTTGTCTGCTTGATGGTGGTGTCAAAAGGGCAATGCACCGGCACCAGTGTATTCAACATCTATAGCTGGATCTTTCTTGTGTCGACTTTCGTGCCGGCAGCGATCTACCTTTTCTCGGCTCGACGGATGATACCGAACGCCTTCATGAGGTTTTCGGAGCTTCAGATCCAGTACGCCAAATTTGGCGTGCCTACGACCACGCTGAATTCATTCGTGATTTATGCGTCGGCGATATTGATGCCGTTGATCTTCGATCATCGCGACGCCGGTATTTTCGCTCTCGCCTATCGCGTGGGCTATTTCCCCGCTTCCCTGTTATCGCAAAGCCTCGGCGCTGTCTTCCGTCGCGATCTCATCGATTATTTCGATGGCGAAAAGAGGGGGCGAGAGAATCCATCAAGACAGTTCTTTACGACGCTGACGTGCATCAGTTTTGCTCTCGTCGCAGCGTGCTATGCGGGACTGAGCTTGATCATCCACGTGAAGATGGGTGAACAGTGGGAATCTTCCATGTCGGTGTACCTGCTTTTCATTCCCTATTTCATTACGATGGCAATCTACGGCTCCATGGCGCAGGTTTTCATCGTTGTGAACCGGCAGAAGATCGACTTGATGATTCAGATGGCCAACGCCGTGCTGATCTTCCTGATCTTTGCAACGGCTCATTTCCTGGGAGTCGGTTTCATCCAGACGCTGCTGCTTCTCAGCATTAGCGGGACAATCATTGCGAGCGTGGGTACTTATCAGGCAATCAAGATTGGCAAAGGGCCGGATGCATATCTGGACCGGCAGCCTGGTTGGGGAACCCCATGACAGCCGCGCGTAAAGAATTGCGGCGCGACGATCGGTATTGCGAGGACGGTCGCTCAACCGCGAGGCAAATCACGCGGTCGTTCAGGGAAAGAAAATGCGCATTGTAAAAATACCCGGCATCATCGGCGCGAATGCGAGCCCTGGCGTTTCGGCCGCGGTCTGGTTCGTCTTGTTCGTCGCGCTTTATGCGGTTTCGGCGGCGCACGAGACATTCCTGCCGGCGCGATTCCTGTTTGATGAGGCGGTGATCTTCGACCGAATGAAGACCGTCACTTCTTTCCTGGCGTTCGGAGACTCCTTCGACAACCTCGCGTGGATATTCAACTTCTTCGGACTTGAAAACTACTCCATATCCTTGCTAGGTTTTTTGGTGTCGACGTTTGGCATGTTCTTCGCGATCTGGGGTTCTCATGTACGGTCACTCAGGCCCGCGGAGTTTTTCCTGGTGGCTTTCTGGCTCGTCAATCAGACCGTCTACATCGGCGTTCCGTCGAAAGAGCTCATCATATCGATTCTGGTGCTGGTGCTGTTATTTTTTAGCTCGTCGCGAGCTATCCTGGCTTTGTTTGTATTTCTGGCGGCATTGGTCGCCATTTACTTCCGGTCTTATTGGGGCATCACGTTGGTGGCGACCGTGGTCCTTTACCTCGGCCCAAATGGCATTAGAAAGCCCGTATCACTGATTTTTTTTGCACTCGTTCTATTCGTAGTCGTCGCCTTTGCTTTTCAGAAGGCGTACGGTGAATCACTGGATTTCGCGAGGCAAAACGCCAATGAGTGGCGAGATCCCAACGAAGTGGGTTCGATCATCGTCCAGTTCATTCCAGGCAGCGGTATTTTCATTGGCGTCGCGAACGTCGCCATCACCCTTGCGACCTTTGTTTTGCCGCTACGGTTGATCACATCGGGTTCTCCATTGCAGACCCTTGGCGGCATCGGCGTGTTTTTTACTTTCGCGATCGTGTTCCTTCGGTATCGCGCGGCCGCATCGCTGTTCCCGGTGGGCCGATTCGAGAAACTGTGTTTTTGTTTTCTGGTCAGTTTCATCGCGACGCAAGCCATTTTCGAACCGGACTATGGTTCATTCCTGCGACATCTCTCGCCGGTGTCGCCGATGGTCATGTATCTCGTTCTTCGACTGGAATCGCTTCGCAAAGGCAAAGACGAGGTCACCGAGCGCCGCCTCGTGTCCTTGTCCGCGAGGGCCTGAGCGCTCAGGCCGTCGCGCGCATACGCGCGACGGCATCCGGCTCGCTCACCTGAGCCGGACGCCGTTTCCAATTCACTCAAATCCGTTCGGATTGCTCGACTGCCAGCGCCAGTGATCCTGGCACATCCTCTCCATCCCGAACTCTGCCTGCCAGCTCAACAGCTTCGCCGCTGCCGCCGGATCGGCGAAGCATGAAGCGACGTCGCCGGGACGACGAGCGACGATTTCATAAGGCACCGGCTTGCCGGATGCCTTCTCGAACGAGCGCACCACGTCGAGCACGCTATAGCCCTGGCCTGTCCCCAGATTCACCACGAAGCTCGCGTCGTGCTTCACCAGCGCATCGAGCGCGGCCAGGTGACCGCGCGCCAGATCGACCACGTGGATATAGTCGCGCACGCCGGTGCCGTCGGGCGTTTCATAGTCGCCGCCGAACACCCGCAGCTTGTCGAGCTTGCCGACCGCCACCTGCGCGACATACGGCATCAGGTTGTTCGGAATGCCGGTGGGATCTTCGCCGATCAGACCGCTCTCGTGCGCGCCGACCGGATTGAAGTAGCGCAGCGTGGCGATGCGCCATGACGGGTCGGCCACTTCCAGATCGCGCAACACCTGCTCGGCGATCAGCTTCGACTGGCCATACGGATTGGTGGCCGACAGCGGGAACGACTCGTCGATCGGCGAGCTCTTCGGCACGCCATACACCGTCGCCGACGAACTAAAGACGAACTGCTTGACGTTGCGATCACGCATCACGCCGAGCAGGCTCAGCAAGCTGCCGACGTTGTTGCTGTAGTACTCGATCGGCTTGGCCACCGATTCGCCCACCGCCTTCAGCGCGGCGAAGTGAATCGCGCCCGTGATCGGATGCGCATCGAAAATACGGTTGAGCGCCGCTTCATCGCGCGCATCGTTTTCGTAGAAGGTCACAGCGCGGCCGGTGATTGTCTCCACGCGCCGCAGCGATTCGCGGTTGCTGTTCACGAGATTGTCGATCACCACGACGCCGTAGCCGCCGTTCAGCAGTTCGACACATGTGTGCGAGCCGATAAAGCCGCCGCCGCCCGTTACCAGAATCGTGCCCTTCGTTGTCATGCTGTTTGCTCCGTTAAAGTAAAACGCCCGTCATTTTCTGCACCAGGTCTTGATACGTTTCGACGCGCCATGCAGCAGCCGCGCACGCTCAGAATGCACTAACAAATTCTGCTCGACAATCGCGGCCTGGTCGGCGCAGCTGCAGACGCAGCGTCGAAGTCACCTGGCGGCGGCGCCTGGTCGCGCTGATGCCGCCGTTCTGCGGCATGCGCAGCACTTCGATTTTCAGGTTGTCGAGCGCCGGCGCGACGATCGGCGGCGTGCTGCCATCGTCGACGATCAGTACGTGCACCAGCGCACTTTCGCTGAACGACGCGAGCGTCAGATCGACGTCGGCCTGGCCGTTGTACGCGGGCATGAGCCCCGCGACATCGTCGAGTGAAATCTGCGAATCGGCGGCCAGGGTCGAGGAGGGCGCATCGCTCGCGTCCGATCCGCAGAAGACGATTCACGAAGCGATGAGCGCGGTCGAGCGCGTCACGGGCGTGATGAACGAGATCGAGGCGTCCGCGCTGGAGCAGAGCGACGGCATCGAGCAGGTTAACAAGGCGGTCTCGCAGATCGACGAGGTCACGCAGCACAACGCCGCGCTCGTCGAGCAAGCCGTGGCCGCGGCGAAATCGCTGGAAGAACATGCGGTTGCATTGTGTGACGCGGTGACGGTGTTTCAGCTCGACGCGATGGCGACAGACGCGTCGACCTCGGCCTGGCAATGGCCGCTTCCGTCCATTGCCTCAATGACTCGTACCCAGATAAGCGGCCTTCACCGACGGATCATTGCGCAACTGCAGCGCCGGCCCATGCGCGGCGATCCGGCCGTTCTCCAGCACATAGCCGTAGTCGGCCACATTGAGCGCCGCCGCGGCGAACTGCTCGACCAGCAGCATCGTGACGCCCTGACTCTTCAGATTCTCGATGATGCGAAACACCTCTTCGACGAGAATCGGCGCGAGCCCCATCGACGGTTCGTCGAGCAGCACCAGTTCCGGGTTCAGCATGATCGCGCGCGCCATCGCCAGCATCTGCTGCTCGCCGCCGGAGAGCGTGCCGGCCAGTTGATGGCGCCGTTCCTTCAGGCGCGGAAACAGTTCGATCGCGCGCTCCAGATCGGCGTTCACGTCGCCGCGCGGCCGCGCCCAGGTCAGGCGCGGGAAAGCGCCGAGAATCAGGTTGTCGGTCACGCTCATCGTCGCGAACACGCGCCGGCCTTCCGGCGAATGCGCGAGTCCGAGCCGCGCGATCCGATGTGAGTCCAGCGCGTCGATCCGCTTCGCGCCGGCGCCCACCCCCATCGTGATCTCGCCGGCGCTCGGGCGGATCATTCCGGAGATCGCGCGCATCGTGGTGGTTTTGCCCGCGCCGTTCGAGCCGATCAGCGTGACGACCGACGCCTTTGGCACGTCGATCGAAATGCCGTGCAGCACTTTGACCTTGCCGTAGCCCGCATGCAGATTCTTGACCGATAGCATGTCTGTTCCTGTGGATCTTCTCTCGTGAATCTCGAAGGATGCCGCCGCTTGCGCCGAAACCCAGGCCGAAACCCAGGCCGAAACTCAGGCCGCTTGCCCGGCCGCCTCGCCGCCGAGATAAGCCTCGATGACTTTTTCGTTCGACTGAATGTCGGCCGGGTTGCCTTCCGCGATCTTCTGCCCGAAATCGAGCACCGACACGCGGTCGCATACGCTCATCACGACGTCCATGTGATGTTCGATCAGCACGACGGTAATGCCGTGATCGCGCACCTTGCGGATGATCGCGACCAGCTCCTTGATATCCGGCGCGGTGAGCCCCGCGGCCGGTTCGTCGAGCAGCAGCAGTTGCGGATCGAGCGCGAGCGCCCGCGCGATTTCGAGCAGCCGCTGCTTGCCGTACGGCAGGTTGCGCGCTTCTTCGGCGGCGACGTTCTCCAGCCCGACGAAACGCAGCATGCCGAACGCGCGCTCGCGGGCGGCGCGCTCTTCGCGCCGGTAACGCGACGACATCAGCCCGACGTCCGCGAGATGGGTGCGGAAGGTGTGATGCAGACCGACCAGCACGTTTTCGAGCGCGGTCATCTCGCCGAACAGCTGCACGTTCTGGAACGTGCGCGCGATGCCCGCCAGCGCGATCTGCGCCGAGGTCTTGCCCGCGAGCGACGTGCCACGGTAATCGAGGGTGCCGGCGGTCGGCACATAGATGCCGGTCAGCACGTTCATCATCGTGCTCTTGCCCGAGCCGTTCGGGCCGATCAGCCCGTGAATCGTGCCGCGCTGCACGGTCAGGTCGACATTGTTGAGCGCCTTCAGCCCGCTGAACTGCATCAGGATGCCGCGCAATTGCAGGATGTTTTCGGTGTCGCCGGCCTGCACGGCCTGAATCGCGTCGGCGCCGATCGTCTCCGGTTTCGTCGTGTCGACGGTGACCGTGCGCACCCGGCCATGCATCACGATCTTGCGCACGAAACCGACCACGCCGTCCTGCAGGTAGTACACGACGAGCAGGATCATCAGGCCGAAGATCGTCAGCCGCCAGTCGGCGAGCGTATCGATGCGGTACGAGAACGCAGCGAGCCCCACGGTGCCGAGCACCGGTATCGCCACCTTGCGCGGCGTGGACACCCTGCGCGCCAGCGCCACCACCGCGCCAATCACGACCACGGCCGCCAGCACCGACGCGACGATGCGGAACATGTCGATGTCGTCGAGCAGTTTCGGCAGCAGCACGATGATCGCCGAGCCGAGCAGCGCGCCGGTGCGCGTCTTGCGCCCGCCCATGATGATCGCGAGCAGGAACAGGATGGTCAGTTCGAAGTTATAGGTATTCGGCGAGATGTATTGCTCCGAATACGAGTACAGGCAGCCGGCAAGACCGGCAAACCCCGCGCTGATCACGAACGCGTAGACCTTGTAGCGATACACCGACACGCCCATGCAGTCCGACGCGATCGGACTGTCGCGCAACGCTTCGAACGCGCGGCCCAGATGCGACTTGAGCACGCGGTGCACGACGATCAGCGACACCACCAGCAGCGCCGCGACGAGCCAGTAGTATTCGACTTCGTTCATCGGCCGCGCGCCGAGCGATGGCTTCGGAATCTTCACGCCCATCGGCCCGTTGGTCAGAAAATCCATCTCGTTGATGAGGATCTGGATGATCGTGCCGAACGCGAGCGTCACCATCGCGAGGTACGGACCGGACACGCGCAGCGCCGGCAGCGCGAGGATCGCGCCGAAGCCGGCCGTGATCAGAATCGCCAGCGGCGCGGTGACGAAAAACGGCATGCCGAGCTTGATGAATAGCACGCCCGCCGTGTAAGCGCCGACGCCGAACAGCCCCGCATGCCCGAGCGAAACCTGGCCGGTATAGCCGACCACGATGTCGAGACCGAACAGCAGGATCGCGTAGATCATGATGGTCTCGAACAGATGGATGTAATACGGGTTGCCCGACAGCACCGGGAACACCGCGAGCGCGATCAGCGCGAAAGCCGACGCAATGAGTTTCTTCAGGTTCACGGCGGGCCTCACACTTTCTTGATCGAGGTCTTGCCGAACAGGCCGGCGGGTTTCAGCGCGAGCACGATCAGCAGCAGCACGAGCCCCGGCACATCCTTGTAGCCGGTGGAGATGTAGAAGCCGGTGGTGGTCTCCGCAATGCCGAGGATCACACCGCCGACCACGATGCCGAGGCCGCTCGACAACCCGCCGATGATCGCCACCGCGAACGCCTTGAGCCCGAGCACCGCGCCCATCGTCGCGCCGGTCAGCGTGAGCGGGGCGATCAGCACGCCGGCGAACGCGGCGGTCAGCGACGACAGCGCATACGAAAACGTGATCACGAGGCCGGTGTTGATGCCCATCAGCGCGGCGGCGTCGCGGTCGTTTGCGGTGGCCACGACCGCCTTGCCGAAGATCGTCTTGCGGTTGAAGAACTCGACTGCCAGCATCATCACGAGCGCTCCGCCTACCACCAGCAATTCCATCGGCAGCACGTTCGCGCCGAACACCTTGAGCGGCGCTTCCGGCAGCGGCGACGGAAAGCGCAGATCATCGCGGCCCCAGACGTTTTCCGCGACGTTCTTGAAGATGATGCCGAGCGCGATCGTCGACATGATCCAGCCGAACTCGGATTTGATCCTGATCGCGGGCCGCACGCCGATCCGTTCGACGAACGCGCCCTGCAGCAAACCGAACAGGCAGACGAGCGGAATCATCAGCCAGTAGTTGACGCCGGGCGAGACCAGCGTGAGGCCGACCAGCGCGCCGAGCATCAGCGCGTCGCCCTGGCCGAAGTTCAGCGTGCCGGAGGTGGCGAACGTGAGTTGATAGCCGAATGCGATCACGGCGTAGATCATGCCGAGCGCAATGCCGCTATAGATGAGCTGCAGAAGAATGGCCATCGTCGAGCGCCTTGGAGTTCACCGTCTATGAAGCAAAGCCGCCCCCGCCGGCGGGCGGGGGCGGCTTTGGAACCTGCTGCCGCGCTTGTGTCCGCGCGTGAATCAGCGTGCCCGGCGCGCGCTGCGCACCGGGTTCGCGCCGTTTGCGACTAGTTCGACGTCGCCTGCTTGGTGCGCAACTGGCTGCCGCCCTTGCGATCGGCCTCGTACGCATAGATCACGCGGCCGCCCTTGACCTCGCCGACCACCGGCACGTTCGGGCTGATCGCTTCGTGGTCGTCGTGCGTGAACGGCTTGTCGTAGACCATCACGACGCCTTCCACCTTGGTGTTGAGGCTTTCGAGCGCGGCACGCACCTTCGGGCCATCGGTCGAACCGGCCTGGGTGATCGCGGCGGCCAGCAGATAGATCGAGTCGTAGCCTTGCGCGGCGGACACCGGCGAGTCGATGCGGTTGTTCTTCGGCTTGAATTCCTTCAGGTACGCGTCGATGAACGCCTTGCGCTTCGGCGTGTTCGCTTCCTGAATGAAGGTCTGCGGCATGCGCGCGCCTTCGCCGTTGGTGCTGGCGTTGTCGATGTAGTTCGCCATCGACAGGGTCCAACTGCCGATCAGCGGCACTTTCCAGCCGAGCTTGGCCATGCCGTTGGCGATCTGCGCGAGTTCCGGTCCGATTCCGTAGGTCAGCACCGCTTCAGCGCCGGCCTCTTTGGCCTTGAGCAGCTGCGCGGTCATGTCGACGTCCTTGATGTTGAATTTCTCGACGGCGACCGGCTTCACGCCTTTTGTGGCGAGCGCTTTTTCGAGGTCTTCGCGGCCGAGCTGGCCGTAGTTGGTCGAGTCGGCGAGAATCGCGACCTTCTTGAAGCCGCGTCTGGTGACGGCTTCATCGACGATCATCGGCGCCTGAATGCGGTCCGCGGCGGCGTTGCGGAACACGTAGTTGTCGGGCTGGTCGGTGAACTGCCTGGTCACGATGCTGCCGGTCGCGACATTGTTGAAGACCGGGATTTTCGCTTCCTGGAAGAAGCGTTGCGACGCGAGCGCGACGCCGGTGTTGATGTAGCCGACCACCGCGACGACCTTCTCCTTGTTGATCAGCTCTTGCGCGATCTGTACGCCGCGTTCGTTCTTCGCTTCGTCGTCGCGTTCCACCAGCACGATCTGCCGGCCCAGCACACCGCCGCCTTTGTTGATTTCAGCGGCGGCGAGACGCACGCCGTCGCGCATGCTCACGCCCATCGAAGACGACCCGCCGGTGAAAGGTCCATCGACGCCGATCTTGATCGGGTCGGCCGCGTAGCTGACGTTAGCGAGGGCGCAAAGCGCGAGCGCGCTCACCACGCTCTTCAAGCAAATTCCCATAACTGTCTCCGTAGCATGTCTTTTTCTGCACGGAGCCTCGATGCGGCTCCCATGCGCGCCGATCGGACGTTGTTAGGAAGCCTGACCGTCCACCGGTGAGGCAGTATATGAACCGTAAAGCGTTAGTAATATTCGGGCTTACCCGCTTGGTGCAATCCCGCAATCGACGGCGGCGGAGTCCGTGCATTGCGACTCCAGGCGGCGCGCTCGTCGGTGGTTCAGTATTCGGACGGGCGCGCGGCATTGCCTATGCGCGTTGCCCAGAAAACGATTTATCACGGCCTGCCGGACTGCCCGGCGCGATGCCTCTTTATCATTGCCCCGCCAAGGACTGCAAGCAGAAAACCGACAATCAAACCAAAACGCAAAGCAAACACTAGCGCTCGCATGCCGCAGGCGTCTCCGCATTCAACGGTTTGTGGCGGTAGGGCGATATAAAGCCCTACAAGGCCGCCCCCGATGGTACCGGCGACGAACAGGAGCGCGAATATGAGCGCCGTCCTCACATGATTTCCCAAAACAGGATCAATTTCGAGTCAGCGAGATTGGAGTAAAGGTTCTCTGGACCAACGCCAAAAATGGATAGCGGATTCCACACCTTATCTATACCGAATGTGAACCGAAGAGTCGTTTCCGAACTCGACGTAAGGCGATCTACGTTCCACAAATCGATGTGATCCCCCGTCGGCTCTCTTTCCTTGAGATTGCGCCGCCAGTAACTCCCAAAGAAGATAACTCCCGTTTTACCCTTCACGTTATCTTGCCAGCCTGTGCCCGTAATTGGCAGAGGGGCGGGACAACCAGCAAAGGGGCGACGCTGAAGCCATTCCGCCACTTCCTTAGCCCGAAGCATGTGACTTGGCGGGTGACCGTGAAACCAGCACTTCTCTTCTCGCCCTTGAACGACTTATTGGTGATCCCCACGCCAGCGAGGCACGTGCCGAAGCGAATGGCGCACTCGTCCTGAAACGCTGGCTTGCCCGTGGACGGGTCTGTACACGGGGCCGAGTGTGGATAGGCCGCCCACAACTCGGCAAAAGTAACAGCCTTCAAATGCACTTCCTTGATCGAGTTCGGCGTGGAGTTCGTTCTAACGATAGTCTTCTTGTTCGGCATTGCTCAGGTTCCTTTCCCTCTTGCGAGGGCGTCGTCACCCCAGTAAACGTGGTAATCGGCGGCAGCATCGGTGTACAAGCGTGGCAGATGACCGTCGTTATCCAGTCGACCTGAGAAGGTCCCGCCGTCTGCTGTTTCGATGAAATATGGGTAGCCTTCGGTTGCGCCGCGCCCTATCGCTCTGACTCGTTCGTCGTAAGAGCCGATCACGACAGACGCGACACCGCCGCCGATGGTCTTGCTTGAGGCAACAGTGCCCATTGATTCGGCCATGTCGTCGCACCATGACTCGCCGGCAAGCGTCGCGACGATTTGTGGCGGCGATGGGCACTTGCAAAGGACGATATCGCGGTCAATTGCGGTTTCGCCCATGAAGTCGATACGGCGGGGGCCGCCGGCCTTCAAAATCGTGCCTGTGCTCTTGCAGGCTTCGCAGTATGCCGATCCCCCAATGAGGGCAACCTGGCGACCGGCGTCACCGATAGTAAAGACCGGACCCGCGTAGGGCAGTATTTCGCCGCCGCGTTCCAGGCTGTCGCCGACTACGGCAATTCGACGCATCATTATTTCGTGTCCTGTTCCACGTCGATTTAGATGCGAACCAGACCGTCCCGTGCGAGCGCTTCGTAGCCCCAAATACACGGTGCAGACGTTACCCGGCTGACGCGGGCGCCACGCTCGGTAAGCGCACCGATGGCTGCGAACAGATGCGTCGTATCGTTCTTCGGCTGTTCCGGCATATTCACGTCTGTGGTCTGGATCGGGGTAGTACCTACTTCATTGCTGGTACAACTGACGAACGAACTCGGCAGGGCATTAGCCCACGAGACTGGAGTGCAGCTATATCGGATAACTCCGAAAAGACGGGGTTATTGCCGAAACACATCCTGATGCAGCATCGCTTTTTTGGAGGCGGCGCCATTTTCTGAATAGGCTGCACTTGTGAGGACGTGTGTTGCAGATAGGGAGGATTTCCGCGCTGACACGAAAATCAGGCGTGGCCACTGAAGGAAGGCGGCCTCGGGCTGCTCGCCAAGATCGGCGAGCAGCCACCGGTTCAACGGCGAAAGGATGCTTTGTCAGGTGATTCCCGATGCCACCGCCGATACTCGGACTCAGGCAAACCCACGCGGATTCGTCGACTGCCAGCGCCAGTGATCCGCGCACATCCGCTCGATGCCGAACTGCGCGCGCCAGCCGATGATGTTCTCAGCCGCCGCCGGATCGGCGAAGCACGATGCGACGTCGCCCGGACGGCGCGCGACGATCTCGTACGGCACCGGCTTGCCGGATGCCTTCTCGAACGAGCGCACCACGTCGAGCACGCTATAGCCCTGGCCCGTGCCGAGGTTCACGACGAAGCTGGCATCGCGCTTGACCAGCGCATCGAGCGCGGCCAGGTGTCCGCGCGCCAGATCGACCACATGGATATAGTCGCGCACGCCGGTGCCGTCGGGCGTTTCATAATCGCCGCCGAACACCCGCAGTTTTTCGAGCTTGCCGACCGCCACCTGCGCGACATACGGCATCAGGTTGTTCGGAATGCCGGCCGGATCTTCGCCGATCAGACCGCTCTCGTGCGCGCCGACCGGATTGAAGTAGCGCAGCGTGGCGATTCGCCATGACGGGTCGGCCACTTCCAGATCGCGCAACACCTGCTCGGCGATCAGCTTCGACTGGCCATAAGGATTGGTGGCCGACAGCGGGAACGACTCGTCGATCGGCGAGCTCTTCGGCACGCCGTACACCGTCGCCGACGAACTGAACACGAACTGCTTGACGTTGCGATCGCGCATCACGCCGAGCAGGCTCAGCAAGCTGCCGACGTTGTTGCTGTAGTACTCGATCGGCTTGGCTACCGATTCGCCCACCGCCTTCAGCGCGGCGAAGTGAATCGCGCCCGTGATCGGATGCGCGTCGAAAATACGGTTGAGCGCCGCTTCATCGCGCGCATCGTTTTCGTAGAAGGTCACAGCGCGGCCGGTGATTGTCTCCACGCGCCGCAGCGATTCGCGGTTGCTGTTCACGAGATTGTCGATCACCACGACGCCGTAGCCGCCGTTCAGCAGTTCGACACATGTGTGCGAGCCGATAAAGCCGCCGCCGCCCGTTACCAGAATCGTGCCCTTCGTGGTCATGCTGTTTGCTCCGTTAAAGTAAAACGCCCGTCATTTTCTGCACCAGGTCTTGATACGTTTCGACGACAACCCGCTCGTCGAATTCTTCCGCGACTTTCTGCCGGCCGCGTTCCGCCATCGCACGGCGCGCGGCGCCGCTCATGTCGAGCATGCGCGCGAGCTGTGTCGCGAGACTCTCCGCGTTGCGCACTTCGCACAGCAATCCATTGACGCCGTCGGCCACCACCTCGCGGCAACCCGGCACGTCGGTCGCGACGATCGGCCGGCCCATCGCCGACGCTTCCATCAGCGTGCGCGGCACGCCTTCGCGATACGACGGTAAAACGATGCAATCGGCATCGGCGATGAAGGGCCGCACATCGTGCGCCTCACCAAGATACTCGATGATGCCTTCCTGTTCCCACGCGGCCACCTCGTCGCGCGTGATCGCGCTCGGGTTGTCGACGCCGGCCGGACCGAGCAGTTGGAACCGCGCGTGCGGATAACGTTCACGCAATCGCCGCGCGGCTTCCACATATTCGCCGACGCCTTTGTCCCACAGGAGCCGCCCGATCAGCACGAACCTGAAGTCCGGCCGCTCCGGCAGCGGCGTGAACGCGAACTGTTCGAGATCGACGCCTTCGCCATGCAGCAGCCGCGCACGCTCAGGATGCACTAACAAATTCTGCTCGACAAACGCTGCCTGGTCGTCGCGATTCAGAAACCAGATTTCGCGCGGGAAGCGGAACGCGAAACGATACAGTTTTTTTGCCACCTGCGCGGCGCGGCTGTGCTGAATGAAGACGTAGCCAAGCCCGGTCGTCACCGCAACCGACTGCACGCCCGCGAGCTTCGCGGCGATCGAGCCGTAGATGTTCGGCTTGATCGTGTAGTGAAACACCACGTGCGGGCGGATCGTCCGGTATTGCCGGTAGAGCGACGCGAGCGTGCGCAGGTCGTCGCGCGGATTGGTGCCTTTGGAGGCAACCGGCAGTTCGATGCAGCGGCAGCCCATCGCGGTGAGCAGTTCGAAAGTGCGGTCGCGCGGCGCGAGCACCGTCACGTCGACGCCGCGTCCGACCAGCATGCGGATCAGCCCCTGCCGATAGGTATAGATTGCCCAGGCGGTGTTACAGACGAGTGTAATGCGCAGCGCGGGCGTCGACTTCAAGGCAGGCTTCATGCGGGAACGGGCTCGGCGGTGAATGGGGCGGTGTCGGGGACTGTGTATGGACTAGTGGCTCGCGCGCGGCGGGAGCAGGACGCGTTTGACTCGCTGGAGCGCGCGGTACGGCATCACCAGATGCAGCAGATTTTTCGCGAGGCCGAGCCAGTCGTACGGATTGGCGGCGTTGAAATAGCGCAGTTGCAGACGCAGCGTCGAAGTCACCTGGCGGCGCCGTTTGGTCGCGCTGATACCACCTTCGTTCAGTTCGTAGTAGAGCCCGAGCTCCGGCAGGTTCGCGCAGTCGTAGCGCTCCATCAGACGCACGAACAGATCGAGGTCTTCGGCGGAACGATACGCGGCGCGATAGTTGCCGACCGCGCGCACCGCGTCGATGCGCAGCATCATCGAAGGATGCGCGAGGCATGAGCGGAAAAACCGCAAGCGGCGGATCGCATCGGGCTCGGCGGGAGGCTTCAGCATGAAGAGCGGCTCGCCCGCGCGCGTGACGACCTGGGTCCACATGCCGAGGCCGGCCACCTGCGGATGCAACTCCATGAACCGGCGTTGCTTCGCGAGTCGTTGCGGCACGCTGCGGTCGCCCGCATCGATTCGCGCGGCAAAGCGAAAGCCGCGCTGCGCGAGCGCATCGATGCCGGTTTGCAGCGCGCGCTCGATGCCGCCGTTCTGCGGCATGCGCAGCACGTCGATCTTCAGGTTGGCGAGCGCCGGCGCGACGATCGGTGGCGTGCTGCCGTCGTCGACGATCAGGACGTGCACCAGCGCAGTTTCGCTGAACGACGCGAGCGTCAGATCGACATCGGCCTGGCCGTTGTACGCGGGCATCAGCACCGCGACGTCGTCGAGTGAAATCTGCGCGGCGGCGGATGAGTTCGTCATGGGCGCAATTTGAAACGAATGTAATAAAGATTAACCGACGCAGCCGCCAGATAGCCGGCCGAGAGGCCCACCAGCGCGCCATAGGCGCCAAGCCGGGGAATCGCCAGCAGATTGACTGCGAACGCGACGGCCAGCGCCAGCAGCCACTTCGCGAGCAACACGAATTTGGCCTGATACTTCAGCACAATCAGATTGCCGATCGCTTCGATGCCGGCGGGCACCGACAGCCACACGGCCCAGCGGAAGATCCCGATTGCGCCTTCGAAGTCCGGCCCGAACACGCGCCGAATGATCAGAGCGGCCAGCAGGTCCAGCACGAGCGCGCCGCTCACCATCAACGCGGCGGTCATCGCGGTGAGCCGCCACATATTGCGGCGCAGTTGCGCGGCGTCCTGCACACGGTAGACGAACGCGGGCGCAATGGTCTGCGCGAGCATCAGCGCGAGCGTGATCCAGTTTTCGTTCAACTGCTGGGCGGCGGAATAGCGGCCGAGGTCGGCGAACGAAATCGCCCGTTCGAGCATCAGCCGGTCCAGTTTCAGAAACAGATACATACAGATCAGGCCGAGCCAGAACACCGTGCCCGCGCTCGCGAAATGCTTGAAGAGCGAACGGTCGACCCGCCAGCCGAGCCGGCCGCCATGCCGGCGCATGAAGTAGATCAGCAGCACCGCGCCGATCGCCGCGGATTCGAGCGCCCACAGCCAGCCGAAGCGTGCGGGCGTGGCCGCCGCGCGCACCAGCAGATAGACGCAGCCGGCCTTGAGCACGGCGGTGCTCATGCTGGTGAGCAACTGCGGCTTGCTGTATGTCATGCTTTGCAGCCACGCGTTGATCACGCCGACGAACGGCTCGCGAAACAGCATGGTCACCGCGAGCCCCGCGAGCATCGCGCCGACCAGCGGTTCGAAGACATGCAGCGCGATGCCGAGCCACGTAAGCAGCAACGCCGCGACGGATACCGAGAGACGCAACGCGAACGCGCTGCCGAGTACGGTGCCGAGTTGCGCGGGCGGCCGGCCGACGATGGTGGGCACCAGGATTTCCGCGCCGCAGACCCAGGTGATCGGCGAGAGCACCAGCAGCAGCGTGTTCGCGTATTGCCATTTGCCGAAGGTGTCCGGCCCGAAGTAACGCGCCAGCATGCCGCTGATCACGATCGCCACGCCGATCTGCGTGAGCCGTTCGAGCCCGAGCCAGACGATATTCGTGAAGGCCCGCGTGACGTCCGGATTGGCGAAGCGTTTGAGCGTCAGCATCCGGTCGCCGCTCGCCGGTCCGCGTGTGTGAAGTGCTCGGCGGCACCGTGCGCGTTTGCCCACCCGGCCGACTGTCGCGGCAACGTAACAAATGGAGGGCGTCTAGGCATTAGAATGGCGTTGTTCAGGCTGGTCAGAAGAACGCAATTATAAGTTGGAACCGGATCGCTTCCGGCAAGGGCGCACCACAGCGTTTCACCGCTACGTTTTAACGCTGGTTTTACCGATTGGTCATCGGTGCGCCGGTCAAAATTTTCCATTGCACGCAAGTGAGCCAACATGATCTCCAAATCCATTTTCAAGGCGTATGACATTCGCGGCGTAATCGGCAAGACGCTCGACACCGATGCCGCACGGTCCATCGGCCGTGCATTCGGCAGTGAGGTGCGGGCGCAAGGCGGCGACGCGGTGGTGGTCGCGCGCGACGGACGCCTGTCGGGTCCCGAGCTGATTCAGGCACTGTCGGACGGTCTGCGTGCGGCCGGCGTCGACGTGGTCGACGTCGGTATGGTGCCCACTCCGGTCGGCTACTTCGCAGCCAGCGTGCCGTTGCAGCTCGCGAGCGGCGAACGCCATGTCGATTCGTGCATCGTCGTGACAGGCAGCCACAATCCGCCTGACTACAACGGCTTCAAGATGGTCCTGCGCGGCGCGGCCATCTACGGCGAACAGATCCTCGCGCTGCATCAGCGCATCGTCGACGAGAACTTCAGCGACGGCAGCGGCACGTACACCGAGTACGATATCGCCGACGCGTATCTCGAGCGCATCGCCAGCGACGTCAAGCTCGCGCGCCCGATCAAGATCGTGGTCGATACCGGCAACGGCGTCGCCGGCGGCCTCGCGCCGAAGCTGTTCAAGAAGCTCGGCTGCGAGCTGGTCGAACTGTTCACCGAGATCGACGGCAACTTCCCGAACCATCACCCGGACCCGGCTCACCCGGAAAACCTGCAGGACGTGATTCGCGCGCTGAAGGAAACGGATGCGGAAATCGGCTTCGCGTTCGACGGCGACGGCGACCGCCTGGGCGTCGTCACGAAGGACGGCCAGATCATCTATCCGGACCGCCAGCTGATGCTGTTCGCTGAGGAAGTGCTGTCGCGCAACAAGGGCGCGCAGATCATTTACGACGTGAAGTGCACGCGCAATCTCGCGAAGTGGGTGAAGGACAAGGGCGGCGAACCGTTGATGTGGAAGACCGGCCACTCGCTCGTGAAGGCGAAGCTGCGTGAAACCGGCGCGCCGCTGGCCGGCGAAATGAGCGGCCACGTGTTTTTCAAGGACCGCTGGTACGGTTTCGACGACGGCCTGTACACAGGAGCGCGTCTGCTCGAAATTCTCACGCGCGTGGCCGATCCGAGCCAGCTGCTGAACTCGCTGCCGAACTCGAACTCCACGCCGGAGCTGCAGCTGAAGCTCGAAGAAGGCGAGAACTTCGAACTGATCGCGCGTTTGCAGCAGAACGCGAAGTTCACCGGCGCGGACGACGTCGTGAAGATCGACGGCCTGCGCGTCGAGTATCCGGACGGCTTCGGTCTCGCGCGTTCGTCGAACACCACGCCGGTGGTGGTGATGCGCTTCGAAGCCGATAGCGACGCGGCGCTCAAACGCATTCAGGAAGACTTTCGTCGCGTGATCCTCGCCGAGAAGGCCGATGCGAAACTGCCGTTCTAAAGGCTGAGGCGGCGGCGCGGTTCGACCCGTTTCGGGTCGTTTCGAATCGCCGCCGTCGTAGAACGCGGCGCGGGTTTCACTTACCGCGCCGCGTTTTTTCATGTCATTTACATGTGACGCGCTAAAATCGCGGTCCTCTCGTGAGAAGACGCCGGGCCGTCCCAAGTCTTCTCACCCCCCTCGGGGGGCCTGGCGCGTAGCGACAGGTTTTGGGGGCGCTTTTACTAAGACGCCGGGCCGTCCCAAGTCTTCTCACCCCCCTCGGGGGCCTGGCGCGTAGCGACAGGTTTGGGGGCTCTCTTAACGCATCTTCGGGCCGGATAGCCGGTTTTCCCACTCTTGAGCGTGCAAAAGATACTGATCGTGCGGGTGTCGTCATTGGGCGACGTCGTTCACAACATGCCGGTGATCGCCGACATCCGACGCCGCCATCCCGATGCCCTGATCGACTGGCTCGTCGAAGAAAGCTTCGTGGGGCTCGTGCAACTGGTGACGGGCGTGCGGCGGGCCATACCGGTGTCGCTGCGGCGCTGGCGCAAGCGCATCCTGTCGGTCGACAACTGGCGCGAGATCGGCGCGTTCCGGCGCGCGCTCGCCGCCGAGAACTATGATCTCGTGATCGACTGCCAGGGGCTCATCAAGACCGCATGGGTCGCAAGCATGGCGCGCGGGCCGCTGGTCGGCCTCGCGAACCGCACCGACGGCGCGGGCTTCGAATGGCCGGTGCGCTTCTTCTACGGCAAGCGCGTGCCGATCGAGCCGCGCACCCACGTGGTCGAACGCACGCGGCAACTGGTCGCCGCGGCGCTGAACGACCCGCCGCCGCAACCCACCGACGACATCGACTTCGGCCTCGACACCGGGCGCGCGGCGCTGGCTTTGTCGGAAGCGAATCTGAACCTGCCGGTGCCGTACGTGGTGTTCGTGCACGCGACTTCGCGCGCCGACAAGCAATGGCCCGATAGCGCGTGGATCGAGCTGGGGCAGTCGCTGGTGCGGCGCGGCGCGTCGATCGTGCTGCCGTGGGGCAGCGACGCCGAGCGCACGACCAGCGAGCGTCTCGCGAAGGAATTCGGCGCGGCCGCGATCGTGCCGCCGAAGCTGTCGTTGCCCGCGGTGGTCGGCCTGATCGAAGGCGCGGCCGCGACGGTTGGCGTTGACACAGGTCTAGTCCACATTGCGGCGGCGCTGAAGCGGCCCACGGTCGAGTTGTACAATTTCTCGACGGCGTGGCGCACCGGCGGCTACTGGTCGCCGAACGTCGTCAATCTCGGCTCGGCCGGACAGCCGCCCACGCTGCAACAGGTCAAGTCGGCACTGGCCGGTTTCGGCCTGCTGTAACCCGTCGGTGCGCTTCGCCTTGCGCACCCTCCGTTCTCAAGGGCGACCATGAACGAAACCCAGATCATCGAAGTAGCGAGCGCCGACTGGCACGCACGCAACCTGTCCGTGCCGCGCGAGACGCTGCTCGCCGGCGTCGAACGCGGCAAGGTGCTGTACTTCCCGAACCTGCGCTTCGCGATCGAAGGCGGCGAACAGGCGCTGCTCAATCCCGCGCTCGCCGATCCGAGCCGCAAGAACATCAGCCTCGAACCCAACGGCGGCGCGTTGCACGGCGTGGCCGGCGACGCCGTCACGCAATCGGCGGTGCGCGCGTTGATCGCGCGTTATCAGACCAATGCGCGCACGCTGGTCGACGGGCTCTTTCCCGAATACAACGGCAAGCTGCGGGTCGCGCCAACCAGCTTGCGGCTGCATCAGGTGGAAACGCGCGAAACCTCGTGGCGTAAAGACGATAGCCGTCTGCACGTCGACGCGTTCCCGTCGCGGCCGAACTACGGCGAGCGCATTCTGCGCGTGTTCACCAACGTCAACCCGCATGGGGCGCCGCGCGTGTGGCGCGTCGGCGAACCGTTCGAGGACATGGCGCGCCGCTTCCTGCCGCGCATCAAGCCGCAGATGCCGGGTTCGGCATGGCTGCTGAATCTGCTGCACGTGACCAAGTCGCCGCGCAGCGAGTACGACCATCTGATGCTGAATCTACACGACGGCATGAAGGCCGATCTCGACTATCAGAAGTCGAGCCCGCAGGAGACCATGCCGTTCCCGCCGGGCTGCGTGTGGGTGTGTTTCTCCGACCAGACCTCGCACGCGGTGATGTCCGGCCAGTTCATGCTGGAGCAGACTTTCTTCCTGCCGGTCAAGGCGATGGCGCAGCCCGAATGCGCGCCGCTCGGCATTCTCGAGCGCCTGAAGGGCAGGGCGCTGGTTTGAGCGCCGCGCTCTTTCTGATGGTTTTGCGACGCGTGGCGGCTCATGCGCCGAAGCACGCGAAGCACGCGGAGTGCCGATGCTGAGGGCGATTTATAACGCGCTCTGGTGGCTGATCGCGCCGCTTGCGGTGCTGCGTCTGCTGATTCGTTCGCGCAAGGAGCGCGGCTACCGCGAGCATCTCGGCGAGCGCTTCGGATACTCGCGCGGGCGCTTGCCTGAAGACAACGGGCCGCTGATCTGGGTGCACGCGGTGTCGGTCGGCGAGACGCGTGCCGCGCAGCCGCTGATCGACGCGCTGATGAAGGCGCGTCCCGACGCGCGCATTCTGTTGACCCACATGACGCCGAGCGGCCGCGCGACCGGCACGGAGGTTTTCGGCGACCGTGTGTTGCGCAGCTACTTGCCGTACGACATGCCGCATGCAGTGCGGCGCTTCTTGCGCGCGTGGCGGCCGTCGCTTGGTCTGGTGATGGAAACCGAAGTGTGGCCGACGCTGATCGACGAATGCCGTCGCGCGGATGTGCCGCTCGTGCTGACCAATGCGCGGATGTCGGCGCGCTCGTACAAGCGCGCGGCCAAATTCGGCGGCGCGACCAAAGACGTGTTCGGCGGGTTTGCGCGCGTGCTGGCGCAGAGTCCGTCGGATGCCGAGCGGCTCACCGCGCTCGGCGCGCGCAACGTCGCGGTGCTCGGCAATCTGAAGTTCGACATGAGCACGCCGCCGGAACTGGCGGCGCGCGGTCACGCGTGGCGCGCGGCGATCGGCACGCGGCCGGTGTGGGTCGCGGCGAGCACGCGCGAGGGTGAAGAGGCATTGGTGCTGCAAGCGTTCGCGGCGCTTGAGGTCGAGGCCGCGCTGCTGATTCTGGTGCCGCGTCATCCGCAACGGTTCAACGAAGTGGCGGCATTGGTCGAGAAGGCCGGGCTGCGGCTCGAGCGGCGTTCGAACTGGGCGCCGGATGCGAAAGTGGCGTCCGCGGCCACGAGCGGCGGCGTGCCGGCGTTGCCTGCCGGCGTGAACGTGCTGCTGGGCGATTCGATGGGCGAATTGGGCGCTTACTATGCCACCGCGGATCTGGCGTTTATCGGCGGCAGTTTGCTGCCGCTCGGCGGGCAGAATCTGATCGAGGCGTGCGCGGTCGGTGTGCCGGTGCTGATCGGGCCGCATGTGTTCAATTTCACGCAGGCCACGGCGGATGCGGTGGCGGCAGGCGCCGCGTTGCAGGTGCAAGATCCGGCTGAGCTCGCGCGTGCTTTGCGCGAACTATTCGGCGACAAGCCGCGGCGGCTGGCGATGGGCGGCGCGGCTGCCGCATTCGCCGCGCGTCATCGTGGCGCGACGGCGCGGACGGTGGACGTGTTGATGGCGGTGTTGCCGGAGTCTGAGTGAGTGCTGTGAAATGCGGAGCGTGGCGCATCGCTTCGCTCATCGATAATTAATATATTCTGCGAAGATTGGGCTTGTGAATCCCCGGCCCTGTGACTTGAACCGCTCTCTCACCGCCTGCGATGACGCTTTTCACCGACCTTGGCTTTCAATGGGACCGCGCCGCGATTCCACAAGACATCCCGATCCATTCGATCAAACGGGCGTGCTTCCGCTTTCATCGAATGTTGCCGGAATTCGTGTGGGATGCGAGTGTGCTCGAAGGGAATCCTTTTACGTTTCCCGAAGTGAAGACGCTGCTCGACGGCGTCACTGTTGGTGGTCGGAAAATTTCCGATCAGGAGCAAATCCTGAACCTCGCGGAGAGTTCGAAGCGTTTGCTGGCGATTGTGCAGAATGGGCGATTTGCACTCGATAAAACCACGTTCTGCGACCTGCATCGCCTCGTTGCGCGTAACGAGGCTCTCGAGTGGGGCGTCTTCCGTGGAGAAGGAGAGGAGACGCGATACACACCTGACGTCGCATTGGGCGAGGCAGGACGCTATACGCCGCTACCAACCTTACCTGGGGCGCCGGAACTCAACCAGGTCTTTAACGCAGGTACCCGCGCGCTTGCGGAGCAGGTTTCGAATGCCTTCGAACGCGGCTGCGCGTTCTTCCTGTTCGGCGCGTTGCAGCAGTTCTTCTTCGATGGGAATAAACGTACGTCACGTTTCATGATGAACGGCGTACTGATGGCAAACGGTATCGATGCGATCAGTGTCCCGGCACAGCGCGCGGCCGACTTCAACGAAAAGATGGTGCGCTTCTATCTGTCGAAAGACGCGACGGAGATGATGGCATTCCTGGTTGAATGCCATCCGGGGGAGTAAAGCATCAAACCTTCAACAACCCCTTCTTCTCGATAAACCTCACCACCTCATCCAACCCGTCGAGCGCCTTCAGATTGCACATCACAAAGGGCCGCTCTCCGCGCATCTTTTTCGCATCCGCAGCCATCACGTCGAGATTCGCGCCGACCATCGGCGCGAGGTCCGTCTTGTTGATCACCAGCAGATCCGATTTCGTAATGCCGGGCCCGCCTTTGCGCGGAATCTTCTCGCCGCCCGCCACGTCGATCACGTAGATGGTCAGGTCCGACAGTTCCGGACTGAACGTCGCCGCGAGATTGTCGCCGCCCGATTCGATGAACACGATATCGGCGTCGGGAAAGCGCGTCAGCATGCGGTCGACGGCTTCGAGATTGATCGACGCGTCTTCGCGGATCGCCGTATGCGGGCAGCCGCCCGTCTCGACGCCCATGATCCGCTCGGCCGGCAACGCGCCCGCCACGGTCAACAGACGCTGGTCTTCTTTCGTATAGATGTCGTTGGTGATCGCGACGAGGTCGTACTGTTCGCGCATCGCCTTGCAGAGCATTTCGAGCAGTGTGGTCTTGCCGGAGCCGACCGGGCCGCCGACGCCCACGCGCAGCGGCGGCAGTTTCTTCGTGCGCAGGGCGGGATGATGAGGTGCGTTCATGATGGATCGATTTATGAGCGAAAGAGCCGCGAATACTGCGACTCGTGACGCGCCGACAGAATGCCGAGTTGCGGCGCGAAGGTGTTGATGTTGTCGGGTGAGGTGGCCAAAGCGCGCGTGACGGCGGCATCGATCGGCTCGCGCAATGCGACGATGATGCGCTGGCCCGCGAGCTGCCCCAGCGGCACGGCCTTCAACGCGGCGGCGGCCTGGTTCTCTATCCAGCTAAAGGCGTAAGCGGCGAGCGCGGCGTCGACGGCTGCGTCGTGCGCGTAGGCGGCGAAGGCGAACGCGGTGGGTTGCGCGAGCGGCGTGATCGACGCGAGCGTCGCGCGTCTTGCCGCATCGCCCCATTCAAGCGACACGCACAGTTGCCGCAATGACCAGCCCATCTGTTCCGTTTCGCGGCGCAGTTCCGCGGACTCGCGGCTCGCGAGGAATTCGCCGTTGGCTTCGGCGAGACCCGCGGTGTCATGCGAGCGCCAGCGCTCCATCTGATGCGCGAGGAACGGCAGTTCGCCGTGCGCGAGCACATCGGTCAGGCCGCCGGCGATCCACGCGCGGGCGGAATCGGCGTCGGTGATCAACTGCGCTTCGATCGCCGCTTCGAGACCCTGCGAGTAGCTGAATGCGCCGATCGGCAGCGCCGGCGACGCGAGATGCAGCAGCGCGGTGAGTTCAGCGATGCGCATGATGCGGGTGATGCGCGTGGCCGCAGGATTCGTCGTGCACGTGGTCGCTGTGGTCGTGGTCGTGATCGTGCGCGTGGCCATGCTCATGCCCATGATGCTCACCAAACACCTGCTGCGCAAGCGCATAGTCCTCAGCGAACGTCTCATCATGCCCATGCTTATGCCCGCCGCCATACGCGCCGGTCTCAGGCTGAAACGGCATCGACACCTGATCGACCGTCGCGCCGATGCGCTTGAGCATGTCGGCCAGCACCGGATCGTATTCGAGCTTCAGATAGTCCGCGCCCACTTCCACCGGCGTATGACGATTGCCGAGGTGATACGCGGCACGCGTCAGCGTCAACGCATCTTTCGCGCGCACGTACAGCACCGCTTCCGCTGCGGCGACCACCCGCACGAGGCCGCCATCGTCGGCGACCAGCACATCGCCGTCGCGCAGCACGGTGCCGCGCGGCAACAGCAGTGCGACTTCTTCGCCGTTATCGAGCGTGGCTGCGAGCCGGCTCTTGCGCCGTTCGTCGCAAGCGAGCGTCAGCGTCGGCGCCCGCTTCACCAGCACCGGCGCGAGCTTCAGATGCGGCGCCAGCAGTTTGTCGAGAGTACGCATGGTTAGAACAGAAAGTAGCGTTGCGCCATCGGCAGCACGGTGGCCGGTTCGCAGGTCAGCAACTGACCGTCGGCGATCACCTGATAGGTTTCCGGATCGACGCTGATCGCCGGACGCCACGCGTTGTGAATCATGTCGGCCTTCGAGATGTTGCGGCAGTTCTTCACCACGACGATACGCTTGTTCAGGCCGTAACGTTCGGCCACGCCCGCGTCGGCGGCCATCTGCGAAACGAAGGTCAGCGACGTGCGGCCCAATGCTGCGCCGCGCGTCGCGAACATCTCGCGATAGTGCACCGGCTGCGGCGTCGGAATCGACGCGTTGGGGTCGCCCATCTGCGCCATCGCGATCATGCCGCCCTTCAGGATCAGCGACGGCTTGATGCCGAAAAACGCCGGCTCCCAGAACACCAGATCGGCCCACTTGCCCGGCTCGATCGAGCCGACTTCATGCGAGATGCCATGCGTGATCGCCGGGTTGATCGTGTACTTCGCGACATAGCGCTTCGCGCGGAAGTTATCGTGACGCGTGGTGTCCTCGGGCAGCGCGCCGCGTTGCACCTTCATCTTGTGCGCGGTCTGCCACGTGCGGATGATCACTTCGCCCACGCGGCCCATCGCCTGCGAATCCGACGACAGCATCGACAGCGCGCCGAGATCGTGCAGGATGTCTTCGGCCGCGATGGTCTCACGGCGGATGCGCGATTCGGCAAACGCAATGTCTTCCGCGATAGACGGGTCCAGGTGGTGGCACACCATCAGCATGTCGAGATGCTCTTCGAGCGTGTTGACGGTATACGGGCGCGTCGGATTGGTCGAGGATGGCAGCACGTTCGCTTCGCCGCACACCTTGATGATGTCCGGCGCGTGGCCGCCGCCCGCGCCTTCCGTGTGATACGTGTGGATCGTGCGGCCCTTGAACGCGGCCACCGTCGCTTCGACGAAACCCGCTTCGTTCAGCGTGTCGGTGTGGATCGCGACCTGCGTGTCGGTGTCGTCGGCCACAGAGAGGCAGTTGTCGATCGCGGCGGGCGTGGTGCCCCAGTCCTCATGCAGCTTCAGACCGATCGCGCCGGCGGCGATCTGCTCCAGCGCCGGTTGCGGCTGGCTGACGTTGCCCTTGCCGAGAAAGCCGAGGTTCATCGGATAACCATCGGCTGCCTGCAGCATGCGTTCGAGATGCCACGGACCCGGCGTGCAGGTGGTCGCGTTGGTGCCGGTGGCCGGGCCGGTGCCGCCGCCGAGCATCGTGGTCACGCCGCTCGCGAGCGCTTCTTCGATCTGCTGCGGGCTGATGAAGTGAATGTGCGTGTCGATGCCGCCCGCCGTCACGATCAGGCCTTCGCCCGCGATCACTTCGGTGGCCGCGCCGATCGTGATCGTCACGTTCGGCTGGATGTCGGGATTGCCCGCCTTGCCGATTGCGGCAATGCGGCCGTTCTTGATGCCGATGTCGGCCTTGACGATGCCCCAGTGATCGAGAATCACCGCGTTCGTCACGACCGTATCGACGACCTCGGCGTGCACGCGTTGCGACTGGCCCATGCCGTCGCGAATCACCTTGCCGCCGCCGAATTTGACTTCTTCGCCGTAGGTGGTGAAGTCGCGCTCGACTTCGATCAGCAACTCGGTATCGGCGAGGCGCACGCGGTCGCCGGTGGTAGGGCCGAACATCTCCGCGTACGCGCGGCGGCCAATGCGTAATGTCATGGTGTGAGTCCGGAAATGAGCAGGGCGGTCAGGCAGTTGAGCGCGCGGCGCATCACAGCTTGCCCATCACCTTGCCGTTAAAGCCGTAGACGACACGCTCGCCCGCCAGTTCGACCAGTTCGACGGTGCGTTCCTGGCCGGGCTCGAAGCGCACGGCGGTGCCTGCCGCGATGTTCAGCCGGAAGCCGCGCGCCGCTTCGCGATCGAACGACAGCGCCGCGTTCACTTCGTAGAAGTGGTAGTGCGAGCCGATCTGCACGGGACGGTCGCCGGTATTCGACACGACCACCGTGACCGTGGCGCGGCCCGCATTCAGCTCGTGTTCGCCGTCGTCGATGAGGAGTTCGCCGGGAATCATGGGATCTGCCTTACGAGATCAGGGGATCGGGTGATGAACGGTGACGAGCTTGGTGCCGTCGGGGAACGTGGCTTCGACCTGGATGTCGGGGATCATCTCCGGCACGCCTTCCATCACATCGGCGCGCGTGAGCAGCGTGGTGCCGTAGTGCATGACCTCGGCGACGGTCTTGCCGTCGCGCGCCGCTTCCATCAGCGCGGCGGTGATGAACGCGATCGCTTCCGGGTAGTTCAGTTTGAGGCCGCGCGCGCGGCGCCGTTCGGCAAGCAGCGCGGCGGTGAAGATCAGCAGCTTGTCCTTCTCGCGAGGTGTCAGCTTCATCGAATGTGTGCGTTGGGTTGTGCCGGTCCCTGCTGGGTCCGGCCGCGGCAATGATAGGCACTGCGCGTTACGGTCGCGATCGCGTGAAGCGCACGCGGCGAGGCCGCAACACATGCAGGGCCGGATGAGCCGGTCACGGTATCAAGTCCGGCTAACGGTGGGCTTACAAACGGTGTGCTTAAAAGGGTGTGCTTAAAAGCGGCGCGCTTACAGATCAGTCGGCAACGGTGCGCCGAACCACTTCTTCGACATCGTGTTGAGCGTGCCGTCCTGCTTCGCCTGCGCGATGGCGGCGTCCACTTTCTGCTGCAGGCGCGGCTCGTTCTTGTTCATGCCGACGAAGCACGGCGAATTCCTGATCACGAACTTCGGCTCCGGACGGCGCGGCGGATTCTTCGCGAGGATCGCGGCCGCGACGATGTTGCCCGCGGCGATCAACTGCACCTGGCCCGACAGAAACGCGGCGATGGTCGCGTTGTTGTCCTCGAAGCGTTTGATGGTCGCGTTCGGCGCCATCTGCGAGAGGCCGATTTCCTCGAGCGCGCCACGCGTTGCGCCGACCGTCTTGCCGGTGAGATCGGCGGGGTTCGCGACCTTGATGTCGGCGGGGCCGAACACGCCCTGGTAGTACGGCGCATAGGCGGTCGAAAAGTCGATCACCTTCTCGCGATCCGGCGTCTTGCCGAGCGACGAGATCACCAGATCGACCTTGCCCGTTTGCAGATACGGAATGCGGTTCGCGCTGTTGACCGGCACGAGTTCGAGCTTCACGTTCATCGACTTCGCGAGCAGCTCGGCGGTGTCGATGTCGTAGCCTTGCGGCTTCATGTCGGCGCCGACCGAACCGAACGGCGGATAGTCTTCCGGCACGGCCACTTTCAGCACACCGGCCTTGGCGATATTGTCGAGCGTGTCTGCGTGAGCGGCGACTGCATGAAAGGCGAGGTGAGCGACGATGGGCGCGGACAGCAACGCGGCGAGCAACGCGCGGCGCGTGGGGCGAGGGAGTGGTCGTTTCATGTTCTGTGAGCGGTGGTGGCGGTGTCGTGATGGCGGCGAGCCGGTCGGCTGCCGTCAGGGCGCGGCAGCATCTTGGGGAAGGTCGACGCAAGGTGTGTGCCATGGCTGTGCAGCGTGGGCTGGCGGGACACCAAGCCAGGAGACGCACACGATTGGGGCGTTAGAGCGCGCCGTGTTGGTGCGTCGCGGGTCTTACTACGGTGAAAGGCTCGCTTCGTTCGAAGCTGGCAGCGCAATGGATTGCGGAGCAGGCCGCGAATCGCGTGTGCAACGATTTACGTCGACCAGATCCGCAACGGCACCGCCGCGACGCCATGCACGACCGGCCGCAGTTGCAGCCAGCAGCGCGTCAACGCGTGCTGCAATGTCTCCATCGAGCGCGAAACCGCGCGCACTAGCACCACGCCATGCGTCACGCACGAAGCAGCGGCGCGCAGCGAATCGTCGAACGGCAGTTGCGCGGTCAGCGACTCGGCCAGCGCGTTGTCGCAAGCCGCGCCGACGGCCCACAGCGTTCCGTAGACGGGAAAGCCTGCGAGTCCCTGAGCCGCATCGCGCAGCGGATCGTCCGCGTTGAGGCTCGCGCGTTCGAGCCATAGCAGCTCGCCGTTCGGGCCGACGATCCGCGACACTGCGCGCAAGCAACCTTCCGACCACCGCTCACCGGCAGCTTGCCGTCCGAGCTGGGTCGCATCCCAGCCAATCGCGGTAGCGCCCTCGGCCAAGGTCAGCGAAAAATCCAGCTGCGCATTCGCGTGGTCGAACACGATATTGTTCTGCGGCAACCAATCGAGCTTCGCCTGCTCGCCGACGCGCACGGCGATATGCTGCTTCGCTGCGCGGCCATTGGACTTGTACCACTTGGTCGCGCCGGGCGTCGTGATCACGGCATGCGCACCGGCGCCGACCACGATGTCGATAGCGAGTTGATCGCCGCCCGCGATCCCGCCGGGCGGATGCACGATCACCGCATGGCAGATCGCATGACCTTCCGGATAGAGCGGCCGCTGCACGCGCAACGGCCCATCATGCAGCCGATGCAACAGCGTCGTGCGCTCGTCCTGTTTGACGAAGCCGAGTTCGAGACGCGCGCGCCAGGACGAATGCGAATGCGCGGCGGCATGCGCAGTGGCGAGCGTGACGTGATTTTCGTGAAGCGACATGCGAATGAACGTGCGATCGGCGTGTTAAGACCAGTGGGCTTGCGGGCGCGAGCCGCGCCGCCCAGGATGTGGCGAGAATAGCACGCAAGCTTGCGCGTGCCCTCACATCGCGATCACACGGCGATCAGTGCGCGCACGCCATCGGTATCCATGTTGGCGCCTTCGCCGCCCGCGACGATCTCACCCCGGCTCATCACCCAATACCGGTCGGCGATGTCTTTCGCGAAGTCGTAATACTGCTCGACGAGCAACACCGTCATGCCCATTTCCTCGACCAGTTGACGCAGCGTGCGGCCGATGTCCTGAATGATCGACGGCTGGATGCCTTCGGTCGGTTCGTCGAGAATCAGCAGTTGCGGATCGCTCATCAGCGCGCGGCCAATCGCGAGCTGTTGCTGCTGACCGCCCGACAGATCGCCGCCACGACGGCTGCGCATATCCTTCAGGACTGGGAACAGTTCGTAGATCCGCTCGGGGATTTTCCTGGGCGCTTTCTTGCTGGCCGCGCCGACCAGCAGATTTTCCTCGACGGTCAGCCGCGGAAAGATATCGCGGCCTTGCGGCACATAGGCGAGCCCGTGCTCGACGCGCGAGTAGGTCGGCAGCTTGGTGATCGGCGTGCCGCGCCACGCAATCGAGCCGCTCTTCGTCTGCACGACGCCCATCAGGCAGCGCAGCAGCGTGGTCTTGCCGACGCCGTTGCGGCCCAGCAGCACCGTGAGCTTGCCGTCGGGCACGGTGAGCTGCACATCGCGCAGGATGTGGCTGCCGCCGTAGTACTGGTTCAGGTTATCTACTTCTAGCATGTGCGTTCGCGCCTCTAATTCATCGACCTAAATACGACTCGATGACCGTCTCGTCTTGCTTGACTTCGTCGAGCGTGCCGTGCGCGAGCACGCGTCCTTCGGCCATCACCGTGACCTTGCCGGTGTCGCCCGACAACGCCGCCACGAACTCCATGTCGTGTTCGACCACCATCATCGAGCAGGTGCCGCGCAGATGATTGAGCAACTCGGCCAACTGCATGGTCTCGTCGTCGGTCATGCCGGCGGCTGGCTCGTCGAGCAGCAGCAGCGCCGGTTGCTGCATCAGCAGCATGCCGATTTCGAGCCGCTGCTTCTGTCCGTGCGAAAGCTCGCCGGCGAGGCGCCGCGCTTCGCTCTCGAGGCCGATCAGCGCCAGCGTCTGCTCGATGCGCGCCTGCGCCTGACGATCCAGGCGCGCGCGCAACGACGCCCACCAGCCCTTGTCGGCCTTCATCGCCAGTTCGAGGTTCTCCCACACGGGATGCTGCTCGAACACGGTCGGCTTCTGAAACTTGCGCCCAATCCCCGCGCGCGCGATGGACGGCTCGTTCATCCGCGTCAGATCGATCGACTGCCCGAGAAAGACCTTGCCGGAATCCGGCTCCGTCTTGCCGGTGATGACGTCCATCATCGTGGTCTTGCCCGCGCCGTTCGGGCCGATGATGCAGCGCAGTTCGCCGGCGTCGATCGCAAGTGTCAACGCATTCAGCGCGCGAAAGCCGTCGAAGCTCACCGTCACGTCTTCGAGGTACAGGATCGTGCCGTGCGAAACGTCGATCTCGCCTGGCACGACAACGTGTCCCATGCTCGCGACGCCGCTCAACGAGCGCTCGGCGGGTTCTTCCGGTAAGGCCAGATCAGGAACCATCGGGTTTTCGTTCATGAGCGGTTCCTCTTGCGCGTCACGAGTTCGATCAGTCCAATGATGCCGTTCGGCAGCAGCAGCGGGACCAGCACGAAGATCAGACCGAGAAAGAACAGCCAGTATTCAGGAAAGTTCGCGGTGAAGAAACTCTTCGCGCCGTTCACCGCGAACGCGCCGATGATCGGTCCGATCAGCGTGCCGCGTCCGCCTACCGCGACCCAGATCGCCATCTCGATCGAATTGCCCGGCGACATCTCGCCCGGATTGATGATGCCGACCTGCGGCACGTACAACGCGCCGGCAATGCCGCACAACACGGCCGACACGGTCCACACGAACAGCTTGTACGCGAGCGGGCTATAGCCGAGGAACATCAGGCGCGTTTCGCCGTCGCGCACGGCGGTCACCACGCGGCCGAGTTTCGACGTGACGATGGCTCGTGCGCCGAGGAATGCGAGGATCAGCACCGCGAACGTGATCAGCAACAGCGCGGTGCGCGTGGCGGGGTGCGTGATCGGAAAGCCGGCGATGCGCTTGAAGTCGGTGAAGCCGTTATTGCCGCCGAAGCCCGTTTCGTTGCGATAGAACAGCAGCATCGCGGCGAAGGTCATGGCCTGCGTGATGATCGACAGGTACACGCCTTTCACGCGCGAGCGGAACGTGAAGAAGCCGAACACCCACGCGACGACTGCCGGCACCAGCACCACCAGCAGCAGCGCATAGCCGAGATGCTGGGTGCCCTGCCAGTACCACGGCAACTGATGCCAGTCGAGAAACACCATGAAGTCGGGCAGGTCGCTGCCATATTTGCCGTCGTGGCCGATCGCGCGCATCAGGTACATGCCGATCGCGTAGCCGCCCAGCGCGAAGAACAGCGCGTGGCCAAGGCTCAGAATGCCGCAGTAGCCCCACACGAGGTCGAGCGCGAGCGCCGCGATCGCGTAGCACATGAACTTGCCGGTGATCGTTGTCGCGTACGCGGACAGATGCAGCGCGCTGGTCTCCGGCACCACCAGCGTGGCGAACGGTACGCCGAGCCCGAACACGATGATCAGCGCGATCAGCGCGAGCCATGCACGGCGCGACAGCAGTGCGGGACGCGGCGGCAGGCCGAGCGCGAAGCCCGCTTGCGCGTCGCGGCCGGCAACGGCGCCGCTGCCCGCCGTGCCGACATGAGCGGACGAGGTTGCCGATGTCATCTCATGCCTCCGCACTACGGCCCTTGAGGGCGAACATGCCCTGCGGACGCTTCTGGATGAACAACACGATCAGCACCAGCACTGCGATCTTCGCGAGCACCGCGCCCCAGAACGGTTCGATCGCCTTGCTGACGAGCCCGAGCCCGAAACCGCCGATCACCGTGCCGGCCAGCTGGCCGACGCCGCCGAGCACGACCGCCATGAACGAATCGATGATGTAGCTCTGGCCGAGGTCCGGCCCGACATTGCCGATCTGCGACAGCGCGCAGCCGCCCAGCCCGGCGATGCCCGCGCCGAACGCGAACGCATACGAATCGACCCGCGCGGTCTTCACGCCGACGCAGGCGGCCATGCGACGGTTCTGCGTAACCGCGCGCACGAACAGACCGAGCCGTGTCCTCGTCAACACCGCCCACGCAATCCCGACGACGATCAGCGAGAACGCCAGGATCGCCAGCCGGTTGTACGGCAGGATCAGATTCGGCAGCACGGTCACGCCGCCGCTCATCCACGCCGGGTTGATCACTTGCACGTTCTGCGCGCCGAACAGCATGCGGGTCGCCTGAATCAGGATCAGGCTGACGCCGAAGGTGGTCAGCAGCGTTTCGAGCGGACGGCCGTACAGGTGCTTGAGCACCAGCCGTTCGAGCACGATGCCGACCAGCCCCGCCGCCGCGAACGACGCCGGCACCGCGAACAGCGGATACCAGTCGAACGCGCCGGGCGCGAAGCGCTGAAACAGGTTCTGCACGACATAGGTGGCGTACGCGCCGATCATCAGGAATTCGCCGTGCGCCATGTTGATCACGCCGATCAGCCCGTACGTGATCGCAAGTCCGAGCGCGGCGAGCAGCAGCACGCTGCCGAGCGACAAGCCAGCGAACAGCGTGCCGGCGATCTGGCTGCGGCGCTGGATCGCGTCGAGCTCGTCGATGCCGCCTTGCGCGGCGGCGCGCACGCGATCGTCGGCTTCGACGAAGCTGCCGTCCGCTTTCTTCGCGACCAGCGGCCGCAGCAGTTCGTTCATGTCGAGATCGTGGCGCGCGGCCACCAGTTGCACGGCTTCCAGGCGCCTGGCCGGATCGGCATCGTGCAGCGCGGTCATCGCCCACAGTGTGTCGAGGCGCTTCTTGAGCGCCGGATCGGTTTCTTTCGCGCGGGCCGCGTCGACCAGCGGCTTGATCGCCGGATCGGAGTTTTGCAGCAGCGCGCTGATGGCGGCTGCACGGGTCGCCGGGTCGGGCGAGTCGAGTTGCAGGCCCGACAGCGCGCCCGTTACTTTCGAGCGCAGCAGGTTGTTCAGCGTGACCGGCTGCGCGTCGCCGGCGGCGACCGTCTTGCCGGTGACCGCATCGCGCGCGGTGTCGCCGTCTTGCAGCAGCACGGCACCCGCGTCGGTGGCGAGCGCGCTGTCATCGGACAGCGCCTTGAGCAGCGCGAGCGATTCTTTGTCGTGGTTGGCAATCAGCCTGTCGATCGCCGCGGATTTCGCGTCGAAGTCGTCGCCGGCGAGCGGCGCGACATCGGCAGGGCTCAGCGCGAACGCGCCAAGCGGCGCGCCGGCGAGCAGCACGAGCGCCGCGCTGCCGAGGCTGCGCCGGGCCAGTCGTGCAAAGTGCGCGATGCGTGCGGAATTCAGGAATGAAAACGCCATGGTGGCCTTTGAAGAAAAACCGGTAGCGCGGCGCGGCATGGGTTGGAAGAGCCGTGCGAGGTCGACGGTCCAAAAGCAAATGCACGCGCCGGAACCCAATGACGACTACCAACGCTCGACGCGGCGAGCGCGTGCGCCGTGAGTTCACATCGGCTCGCTATGCAGCTAACCGCGCCGTCACAGCGAGCCGTCCTGTCACTCGATCACGCGACGCGCGAGCGCTTCAGGAACGCCGGAATCGAACTGACCACGTCCGGCTTGCCCGAATTGCCGGCGATGAACGGACTCCACGGCTGCGCGCGGATCGCGGTCCTGGTCCGCCACACCACGTTGAACTGGCCGTCGGCGCGCACTTCACCGATCATCACCGGCTTGTGCAGATGGTGATTGCCGTCCATCTCCAGCACGAAGCCCGACGGCGCGGCGAAGGTCTGGCCGACCATCGCCACCCGCACCTTGTCGACGTCGGTGCTCCTGGCCTTCTCGACCGCCTGCTTCCACATGTGGATGCCGACGAAGGTCGCTTCCATCGGGTCGTTGGTCACGCGCTTCGTACCGCCCGGCAGGTTGTTGTCCTTGACCCACGCGGCCCATTGCTTCTTGAACTTCTCGTTGGACGGATTGCGCAGCGACATGAAGTAGTTCCATGCCGCGAGGTTGCCGACCAGCGGCTTCGTATCGATGCCGCGCAGTTCCTCTTCGCCGACCGAGAACGCGACCACCGGCACGTCCGACGCCTTCAGCCCCTGGTTGCCGAGCTCCTTGTAGAACGGCACGTTCGAGTCGCCGTTCACCGTCGAGATCACCGCGGTCTTGCCGCCTTGCGAGAAGGTCTTGATGTTGGCGACGATGGTCTGATAGTCGCTGTGGCCGAACGGCGTGTAGACCTCCTGAATGTCGGCTTCCTGCACGCCCTTGGACTTGAGGAACGCGCGCAGAATCTTGTTGGTCGTGCGCGGATACACATAGTCGGTGCCCAGCAGGAAGAAGCGCCTGGCACCGCCGCCTTCCGCGCTCATCAGATATTCGGTCGCCGGGATCGCCTGCTGATTCGGCGCGGCGCCCGTGTAGAACACGTTGCGCGACATTTCTTCGCCTTCGTACTGCACCGGATAGAACAGCAGGCCGTTCAGTTCCTCGAACACCGGCAGCACCGACTTGCGCGACACCGAGGTCCAGCAGCCGAACACCACCGAGCACTTTTCCTGCGTGATCAGCTGGCGCGCTTTTTCGGCGAACAGCGGCCAGTTCGACGCGGGGTCGACCACCACCGGCTGCAACTGACGGCCCATCACGCCGCCGTTCTTGTTGATGTCCGCGATGGTCATCAACGCAGTGTCTTTGAGCGATGTTTCGGAGATTGCCATCGTGCCCGACAGCGAATGCAGAATGCCCACCTTGATCGGACCGCTAGCGGACTGCGCATGCGCGAACGGCACCCGACCCGCAAGCGCCAGTGCACCGGACATGGAGCCGAACTTCAACAGACTGCGACGTTTCATGTGTTTCCCCTTGCCATTGATGGTGACTGTTATGGACGTCGATTTCGGCCAGCAGGGCTTATCCCTGCATGACTTGCCGCTTGTGTACTGCAAGCCACATGCCATGCAGTCACTTCGACGCGAACTACGCGTCTTGCGCGCTGCCGCGCGCTTGCCGGGCGGGCCGGTGACGCGCGCTGCGGTGCAAAACTGGTGCAGGATCGCCTGATGAGCCTCGTTCAGGTGCGTGACGCGCCGCAACGAAGCGCGCGCATCCGCCAGCGGCCGTCGACGGTGCATGACCGCCGCGCCTTTGTGCATGCGCCTCGCTCTGCCTACACTGAAAGACCACTCACGCGAGGAGACACGACATGAACGAGCGCACCAGCGTCAGTCCACCCGATATGTCCGCTTTCTGGATGCCCTTCACCGCGAACCGCCAGTTCAAGAGCGCGCCACGTCTCTTGGCGAGCGCGAAGGGGATGTACTACACGTCGCACGATGGGCGGCGCATTCTCGACGGCACCGCGGGCCTCTGGTGCGTCAACGCGGGCCATTGCCGCGATGAGATCGTCGCGGCGGTGCAGGCGCAGGCGGCCGAAATGGATTTCGCGCCGACCTTCCAGATGGGCCACCCGAAGGCCTTCGAGGCGGCGACGAAAATCGCCCGTCATACGCCGGGTGATCTGAAGCACATCTTCTTTGCGAACTCGGGCTCGGAGGCGGTCGATACCGCGCTGAAGATCGCGCTCGCTTATCACCGCTCGCGTGGCGAAGGGCAGCGCACGCTGTTGATCGGACGCGAGCGCGGTTATCACGGGGTCGGCTTCGGCGGCATTTCGGTGGGCGGCATTGCTCCGAACCGCAAGGCGTTTTCAGGCGGACTGTTGCCGGCGGTCGATCACTTGCCGCATACGCTGAACCTCAAGGAGGCGGCGTTTTCGAAAGGACAACCCGCATGGGGCGCGCATCTCGCCGATGAACTCGAACGGCTCGTCACGCTGCACGATGCGTCGACGATTGCCGCGGTGATCGTCGAACCGGTGGCCGGCTCGACCGGGGTATTGATTCCGCCGCAAGGCTATTTGCAGCGGCTGCGCGAGATCTGCGACAGGCACGGCATCCTGCTGATCTTCGACGAAGTGATCACCGGCTGGGGACGCCTCGGCGCGCCGTTCGCCGCGCAGTACTTCGGCGTCACGCCCGATATGCTGACGATGGCCAAGGGCACCAACAACGCGGCCGCGCCGCTGGGGGCGGTCGCCGCCAGCGCGAAGATTCACGACGCGATCGTGAACGGCGCGCCGGCCGGCATCGAGCTGTTCCACGGCTACACGTACTCGGGGCATCCGATCGCGGTCGCCGCGGCTTGCGCGACGATCGAACTCTATGAGCGTGAGCAACTGTTCGAACGGGCCGCGCGGATGGCGCCGCTGTTCGAGAGCGCGATCCACAAGCTGCGCGGCGAACCGCATGTGATCGACGTGCGCAATCTCGGACTGGTGGGCGGCGTGGAGTTGGCGCCGCGCGCGGGCGCGTCTGGCGCGCGGGCTTATGACGTGTTCGTGCGCTGCTTCGAGAAAGGCGTGTTGACGCGCTATACCGGGGATATTCTGGCGTTCTCGCCGCCGTTGATCGTCGAGGAAGCGCAGCTCGACGAGATCTTCGGGACGGTCGCGGAGGTGTTGAGGGAGACGGAGTAGGGCGGGCGCGTTTCGTTGTGCTTCGTTGTGCGTGGTTGGTGTGGAGGACTGCGCATTGGACTGGCTCCGCGGCTGTAAAAAAGGCCGGCGCTTGTGGCGCCGGCCTTTTCGTTTCGCTCCATTCGCGCTGCGTTGCCCGATCAGAACGCGATGAACGGCCCTGTCAAGTTGCCGATCTTCACATTGTTGAGCGCGGTATAGACGCTGCGGCCGTAAAAGAACGGCAGGCCCCAGAGGAACGAGCCATACATGGGCGAACCGAGGCTGTCATAGGCCGCGTACTGATTGGCCAGCAGCGAAAATCCGTTCGCGAGCGAGAACGGCACGGTGACCGGCGTGGATCCGCCCGTGGCGCCCACGAGGATGGCGGACAGGCTGAGCGTCGTGGGCGGCACGAACAAGTAATTCGAGGCGCTACCCGAATAGGGCACCGTGGTGTCCGTGAAGAAGTTCGCATTGGAACCGCTATCGATCGCACTGAGATACTGGACGCCCTTGTACGTGGTCGTGAAAAAGCCCTGATTGAGCGCGAGAACGTTCGGATTCGACGGCAGCGCATCATTCGCCTGCGTGCCGATGCCAAACACGAGTTCGCCCGTCGCGCTTGCCTGGCCGTCGGCCGGTAACGCGGGCAGACGGATGATCGTGCCGTTGTTGTCCGACGTGAAACTGGCGACCGGATTCATGACCTGAGTATCGAGCGGAACGCGCGTGCTGCTGCATGAAGTCGCGGACGTGCAGTAGTAATAGGCGGCAGGCAGCGGTGTCGTCGCTGCGGTTGGGTAATCACGCTGTGCCGGGGCGATGCCGAGCACGCCATTGGCGCCCATTTCGGCAACCGTGTTCAAGTTGAGGCCGCCGTTCTTCACGCAATCCGCCGGAGTCGAGTACTTGCCGTCGGCGATCACCTGGATCGGCATGTTGGCCGCCACCTTGCTGCCGATCGTGACGTCGGCGCGTTTGATGGATCCCCACGTATAGCCGGCGTTGAACTGCGCGCATTCGACGATCGGCGCGTTACCCGTCGGATCGTCAGTAGCGCCGGTTTGCGCCGGCAGGCTGGCGCCGAGTGCCGAGCTTAACGCGCTGCCGAGCACACGTACGCCGGTCGAGCCGGTGTCGACCTGCATGTGATCGATGGTCGCGCATTGGTTGGCGCCCTGGCCCCCCGGGATGCAAATCGTCACGCTCACGTACGGTATGTTGGCGTAGGTCGACCATCGTTCCACGGTGATGGGGGCGATGTTGGTGACGGGCGTGGGAGTTGGCGTTGGCGTCGGACTTGGCGTCGGAGTCGGACTTGGCGTCGGCGTCGGAGTAGGTGTCGGAGCCGGACTTGGCGTCGGAGTAGGTGTCGGAGTCGGACTTGGCGTCGGCGTCGGCGTCGGCGTCGGCGCCGGACTTGGCGTCGGCGTTGGAGCAGGTGTCGGAGCCGGACTTGGCGCCGGCGTTGGAGCAGGTGTCGGAGCCGGACTTGGCGCCGGCGTTGGAGCAGGTGTCGGAGCCGGACTTGGCGCCGGCGTTGGAGCAGGTGTCGGAGCCGGACTTGGCGTCGGCGTTGGAGTAGGTGTCGGAGCGGGACTTGGTGTTGGTGCCGCCGGCTTATCGCTGTTATTCGTCGCGTTAGCGCTGCCATCATCGCCGCCGCCACCACACGCGGACAGCGCCAAGCCAGCAGACAGGATCGCGCAGCCGAGCTTCTTATTGAAAGTCGTCATAGTGTTTGTGTTCGGTGAATCCACGCGCCGCTTCATTGCAGATTCTCCATGCGGATATTGGCGGGAACGAGGCGCGGCAAAAATGCCTTGCCGAAAAAGTAGCCTGTATGGCCGGCCGACTCGATATGGAAAGCACTGTTGTGCTGGACCATCGGACCGATGCCGTGCGTGCGCCCTTTGCCGGGGTTGGCGAAGTTCGGGAAGTAGCTGCCGAGCAGCTCGCTCATGTCCGGGCGCACCGGACCTTGCCACGTGACGGCGAACACCACGTTGGTGGGCAGCACGTATTCGCGGATCGTCACGCCGTTGGCGTCGGTCGCCTCGCGCACCGTGTACGACGCAGCCGCAACGTTCGACGTTGCCCCCGACTGGAGCAACGAGCGCGGCGCCGCAACCGCGTGCGTACGCGTAGCTGGCGCTGCGCCCAATGCCGCGTAAGCGGCGAGCGGCGCCAAGGCCGCGAGCGCCAGCGCGCTCTTCACAAATTTCATCTCAATGCTCCAGAAAACAGGTCGGAGCATGGTGCCCGCGGGCCGTTATTGGGATTGCAGGAAAATTCCGAACTCGAGATGGGAAAGGGCGTAAGGCGGCGCCATCGACTAGCGCCGCCCTTGCATTCATGCAGTCGTCAGAACGCGACGAACGGTCCGGTCCGTTGGCCGATCCTGGCGGGGCCGATCACCGTATAGACGCTGCGGCCATAGAAGAACGGCAGTCCCCACAGGAACATGCGGTTGTTGGCGGTACCCGCAAAGTAGCTCCCGACGTTGTCGAGCGCCGCGTTCGGGGTGGCCATCAGACTGTAGGCATTGCCGACCGAGAACGGCATCTGCACAGGCGTGCCGCTGCCGTTGGTGGCCTCCATCGTCGCAGTCAACTGCAGCGTGCTGGTTGGCACGTACCACAAGCTGTTGGGGTCGCTGGGGATCGCGTTATCCGCAAACGCATAGCTATTGGTGCCGCTGTCGATGGCGCTGCGGTTGAACACCTGGCCCTGGTACTGCGTCGTGAACGTGCCGTATTTGTCGACGGCGAACACGGTGGGATTGGCCGGCATCGCATTGTTCTGCTGCGTGTTGACGCCGAACACCAGCTGGCCCGTGACGCTCGTCTGGCCGCCCGCCGCCAGCGCGGGCAGACGGATGACCGTGCCGTTGTTGTCGGCGGCGAACGCGGAGACCGGGTTCGTGACCTCCTTGCTCGCCAGCATGCGGGTGCTGATGCAGTTGTTCTGCGCCGTGCAATAGTAGTAGTTGCCCGGTATCGCGGTCTTGATCGCGTCCGCGGAATCGTTCGTGAAGTTGTCGATGCCGATAATGCCGTTGATGCCGCCGATCCTGCCCAGGTCCGGGCCGCCTTGAGCCGAGCAGTCGCCCGGCGTGTCGAACGCGCCATCCGAAATCACCTGGATCGGCAGATTGCTCGCGGTCTTGCTGCCCATCACGATGTCGGCGCGTTTGACGGAGCCCCACATGTAGCCCGAAGCAAACGGCATACATTCGGCGATCGGAAATGCGCCGCTGGTGTCATCGACCGCACCGACTTGCGTGAGCAGCAGCGGGGCCAGCGAGGGAATCGCGCGGGCCATGATGCGCACGCCTGTCGAGCCGGTGTCGACCAGCATGTTGTCGACGCTCACGCACTGCGCCGGACTCTGCGTGCCGGGCACGCAGACCTGGATCGACGCGAGCAGCGAATTGACGGTGCCCGACGAGGGGTCGACGCGAACCGACATGATGTTGGTGCCGGTGGCCGGGGCCGTCGTGCCCGAGCCGTTCGGGTTGTTCGGCGTGATGGGCCAGTCAGGCTTGGCGTTCCAGTGCACGTCGCTGCTGCTGTCACTGCCGCCGCCGCATGCGGCGAGCGTGACAAGCGCGACAAACGCGGCAAGCCGGAGCGTCTGTTTCATGGTGTTCATATTCTGTTTTCCGTAGCTTGGCACACGTTCCGCACGTTCTATTGCAGATCGCCCGGGCGTATGCCAGCGGGTATCAGATGCGGCAGCCAGGCGATGCCGTAGAAGTGCCCCAGACGGCCGCCCGATTCGATGCGAAATGTGCCGTCGCCGCTACTCAACGGTCCGCTGCCGAGCGTGCGGCTTTGACCTGCGCTGACGTAGTTGGGGAAGTAGTTGCCGAGCAGCGCGGTCATATCCGGACGGATCGGTCCTTCCCACGTGACCGCGAACACCACGTTGCTGGGGAGCACGTATTCGCGGGTCGTGACGCCGTTGGCGTCGAGCGACTGGCGCACGGTGTAGGGCGCGGTGCTGGCCGCGCTCGCCGGCTGGGCGGCCAGGGCTGTCTGAGGCGTGGCCGTCGCCACGGCTGACTGCGGTGTGGCGCGCAGCATGGTCGCTGACGCGGCGCCAAGGTTCGGCGCGCCGCCGAGGCCGGCATGCGATGAGAGCGGCAACAGGGTTGCGGCCAGCATCGCGACTCTCAAAGATCTCATCACGCGGCTCCAGAAAATGTCGGAGCATGGTGCCTGCGCGATGCTCAGGAAACCGTACGAACTTTCCGAAGCTGATGCGCGAAGCAGCGTAATGAAAGCGGGGCGTCAGTGTTGTTACGCGGGCTGAAAAGTCGCGAGGCCCGGCGCCCGCCGGCGCGTCATCGCGACCGTGCGCTCAGTAGGTGGGAACGGACGGATCGACCTGACGCGACCATGCGTCGATACCGCCTTGCAGATTGAAGACGCTGGTATGGCCACGCGATTCGAGGAACATCGCGACCTGGGCGCTGCGCGCGCCGTGATGGCAGACGCAGACGATTTGCGCGTCGTCATCGAGTTCTTCGCTGCGCGCGGGAATCTCACGCATCGGAATCGACACGGCGCCGGCGATCGACGCCGTCTGGATTTCCCATGGCTCGCGCACGTCGAGCAGCACGGGGGCGGGACGCGAGGTGTCGGCGAGCCATTCGGCGAGCGCCGCAGCAGTCAGATTTTGCATCAGCGGGACATCCAGTTCAGAGGACGGCCGCAGCGCGGCCGTCCGGATCGGCGTATGGCTTAAAACTTGAAACGCGGCGGCTGCACGGCGTTGATCAGCGGCTCGACATACGTTTCGAACACGTCGGCGATGCGGTATTGCTTCTCGTCGATACGCGTGATGACTTGCGCCTTCATGACCGGCGCGGTGCCGACGAAGGCCGCGAGGCGCCCGCCGATCTTCAGGTGTTCGAGGATTTCCTGCGGCAGCACCGGCAGGCCGCCCGACACGCAGATCACGTCGTACGGCGCGGCGCCGGCCCAGCCGCGCGACGCGTCGCCGGTGGCGACTTCGGCGTTCAGCACGCCGTTGGCGATCAGGTTGTTTTTGGCCAGTTCCGCCAGTTCCGGTTCGATATCGACCGTCAGCACGTGCTGCGCGCGATGCGCGAGCAGTGCCGCCATGTAACCCGAGCCCGCGCCGATTTCGAGCACACTTTCGTGTTTCTTCACCGCCAGTTCCTGCAGCACGCGCGCCTCGATGCGCGGCGCCAGCATATGCTGACCGGCCGGCAGCGGCACTTCGAAGTCGACGAAGGCCAACTCGCGATAGGCGGCAGGGACGAAATTTTCACGCTTGACGATCGACAGCAGATTCAGCACGTCCTGGTCGAGCACTTCCCAGGGGCGGATCTGCTGTTCGATCATGTTGAAACGCGCTTGCTCGATATTCATGGTGGATTCGGCGGTTTGGTTTGGCGAGTGGGCGATGAGGTTGACCCTGCGTTTGACCGTGCGTTGGGCCAACTCCGCCACTGACTTTTTGCCTCTGACCGGCCGCTTCGCGAAAACCACGCTGGATGCGGGCCGCGCCAGGGTAACTGCGGGATTGTACCAAATGGCGGCGTCGAGCCGGGTTCTCGCGGGCAGGCGCGCCGGCCTGCGGTTCGCGTCCTTGCGTGTGCCGGCGCAGTCTGGTGCATCCCTGCGCGAGCCGTTGCGGCCCCCGTGTTAATCCCTGGCGATCCGTCCTTGCGATTCCCGCTTTGATCGTCCAAGAATGTAATCGATTACATTTTCGACACGAGTTCACTTGTCCAGATCGTCGTCCAAAGCGGCCCCGGCGGCGTTGTCCGGGGCGCGTCCTCAGCCCGGGATTCGGCCGCTGCGCGCGGCCGAAGGCTTGTCGATCGCCGGCGTGGCCGAGCAGGCGGGAGTGTCGGTGGCGACGGTGTCGCGTGTGCTGAACGGCCACGAGAACGTGCGGCCCGCCACGCGCGACAAGGTGCTCGCCGCGATTGACGCGAGCGGCTACCGCGTCAACGAACTCGCGCGCAATCTGCGCACCGCCGAAAGCCGGCTGTTGTTGACCATGGTGCCTGACGTCGGCAATCCGTTTTACGCGGAGATCGTGCGCGGCATCGACAGCGTCGCGCGCCAGCACGGCTACTTCATGCTGCTGTGCGACACGGGCGCGGACCCAGGGCGCGAGCGCAGCTACTTCGACCTGTTGCGCCGGCGCCGCGCGGACGGCGCGATCTGTCTCGATCCGGCCGCCATCCAGCAGGCGCTCGGCGAGGCGTCCGGCGCGCTGCCGTGGGTCGCGTGCTGCGAGTTCGATCCGGCCGTCGGCGTGCCGTACGTGGGCATCGACAACTACCGGGCCGCCGGCGACGCGGTGCGGCATCTGCTTGCACGCGGCCACCGGCGCATCGGGCTGATCAATTCCGATGTCGACTACCTGTACGCGCGGCAGCGTCAGCAAGGCTATCTGGACGCGCTGACCGAAGCGGGCATCACGCCGGACCCGCGCTGGCGGATGAACCTGAACAGCCTCGACTACGAAGCGGGCGCGTCCGCCGCGCTCACGCTGACGCAGCAGCGGCGCGCGCCCAGCGCGATCTTCGCGGTGTCCGACACGTTGGCGATCGGCGTGATCCACGGCTTGCGCAGCGTCGGCAAGCGAGTGCCGGACGATGTCGCGGTGGTCGGTTTCGACGACATCTCGCTTGCCGCGCAAATCGATCCGCCGCTCACCACCATCGCGCAGCCGATGCGCGAACTCGGCGAAACCGCCGCGCGCCTGCTGTTGCAGCGCCTGGCGAATCCTTTGGCGAACGTGCCGGGCGTGCTGCTGCCGCATCGGCTCGTGATTCGCGGGAGCGCGTGAACCATGAGCCTCGCGATCCGTTTCGACGACATCCGCAAAGACTTCGGCCCGGTGCGCGTGCTGCATGGCGTGAGCTTCGATCTCGCGCCGGGGCGCATCTACGGTCTGCTCGGCGAGAACGGCGCCGGCAAATCGACGCTGATGAAAATCCTCGCCGGGTATGAGACCGCGACCTCGGGCACCTTGCTGGTCGAAGGCCGCGCGCAACAGTTCGCCGGCTCGCGTGAAGCTGAAGCACAGGGCATCGTGCTGATTCACCAGGAGTTCAATCTCGCCGAGCATCTGACGATCGCGCAGAACATGTATCTCGGCCACGAGAAGCGGCGCGGCTGGTTCGTCGACGACGCGGCGATGCGCGCCGAGGCCGCGCGTTATCTCGCGCAGGTCGGTCTGCAGAAAGCGCCGGACACCAAGGTGCGCACGCTGATCGTCGCGGAAAAGCAGATGGTGGAGATCGCGAAGGCGCTGTCGCGCCGCGCGCGCCTGCTGATCATGGACGAGCCGACCGCCACGCTGACGCCGGCGGAAACCGAACGGCTCTTCACGCTGATGGCGAAGCTCAAGGCCGACGGCGTGACGATCGTCTACATCTCGCACAAGCTGGACGAAGTGGAGCGCATCACCGACGAAGTGATCGTGATGCGCGACGGCCGCTTCGTCGCGCGCAGCGAGACCGCGGCGCTCGCGCGTCAGCAGATGGCGAACCTGATGGTCGGGCGCGATGTGTCCGACATGTTCCCCGACAAGCTCACCGTGCCCGCCGACGCGCCGCTCGCGTTAAAGGTGGAAGGCCTTGCCGTGCCGGATTGGGTCGAAGACCTGAGCTTCGACGTGCGCGCCGGCGAAGTGCTCGGCTTCGCGGGCCTGGTCGGCGCGGGCCGCACGGAGGCGTTCGAAGCGATCATCGGCTTGCGCAAGCGCACCGCGGGGCGCATCGAAATCGCCGGACGGCGCGCCGACCTGAAGAGCCCGCGCGACGCGATGCGTCACGGCCTCACGTATCTGAGCGAGGACCGCAAGGGCAAGGGCCTGCACGTGAACCTGAGCCTGCAGGACAACGTCACGCTGATGACGCTCGAACGCTACGCGCATCCGCTGCTCGATCTGAAAGCGGGGCGCGCGGCGTTGACCAGGGCGGTCGGCGAATTCGGCATCCGCACCGGCGATCTGTCGAGCCGAGCGCGGATGCTCTCCGGCGGCAATCAGCAAAAACTCGCGCTCGCCAAGTTCCTGCAACCCGACCCGAACGTGATCGTGCTCGACGAGCCGACTCGCGGCGTCGACGTCGGCGCGAAACGCGACATCTATTTCCTGATTCATCGTCTCGCCGTGCAGGGCCGCGCGGTGATCGTCATTTCATCCGAACTGATCGAGCTTATCGGCTTGTGCCACCGCGTCGCCGTGATGCGCGCGGGACGCCTGCAAGCCACGCTGACGCTCGAGCATCTGACCGAAGAGGAGTTGATCGCCCATGCGACCGGCACCCACTGAAGCCGTGCAATCCGGCCGCGCGCTGCGCTTCGCGCATCGTCTGTATGCGCTCGGGCCGCTGGTCGGGCTGATCCTGCTGTGCATCGTCGGCACGCTGCTGAACCGCGATTTCGCGACGCTCGACAACCTGATGAACGTGCTCACGCGCACGTCGTTCATCGGCATCATCGCGGTCGGCATGACTTTCGTGATCATTTCGGGCGGCATCGATCTGTCGGTCGGCTCGATGGCGGCGCTGATCGCGGGCAGCATGATCTGGCTGATGAACGGACTCGCGTCGGGCGCGGGCGGCCACACGTTCGCGCCGCTCGTGATCGTGTCGATCGGCATTGTGGCGGCGCTGGTGCTCGGCGGGCTGTTCGGCTGCGCGCACGGCTTGCTGATTACCAAAGGACGGATCGAGCCGTTCATCGTCACGCTCGGCACGCTAGGGATCTTTCGCGCGGTGCTCACGTGGCTCGCCGACGGCGGCGCATTGACGCTCGACAATTCGTTATCCGATCTATATGGACCCGTGTACTACGCAAGCCTGTTCGGCGTGCCGGTGCCGATCTGGGTGTTCCTCGTGGTGGCGGCGGGCGGCGCGCTGATCCTCAATCGCACCGCGTTCGGCCGTCACGTGCAGGCGATCGGTTCGAACGAACAGGTCGCGCGCTATGCGGCGATCCGTGTCGACACGGTGAAGATCGTCACGTATGTGCTGCTCGGCATCTGCGTCGGCGTCGCGACCGTGCTCTACGTGCCGCGGCTCGGCTCGGCCACGCCGACCACCGGGCTCTTGTGGGAGCTCGAAGCGATCGCGTCAGTGGTGGTCGGCGGCACCGCGCTCAAAGGCGGCGAAGGACGCGTGATCGGCACGGTGATCGGCGCGATCCTGCTGTCGGTGATCGCCAACATTCTGAATCTGACCAGCATCATCAGCGTGTATCTGAACGCGGCGGTGCAGGGCGTGGTGATTATCTTCGTCGCGTTCGTGCAGCGCGGACGGCGATAGCTATAGCGCTTCAAAGTGCACAAGCGGAAGTGGAGCAACGGCAGGTCCGGGAATCGGGGCGCATGAACGCCTCATAACGCAACTATGTTGCATGGGATCAGAGGAGACACAACCATGAAGCAGGTCATTCGAGCGGTCGGCGCCGGCATGCTGGCGTTGGGGATACTGGGCACGGCAGGCGTCGCGCGTGCCGACGACAAGGTCACGCTGGGCGTCGCGATTCCGACGGCCGACCACGGCTTCACGGGCGGCATCGTCTGGTGGGCGAACAAGGCGAAAGCCGATCTGGAGAAAGCGCATCCCGACCTGAAGGTGATCGTGAAGACCGCGGCCGGCGCGCCCGAACAGGCGAATCAGTTGCAGGACCTGGTGACGGTCAACAAGATCAACGCGCTGGTGATCTTCCCGTTCGAGTCGGCCTCGCTCACGCAGCCGGTCGCGCAGGTGAAGAAGAAGGGCGTGTACGTGACGGTGGTCGATCGCGGCCTGACCGACACCAGCGCGCAGGATGCGTATGTGGCGGGCGACAACACCGCGTTCGGCAAGATTCCCGCCGAGTATCTGGCCAAGGCGCTCGACGGCAAGGGCAACATCGTCGCGCTGCGCGGCATTCCGACGACGCTCGACAACGAGCGCTGGGCCGCGTTCACCGGCGTGCTGAAGAGCTATCCGGACATCAAGATTCTCGACGCGAAGTACGCGAACTGGAATCGCGACGACGCGTTCAAGGTGATGCAGGACTACCTGACGCGCTTCAAGCACATCGACGCCGTGTGGGCCGCCGACGACGACATGGCGGTCGGCGTGATGAGGGCGATCGACCAGGCCAGGCGCAACGACATCAAGATCGTGTTCGGCGGCGCGGGCTCGAAGGGCATGGTGAAGAACGTGATGGACGGCGCGCCGATGATCAAGGCCGACGTGTCGTACTCGCCGAAATTCATCTACGACGCGATCAAGCTCACCGCCGAGGCGCGTCTGAAGGGCGACAAGCTGCCGGCCACCACGATCATCCCGTCCGTGCTGATCACGAAGGAAAACGCGCAGCAGTTCTATTTTCCGGACTCGCCGTTCTGACTATGAGTCTCCGGGCACGCTTGCAGCGCTTGCTGTCGCAAAGACGCTGCGAGCGCGCCATCGTTCGAGGAACCGTACGATGAAAACCATCAAGGGGCCGGCGATCTTTCTCGCCCAGTTCATGGGCGACGAGGTGCCGTTCGACAATCTCGCGCATCTGGCGAGCTGGGCCGCGGGTCTCGGCTTCAAGGGGATCCAGGTGCCGTGCGACGCGCGCCTGATCGATCTGGAGCAGGCGGCGGCGAGTCAAACCTATTGCGACGAGTTGTGCGAGATCACGGACGATGCGGGCGTGACGATCACCGAACTGTCGACGCATCTGCAAGGGCAGCTGGTCGCCGTGCATCCGGCGTATGACGCGCTGTTCGACGGGTTCGCCGCGCCGCATGTGCGTGGCGATCCCGCCGCGCGCGCGCAGTGGGCGGTCGAGCAGATGAAGCTCGCGGCGAAGGCGTCGCGGCGTTTGGGCTTGACGACGCACGTGTCGTTTTCGGGCGCGCTGGCGTGGCCGTATCTGTATCCGTGGCCGCAACGTCCGGCGGGTCTGGTCGAAGCCGCGTTCGACGAGCTCGCGCGCCGCTGGACGCCGATTCTCGATGGGTTCGACGAAGCCGGTGTGGACGTCTGCTACGAACTGCATCCGGGCGAGGACCTGCACGACGGCGTGACCTTCGAGCGCTTTCTCGACGCGGTGAAGCAGCATGCGCGCGCGAACATCCTCTACGATCCGAGTCATTTCGTGCTGCAACAGCTCGACTACCTCGCGTTCATCGACATCTATCACGAGCGCATCAAGGCGTTCCATGTGAAGGACGCGGAGTTTCGTCCGAATGGAAAGCAGGGCGTGTATGGCGGATATAGCGGCTGGATCGAACGGGCGGGGCGTTTCAGATCGCTCGGCGACGGACAGATCGACTTCGGCGCGATCTTCTCGAAGATGGCGCAATACGATTTCCCCGGCTGGGCCGTGCTCGAATGGGAGTGCGCGCTAAAACATCCGCACGACGGCGCGCGCGAAGGCGCGGAGTTCATTCGCCGGCACATCATCCGCGTGGCCGAGCATGCGTTCGACGATTTCGCCGGCAGCGGTGTGGATGCGGCGCAGTTGAAGCGCGTGCTTGGCCTCTGACGGCGGTTCGGCGAATCGGCGGCGTGGTTCGGCGGAGCGGGTCTCGCGCTGCTCAAACGAAGGAGTGAAGGCGATGCCACAAAGAAGGCTCAGGCTGGGGATGGTCGGCGGCGGCCAGGGTGCGTTCATCGGCGCGGTGCATCGGATCGCGGCGCGGCTCGACGATCGCTTTGAACTGGTGGCGGGCGCGTTGTCGTCCGATCCGCGGCGCGCGCAGGCGAGCGCCGCCGAGGCCGGCATCGCGCGCAGTTACGCGGACTGGCGCGAGATGGCGCGCGCCGAAGCCGCGCGTGACGACGGCATCGACGCGGTCGCGATCGTCACGCCGAATCATCTGCATGCGCCGGTGGCGACGGCCTTTCTCGAAGCGGGCATTCACGTGGTGTGCGATAAGCCGCTGGCGATTTCGCTGGCGCAAGGCGAAGCGCTCGCGAAGCTCGCGCGCGAGAAGGGCAAGCTGTTTGCGCTGACGCATACGTATTCCGGCTACCCGCTGGTGCGCCATGCGCGCGAGTTGGTCGAGCGCGGCGAGCTGGGCGAGATTCGCGTGGTGCAGGTCGAATACGCGCAGGACTGGCTGGCCGAACCGGTTGAGTCGAGCGGCGCGAACAAGCAGGCCGGCTGGCGCACCGACCCTGCGTTAGCGGGACCAGCGGGCTGTCTCGGCGATATCGGCACGCACGCGCATCACCTCGCGGCCTTCGTCACGGGGATGACGCCTCAGGCGCTGTCGGCGGAGCTGCATACCTTCGTGCCCGGACGCCGGATCGATGATCACGTGCAGGCGATGCTGCGCTATCCGAACGGCGCGCGCGGCATGTTATGGGCAAGCCAGGTGGCGAGCGGCGCGGAGAACGCGTTGCGTCTGCGGGTGTACGGAACCAAAGCGGGCCTCGCTTTCGATCAGGAGCAGCCGAACGAATTGTGGTTCACGCCGCTAGGCGGGCTGGCTGAGCGGCTGACCCGAGGGCGGGTGAAAAGCGCGCTGGCCAGGCACGCGACGCGCGTGCCGCCGGGGCATCCTGAAGGTTATCTGGAAGCGTTCGCGCAGTTGTACAAGGACGCCGCGTTGCAGATCGAAGCGTTGGACGAAGGCCGCGCGTTGCCTGCCGAAAGTCTGTTGCTCACGACGGTGGACGACGGTGTGGCGGGTCTGCGCTTTATCGGTGCGGTGCTGGCGAGCAGCGCGGCGGACGGTCAATGGCGCGAGATTGCAAGGGCGTGAAGCGGCGCGGCCCCTCGCTCACCCACCCTTGCTCTTCTTGATCTGCTCTTCGAACGCGATGTCGAGCTTGCTCGCCTTGCGCGGTTTTTGCGGCCCGAACGCATCGACGAATTTGACGAAGTCGTCGAGCGTCAACGGGTCGGAGACTTTCTTGTCGGTGCCGCTCGATTTGTCGACCAGATAGAACAGGCCGCCGGACAGGCTGATCGCGGCGAACTGCGGATTGCCGCTGCGCGTTTTCAGCCGTTCGACAGCGTGGATGGCTCGGGTGGTGCGCATGGTGTGGGACTGCTGATCGGGGGAAGACTGCTACTTTAACAATTTCGCCGACGCCGCGCGCCTTGGCGTCGTCGCCTGAGTGCCCAGGTGTCTCAGTCCCGCTTGCGCCGAAACATGCGCCGCTGACTCGCTTACTGGCTCAAATAGACAAACTTGCCGTTCCTGATCACACCCATCACGCTCGCGCGCTGATCCAGACCGACGTGGTCCTTCGGGCTCGTGTTGACCACGCCATTCGGCACGACCAGTTCGTGCGCGTGCTCCAGCTCGTCACGCAATGCCACGCGGAACGCCGGCGTGCCCGGCTGCGCGGTCTTTAGCGCGCGCGCCACCGCGTCCTGCAAACGCGGATACACGCCGGCCGCGTCGCCCGCGAATTGCGTCACGCTGCCCGCGCCGTACTTCGCTTCATACTCGTTGGCGAACGCGAGCGCCGCCTTCTTTGCCGGATGATCGGCCGGCAGCGTGCGCGCGACCACCACCGGCTGGGTCGGGAACAGCGTGCCTTCCACGTCCTTGCCGCCGAGCTTGATGAACTCCGGCGTGGCGATGCCGTGGGTCTGGTAGATCGGCCCTTTGTAGCCGCGTTCGATCAGCGTGCGCTGCGGCAGCACCGTCGGCGTGCCCGCACCGGCGATCAGGATCGCGTCGGGCCTGGCGGCCATCAGCTTGAGAATCTGGCCGGTGACGCTCGCGTCCGTGCGGTTATAGCGCTCGGTGGCGACCAACTGGATATGACGCAGCGCCGCGAACTTGCTGAACTCATTGAGCCAGCTCTCGCCGTAACCGTCCGCGAAACCGATGAAGCCCACCGTCTTCACGTTGTGATTGGACATGTAGCGCGTCATCACGTCGGCCATCGCGCTGTCGGTCTGCGCCATCTTGTACGCCCACACCTTCTTGCCTTCCTGCGGCTCGACCACGCTGGCCGAGCCGATCAGCGTGATCATCGGCGTCTGGCTTTCGGCGACCGGATCGAGCGCGGCCATCGCGGCCGGCGTGATGTTCGGGCCGACGATCACGTCGACGTGGTCCTCGTTGATCAGCTTGCGGATATTGCGCACGGCGGCGCCCGGGTCGGACGCGTCGTCGAGGAAGAGGTAGTCGGCTTTCTGGCCGGCGATCGTCGCGGGCCACATCAGCATCGCGTTCTTGCTGGTGATGCCGATCACGGCCGCCGGGCCGGTGCTCGACAGATCGATGCCGACCTTCAGGTCGGCATGGGCTACGGTGGCGAGCAACAGCGCGCCGAGAGCGGCGAGGCCGCGAAGTTTGTTGTTATGCGACGTCATCGAGGGGTCTCCGTAGCGGGGAAAGCAGGAAGCGGTGGTGATGTCAAAGTTCGTAGGTTTCGTGTTCGCCCTTGAGCGCCTGTTCGATCAGCTTGCGGTTCATGCTCGGCGACAACAGTTCGACGAGCGTATACACATAGCTGCGCAGATAGGCGCCCTGCTTCAGCGCGACGCGCGTCACGTTGCTGCCGAACAGGTGGCCGACCGGCATCGCGCGCAAATGGCGGTCGCGCTCGGCGTTGAACGCGATGTCCGCCATGATGCCGACGCCCAGCCCCAGTTCCACGTAGGTCTTGATCACGTCGGCGTCGATTGCCTCCAGCACGATGTCCGGATGCAGCCCGCGCAGACGGAACGCCTCGTTGATCTTGGTGCGGCCGGCGAACGCGTTGTCATACGTAATCAGCGGATACTGGGTCAGATCGTCCAGCGACAACAGTTTGCGGTCGAGCAGCGGATGATCCAGCTGCATCACCGCGAGGTGGTGCCACTGGAAGCAGGGCAGCGACACCAGTTCCTTATAGTTGGCGATCGCCTCGGTGGCGATCGCGAGGTCGGCCTGGTCGTGCAGCACCATCTCGGCGACCTGCGTCGGGCTGCCTTGCAAGATCGAAAGGTGGACTTTGGGAAAGCGCTTCTTGAACTCGGCGATCGCGGCCGGCAGCGAGTAGCGCGCCTGGGTGTGGGTCGCGGCGATTACCAGATTGCCCTGATCCTGCGCCGCGTAATCTTTACCGACACGCTTCAGGCTCTCGACTTCCTGCAGGATTTTCTCGACCGACTGCAATATGATGCGCCCCGGCTCGGTCAGCGAACGCACGCGCTTGCCGTGCCGCGTGAAGATTTCGACGCCCAGCTCGTCCTCGAGCTCGATGATCGCCTTGGAAACGCCCGGCTGGCTGGTAAACAGCGCCTTGGCCGCATCGGTGAGGTTGAAGTTCTGCCGCACAGCCTCGCGGACGAAGCGGAATTGATGCAGGTTCATATATAACCCCTCCGCATATAAAAAGAATTTTTTAGTCGTTTGAAATATAAGGCGAGTTTATTACGATCTGTCCATCTTTTTCAATATGGATATCTGTATTTGGCATAAGCAAATGAGAGATGGGTCTAAACGCTCGTTTGCGGTGGCTGACCAAGAACAGGTGTTCAAAGGCGGGACGAAACCGGTGCGCCGGCCGCCGGATCGTCGTGAGTCACGCAAAAAATTGGGGTCCCCGAATGTACCAATACGATCAGTACGACCAGACCATCGTCGATGAACGGGTCGCGCAATACGCCGATCAGGTTCGCCGCCGCTTGTCGGGCGAATTGAGCGAAGAGGAGTTTCGTCCGCTGCGCCTGCAGAACGGCCTGTACTTGCAGCGCCACGCGTACATGCACCGCATCGCGATTCCGTACGGCAACCTGCGCAGCGACCAGATGCGCGTGCTCGCGCAGATCGCGCGTGAACACGACCGCGGCTACGGCCATTTTTCGACGCGCTCGAACATCCAGTACAACTGGATCAAGCTCGAAGAAACGCCGGAAATCCTGCGCAAGCTCGCCGCGGTGCAGATGCATGGCATCCAGACCTCGGGCAACTGCATCCGCAACATCACCGCCGATCAGTTCGCCGGCGTGGCGCCGGACGAGGTGGTCGATCCGCGTCCGTGGGCGGAAATCCTGCGTCAATGGTCGACGTTCCACCCCGAATTCGCGTGGCTGCCGCGCAAGTTCAAGATCGCCGTGTCGGGTTCGAAGGAAGACCGCGCGGCCGTGCAGATTCACGACATGGGCGTGTATCTGAGGAAGAACGAGCAGGGCGAACTGGTGGCCGATATCCTGGCCGGTGGCGGCATGGGCCGTACGCCGATCATCGGCGCGATCATCCGTCGCGATCTGCCGTGGCAGCATCTGCTGACGTACTGCGAAGCCGTGCTGCGCGTGTACAACCGCTATGGCCGCCGCGACAACATGTACAAGGCGCGCATCAAGATTCTCGTGAAGGCGTTGAGCCCGGAGAAATTCTCGGCGCAAGTCGAAGAAGAATGGCAGCACCTGAAGGACGGTCCGTCGACGCTCACGCAGGCGGAAGTGGATCGCGTGGTCCAGTACTTCCAGCCGCCGGTCTACGACAAGCTGCCGGAAACGGACGCTTCGTTCGAAAAGCATCTGCTGGAAAGCCGCGCATTCGCGCGCTGGGTCGAGCGGAACGTGCGTCCGCACAAGGTTTCGGGCTACGCGTCGGTGACGCTGTCGCTCAAGCCAACCACGATCGCCCCGGGCGACGCGACCGACGCGCAGATGGACGCGGTCGCCGATTGGGCCGACGAGTACTCGTTCGGCGAAATCCGCGTGTCGCACGAGCAGAACCTGATTCTCGCCAACGTGAAGAAGCGCGACCTGTTCGCGCTGTGGGAAAAGGCCAAGGCGCAAGGTTTCGCGACGCCGAACATCGGCTTGCTGACCGACATCATCGCGTGCCCGGGCGGCGACTTCTGCTCGCTCGCGAATGCGAAGTCGATTCCGATCGCACTGGCCATCCAGGAACGCTTCAACGATCTCGACTACGTGTACGACCTCGGCGACGTGTCGCTGAACATCTCGGGCTGCATCAACGCGTGCGGTCACCACCACGTCGGCAACATCGGCATTCTGGGTGTCGATAAGGACGGCTCGGAGTGGTATCAGGTGACGCTCGGCGGCGAGCAGGGCACGGGCGTCACCGGCGCGCACCTGGGCCGCGTGATCGGCCCGTCGTTCTCGGCGGAAGAAATGCCGGACGTGATGAGCAAGGTGATCGACACGTTCGTGGAGAATCGCCAGGAAGGCGAGCGCTTCATCGAAACGTACAACCGCATCGGCATCACCCCGTTCAAGGAACGTGTGTACGCGTCGCGTCAACCGGCCCACGCGTAACCGCGAAAAGGATACTGAACAGATGGCTTCTATCATCAAGAACCGCGCAATCGTCAACGATGACTGGACGGTCGTGCGTCCTGCGGAAGACGGCTCGCTGCCGCCGGTGAACGAATTGCCGGCCGGCAAGGTGCTGGTGCCGCTCGCGCTGTGGCAGGCTGAGCGTGAAGCGCTGAGCGCGTCGCGCAGCGCCGCTGAGATCGGCGTGTGGCTCGCGCCGGATAGCGAACCGGCGGATATCGCCGGCGACTTCGACAAGCTCGCGCTGATCGGCGTGGACTTCCCGGTGTTCCGCGACGGCCGTGGCTATAGCATCGGCCGCCTGCTGCGCGAGCGTTATGGCTACAAGGGCGAACTGCGCGCGATCGGCGACGTGCTGCGCGACCAGTTGACGTTCATGTTCCGTTGCGGCTTCGACGCGTATGCACTGCGCGCGGATAAAGACTTCGACGACGCGCTGAAGGCGTTCGACGAATTCAGCGTGCAATACCAGGGCGCGGTGGACAACCCGTCGCCGCTGTTCCGCCGCCGCGCGGCGGCGGCTGCCGCTGCGGCGGACGAGGTCTCGGCATGAACGGCGCACAATCGCTCACGCCGGAACTCGCCGCGAAGGTCGAGCGCCTCGACGCGCTGCTCGACTCGATCGCCGCGCGTCACGCGAACGTGAAGCTCGCCAGCAGCCTCGCAGCGGAAGACATGCTGCTCACGCACGCGATCCTGTCGCGCGGCGTGAAGATC
>NZ_CADIKK010000040.1 GCF_902859915.1 Paraburkholderia ultramafica
CGGAGCGGTTTCGCTCAAAGAATTTTTAGCGAAGCGGGCGCGGATTTCGTGCCGTGCCTGCGATCACCCCGGTGCGCCGCTTCCGCTTCGCTAAAAATCCTCTGCCTTATCGTATTGAACGTGTGGGTATTAGAGTTTGTTGTTTGTAATGTGTATTTGAATTGCGAAGAGGCGAATCAGGTCAATTCGACGGTTTATTTCGCGCGGAACAAATGACTAGTCCGCATTTGTGCTGCTCATCGTAGCGCTGTTGCCGTTTTCCGTGGACCATGCTGGCGAAAGTCCGCAAGCGTTACGACAATCGCCATGCAGGACGATCTGGGGCTCCGGTCCGGCCAATATATGCAAACGCAGCATCAATAAAGCCGAAAAATCAATTTGATTCATGTTGCGTCGCGGAATAACATGGCTGCCATCTTTCCATTTCGCCCTCGTCGACGCGTTATGTCAGTCAAATCAATCACTTCGAATCCGGTGCGCCGTGAGCACAGTCCATTCGCGGCAGTCGCCGCAGTCACGTTGCTCACGGGTATTGGCGCGGGTCTGGGCGGCATGTTGCTCGCGTTGTTGCTGCACGGCATCCAGCACGTCGCGTACGGCTACAGCGTCACGCACGCGATCAGCGCGGAGAGTTTTCTGCAAGGCGTGACCGGCGCGGCGCCCGGGCGCCGCGTGCTGGTCCTGGCGATTTGCGGCCTGGTGGCGGGGCTCGGCTGGTGGGCGTTGTATCGTTTTGGACGGCCGCTCGTGAGCATTCGCGAGGCCGTCAAATCCGACGATCCGCAGATGCCGTTGGCGAGCACGACAGCCCACGCGCTGTTGCAGATCGTCACGGTCGCGCTGGGTTCGCCGCTCGGCCGCGAAGTGGCGCCACGCGAGATAAGCTCGGCGCTTGCCGGGTGGCTGTCGCGTCGCGCGGGTTTGTCGGTCGCGCAGAGCCGGATCATGGTGGCATGCGGCGCGGGCGCGGGTCTGGCCGCGGTCTACAACGTGCCGCTCGGCGGCGCAGTGTTCGTCCTCGAAGTCTTGCTGGGCACCTTCGGCTGGCCTGCGCTGGTGCCGGCCATCGTGACCTCGTCGATCGCGGCGCTGGTCGCGCAAGCGGGACTGGGCAACGAGCATCAATACCTCGTGCCGTCGATGACACTGAGCGCGTCGCTGGTGGTGTGGTCGGTCGTGTGCGGTCCGCTTTTCGGCGCGGCGGCGTGGGGCTTTACGGAACTGATGAAGCGCTCGCGTGCCGCTGCGCCGAAAGATTGGCGTTTGCCGGTGTTGTCGCTGCTGAACTTCGCGATCATCGGCGTGCTGGCGATGCACTTCCCGCAATTGCCCGGCAATGGCAAGGGCCCGGCGGGGCTTGCATTCGATGGCGGTCTGACGATCGGTCTCGCCGCGATGTTGCTGGTGTTGAAGATCGTGATTACCGCGAGCAGTTTGCGCGCGGGTGCCGAAGGCGGCTTGCTGACGCCGGGTCTCGCGAATGGCGCGTTGCTGGCGATCGTGCTCGGCGGCGTGTGGAGTCTGTTCTGGCCGGGGGCTTCGTCAGGGGCATTCGCGGTGGTCGGCGCGACGGCGTTTCTCGCTGCATCGATGCAGATGCCGATTACGGCGGTGGTGCTCGTCTTTGAATTTACGCGCGTGAGTCAGGATTTTCTGATTCCCGTCCTGCTTGCCGTGGGCGGTGCACTGTTGGCTTTTCAGGCTTGCACGAAGTGGGCGCCCGCGTTGCAGCCCGGTTTCGGGCTTAACTGGGGCGGGGTGGGTAAAGCGCGATAGGGTGGGGTGGCCTCGCGGATGCCGTTCGTCGACCCGTGCGACGACGCCGTCAAAAGTCTTCCGCATCAGTGGTTAACATATGTTGCGCAAAATATTGATGTGGCAACATCTGTATCAATCCAGCTTCCAATGCGCAGAAGGCTGGTTAACACCACACTGGGGGAAATGTCATGAAACACAGGCTACTGATGGTGCTCACGACTCTTTCAATGGTTTCGGCCATCGTTTCGGCGCAAGAGACTCAGCCGACCCTGGCAAAAATCCAAAGCGGAAACTCGATTTCTATCGGTCATCGCGAGACGTCGGTGCCGTTCTCGTACGTTGATACGAACAATCAAGTCATTGGATTTTCCCAGGACCTTTGCGACAGGATTATCGACGCGGTCAAGGCAAAGACGGGGCACCCCGATCTGCATGTCCGCTTCATACCTGTCACTTCACAGAACCGCATTCCGCTCGTGCAGAATGGCACCGTCGACCTGGAGTGCGGTGTGACGACCAACCTGACCTCGCGGCAAAACCAGGTCACGTTTTCCGACACGTTCTTTGTTGCCACGACGCGTCTCCTCACGCGCAAAGACTCGGGCATCAAGGACTTCGCGGACCTTACCGGCAAGACCGTGGTGACCAATCAGGGAACCACCTCTGAACGTCTCCTCAGGAAAATGAACGAGGAGAAGAAGATGAACATGCAGATCATCAGCGCGAAAGACTATGGCGAAGGCCGTGTCACGCTCGAGACCGGCCGTGCCGTGGCATATATGATGGACGATGTCCTTCTTGCCGGCGCGCGCTCGCTCACGGCGAAGCCCGCCGACTGGATCATTGTGGGAACGCCTCAGTCGTCTGAAGCATATGGATTCATGCTCCGCAAAAATGATCCGGAATTCAAAAAGCTGGTCGACGACGCAATGATTCGTGTCATGAAGAGTGGCGATATCAAAACCATGTACGACAAGTGGTTCATGAAGCCTGTCCCGCCGAAAGGCGTCAATTTTGACTTCCCGATGAGCGAGTCGCTGGAAAAGCTGTATGCGGCACCCGACGACAAGGCCTTTGATTGAGATTGGGCACGGGATGAACAGCCGTCAACCCGCGTGCAGGCGTGAACGATTCGCCGGTCAACTAATAAGGATGCCTTGGCTTATCGAGGTCTATGTGAGCCAGGCCGTTTCTATATCATCGGCCACATGCCCTGACGACGCTGTCCGCAAGTGAGGTACGCGTGAGTAGAACTCAACGGCAGAAAATCAGACACCCATCGAACTGGCGCTTTCGTGGCGAGGTACGGCGTGTGCGCCGCAATCGCTTCTGGCACGGGCTTAACCTCGGGCGTCGCGAGCGTTGAAATTGGCTTGCTGCCAAGCGCTGGACTGAGATACTCGCGCACGACGAACTCGGCCTTCCGATAGGTCTGATCGGCCCGCTCCTCGCGCCTGAATGCGAACGTGCATCAACGTGCGAGACGTCAGGGTAGGGGGCGAGGCTGGGGGAAGTCTTCCTTGCCGGTGCTCAGTCCCCGATACCGTAACAGCCACGTCCCGGCCTAAGCGCAACGGCAGGCAACAAAAAACCCCGTAAGACGTTGATCTTACGGGGTTTCTCGAACTACTTCGGCTCATGCCGGAACAACCGTTGGTGCCCAGGAGAGGACTCGAACCTCCACGGTGTTGCCACCGCTAGGACCTGAACCTAGTGCGTCTACCAATTCCGCCACCTGGGCACGTTTTCAAGCTAGACCGCTATTTTAGCGAGATGATGCAGCGTGTCAATCCCTACTTCAAACAAACGTCGCTTTATCAGCCGCCCGGTTAAGTTGTGCAGCAAAGCTGCTGCTTTCACTACCCAACTACCGTCCGGCCGACTACGCAACCCGATCGCACAAACGAGTGAACCGGACCGCGTAGCCTCAAACAAAAATTAGAGCCACCCGTAGGTGGCTCTAATTTTGAATCTGGTGCCCAAGAGAGGACTCGAACCTCCACAGTGTTGCCACCGCTAGGACCTGAACCTAGTGCGTCTACCAATTTCGCCACCTGGGCAGATGATGAACAGCAAAGACCGCCATTATAGCGACAGATTGGAGCCTGTCAAGCGTTTCTCAAAACTTGCTTAAACCTCGCGACGACGCGCCTGCGCGCGCCTCCCAGCGACTGTTGACGGGCCGCGTGGCGCGCAAGACGGGTGTTAGAATGCCTCGCAATAGTTCGTTGGTACGGTGCACACACGCCCGTCGACTCAGTTTTGAACGAGCCGGACCCGAGCAGTCTTTTCTGTGCATTTGCAGGTGCAACTCAAGCGCAACGCAAACGCTTCTTCAGCCGAGCCACATCGCCGACCGACGTCCATGCAACGAGAAAAAATCATCGACAAGCCCTTGAGCAAATTTCCGTATCCGATTCCAAGCCGCGAAGAAATCCTGGGCGTCCTGCGCACGAGTGAAGCGCCGCTTGCCGCGAACGACATCGCCGAAGCCTTGTCGATCAAGCGCCAGGAGCGCGAAGGATTTTTCAAGCGCCTCGGCGCGATGGAGCGCGACGGCCAGATCCGGCTCGATCAGCGCAATCTCTATCAGTTGACGCATCCGTCGAACTTTGTCGCGGGCCGCGTGCAAGGTCATCGCGACGGCTACGGTTTCCTGATTCGCGACGACGGCCAGGACGACCTGTTCCTGCCCAGCGGCGAGATGCAGAAGGTCATGCACAACGACCGCGTGCTCGCGCGCATCGTCGGTTATGACCGGCGCGGCCGTCCGGAAGGGCATATCGTCGAAGTCACGGATCGCGCCAACAAGCGCGTGATCGGCCGCCTGCTCAACGAGAACGGCGCGCTGATCGTCGCGCCCGAAGACAAGCGCATCGGCCACGACATCCTGATCACGCAGAACACCAAGAAGGCCAGGGTCGGCCAGGTGGTGGTGGTCGAGCTGACCGATTTTCCGAGCCGTCACTCGCAGCCGCTCGGCCGCGTGGTGGAAGTGCTCGGCGATATCGACGACCCCGGCATGGAAATCGAAATCGCGGTGCGCAAATACGGCGTGCCGCACGAATTCAGCCCGGACGCGCTCGACGAAGCCGCCAGGCTGCCCGACGCAGTCCGCCCGGTCGACGCGCGTCATCGCATCGATCTGCGCGACGTGCCGCTCGTCACGATCGACGGCGAAGACGCGCGCGACTTCGACGACGCGGTGTATTGCGAGCCGGTGCAGGTCGGCCGCGGCGAGGGCTTCCGCCTGATCGTCGCGATCGCGGACGTGTCGCACTACGTACTGCCGAACAGCGGGCTCGACGCCGATGCGATCGAACGCAGCACGTCGGTGTATTTCCCGCGGCGCGTGATTCCGATGCTGCCGGAGAAACTGTCGAACGGCTTGTGCTCGCTGAATCCGAACGTCGATCGTTGCGTGCTCGTGTGCGACATGATCGTCACCGCGCGCGGCGAAGTGAAGGCGTATCAGTTCTATCCCGGCGTGATCCACTCGGCCGCGCGTCTGACCTACACGGAAGTCGCCGCGGTGCTGAAAAACACCAAGGGTCCGGAGGCCACGCGCCGCGCCGCCTTGCTGCCGCAGCTGCAGAATCTGTACGGCGTGTACAAGTCGCTGTTCGCGGCGCGCCAGAAGCGCGGCGCGATCGATTTCGATACGACCGAGACGTACATCGTCTGCAATGCGCAGGGCAAGATCGAACAGATCGTGCCGCGCACCCGCAACGACGCGCACAAGCTGATCGAGGAGTGCATGCTGGCCGCGAACGTCTGCGCGGCCGACTTCCTCAAGCGCAACAAGCATCCGGGCCTGTTCCGCGTCCATGCCGGGCCGACCGCGGAGAAGCTCGAAAATCTGCGCACTTTCCTGCGCGGCATGGGCCTCACGCTGGCTGGCGGCGACACGCCGCACGCGAGCGACTACGCGGCGCTGATGGCGCAGATCCGCGAGCGGCCCGATGCGCAGATGCTGCAAACCATGCTGCTGCGCTCGATGCAGCAGGCGGTCTACAGCCCGGAAAACATCGGTCACTTCGGTCTCGCGTACGAGGCGTATGCGCACTTCACGAGTCCGATTCGCCGTTATCCCGATCTGCTGACGCACCGCGCGATCTACGCGATCCTGCAGGGCCGCAAGTATCAGCCGGAACCGCCGCAAGGCGTCGAGCTGAATACGGCGCTGTCGCCGCGCGCGCGCGCCATGCAGCAGGCCGACGACGAAAAGCGCGGCCGCCAGCGCGGCAACAACGTCGCGATCTGGGAAGAGCTCGGCCTGCATTGCTCGGCCAACGAACGCCGCGCCGACGAAGCATCGCGTGACGTCGAAGCATGGCTGAAGTGCTATTTCATGCGCGACAAGCTCGGCGAAGAGTATGGCGGCATGGTGAACGGCGTGACGTCGTTCGGCATTTTCGTGCAGCTCGATTCGCTTTTCATCGAAGGTCTCGTGCACGTCACCGAACTCGGCTCGGACTACTTCCAGTACGACGAGATCAAGAACGAGTTGCGCGGCGAGCGCACCGGCATTCGTTACCGCTTGTCGGATCGCGTGCGCGTGCAGGTGAGCCGCGTCGATCTCGATGCGCGCAAGATCGATTTCCGGCTCGTGCGCGACACGCCGATCAAGCCGCCAGTGGCGCGTGGGGCGCTGGCCGACAAGGGCGCCGGTGACAGCGGCGGCGCGCGCGTGCGGGTATTGCCGCCTGCCGAAGGCGGCGCGGCAGCGCCGGGCGCGCGGCGCAAGAAGGCCGCGCCGGCGCAAACCGTAGCGGTCAAGGAGGCGCGCGCAGCGCGTGGCGCGGCGAAGAAGCACGGCGCCGCGGCTAAAGCGGCGCCGAAGCCGCAGGCACGCAAGAAGCGTTGAAGCGCAAGCGCTAAGCGGTTTCACCGCCTGAACCGCGCGCATCGGGTACGTTCACACGTGCCGGTTGCGCGCGGTCTGCTTTTTATCGCGGGCAAGCGCGCGAGCGCGCGAGGCAAGTAGAGTGTTCAAGCGAAGTACTCAGGCTCGTATTCATCACAGCAGCGCGCGTTGCAGGCGCGCTCAATCAAAGGTTGTTCAGTCATGGCACGTCTCAAGGTTTTATACGGTTTCCACGCAGTGACCGCGCGCATCCGGCACGATGCGTCGACGGTCGAAGATGTCTATTACGACGCGACGCGCAAAGACCGTCGTATGACCGAATTCCTGCACGCGGCGAAAGATGCCGGCGTGCGTCTGATCGCCGCCGACGAAACGCGGCTGTGGGGGCTCGCGCACACCGAGCGTCACCAGGGCGTGGTGGCCCGCGCGGGCGACCTGCCGCTCGCGCAGAACCTGGCCGAACTGCTCGACGGCATCAACGGTTCGCCGCTGATCCTGGTGCTCGACGGCGTGACCGATCCGCACAATCTCGGCGCCTGCCTGCGCGTGGCCGATGCCGCCGGCGCACATGCGGTGATCGCGCCGCGCGATCGCGCGGTCGGCTTGAACGCGACCGCCGCGAAGGTGGCGAGCGGCGCGGCCGATACCGTGCCGTACATCACCGTGACGAATCTGGCGCGTGCGCTGCGTGAGTTGAAGGACGCCGGGGTGTGGGTGGTCGGGACCGCCGGCGAGGTCACCAGGAGCCTCTACGACACGGAGCTCGACGGTCCGGTGGCGCTCGTGATGGGCGCCGAAGGCGAGGGCATGCGCCGCCTCACGCGCGACACTTGCGACGTGGTCATGCAGATCCCGATGGCGGGCACGGTCGAGAGCCTGAACGTGTCGGTGGCGAGCGGCGTGTGTCTGTTCGAAGCGGTGCGTCAGCGCGCGGTGAAGAAGTAATCGCCCGGCGACCGCGTGCCACTCCGGTAAACTAGACGTTTTTACTGCTTGCCTGCTTTTTCTCCATGACTCAAGACGAACTCAAACAACTGGTCGGCCAGGCCGCCGCCGACTACGTGAACGCCAACGTGCCCGAAGGCGCGGTGATTGGCGTCGGCACCGGCTCCACCGCGAACTGCTTCATCGACGCGCTGGCCGCCAACAAGGCACGCTATCGCGGCGCGGTGTCGAGTTCGCTCGCCACCACTGCGCGGCTGCAAGCGCACGGCATCAAGGTGCTCGATCTGAACGAAATCGATTCGCTGCCGGTGTACGTGGACGGCGCCGACGAGATCGACCACAGCGGCGCGATGATCAAGGGCGGCGGCGGCGCGCTGACGCGCGAGAAGATCGTCGCGTCGGTGTCGGACGTGTTCGTCTGCATCGCGGATGCGAGCAAGCTGGTCGACACGCTCGGCAACTTCCCGCTGCCGGTCGAAGTGGTGCCGATGGCGCGTACCGCGATCGGCCGCCGCGTCACGGCGCTCGGCGGCGTGCCGGTGGTGCGTGTGACGAAAGAGGGCGTGCCGTTCATTACCGACAACGGCAACGAAATCATCGACGTGAAGGGGCTGCGCATCAGCGACCCGCGTACGCTGGAAACGCAGATCAATGCGTGGCCGGGCGTGGTGACGGTCGGACTGTTCGCGGGCCGTGGCGCGAACCTGTGCCTGCTCGGCACGGATACCGGCGTCGAAACGATCGAGTACGGCAAGGGTTGATCGACGCGCGTCGCAGTTGCGCGTGAGTTTGCTGTTAAGGGGCTCACGCGTGCTTCGTTTGCATGGCCTGCACCGTTTGTACCGTTTGCATTAGCACGCGCCTTGCCTGATTGCCTGCGTCGTCCGCCGCAAATACCACTCCACTGAAAACTCCAGCTGCGCATCGTTCGGCGCCTCGCTTCGCGAAATGCTGCGCCACTGCCGGATCGGCGCGCAGCGTGCCGGTCGCGTTAGTCGACGCGGCTGCGTCGCCAGCTTTTAGCCGCCAGCCATCGCGGTCATGCCGCACGATCTGGGTCACGCCGCCCGCGGCGGTAATCACCGGACGTGCCGCCGCCATCCCCTCGACGATCATCCGCCCGGCCAGCTCCGGTTCGGGCGACGTGTGCACGATCGCATCCATCGCTTTCATCCATGCAGGCACAGCGGTCTGAAAGCCCGCGGAAAGGCAGGCGATCCGGACCGCCCGACGCCACCGCGTGCTCATGCAGACGCTGCGCTCGCGCGTGTCCGTACGCGTGCTCGCCGAACAACGCACGAGCGAACGGATTTATCGAATTATTCGCGTGCTGTCGCGCGTCGAATGTGGGCACGCGCACGCACGGCAAGAAATGCGACACATACACTCGTTCCTAGGCGCAACAGATGTTTCCCGACAGCCAGGAGAGGTCATGAAAGTGGCGATCGTGCACGACTGGCTCGTCGCATCCGGCGATGCGGAGAAGGTGCTCGAGCAGATCATCGAGTGCTTTCCCGACGCGGACCTTTTCAGCCTGGTCGATTTTCTCGAGGACCGCAGGCCGCTCGGCGGCAAGTCCGTCACGACGTCGTTCATCCAGCGCCTGCCGTTTGCACGGCGCCACTATCGCGCGTATCTGCCGTTGATGCTGCGGGCCATCGAACAGTTCGATTTGTCGGGCTACGATCTGATTATCACGAGTTCCTCCGCGCTCGCCAAGGGTGTGCTGGTCGGCCCGGATCAGACGCATGTGAGCTACGTGCATTCGCCGCTGAGCTTCGCGTGGGATCTGCAACACCAGTATCTGCGCGAAGCGAATCTGACGCACGGGCCGAAGTCGTGGGCGGCGCGCGCGTGGCTCCATTATTTGCGCGGCTGGGATACGCGTTCGGCGAATGGCGTCGACCGCCTGATTGCGAGCTCGCATTGCGGCGCGCGACGCATGATGAAAGCATACCGGCGCGACGCCGCCGTGATTCCGCCTCCCGTTGACGTGCGCCAATTCGAACTGTGCGCGCAGAAGGACGACTTCTATCTGAGCGTATCGCGCATGGTGCCGGGCAAGCGGATCGACCTGATCGTCGAGACCTTCAATGCGACGCCGCATCGCAAGCTGGTCGTTATTGGCGACGGGCCGCAGATGGCGGCGATGCGCGCCAAGGCCGGGCCGAATGTGACGATCCTCGGCGCTCAGCCGTGCGAGGTTCTGAAGGATCATCTGCAGCGCGCGCGGGCCTTCGTGTGCGCCGCCGAAGCAGACTTCGGCATCGTCCCGCTCGAAGCGCAGGCCTGCGGCACGCCGGTCATTGCGTTCGGCAAGGGCGATGCGCTCGAGATGGTGGTGCCGGTCGGCGACGCGCATCCCACCGGCCTTTATTTCGGATGCCAAACGGTCGGGTCGATGCGCGACGCGATCGACCGCTTCGAACGGCTGCGCGAACCTATCACCCCCGCGGCCTGCCGTGCGAATGCCCAGCGGTTTTCGGCGGCGGTTTTCCGCCGCGCGTTCATGGCCGAGGTCACCCGGACGATCCTGGCCGCGGGCCAGCGTCAGCGCCTGGGGACGGTAGAGCGGGGCGAACACGATCTGACTGCCCAGACCCTCGGATGGCCGGGCAAATCCGCATCCACGAGCAGTGGGGGGCGCTGATGCGCTCGGGCCAGGTGCGTCAGCCTTTCGGCCCGGCACGTCGGCGGGAGATCCGGCGCTGGGTCAGATTGTCTCTTTATTCGCACATTGGGAAGTTCGCAGTGTGCGAATAAAATGGCTTTCGCTGTACCGCAGCAAGCTGTAACCAGCCGTTCGGACTATGCCGTCCGGCCGGCTATCGTTGTCGATCCGCTCCATTTAGCCTTGCAGGTCAGGCGCGCATGTTCGATGCGCGGGTACGTGCGAGGAGAGACGATGCGGGTCATTTCAAAGAAGGCGTTGCTGGACTTTATAAAGAGACATCCGGGCGCGCGCAGTGCGCTACTGACCTGGTACTCACTGGCGCAGGCTTGCCTCGCGTATGGCTATAACGACCTGAAGCAGACGTTCGCCGGCGTGGACTACGTGCCGCCTCAGTACACCGTTTTCGATGTTGGCGGCAACCGGTTCCGGATCGTCGCGGCGATTCACTAGAACAGGCAGTCGTGATTCGTTCGTCATGTATTGACGCATGCGGAGTACGACCTTTGGACGAGGAAGAATCTAAACTCATGAATGCCGATCGCCTTCCGGGACCTTTTCCCGACGTTGCTCAAACCTGGGCCGTGCTGCAAAACCAGTTGCCGATCACACCCATTCGTAGCGAACAGGATTACCAGCAGATGGTGCGGGTCGCCAACTCGCTCGCCGATCATCTGAACGGCAACGAGGAAGACCCGCTTGCCGATCTGTTCGCGATCGTGACGGACCTGATCGGAAGCTGGGAAGCGCACAACGTGACGATTCCAAAAGCGGAGCCCCGCGAGGTGTTGCGGCATCTGCTGGAGACGCACGGACTCAAGCAGAAGGACCTGATAGGTATCGCGTCGCCCACCGTGGTGAGCGATATTCTCGCGGGCCGACGCGCCATCAGCAAAAAGGTGGCCAAGGCGCTGGCCGTGCGTTTTAATACCGACGTCAGCGCGTTTCTGTGAAGCTCGCGCAGCGCCGGCTTCGTGCCGTGCGCTGCGCAGGACTGCAAGCTTTCGCGCACTTCGACTCGTTCCATTCACGCCGGCGCCGGCGGCTTGTCGTTGAGCCGTTGGTGTCGGCGCTGCCGCATTGGTGTCGCTTCTATTGCAGGATATTTGCGCGCGACGTCCGTCCGTTGTACATGCCGGAGCCGCTCACGCCGTTGGACGTCCCGCCGGCGGTGCGCCTGCAGGTCGGCACGATCGCCGACACTTTGGCGAACGGCTTGCGGATCGGCATCGTCAGAATGCGTTGCGGCCGACAAAGCCCTTGAAGATGGTGATGAACACGATCTTCATATCGAACCAGAACGACCAGTTGTGAATGTAGAAGAGGTCGAATTTGACGCGCGCTTCCATCTTTTCCACCTTGGTGGTGGCGCCGCGATAGCCGTTCACCTGAGCCCAGCCGGTAATGCCCGGCTTGATCCGGTAGCGGTGCATGTAGCCGTACACCTGGTCCTTGTAGAGATCGTCGTGTTCGACCGCATGCGGACGCGGGCCGACCACCGACATCTGGCCGAGCAGCACGTTGAGAAACTGCGGCAGCTCGTCGAGACTGGTGCGGCGCATGAAGCCGCCGAGCTTCGTGACGCGCGCGTCGTTGCGCGAGGCCTGAGTGATCTGGCCATGCGCTTCGTGATGAACGGTCATCGAGCGGAACTTGTAGATTGCGAACGGCTGGCCGTCGACGCCTTTGCGGGTCTGGCGAAAGAACACGGGCCCAGGCGACGTGAGCTTGATGCCGATCGCCAGCACGATGAACACCGGCGCCAGCGCGAGCAGCGCGAGCGCCGCGAACAGACGGTCGAACATCAGCTTCGGCCACATCTGCGGCGGCGAGAAGGGCGTCGCGCTCAGATTGAGCGTCGGCAAACCGACGACATCGACCAGCGCGTGATTGAACAGCGAGAGGCTGCGCACATCGGGAATGAAGCGCAGATTCACGAAGTCGTGTCTGAAGGTGCGCGTGAAGCGATAGATCGTGTGTTCTTCGGACAGCGGCAACGCGAGCCACACTTCGTTCACGTGCTCGTCGCGCACCTTGCTGACGAACGTATCCAGATCGGTCAGCACCGGCAGGCGGTTCAGACGCGCGCCGTAAGCGCCGGCTCCTTCGATGCTGGTGTCGAATACGCAGACCGGTTTGAAGCCGGCTTGCGGCGCATGTTCGAGATGGGCGAGCAGCGTACGCGAGAAGCCGGGTGCGCCGACGATCGCGACCGTGCGGAAATTCATCCCGCGGCGCCGCACGCCGCGCAATATCACGTGCATGATGCAGCGGGTGACGATGATCAGCGCGCCGGAGATCAGCGTCGAGTAGCCGAACCACAGCCGTGACACCGCGTCCATACGGTGCAGCGTAAACGCCAGCACGAGGCCGGTGGCGACCACCACCAGCCAGGCCGCGGCGATTCTCGCGAGCACTGGCGCCAGCGCCTTGCCGCGCCACGTTTCATACACGCCGAAGCCCGGAAACAGCAGCAGCACGAGTACACAGTTGAAGGCGATCAGAAGTCGCTCGGTGTCCGACAACGCAATCGGAGTCGAGAAGCGCATCCAGTGAGCGAGCAGGCCTCCCGCAATCACGAAGAGTGCATCGAGCAATCGCACAGTATTCCTGAACATAGGTGAGTCTACCTCGTGGTCGGGCGGCCCCGTGCTTATTCGACGGTTTCAGCCTGGCGCAGGCGCGGCAGAAGACGGTCGAACTCACGCTTGACGAGGCCGTAGCATTCGCAGGCACGTGCTTCGAGGCCCTTGCGGTCGAGCACCTTGATGTGGCCGCGGCTGTGATGAATCAGGCCTTCGTCGTGCAGCTTGCCGGCGGCTTCCGTAATCCCTTCGCGGCGCACGCCGAGCATGTCGGCGATCAGTTGCTGGGTCACCGTCAGATCGTTCGACGCGACGCGATCCACCTCGATCAGCAGCCAGCGGCACAGTTGCTTGTTGAGCGCGTGGTGGCGATTGCACGCGGCGGTTTGTGCGACTTGCGTGAGCAGGGCATGCATGTACAGCAGCATCAGGCGGCGCAGAAAATCCGAGCGGGCGAATTGCTGCTTGAGCGCCTGCGCGCTCATCCGGTACGCGAAGCCGGCGCATTGCACCTGCACGCGGTTCGGCATGGTTTCGCCGCCGGTGAGCACCGGCACGCCGGTCATGCCTTCGCGGCCGACCGCGGCGATCTCGACCGAGCTGCCATCTTCCATCGTCGAGAGCATCGAGATGATCGCGGTGGTCGGGAAGTAGACGTGATGAATGCGTTGACCGGAGTCGCACAGCAACTGCTCGGTGCGCAGGTGGACCAGTTCGAGGTGGGGAGCTAGCGCTTGCCATTCGTGCGACGGCAACGCGCCAAGCAAATGGTTACCGTGCAGATCTGATTGAAGTGTCAACATGATCGGTCCTCGCGTGAAAGTCGCGTTCTGTGCGACTTTCTGTTTTTGATCCGATGCCTGCATCCGTTAGCAAACGAAGGTGCTGCCTGGCGAGCAGCGAAGGATTGGCAGAATCGGCCCCGTATTGGCCTTGGTGCGCCGCCGCCTTTGTTGTCGGTCCCCTTGCGGTGGCGCTGTGCTGCACTGATCTATTAGCGAGGAGCGTGCCAACGCCAGGGAAAACGAGCGCTGGTGCGGCGCAGCGAAGCAGGTCTTAGCGACGCGCGAAGCTAAATGTGAATTTTTGTTTCAAATCTGTACAACGCGTTGCCCGGAGGTCCGCGTTTCGCGGGCTCTTTTCAAACGGCCGAAGCCTTTGATGGTATTGGCTTTGCGGCTGCTGGTGCGGGTCATGCGGCAGGTGTCTCACGGTTCCAGTAGCCCTTCGATGCTCGCCGTGATGCGATGTCCGCGATGTGCCGGAATTGATTCAGATGTGTTCAATACGCTGCGTACGCTGCCGTACCGAGTGGCTTTTTGGAGGCGCGGAAGTCGCGGAAAAACCAACAGTGACTCCGTAAATCAGACACATGGATTCGCGGAGCGCGAGGTTTTATGCGTGTCGCGAACGCGTACCTAGTTCAGGAAGACGTTTACCGGTAGAACGTGGCGGATATCGCATTGACCGCGCGGACTTCGCCCGCGGGTGGTGCGCATGTTGCATCAGCTTTAAATGCCGGGCTGGATGCGCGTGCAACGATTCGTTCCTGTGACGCGAGTGACGTCAGAGGAATCAGCGGCACGTTGAACGGGCGGTTCGGTTCGAGGTGGAACCAGTCGTGCGCGGCCCGGTAGTGCGGGTCAATGATATGAACGAAGCGCGCAAAACGCTGCGCTTCGATGACAAGCTGCCAGCCGTCGCTGGTGCGCTCGACGGCCACCGTCAGACCCAGGTCGTGGCGCTCGCTCACGCGCCGCTGCGGCAGATGAAACGTTTGCGAAACGATCTGGCCGCTCGCCGCGTCGCGCAGTGTCGCAATTGTGACGTCGTGCGCGCGCGGGCCGAAGCGGTACGCGTGCGTGAAGTCGAAGAACTGGCCGAGGCATGCGGCCGCGCTGATACGTTGCACGCTATGCGGCTGCAACTCGACCGGGCGGCTGGCGGATGCGACCTTGACGCTGCCGTCGCGCAGGCAGACCAGTTCCAGTTGCGCACTAAACGTTTGCGCTCGCTCGTTGATCAGATGAATGTCGAGGCCGTTGAGCCCTTCGTTGGTCATCACGAGCTGCACGGGCTGCAGCGTATGCGCGAGGCCGTGCAGCGCGCTTTTAGGCCGTCCTGTCGCGTCGATCAAGCCCCAGCGCGCGCCGGGGCGCAGATCCTGCAATTGCCAGACCAGCGCGCCGCCGCACGTCGAGCCCGCGCGACGCCATTCGGCGAACACATCGCTCATCAGTTCGGCGCTCACTGCGCGCGACAGATCCAGATAACGCTCTGGGTCCTCATAGCGCAGCCGCGCCGGCTCGACGCCGTAGAGGGTTTGCAGATAGTGGTCGCGCACGTCGTCGAAATCCCAGCCCGCGCCGGGGTCGCGCGGCACCGCGGCCTTCCAGCGCGGATCGTGCGAATGGATCGTGCCGAGCACGTCGTGCAAGGTTGCGTCGTCGGGCACGTTGGCGAACGCGAGGCATTCGGCGGCAAAGCGCACCTGCGAGCGGCGCACGTCGTCGAGCGGACGCTGATACGCGCCCACGCCGTAGTAGTGCGTAATACCTTCGTTGGTCGAAAACGGCCATGCGCCTCCCGACGGCGAGTTGCTCACGTATGGCACGTCCGGCCGTTCGCGTGCGACGATCGCAGGCAAACGTTCAGTGAATAGCGGCTGCGCGCGCATCGAAGGCGGCAGGCCGAACATGGCCGCCTGCTGGTCGGCTTCACTGCCGCCGCACAACACGGCGAGCGCTGCGAAGCGCCGCGTGCGGGCCAGAAACTGCGTAGCTTCCCGCTCGACCGACGCGCTGAATGCGGCATCGTTCGGGTAGTCGAAATTCGCCAACGCGAAGTCTTGCCAGACGAGCATGCCGTATTCGTCGGCGAGTGTATAAAACGCGTCGGACTCATACACCATCGTGCCGCCCACGCGCAGCATGTTCATCCCCGCAGCGCGGGCCAGCTCGAACGCGTGACGCAATTGCGCGTCGGTCCCAGTGAGCGTGACGAGGTCCGCGCTAGTCCAGCACGCGCCACGGCAGAACACCGGCAGGCCGTTCACGCGTAATGCGAAACCCGTGCCGTCGACGCCGCGTTCCACTGCAAGGCTGCGAAAGCCGATCGATCCCAAAGAGTGAGACGTTACGAGCCCGTCATCGAGCTGCAACGTCAGCGGATATACAGTGGGCTCTCCGTGCGTGTGCGGCCACCAACGTTGCGCGTGCGGCACTCGCACGCTGCCGGTCAATGTGTACGCATCGCGCCATTGCAAAGACGAAACAGCAGCGCCGCATTTAAGTGTCGCGTGGCAGGCGGCGGTATCGTGCGGATTCGCGAAACGTAGCGTGAGTGAAACAACGCCGTCGTCGTGCTCGAGGCGGCTCGCCAGATCGAGCGTGTCGAATGTGTGCGGCGCATCGCCGAGCAGTTCGACCGGACGCCAGGGACCGACCGCCTGGATAGAAGGACACCAGCCCGGCATGTGGCCGAGCAGCGTGGTGCGCACGTTGCGCAAGGTCGGCGGCGACGCGAGCCGGGGCCGCCAGCGCGCGCGCGAGCGTTTTGCCGCCAACGCTGGCGTCAATGAGCGAAAGCACAGCGCGAGCGTCGCGCTGCCATTCAGTTCGATGTCCAGATCATGTGCGATGAACATCGAATCGGAGTCGAGGCGCTTGACGCCGTCGAGCCAGACTTCGGCGAGCGTCGCGAGGCCGTGCAGACGCAAGCGGCGTTGGCCGGTGCCCGTGAGCGTGACGCGATACCAGTGATCGTCGAACGCGAGCGGCGCTGGATCAGCAGGGTCGAGCAGGCCCGCGGCCCGGCGCGCGCTGGCTACGGTGCCCGGCACTGGCGCGGCGAGCCAGCCGTGCGCAGGCAATTGCGCGGGCGACCCGCACGCGCCCGCCGGCGTGCTGACGCACTGCCAGCCGGTGTCGAGCCGCTGCGGCCAGAGCGATTCGCATGCGAGGTTCACGGCGGCAACGCTTGCGTCGGCCGCGTCGGCTTGAATGCTCTGCGAGGTTGGGTCGACAGCGGCGGCCGTCGCCGCGAGCGGGCCGCGGCCGTCACCTTCGTCGGCCGCCGGATTGAGCGTCGGTGCATCCACGGCGAGTCCCCGAGAAGTCTACGCGGCGTGAGACGCGCACCTCACCGCACCAGTGCGGCAAGCGGCGGCAGCGTCTTGTCATACGCGCTTTCAAGCACGTCGAAGCAATCTTCACACGCGTCGCGACGACCGCGAGCGATGGCCCGTACGAGCCGGAACTGCATCACCATCGACTCCGACGCGATACGCTGCGCCGCAGCGGGGATCGACGCCGGAATCTCGAAGCCTTGCGCGGACAGCCACAGCAGATACTTCGACAGAAACTCGAAGTTCGCGCCGAGCTGCCGCATCAGGTTGAACGAGTACGGGTGGAAGAACGCATCACCGCGTTCGAGCAGCGTGTCGAGATGCGCGGGAAACTCGACGCGCCATTGCGAAATCGGATTGGTGAGCGGCCGCCGCTGCAGATGCGCGCACAGCAATTCCGCCGACGCTTCCGCGAGCGCGGTGCCTTCGAGAGCGGGCCGCGCCTGCTTGGCGAATTCCACGTAGGGGAACAGCAGATCGGCTTGCTGCGCGAATTGCGGCAGCTTGCGAAACACGCCGTCGTAGTCGTCGCCGTCGAGCTGGTGATAGCCGGTGTTGTGGAAATAGCCGAGGCGGCGCGCGGCCGGATCGATGAAGTCGATGCCCACCGTGGTCTTCGGATGCTCGCGACGATACGACGTGGCGCGTGTGTTCGGCAGGTAATAGCCGTCCACTTCCACCAGCACCGCATGGCCGCGCGAGGTCTGCGCAAGCACGCGGGCTTCGAGCGAATCGTAGATGGCCAGTTCCTGCACCTGGGTGCCGTACAGCCGTTCGAGGTCTTCGAGCGGGAATTTGAAGAACGTGAACTGGTCGCCTTCGAAATCCTGCGTGACGGTAAAGCCGAACGCCGCGCGCGGTTCGAGCCCGAAGCCGTGCAGCAGTTCGATCCACAGATCGACGTAGCAATTGGTCTCCTGCCACACGCGTTCGCCTTGATGCAGCACGTGCGGCACGTGCTCGCGCAAGCGCGTGCCGGATCCCGGCGCGGCGGCGCTGCCCTGAGTGGACAGGACGACGCGCCGGGGCATCGGCAAAGCGCTGGGCGTGCCCATGGGCACCGGCGTCAGAGAGGGATTCATGCGCCGGCTCCCGCGCGTTGTGCCGTCTGCATGGGCTGCATATGTTGCGCGACGCGCGCTTCGGTGTCGCCCCACAGCAGCGCGCGCACCTCGTCCGGCCAGTGGTTCACGTCGAGCCCATGATGACGGAATAGCGCGAGTGTGATGCGTTCCATGCCGAATCCGACACAGCCGGTATGCGCGAGCGCGCCGTCTTCGCAGACGATCTTCCAGATCGCGCCGAAGTGGTCCATGTGATAGTTGAACGACAGGCAGGCCGTCTTGCCGCGCGGGTCGGCCAGCGGGATCAGCAGTTCGAACTTCAGCGCCTGGGCGCGCTGGCTATCGGCGACGATCTTGCCGCCGCGGCCGAAGAACGGATCGTTGGCGAGATCCACTTCGACCGGCAGTTGCAACAGCGTCACCAGCAGCGAGCCGCGTTCGATCCACATCTGCCGGAACGCCATCACCTGTTCGGCGCTGCCGAGGCGCACGTATTCGCGCTGCCGGAACATCTGCATGCGGCCCGGATCGAGCGACGGTTCGTAGCGGAAGCAATACGACAGCACGTCGATCGTGCGGCCGTCGGCGGGCAGCGGGCCGCGCCGCGCCATCACCGGGTAGACCGGGTAGCAGGCGGCGGGCGTCAGCACCACGCGGGTGGGTTTTTGTTGCGCCATCCATGCGTCGCTGCGCTCTTCGTCGCTTTCGGTCATCGCGTCGTCGAGCGCGCGCAGCAGGCGCCGGTGGCCCATGTCGTTGCCGCAGAACGAGTGGATCGTGCCGGCCAGATTCGGGAAGCTCTTCAGGTATTCGCTGTCTTCGAAATCGGTGCGGCGCATCGCCGGCGGAAAGCGCAACACTTCCGGCTGCTGGTCCGCGCCCAACTGCGTGATCGCAACATTCACGCGGTCCAGCACGTTTTCGAAAAGCTGGCTGCGGCCGTACAGGCCGTTTTCGCCGGTATCGATCAGCAGGCCGGCGGCCAGCAGTTCGTCACGAAAACCGGTTGCGGCGGTGGCCTTGGCAGCGGCACTGGCAGCGGCGGCCGCGACAGTATCGGTCATCGAGTTCATTCAGGCTCTCCCCGGAGCGGCAGGACGCTGCGCGAGCAACAGGCTCGCGGTGTTCTGCGCAATCCGGTCGTTGTTGATCATCAGCGGCGCGGAGTGCAGGTCGCGTAAATGGCGTCCGACGCTGTACGGCGTGCCGTTCTTGTAGCCCGCCATACCGCAGATCATCAGCACTTGCTGGACGACTTGCAGCGCGGTGTTGGAGAGGCTGGTCTTCAACGTGTTCATGTCGGACGCGAAGCCGAGCAGCGCGGCGAGCGGCGCATCGGCTTGCGGGTCGTGCTGGCGCGCCTGCCGGGCCTGGTGCGCGGCGCGTGCCGCTTCCAGCGCGAGCGCGAGGCGCGCCTGCATCATCTGCAGCAGGCCGACCGCTTCGGCAAGGCGCAAGCCCGCTGGCGGCATCGAGCCGGGATTGGCGCGAGCCTGAACCCGGAAGCAAGCCTTCGCGCGATTCACCGCGTCGCTCGCGATGCCGGTCCAGACCGAGGCCCACAGCGTGTGCGAGACCGGCAGCATGGTCTGGTCGGCGATCTCGGCGAAGGGCGTCGCGAGGATTTGCGCGGCGAGCCCTGTGGCGACGAGGCGAAAGCCCTCGCTGCAGGTGCCGCGCATGCCCAGCGAGTCCCAGCCGCTGCGCTTTTCCAGTTGCGTGCCGTCACGCAACGCGACGATCAGCACCTGGTCGGCGGCGGCCGACTCGGCGGTGCGGCGCGCGGTGACCAGGATGCCGTCGGCGTGCGCGCCGTACGAGATCGTCGGGGCGAGCTTTTCGATCCGAAAACGCTCGCCGTCGAGCTCGACCGAGCAGGCGCTCGTGCGCAGGTTACCGCCGATGGTTTGCTCGGAGGTCGCCGAAGCCAGCAGCCATTGATGCTCGACCAGTTGCGCAAGCAGGCGCCGCTGCCAGGCCGATGCGCTGCCGTGCGCTTCGATGCACGCAACCTGGATCTGATGCATCGCATACACCATCGCAGTCGACGCGCAGCCTTGTGCGAGCGTCTCGCAGATCGCGCCGATGTCCGCGAGCGACAACCCCGCGCCGCCGAACGCGGGCGGCACCAGCGCCGACAGCAAGCGTTCGCGCTTGAGCGCGTCGAACGCCTCGCTCGGGAAGCGCGCGTCGCGGTCCACCGCATCGGCGAACTGCGCGGCCACCGCGGCGCAGCGACGCGCGGCCGCGCGCCAGCCGGGTTCGGCCTCGACCGCCGTCAGCTGGACGGCAGCGTCAGCGCTGTCGTGCGCTGGCGCTGCCGCGCCTGGGGCCGCGGCGCTGGCCGCGTCCAGCAGCGGCGCGATCATGCTGCCTTGGCCTGTTGCACTTCGGCGATCGCGGCGGCCATCGAATCGATGCTGGAGAACAGCCGGCGCGTCAGCAGGCGGTCCGGAATTTCAATGTCGAATTCATTTTCGATTGCCAGCATCAGATGCACGGTCGCGAGCGAGGACAAGCCAGCGGCGTATAGATCGGCGTCGTCCGCCAGACTGTCAGCGGGAACATCCAGACGGGCGGATTCGGAAATGATGCGTCGCAATGCGTTTTTCATTGTGTAGTGGCCCTTGTGGTCCAACGAGCTTTCGGAAGGTGTCGACGAAAAACGAGCACCTGTATTCGTTTTTAGTCTTTATCGGCCCGGCCGACATCGTTGCCGCGCTCAACCCATGTGACCTTGTCAGCCACTCACGGCATCCGCGTGCCGCTTGCGACGGCTTGCTGCGACGCCGTGCTCCGGTAGGCCGTATTTAAGGATCGTGAACGCCTGGCGTCGGTGCGATGCCGCACGGAAACACGCCTATTGCGGACGTACCGTGTAGCCATGCCAACGAGCCGGTGTGTTGAGCCAGGCCGTCGAGGGCGGCGTGTGATGCCGGCCCCGTTGAACTCACTCACTGCTGGGGAACTTGATGAACTGGAAGACGCTGGAATTCGATCAGCTTTCGGCACGCGAGTTGTACCTGATCTTGCGGGCGCGCAGCGCGGTGTTCGTCGTCGAACAATCGCACGTCTGTCTCGACGCGGACGGCCGCGATGAAAGCGCGCTGCATGTGTTCGCGGTGGAAGACATGGCGCGGCCGATGCCGATCCTTGCCTACGCGCGTTTGCAACCCGGCGACGCGGAAGATCCGGAAATCACGATCGACAAGGTGCTGACGAGCCCGCTGCGGCGCGGCGACGGCACCGCCGAACTGCTGCTCGAACGCATCCTCGCGGCGATCGCCGAGCGTTGGCCGGGACACGCCGCGCGAGTGAGCGCGCCGCTGGGCTTGCGCGGCTTCTACGAGCAATTCGGCTTTCGCAAGACGGAAGGGCCGTACCTCGAACATGGCGTGCCGTTCATCGGCCTCGCGCGCCAGGTTCGCGGCAGCCAGCCGCGCTTCGGCACGCGTCGTCGCGCGCGCGACGGCGAGTCGGTCATCAACACGTTCGAGCTGTTGTGACGGTGCGAACGCCGGTCATGTGCGGAGCATCCTCCGCATCAAACGCGTGACACCGAACCAGACCAGATTGACCATTGATTGGAATTGCTCATGAATCGCATCGTAGAACCAGGCAATTCGCTCGCCTCGGGCGTGGGCGTCACCGAAGCGCTCACGCGTTTTTCCGTGCAGCCGGCGATTCTCGCGGGTGGCTCGGGCACGCGGCTTTGGCCGTTGTCGCGCGAGCGCAACCCGAAACAGCTGATCGACCTGATAGGCGACGAATCGTTGCTCGAAGCCACGCTGCGCCGCCTCGATGACGCGTTCGCCGTGGCGGCGCACCACACGTCGTCCGTCGATCCGCTCGCGACCGCCACGCCGCTGGTGGTCTGCTGCGAGGATCTGCGGCTGCAAACGCGCGAGCGTCTCGAACAATGCAGCCGGCCGGTGCGCATGATGCTCGAACCGGTGCCGCGCAACACCGCGCCCGCGCTGACCGTCGCGGCGCTTGCCGCGCGCGCGGCGGCTGCGGCCGGCGATGATCCGATCATCGTCGCGTTGCCCGCGGACCATCTGATCGCCGATCATGCGGCGTTCGGCGTGGCGCTGTCCGAGGCGCTCGGGCACGCGGCGTGCGGTGCGATCGTCACGCTCGGGGTGCCGCCGCAACGCGCGGCCACCGGTTACGGCTATATCCGCACGGGTACGGCGCTCGGCACGCGGGGGGCGCGCGCGATCGAACGCTTCGTCGAGAAGCCCGATGCCGAACTCGCCGAACGTTATGTCGCCTCCGGCGAGTACTGGTGGAACAGCGGCATGTTCGTGGTGCGCGCGTCGGTGTGGCTGGCGGCCATCGCGCTGTGCCGTCCCGTGATCGCGGCGGCTTGCGCGGACGCATTCGAGCACGCCACGGTGGATGGCGATGGCGCACTGCATCTCGCGCGCGATGCGTTCGCCGCGTGCCCGTCCGATTCGATCGACTATGCGGTGATGGAGCGCGTCGCCACCGACGCGCGCCTCGTCGGTGTCACGGTGCCGCTCGTCGCGGGATGGTCGGACGTCGGCGCGTGGGATTCGGTGTGGGACGCATCGAGCAAAGATGCCAGTGGCAACGTTGCGCGCGGCCGCGTGATGTTCGACGGCTCGACCAACAGCTTCGCGCATTCGGAAGGGCGGCTCGTCGCCTGTGTCGGCGTGAGCGGCGTGGTGGTGGTCGAAACCGCCGATGCGGTGCTGGTCGCCGCGAAGGATCGCGTGCAGGACGTGAAGGCGATCGTCGGTCGTCTGAAGGCGGAGCGGCGCGCCGAAGCGCACGAGCATCGCAAGGTCGGGCGGCCGTGGGGCTTCTACGATTCGCTCGAACACGGCGAGCGCTTCCAGGTGAAGCGCATCGTCGTCAAACCGGGCGGCCGATTGTCGTTGCAGATGCATCATCATCGCGCCGAACACTGGATCGTGGTGCGCGGCACGGCGCTCGTCACGCGCGGCGAGGAGAGCTTCCTGGTCTCGGAGAATCAGTCGACCTTCATTCCGCTTGGCGTCACCCACCGGCTCGAGAACCCGGGCAAGACCCCGCTGGAGATGATCGAGGTGCAATCAGGCTGCTATCTCGGCGAGGACGACATCGTGCGCTTCGACGATCAATACGGACGGCTTCAGGTGAGCGGCGACGCAGGCAAGGGCGCTTCACACTGACGCGCGCGCGTGGTCGCCGACGGGCTCGCCCCAGGCGTTGTCGCTGGATGCGCGCCCGGCGTGCCCCCTCGCGCCGGTTCTTTTTCGCCAATGCGCAACCGCCAGCTCTGGTGGATCAGACAAATTCGTCTCGCTACGTGCGTATTCGCACCATGCAAATTCCATAACGCAGGCACGCTTGAGGTGCAAGCTTACGGCCCGTCAAAACGTCCGACGTTACACGGAAGAAACAATTCTTCAGAGGGATAACCCTGTCAGGAAGTGTCCCAACTGGCGCATCTGTTTTGAAGCTAGCAACGTATCGTGAAAGTAAGCCGTATGCATAAAAAACGACACGAAAAGGGCCGCTCAATCAACAGGCTACGCGGGGAAAACACCGCTTCGGGGAGAGTGTCATGGAACAGGCAAACAAAGATCGATCGCTGGTGAGCAAGGTGATGGATGGGCTCGTCACCGGCATCGTCGAAGAGAAGTACGGCGCCGTCCTGCCACCGCAGGATGTGTTGTCGAAGGAGTTCGACGTCAGCCGCACCGTCATGCGCGAGGCGCTGTCGATGCTGCTCGCGCGCGACATGCTGGACGTGCGGCCGAAGATCGGCACGCGCATCCGGCCGATGAGCGATTGGCGCATGATCGACGAGGACGTCGTGAACTGGCGTTTTCGAGCGAAGCCTGATCCGCTGTTTCTGCGCGACGTGATCGAATTTCGCATCCTGATCGAACCGCGTGCTTCGGCGCAGGCGGCCGCGCGCGGCAGCAGCGCGGACATCGCGGCGATTCGCGAGGCGTTCGACGCGTTTCGCGTGATCCGTCCAGGCGAGTCCGGCTATCAGGATGCCGACGAACTGTTCCATACCCGCATCGTGGTGGCGAGCGGCAACCAGTTCTTCAAACAGATGGCGGCGATCGTTCGCGGCGCGCTGTCGACCGTCAACCCCATCGTCACCGACAAGGCCGGCTTGTGGGAGACCGCGGTGAGCTCGCATCAGCGCGTGCTCGAAGCGATTGAACGGCGTAATCCGAAAGAAGCGGAAATCGCGTCGCTGGCATTGATCGACTACACGGCCGAAGAGGTCGGCGGCAAATTTTCAGCGGAGCCGCCGACGCGCGCCTGAGCGCAGCCGCGGCAGCGGCCTGCGGGTTGGTTTTCCTGTGAGACAGCGGATGACAGAAGGCGCAAGCCCATGTCCGCGCGTGCGCGTTCGGCATGCGCGACAATAGCGCCTGTTCTAAACCGCATGGACTCGAAGAAACGATGACAATCGCAACGCAGGAAACCTCCTCTGGCGACGTGATTCGCTGGGGGATCGTCGGGACGGGCCGGATTGCCCGTCGCTTTGCTCAGAGTCTGACTCATGTGCCGCAAGCGCAACTCAGCGCGCTGTGGTCGCGTCGCGCGCAACCGGCGCAGGCGTTCGCCGAAGAGTTCGGCGGCACAGCATGCGCGAGTTTCGACGCGCTGCTCGCGAGCGGGATCGACGCGCTCTATATCGCCACTGTCCAGGACAGTCACGCCGACTACGCGATCGCCGCACTGCAAGCCGGCCTGCACGTGTTGTGCGAAAAGCCGGCCACCATCAACCGGCCGCAACTCGTGCGTGTGCTCGACGCCGCGCGTGCCGCGCAACGGCTCTTCATGGAAGCGATGAAGCCGCCGTTCTATCCGCTCTACAGAAAATTGCGCGAACATCTCGCGGCCGATCCAATCGGCGACGTCGGACTCGTGCGGGCGGGCTGTTCGGTGCCGGGCGTGCCGGACGATCACCCGTCGCTGTCGTTCGACCATGCGGGCGGCGCGCTGCTCGATATCGGCATCTACGAAATGTTCCTCGCGGTGGACTGGCTCGGCGCGCCGCGCGAGGTGCAGACGCTCGGGCGGCTCGGGTCGACTGGCGTCGATACGTTCGCGAGTCTGAACAGCCAGCACGAGCGCGGCATCGCGCAGCTTTTTTGCGGGCTCGATCTGCACGGCAGGGGCGATGCGCTGCTGATGGCCAAAGGCGGCCACGTGATGCTTCACGAACCGTGGTGGAATCCGTCGCGCGCGACGATCCGTTACGCCGACGGGCACGTGGTCGAACTCGACGAGCCGTTCGATGGCGGCGGGCTGAACTACGAGACCGCGCATTTCTGCGCGCTGATTCGCGCGGGGCAACTGGAGAGCCCGGTGATGACGCATGACAAGTCGCTGCAGATGATCGCGATGGCCGATGCGGCGCGTGCAGCGCTGGGGCTGAAATTCGCGGGGGAGTGAGAGGATCAGGGCGGGGTGAAAGCGAGCCCCAGTGGTACGATTTGCGCGGGTGCGCGGAGGCGAAAATGCTCCGCGCGCCCGTCGCTTTCGAACCCCTTCCAATGGAGCCGCTTGCCATGCGCATGCCCATAAAACTGTGGCGCGACAACAAGAGCCTCGTCGCGTTCCTTTTTCTGATGGTGCTGTTTCGCAGCGCCGTCGCCGACTGGAACGTCGTGCCGAGCGGCTCGATGCTGCCGACGATCCGTGAAGGCGACCGGATTTTCGTCGACAAGATGGCCTACGATCTGCGTGTGCCGCTCACGCATATCGCGCTCGCGCATCTGCACGATCCGCAGCGCGGCGACATCGTCACGATCGATTCGTCCGCCGCGCACGAGTTGATCGTCAAGCGTCTGATCGGCTTGCCCGGCGACAGCGTCGCGATGCGCAACAACGTGTTGTATGTGAACGGCGTGCGCGCCGATTACCAGCCGCTCAAGCTCGCACCGTTGCCGGGCGACGCCGTTTCGCCCGGTGACTATCTGACCGAGCGTTTCGACGGCGTCGCGCACATAGTGAGACTTGCGCCGGACGCGCCCAGCCTGCGCGACTCGTTCGGCCCGGTCATCGTGCCGCCAGGCGAGTACCTGATGCTCGGCGACAATCGCGACGACAGTGCCGATTCGCGTTACTTCGGCTTTTTTCCGCGTAAGGAGCTGATGGGCCGCACGCGTCACGTCGCGTTCTCGCTCGACCCGGACCATTACTACAGACCGCGCTTCGAGCGCTTTGGCGCGTCGCTGGATGCGGCGTCGCCGGTTGCCAGCCGTTAGGCGACGCGGCCCAGGTGCTCAGTGGCTCAGTGACGCGACGGCAGCGCAAGGCGCCGTTCGTACCAGCGCTGCACCCATTCGAGCACCTGGCAGAGCACCCAGTACACCGCGGCCGCGGCGAGATAGAGCGGCAGCGGCTGATAGGTCGACGCGATGATTTCCTGCGCGCTGCGCAGCAGTTCGGTCACGGTAATCACCGACACCAGCGACGTGTCCTTGATCAGGCTGATCAAACTGTTCGACAGGCTCGGCACCGCAATGCGCAGCGCCTGCGGCGCGATCACATGGCGCAGCGTCTGGCGGCGCGAGAGTCCAAGGCTATACGCGGCCAGCCATTGGCCCTTGTGAATCCCGAGAATCGCGCCGCGCATGCTCTCCGACAGATACGCCGCCACGTTCGCCGACAACGCGATCACGCCGGCCGGCGTCGGCTCGAGCGAGATGCCGAAGCTCGGCAAGCCGTAGTAGATCACGAAGATCTGCACCAGCAGCGGCGTGCCGCGCATCACGCTCACGTAGATGCGCGCGAGCCAGTTCAGCGGACGACTGTGGCTGATGCTCATCAACGCGAGCACGGCGCCGGCAATCAGGCCGAAGAACATCGACAGAACCGCGAACTTGACCGTCAGGACGGCGCCCTGTGCGAGCACAGGAAGCGATTGGACGAGCAGGGAGGTGGTGGACATGAGCGGTGGTCTGGTTGGCGCACAAAGCGCACATCATAAACTTTGGCGGGCGTTAAGGCGTGGCTGCGCAAGGGCAAACTGAAGGCGCCGTCGGACGCATCATGCAGCGCCGGGCGTCGGGCGTCGGGCGTCGCGCAAGCTGCAACGTGAGCGGCAACGCAAGCCTCGGCGCAACCCTTCGCGAGCCTTCGCGAGCCACCAGGCGGCGGTGAAACGCTGCGCGATGCCACAGCGGCAAAAAACGCGAAGGGCGGCATCGTCGACGATGCCGCCCTTCGTTTCATCCCGCGTGTGTTACTTGATCGGCTTGCTGACGTCGATGCCGAACCACTTGTCCGAGATCTTCGAGAACGTGCCGTCCGCTTCGAGCTGGGTCATCGCGTCGTCGATCGCCTTGGCGAACTTCGGATTGCCCTTCCGGAACGGAATGCCCGACGGGTTGCCCGCGCCGACATTTGCACCGGTGCGCAGCGGCAACTGCGAGTTCTTCATCAGGTACGCGAGCATCAGACGGTCGTTGAGCGCCGCGTCCAGACGGCCGGCGGCCAGGTCGCGCAGGTATTCAGGCGCGCCCGGATACGTCTTCACGTCGATGCCCGGCACGGCCTTCGCCATGTCCATGTAGTTCGTGCCCAGACCGACGCCGAGCTTCTTGCCCTTCAGGTCTTCGAGCGACTTGAACTCGCGCGTGTCGTCCTTACGCTGGATCAGCTGCGCGGCCGAGTACGTGTAAGCCGGCGAGAAGTCGAGCGCCTGCTTGCGCGCGTCGGTGATGCCGACCTGGTTGACGATCACGTCGAACTTGGCCGCCTGCAGGCCGGCGATGATGCCGCTCCATTCGGTCGTGACGAATTCCGGCTTCACGCCGAGTTTGGCCGCGACGGCCTTGGCGATGTCGACGTCATAGCCGACCAGTTCGCCCGACGGCGCTTTCGAATTGAACGGCGGGAAGGTGCCTTCCAGACCGATGCGCAGCGTGCCGCGCTGCTTGACCTGGTCGAGCAGGTCTTCCGCGTGCGCGGCGACGGCGGTGAACGACGCGCCGATCAGACCGGCGACCAGAAGCTTTTTCAGCAGGCCAAATTTCATCGGGTTCCTTTTTGTTCGTCTGGCGTTTTAACGGTCGAGAGCTTAGCAAAGCAGGCTATCGAAACCAAAATATCGTTTGTTTATGTCTATATTACCGAGGTGGACCGGCGTTGCCGGCCGCCCCAGCCGCCATAGGTTGAGGCCGCCGCAAAACCGCCGCGAATCAGCAGCTTAACGCAGCGCCTGCGCGCATTCTGCCACCAGCGCCGGTCCACGATAGATAAAACCAGTATAGAGCTGCACCAGCGACGCGCCGGCCGCCAGCTTCGCGCGCGCGTCCTCGCCCGAGAAAATCCCGCCGACGCCGATGATCGGCACCGTCTCGCCGACTTCGGCGCGCAGCTTGCGGATCACTTCGTTCGACGCATCGAACACCGGCTTGCCGGACAGGCCGCCGGCTTCGTCGCCATACTGCATGCCGGCGACGGCGGTGCGCGACAGCGTGGTGTTGGTCGCGATCACACCTTCGAACTGGTGGCGCAAGAGCGTATCGGCGATCGACTTGATCTGTTCGTCGTCGAGGTCCGGCGCGATTTTCAGCGCGAGCGGCACCAGCTTGCCGTGCATGTCGGCCAGACGCTGCTGCTTGTCCTTGAGCGCCGCGAGCAGCGCGTCGAGTTCGCCCGCGCCTTGCAACTGGCGCAGATTCTTCGTGTTCGGCGACGAGATGTTGACCGTCACGTAGCTCGCGAACGGGTACACGCGCTCGAGGCAGTACAGGTAATCTTCGGCGGCGCGCTCGATCGGCGTGTCGGCGTTCTTGCCGATGTTCAGTCCGAGAATGCCGCGATAGCGCGCGGCCTGCACGTTCTTCACGAACTGGTCGACGCCCGCGTTGTTGAAGCCCATCCGGTTGATGACCGCGTTCGCCTGCGGCAGACGGAACATGCGCGGGCGCGGGTTGCCCGGCTGCGCGCGCGGCGTCACGGTGCCCACTTCGATGAAGCCGAAGCCGAGCGCAGCCAGCCCGTCGATGCACGCACCGTCCTTGTCGAGGCCCGCGGCGAGCCCGACCGGATTGCGGAACGTCAGCCCCATCACGGTGCGCGGCGCGTCCGGCACGCGCGCCGCCAGTGCGCCGGCGAGGCCGGTGCGGCCGGCGGCGCCGAGCATGCGCAAGGTCAGGTGGTGAGCGTCTTCCGCGTCCATGCGAAAGAGTTGGGCGCGTACAAGCGGGTAGAGGGAACTGAACACGGGACGAAGCCGGGCGGCCGAAAAATGGGAACCCGCCATTTTACCGGTTTTGCGCTTTGACGAGACCGACTGGCGGTGGGGCGGGCGGACCGGGTGCGTAGCACGTGCCCGCCGTGTGGCTATGGCCTGAGCGGCCCGCGCTTACTGTGAATCGCCAGATCGAGCGGCGGCAGATCGGCGCTCGCGGGATCGAGCACGCTCCACGTGCCGTCGATCAAACCTTCGAGCGGGCGGAAATTCGCCTTGTACGCCATCTTCGGGCTCTCGCGAATCCAGTAGCCGAGATACACGTACGGCAACTTCAGGCTGCGCGCCTGTTCGATCTGCCAGTAGATGTTGTAGGTGCCGAAACTGGTGTGCGGCAGCCCCGGCTCGAAGAACGTGTACACGGACGAGAGCCCGTCGCCGAGGATGTCGATCATGCTGATCATGCGCAGGATGCCAGGCGCATCCGGCCGATCCGGCAACGGCTCGCGGAATTCGACCAGCCGTGAATTGATCCGGCTCTGCAGCAGGAACTGCTCGTACTGGTCGCGGCTGTCGCGGTCCATGCCGCCGCCCGCATGCCGCGCCGACTGATAGCGCATGTAGAGCGCGTAGTGCTCTTCGTCGTAGTGGAGTGGCGCGACGGTGGCGATCATCTCGCCATGTTTCTTCCAGACGCGCCGCTGCGTGCGGTTCGGCACGAACTGCTCGACCGGCACGCGCACCGGCACGCAGGCGCGGCAGCCGTCGCAATACGGGCGGTAGGTGAATACGCCCGAGCGCCGGAAGCCCGCCTTGACGAGGTCGGTGTAGACGTCGGAGTTGATCAGGTGACTGGGCGTGGCAACTTGCGAGCGCGCGATGCGGCCATCCAGGTAACTGCAGGGATAGGGCGCCGTTGCATAAAATTGCAGCGCTGAAAGCGGAGAAAGAGGCAGCTCGTTGGGATGAGTCACGTTGGCAGCTCTCGAAGCATCTCTGGTAATGCAAACCCGGCGCCGCGTTGCGGCTCGTCACCCGCGGCCCGGTGGGCGGGGATCCGGATTCGGCCTGATTCTTCCTACGCCGCCCGCGTGACGACCTCGAGCAACGCGGTCTTGTCGAAGCGCCATGAAATGGGCGGTGCGTCGACAGACGCGCGAACATGCGCGACGAACGCCTTGCGCGCTATCTCGCGACCGCCCAGCGACGCCAGATGCGACGTGTTCTGCTGGCAGTCTATCATTTCTATTTCGTGGCGGCGCAAGTGCCCGACGAGCGCAGCCAGCGCCATTTTCGACGCATCGGTGACCTCCGCGAACATCGATTCGCCGAAGAACATCTTGCCAAACGACACCCCATACAAACCGCCTACACGCTGGCCCTCGAACCAGGTTTCGATGCTGTGCGCATCGCCCACCCGATGCAGCGACGAATACGCTTCGACGACGTCCGCGGTGATCCACGTGCCGCGCTGTCCGCGTCGCGGCGCTTGTGCACAGGCGCGCATCACGGCGGCGAAATCATGGTCGACGCGGATTTCCCACGCGTCGTCGCGCAGCACGCGCTTGAGCGTCTTGCGCAGCGATGGCGACAGCTTGAATTCGGCGGGGCGCAGGATCATGCGCGGGTCGGGGCTCCACCACAACACCGGCTGGCCGTCCGAATACCACGGAAAGATGCCGCGCCGATAGGCGTCGATCAACCGTGACGGCAGCAGGTCGCCGCTGGCCGCGAGCAGGCCGGGCGCGCCGCTGGCCGCGCCGAGCGCGCGCTCGACGGGCGGGAACGGATCATCAGCTCCGAGCCAGGGCACCATGCGCGCCGCTCAACCTTCGCGCAGCGAGCGGAAGATATCGCCCGTGTGCAGGCCGAAACTGCCGGCGGAGCGGTCGGCGAAAAAGAAGCGCAGCGTCTGGCCGACCGTGGGGAAGGCGATCTCGTCCCACGGAATCTCGTGTTCCTCGAAGAGCTTCACTTCGAGACTTTCCTCGCCGGCGGCGATGTCGAGATCGAGCAGGCGCGCCATGTAGAACAGATGCACCTGATGCACGTGCGGCACGTTCAGCAGCGAGAACAGGCTTTGCACCTCGACGCGCGCGCCGGCTTCTTCCAGCGTTTCGCGCGATGCGGCCTCGGCGGTCGTCTCACCCATCTCCATGAAGCCTGCGGGCAGCGTCCAGTAGCCGTAGCGCGGTTCGATCGCGCGACGGCACAGCAGCACCTTGTCGTCCCAGACCGGGACGGTGCCGACCACGTTGCGCGGATTCTGGTAGTGCACCGTGCCGCAACTGCCGCATACGAAGCGCTCGCGGTTGTCGCCCGGCGGAATGCTCAGACTGACGCCGTGGCCGCAGACAGAACAGAATTTCATAGGAAGGGGACGAGAAGGGGTGATGGGAGTTTATCACTGGGGAAGCCGGACAGACCTCCGGTGTGCTCAGCCGGAACGAGCCCTGAATAGGCGCTGGCGTCCCGCGTTCGTCAAGGTGCTGCAGAGCTGCGCAAGAGCTCTGCGTCTCTACGTTGATTCACATTGATGGCGGCTCGAACACAGTAAGCGGCTGGGGTATTCCTGGCGTACTGGTATTGCGCTGTTGTCCAATATCAAGTCTGAATGATTCAGGAAATTATTTATGCGCTGCGAATGGTTCCGGGATTTTTTATTGAGTTACGCACGCCTAATATCAATCTCTAGCCTTGGTTTGTCCCTGACGTTGCCGCTTTTTACGCCCGCTTCTCGCGTGCGCTTTTTTCTTTCCCGTAACGCCTCCATTTTCTACTGAGCCGCTACGTTCTCTGTCAGGCAGGCGGAAAAGTCCTGTATGCGAATCCGTCGTTTCAGGCTATTCCGTTACTGCAAATTACGCAAAGATGGATGATGCGCGACGTATCCAAGATGATATGTAGGACTATCAATATAACAAAGTGGCTTGTGTTAGGCGCATAGACAGGTCATTCCGAGAAAGACGTAAACAGGGGCAATCGCTTATACGTGGTAACGGATAAAGATATGCAACGAACGAGACCCTTTGCATCGGGCAGCGGCGCCCAATGCATCATGTACGACCCCGCACCGGGCACTTATTACATTATTGTGAGCCCCAATACCAACCTTAACGATGATGTGATTTACGCTACCTATACGCTGAAATAGGCTTGTGGTATGCGAAAGGCTCCTGTGTCGCCCCTTGCGGCGCGCAGGAGCATCACTTCTCGCGCAAGCGAAGCCAGCTATTTTTGAAGATGCCTAACCCAGCCGCCCGAAATTCCGACGTAACAGACGCAAACTCCCTGATTGCTCGCGGCGACGCTGATTTTTCTTCGCATCGAATGAGCGATGCGGCAGACAGTTATCGCAAGGCTTTGGCTTTAAAGCCACATGATGTACACGCGCTACACCGTATGGGGCTGGTTTGCGTACACATTAATGAAATCACAGAAGCAAGTACCTATCTGGATCTTGCTCTTCAGAGCGCTCCAGCCCGCGCCGATCTTTGGGAACACGCGGGCCTGATTATGGCTATGAAAGGCGAATATATCCGGGCGGAAGCATTCTATCGTCGCGCGCTAAGTCTCTCTGGAAGCACGGTGACACTACATCGTAACCTCGCGGACTGTCTGCGGCTGTGTGGGCGCCTTGTCGAAAGTAAAACGCAGTACAAACAGGCCATTTCGATGGAGCCGGACTTGCATCATGCGATTCGTGCAGTCGCGCGCATAAGTACGGAACTCGGGGAATGCGATGATGCTGTGGACTCCTGGGTGCGTGCTTGGGCGATTGATTCATCTGCCCCGCAAGATGGGCTTGACCTCGTTGCCGCACTAGCTCAGGCAGGGCGCAATGAGTTGCTTGATGAAGCGATCAAGCAGGTTAGAACGCGGCACGCGGCCAACGTGGAGGCACTGGCAGCTTTGTGTCTCGCACTGTACAGAATTGATCGTTTCGCCGATATGCTGAGTGTTGCCCGGCAAGCACTCTGCATTGATCCGGAATGCGTCAAGCTACACCACTATGCTGCACATGCCCTGAGCGTGCGCGGCAAAGTTGAAGAAGCTATGGTTCACAGTCGAGAAGCGGTACGGCTCATGCCGGACGACCCGATCATACAAATTCAGCTTGCGTTCCTGGAACTTAGCTGCGGTGAGTTTAAAAACGGTTGGGCGCGGCGCAATATCTTTTACACAACGCCTGTAGCGCGGAGGACGCTGGTTTTCCCGAGCTTTCCGGTATGGAACGGCGAACCTGTTGACGGGTGCCGGTTCCTGCTCGTTGGCGAGCAGGGGCGAGGCGACGAGATTCAGTTAATGCGATTCGCTGGGTGGCTGCATCAGCAAGGTGCAATTGTTGACGTGATGGTCAGCCAACCTGTTGCTGGAGTCGCGGCCAGCATGACGAGTGTGCGTTCAGTCTTTACCAGTGTGCCATCCGGATCTTATGAATACTGGAGCCATATGCTACGGATGCCGGAACACATGAAACTTGAACCGACGATGTTACCCATCGTCATGCCGTACATCGCGGCATCGCCGGACAAAATTGACCACTGGCGGGTCCAGATGGACGCCGTGTTACCGTTAGATGCACAAGAAAGTAATCGGAGAATCGGTGTCGTGTGGGCTGGCGGTCCCTACAGTGCTCTAGACCGGTTCAGGTCGATTAGTATCGAAGCGCTTAAGCCTCTGTTCTCGCATCCAGGTACGACATGGTTTTCGGTACAAAAAGGCGAGCGGGAGCGCGAAAGCGAAGCTCTGTCAGACGAATTCGATTTGCACACGCTTGGACCGGTGATCGAAGACTTCACGGATACGCTCGCCATACTTGAGACGCTCGATCTGTTAATCACCGTTGATACATCGGTCGCGCATCTTGCTGGTGCGGCGAACCTTCCGGTCTGGGTGCTTGTGCCTGCGTATTCAGAGTGGAGATGGATGACCGAGAGAACGGACAGCCCCTGGTATCCGTCGATGCGACTGTTCCGCCAGCGCGAGTTAGGCGAATGGGGGCCAGTCATCGAAGAAATGTGGGACGCATTGCAGGAATGGTGCCACGCACAGGCTATGCAAGGAGCAAACCCCATTCGAAAAATATTCGGTTAAACAGCAGTAGTACCTCAGAATGGCAGCGCTCTTCAAAGCCCGTCGCATTCGTTTATCCGCGTTCCATTCAGGCGCTCTCTCTTCCATGTCGCTTCGCGGGGTCTCATTAAGAAGGAAGATAGCGCGGAAGTCTGCCGCTGAGACGTTCCTGTGCGTTGCCTGCTGGCGGTTACTCATGGGTTACACACACGCAAGAAAACAAAAAAGGCTTACACGCCAATGCGTTGTAAGCCCTTGATGTACTTGGTTGCGGGGGTAGGATTTGAACCTACGACCTTCGGGTTATGAGCCCGACGAGCTGCCAGACTGCTCCACCCCGCGTCCGTCGAAGAAAAAATTATAGAGCAAAGCTTACGCCGATGCAACGACTATTTAAGAATCGACTTCACACCACCCGCAGCATGCTGCTAGCGGCGATCCGAAGTCGCGGCACGCATCGACCACGTCGCATGCCGGAAGGCCGTCGTCAGACGCTGCGCTAGAATTCAGATTCCCTTCGCAGCTCGCCAGGCATTCACAACCGATTCACAACGAACCACGGCGAGCGCTTCAACTCTTTACCTTGCTCTGAACTGAACCCCCATGGATATCGCTCACGATCTGCAGGTGATTGCCGCTCAGGAACAAGCACTCGTGTTCCCTCAATTCGATGCCGACCGCGCATGGCAAATCGGCGCCTATCTGCACGAGGTCGCGAAGGCGCGCGGTATCGCGGCCGCCATCGACGTGCGCACCTTCGGTCAGCCGCTGTTCTTCAGTCTGCTCGCCGGCGCGACGCCGGACAACGTGGATTGGGCGCGCCGCAAGGGCAACACGGTCGCGCATTTTCGCCGCAGTTCGTACGCGATCGGCCTGAAGATGCAGCTGGCGGGCAGCACGCTCGCCGACAAGCACGGCTTGCCGGCCACCGAATACGCATCGCACGGCGGCGCATTTCCGTTGACGGTGGCGGGCGCCGGCGTGATCGGTTCGATCACGGTATCCGGCCTGCCGCAACGCGCTGATCATGAGCTGGTGGTGGAAGCGCTGTGCGCGCATCTCGGCCACGACTACAGCAAGCTCGCGCTTGCGAAGGTCTGAGGCGATGCGGGTGCCTCCCTATGTATTGCTTAGCATCGCCATCGTCGCCGAAGTGATTGCGACTTCGGCGATGCGGGCGTCGGAAGGCTTCTCGCGGCTGTTGCCTTCAGCGGTCGTGGTGCTCGGCTACGGCGTGGCGTTCTATTGCCTGTCGCTGACGCTCAGGAGCATTCCGGTCGGTATCGTCTACGCGGTGTGGTCCGGCGCGGGCATCGTGCTGATCACGCTGGTCGCATTGCTGCTCTACCGCCAGGTGCCCGACGTGCCGGCGATCATCGGGCTCGGGCTGATCGTTTCGGGCGTCGCCGTGTTGAACCTCTTTTCAAAGATGCAGGCGCATTGACCCGGCGTTCAGTTGCACCAGGCGCTATGTGTGGTGCTCACTTGCAGCGCACGATCATCGAACGGTTTTTCACGTTGGCCGATACGACGTTGGTGATGCTGCCACCCGCCGTGCCGCCTTCGTCGTTATCTTTCGACACGATGTCGTAGCCGGTCGCGCCGCACGCCTTGCCGGCCTGCACATAGCAGGAGGCCCAGCTGGAAGCGGCGTCGGCGCCGCTGCAATTGACCGCGAAGCCGGTCTGGCCGTTCGGCAGATTGATCAACGAGGTCGTGTTCGACGATGCGCAGCCGGCGAGGCCCGCGCCCAGCAGCACGGCAGCGGGCAGCGCAGCCGACAGCGCAGCCCGCCGCACCAGCGCAAGCGCGGTGTTCGGTCGGAGGCGGCGGAAGCGGCCGGCGCGGCGCGGTTGCGTCATGAAATGCATCGTGTTGTTTCCTTTCAAATAAATACCTGGACTCGCCGCTGACACCCGAGGTGTGCGCCGAACGCCAGCGCGTTTCGATCGATGCCCGCTGCGCTGACCAGCCGGCGGCTTTCCGTGCCGCTTTCGGTGGCCGCGTCTTCCCAGATGCTGATGGCTTTCGGAATGTCGATGCCGTGACTTTCGGCGTACGCAAACCATCGGTTCGCCGCATCCGGCTCGGGCAGTTCGCGGTTCTGCAGAAAATATTTTCCCATATTGCGCTCGTGACCTCGAAATGGCCTCCTGCGGCAGCACGCATCGTGCCGAGGTCGAGGTTCGACCGGCGCGGGCGGAACAAGTGCGATCCGATGGCTGCGGTGGTGCGTCGAGCAGAACTTATCGGCGCGCGGAGCGCCTTACTTGATTGTTGTTTGCCACGAGCGCATGCGTGCGACGCGATTCTTGCGCGGACCTGCAACGACATGCGGGTCCGCGCCGCGCGAGGCAGCGTTTGCCCTCAATCGAAATGAGGAGAGAGAAGATGGCCGAACGGGTCAGCGGCCCTTATCGCGGCTATTACATCAGCGCCGCCGCGCGCCTCGTGCCGGCGCACGACACGCCGGGCGCGGGCGGCACCTACGTCGGTTCGGTGAGTCTCGCCGAACACGGTCCGGACGATCCGCGCCGGATCGAAACCCTGCTGGAGCTCGGCACCGAGCAACGCTTCGGCAGCGAAGAGGAGGCGCTGGTTTTCGTCTTGCAGGCGGCGCGCGACTATGTCGATCGTCTGCTGGGAGGGCGTTGATGGCAACTCGCGACACAGGCAAACGCACCGGCAAACGCACCGCTGCAAGCACCGCTAAAAGCGCTGAAGAAAGCCCCGCCGCACGCTGGACCGCGATCCGGCCGCGCGAGTACCATAGCGGGATTGACGGCGGCCGGCCGGCTTTCACCGGCGCCGCTCTCGTGCCGGAATCTTCTGATGAGGTGGCCATGGAAATTCGGTTTCCCGCGGACGCGCGTGCTTACCGCGGCTCCAATCTGACCGTTGTCTTTCCCGCACTGGTGGACGGCGAGTCGGTGCCGTGCGCGATTTCGGTCGAAGCGCTCGAAGATCACTTCGGCGCCTACACCGAGGACCTCGAAGGCTGGCTGCGCGCGTTCGACGCCGGGCGTCCGCGCATCGAGGCCGTGGCGCGCGAGCACTTGCAGATCAGCAACGGCACGCCGGTACTGCTCAGGAGCGGCCACTTTCCGCCTCGCAAGGTCGCGGGCTAGTCCGGTTCGCACACACTTGTACGAGCTTGCAGCAAAGATCAAGTCCCATCGACAGCGTCGTTCGCGACGCTCGCCTTGCCAGCGTGACGTGTGATTCAGACCGTTTTCGCGGCGCTTCGCTGTGTTGCGCCACCAGCCGATGCCGCGTCGCGCGCGGCTTCGAAAGACCGCCGGATCCCTTCCTCGTACGACGTTTTGGCGATCGGACCGATCAGCTTCGTCAGCGCCGAGTCGTCGAGCACGACCGGCTCGGTCATCAGGTAGTTCATCTCCACCAGTTCGCGCATCAACGGATTGAACAGGCCGAGCACGCGCAGCATGGTCTTGCCGGCGACCATCAGCTTCGGTTCGCGGCCGGCCAGCGCGTAAGCCTGTCGCGCCACTTCGCGTTGCGTGAGCGTGCCCGCGCCGGCGAGGTGCCACCAGCGCCCAAAGGCTGCGGGCGTACGCGTGAGCGTCTCGACCACCGGCCCGACGTCCGGCAGGTAGATGAATTCGTGCGGCACATCCACCGGGCCGACCATCTGCGCGCGCTTCGCGGTGGCGGCGCCTTCGAACACGCCATTGAGCAGGCTGCGTTCGACACCCGGGCCGTAGAAGTCGGGCAAGCGCAGCACCAGCGTCGAGAGGCCGTGGTGGCCGTGCGCCGCCAGCACGAGATTTTCCTGCGCGAGCCGCATCCGGCCTTTAAACGTGTGCGGTTCACGCGGATGATTCTCGCTGATCGGATTGCTTCGCGCGCGGCCGTACGGATACACCGTGCCGATCAGAATCAAGCGTTCGACGCCCGCTGCCACGACGCCGGCGAGCGTTTTTTCCATCAGCGGCGGATGGGCGGCGAACTGATCATACGGCACGCCGACCAGGTAGATCACTGTTTGCAAACCGGCTGCCGCCGCGCGAATCGAAGCGGGGTCGGCGGGATTCCACGTGACGATTTCCGCGCGCGGATCGTGGCCGAACGCCGCTTCGAGCGGCTGGCGCGAGCGGCCGACCGCCCGGTAATCCCGGCCCGCCGCGCTCAGCGCCGCCGCGATGCTTTGACCCGCCGCGCCTGCGGCGCCGAATAAGCCCACTTTTCCTGACGCTTCCATGACGACTCCTCGAGACGGCGCCACATCGCGCCTGGTGAATTTCAATGATGGTTGAGAATTTAGTGAACGCTGTTCAGTGAACGGTGTTCAGTTTAATTTGACTTTTCAGTTTGTCAACCCGAGAATGTTCGTCATGGGAATCGCCGAACGAAAAAACCGCCAGAAACAGGCGCTGCGCGAACGCATCCTCGATGCCGCGCGGCGCATCGTGATGCGTGAAGGCTTTGCCGCGCTGTCCATGCGCAAGATCGCCGACGCCATCGAATATTCACCCGCCACGCTATACCTTCATTTCGCGAGCCGCGATGAGCTCGCGCAGGCCTTGTGCGCGGAGGGCTATGCGCAATTGCTGGAGAGCTTCGTGCCGCTCGCGGGGATCGTCGATCCGGCTGAGCGGCTCAAGGCGCTCGGGCGTGCTTATGTGGCGTTCGGCGTCGCGCATCCGGAAACCTACCGGCTGATCTTCATGGAAGATCCGAGCTATACCGGTGCGGCGCTTGGCGGCGCGGCGGGTGTTTCGGGTGCTTCGGGTGCGGGGAAGGCCGGCGCGCTCGCGGACGCTGAGGCCGGGAACACGGCGGCGCACACAACGGCGCCGGGGGCGGCGGCGACGCCGGTCGGCGAAGCGGGCGATGCAGCGCTCAGCGCCGCCGCCGACGACGACCCCGGCGCCGCCGCGTTACACATCATGATCGCCGCGCTCGAAGAGCTGAGGGCGGCGGGGCGCCTGTCGGCCTCGATGGATGCGGGCGTGTGGGCCGAGGCGTTCTGGGCGACCCTGCATGGGATCGTCGCGCTCAACCTCACGTGTCCCGTATTTCCGACCGCACCGCTCGATACAGTGGTGGAGATCGCACTCGACGCTTGGCTCGGCACACCGCAAGCCGCGCCACAAACCGCACGACGCGCCGCGCAGCCGCGCAGCGTCAGGAGCGCTGCTGGCGTTGGCAAGAGCAAGTCCGCTGACTCGCAGACCGCGTTGCCCGTCGAACCTGGCAGCGAACCGGCGGCTTCGCCATCGGGCAGCAAGTCAATGCAAGCACCCGCAAAAAAGGCCATCGGTCCGGGTACGAAACGCAAAACCGCGAGCCCGTGATAACGTTCAGTTCCACTTCACTCAACGCCGTCGCGCCTCGTTCTCCATGTCCATTTCCACCTCGCCCGCTGTCAGCGACGAAGTCGCGACTTACGTAGCCAACCGCATCGGCTTCATCGAACTGGAAAGGCCGAAGGCGCTCAACGCGCTGTCGACCGGCATGATTCGCGCGATGCACGCGGCGCTCGATCAGTGGCGCGAAGATCCCGACGTGCTCGCCGTCGTGGTGCGCAGCCAGCATCCGCGCGCATTCTGCGCGGGCGGCGACGTCCGGTTCCTGTACGAGTCGGCGCAACGCGGCGAGCACGATGCGCGCGACGTGTTTTTCACCGAGGAGTACAGCCTCAATCACGCGATCTTCACCTATCCGAAGCCGTATATCGCGTTGATGAACGGCGTCGTGATGGGCGGCGGCATGGGCATCTCGCAGGGCGCGCATCGTACCGGCGGCCTGCGCGTCGTCACTAACTCGACGAAGATGGCGATGCCCGAAACCCGCATCGGGCTCTTTCCCGATGTCGGCGCTAGCTGGTTTCTGGCCCGCACGCCTGGCGCGATCGGCCGCTATCTGGCAGTGACCGGCGAGACGATCGGCGCGGCCGATGCGCTCTACGCGGGTCTTGCCGATACATATATCGACGACGCAGCATTGCCCGCGCTGGTCGACACGTTGCGCAGCGAGCTGTTCGAGCGCGGCGTGGACGTGGTCGCGTGCATCGAGCGCGAGACGCTCGCGCATCAGGTCGTGCCGCGGCCCGAGGCTTCATCGCTCGCGCGCGCGCGCGCATTGATCGACCGGCATTTCGCGTTGCCCGACGTCGCGCGGATTCTCGCTTCGCTCGAACAGGAGCGCGAACATGCGGGCGACGCAGCGGAGTGGGCCGAACAGACGATCGCGGTGTTGCGCGAACGTTCGCCGTTGTCGATGGCGGTGTCGCTGGAAGTGGTGACGCGTGCGGAGGGCTCGATGGCCGACGTGCTGCGTGGCGATCTCGATCTGACGCGCTCGAGCTTCGTCGCGGGCGACACGATGGAAGGCATTCGCGCGCGCATCATCGACAAGGACAACGCGCCGCGCTGGCGCTTCGCGCGCATCGAAGACGTGAGCGCGGCCGACGTGGAGAAGATGTTCGAAAGTCCGTGGCCGGCGAACGAACACCCGTTGCGCGATCTGTGCGGTTAAACAGCGGGATTGAAGCGGAAGAGCTTATGCCGGGCTTGCTGACGGCATAAGCTCGCAACTACCAAGCCACAAAGCCGCTCACTCTTCGTCTTCGCTCGCCATGAACGCGCGCATGAACACCAGCGCGCCCCAGCCCCACATCGCGTTCGCCGCGAAACCTACCGCGAGGCGCGGCAGCATGTTGCCGCTCGGCCAGATGCCGCGCAGCGGATCGACCACGAACACGCTCGCCGCCGTCAGCACGACGCCGCCGAACACGAAAGCCGGCATCCACGGCGCGCGCCGCTGCGGCGCGACGCGCAGCAGCCACGCCATCAGCACGGCCCAGAACGCGCTCCAGATCGCATTCGCGATGAACTCAGGCAATCCGAGGGGCAAGAACGGCGCAGTCGAAAAACCGGTCGGATCGATCATGCCGGCTGCGTGCATCAGCGCCAGCGTCGATTCGTGAAAGAACAGGGATGCCAGAAAACCGGCGACGAACGGCAGGATGAGTTTTTGCATGCATTGACCGCCAGGGTACAGGCGGCGTGATTCGCGTGACCTGTACCGGATTATTGGAAACGTGCGCCATTATATATTTGGGCATCCCGTTTCCCGCGTGCGTAAAGTGCAACACCCGTATGCTTTAACGTCGGGCTAATCATGAAAGTGGAAAACCTAAGCTAAAAAAAATCGTTCAAAAGCCGTGGCCCGATCCATAGACTGCTTCTTCATGCAGACGGCGTTGGTCGCCGTCGCCCGTTTAATCGGGCGCGTCACGCGCACGTTTGGTCGAGGGAAGCCGTCGCGATGTCCTGCCTGATGCCGATGTTTGCCCGCCGCATGACGCCCGTGCGCCGCGGCCTGCGCTGTCGCTCGTAGCCCGCGCCGACACCGGCCATTTTTCCAACCCTTTTTGCGCTGCATCGCCCGGCCGCGTGCCGGCTGGATGCGCGCGGCCGGCGTGTGCGCAGGCACGTTACGCACCGTCTCCACTCAATCCAGTTTCGAACAGGCAGGAGCAGCAACATGAATGTGTTCTGGTTCATTCCGACTCACGGCGACAGCCGCTATCTCGGTACGTCCTAAGGCACACGCGCAGCCGATTACGACTACTTTCAGCAGATCGCCGTGGCCGCCGATACGCTCGGCTACGAAGGCGTGCTGCTGCCGACCGGCCGTTCGTGCGAGGACGCGTGGGTCGTCGCGTCGAGCCTGATCGCCGCGACCAAACGCCTGAAGTTTCTGGTGGCGATCCGTCCGGGCATTGCGTCGCCGGGTCTGGCCGCGCGGATGGCGGCGACCTTCGACCGTCTTTCGAATGGGCGTCTGCTGATCAACGTCGTGACCGGCGGCGATGCGGCCGAGCTGGAAGGCGACGGCGTGTTCGTCGATCACGACACACGCTATCAGATCACCGATGAGTTCCTGCACATCTGGCGCAAGCTGTTGACCGCGTCGCACACCAACGACGCGATCGAGTTCAACGGCAAGCATCTCACGTCGAAGGGCGGCAAGGCGTTATATCCGCCGGTGCAGAACCCGCATCCGCCGCTGTGGTTCGGTGGTTCGTCGCCGGCCGCGCACGACATGGCGGGCGAGCATATCGACACCTATCTGACGTGGGGCGAGCCGCCCGCGGCGGTGGCGAAGAAGATCGCGGACATTCGCGCGCGCGCTGCGGCGCATGGCCGTCAGATCAAGTTTGGCATTCGCCTGCATGTGATCGTGCGCGAGACCGAAGAGGAAGCATGGGCCGCCGCCGACAAGCTGATCAGCAAGCTCGCCGACGACACCATCTCGCGCGCGCAGGCGTCGTTCTCGAAGATGGACTCCGAAGGGCAGCGCCGCATGGCCGCGCTGCACGGCGGCAAGCGCGGCGGCCGCACGGAGCTCGAGGCCTATCCGAATCTGTGGGCGGGCGTGGGCCTCGTGCGCGGCGGCGCGGGCACGGCGCTGGTCGGCAATCCCGAGCAGGTGGCCGCGCGCATGAAGGAGTACGCCGAGCTCGGCATCGACACCTTCATCCTGTCCGGCTATCCGCACCTCGAAGAGTCGTATCGCTTCGCCGAGCTGGTGTTTCCGCTGCTGCCGAACCGGCGCAACAAGACTTCGAACGGACCGCTGTCGGGGCCGTTCGGCGAGATCGTCGGCAACAACTATCTGCCGAAGGCGGCGAGCGCGAGCTGAGCGGGTGCCATAAAGCGTACGGACTTTCGACTAGCAATGAGGAAAGCAATCATGACTCAAGCCACTTTGAGCGCGGATCGCAGCGATGCAAACGCGAACGCTAATGCGGGCGCCGCCGCGGGTGCGCTGCGCCGGATCGGCGCGCATCTCGCGCCCTGGCTCGCGCCGCTCGCGATTCTGCTGGCGTGGGAATTCGCCGCGCGCAGCGGCGTGCTGTCGACGCGCGTGCTCCCCGAACCGCTTGCGGTCGTGAAGGCGGCGTGGTCGCTGATCCAGTCCGGCGAAATGTGGGCGGATGTGAAGGTCAGCACCTGGCGCGCGGTGTCGGGGTTCACGATCGGCGGCGGCATCGGCCTCGTGCTCGGGCTCGCGACGGGCCTGTTCAAGCCCGCCGAGATCGCGCTCGATTCGACCGTGCAGATGGTCCGCAACATCCCGGCGCTGGCGATGATTCCGCTCGTGATCCTGTGGTTCGGCATCGAGGAACAAGCGAAGGTGTTTCTCGTCGCGCTGGGCGTGTTCTTCCCGATCTACGTGAACACGTTCCACGGCGTCCGTTCGGTCGACGCCAACCTCGGGCGTGCTCGAAAAGCGCGCCGCAGACGGCGGCCCGCTCGACACCCGCATCATGTTTCAGGACGCGCGTCTGCTGCCGTGGAAGAGCGTGCTGCAAAACGTGATGCTCGGCCTCGGCCGCAGTGCCCGCGAAGATGCGCGCGCCGTGCTCGCTGAAGTCGGCTTGCTCGAACGCGCGGACGACTGGCCCGCGCAGCTTTCCGGCGGTCAGCGCCAGCGCGTGGCATTGGCGCGGGCGCTCGTGCATCGTCCGCAATTGCTGCTGCTCGACGAGCCGCTCGGCGCGCTCGATGCGTTGACGCGGATCGAAATGCACGCGCTGATCGAGCGGCTGTGGCGCGAGCATCGCTTCACCGCGCTGCTCGTGACGCACGACGTGCATGAAGCCGTGGCGCTCGGCGACCGGATTCTGCTGATCGAGGAAGGGCGCGTTGCGCTCGATCAGCCGGTGGCGCTCGAGCGTCCGCGCTCGCGTGCGTCAGGGAGGTTCGCCGCGCTCGAAGAACACGTGTTGCAACGCGTGCTGAAGAACGCGCCGAACGACGACGCGCTGGTGAAGTCGACGGAGGTGTCGATCGCGCGCCTGTAAGGCCGGCGCTATTTCGCGTTCGCGGCGCTGGCGGGTGGTTCGTGCATCAACTTGTCGTTGGTCGGTTTGCGCGGACGTTTGATCGGCATGTTGTCCGGGTTGCTTGAACCGCCTGAGCCGGAGGCGGCTTGGGGCGGTTTTATCATTGGGGCGCTGTTGGTTTGCGGCGCTGGTTTTTCCGTTTGCGCGAATGCCGCCGCGCCGCTCGCCGCGGCCACCGCGAGCGCGATGCGTGCGCTCAGCGTTGTCCATCTGCTTCGCTTCATTTCGTCCTCCTTTGTGATGCCAGCTGTTGACTGTGTTGCTGGTACGTTTGTGGTGATAGACCCGAAGGGGAAGGGGAAATTCGCGTGCGTCGCATGGCGTTGCGCTGCGATGATGCGCCTCGCTACCCGATGCGTAACATCAGGCGAGCAAACCCCATACCCTATTTTCAACTTCCGCGACGCAACGCGCACGCCTCAACGCGCCCCTGCATACGTCCCCGAAACTTGCTACGATAAATTGATCATCCCGACGGAGACGGTCATGTCGAAGTCATTGAGTCCCGAAGCGGTCGAAGCGTTGCGGCTTCTGAACGACGTTGGCGTCGGTCAGCAGGTGCCGAAGCTGGCGCAGTCCGTCACGGCGGAATTGCTGGCGAGCGGCCTGGCTGCCAAAGCAGGCGGTGGCGAGGTCGAGATCACGTGTAACGGCCGACAGTATCTTTCCGGCGATTGCGATTGAGCGTCGGACAAGACCCGACTGGAAGGCGCCGCTGCATGCCGCGAGCCGGTAGCAACGCTCGCTGGACAAGCCCGGCCGTCGTCCTTTCACCAGCGACACCACGGAGGCGCACATGGAGCCGAAGGGCTTCGACATGGGGGATTACGAGGAACGTTACCAGGACTACAACATCGAGGTCGCGGTCGAGCAGGTGCTGACGGGCGTCAAGGCGCATTTTCGGGTGTTGCGGGACGACGCCGTGGTGGTCGATTGGCGGCTCGTGCATATCAACAGCTTGTGGTCCACCGAGCATGCTGCGGCCGAAGCGGGTTTGCGCGCGGCGCGCGAGTTGATCGATGCAGGCCTGACAGGCTAGTCGAGAGGGTGGGACAGCGCGGATGCGGTCGATCCGGTTGGGCAGCGCGTCATGACTTGCTGAGGCGGAGCGCAGACCGCTGTGAATCTCGCGCGCGCAAGGCTGCGCGTCCGCATCGCCGTAGACGATTGTTCCGCTAAATGACCGGCGCGCGCATGGCGCCGCGTAAACGCAACTGGGCGCCGGCATCAGTACTGCATGCGCGGCGCCCAGTTGATCCGCTGCCCTGACGGGCAGCGGCTTCGACGGCGAGGGCTTAGTGGCCGAAGTAGACCGATTGCGGGCCCGAAACCGGCTCACGCGTACCCGATTGCGACGACACGTTCTTCACGCCGCCGTACGCATTCGATTCAGCGTTGGCGCGTTCAGCGGCAACGGTTTGTGCGTTCAGACCTTGTTGCGATGCCGGTGCGCCGACCGACGGACGATACGACGGTGCGGGGCCGTAGCCGCTAGCAAAAGCGGGGGCGGCGATCGAGGCAGAAACAGCAACCAGCAGGGCGGCGATGAGCTTGGTCTTCATGGTGTGACTCCGATAACGTTTCCACTTCATTTCAGGAAGGCGTCGCAGGGGCCGGTGAGGTGTGTCTGCAACGTCGATGGCAGGCAGTGTATACCCCTACTATCGAAAATTTGTGCCGATAATCTGAAATTACTATTCCTGGTTTTAGAACAATCCGTCAGAGGTAAGCGGGATCAGCGTCCGCGCCGGTCCGACCCTGTTGACCGAGGCGTTTGGGGGACTTGAAGAACTCGCGTGACGAGGGTCACCTGCGCAGTGGGTGAAACAGCAGAGGGACGCGGAGCCGGCGTGCAGCCCGTCGATAACGGGCCTCCAGATAACCGGCCAAAAGACGCAGAACCTTGGCGCGGCGAAGGCCGGATATCCAGCGCAATCAGGCGCTTTCCCACCTTGCGGTAAAATCGGCGTTTTGATTCAAGCAGTTTGGCCGCCCCATGTCTTCACCTCAAACCCCCAGCCCGCGCCGCGTCTCGGTGGCGCCCATGATGGACTGGACCGATCGCCACTGTCGCTCGCTGCATCGCGTGATTTCGCGCCATACGTGGCTTTACACGGAAATGGTGACGACCGGCGCACTGCTGCACGGCGATGTGCCGCGCCATCTCGCGTTCACTCCCGCCGAAGCGCCGGTCGCGCTGCAACTCGGCGGCAGCGAGCCCGACGACCTCGCCCGTTCGGCGAAGCTCGGCGAGCAATGGGGCTACGACGAAATCAATCTGAACTGCGGCTGCCCGTCCGAGCGCGTGCAACGCGGCGCGTTCGGCGCGTGCCTGATGAATGAGCCGCAACTCGTCGCCGACTGCGTGAAGGCGATGCGCGATGTCGTCTCGGTGCCGGTAACGATCAAGCACCGTATCGGCGTCGATGCGGTCGAGGAGTACGGTTTCGTACGCGACTTCGTTGGCACGATTGCGGATGCCGGTTGCAACGTGTTCATCGTGCATGCGCGCAACGCGATCCTCAAAGGTTTGAGCCCGAAGGAGAATCGCGAGATTCCGCCGCTCAAATACGAGTACGCGTATCAGTTGAAGCGCGACTTTCCGGAACTGGAGATCATCATCAACGGCGGCATCAAGACACTTGATGAAGTCGACACGCATCTTCAGCACGTCGATGGCGTCATGCTCGGGCGCGAGGCTTATCACAACCCCTATGTGCTCGCCGAGGTCGATGCCCGTTTCTATGGTTCGACGCAAGCGCCGCTGACTCGCGAGCAGGTCGAAGCGAAGCTGATTGAATATTGCGCCGCTGAGATGGCGCGCGGCACCTATCTCGGTGCGATCACGCGGCATGCGCTCGGCTTGTATCGCGGCGAGGCAGGGGCGCGTGGATGGCGTCGCGTTTTGTCCGATAGTAAACGCCTGGCCGCGCGTGATCTGACCATCTTCGATGAGGCGAGACAGCATCTGCGTGAGCCTGTCGAAATTTTTGAATAAAGGACTAGGCAAACGGAATTCTTGTTGGCATAATCTCGTTTCTTCATCGACGAGCCAAGTTTCTCGGCAAGTCAAGCGGATGTCAGTGGTGGCTGTAGCTCAGTTGGTAGAGTCCAGGATTGTGATTCCTGTTGTCGTGGGTTCGAGCCCCATCAGCCACCCCAAAGAATTCAGGCAGTAAATTGTTTTTGCGAACGGCGTTGTGAGAAATCACAACGCCGTTTTTGTTTTGGGTCCCCGCAATCGTCCTGATAACTAAAACGCCAGTCCAGCGGTGACTACGGTTTGTTGACCCCTGCAGGCCGAAGGCGAACGCGCCGTCGTTTGCGCTTTTCGAGTTGTCGGTATCGCTCATGTCGTCTCCCCAGACTCAACCACCAGCGGGTCCTGCTGCACGGAAATCGACCTGACGAAAGTGCTACGATTTCATTGCAATAACGATGGAGGTAGATATGACTACGTTTGCTATCGACGCCATACGCATCAACCCTGCGAACGACAGGATTACACACGTGCGCTGGGGTCCCGTCGACCCGGCGTCGCGTGACTGGCTGTCTCCGACTTCAATTGTCGAGGTGCCCGAAGTGCTGAGCGCGATCCATCGGGGGGATCCTGTTTGGTCCCTTTTTACGCTCGGCGGCGTACGGTTTCTGGGGCCAAAAATCAAGGCGGTCGCTCACACCGACGGCCACGACGGGATAGATACGGATGTCCCGGGCGGTCACATCGAAAAATGCATTGACGACCTGCCGCACGTGTGACGGCTTACCTTTGCGGTCGCCGCTGATCGTCGCGACCATTGTTCTGGAAAAGTCGCCGCAGCGGCAGCGGTTGATAGAGTCGTTCAGATCCTCTCTCCCGTTTCAATCACGCCGGTCGAAGCACTTGCGCTTGAGCGGGAGAATCAGGTGGGGTAACTGTTTGCCGCTCACTTTCGAACCCCGCTTCGGTGATGTGCAATGCGCGCTACGACGTGATGATTTACCGCTTTTTTAACGGCATCGTGCATCCGGGCTTTTGCCTGCAAGAAAGGGCTGGGATTCGAATCGCCGGCGGCTGACGACATCCCTTGTCCGGTCTCGATCCTGGCAACACCGATCAACCCGTCAGCCGCCAATACAGCTTCAATGGCCGTGTCCCCCATGGCCGCCACCGCCGCTGCTCCACGTGCCGTCGTGCGATCCGCCAAGCCCACTGCCGTGGGAGCCGCCGCCATGCCAGCCACCGTGACCACCATGCCAGTGACCACCGCCGCCCCCGTGGTAGTAGCAGCATGGGCCACCCCAGCCACCCCAAATGCCAACCGTTCCATAAACGGGCGCATACGGCGGTCCATACGGGTACCCATAGGCGGGGTAGTAGGGCTGCGCGTACGCATAGTCATATGCCGGCGCAACCACGCATCCGGTGAGACCTGCCGCCAGCGCTAACAGCGCCATCGACGCAACGAGCCTGCTCACGATTTTCTCCTTCGTATAAGCATCAGAAAAAACGCGTGCGGCGGAGTTCAGCAGCATTTGTGTCCGCACATTACGGCTATCGCGTCTGAGTCTGCGTCCATGATTCACGCGTGGCGATCAATGCCACGACTGCCAGCCGTTGCGACAATCTTCCTACTCCTTACCAATTCGCCATGTTGTAACAGTTGGTTAAATATCCGAAAAGGAACTGTAGGGGGCGCCTGTTAATTTCCGCTCAGACAATCGCCTTTGAGTCCGGACCCATGCCCGTGCCGACGCCGGACGAAAAAGAACGACACGCCCACTGCCAGGATCGCTCGACGCGACGCCTGCGAACATCCACCCGTCCATGAAGTACGATCCCCAGCCGGCTACCGCCTCGGCGTGTCGCATTGAAGGCGACGCATGCATTGCACGCGGCGACCTCGAAGCCGCCCGCGCGTGCGCTCCCGCCGATGCCGTGAATTATGAGCGCCTCGCCGCGACGTTGGCCGCGCTGAACCGCTTTCCCGAGGCCGTCGACCGTTATCGCGAGGCGATCGCGCGCGATCCGTGCAACGCGGATTTGCATCACGGACTCGGCTGGACGCTCGAGCAGATGCATCGGCTCGAGCAGGCGGTCCAGGCATACCGCGAAGCGGTGCGACATAATCCAGGCGCCGACGGCTCGCACAACAACATGGGCAACTGTCTGCAGGCACTCGGTCGTTTCGACGAAGCGCACGAGGCGTATCGCCGCGCGATCGACGGTGCGCCGCGCGTGCCGCTGTATTACCGCAACTTCGTGCAGACCAAGCGTCTCGCCGCCGACGATCCCGTGTTCGCGTCGCTGGAGCAGCTGGTCGGCGACGCCGCTTCGCTGAGCCCGGCCGATCAGGCGGAGCTTCACTTCGCGTATGGTCAGGCGTTGTCCGGCGTGGGCCGCCACGACGCTTCGTTTGAGCACATCCTGAAGGCCAACGCGTTGCACCGCGCCGGCGTGCGTTATAACGAAGCCGACGCGCTCGGCCTGTTCGCGCATCTGCCGGAACTGCTGACTTCAGAGCTGTTCGCGGCCGCGCGCGGTCTGGGCGATCCGTCGGCGGCGCCGATCTTTATAGTCGGCATGCCGCGCTCCGGCTCGACCTTGATCGAGCAGATTCTGGCGAGCCATCCGCAGGTGTTCGGTGCGGGTGAGCGCACGGAATTCGGCGAGGCGCTGGTCAAGTGCATGCGCCGCGCTTCAGGCGATCCGCTGAGGATCGATATCGAAGCCTTGCACGGCGTCGGCGCGGCGCAATTGCGTGCGCTCGGCGCCGACTATCTGCAACTGATGCGCCGCGCGCTGCCGGAAATCCAGGGCGATGCGCAAAACCACGCGCAAGACCAGGGGCAATCGGACGCGCCAGGCGAAGCGCCGCACTACGCTCGTTTCACCGACAAATATCCGTTCAATTTCATCAACGTCGGGCTGATCCATCTGGCGTTGCCGAACGCGCGCTTCATTCATAGCCGCCGTTCGCCGTTGCAAACCTGCCTGTCGATTTTTTCGCGGCTTTTTCACGACGTGCCATTCAGCTACGACCTCGGCGAACTCGGCCGCTACTATCGTGCGTACGATGCGTTGATGGCGCACTGGCGAAGCGCGCTGCCCGAAGGCGTGATGATCGAGATCAACTACGAGGAGCTGGTCGACGATCTCGAAGGCAATGTGCGTCGGATGCTCGCGCATTGCGGGCTCGACTGGGACGAACGCTGTCTCGCGTTTCACCAGACGACGCGTCAGGTGACCACGGCAAGTTCTGAGCAAGTGCGCCGTCCGCTTTACAGGACGTCGGTGCGCCGCTGGCAGCCGCGGCAGGCGTTGCTCGAGCCGCTGTTCGACGGTCTCGGGCCGGAACTGACGAAGGCCGACGGCTTTAGCGAGCCGGTGTCTCGCGTGGTTGTCCAGCATGCCGCGGCCGGCGCGGCGCGTAAATCGTGAGCGCGCCCCGTGGCGCTGTGAGCTGGATGGCGGGCCTGTCCGGCGCCGGCAAATCGACGTTGGCCGACGCGCTGCATCGTGTCGCCTCGCGCAAGCGAGGCACGTCTCGATCGTGCTCGACTGCGACGTGTTGCGGCGCGGGACTAATGCAGCGCGACAGCCGAATGATGCAGCGCAGGGTACACGCCGATGATGAACGCCGCGTAGATCGCGGCCATCGTGACGCCGGCGACCGTGCCCCAGATGTCGCGCGACGCGGCCCCTTGGCGAAAATGCACGGGCAGTCCGACTACCACGTAGCCGATCAGAAAAAACGCGATGACCGCGCGCACGGGTGAGAGGTCGTGGCCGATAAATTCCAGCAGGGTGGACAGGCTGAATTCAGGCATGGACAGGCAGGATCAGATGCGGAAATTTCGCGCGAGCCGTCGGACCATTCATGGCTGCGCGACGACTTATGCAGATTTAAGTCCATGCAGTCGCGAGGTGCAATAAAAAGACTGTATAAATTTGTACAAGCCTACATTGCTTGCACGTTGCCTGCGTTGCAACTTTCATCCGGCTTCACTGCGCTCTAGCGGGCTTTCATCGAGACGGTATCAGCGCTTGCGCAAGGGCTCGAGTAGCGGCTTCAAACCGTTGTGATCGATCTCCTGCATCAACGCGAGCAGGCGGCCGATTTCACCCGGCGGAAACCCCTGGCTCGCGAACCAGTTTAGATAGTGACCCGGCAGGTCCGCAATCAGGCGGCCTTTATATTTCCCGTAGGGCATTACGCGCGTGACCAGCAGTTCGAGGTGTTCGGGATTCATCGCGGATAGAGTCGACGCCAGGTTCATTGAGCGCGGAAAAGCGGGCGACGCCCGCCGGGGTTAGCATTCTAGCCTTGCTGCAGGCATTGCGCCGGCGTGGTAACGTCAGCGCTTTCCGTTCACATTCAACAGGACAAGATAGATGGAATACCGCAGACTCGGCGACTCCGATGTTCAGGTTAGCCTGATCGGTCTCGGCACCATGACGTGGGGCGAGCAGAACAACGAGCAGGAAGCGCACGCGCAGATCGATTACGCGCTCGATCATGGCGTCAACCTGATCGACACCGCCGAAATGTATCCGGTGCCGCCGCGCGCCGAGACGCAGGGTTCGACGGAACGCTACATCGGCACGTGGCTCGCGCAGCATCGCAGCGCCCGCGAGAAAATCGTGCTCGCCACCAAGATCGCCGGGCCGGCGCGTCAGCCGCACAATCCGCGCCATATTCGCGGCGAGGCCAACCAGTTCGATCGCAAGAACCTGACCGAAGCGCTCAACGATAGCCTCAAGCGGCTGCAAACGGACTACGTCGATCTGTATCAGCTGCATTGGCCGGATCGCAACACGATGACGTTTGGCCGTCCCGCGTATCCGTGGGTCGACGACGCGTACACGGTGCCGATCGAAGAAACGCTGTCGGTGCTCGCGGAGTTCGTCAAGGCGGGCAAGGTGCGCCATATCGGCGTATCGAATGAAACGCCGTGGGGTGTTGCGCAGTTCTTGCGCGCCGCCGAAAAGCTTGGCTTGCCGCGCATCGTCAGCATCCAGAATCCGTACAGCCTGCTGAACCGCACGTACGAAGTGGGCCTGTCCGAGTATGCGCATCGCGACAACATCGGCTTGCTGGCCTATTCGCCGCTCGCGTTCGGCTGGCTGTCGGGCAAGTATGAAGGCGGTGCGCGTCCGGCCGGCGCCCGCATCACGCTGTTCGAGCGCTTCCAGCGCTACAGCAAACCGCATGCGATTCAGGCCACCACGCGTTATGTGGAACTGGCGAAACGTCATGGCTTCTCGCCCGCGCAATTCGCGCTTGCGTTCGTCAATAGCCGGCCGTTCGTGACCAGCAATCTGATCGGCGCGACGTCGCTCGATCAGTTGAAGGAAAACATCGCCAGCGCCGCAGTGAAGCTGTCGCCGGAAGCGCTTGCCGAGATCGACGCGCTGCATGAGTTGCAGCCGAATCCGGCGCCTTGATGCGGTAGGTTTGCGTTGGTTGTACGTTGGTTGTGCGTGGTTCCAGAGGCTGGTTCGAGGTGGTTTCGAGCCAGACTCGAACCGCGCTTCAGCAGGTACCCCCGCCACCGCATAGAACATCAAATAAACCCGGCCACCTGCTTATTAGCGCTCGCATCGATCAGTCAGATCATTACGAACGTCGCAAACCCTCCTGCTGAACGTTGTCACGCCAATAGTTGCAACTGACCGCCAGACCGGTCGCGCGCGTTTGCGTCCGGATAATTTCGGCTGTCGGCGCGGGTGGCCATGCCTGGGCGAGCGCATTTGAAACCCGGCGAGCGAAGCGATAAATCAGCGGCTTGGCTCCCGACGTAGCCGATACAAAGGCAAATGTCCCAGCCGGAAACCGATTCACGACCTAAACTGTGGTGGACGGAGGTGACCGGGAAGAAGAGCACTGCGCGGCTTGTGATGTTGCAACGCACACCAGTGGTAGGATTCAGCCCGAAAAATGGAGCACGGTGCGCAATCGACGCGGCGTGTCGTGCACAACAGAGCGATAGGACTCAGGACATCGAATGGCGCAACAAAAAACAAACCCAAAACTTGAGCAGGCGCTGACGCGCGGGGATCTTGCAATCCGTCAGGCGAATTCGGCACGGGCGACCGCGTTGCTGCGCGCACTGGGCAAGATGATCGTCGATGCTTCGGCGACCATCGGCGTGGAAGCGTTCACGCTGATCCCCGACGGCGACAAGATTTACGATCCGGCCGATGGACTGTGGCCGCAGGAATTGCAGATCTCGCTCGACGGCCCCGTCGAGGAAGCCGACCCGGATGAGGTTCGGACGGTGCGATTGATCGCCGACGATCCGGGCACGGTGTTCCGGGTTGAATGGCAGCGCGCCGATGGGAAGATCGGGCGTCAGGATGGCGGGCCGTTCGCGACGGTGGCGTTCATCTCCGACGTGGATATTCCGTGGACTGACGACGAGGATTGAAGCGGATCGTTTCGCTGCGGGGGCCGAGGTTGGCCTCCGAGGTCGATCCACGAGGTTGACACCGACAGCGCCGCAACCCCGGTTGCGGCGCTGTCGCCGAACGCCGGCCGCCGGCGGCTCTTCAAAGACCGAGGCCTATTTCATCATCCGGCGTCGAAACAGAATCGCCGACACGATAAACCCGCCCACCGCATAAGCGGCCAGCACGGCCAGGTGCAAAGCCGCATTGTCGATGGACCGCGCAAGCATCGCCGGGCGCATCAGATCGACCGCATGCGCGAGCGGCAGCACGTCGGTCACGGCCCGCGCGGCCGCAGGCAATTGTGAGGTGGGAAAGAACACGCCGGACAGCAACAGCATCGGCGTCAACACCAGCGTCTGGTAAAACATAAAGAAGTCATACGAAGGCGCCAGCGCCGTCACCACCATCGCGAGACTCGCGAACGCAAGCCCGGTCAGCATGATGACCGGCAACGCCAGCAGCATCGACGGGAAATTCGCGTAGCCCAGCGCGCCGGCCACCAGCATGATCGCCGCGCCCGACAGCATCGACTTGCTGCCGGCCCACATCACCTCGCCGAGCACGATGTCGCCGAGCGTGAGCGGCGTATGCATGATCGCCTCCCATGTGCGCTGCACGTGCATGCGCGAGAAGCCCGAATACATCGACTCGAAACTCGCCGACATCATCACGCTCGACGCCACCGTGCCCGCCGCCAGAAACGCGATGTACGACACGCCGTCGACCCGTCCGACCATCAGCCCGAGCCCGAAGCCGAGGCCGAACAGATAGATCATCGGATCGGCAAGATTGCCGAACATCGATGCGATCGCGAGCTTCTTCCACACCAGATAGTTGCGGCGCCATACCGCGATCCAGTTCACGGCGTTGGCCGGGAAGGCGGCGAAGGGCTCCTGTTTCGATGGCGTGTCGCCTGGGGCTTCGTAAGTGCGTGCGTCCATTGCGTGTCTCGTGCGGTGTCGTTGCAGCTATAGCGAGTGGCGGTGCTCTTGTCAGTGTGCGCGTCTTCAGTCCTGCATCTCGCGGCCGGTGAGCCGCAGGAACACGTCCTCCAGATTCGCTGGACGATGCAGATAGCGCAGATCGGCGCGCTGCTTGAGCCGCGCATGCACCGGCTGCGCGTCGTTCACGTAGCAGAACAGCGTCTCGCCGCTGATCTCGGTCCGCTCGACGAGCGGCGCGAGTTCATCGCGCAGTGCCAGCGGATCGGGTCCGAAGATCTCGATCACATCGCAGCCGATCTCGGTTGCGATCAACTCGCGCGGCGCACCCTCGGCAATTTTGCGTCCTTCTTCGATCACGCACAGCCGGTGGCAAAGCCGTTCGGCTTCTTCCATGAAGTGCGTGGTCAGCAGGATGGTCTTGCCGCGCGCCAGCAACGAGCGCAGCCGCTCCCAGATCAGATGGCGCGCCTGCGGATCGAGCCCGGTGGTCGGCTCGTCCATGATCAGCACGTCGGGATCGTTGACGAGCGCGCGCGCGAGCGTGAGACGCCGCTTCATACCGCCCGACAGTTCGCTCACGCGCGCATCCGCCTTGCTCTCGAGCCGCGCGAATTCGAGCAGCGACGGCACCACCGCGCGGCATTGCGCGGCGCTCAGGCCGAAGTAGCGGCCGAACACCAGCAGGTTTTCGCGCACCGTGAAATCGGGATCGAGGTTGTCGAACTGCGGCACCACGCCGACCCGCGCTCGCGCGACGCGCGCGCGGCCCGGGATCGGCTCGCCGCACAGACGGATCACGCCGGCGTCCGGCGACGCAATGCCGAGCAGCATGCGCAACGTGGTGGTCTTGCCAGCGCCGTTCGGGCCGAGCAGGCCGAAGCATTCGCCGGTGTTGACATGAAACGACAGCCCGTCGACGACCGTCTTTTCGCCGTAGGTTTTCTTGACCTGGTGGAATTCAATGGCGGCTTCAGACATGACTCGATCGAGGCTCCGGAAAAAACGCTAATGGCCGGGAAGGCCGCTTATTCTAGGCCATCGGCCGGCTAATGTTAGGCGGCAGCGAACGTCACAGGTGCGTTGTTTTGCACTGCCGCATCCACTTGCAAGACCATCGCGATAGCAGTCGAACCCCGCGCGCACCGGTCTAGGGCGCACTGACCGCGCACTTAGCGTTTTCCATCCCTTGCAACCTGAATTGCGGCGCACCATGATTGATTCAGACCGCGCTTTCCGCGCGAAGGGAGAAAACCATGGCGAGCTACCAAAAAATCCTGCTGTGCTACGACGGCTCGCGTGAAGGCCGCAAAGCGCTACGTTGCGGCGCTGATCTTGCGTTGGACCTGAAGGCGGAAACGCATTTGCTGTCGGTGGTCGACATGCGTTCCAGCATCGCGCAAAGTGCGGGCCTGCTAACCGATGTGGCTTGCGGCAGTTTCGAAAAGACCGCCCGCGACATTTTGCAGGAAGGGGTGGACTGGCTCACCGAGCGAGGCGTCAGCGCGCAGGGGCATTTCGCGTTCGGCCACCCGATCGACGAGATCGCCAATCTCGCCAATGAACTGCATGTCGACCTCGTGGTGGTCGGCCATCGCTGCCGTACCGGTTTGTCGCGCTGGTGGATGGGTGCGGGCAACACGCCGCTGCTCGACCGGGTCTCGTGCAGCATTCTGGTGGCCTGCTCGTCGGTGCAGGAACAGCAGCAAGCGGCGGCTTGAAGCGGCTTGCTGCTTGAAGTTGCTGGCTGCGCTCGCGAACGGACGTGTGGGTCGGGCGGCTGGCCACAACGGCCAGCTTCACGGCCAGCCATGACGGCCAGCCGGTTACTCGTTCAGGTTGATCGCGGCGAGCTTCCACGTGAACAGACCTTCGCGCCGGAAGATCGCCGAGTAATGCGCATCGCCTTCGCCCCGCCGGTAAGTGACGACGAACTCGTTGAGGCTGCGATAGCCTGCCGTGGTTTGCCGCGGCTGTGCGGGAGCGGCGCTGTGAGCGGCGTCGCCAGCCGCGGGCGATGCAGGCGCCTGCGCTGCCGCGGCTGGCGCTGCGGGCGGCCGCTCGCTTGGGTCGCCGTGCGGCGGCATGCCGTTCAGCAAGGCCGCCACGCCGTCCGGTGTCGCATACGCGTCGACCAGCGGACCGATCAGCGTCACGCCGATCATTGCGCCGATAGTGGCTAATTTGCTGTCGTTGTCAGCGCCCAGCCGCCGGTTCAGCATGCCCACGATCTGCTCCTTCAGGCTGTCGCGCAACGCGGGAAAGTCCACATACTGATTGACGGTTTGCGTGTCGCGCGCATCGGCCGCGCGTTTGAGATTGTTCAGCGCGATATAGGGTGACGCGTAAGCAAACCCCAGCGCGGCAATCACTACGATCACAACCAGCGTGATGATCAGCGGCCGGGTGGCGCCGCCCTTGGTGCGTGTCGGAGCTGTCATCGAATGGGACTCCCGATCAGGTTTGATTTAACGTGGACCACGGCCCCGCAAAAACAATCCCATTCCAGGCAAATATCTGAGCAGCAGTCTGAAAGGCGAATACCGCAAATGGCTATGCGCGGTGCAACTGCTTTCCAGTTCAGAACGCGCCTTCACGACTCGAATACCGCGCCGTGCATGTTGGCTTCGTCGGCAATGCAGCGATCGATCATTCGGCACACCGCGTCGACCGTGCCGACCATGATCAGGCGCGACGGCCCATGGTAGACCCGCACCGGTGCGCGACGCGCCGGCTCAGCCGTATTCAACCCCGAGTTCAACGACACACGGGCAAACGCCGGCAACGACGACGGCAGGCTCGATACTTCAGCGGGCGCGTCGAACAGCGATGCGGTGCGCTCGGTGGACGCTTCGATCAATGAGCAGGGCACCAGATTGCGCAAATGGCGCAGACGACCGAACTGGCGAAATGGCAGCAGGCGGGCAAGGCGTTCCATGAGTCTCTCCAGGCGATGCAGCGTTGATGCAGCGTGGGTTGGGTGAACAGGCGCGGGCGGCTTAGAACTCGCCAGGGCGGATCAGCCCCACGGCGATGCCTTCCAGCGCGAATTCCGCACTGCCGGTTTCAACGAAGATGTTCTCGTAGTCGGGGTTCTCGGCGATCAGCTCGATCCCGTTCGGCCGGCGCTTCAGGCGCTTGACCGTGACGTCGTCGCCGAGGCGGGCGATGATGATCTGGCCGTCTTTCGCTTCGCTCCTCTTTTGCACCGCGAGCAGGTCGCCGTCGAAGATGCCCGCGTCGCGCATGGAGAGCCCGCGCACCTTCAGCAGGTAGTCGGGCTTGCTCGAGAACAGCGCCGGGTCGCACGAGTAGTGCTGCGAGATATGTTCCTGCGCGAGGATCGGGCTGCCGGCGGCAACCCGGCCGATCAGCGGCAGCGACAACTGCATGATGCTGGCGTGTGGCAGCGTGAACTGGTGCGGCGAATCTTCCGGGCCTGCCAGCAGGCGAATGCCGCGTGACGCGCCGGCCGCGAGTTCGATCACACCTTTGCGAGCGAGCGCACGCAGATGTTCTTCTGCCGAGTTGGCCGAGCTGAAGCCCAGTTCAGCGGCAATTTCCGCGCGCGTGGGCGGAAAACCGGTGCGTTCGATCGCGCGGCGGATCAGATCGAAAACCTGCTGCTGTCGTGCGGTGAGTTTTGTCATGGCCACTGTATGTATGAACAGGTGACTGTATTTTTATACAGTATTCGGCGCAATTCAAGCTTTACTTTAAGTTCGTGACCACGGGTGCCGCTCCAGCGCCGCTGATGGACGCTAGAACATCCGTTTTCGTGCCGCAACGCCTTATCCAGCTGCCATTACCACTTTTGCGTATTAAAAAATGAAGAAACATTATTTTTAATGATGAAAGCCCTTCGATAGACTGGCCTCCGGGTTGGCGCTCATGTGCACGTGACCGCGACGCAAAACAACACCAGACGCTGTTTCAGCGGACCACAACGCGGAGAAAGTTGACATGAATCATCGACACACGGGGCTGGCGGGCAGGACGAAACAACTCATCGCGGCGCTCGCGTTCGGCGCGGCCGGCGCGCTCGCTGCAATCACCCCGGCGCAGGCCGCCGACACCACGCTGCTGAACGTTTCCTACGACCCGACACGCGAGCTGTATCAGGACGTCAACCAGGCATTCGGCAGGCAATGGAAGGCGAAGACCGGCGAGACGATCACCTTCAAGCAGTCGCACGGCGGCTCAGGCGCGCAGGCGCGCTCGGTGCTCGACGGTTTGCAGGCTGACGTGGTGACGCTGGCGCTGGCCTACGACATCGATGCACTGGCCAGCAAGGGCTTGCTGGACAAGGGTTGGCAAAAACGGTTGCCGGACAACGCGTCGCCGTACACGTCGACGATCGTGTTCCTGGTGCGCAAGGGCAACCCGAAACACATCAAGGACTGGGACGATCTGATCAAGCCGGGGGTGTCGATCGTCACGCCGAATCCGAAGACCTCAGGCGGCGCGCGCTGGAACTACTTCGCGGCGTGGGCCTATGCCGAACATCAGCCGGGCGGCAACGCGCAGAAGGCGAAGGAGTTCGTCGGCAAGCTTTATAAGAACGCCGGCGTGCTGGATTCGGGCGCGCGTGGCGCGACCACCAGCTTCGTGCAACGCGGTATCGGCGACGTGCTGATCGCGTGGGAAAACGAGGCGTTCCTGTCGCTGAAGGAGTTCGGCCCGGAGAAGTTTGAAATCGTCGTGCCGTCGGTGAGCATTCTGGCCGAGCCGCCGGTCGCGGTGGTGGACAAGGTCGTCGACAAGCGCGGCACGCGCAAGCTGGCCGAAGCGTATCTGAACTTCCTGTACAGCGAAGAGGGGCAGGAGATCGCCGCGAAGAACTTCTACCGTCCGCGTTCGAACAAGGTGCCGGCCGATCTGACCGCCAAGTTTTCGAAGCTGAAGCTGTACACGGTGGACGACTCGTTCGGCGGCTGGGCGAACGCGCAGAAGACGCACTTTGCCGACGGCGGCGTGTTCGATTCGATCTACCAGCCGCAGTAAGCCTGCCGATGCCTGAACCGGCATCGACCAGGCGGCGCGGCAACGCGTCACTTCCGAGCGCGCTCCTGGGCGCGCTTTTGGTCAAGCGGAATCCGGCGGCCGGAAATCGGTGATCCAAACCGCAAGCATCAACCTGAAAGAGTATCCAGCATGACGACGTTGACCTTCCGAAAACCGGGCGCGTTGCCCGGTTTTGGCCTGACACTCGGCATCACGGTGGCTTATCTGAGCCTCGTGGTCCTGATCCCGCTTGCGGCGACCTTTCTCAAAACCGCGACGCTCGACTGGGACCAGTTCGTGCGTGCGGTGACCTCGCCGCGGGTGCTCGCGTCGTACCGGCTGACGTTCTTCTCGGCGCTCGGCGGCGCGCTGATCAACGCGGTGTTCGGCTTTCTGGTTGCGTGGGTGCTGGTGCGCTACACGTTCCCGTTCAAGCGTATCGTCGATGCGGTGGTCGATCTGCCGTTCGCGTTGCCTACTTCGGTCGCCGGTATTTCTCTGGCGGCGGTGTATTCGGGCAACGGCTGGATCGGGCAGTTTCTCGAACCGCTCGGCATCAAGATCGCATTTACGCCGGCGGGCGTACTGGTCGCGCTGACCTTCATCGGTTTGCCGTTCGTCGTGCGCACGGTGCAGCCGGTGCTCGAAGAGTTCGAGCGCGAACAGGAAGAGGCGGCCGCCTGCCTCGGCGCGACGCGCTGGCTGACATTTCGCCGCGTCGTGTTGCCGGCGGTATTCCCGGCGCTGCTGACGGGCTTCGCGCTGGCGTTCGCGCGCGCGCTCGGCGAATACGGCTCGGTGATCTTCATCGCCGGCAACGTGCCGATGAAGTCGGAAATCACGTCGCTGCTCATCATCACCAAGCTCGAACAATACGACTATGCCGGCGCGACGGCGCTGGCGGTGGTCATGCTGGTGGTGTCGTTCCTGATGCTGTTGTTCATCAATACCTTGCAGTGGTACTTGCAGCGTCGCACGAGCCGCGGCAGTGCTGGCCCGGCGCCTGGCGCGGCAAAGAGTGTCGCGGCGATCGGCGGAGGTGTGCAATGAGCCGCCCTCCGCTGAACAGCGTGAATAGCGTGCACGACGTGAACCGCGCGGAGCACGCCGCCGCAGCGGCTGCCGCCGTGGCCGCCGCGCCGCGCGCGCCGCTGAACGTGGCGCGCCGGCCCGATCCGGTGACCGAGCGGTCCGTGGTGCGCTGGCTGCTGACCGGCATCGCGCTGCTGTTTCTCGCGCTGTTTCTGGTCGTGCCGCTGGTTGCCGTGTTCTATCAGGCCCTGAACAAGGGGCTGCGTTTCTATTTCGAAGCGCTCGCCGATCCGGACGCGCTGGCGGCGATCAAGCTGACCGTGATCACCGCCGCGATCGCGGTGCCGCTGAATCTGGTGTTCGGCCTCGTGGCCTCATGGTGTATCGCCAGGTTCGACTTCCGCGGCAAGGCGCTGCTGACCACGCTGATCGATCTGCCGTTCTCGGTCTCGCCGGTGATCTCGGGT
>NZ_CADIKK010000041.1 GCF_902859915.1 Paraburkholderia ultramafica
GTTGCAGTAAATAAGGCAGTAGTTAGCAGCACGATGCGGGAGTAGCTCAGTTGGTAGAGCGCAACCTTGCCAAGGTTGAGGTCGCGAGTTCGAGCCTCGTCTCCCGCTCCATACATAAGGGGAAGCAGCGCTTCCCTTTTTGTTTGATGGGCCGGTCGTTCCGATCGTCCACCAGACAAAACTGCGAGCCTGCAGCCAGGTTCCAGTCCGCTTGCGGCGCGATAGCAAAGCGGTTATGCAGCGGCCTGCAAAGCCGTTTAGGCCGGTTCGACTCCGGCTCGCGCCTCCAGTAGTTGATGTAAAGAAAAGCCCCGACTTGTCGGGGCTTTTCTTTTTTCCGCAGCTACTTCAAGATTCGCTGCACATGCGCATCCAGGATATCCATCGCCGTTCGTTCCACCTGCGCGTGGATCTACGTACTCTGTCTTGGCGCCGCCACGTGGACGCATCTGCAAATGGTGTTAGCTCACAGCCTCGGATGGGACTACGGTGGCGTCGCGCCGCTCACGCGAATCTACCGGAGCCCGCTGCTCTTCATCGATCCGCTGACCGCTCTGCTGCTGCTGGTCATGCCGCGAGCAGGGCTGATACTCTGCTCGCCGTGATTGTGACGGATGTGGCGCACAATTCCCGGTTCGCGCTGCATCAGCCGATTCGGATGGAACTGTATCTTTCGCAGATCGTCTTTCTACTGTTCGTCGCGTTCACGGTGCGGACCGCATGGCGTGGAGCCATGAACCGGCGCGCCGTGCCGCGCGTTATCGATTGAATTGCAGAACAGCGCGCGCGCTTTTTTTGCGCGATTGGCTGTTCATACCGAGGCCGCATGTACCTACAACTCACCGGCACGAACGTGCGCCTGCTCGGCTCGATGCATCTGTTTCCCGCGACGAGCCGCAGAACCCCGCCATGGGTCGCCGAAGCTTATGAGTGGGCCGAAGCGCTGGTCTTCGAATCCGATCCGCCGGCCATCCTGCCGTTTCTGAAGACCGACGCTCAGCGCGGCGCCGTTCAATTGCAACCGTTTCTGTCCGCCGACGCATGGGCGCAACTCCGGGCTCTGTGGCCTGTCGAGGGCCCATTGGCGCCGCTCGACGAACTGCGTCCGTGGGCAGCGCTGATCGTCGCGCCGACGCTGCTCCAGCAGGCCGTCGAAGGAGTCGAGCCGCGCATGCTGCGCTCGGCGAGCGCGCAAGCCAAACCCTATCGCTATCTCGAGACCGCGCAGGACGTGGCGGCGGCGCTCGAATCGATTCCGCTGGAGGCCGTCGGCGCGGCGCTCGGCTTGCTGATGGCCGATCACGACGAGCCGCAGCGCACGCTCGAACGGATGCACGCGGCCTGGCTGGAGGGCGATCTGCAAGCGGTGCAACAGATCGCCGTCGAGTCGCCGATGTTCAACCTGCCGGGCATCCGCCACGCCGTTCTCGATGCGCGCAATCGCGCATGGGCCGCGCGTTTGCAGGAGTTGCCCGAACAGCGCGAGCGGACGCTGGTAGTTGTCGGCGCGCTGCATCTGTGCGGCCCCGGCAATTTGATCGAGTGCCTTGCGCGGCCTGTCGAAGTGGTCTCTTAGGCACGCAGCGGCTCGGCTGCCAACGTGCGGCCGCATCCGTGAGATTCTGTGTGACGCGTGTGGCGACAACCCGAAGCACAGCGTGGCTATCAGATCCGCTATAGCGTGGGTCAGACGCCCTTTGATCCGGCCCGCCACGCATCGCGGCTGATGCGTGGCATGGCTTCATAGCTTAAGGCCGCCACGCGCGGCATAATTGCGGCTCGTTGCCCGCATAGTGGCGCCCCTTTTCTGAAAGCACTGATGACTGAATCGCAGCAAACCGCCGCCACGCGGCTCGCCCAACTCGAATGGCGTTGGAAAACCTTCGCGGACCTCACGAGCATCGAAGTCTATGAGATGCTGGCCGCGCGCAGCGCGGTGTTCGTCGTCGAGCAGAACTGCGTGTATGGCGATATCGACGGGCTCGATATGCAGGCCTGGCATCTGTCTGCCTATGGCCCTGGCATCGACGGAGCGCTGCCGCAACTGGCGGGTTATCTGCGTGTGCTGCTGCCGGATGCTGCCGACACCGACGTGCGTATCGGACGCGTGTTGACCATGGCGCAATTCCGCGGTCTCGGTCTGGGCAATGCGATGCTCGAACGCTCGCTCACGCATATCCGCGCGCAATGGCCCGCTACGCCGATCCGTCTGCACGCACAGGCGCATCTGCAAGGCTTCTATGGCGCATTCGGGTTTGCGCCGGTCTCGGAGATCCATGACGAGGACGGCATCCCGCATGTGTGGATGCGTTCGGCCTGAGCTTGTCATCGAGCCTCGGCGCCTATGCGCCGGCGCGCTTCATTCAAGTGCTTCGCTTCAATCGGCCGCCATCAGCGCTGGCCGCGCGCCGGTGCTGACGCTGACGCGCTATGCGCCAACCCGCGCGCCGTCTTCGCGCGCCGTTCAGCGCGCAGGCGTCCGCGAGCCGACAGCCGCATCCAGTGACGCAGCGCGATCAGCGCGCCGATCACGCTCATCATCGAACCCGGAATCCACAGCAGCAGCCCGCCGATCTGCTGATCGCGCATCGGGCTGAGCCACGTGAACGCACGGCCGCAGATCGAGTAGATCGGATACAGCTCGTGCGGCGTAAAAAAGATGAACGCGCCGAGGATGATCTGCGGCGGAATCGCGGCGATCACCACCAGCACGCGCTTGCCCGGCGACAAACGCGCCGGCGGCGCCGGCCGCGGATCGAGCACGAGCCACCAGAACAGCAGGCCGTCGATCACCATGCTCCAGTTCATCACGCGATAAAGCCGCCAGTCGAGCATCGCGACGAAATGGATCGGCGACATCAGCCAGAAGTAAATCAGCCCGACGAACAACGTGACCGCGACAACTGGGTGCATCACCACGTCGAGCAGCTTGCGGACCACCGGCGTCTCCAGCGCGGGCCGTACGAAGCGCTGCCGCCAGCTGAACGGAATACCGGCGCGCAACGCCGCGCCCGGATACGACAGCACGATGAAGAACGGCCCGAGGTGATGCAGCACCAGATGCTGCAAGCGATGCATGAAGAACTCATGCTCAAAGAAATAATCGAGCCGCGTATGCAGCACGACATACAACGCCACCAGCCCGAACCAGAACGAGAGGCGCCGCGCGAGCGACACTTGCGCCTTGCGCGCGCCGCGCGCGAACAGGATCGCCGGCACCAGCAGCGCGATCACGACGGTCGGCGAGAACTCCCAGGGATCGAGCCAGTAGAGCAGATTCATCGCGGCACGTTACTTGGTCTGGGCCGGCGACTTGACGACAAACGGCGTATCGAGCGTTTCGCCGTCGGAGAACTTCAACGTCAGATGGACGGTGTCGCCCGGTGCGACCTTGTGCTTCGCGTCTTCGAGCATCACGTGATAGCCGCCCGGAGAGATCGATACCTGACCGTGCGCGGGCACCGTCAGCTTGTCGACCATCACCATCTTTTGCGACGAACCGTTCGACACGGTCTGATGCAGCATCGCGTCGCCGTAGTCGTTGCTCGAAATATCGACGAGGTCGACCGGCTTGTCGCTCGCGTTCACCAGCGTTGCATAGCCGGCGGCGGGCAGATTGTTCGGCAGCCAGCGGACCCACGCGTCCTTGACGCTGATCGCGTTGGCGCCGGCGGCATGCGCGGCCGCAGCGAATCCGAACGAGAGGACGAGGGCGCAGCTCAGTGAAGCGAACGTTTTTTTCTTGATCAACATGAATGGACTCGGGAAAGGTCAGGAGCGGTCATCAATGATACGGCGCAGGTCTTGCGCGATCGTATCGGGAGTGTCGTGATCGGTGGCCAGCAGGCGCGCGTGGCCCTGGCTGTCGAACACGTAGACGGCGGAACTGTGAGTGACTTCGTAATTGCCGCCGGGGTCGCGCTTTTCCATCTGATACGCCACGCGATAACGCTTGGCGAGCGACTCGATCTGCCAGTCGGTGCCGGTCAGCCCTTCGGCGTGCTGCGAGTCGAACGCGCCGACGTAATCGTGCAACGCTTGCGGCGTGTCGCGCGCGGGATCGACAGTGATGAACAGGATACGCACCTTCTGCGCGTCAGGGCCGAGCTTGCCGAGCACCTGCATCAGCCGGCCCATCGTCTCAGGACAGACGTCCGGGCAATGCGTATAGCCGAAGTAGACGAGCGAGGTGCGGCCTTTGAACGAATCGCCGTTGACGGGACGGCCGTCGTCGCCGGTCAGCGTGAAATCGAGGTCCGGCAGATGGCCGGTCACATTGGCCAACTGCCACGGCTCGGCGCGATGCGTGCAGCCGGCGAGCGCGGTCAGTGCGCCTATCATCACAGTCAGCGCGAACCGGCGCGAGGACCACCGCCGGCGCGGTGCGGCGAGCGGCGGCTGCGGGTGTCGGGATGAGATGGTCGGGAACAAAGCAGGGTTCAATGACTCGATTGAAGAGCGGCGCATCACGGCGCCAATGAATGGCGCCGCTGGATTCCGCCTGATTCTCGTGCGGCGCGTGGTCCACTAGATAGTGTGCAAATATGGCGCCAACGGCAATCGTCTGCGTGGCAGCGACTGTAGCGCAAAATCGCCGGCGACGCCGCGCAGCGCCCACGGCGCGCGGTTTGCGAGGCAATTTGACGCAGCCGGGCGAAAGCTGGCCGAAGCCGGATTGTTCCCTTTTTGAACGCAATCGTCGCAAGGCGGGGCGCGTGGCACCCGGCGGGGCTTGAGTCCCGGCTTACTTGCTCGAAAAATTGACGGATGCGCGGTAAGATGCGCACACTTTTCCGGCCGCAGAAGGCTGAAAGGCGAACCCAGGCGATGCAAGCACTTCCGGCTGTTCTGTCTCCGAGCGAGACGGCATTTTTCTTCGATTTCGACGGTACGCTCGTCGAACTCGCGCCCACGCCGGACGGCGTGCTGGTGCAACCGCGCGTGATCGAGCTGCTGACCGGGTTGCGCAACCTGACGAACGGCGCGGTCGCGATCGTGTCGGGCCGCGGCATCGACAGCATCGACGCTTTCCTCGGCATGCCCGATTTGCCGATTGCCGGTTTGCACGGCGCCGAGCGGCGCGATGCGAACGGCGACACGCAGCGCATCGGCTTCCATGACGAGCGGCTCTTGCGTATGGAGCAGGTGCTCGCGCAGGTCGTCAACGAACACCCCGGCATGCTGCTCGAGATCAAGGGCGCGGCGCTCGCGCTGCACTATCGGAATGCGCCGGACCGCGAGCCGGTTGCGCGCGAGGCGACCCAGCGGCTGGTGGCCGACTACCCCGGCTCGTACGTGCTGCAGCCCGGCAAGATGGTCTACGAGATCAAGCCAAAGGATGTCGACAAGGGCCGCGCGATGCGCGCGTTCCTCGACGAGCCGCCGTTCGTCGGCCGCCAGCCGGTGTTTGCCGGCGACGATCTGACCGACGAGAAAGGCTTCGCCGTCGTCAACGAGCGCGGCGGCCTGTCGATCAAGGTCGGCGCGGGCGAGACGATGGCGCACACGCGCATCGAATCGGTCCCGGCGCTGCTCGACTGGCTGGAATCGATAGTCGCGGCGGCGCGCGCAGCATGATGCCGGCGCCGCATCGCTCAACGCTAACAACGTACTGCATCGGGAATCCCGCTTCATGAGCCGACTGATCATCGTATCGAACCGGGTGGCGCCCATCTCGGAGGGCGGCCCGGCGGCGGGCGGTCTGGCGGTCGGCGTGTATGACGCGCTGAAGGAAACCGGCGGCATGTGGTTCGGCTGGAGCGGCGACGTGCTCAGCTCGGGCCAGCCGCAGATCAAGGTCGAGGAGCGCGGTCCGGTGACCTTCGCGACCGTTGCGCTGATGCGCCGCGACTACGACCAGTACTATCGCGGCTTCTCGAACGCCACGCTGTGGCCGGCGTTCCACTATCGCGCCGACCTGCTGCAATACGACCGGCACGACTTCGAGGGCTACTGCCGCGTCAATGCGTGGCTCGCGCAACAACTCGTGCCGCTGCTGCGCGAAGACGATGTGATCTGGGTTCACGACTATCACCTGATTCCATTCGCGCAAGCGCTGCGCGCGGCCGGCGTGAAGAACCGCATCGGCTTCTTTCTGCATATTCCGTTTCCGGCTTCGCAGGTGCTGCTCGCGGTGCCGCCGCATCGCGAACTGGTCGAGGCGCTGTGTTCGTTCGATCTGCTCGGCTTCCAGACCGCGCCGGACCTGCGCGCGTTCTGCGATTACGTCGTCAATGAGGCGAATGGCTCGGTCGACGCGTCGGCCAGCGGCCCGCTGACTGTCCACGCGTTCGGCCGCACATTGCGCGCGGCGGCTTATCCGATCGGCGTCTATCCGGACGAGATCGCCGAACTCGCGAAAGCCGGCGAGCGCGGCAAGCCGGTGCGCACGATGAAGGCGACGCTGCATTCGCGCAAGCTGATCATGAGCGTGGACCGCCTCGATTATTCAAAGGGACTGGTCGAACGTTTTCGCGCGTTCGAGCGCCTGCTCGAGCACTCGGCCGCGCAACGCAACAAGGTGTCGTTCCTGCAGATCGCGCCGCCGACGCGCGCCGACATGCACGCGTACCAGGACATCCGTTTGCAGCTTGAAGGGGAGTCGGGGCGCATCAATGGACGCTTCGCCGAACTGGACTGGACGCCGATCCTCTACATCCACAAGCAGTACGAGCGCTCGGTGCTGGCCGCGTTGTTTCGCACCGCGCACGTCGGTTACGTGACGCCGTTGCGCGACGGGATGAACCTCGTCGCCAAGGAGTACGTATCGGCGCAGGATCCGGAGAATCCGGGCGTGCTGGTGCTGTCGCGCTTTGCCGGCGCGGCGCAGGAACTGGAGGGGGCACTGATCGTCAATCCGGTCGACATCGACGGCATGGCCGAGGCGCTCGCCACGGCGCTCGCGATGCCGCTCGCGGAGCGCCAGGCGCGCTATCGCGACATGATGGTGCAGTTGCGCGAGAACAATGTGTCGGTGTGGCGCGATAACTTCATGCGCGATTTGCAGAGCGTCGCTGGTGTAAAGAGCACCAGAAGCGCGAAGGGGCGTGCCGCAGCGGGCAAGCGGGTGGTGCGCGAAAGCCTCGCTGGGTAGGTGCTGTCGGTTGAGGCTCTTTGGGGCCGTCTGCTTCGGGTTTGCAAAATGAAAAAGCCGCTCTCTTTGAACTGAGCGGCTTTTTTACTGGCTGGTCATTCACTCACAGCGCGGCGGGTTGCTCAGACCACGTGCTGTTCGTCGACTTTCTTGCCGCCGATGTGCAGCGTGGTGGCCTTGCCATACTGCTTCGCGAGCAGGTCGCGATACAGGCCCGGGCGCTGGCGCAACTCTTCCGGGCTGCCGTCGTCAATGACCTTGCCGGCGCTCATCACGATGATCCGGTCGAAGTTGTTCAGCGTCGACAGCCGGTGCGCGATCGCGATCACTGTGCGGCCGACCATCAGCCGGTCGAGCGCCTTCTGGATCGCTTCTTCCGACGCGCTGTCGAGCGCCGAGGTGGCTTCGTCGAGCAGCAGGATCGGCGCGTTCTTCAGGATGGCCCGCGCAATCGCGATCCGCTGACGCTGACCGCCGGACAGCTTCACCCCGCGGTCGCCGACGATCGTGTCGAAGCCTTCCGGCATCGCCTCGATAAAGTCGGAGCAACGCGCTTCGCGAGCGGCCGCGATCACTTCTTCACGGCTCGCTTCGGGGCGGCCATAAGCGATGTTCTCGTACACCGTGCGGTGGAACAGCGAGATATCCTGCGGCACCAGCGCAATCGTATGGCGCAGGCTGTCCTGGGTGATCGCGGCAATGTCCTCGCCGTCGATCTTGATCGCGCCGCCCTGGGTGTCGTAGAAGCGCTGCAGCAGCGCCAGCACGGTGGATTTGCCCGCGCCCGACTTGCCGATCAGGCCGACTCGCTGGCCGGGTTCGATATGCAGGTCGAAGTGATCGAGAATCGCCCGGCGGCGCGGGTACGCGAACGTCACGCCTTCGAAATCGACCCGGCCGCCTTGCGGCACGAGTTCGGTCGCGCCGTCGCGGTCCGGCATGCCGTGCGGTTCGAGCAGTGTGCGCACGGCCTCCGCGAGCCGCGCGACGTGCTGCGTGACATCGACCAGCGCGACGGCCAGGTCGCGCGTGCCGTGCAGAATCGTGAAGCCGAGTGAGCTGACGAGCACGATGTCGCCCGAGGTCGCCTTGCCTTGATCCCACAGCCACAGCGCCCAGCCCAGCAAGCCCGCCGACAGCAGGGCGGTGATCACCGCGTGCAGCAGGCGCAGCTTCTCGAGATACAGCAGGCTCTGCTGGCGCGCATCCATTTCCGCCTTGACCGTCGCGCCGAAACGCTGCTGCTCGCGAAACGTCATGCCGAACGCGCGCACCAGACCCATGTTGCTGATCACGTCGACCAGTTCGCCGTCCACCGACGCCGCCTTGGTGGCGAAATGGTGATGGCGCGCCGAGCCGCGCCCGGCGAGCTTGTACAGCACGACCGACAGAATCGCCGAGCACAGCATCAGGCCGCCGGCCATCAACGGATTCACCGCGGTGATCATGACGATTGCGCCGAGCACCGCGATGCAGGGCGGCAGCACGTTCCAGGCGGTGGTGTTTTCGGCGGTGTAAACGGCGTTTGAGGTCGCGGTGATCCGGCTCGCGAGCATGCCGGGCTGCTTCTCGGCGTAATAGCTCGGCGAGTGTCCGCTCAGATACTGGAACAGGTCGCGCCGCAGGTCGCCGGTCACGGCGACGAACGTATGCGCGGCGACCCAGCCGCCGACCCGCCACAGCAGGTTGTCCGCGGCAATCAGGCCGACCAGGATGGCGAACGCCCCCCACAGCGGACCGGGGTGATGCCGGCCTTCACCGAGCACGTCGATCAGATGCTTGATTGCATATTGCGAAGCGAGCGCACAGCCCACGGCCGCAAACACGCTGCACAGCACGGTCGCATGCGCGAGCGGATGGCGGCGGATAAAGCGGAAAAGGAACGCAAGCGGCCGGTGCGCATAGCTCGCGAGCTTTGCGTTCTGGGCGTTACGCTGGGCGATGGTTAAGTGTTCCAATTGATCGTGAAGTCGATGTATTTCAGGTTGTGCGTGCAAAGCGCAGACCACACGGAAGTGGGTTCGCCGCGAAGCCGATGCTTCGCATTGTAAACATGCAAAAGCGATTGCGCCCTGTGTATCCGGGCATTGACGCGACTGATTTCGCGATAGACCTCCGCGCTCTGCAGTTGCTCGACCCGTCGCTGGGCCGGTGGTTCACGCAGGTTGCGGACAATTTCGAGATATAATTACAGATTGCATTCAAACGCGCCGCGGCAATTCTTCAACGCCTGCCGGCACAGTTGACGCAGGAGCTTACAGACGCCGCACTGGCGGTCGCTGCCGAAAGCCAGTTGCCACTGTAGAACTGTCTTATAAAACAATGGTTTGCAAAGTGTTTCGCGTTTGTAACAACGTAAAGACTTTGAAATGTTGTGGTGCAGCGAGATTTCCGGCATCGATAATGCGTGCTCTGCAGAGCCCACGGAAATATCTGACAGTTTGTCAACGTAGGTGTCACATGCGCGTTTACTACTCGCGCATGCGCAGACGGTGATCAGCCGGTCTGGGCTCACTACCCAAGCGATCCATCGCAGGATTTCTCGAAAGAATCAGGCCCGCGCCGGCATGTCCGGCCAGACTGCCCTGGCGAGCAAGCGAGTCGCTTTTACCCAACGCAGTACTTTTGCCTGATTTTTTACTAGGAGTTCTCCATTATGCGAATCGCTCAAATCGCTCCGTTGCACGAGGCGGTTCCTCCCAAGCTGTATGGTGGTACGGAACGCGTGGTGTCCTATCTGACTGAAGCGCTGGTCGAACAGGGCCACGACGTCACGCTTTTTGCGAGCGGCGATTCGCAAACCTCGGCGAAACTCGAAGCCTTCTGGCCGCAGGCGCTGCGCCTCGACCCGACGATCCGCGACGTGATGGCGCCGCACATGCTGCTGCTCGAAGAAGTGCGCCGCCGCGCGGACGAATTCGACGTGCTGCATTTCCACATCGACTACTACCCGTTCTCGCTGTTCGCGCGCCAGCCGGTGCCGTTCGTGACGACGCTGCACGGCCGTCTCGATCTGCCGGAACTGCAGCCGATCTTCAACACGTTCAGCGACGTGCCGGTGGTGTCGATTTCGGACAACCAGCGCGTCCCGCTGCAACAGGCGAACTGGCTGCAAACCGTTTATCACGGCCTGCCGGAAAACGTGCTCACGCCGATCAAGGACGTCGAGCCGGGCTACCTCGCATTCCTTGGACGCGTCTCGCCGGAGAAGGGTCTCGACCGTGCGATCCGTATCGCCGGCCAGGCAGGCATGAAGCTCAAGGTCGCCGCCAAAATCGACAAGGCCGATCGTGCCTATTACGAAGAAGTGATCAAGCCGCTGATGGCGCTCCCGCACGTCGAATACATTGGCGAAATCGGCGAAGCCGAAAAGCGTGAGTTCCTCGGCAACGCGCATGCACTGGTGTTCCCGATCGACTGGCCGGAGCCCTTCGGTCTGGTGATGATCGAAGCGATGGCTTGCGGTACGCCGGTGATCGCGTTCAACCGCGGTTCGGTGCCGGAAGTGATCGAAAACGGCGTGTCGGGTTTTGTCGTCGAAGACGAAATCAGCGCGGTTGCCGCCGTGAAGCGTCTGCACACGCTGCCGCGCGCCAACGTGCGCAAGGCGTTCGAGTCGCGCTTCTCATCGAAGGTGATGGCGAAGAACTACGTCGCGACCTACGAAGAACTGCTGCGTCAGAAGCACCGCACCGTGCTGCGTGAAGTCAACGCGAGCTGATTGGCGGCAGGTCAGGCAGTCAGGTGGGATGAAGGAGCGCTTTCGGGCGCTCGCCAGCGCCACCAGCAACGCCCCGTGAGCAACCCGCTCACGGGGCGTTGTTGCATGCGCGCCGCGTTTTTTGTAGTGAGTGGCCGAAAGTGTGGATTTCGGACCGGTAAGAATGAGCCACTCTCGGTAATATCCCTATAATGGCCCTGCCGCAAATCTGGCTGCGGCGCGCCGACGACAGGAGGATGCCTTGGCGAGAACGAAGGAGACGCGTGCGAATGCCGCGCCTGGCGCCGGAACGATTTTCGCGTTGCGCGCCATCGGTCTCGTGCTTGTCGCTCGCTGGCTTTTTTCGATGGCGCAGATGGATCTGGCCGCTGCGCTGTCGGCGATGGTGTCGTCGCCATGGGCGTGCATCAACCTGGTTTTCCTGTTCCTGCTGATCTTCCTGCCGGGCGCGCGTGCCGTGGCCGAGCGTCCGTTTCATCCGCTGCCGCAATGGCTGCGCCAGGCGTTGCGTCTGTTCGCTTTTCTTGGGCTCCTGTTTGCGGTCTGGTCGGTCGGCGCATTTGTGGCGAGCGCCGGTTGGCGGCGCGCCGTGCAAGCGGTGGCGGCCACCAACGGCTGGCTGCTGGCCGCGCCGCTCCTGTACGCGGCCGTCGTGTGGATCTGCCGGCCGCGTCCGCTGTGGCGGACCAACATTGCCGCGCGGCGCTTTGCGATCGGCCGTTATGCGGTCGCGCTCGATCCGGCCACGCGCACCGTGATCGTATGGGCCGAGCGCCGCAAGGTAGGGCAGTACGACGCGCGTGAATTGTCCGTGCGCTGGGCCGCCGGGCAGGACCTCCGGGCCACGCCGACGCCCACCCCCGCGGTCGCGTTCGGCGCGCTAGGCGAGCCGGGTGCAACGGCTGCTCCGCTGGGTTCGGTCGCGGCCCCGGCGCTCGCGCGCGGCACATTGGGCCGCCGTCCGAAAGTCGAATTGCTGTGGGATTCGCCGGCCGCCGCGGGCCACAATCGGCAAACCGTCTTTCGCGCCACGCTGATGACCGAAGGCGATCGGGTCGCCGCCCGTGCGCTTGACACAACTCTGCGGCAAGTCTGAAGCTGCATGCTTTGTGCAGTCGACCACACCGTGTGGCCGATGAGCACGTCGTAAATCGAGCCTTGGCTGATAATGAAGTGATGGTGCCCGACCCTTCAGCCCGGGTAAGTAGGACATACATCGATCGTGTCGCGTCTTTTGCAGGAGTCGCTATGCTGGTTCGCTGGTTGCTTGCCGCCCTTCATCTGCTCGCTTACGGTTTTGCGCTCGCGTCGATTCTCCGGCGCACGTGGGCGCTGCGCCGCGCCTCCGTGCCTGCCGCGCTGCGCTCGCTATTTCGCGCGGATACCCGGTGGGGCATTTCCGCACTGGTGCTGATCGTCACAGGCTTGATGCGCGTGTTCGGCAGCTACGAGAAGGGCGCGGACTACTATCTGCATGAGCCGCTCTTCCACGTCAAGATGACGCTGCTCGTGCTGATTCTGATCCTCGAAATCCCGTCGATGCTCGCGCTGATGCGCTGGCGCGCGTCGGTCCGTAAAGGCGTGCCGCCGAATCTGAAAAATGCGCGTTCATATGCGCGCTACAGTGTGATCCAGACGGTGTTGCTGGTTCTGATGGTGTTTGCGGCAACGGGGATGGCGCGCGGCATCGGGTTGCCGGCCGGCGTGGTGTAGTCGCGAGCCCACACGTTCGCTGCGATTTACTTTCCCACTACCAGGCTCGAGTCATCCATCCTGTTCGCGTTGGTGCCGGCAGTCTCGCGCATGAAGTCCGATTCGCCGAGGCCCTTGACGAGCTCCAGCGCCTGACGTTCGAACAAGCGTCGGTACAGGCCGTTCTCGCGCCGGATCAGCGCGTCGTGACTGCCTTCCTCGATGACCTTGCCCTTGTCCAGCACCAGCAACCTGTCCAGCGCGCGCACGGTGGACAGGCGGTGCGCGACCACCAGCGTCGTGCGGCCCATCATCAGCCGTTCCATCGCTTGCTGGATCAGCACTTCGCTTTCGCTGTCGAGGCTCGATGTGGCTTCGTCGAGAATCAGGATCGGAGCGTCGGCGAGGAATGCCCGCGCGATCGCGACGCGCTGACGTTCGCCGCCCGAGAGCTTGACGCCGCGCTCGCCGACCAGCGTGTCGTAGCCATTGGGCAGCGCGGTGATGAAGCCGTGCGCGCTCGCGAGCCTCGCGGCGCGCTCGATCTCGGCGCGGCTCGCGCCGGGCCGCGCATAGGCGATGTTCTCGGCGAGCGAGCGGTGAAACAGCACCGGCTCCTGCTGAACGATCGCGATCTGGCTGCGCAACGACGCTTGCCGCACATGAGCGATGTCCTGACCGTCGATCGTGATCCGGCCTCCGGAAATGTCATACAGGCGCTGGATCAGCTTGATGAAGGTCGTCTTTCCCGAACCCGAATGCCCGACCAGCCCGATGCGCTCGCCCGGCGCGATGCGCACGGAGAAGTGGTCGTAGAGCGGTTGGCTATGCGCGCCGTAGTGGAAAGTGACGTGCTCGAAGCGGATTTCGCCCTGGCCGATCGTGATCGGACCCGCGCCGGGATGGTCCTCGATGCCGAGCGCTTGGCTTTCCAATGACACCAGCTCTTCCATGTCGTTGACCGAGCGTTGCAGGTTGCGGATGTGCATGCCGACATCACGCAAATAGCCTTGCAGCATGAAGAACATCGTCAGCGCGAAAGTGATGTCGCCGACACTGGCCTCGCCCCGCACCCACAACAGCAGCGCCGTACCGAGAATGGCGGCCTGGATCGCCACCATCATGCCACCCTGAACGCCGCCGTTGATCGTGCCGCGGACCCACGTGCGGCGCGTCCGGTGACGCCACTTGCCGATCACGCGCTGCAGTAGCGCTTCCTCGCGTTCCTCGGCGCCGAAAGCCTTCACCACGCCGTTGCAGCTGACCGCGTCGGCGAGCGCGCCACCCATGCGCGTGTCCCATGCGTTCGCGAGGCGCGCGGCCGGCGCGACGAAGCCGAGCGACATCGCCACGGTCACCGCGAGATACAGCACCGAGCCGATCCCGACGACCGCGCCCATCATCGGCCAGCGCCAGCCGAGCAACGCCGTCGCGCCGACCAGCATGGCCAGCGACGGGAGCAGCGCGATCAGCAGCGTGTCGTTGAGCAGGTCGAGCGCCCACATGCCGCGCGTGATCTTGCGCACCGTAGAGCCGGCAAAGCTGTTGGCGTGCCAATCGGTCGAAAAGCGTTGCACGCGATGAAACGCGTTCGCGGCGATCTCGCTCATCATCTTCAGCGTGAGCTTGATGATGTTGAAGTACACACCCTGGCGAAGCAGTGTGGCGCCGAGGCCGAGCGCGGCCAGCACGCCGAAGGCCGTGAGCGCCGCATGCCAGCCGGCGTGATCGGCGGCCGGGCCGGACGCGATCGCGTCGACGAGGCGTCCGGCGAACATCGGCGTGAGCACATCCGCCAATGCCGAGAGCAGCACCAGCGCCGCGATGACGACGATGCGCCACGGCTGTTGCGCCCAGTGACGGAAGGTGAAGCCGAGGACATCCTTGAAGGACTGTCCGCGAAAGTCGAGTTTTTTGTTAGCCATTTGCAACGACCCGGCGACGCACGAACGCGCCGAGGTTCCAGTCAGAAGCGAAAGGATGAAACAGTCAAAGCGTGCCGGACTGCACTGGCAATGGGGCTATGAACTGTCTGGGATTTGCGCGTCCCGCCTGTCTGGACGGACGCGCATAAGCGACGATCTGACGACTTTTAAGGTCGTGAGAGCGCTCGCGCGACCAGCCGGGGGAGAGCGAAATGCACTGCGAACATGTGACGCCTCCCTGTTGGTCGAATGAGGTGGAGAAGATGGGCGGAGCGAATGCACCGAGAGCCGACTATATCAGCAGTATCCGGCGGTCGCAATCGTACGAATTCTCGCTGTTGACGCGACGAAACTCGATGAGGAAATCGCGCCGCGATATGTCCGTTGGCTTTTATTCATTGCCGCTGCGAAATGGGGCGGATAGTTGCAGTGCGTCGCGCTTTTCGAATGAGACGTGCGCTGGACTCAAAGTTCTCCAGCCGGGCTTCGAAAAACGAGGACGTCGAAACCGCGCGCGGAAAATAGAAAAGGGCTTACGCATTGCTGCGTAAGCCCTTTAATCTTCGGTGATTGACACACCAAAATTCTGGTGGGTAGTACTGGGATCGAACCAGTGACCCCTGCCGTGTGAATCGGAATTGGTGCCTTTACCGTAAGCTGAGGTTAGCAAAAATTGGCTTTCTGGACAATAGCTTACGTTAGCAGGCGTTCGCTCGGAGTAGTTAGTCCGAGCATGCCTCGCGTGGCGAATTTGTGGCATTGAGCCATGTGATCGCCGACTGCCTGGCCTCGGGGGCGCACGCGGCTGGTCGCGTGATGCCGACCTTCGCTTTGAGCATCAACTCACCCTCGATCTCAGCTAGCTCGACGTCGACCGCCTCGTGAAACGCGGCTTCGCACACGGGCTTCGCACCGCGACGTTTCAGTAGGCGACGCAACGCCGAGGAGGTCGCTTCTAATTCAAGCGCCGCCTGCAGCATCGAAGCGGCTTGGCCTGAAGTCAGCCAGCCGTGAACCCAGGCATTTGCAAGTGCTCGCCGGTAGTCATTCAACGCCATCGGAGCCGGGGCGTCCGGGGACATCCAACGGCGCATCACCCGCTCTTCCTTGAAATTTCCGCCGCTGCCTGACCCAAACAGTGCATGGGAGAACTCCCGCATTGCGATGCCGGGCTCGTTGCAATCGCGGCAAGGATACTGTCCGAGGGGAATCGCCAGTTCGCCACCTGACCAGCAGCCGCAGTCGGCGACGCCGGATTTTCGGCACGCCATCTGGCGAATATGCCGCAACGTCGACGAGGTTGCCTCGGCGGGTTGCATCGCTCTTGCCTTTTGCACCCCGCGTTTCTTCCAGTCCTGCAATACCTTCCTAAGCGCCCAGTTTCTCACGATCTGCCTGACTGTCGGATTTTTGTCCTCCCTAGTTTCTGCACTCGTGAATCACAGTGCGAACGTGAGCTGCAGAACTTTGGAGATAGCTAATGGAAGCACAGCAGAGAGACTACGCGTTAGCGTCGCGCGTGTCACGCCTCGAGGACGACGTTCTGATCGGCGTGGCCGAGGTGGCGGCTTTTACCGGCTTTGCCGAAATCACGATTCGGCAAAAGCGAATCAAAGGCTTCCCAGCCCCCTTGACGGGTCTAAACCGGCTCAGGTGGCGGGTGGGGGACATCAGGGAGTGGTTGCGAGCCGGCGCGCGGACGCAACGCACTGAGCCGGTAGTGGGGAATCCAAGCCCGCGGACGGGGCGACGCCGGATGCCTGTCGTCGTCAGCTAACTCGAGCTAGGTGATGACTGAAACCCGGCTCACCCACCTCGTCGCCCAGCTGCTGGGAAATCGCGAGGTCATTCCTTTTTCGCCAGCGATCGCGCGTGCAATCGGTGATGTGGAGGCGACCGTCTTTCTTTGCCAGGCCTGCTATTGGCAGTCCCTGATTGGACCATCCAAATGGTTCTTCAAATTGCGCGACGCACAGCGAGATCCCGACGGTCGCTTGCTGCCACCGCTCGACGGTACGCGGCAAAGCTGGGAATGGGAGACGGCTTTATCACGCACGAGGCAAGAGTCAGCAAGGCGGCGTCTGAAGGAGCTTGGCCTGCTCGAAGAGGCTTTGAAAGGGGTGCCTGCGAGGATGTACTACCGAGTGAACCTTGACCGCCTGACGGAGTTCTTGCTGCAAAACCACCAGTTGGCAGGATTCCCGCCAACTGGATGGCAGATTCCGGACCAGCTTGATGGCAGAGTTCGTGCCGGCCAGATGGGAGGGAGCGCGCCGGCTAATACAGAGACTACTTCAAAGATTACGCACACAACTACCACGTCGGCGCGCTCTTCGGGCGGTCGCAGTAAGGGTACGAAGCTCGGATCCGTGGGTGTTCAATCGGCGAACGATTACACGCCGGCAGCTTGTCCGCCGAGGAGGGTGGTAGTGGTGGTGGATAAATGGGCGGAGCCTTACAGAGAAGTCCTGCTGGAAGCGCTGTCGCAATCGCAGTTGGATAGCGCGGCTGCTCAGGAGATAGCCGACGAGTTTTCTGGTGCATTGGAAGCTGCATCCCTTAGAAAGCGCCGCGGAATCGCGGACAACCGCGCTTGGCTAGACCACATGGTTGGGCTCCACAAGAACGGCAAGTTTCGCCCGAACTTCTGTCACGGCGTGCGGGCAAGACGGGAGCGCGCGATGGCGATTGATAGGGAAGCTGCTCCGCCTCCTACGGCGTCGAACGTCGCGAGAGAGAAATTGGCGCACGTGCGTAGTCTGATTAAGTGATCGGGACTCCACCGAAATGACGGGTAATTCAATTGCAACTGCGATGCGATCGACGATGACCACCGGGGTGCTCCAGTGTTTTCTTCTTCACCATGGGGCAAGCCGCTACGCGGCGCGTCAGGCCCGTAGGGCTCGGCCGCGGGGAGCTGGTGGGCGGGTGCGGCACCCCGGCCGCTCGGCCGGGGCTGTCCACGCCCTTGCGGTGTGGGCAGCGCAGCCGTCCACCGGCGGTCGCGAGCGCACCAGCGCCCTGTCCTTCACGACGCTTTTGTGCCCGCTCGCGGGTGCGTAACGAGATACCCACCATGACTATGAAATCGACATCGGGCGTTGTTCGCCAGAGAGGCGCCATCACGTTCGTTGAAACACTGGGTGTTCTTATCGTCGCAAGCCTCGTTATGCCCGCAGTTTGGGGTTGGCTCTCGGACGATGCGGACAACAAGATAAATCAGGTGACGGCCGACCATGATAAGCAGGTCGTTCGGGCTGCTGAGCAATATATCAAAGATAACTATGCTGTTGTGCTCGCAAGTGCGAGCGCCGCCACGCCGGCGACGATCACGGTGCCTATGTTGCAAAGTCAGTATCCACAGCTCTTTGCGTCCGGCTTCTCCGCCAAGAATCCGTACCAGCAGACCGTAACGGTTCAGGCCTACCAGACGACGCCGGGCTCCCTCGACACGCTGATTGTGACCTCGGGCGGGCAGGCCATCAGCGAGCGCAACATGCGAAAGATTTCGCAACTCGTTGGCGGCGCCGGCGGCTACATCTCGTCGACCAACCCCAATGCAGCCGTCGGGACGTATGGTGCGTGGGGACCGATGACTATCCCAAGCTCGCCGGGCGCGGGACACATGGTCTATTCGTTGATGTTCCAGAACGGCTCGCTCGTCAGCGACTATCTGTATCGCAAGGTGGTTCCGGGCCATCCCGAACTGAACCAGATGAACACCGCCATCGACATGGGAGGGAACAACGTCAACAACGCGGCCACCGTCAACGCGCAGAAAGTAGTATTGCCACCCGGTAACAACTTGCAGATTGGGAACAGTGGTTTCTACGGCGACAACAGCGGGAATTCCGCGCTATACCAGGACGGCCGCCTCTTTGTACAGCACCACGACGGCTCCGCAGCTGACGTGGCTATCGTAGGGAACATCAATTCTGTAGGAACCGTCACTGCGAACGGAGCAATGGTGAATGGCACGACTAACATGAATGGGGACGCCAACATCGGCGGGGCACTGCGGGCGACGGGAACGGGATATTACGACACGGCGCCGAACAGCAATCTTTTTTTGAAACCATGGAACCCGGGCGGGGAAGTGGTCGTTGGCGGCGGCGGCGGTGACGGTCGTCTACACGCAACAGGCCGCATCCAAGGAGATGAATACATTCAAGTGAACGGAGCGGCGACCGCCGGCGCTCCATGTGGCGGAAGCACATTGATCGGGAGTTCTGGCAGTGGGCCACTGTTTTGTCAATCTGGCGTGTGGAAGCCTGCAGGCGGTGGGACGTTGTATCTCAGCGGCTACATCCTTCCACCGAATTCAACGACCGACCTCGGGGTCCATATGTACTGTGCTACCGCCGACGGTGGGGGTAACTCATACGGCGGGACAGGGTTGAATGCTTATGCTGGCACCAACGCCTATGGAAGCAAGATGTGGGATTTTCTGGGAATGAACTACGGTTCTAACGGCCCGGTGATCTTCTGCCTCGACCAACAATGATTATCGTCTCGCAACAAGGTACGAGGATGATCGCTCCATCACAAGTTGCCCGACTCCTAGCTCGAGGCGGCGTCTGGGCCACATGTGACCCATTTCTGTTCGCGGCAAGAGATGATTGGGTCACATGTGACCCAATCGCGGCAGCTGCCGCGTACACAGCGGAGCAACAGGTGACTCAATTTGGTGGCATAGCACCGATCTTCGCGCCACATGTGACCCAATTGGGCGAAATCCTCAAAGCAAATACGCAACATGTGACTCTGTTTCGTCGTCGCGGATTTGCCCTGCGCGCCAAATGTGGCCCATTTGTTTGTTTTCCAAGTAGAGAATCCTGCGCCATCCGAGTCACATGTGACGCAATCGAGCAACCACAGACGTTAACTTGGCGCTCGGCGGAGCTCCGCAGGAGCGAAGGCGGAACGCCAAGTAACGTACGGACACCAAGAGAATAAATCTGATGACCAGCACTAGAACTCCGAAAACAGAAATGGCGTATGCGATCAAGGCTATGCAAATCCGTTCGCGAGCTGCTCGTGATCTCGGCTACTTTTCACACTTTTCGATGCCGCCAATGACCATTGTCGACCACCTGATCGGACGTAAGCCAACGATCGCAAAGAACACCTGGAAGCAATACAAGAACGCTCTCCGTAGCCATTTTCAGGGGCTCGCCAACGAATCAAACGAATCCGTCGCAGTCGAAGAACTGCAGGCCGCCATTGCCGCGCTTGACTCGGAGCCATCGACCGGCTCGCTCAAGTACGGCACCCGAACTTCGGCGACCAAACAGAAACACTTCAAGCAAACGGATCTGGATAAGTTCGTCGACTACCTGGCCGGCAACGTAGGCCGGCACAAGTTCGCGAACGCCCTTCGTACCTGGCTGCTGGCCGCCCAGTTGACCGGACTGCGCCCCAGCGAATGGGAGTCCGCCGGCCTGACAGAGATTGCCGGTCTACCGTGCCTGACGCTACGCAACGGGAAAGCGACGAATGGTCGGGCGAACGGAGAGTTCCGGACGCTCGACCTGTCGAAAGCAACGGCGGCCGATATGGAGGTATTACTGGAGATGTTCGCGATGCTGGAGGGACACCTGAGTGAGATGCGGTTCGACGAGCTGCAAACATCCCTCACCCACTATATGAAGCGAGCGACAAGAGCCTGCTTCGGCCGCCGCAAGAAATACCCGACGCTCTACTCGCTTCGGCATCAGTTTGCTGCGGACGCTAAGCTCGCCGGCCACACGAAGGAAGAGGTGGCTGCAATTCTGGGCCATGCGACTGATGAGACCGCCGGCAGGCACTACTCTCGTGCGGTAAGCGGTCAATCGGCCGTTCGCGTGCAGCCCGTCGATTCTGAAGTTCGCCGGGTCCGAGCTAAAGCTCGTCCGTATCCGTACGGTCCACGACGTTCCCGTACATTTGCTCTCTAATGCTTGGAGACGAAAATGCAACGATACATCCTTCACCTAGCATTCATAGGTTCCATTTGCACATTCGCCCAGGCAGCGCCTCTGGCCGACAATCCATGTGGCGTGCCTGACGCGGAGGCGCTTGCACGCCAGCCGGTCTGCACCGACCTTAGCTGTGTTCCGTCCAGGAACGTCCAATCCGAGCGGGCGATCGGGGCATCGAAATGCGAGTTTGAGCGGTTACAGCCGCCTGCGCTCGGCCTCGCCCCACCCGCGCAGGTCTCGGGCCACTTGTGAGCTAAAAATTGAACAACATCCTAGTAGTGGATCTGGAAGCAACGTGTTCGGATGATGAGGCGATCACGCCCGAGAACATGGAAACGATCGAGATCGGTGCTTGCTGGGTAGGCGTCGACGGCACCGTGGTCGACCGCTTTCAGTCATTCGTCCGCCCGATCTTAAATCCGTAGCTCACCGCGTTTTGCACCCGCCTGACGGGTATTACTCAGGCTGACGTGGACGCTGCACCGTTGTTTCCGGCCGCTGCCGACGAATTGCACCATTTCGTCGAGCGCTACCAGCAGTCCGGTTCAATCTGGACAAGCTGGGGCACGTATGACTGCAAGCAGCTCGAGCGCGACAGCACTCGCCATAGCGTCACTCCGCCGATCAAGCTCCCGCATGAGAACGCCAAGCGGTTATTTGCCAAGGGACAGCGAATCGGCAAAGAGGTTGGACTGAAGAAGTCCTGCGAGCTGGCGGGCCTTGCGCTCGAAGGCACGCATCACCGAGCACTTCATGATGCGTTGAATGTGGCTCGTCTGCTGCCGTGGGTGTTCGGAGAGCAGCGGCTCAAGAGGCTCGGCGAGGGGACATCCAACGCCCCATAGACTTTCACCTTCAGCGTGCACGAACACCCGAACACCCGCATGCGTCACTGCATCAACGTCAAAACCCGCTCGCCGCGTGGCACTGTCCGGGGGCTGTGTTGCATCCCCCGGACATGCCGGGAGCGTTGGGCCTAGTTCCGCGCGTCAAGGGTGGCTCTTTGAGCCACGGGCTGGCGCCCGCTGCGCCCTTGACCCACGGACCAAGGCGAGGGTCAAGAATAATTCATCGGCCTGCCATGAGCTGGCTACGGTATCGATCAGAGCCGCTTCCGCTGTTGATCTCGTGCGATTTGTGCCTCCTCCAAGCGTCTGCCGAATGCGGAATGCAGCGCCAGGAGGTTCGCCGAGCGAAGGCGCCACGCTCGACTTCTTGCCTAGGGCCCTCTCCATCGCTCCGCGAAGAACGCTGCCTCATTCTCGCTCGGTGACGCGATTGTCGGCGGCAATCGCGTCCATTGTCGAAACAAGGCTGGCGAGCAGATCGCCGTGGTGGCGCCTCAGGTGCCCTTGGATGTTCTCGTTGCGAAGCAGGCGCGCCATGAAGCTTTTGGCGACGACCAAGGACAGCATCGTGTCGCCGATCTCGTCTTCGACAGCTTGGCAGTCTTGCCGCAGCCGCTCCATTTCGCTTTCCATTTTCGCGAGGTCTTCCGGCGAGATTTCATTTTTCTTTTTGGGCTTCGCCCCATCGACCAGCGCCTCGACTCGCGTGGCGACCAGAATCATCTCCGCGTAAGTCGCCGTGAACTTGTTGGCCGCGACCATCATTTCGGCGGCTTCGATCTGCCGATATGGCTTCATCTTCTTCAAGACCGAAAAGACCTTCGGGGCGGCCTGCCGGTTTTTGAGGATCGAGGCGGCCTCGGGCGCGACGCCGTCCAGCAAAGTCGCCCGCTCTCGAATGCTCCGGACATCCATTCGTAGGACCTCGGCGATTCGCTTCTCCGACGCGCCCTTGGCCAGCGCGGCGCGGATCATCTTGTGCTCTTGAACGGCCGACAGGCGAGTGATGTGCCGGTTGAACGTGAAGCCTTCGTCGTCGGTCGAGACCATGCAGGGTGCGGTCTCCCGGCTTAGCTCTTTGAGCGCCTCAAGTCGCAGCCTCCCGTCGAGCAGCTCGTAGTCGCCTAGCCGTCGAGGGGAGCGGAACACCGCGAGCGGCTCGATCACGCCCAACTCCGCGATGGAGCCGAGGATGGTTTTGTATTTCGAGGTCGCCAGGGCGCCTTTGGTCAACTGGGAGTCCGCGATGATCCGCTCAAGGGGAATCTCGACGACCTGTGCCTCAAATCCGTGTCTGACGTTGCTCATGGCATAAGCTCCGGTGGAATGCGAGAAGCGACCGCCTCGGGAATGTCCTTGACGCCCTCGGCGCGCAAGAGCGTCCTGAAATGCTCGTCGGCAAGAAAGCGCCTGAGAGCGGAGGTGATCAGCAGCAGCCTCTGCTCTTGCAGATTGGCGTTCTGCACGACCATCTTCTGGCGGCGGACCTCGTTCTTATAAGTCCGCAGCAGTTTCTGCGGGGTTGGCTTTTCTCGAGGCGCCGGGCGGCCGTGCATTTTTTTGCCCGACACTTCCCGTTTGCTGAGGATCCTCCGCACGCGCAGCAATTGGTCTCCGTTCAGCGTCTTGGACTCGTAGGCGGCGACCATCGCGACTTGGACCTCCTCGGTCGGCGCGCGGGCGACTTCGACGGCGAGCCACAGCGGCATAACGCGCTTTTCAACCGCCTGTATCAGCCGTTGCTCGCCCTTCTCCAACAATTGCAAGATCCCATTGATGTAGGTGTCGTCCAGGTTGGTTTTCTTGGCGATCTCCTCCGTTGTGTAGCCCTTCGCGCGAAGAACCTGCAGGCCGCTCAAAAGCTCGGCGGTCGAATGTCGTCGCCGCGCAATGTTCTCGGTCAGCGTGATGAGGTAGCGGTCGATCTCGTTGGCTTCGACAATCGAGCAAGGAATCAGCGTCTCGCCCAGCGCTTTGAGCGCTTCGAGGCGCCCCTGCCCGCACAACACCTCGTGCCACTCGCCCTCGGCGTCGCATCCGCCATGTGCGACCGTGATGGGCCGCTTGAGCCCGACCGACGCGATGTTCTCGACGAGCTGCGAAAAGAAATACGGATTGCGCGTCCGGGGGTTCAGCACTCGAAGCCGCTCAACCGGAATCAAGGTGATATGCTCGCTGCGCGAAAGCGCGGAAACGATCTTGTCGACGCGGTCATTCATAGCTGACTCCCTTCAGTGGGACCCGGCGCGCCAAATGGCAAAGCATGCCGAGATCTTCGTAGCGGTAAGCCTCGAATCCAAAGTCGTTGTGGTCGCCCAAGCGGACGATGTCCGACGAGACGTCGATGGCCGGCAACAGGTAGTAGTCGCGGATCGACTTCGCGTCCAGCTCCATTCGAACCGCGACGGTGATGTCAGGCCGAAGCGCGTTGTCGAAGCGGATGATCCAGCGATTCGAGCCGGCCTCGGTCGGACGGCAACGGGACAGGGCCAGTGACACCTTGAACTCTTCGTTGACCCAGAGCAGCCCGGACACGGTGTCTCTCTCCACCCGCGCTCCGGCCTCGGCCATCGCCCGCTCTGCGAGCGAGACGACCTCGGGGTGGAGCTCCCGCAGACGGCGATTGATCTCAACGTAACGATAATCGCGAGCGGGCGTGTAGCCGATCAGGTCGTATGTTCGAAGCAGGCTGCCGAAGCGGCTCGTGTAGGCGCTGCTCGAAGGGCAGCCGAGCGCCTCGTCGATGACGATCCCGGAAAGATAGCCGTAGCGCAGCAGCAGCTTGCGCAACGCGTCCAGCATGTCGGCGTCGGTCAGGCGGTAGGAACGGGCGAGAATAATTTGGCGAGCGGCCTCGAAAATGATTCGATCGACGATCGGCTCAAACGCGTTGTCCGCGCGAATCCATGAGGCCGGCGGATTTCGGACGCGCTCTTGTTTGAGCTTGAACGACACGCGGTTCCAAACGTTGTCCCCGACATATTTGTCGTTGATGAGGATCTGGTGAACGGTTCCCCGAGTCCACAGGGTGTCGCGATCCGTGAGGACGCCGGCCTCGTTCAGGGCCGCGGCGATTTCCGTCTCGGAGCGCCCCTCCTCGACAAACTGGCGATAGATGCCTCTCACGATCGCCAGTTCGTCGGCCGGCCCTGGAATGAGGATGACCCGGTCCGTCTGGATGGCCTTGTGTTCTCCGCGGCTCAGTTCGCCTTTGACGACGCCAGACTGGTCCACGCGGACACGGCGCAAGCCGTAGCCGGCCGGCCCGCCTTGGCGAAAGCCGTTGCGGATGTGCCGGCATTGCCCAGCGTGTACTTTCACGCTGAGCTCCCGGCTGTATTCGCCCGCCATCGTCCGCTTGACGCTCTTGATGATGCTCGAAACCGGGCTGCCGTCGTTCTCGAATTGCTCTGCGCAGTAGAGCACCCTCACGCCCACATGCTTGCATCGAATCTCGTAGCTCGCGCTCTCGTCCGGGTCTTGGAAGCGGCCCCACCGGCTGACGTCATAGACGAGGATAACGGAAAAATCTGCGGCTCCCGATTCCACGTCCCGCAGCAAGGCTTTGAGGGAGTCGCGCCCGTCAAGGCGCAGGCCGCTTTTGCCCTCATCCGCATAGACGCGCACGACGTCTAGGTTTCTGCTTTCGGCAAACGCCAGAATGACGTCTTTCTGATTTTCGGTTGAGTATTGTTGGTGCTCCGTCGACATTCGCACATACGCCGCCGCGCGGCCTCGGCCGCCGGTGTCTTGCGGGGCTTTGTTGCGCGATGCTCGTTCCACCCTGCCTCCCGTGAACCGCGAGGGGTCGGCTATTTTTGCTGGATGCTCCTGTGGAGGGGAGACAGGCCGGTCCCGTTTCGTTGCTTGCGTTGAGGGAATATAGTTTTGGAGGCGCGAAAAATGTTGCCGACAACACGCAAGAAATTGCGCGGGAAGAAAGAAGAAATCGGCGCGGAATATCCCTTGGCGATAGCCATGGCGCTCAAAGAAGAGCTCGGCGGCTCCCGTCAGACAATCAAAAAGCTCGCCCGCTGGACAGGAGCGAGTGAACGAACGGTCCAGAATTGGCTGGGCGGCGTGCGCGGCCCGAGCGGCCCGCATTTGGTGGCATTGGCGAAGCATTCCCCGGCCGTTCACTTCGCCTACCTGTCCATGACCGGCAGAGCGGACGGGCCGACGTCAGACGTCAATGCGTCCGTAGCGCTTCTGCGGGAGGCGCTCGCCCTGCTGACCGCCTGTCGCCTTTCCTAGTTGTTGCGTCGAAGGAAGCGATGGCTAGCGGCTAGGCTCGGTTGAGCCCGGCCGCGCTGAACAGGGTTTGATCTGCCGTGGCGATGGATAAGCTTGCGGGGGCGGCCGCGAGCGCCTCGCCTTTATGGGTTGTTGGCGTTCAACACCATGTTGACGGATCCGGCAAATACGATTTCAACGAAGTCGCCGTTGAGCCCGCGGTCGCGCGCGTAGGCCCCGCAATTGACATTCGTGCGCCCTCCGCTAGGCAGGTCCCGAAGGACCTTGTCGAACTGCTCCGTTGCCGCGTCAGTCAACAAGCCCTGAAAAACCGAACGTCGTCGACGTTTTGTAGCGCATCCTTTGCGGATTACCCGAGGTTGAGCGCGCGAGTTGGGAGGCGCCTATAACGCAACGATGATCTGTGCCCGGCTGGTTCTTGAGGTGCAGCTCGGGCTCGACTTGCCGCATCTGGTCGGCGCATCCCGTGCCACCATCCAGAACGTAGCCGGCTATTCGAGCAACCGGCCTCATTCCGGAATATTGCCGCCCAGCAATGAAAGGTGAAAACCTTTGGGGATCGCATCGCACGCACATCGCATCAGAATCCTAAAAGCATCACTTTCGTTGTTATATCAATAGATGTAGAATATGTAACATATTGATTTAACAGCATATTTCGTTAGCGTATAACGAAATTATTGACGAAATCCCCATAAGCTTTCACCTTTAAAAAGACGCGATGCCGATAACATCTGATAAAGCCAACTATTCGAGGACCGTCCGTTGGTTGCTACGAACTGGATTAGCTTATGTCGTCCTGCTCGCTGTCTCGCTTTGGCTCCCTCTCGGCCTCCACCGAATCATCATGCGACGGCGGGATTGGTGGCACTGGCCTGCCGCTTGCGTGGCGCTCGCTGCCGGCGCGGCGGGCTGGATCGCGACGGGCCGGCATGGGGTCGGCGTCGTCGCCCTGCTGGGCGGTGGAGCGTGGTGGTTCTCTCTTCTGGTCACGGATCTCTGCACCCTGTGGAGCTGGCGCTGGCCGTTCCAATCGAGTCCGAGCGAATACCTCGGCGCACTCGATCAGCGGCTGAACCTCAAAACCAATGCATCGATCTTCGTCATCGTCGCCGTGGCTATGCTGTTCCTCGCGCGCGTTGCTTGATCGAGGCGACAATGAAAAAGATCCTTCTTTTCGCGGCGCTGGTGGCTGCATCGGCTACAGCAGTGGCCGCCGATGGCAGCGCCGGCATAAGCCTTCATGCGTTCACGCCCCCGGCCGGCGATGCGGCGGTCGGGTTCCTGAGGGAAGTTTTCGGCTCCGTGATTGACACGATAGCTGCGAGTGGAGACGCCCAAGGGGGGGCCGTGAATTCGACGCTTGGCGCCATGCTCCAGCCGTTCAATTCCGCGGTGCTATTTGTCGGCATGCTGTACATGGTCTACACAACGGTCAAGGGAACCGTCGATTCCGCGCACGATGGCGAATTCCTCGGTTCCAAAATGTCGTCGGTGTGGGTTCCTCTTCGCGCCGTCGCCGGCAGCGGCATGCTGTTACCGGTCGCATCTGGCTATTCGCTTATTCAGGTCCTCGTGCTATGGCTGGCAATCCAGGGGGCAGGCATCGGCGATGCCGTGCTTAGTGGAGGGCTTGACTACGTTGCGGAAAACAACATGGTGAGCCAGCCCAATTTGCCGTCGACGCGCGCACTGGCAGCGAGCATCTTGCGTGCAGAAACCTGCGCTGCGGCAATGAATCAGCAATATAAGGCCTCGGGCCGGGCAACGCGCATCACGGAGCAAGAGCACGCGGCAACAGTCACGAACGGCGGAGAGGTCAGCATGGGTCAAGGCCTGGCCGCCGGCGTAGCCGCCGGCCCCCTCGGGGCCATCGCATCGGCGGCCAGCGACCTTTCGAACGCCACATACACTGTGACCGCATACGAATGGGCTGCGAACGACAACAGCTATCAGAATCCGGCTGTGTGCGGCTCCCTGACATGGCAAGAATCAGCTGCATCGTCCAAAGGAAGCGGCAGTTCGGCTGTCTCCAAGTCTGCACTGATGCAAGCGCACGATCAAGCCGTGCGCCAGATGATGACGGATCTGCGGCCCGTGGCCGATCAAATTGTGGCGGGCCAGAAGCCGGCGGTTGGTGCGCTCGATGCGGCGGCCAATCGATACCAAACGACACTGACCACGGCCGCGAAATCGGCAATGGATGCCGCGCAAAACAATACGCGCAGCGACTTCATTACCCTCGCTAAAGCGTCAGGCTGGATCTTCGTGGGTACGTGGTACAACCATCTGATCCAGTTGAACGACGCGATGCAGTCGGCGCTGAACACGCTGCCACAGAGCGCGCCGGTCACGATCGACGACAAAGAAGTAGGGCCCGTGCTGACAAATTATCATGATGCGCTCTTGGTCCTCGACGAATATTCGAAGAACGGTGCGGACGCCGTACAGCAGGCCTATGACGAGCAAGCCAAGGCTGACGTAAAAATCCCGCGCAGCTGGGCCGACTTGGAACGGCTGCTGTCTCGCCCGGCGCAAGGGGCTATCAACAAGTTCACGCAGCTGCTCGCCGGCAGTAATCTGAGCCATGTCGGCCAAGTGAAGGCGGTTGGCGACACCATCGTCGGCGGCGCCGAGGCGATCGTCGCTACGATGTTCACGGTGTCGGGGGTCGGGGATAGCAACGCTTCGAAGCTGACTATCGGCAACATCTTCAACATTGGTTCTGCACTCGCATCGATCTCCGGTGTCCTGACATCTATTGTCATGATCGTGCTTGGCGCAGGCCTCGTGTGCGCGTATTACGTGCCGATGATCCCCTACATCTGCGGGGTGTCAGCCGTCGTTAAATGGCTAGTGCTCTGCTTCGAAAGTGTGATTGCGGCTCAAATCTGGGGCGTGGCACACGCACACCCAGAGGGCCACGATGCGGTCGGCCAAGCCGGGCCCGGCTACATGCTCGCCCTCGGGCTGACGCTACGGCCTGCGCTAACTGTGCTCGGTTTCTTTGGGTCGATCTGGCTGGCGCAGCCGATAACGGGCTTCGTCAACCTGACCTATATGACAGCGGTATCGGGGGCTGAGCACAACTCCTTCACTGGTCTGGTCGGATTCATGGCCTATGTCGCCATCTACGCCCTAATCATGACCACGGTGATTCACAGTGTCTTCGCCCTGACGAACTGGGTACCGGACAACGTGCTGCGTTGGGTTGGTGGCCGACTTGCTGCCGAAGGCATCGCGGATCGTGAGCCCGGAGAAGCAGGGCACCGGTTTGAAGATGGAGTGAAGACCGCTCGTCAAGGAATTGGGCAAGGTGCAGGACGTGCAGCGGCGGAAGCTGCGAAACTCGATACGCCAAGCAGTGGGGTCGCTGGTTCGGGACAGCCATTAACCGATCTGATGCCAAACAATCATCTAACCGGCGGCACTTTCGACTAGAAACAAAAAGGCCGGCGTTTTGCCGGCCTTTTTGATGCTGTCTGAGTCAGATTTTTCGGAACGTCCTGCTCTCGAAATCCACTAAGTAGCCAGCTTGCCTAAAGTGGGCCGCTTCCGCCTCATCACCCATTTTTTTGAGCAGCGTAAGCAAGGGATGGTTAGGTGCGACCTGAGCAAGCGCCTCGCGAAGTGCCTTTTGCTGAACGTCGCGACGTGCAAGCTGCGCTTCAACCTGCAGCTTTGACAGCTCTGCGTCCGCTAGCTTCGAGTTCAACCCGTCGGCGTAGGACTTCCACTCGCCGACCACCCCTTTAGCTCGAGAAACAGCCAAATTGGCATCGCGACTCGCTGCGCGAGCGATCGCCATCCCCTGATTCTGGCCTTGGATAAAATCGCTGGTCGACATTCGATCACACCTTTGAATCTTCTGGCGGTTGCTTCGAGAGTCTGCATCCGAATGACCGCCGCCTGCACACACACTGGCCTTTGCCAGCCCGAGTTTATCAGGCCTCTCAGTCGAGCGCCGCTTCGACATTGCGCAAGAAGCGTTGAAACACAGCGCTGGCTCTCGGGTCTGTGTTCCAGAGCCGAGTGGTCTCTGTCTTCGCTGCGAGGTGGAACGCTGCCTGGGACTGCCACAGTGCCAGAATAACCCCATCGACGCTCGGCCTTGCCGACTCACGTAACGATTCAACTTCGTCGTCGAGCGCGGCGGGAAAGACCTCGCCGACAAGATCGTCGAGCACAAGGTCTGATACGGCTGACACCGATGAAATTGACGTCGTCATCATCATGCTTATCACCTTCTGCGTAGGATCTAGTATAGTTATTGTGATTCTCAAACTGCGAAAACACAAGGAGTTTTGTGATTCGTTTCCTTTTGTACAATATGCGACATGGAAACGAAGCCCAAACACCCTGGCGGCCGCCCTCGACTCCCCGATGGGCAGAAGCTCGTCCAGCGCTCGATAAGGCTCTCGGCCGAGCAATGGGCGAAGGTTGATCAATATGGGTTGGAGTGGCTGCGCCAACTCATCCAGCGAGCCAAGCCGCCTCGCAACTCGCCGCCGATTGACGAATGACTAACACCGCCGACTTTCCCGGTTGGACGGTCGCCGGCGCAAGGCTGGACGGCGAGGAACATAAGGTTGACGATGACTTAACACTCGACGAAGGTGACCATGTCCGTACGTGTGACAGCTCCGCGTAGCCCGTGGAAAACGCGTTACTTTGTCGATACCGAGTTCACGGACTTCATCGATTGCCAGCTCATTAGTGCGGCGATCGTGGGGGAGGACGGCAGCGAATTTTATGGTGAGTGCTCTGACTTCGAGCAATCCGCTTGCAGCGAGTTCGTGCGAGCCGCTGTGCTGCCGCAACTCGGCCAGTTTCCCGGCCGCTCTATGCCCGCCGCGCAACTGCGCGACGAACTGCGGGCATGGTTACTCGCCGTGCCTACGAAGCCGAAGCCGGTCCTGTCTTTCGATTATCAAGGCGACTTCGATTTGGTTCTGGATCTGCTCGATGGTGACATGCCGGCCGGCTGGAAGTGTGAGCACGTCGGTGGAAAGATCGACGTTGAGCGGCTGGAAGCGTATTTTCGCGAACACGGCGGGCGACACCACGCGCTGCATGACGCGCGGGCGAATCGATTCGCCTTCATATAAACGAATGGGAATGGCCAGCGAGACCAGATAGCCCAATGTAACCAGGAGCCCCAGAAATGACTTCCGATAACGACGAGATGCGCCCCGCGCTCACTGTCCGTGGACTGATCGAACACCTCAATTCCCTGCCGGCAGACGCCCGCGTGATCGTCGAGGGCTACGAGGGCGGCTTCGACGATGTGCTTGGCGCGCAGTTGCGCCCGATCATTGCCAACGGTGGCTATCGCGAGCAAGAGGGCTTTGGTGGTTCTCGATACTTGCCGCGCGATAATGGCATGGAAGGCGAGCACACGGAGGCCTCGGCAACAGAGCGCGACGACCCAGACTACGAGGAAGCGGTCTACCTCGAAGCCCGACGCGCGCGCTGATGCTATCCGCAACATCTACTGTCGGGAAAAAACAGGGAGATGTGAATTGAACCTGCCCCCAGATCTGGCAGCATGGGAAAGCGCCGCGCCGGTCGGACGCGAATTCGGTGCTATCGCTACGCCGTCGACGATCCTCGTTGTGGATCTCGAGGCCACGTGCGACGAAAACATGCCGTCGTTTGACATGGAAACGATCGAGATTGGTGCGGCTTGGATCGCGGCCGATGGAGCCGTCCTCGATCGCTTCCAAACGCTCGTGCGGCCGATCGTCAATCCAACGCTGACACCGTTCTGCACGCAGCTGCTCGTCGGCATTACGCAGGCCGACGTGGACACCGCTCCCTTGTTTCCGGCGGTCGCCGATGGACTGCGCTCGTTCGTCGCGAAACACCGGCAGGCCGGTTCCGTTTGGGTGAGTTGGGGAGCCTATGACCGCAAGCAGCTCGAACGGGATAGCGCACGGCACGGCATCGCCATGCCCATCGCTCTGCCGCATCAGAATGCCAAGCGCCTTTTTGCCAAGAGGCAGCGCATTGGCAAGGAAGTGGGTATGGCGAAGGCCTGCGAGCTGGTCGGCCTCGCCCTTGCCGGCACACATCATCGTGCCCTTGACGACGCGCTGAACGTTGCCCGACTGCTACCGTGGGTTTTGAGTAATCCCATCCCGGCCGCTGGCGTGGCAGCCCTCAAAGGCGTCATCCCCAAGCCAGCACGACCCGTGACGACCGACGAGATGCACGAAGCGATCGGCGACCATATCGAAGGCGAGTGGATGGGCAGTTCGCCCGGCTTCCTGGACGAAGGTCGCGGCGATCAGCAACAGGCAGGACGGACGAGGCGCTTTGGCACGCTCGCGGGGCGCGTCGCGGCCGCACCCGATTTCGACGCGCCTCTTGGGTTAAGGGTGGAAGTAGCCGCGCAGCTGCAGGCGGTTTCGGTGCAACTGCGCGCTGACGGTCGTCCGTGTCCGTATTACGTGCGACTCGCCGACATTCCGCAACCGTGGCGGGATGAGTTTCGCACCGCATTGCAAGGTTCGGGCTGTCCGGCGATCGTCGGTGAAGGCGAGTGTGCGTACGCGTGGGATTGGTCCGACTGGCTGCTGAGCCGATTTCCTCGCCGGTAGGCGCCACCGCGGCCGCGGTCCATCACATTTATGGCGTCAAGATCAGCATGGGGCGGTCTTGCCGCCTATCGTAGCTCACCTCGAGGCGCGAAAGAGGTTCGGCCGTCGACCACCCGGGCACACCTGCGGCGCAAACGTTCAGCCGCACGTGGTGCGCATCGCAGTGCTCGACGCGCCCTTCGGTCTGCTCCCGTGCACCGGGGGCTGGCCGATCATCTTGCAAACGCCGACCACGACTTTCGAGCGTGACCGGCCGTCCTCACATGTGCAAAATAGCGCGCGCTTTGTCGTTACGGCTGGCGATCAGCTCGTCGAATTGCTCAGGCCAGGCATTCACCGATTCGGAGCCTCGTCGAACGAATGCCGGGCCCGTAAAGTGCGGCCGCTCATCGCTCCCACAGATCTCGACCGCGACGACTGCGGTGCCTTCCGCATTCAGAACCCGAGCCGTATAGCGAATCGGCGGATAACATGTCTCCGCAGCCTCACGTACGCGTCGCTGAACGGCGTCGGAGTTCGCAACGCCGATGGCCGCCCCCGTCCTATCGTGGATGCCGATAAAAAGCACGCCGGTCTGATCGGGCGCCAGCGTATTTGCGAACGCGCTCAACGTCCTTCGCAGCTGCTCCTGGTTGACGCCGTCGGGCTTGCGTTCAACATAGTTGTCTTCGGGATCCCGAAGCCGGGCGAGCAATTCGTCGTCGGTCATGTAGCATTTCCTTCTCCGTCGGCCATCGACGCAAGCCAGACGCGTAACGGCTTGGCGTCACGCGCTACGTCATCCGCAATCCGCTGTGTCCGAAAGCCTGTTCCGATATCGACCGGCACTCCAAGAAGCTCTTTAAGATCGGCAATCAGCCTGCCGAGATCGAGCAGCGTGAAGCCGGGTGGTGCATCGATCCAAAGGTCAAGATCGCTTTCCTCCGTATCCTCGCCACGTGCGACCGAGCCGAATACCCGGACGCTTTGCACGCCGGCCGCATCAAGTATGCGAAGCACTTCAACACGGTGTCTAGCGAGCGCTTCAGACGGCCTCATGACGCTGGCGGATTGTGCATTGGGAGAGGAATGAGCAGCTTACTTCGGGGCGACGTCGTTCGGCAATGATCCGATTTTCGCTAGGAAAAGCATGCGCCGTGTTGGGCCGCAATCGCGCCATGCATCCACGAGGCCTAGCTAACATTGCGACGCATCCGAAAGCCGGAATGGCTCGGATGCTAGAATCCATGAAAACCGTCCTACGCTGAAATGACCGACGCCCTCCATCTATCTGCAACTGTGCTCGATTGGGCCGCCCATCAAGCGGGCAGCTCCTTACGTGAGCTGGCGGAGCGCGTCTCGACTCGAGCTGCACCAAACATCGAGCGCGGCGAGCTTACAGCCGCGCAAGCGATGAAGTTCGCGAAGGAAGCCGGCGTCCCATTCGGATACCTGTTTTTGCCGGAACCCCCAGCTAAACGCGAGCCATTGCCGATTGCAGATTTTCGTACGCTGCCAGACAAGCAGCCCCTCAGCAGGGACTTCTACGATGTCTTTGATGACATGGAGTTCAAGCAGGCTTGGTATCGAGAGTACCTGTTGCGCGAGGGAGCGGCACCACTCCCGTTCGTCGGCCGCTTCAAGGGACAACGGATCAAGGCTCGCGCGGTTGCGGATGATATTCGTGCCACGTTGAAGCTCGAAGCCGGCGGGGCCGCAGCTCGCAACGCTGACGATCTATATTCGTTTCTCGTCACCAAAGCAGAAGCGGCAGGGGTTCTTATCTTCAAGAACGGCATTGTCGGCAACAACACTCATCGGCCCCTTTCCGTATCTGAGTTTCGCGGCTTTGTGATCACCGACGAATTGGCGCCGGTGGTTTTCGTCAATGGGGCAGATGCGCCCGCCGCTTGGCCGTTTACGCTGATGCACGAGCTGGCACATATCTGGCTCGGTGAATCTGGTATCTCTGACAGCTCGCCAGCGAGTCACAACAAGCACGAGATACTGTGCAATGCGATAGCGGCCGAAGTACTCGTACCCGAAGAGAAATTTGCGAGCGCATGGTCGGCCGCTCGAGGAACGGCAACCGAAAAGGTCACGCTGCTGCGGCAGCAATTCCGGGTAAGCAGTCTCGTTGTTGTGCGACGAGCGCTCGATCTGCGGCTCGTACCGCATGACGTGTACGACGCGTTCTATCAAGACGCGCGCAAACGATCGGCCGGCAAGGACGGGGAAGGCGGCGGTGATTTCTATTTGACACTGGCTGTCCGCAACAGCAAATCGTTTTCGCGCAAGGTTGCAGCGCTGGCGACCTCCGGCGGGATTAGTTTCCGGGAAGCAGGTCAACTGCTCAATACGAATCCAAATAACGTAGCGGTCTTCCATGCCAAGCAACGAGCGCTTTCTGCTTGACTCCGACGTCTTGATCAGCGCAAAAAATCTCCATTACAACCCCAAGTATTGCGGAGCGTTTTGGGATTGGATTCTACAGGCGCATCAGGTCGGAAAGATTCTCAGCATCGATAAGGTGCGGGACGAACTTCAGGTCGGAAAACAGGAAGACGTATTGCACTCCTGGTCACAACGGCCCGAACTATCGGATTTTTTCGTATCCAGCAAACCCGCGACTGCGCAGTGGCGAAAATTGGCAGTGTGGGCAACGACTCGCACGCCCAAATATCTCCAGGCTGCCCAGGATAAATTCCTGGATGTGAAGTCGGCTGACGCCTGGTTGATCGCGTACGCCTCCACACAAACAGACGTGACGGTAGTCACCAACGAGAAAGCTGAACCCGCTAGCAAGAAGTCAATCAAGTTGCCTGACGCTGCTGCTGCCTTGGGCGTGAAAACCATCACGCTCTTTGAGTTGCTGCAGCTCCACGCGCACGGAACGTTCTCGTTTCAGATGTAGCGTGCTGACACCTACGAGTGTCGATAGGATGCCGACCTTGATTCCGGGAAAGAATAAACGCGCCGCGGGCGATGCGTTTCCACTCGTGGCATACTCTCATCGAAACTGCAGAATTTAAACATCACGACTTTCACTACCGCATTTTCTATGTAATCCGATTCGAATATGAATACAGCAAAGAAAAACGATAAAAGGGCAATAAATTCTGTTTGGGATTACTTGATTTTCTGGGCTATTGATTTTTTACCCAGCCTCGGGCTTCCGATCTTGTTTATTGTCGCCATCTGGATCGCACCCAATAGTTTTTGGGAGCCCTTAGCTTTGGCGCTTCAATTTTTCAAAATAAGTTTCGACCTCAGTTACATAAAGTCAATTGGCTCAATTTTCCTACTGGCGGCGGCGATAGTTTCCTATTTGAGAAGGAAACTCTTTGCCTATCTGGATGCGGAACCACAGCCATCCGAGCAATCGCGGACCTTAAGCCTAGCCGATAAAATCGAAAATAGATTTCAAAAAATAGATGATCAACTGGAACATCTGCGAAATCAAACACTCAACGTAACCGAGGCGGATCGCCAGGGTCTTTATAAGACCGCGTCTGAAAAACTCACAGACCAAAGTATCGGGCATGCCATTTCTGAGCTGGAAGCCCGCGCGAAAGAAAATTTTTCAGCACGGATGCGAGATCGAACGATACGCTTGCAATTTTCTACCACAAGACAACGACTCTCTGCAGAGATTGACGCATTAAAGCGCCGAGGAAATGCCAATTTATTCCTTGGCATCTTGATAACTGCGGCCGGCGTGACAACTTTAGTTTTAACCCTAACTTCATCCCCGATAGGGGTGGCCAGTGCATGGGATTTCTTTTCGCACTACTTCCCTAGGCTCACGCTGGTTGTTTTGATAGAGCTATTTGCTTATTTTTTCCTCCGATTGTACAAATCAAATTTGGATGATGTAAAATATTTTCAGAACGAATTAACCAATGTTGAGGCAAAACATGTGGCACTTCAAGCCGTCTTCTTCGCAGAAGACAAATCACTCTTGGCCGAAATTGTAAAAAATCTCTCGAATACAGAGCGAAATCACATTTTAAAGAAAGGTGAGACAACCGTAGAGCTTGAGAAAATAAGAGTGGAAAGCGATAAAATCAACTCCATCATAAAAGAAACCACATCTTCTCTAGTGTCTGCTTTCGGACGATCAGAAAAGCGGAGCCCGGGCACTGCACGCTCCCGGGGGTAAGTCTGCGACCGCGTGAGGGGCGAGGGTCAAAGGTGCGCAAGTTGGGACGGTCGGGAACATGGGAAAACCATTCCAGCTCCGTGGAGCTGGGGCGGCCGGCTGCAGCGCGGCCGCCCCAGCTGCTAGAGCACCTAGCCGACGCTATGCCTGTCGCTCCGCGCGCGCTCGCAAACAACGGCGAGCACGTCGTCGGCAATGTCGAGGATTGTGCGAATGGTGACCCCCTTCCGTCACCACGCATCAAACATCAGTCGTTTCACCGTCACCGCATCAAGCGTCGCCAAGTGAGCTGTGATTCGGTGCTGTTCTCTGCGTGGCTCGCCGGGGTTGGTGGCTATGCCGCCATGCTTAACGCGCTGAATCATATTGACGTCATTGCGTTTTGTATGAATAATCAAAACGCTATCATTTTGATATCACGGTGAATCATGTTCGGCAAAATGGCGATTCGCAACATCCCGGAAGAGGTATTGACGGCCCTTGAGGCGCTCGCTGCGCGCAACGATCGTTCAGTCGAGGCCGAAGCGCGCATTGCGCTCCGATCGCACGTGCAGCCTACAGTGGAGCGGGAAATCCGCAACACGCGCGTAGCCGAAGTCGGCACGCGGCTAACCAACGTCCTCGAACAGGTCAACCAGGTACGCGGCACGCGGACGCTGAAACCATCGCACATCGCGCAGGCAATCGGCGAGGATAGAGCCTCGGAGGTTGAGGATTGGTTTATCGGCCAGGAAGAGCCGACCTTCACGCAGCTCGCGTCCATCGCTGACTACTTGGGATGTTCCCGCGACTGGCTACAACATGGCGACGGCAAGATGTTCAAGGTGCATACCGAGCGTCTATCGGAAAGCGCCGGTGAGGCCGTCGAGCAGTTGCTTGATCTTAACGCCGAGCGTCCCGTTACGTTCCTGCATTTGGTGCGCGAGGAAAGCGCGGCCGGCGAGTTGCTGATCATCAAGCAGTACGACGATTGGCGCTGCGCAACCTGGACGACGCCGATTCATGTGTCCGACGCGATCGGCGCTGGCGGAGAGCGCGCGCTCTCCTGTCTCTCGGTGACCCTGCAGTTGCTATACGCGTATTACACGTCACGCCGCGGCACGCGAGTGCTCGTCAAGAGCTACCAGTTGCCAAGCGAAGCGTGCAAAGCAATCCGGGGAGGCGCGACACATCCGCTGGTGCCACTGCAAGACGGCTATGAGCGGCCCTGGTGGGAGGATTTTTGGGACGAGGGACAGTTCCGCGAGCACGCCGATTACTGGGTGGGCTGGAAAGCGATCTGCGAGCGGATCTTCCGCGTCGTGTCGAATGACGATCGCCTGAACCAATTGCGTGAACAGATCGCCCGAAAGCAGCATCCGCTGTTCCCGCATGAGTTCGGCATCGCCTAAAAAGGATCGATGGTGATCAATGGAAACGGCCGGTAGCCAAAGGAGAAAACAGAAGTGTCTATCGTCGAAGAATGGAACGTCGGCGCCGCCTCAACGGCGGATGAGCTGCTGATGATTGTCGCATCGGCCGCGAACGGGGTTCAGACTCAGGTGCTTGCATCATCTGTTTTGACTGATCCTAGATTCGAGGACGTGAAGCGGCGACTCGCACAGGTCGCTAGCGACCTCCGCGGGTTGGAGTACGACTTCGCATTGCTTGCGGCGGTGGATCCCAATATCCGATAACGGCATGGAAAAGCGGGGGCAACCCACATGACCAGTCAGGATAGCGCGAGCGCCCACTCGATCGACCACCCGAACCTATGCGTTGAACACGTGACGCTCGCGGCGTACTTCATGGACCGGTTGATTTTCAGCCCTTGGCCAAACCTGTGGCACCGACTGCGCATGCGCGCGTGGCCGAGCGAGCTCGATCGCCGGTCGGCGTATCTGTTGAAAACGGGCGCGATCCTCGGCGTGCAGCCACAACACGCCGATGACGCAGGCCATCCAGAGGGAAATCGATGAGCAAGTTCGCCGTGCGCTGCGATGACGGATCGTGCATCGTGTGGGGCTAGCCTAGTTTCAGCGCGAGGTCCGTCGCCCGTGGGTGGTAGTACCGCTTAAGCATTTGGACGGTCTTGTGCCCCGTCACGGCCGACAGTTCGAGAATGTTGTCGAGGCGCTCGGCAATCCGGCTCGTCGCCTCGTGCCGGAGGTCGTGAAAGTGGAAGTCTTCTAGCTTCGCGCGCTCGCACGCACGGACGAAAACTTTTTTCAGGGCGTCGGGTGTGGTCGGAAAGACGCGACCGCTGACATGGCGCGGCAGCGCGGATAGTGTTGCCACGGCTCGACTGGAAAGCGGGACATCGCGCGCCTCGCCGTTTTTCGTGTCATGGAGTCTGACATAGCGGTCTTCGAGAAAAACATCCGCCCACCGGAGCGAGAGGATTTCGCTGCGACGCATCGCTGTTTCGATAGCGATGATGACCACCGGGCGTATCCACTCGTTGCGGCTTCCACCGGCTTCGAAACGGCCCTGATCGTCACGGGGGCTGGGCGCGAGCTCGGCGAGTAGCCGTTGTTCCTCATCAGGTGAGAGCCGGCGATTGCGCGCTCGGTTCTCGCGCGGGCGACGGATGACAGATACCGGGTTCGTATCGAGGTGGATTCCCCATTCCTTGCGAGCGACATTAAGAACGTGCCCGATAAGCGTGAGCTCACGGTTCACGGTAGACCCGGATACCTTCGCCATCCGGCGGTCGCGGTAGTCAGCAATGATTTTGCTGGTAATGGCGGAGATTTTGTATTGGGCAAGCGCATCCGTCCTAATCTTGCGAATTCGTAAGATTTCGCCGGCGCCGCCCTTTTTGTGCGGTGAAACTTCTTCAGCGTACCGTTTCAGTAGGTCGTCGAATGTGTTTCGCTCGGCTTCTGTCCGGTCGACGAATACACCGCGGTCCATCTCGGACTCTGCGCGGCGTGCCCAAGCCTCAGCGGTGGCCTTGGTATCGAAACTACGCGAGAGTGATGGCCACCCACGTCGCCGAATTTGAGCTTCCCAGTACTTCCCTCGTTGCCGAATCGTTGCCATGCAAATGCCTCGCCAAAGTGAACAGTGGCAAATTTGTGGCAAACAACCCGATTCAGGGGAGGACAGAAATCGAACGAGGAGGGTGTTCGATCGCCAGAAAGTAAGAAGGGCCGGCGATTGCCGGCCCTTCCGATTCTGGTGGGTAGTACTGGGATCGAACCAGTGACCCCTGCCGTGTGAAGGCAGTGCTCTACCGCTGAGCTAACCACCCGAAGAGAGCCGAATTATGTCAGGGATTTTCGCGGTCGTCTAGCACTTTTTAAGCAGTTTGCTCATCCGCAGCCGGCGCAGGTTCGAGGCGCCACACGCTTGTGCCTTTGATCGCCTTGTCGAGACCGTCGAGTACCGCCTGGTGCGCGGCGACTTCGTCGTCGGTGGCGGCGATCACGAGCAGATCCAGCGAATTGAGCGCGACGCGCGGCGCATGCGCACCGCCGCCGGCATGCGATTCGCCGAGCATGTCGATGACGAGGCTTTCCTGGCCGCGCGTCATCGCCAGATAGACTTCAGCGAGCAGTTCCGAGTCGAGCAGCGCGCCGTGCAGCGTGCGGTGCGCGTTGCTGACGCCGAAGCGGTCGCACAGCGCATCGAGTGAATTGCGCTTGCCCGGGAACATCTGCTTGGCGCGCGCGAGCGTGTCGATGATCTCGCCGCAGTAGGTGCTCACCTTCGGCAAGCCCAGCAACGCGAACTCGGCATCGAGAAAGCCGATGTCGAACGGCGCGTTGTGAATGATCAGATCCGCGCCCTGGATGAAGTCGCGAAACTGGTCGGCGATCTCGCCGAACCTGGGTTTGTCGCTGAGGAATTCCGTGGTCAAGCCGTGTACGGCCAACGCGCCCGGATCGCTGTCGCGTTCGGGGTTGATGTAGAAGTGCAGGTTGTTGCCGGTGAGCCGGCGGTTCACCAGCTCGACGCAACCGAGTTCGAGGATCCGGTCGCCGGTGCGGGCATTCAGGCCGGTGGTTTCGGTATCGAGGATGAGTTGACGCATGTCGGATTAGCCTGCCTCAGAAAATTGCAGCGAAGAAAAAGACCGCGGAAAGGGCGCGCGCAGCGCGGCGCTCAGCCGATTTGCGCGAGTGACGCGACCCCGCGATTGGCCAGTTGATCGGCGCGCTCGTTTTCCGGGTGCCCATTGTGTCCGCGCACCCAGCGCCATTCGATCTCATGTTGCGCGACCAGCGCATCGAGCCGCTTCCACAGGTCGGCATTCTTCACCGGTTGCCTGGCCGCGGTGATCCAGCCTTTCTTTTTCCAGCCGTGAATCCATTCGCTGATGCCTTTCTGCACGTACTGCGAGTCGGTGTGCACGACCGCCTTGCAGGGGCGCTTCAGCGCTTCGAGCGCGGCGATCACGCCCATCAGCTCCATGCGGTTGTTGGTCGTGTTGGCTTCGCCGCCGAACAGTTCTTTTTCCTGGTCGCCGAAGCGCAGCAGCGCGCCCCAGCCGCCGGGGCCGGGATTGCCCTTGCAGGCGCCGTCGGTATAAATGTCGATGAGATCGGAAGTCATTGAGTGTGGTTGCGTGTATTCGGTGTGGCGGCAGGCGCGAGGCCTGGGGCGAGCACGGGTTTCTTCACTTTCAGCGGGCCGACGAGGCGCATGCCGCGCACGCGCTTGATCGCCTTGATCAGGTAGGTGGCGCCAAAGATCGGCCACCAGCGGTCGCCGGCGGCTTCCATGAAACCATAGCGGGACAGCCATTGATCGCTGCCGAGCGGCGGACGATAGCAGCCGAAGCGTCCGCGTTCAAGGTCGAAGCCCAGTAGCTTGATCCAGTCTTTCAGGCGCGTGAAGGCGATCAGGTCGACCGCCGCGGGCACGAACGGCCGCCCGGTCATCGTGCCGACCGACTGCCGCGCGCCCCACAGCGACAGCGAGTTGAAGCCGAGAATGATCAGCTGGCCTTCGGGCATCAGCACGCGCTCGGCTTCGCGCAGCAGCCGGTGCGGGTCGCTCGTGAATTCCAGCGTGTGCGGCATCACGATCAGATCGACGCTCTGTGCTTCGAACGGCAGGTCCAGCAGGTCGCACCAGACCGCGCTGCGTCCGGCCGGCGCGGGCAGGCCCGCCGGGCCGTCTTGCGCCGCGCCGTTGCCGAGGCCGTTGCCGGCATGCCGCAAGCCGCGTGGAAAAGTGTAGGGCGCGCTGGCCCCGCTGGCGGCGTCGAGCACGAGGCCGCGGCACGGCATGCGGTTTTCGCGCAACGCGTCCAACTGCGGCAGGCCGAGTTGCAGCGCATGATAGCCGAACACGTCCGACACCACGCGGTCGAGCTGGGTCTGTTCCCAGTCGAGCACGTAGCGGCCAGGCGGCGAATCGGTCCAGGCGGGCCAGTCTATAATCGATCGGTCAGTCATATCAAAGAATGCGTCGCCTATGAATGCGCTCGAGTACGTACCGGTCCCGGCGTTTGAAGACAATTACATCTGGGTCGTTTCCGACGGACACCATGCGGTCGTCGTCGATCCGGGTGAGGCTGCCCCCGTGCGCGCCTATCTGGCGAAACGCGGGTGGCGGCTCAGCGCTATTTTACTCACGCACCATCATCAAGACCACGTCGGCGGGGTGGCCGATCTGCTGAACGGCCAGGCCGTGCCTGTCTACGGCCCCGCCGGTGAAGCGATCGGGCATCTCACGCAGCGTCTCAAAAGTGGCGATCACGTGACGATTGCGGCGCTTGCGCTCGAATTCAGCGTGCTCGAGGTGCCGGGTCACACCAGCGGCCACATTGCCTATTTTCAGGCGGCCGACCCGCGCGGCACGCCGCACGTCTTTTGCGGCGACACGCTGTTCGCGTGCGGCTGCGGCCGGCTGTTCGAAGGCACGCCGAAGCAGATGCTCGCGTCGCTGGATGCGCTCGCCGCGCTGCCGGGCGCAACCGAGGTTCATTGCGCGCACGAGTACACGCTGTCGAACATCCGTTTCGCGCTCGCCTGCGAACCGGACAACGCTGAACTGCAAGCCTGGCGCGACAAGGCGAGCGAGCTGCGGGCGCGCCACGTGCCGACGCTGCCGACCACCATCGCCCACGAACGCTCGGTGAATCCGTTCCTGCGCGCCGACCATCCGGCGGTTCAGGCGAGCTTGCAGGACCAGTTGCACGAAAAAGTGCCCGATCGGTTGACGGCATTCACATTGATGCGCGAATGGAAGAACCGCTTCCGTTGATCCGGCCGATTGAGTGCTCTTCACGCGAAGAATCGGAAAAATTCGCCAACTCCAAGATTTCCTTGATTTTTTTCACTAATATTCCGATTGACGTAAACGTTGCCGTTTCGTACTATCGGCGGCAAATTCCAGCCCTTGTGGAAGCCGAGACGTTCATGCGATTTATCTTCAGTGCGTTTTTGGTCCTGACACTCGCCGCTTGCGCGAGTCAGGGGCCGACGACGAGCAGTTCCACCACCGCAACCAATCCCGCCACTCAGCAAGCCATAGCCGACGCCCTTCGCAAGACCGCCACCGCCAAGGAAACGATCAACGTAGACCAGGGTTCGGTCAGTCAGCTGACGAGTTCCGACGCCGATCTGTGGGGCCGTATTCGCCGTGGTTTCCAGATGCCGGACCTGCAAACCGACCTCGTCGACATGCAGGTCAACTGGTACGCGCAGCGTCCCGATTACGTGCAGCGCATGACCGAGCGCTCGCAGAAGTACCTGTACCACATCGTCGAAGAGCTCGAAGCGCGCCATATGCCGACCGAGCTCGCGTTGCTGCCGTTCATCGAATCCGCGTATAGCCCGCAGGCGTTGTCGGTCGCGAAGGCCGCCGGCATGTGGCAGTTCATGCCGGGCACCGGACGCACTTACAACCTCAAGCAGAACATGTGGCAGGACGAGCGCCGCGACGTGCTGGCCTCGACCAGCGCCGCGCTCGACTATCTGTCGCGTCTGCATGACATGTTCGGCGACTGGCAGCTGGCGCTCGCCGCGTACAACTGGGGCGAGGGCAACGTGCAGCGCGCGATCGCGCGTAACGAAGCGGCGGGTCTGCCCACCGACTACCTCAGCCTGCGCATGCCGAACGAGACGCGCAACTACGTGCCGAAGCTGCAGGCGGTGAAGAACATCGTCATGAACCCGCAGATGTACGGGCTCGCGTTGCCGTCGATTCCGAACCACCCGTATTTCGTCACGGTGACCACCTCGCACGATATCGACGTGGAGATGGCCGCCAAGCTCGCGAATCTCTCCACGGATGAATTCCGCTCGCTGAACCCGTCGTTCCGAAAGCCGGTGATTCTCGGCGCGACGCAGCCGCAAATACTGCTGCCGTTCGACAACGCCAGCGCCTTCGAGCGCAATCTGAAAACCTATTCCGGCTCGCTGTCGTCGTGGACCACGTACACGGTCGACCAACGCGCGACGCCGGCGGCGATCGCGCAGAAGATCGGCGTCGACCCCGACACGCTGATGGAAGTGAACAAGATTCCGGTCGGCATGCGTCTGAAACCCGGCTCCACGATCGTGGTGCCGCGCGGTTCGGACGACGACGAAGACATCAGCGCCGACGTTGCCGAAAGCGCGGTGCTGGCGATGGAGCCCGACGTCCCCGATACCCGCAAGATGCTGATCCGCGTGCGCCGCAATCAGTCGATGGCGGCCATCGCCGTGCGTTATGGCGTGTCGGTCGGCCAGTTGAAGGCATGGAACCACACGCATCGCGATCAAGTGTCGCGTGGGCAGGTGGTCGTGCTGCACGTGCCGGTCGGCAAGGCGATCCCGAGCGAGCCGGGTCCCGAACGCATCGCGACCGACGTTCAAGGCGGCGGCGTCGAGAAGATCGGCACCCGCGTCGCGGACACGCGCAGCGAGTCGCGCTACGACAAGCACAAGGGTCGTGGCCGCTCAGCCGTGGTGAAGGTCTCCGAACCGGTGGGGAAAGTCAGCAAGCCGACGGCATCCAGCGTCAGCAAGGGCAAGGTGACCAAGGTGCCGGCTCCCACGTCCAGCAAGGCGTCGAAGGCTGCGGTAGAGAGCCACCCGAAGACCGCGGCCAACGCGAAGAAGGTTAAGTAGACCAATAGCGGCTCCCACGGTAGTGACCACCTGCGTTGCGGGGGGCAGCGCATGAATTGCGCTCCGATCACGCACCGTGTTTCTTCCAACGCCGTCACCTGTGGTGACGGCGTTTTTCATGGTGCAGATCATTTCGGGCGAAGCGGGCGTATTTCCTTTATCGTTCGTGCGTTGGCCACGTCGGCCGCCCACTTCGAAGCTTATGTCGTCGACCCAACTGCGCGTCTTTTTCCTCTTTTCCGCCGGCTATTTCATTTCCTACGTGTTTCGCGGCGTCAACCTTGGCTTCGCGCCGTTCATCACGCACGATCTCGGCTTGTCGGCCAGCGATCTGGGTTTGCTGACCAGCCTGTATTTCCTCGGTTTTGCGGGGGCGCAGATTCCTGCCGGCGTGCTGCTCGATCACTTCGGCGCGCGGCGGGTGACGGCGGTCACGTTGTTATTTGCCGCGCTGGGCATCTGGGTGTTCGGCGCTGCCCAAAGCCTCGGCGTGATGATGATCGGGCGCCTGCTGATCGGGGTCGGCGTGTCCGTGTGTCTTGGCGCTGCCTTCAAGGCGCTGGCGCAGCACTTCGCGAGTGCGCGCCTGCCGCTGATGAACGGGCTGGTGATGGCGATCGGCGGTTCGGGCGGCGTGATGGTCGGGTCGCCGCTCACGTGGGTGCTGGGCTTCTCCAGTTGGCGCGCGGTGTGCGTCGGGCTGGGTCTGCTGACCGTGCTGGTGGCGCTCGCGCAGTGGACGCTCGCGCCGGACACGAAGGAGACTCATCATCAGGCAAGCCTCGGCGCGCAGTTCAAAGGCACCTTGCATATTTTGCGCAGCGTCGCGTTCTGGAAAATCGCGTGGTTCTCGGTCGTCACGCAAGGCGTCTTTTACGCGATGCAGTCGCTGTGGGTCGGCGCGTGGCTGCGCGACGTGCAGGGTTTCGAGCCACGCGAGGCCGCCGCGCTGGTGTCGATTCTCGGCTTCGCGATGATGGCCGGCTGCGTCGGTTTCGGCGCGGCAGCGCGCAGTCTGGAGCGGCGCGGCATCTCGCTTTACGCGTTCTGCGGCGTCGGCATGGCGCTCTATCTGCTGACGCAGTTGCTGATCATGTTCAAGGCGCCGCTGCCCGCGAGTCTGTTGTGGGCGGCGTACGGGATTTTCGGCGGCACCGGCATTCTCAGCTACGCTGCGATGGCCCGGCACTTCCCGGCGCAGATGATCGGCCGGGTCAATACCACGCTGACGCTGATTATCTTTCTGCTGATTTTCGGCTTCCAGATCGGTGTCGGCGCGGTGTTGTCGCACTGGCAGGCGAGCGGCGGCCATTATCCGGCGGCCGCGCATCTGACTGCCTGGGGGATTCTGGTGACGCTGCAGGTGTTGAGCGCGATCTGGTACGCGTTGCCCAGCCGGAAGCTGGCTCGGCCGTCCGAAGTGCGCGCCGGGCAGGAGGCCTGAGCCTGCCGCGCGGCAGTTCGCAGCGCGAGGCAAATTTGCCGGCGTTATCCCGATCCGATCAGGTGAATTTTTGTTTGCCGGCTCCCGGGCCAAGCCCCACAAGGCTTTGGCCGACTTGCGGATGGGCTTCTCCACATCAGCTTGCCATCTCGGATTTGGAAGGAAGGGCGTTTTCAGGCTATAATTTCAAGGTTTGAGCTTATCAACCCGCACCCTAGCGCCTACCTCTCCCATACCGTTCATCCGCCGCGCGCCATTGGCGTAGCAAGAAGGGCCCGCAGCCAGCCGATCCGTCCACACAATGGGCCCATCGCGCCCCTTGCAACGTCAACAGCAGGTCGCGAGCGAGTCTGCGCGCGCATCCCGTGGATGTGTTTCGCTGCGGCTCGCAGTCGGATAGGCTGGTCGGCAACAGGGTGTTCCCCCAAGGAGTCTCCCGTGTTGCCGTCATTTTCTCCCGCTCTGCTCGCGCTCGCCGACGGCACGGTCTTTCGTGGTTACTCGATCGGCGCCCCCGGGCATACCATCGGCGAAGTCGTGTTCAACACCGCTATCACCGGCTATCAGGAAATCCTGACTGACCCGAGCTACGCGCGCCAGATCGTGACCCTCACGTATCCGCATATCGGCAACGTCGGTGTGAATGCCGAAGACGTCGAAGCTACGAAAGTCCATGCCGCCGGCCTGATCATTCGCGATCTGCCGGTTCTCGCGTCGAACTTCCGCATGGAGCACACGCTCCCGCAATACCTGCAGGACGAAGGCGTGGTCGCCATCGCCGGCCTCGATACCCGCAAGCTGACCCGCGTTCTGCGCGACAAGGGCGCGCAGAACGGCGCGATCCTGGCCGGTTCGGACGACGAAGCCAAGGCCATCGAACTCGCACGTTCGTTCCCGGGCCTCGCGGGCATGGACCTCGCGAAGGTCGTGTCGACCAGGGAAACCTACGAGTGGACCCAGACCGAATGGCGTCTGGGCAGCGGCTACGGCAAGCAGAATGCGCCGAAGCACCGCGTGGTGGCGTTCGACTACGGCGTCAAGTACAACATCCTGCGCATGCTGGCCGAGCGCGGCTGCCACGTCACCGTGCTGCCGGCGCAGGCAAGCGCGGCCGACGCGCTGGCGCTCAACCCGGACGGCATCTTCCTGTCGAACGGCCCCGGCGATCCGGAACCGTGCGACTACGCGATCGCGGCAACCCGTGAACTGATCGAACGCGGCATTCCGACTTTCGGCATCTGCCTCGGCCATCAGATCATGGGCCTCGCGGTCGGCGCAAAGACCATGAAGATGAAGACGGGCCACCACGGCGCGAACCATCCGGTGAAGGATCTTGAAGACGGCCGCGTGGTGATCACGTCGCAGAACCACGGTTTCGCGGTCGACGCCGACACGTTGCCGGCCAATGCCCGCGTCACGCACGTCTCGCTGTTCGACGGCACGCTGCAAGGCTTCGCGCTGACCGACAAGCCGGCGTTCTGCTTCCAGGGCCACCCGGAAGCGTCGCCTGGTCCGCACGACATCGCCTATCTGTTCGACCGTTTCACCGCGTTGATGGACGCGAAGAAGGGCGGCAAGAGCGCGGCGGCGTAAGGCAAGCGGCGCGGCGCTGTCTGTGGGTGTGTCCAAAGCACAGCCCGGCAGCGCGCGGTTCGTCACGCGATCGGTGTGCCCCGCGCACCAGGCGCACGCTCCGCGAGCCGCACGGAACAGAGCAAAGCAGAGCGCGCGCAACGTAGCACCGACGCGCGCCGACGGAAAGAATTCAGGAATACATTAGCGAGAGCGTTATGCCCAAGCGGACAGACATCAAGAGCATCCTCATCATCGGCGCGGGTCCGATCATCATCGGCCAGGCGTGCGAGTTCGACTACTCGGGCGCGCAGGCATGCAAGGCGCTGCGTGAGGAAGGCTACAAGGTCATTCTCGTCAACAGCAATCCGGCGACGATCATGACCGACCCGAACACGGCCGACGTGACCTACATCGAGCCGATCACGTGGGAAGTGGTCGAGCGCATCATCGCCAAAGAGCGCCCGGACGCGATCCTGCCGACGATGGGCGGCCAGACCGCGCTGAACTGCGCGCTCGATCTGCACGCGCACGGCGTGCTGGCAAAGTACAAGGTCGAGCTGATCGGCGCGTCGCCGGAAGCGATCGACAAGGCGGAAGATCGCCAGAAGTTCAAGGACGCGATGACCAGGATCGGCCTCGGTTCGGCCAAATCGGGCACCGCGCATTCGATGGAAGAAGCGTTGCAGGTGCAAGCGGAGATCGCCGCGCAAACCGGCAGCGGCGGCTATCCGGTCGTGATTCGTCCGTCGTTCACGCTGGGCGGTTCGGGCGGCGGCATCGCGTACAACCGCGACGAATTCGAAGAGATCTGCAAGCGCGGTCTGGACCTGTCGCCCACGCGCGAACTGCTGATCGAAGAATCGCTGCTCGGCTGGAAAGAGTACGAGATGGAAGTGGTCCGCGACACCAAGGACAACTGCATCATCGTTTGCTCGATCGAAAACCTGGACCCGATGGGCATCCACACCGGCGACTCGATCACCGTCGCGCCGGCGCAAACGCTGACCGACAAGGAATATCAGATTCTGCGTAACGCGTCGCTCGCGGTGCTGCGCGAGATCGGCGTCGATACCGGCGGCTCGAACGTGCAGTTCTCGATCAATCCGAAAGACGGCCGGATGATCGTGATCGAAATGAACCCGCGTGTGTCGCGCTCGTCGGCGCTGGCGTCGAAGGCGACCGGCTTCCCGATCGCCAAGGTCGCGGCCAAGCTCGCAGTCGGCTATACGCTCGACGAACTGAAGAACGAAATCACCGGCGGCCAGACCCCGGCATCGTTCGAACCGACGATTGACTACGTCGTCACCAAGATTCCGCGTTTCGCGTTCGAAAAATTCCGCGAAGCCGATTCACGCCTGACCACGCAGATGAAGTCGGTCGGCGAAGTGATGGCGATCGGCCGCACCTTCCAGGAGTCGTTCCAGAAGGCGCTGCGCGGTCTCGAAGTCGGCGTCGACGGGCTGGACGAAAAGACCGGCAACCGCGACGAGATCATCCGCGAGATCGGCGAAGCCGGTCCGGATCGCATCTGGTACGTCGGCGACGCGTTCCGTGTCGGCATGACGGCCGCGGAAATTTTCGAAGAGACCGCGATCGACCCGTGGTTCCTCGCGCAGATCGAACAGATCATCCTGAAGGAAAAGGCGCTGGCAGGCCGTACGCTCGCCAGCCTGTCGAAGGAAGAACTGAAGTACCTGAAGCAGAGCGGCTTCTCGGATCGCCGTCTGGCGAAGCTGCTCGGCGCGAAGCCGGCGCAAGTGCGTCAACGCCGTATCGAGTTGAACGTGCGTCCGGTGTACAAGCGCGTCGACACCTGCGCGGCCGAGTTCGCCACCAAAACCGCGTACATGTACTCGACGTACGAGGAAGAGTGCGAAGCGAACCCGACCAACAACAAGAAGATCATGGTGCTGGGCGGCGGCCCGAACCGGATCGGCCAGGGTATCGAGTTCGACTACTGCTGCGTGCATGCCGCGCTCGCAATGCGCGAGGACGGCTATGAAACGATCATGGTCAACTGCAACCCTGAAACCGTTTCGACCGACTACGACACATCCGATCGTCTGTACTTCGAATCGCTGACGCTCGAAGACGTACTCGAAATCGTCGACAAGGAAAAGCCGGTCGGTGTGATCGTGCAATACGGCGGCCAAACGCCGCTGAAGCTCGCGCTCGATCTCGAAGCGAACGGTGTGCCGATCGTCGGCACGTCGCCGGACATGATCGACGCGGCCGAAGACCGCGAGCGTTTCCAGAAACTGTTGCAGGACCTCGGCTTGCGTCAGCCGCCGAACCGCACCGCGCGCGCGGAAGACGAAGCGCTCAAGCTCGCCGACGAAATCGGCTATCCGCTGGTGGTGCGTCCGTCGTACGTGCTCGGCGGCCGCGCGATGGAAATCGTTCACGAGCCGCGCGATCTCGAGCGCTATATGCGCGAGGCCGTGAAGGTGTCGAACGATTCGCCGGTGCTGCTCGACCGCTTCCTGAACGACGCGATCGAGTGCGACGTGGACTGCATCTCGGATGGCGAAGCCGTGTTCATCGGCGGCGTGATGGAGCACATCGAACAGGCGGGCGTGCACTCGGGCGACTCGGCTTGCTCGCTGCCGCCGTATTCGCTGTCGAAGGAAACCGTTGCTGAACTCAAGCGCCAGACGGGCGCGATGGCGAAGGCGCTGAATGTGATCGGGTTGATGAACGTGCAGTTCGCGATCCAGCAGGTTCCGCAGGCGGACGGCTCGAAAGAAGACGTCATCTACGTGCTCGAAGTGAATCCGCGTGCGTCGCGTACGGTGCCGTACGTGTCGAAGGCGACCAGCCTGCCGCTCGCGAAAATCGCGGCGCGCGCAATGGTCGGCCAGAAGCTCGCCGAACAGGGCGTGACGAAGGAAATCGATCCACCGTACTTCAGCGTGAAGGAAGCCGTGTTCCCGTTTGTCAAGTTCCCGGCAGTCGACCCGGTGCTCGGACCGGAAATGCGTTCGACCGGCGAAGTGATGGGCGTGGGTCAGACATTCGGTGAAGCGCTGTTCAAGTCGCAGCTCGCGGCGGGTTCGCGTCTGCCGGAGTCGGGTACGGTACTGTTGACCGTGATGGACGCCGACAAGCCGAAGGCTGTCGAAGTCGCGCGCATGCTGCACGAACTCGGGTATCCGATCGTTGCGACCAAGGGTACGGCTGCCGCGATCGAAGCGGCCGGCGTGCCGGTGAAGGTCGTCAACAAGGTGAAGGACGGGCGCCCGCACATTGTGGACATGATCAAGAATGGCGAGATCGCGCTGGTCTTTACGACCGTCGACGAAACGCGCGCCGCGATCGCCGATTCACGTTCGATTCGCATGAGCGCGCAGGCGAACAAGGTCACGTACTATACGACGATGTCCGGCGCACGGGCCGCAGTGGAAGGTTTGCGTTATCTGAAGAACCTGGAAGTCTATGATTTACAAGGGCTCCACGCTCGCCTAAACTAAGGCGTCGAATATCTGTCCAACATGTAAGTGCCGCGGTTAAGCGGCGTTCCGCAGGTGTTGTGGCCCGGGTTTTGCCCGGGTCGCTGGCTCCCGCGGGATGCACTTAACCGCGGTGATTTTTTTTACGGTCGTTTTTTGCCTCTAGAGTTGTTTATGAGCACTATTCCATTGACTAAGCGCGGCGCGGACATGTTGCGCAACGAATTGCAGCGCCTGAAATCGGTTGAACGTCCGTCGGTGATCAACTCGATCGCGGAAGCGCGTGCCCAAGGCGATCTGTCGGAAAACGCGGAATACGAAGCGGCGAAGGAAAAGCAGGGCTTTATCGAAGGCCGGATTGCCGAGATCGAATCGAAGCTGGCAGGCGCGCAGGTGATCGACCCGTCGAAGGTGGACGCGGACGGTCGCGTGGTGTTCGGCGCAACGTTGGAACTGGAAGACCTGGAGTCCGGTGCGTCGGTTAAATATCAGATCGTCGGCGACGACGAAGCGGACATCGACCATGGTCTGATCTCGATCAGCTCGCCGATCGCGCGCGCGTTGATCGGCAAGTCGGAAGGCGACGTTGCGTCGGTGCAGGCGCCGGGCGGCGTGCGCGAATACGAAATCATCGCGGTTAGCTACGTTTGAGGTGACCCGGGTGTCCCAGATGCCACATCGATTTTTTCGTCTTTTGACGGTGGTGTGGGTCGGTAGTCTGCTGACTATCGGCTATGCCGTCGCGCCCGTGCTGTTCACGTCGCTCGACCGGATGACGGCGGGCGCGGTGGCGGCACAGCTGTTTCGCATTCAGGGCGTGCTCGGTGTAGTGTGCGGCATATTGCTGCTCGGTCTTGCCAACTTGCTGGTTCGCCGCGGCAGCGATGCTTATCGCCGTTTGCGCTGGCTGATCGCCGGCATGCTGGTGTGCGTGCTGGTGGGTTACTTCGCGTTGCAGCCGTTCATGAATGCAATGCGCGTGGCCGCGCTCGAAGCGGGCAGCGACGTCGGGCATTCGGTTTATGCGACGCGCTTCGGCATCCTGCACGGCGTGTCGAGTCTGTTCTATCTGATCGAAAGCCTGCTGGGCGTGGCGCTCGTGTGGAAGCTGCCTGCGAGCATCGGCGTAGCGGCGACGGAGCCGGGCGCTCACAGTGCCGCGGGGAAAGTGACGGGCTGAGATGCTGAGCGGAGACCGCTTGCGCTTGCTGGCCGACCGTTCCGGTTTTAGCGGATTTGCCCAGGCGTTCGCCTGAGCATTCAGCCTTTCGTTTTCAGGTTAGCTTATATCAAGGTGCGGACCTCGCCGCACCTATCGCCGCTTGCTTACTTCGACGACTGATGCGAGCGCTTCGCGCTGGTTTGACGCTTCTTGGCGCGCTTGATGTTGCCGCCTTGCGTGACGCGTTCATTGCCGCGCACCAGGACCGCTTTTGCCTTCGGCTTGCGCATCGGAATTTCGCTGGGTTTCACGACCGTGACGACGCGCGGTGCGCGGCCCTTGCCCGGCTTGGCTTCAACGGCCGCTTCGCGGGCGCTCGGCAACGCGCCGCGCTTCGCTTTCACCGCCGGCTGCGCCGATTCCGGCTTCCAGATCACCAGCAGCTTGCCGATATGCTGGATCGGCGCGGCATTCAGCTTGTCGCAGATCTCTTCATAGATCGCGATGCGTTCTTCGCGTTCGTCGCCGAATACGCGGATTTTGATGAGCTGATGAGCATCAAGGTGAACCTTGATCTCGGAGAGCACAGCGTCGGTCAAGCCTTCGGCGCCGACGAGCACGACCGGTTTGAGCGCATGTGCCTGGGAGCGCAACTCGGCGCGTTGGTCGGAAGAGACTTTGAGGGCTGGCATGGAAAGTGGAAGACTCGACTAAAATGGCGGCACCTGCGTTCCCGGTCGATTTGCTCGATCGGGTCGATTCAACAGGGCGGCGCGTCAGAACAACAGAATCGCGGATGATCGCCAGTTTTGGCGGTGGCCGCGCGAATTAACCGCGTATTATCCCCTAAAGCGCGACACCACGCAGCAAGAGTTCAATCTTTAATGGCAAAAAACAAGTTCAATACCGCGTGGCTGCATGACCACATCAACGACCCGTACGTGAAAATGGCGCAGCGGGAGGGCTATCGCGCCCGCGCGGCCTACAAGCTCAAGGAAATCGACGAGCAGGACAAGCTGATCCGCCCGGGGCAGGTGATCGTCGACCTTGGCTCCACGCCGGGCAGCTGGAGCCAGTACGCGCGCAACAAGCTCGCCAAAGGTACGCAGCGCGACGCCGAGCGGGAAGGCGGTATCGACGGTACGATCATCGCGCTGGACATCCTGCCGATGGAGCCGGTGGCCGACGTTCACTTCATCCAGGGCGACTTCCGCGAGGACTCGGTGCTGGGCCAACTGGAAGAATTGGTCGGAGAACGCCAGGTCGACCTTGTAATTTCGGATATGGCGCCCAACCTGTCCGGAGTGGCGGTGGCGGATGCCGCGCGAATCGAGCATTTGTGCGATCTCGCGCTGGAATTCTCACAAAATCACCTGAAACCGGATGGTGCCCTTTTAGTCAAATGCTTCCACGGCAGCGGTTATAGCCAGATTGTCGAAAAGTTCAAGCGTCAGTTCAAGGTGGTGGCGGCCCGCAAGCCGAAGGCGTCGCGGGATAAATCGTCAGAAACGTTTATTTTGGGTAAGCATCTCAAGCGGCCCGCATAGAGGGGCGCTGCAGGACGGTTCCGCATCTGCCGGTAGAGTGCTCATGGCGCTGAAATTGGCGCTTTAATGGCGCGCTACACTATTTCTGTGGTAGCGAAACCTTATGGCAGGGGTCTGCGGACTGGATTAGAATGCTTTCGTGGTGCCGCAAGGCAAATGTAGGCGCCCGTCTAAGTGAAGGAGTGGTGCTTTGAACAACAATATGTTTTCGAAGGCAGCAGTGTGGCTGGTTATCGCACTGGTGCTGTTTACGGTGTTCAAGCAGTTCGACAAGCCCCGTGTCCAGGAAGGCGTTTCCTATTCGCAGTTCATGGACGACGCGAAGAACGGCAAAGTCAAGAACGTCATTGTCCAGGGGCGGAACCTCACGGTCACTCCAGCAGACGGCCAGAAGTACCAGATCGTGTCGCCCGGCGACATCTGGATGGTCGGCGATCTGATGAAGTATGGCGTTCAGGTGAGCGGCAAGGCTGACGACGAACCGAATGCGCTGGTGTCCGCGCTGTACTACCTCGGGCCGACGATCCTGATCATCGGTTTCTGGTTCTACATGATGCGACAGATGCAGGGGGGCGGGAAAGGCGGTGCGTTCTCGTTCGGCAAATCGCGTGCTCGTCTGATTGACGAGAACAACAACGCTATCAATTTCACCGACGTCGCCGGCTGCGACGAAGCCAAGGAAGAAGTCTCCGAACTGGTCGACTTCCTGCGCGATCCGCAGAAATTCCAGAAACTGGGTGGCCGCATTCCGCGCGGGGTGCTACTGGTCGGCCCGCCGGGAACCGGTAAGACGCTGCTGGCGCGCGCTATCGCCGGCGAAGCGAAGGTGCCGTTCTTCAGCATCTCGGGTTCGGACTTCGTTGAAATGTTCGTCGGTGTCGGCGCGGCTCGTGTGCGCGACATGTTCGAGCAGGCCAAGAAGCATGCACCGTGCATCGTGTTCATCGACGAAATCGACGCGGTTGGCCGTCATCGTGGCGCAGGCATGGGCGGCGGTAACGACGAACGCGAGCAGACGTTGAATCAGATGCTGGTCGAGATGGACGGCTTCGAAGCGAACTCGGGCGTGATCGTGATCGCTGCAACGAACCGTTCGGACGTGCTCGACAAGGCGCTGCTGCGTCCGGGCCGTTTCGACCGTCAGGTGTATGTCGGTTTGCCGGATATCCGCGGCCGCGAACACATCATGAAGGTTCACCTGCGCAAGGTGCCGATTTCGAACGACGTCGACGCAGCAGTGATTGCACGCGGCACGCCGGGCTTCTCGGGCGCCGATCTCGCGAACCTCGTGAACGAAGCGGCATTGTTCGCGGCTCGCCGCGGCAAGCGCATCGTCGAAATGACGGACTTTGAAGATGCGAAGGACAAGATCTTCATGGGTCCGGAGCGCAAGTCTGCCGTGATTCGCGAAGAGTCGAAGCGCGCTACGGCTTACCACGAGTCGGGCCATGCGGTGATCGCCAAGCTGTTGCCGAAGGCCGATCCGGTGCACAAGGTTACTATTATTCCGCGTGGCCGCGCGCTGGGCGTGACGTGGCAGTTGCCGGAGCATGACAACGAGACGTACTCGAAGGACTATCTGCTGGATCGTCTCGCGATCCTGTTCGGTGGCCGGGTGGCGGAAGAGTTGTTCCTGAACCTGATCAGCACCGGCGCGTCGGACGACTTCAACAAGGCGACGCAAACGGCTCGCGCTATGGTGGCTCGCTTCGGCATGACGGACGCGCTCGGACCGATGGTCTACGTCGACGACGAAAACGACGCAACGCCGTTTGGCCGTGGCTTCACGCGCACCATTTCGGAAGCGACGCAGCAGAAGGTCGACGCGGAAATCCGCCGCGTGCTGGACGAGCAGTACACTCTCGCGAAGCGCCTGCTGGATGAAAACCGCGACAAGGTCGAAGCGATGACCGCCGCACTGATGGAGTGGGAAACGATCGACGCCGATCAGATCAACGACATCATGGCTGGCCGTCCGCCGCGTTCGCCGAAGAGCTCGCCGCCGTCGGCAAGCGACGCCTCGTCGGGCGGTAGCCCGGGCACTGAGGTCAAGCCGGGCAGCGCGACCGCGCCGGCCTGATAGGCGACCAGTAGAAAGTGCGGGCCGGTGTGTTTCACACCGGCCCGTTTTGCATTTATCCGTTTTACGTGAAGCATTGCTACGTGTCGAAAGCCGATCTATCTTCTCTTCCCATCCCTGAGCCGCTGCAATGCGGCCGCTTCAAGCTGACCTTCGAGCGCCCGCTGATCATGGGCATCCTGAACGTCACGCCCGATTCCTTTTCCGACGGCGGCAAATTCGCGATGCGCGGCGATGCGCTGCGCCAGGCCGAGCGCATGATGCTCGAGGGCGCGGACATCATCGACATTGGTGGCGAATCGACTCGCCCCGGCGCTCCGCCAGTACCACTCGACGAAGAACTGGAGCGAGTGATTCCGCTGGTCGAGCAACTGCGCGGGGCGAACGTGCCGTTGTCGGTCGATACGTATAAGCCGGAGGTGATGCGCCACGCGTTGAGTGCAGGCGCCGATCTGATCAACGATATATGGGGTTTCCGGATGCCCGGCGCGATCGACGCGGTACGCGACAGCGCATGTGGTCTATGTGTGATGCATATGCTCGGCGAACCGCAGACCATGCAGCTCGGCGAGCCCGCCTATGATGATGTGGTGAGCGAGGTTCGGCGTTTCCTGGAGGAGCGGGTGGCGACGCTGCAGCAAGCGGGTATTGCGCGTGCGCGCATCAGCGTCGATCCGGGCTTCGGCTTCGGCAAGGCGGTGCTTGAGCATAACTACGCGTTGCTTGCGCATTTGCCGGACACCGCGCCGCAAGCCGTGCCGCCGTATCCGATTCTCGCGGGCATGTCGCGCAAGTCGATGATCGGCGCGGTGGTCGGGCGTCCGGCCGCGGAGCGCATTGCCGGCAGTATTGCCGCAGCCGTGTGCGCGGCCGAACGGGGAGCTGCGATTCTGCGCGTCCATGATGTCGCGCAAACAGCAGACGCATTGAAAGTATGGGCAGCTATGCGCGACGCGGCGAATCACAGCCGCGCGCGCGGTTGAACCCAAAGCTAACGAGGGAGAGAAAACATGACACGTCGTTACTTCGGAACGGACGGGATTCGGGGCAAGGTCGGCGAAGGGCCTATTACGCCGGAATTTGTGCTGCGGCTGGGTTACGCCGCCGGCAAGGTGCTCGCGGGCGCGGATCGCAGAGCCAGATCGAGCGCTCGGCCAACGGTGCTGATCGGTAAGGACACGCGGGTGTCGGGCTACATGCTCGAAGCCGCGCTCGAGGCGGGCTTCTCGGCGGCCGGCGTCGATGTGATGCTGGCCGGCCCGATGCCGACTCCCGGCATCGCCTACCTGACGCGTGCGTTGCGGCTCGCCGCGGGCGTGGTCATCAGCGCTTCGCACAACCCGTACTACGACAACGGCATCAAATTCTTTTCCGCCGACGGCAACAAGCTGCCGGACGACGTCGAAGCGCTGATCGAAGAGCAACTCAATCTGCCGCTCGCATGCGCGGCATCCGAGCAACTCGGCAAGGCGCGGCGTCTCGACGACGCAGCCGGGCGTTATATCGAGTTCTGCAAGAGCACGTTCCCGGCTGCGTTCGACCTGCGCGGCATCAAACTGGTCGTCGATTGCGCGCATGGCGCCGCGTATGACGTCGCGCCGAACGTATTCCACGAACTCGGCGCCGAGGTGATCCCGATCGGCGTTTCGCCGAACGGCTTCAACATCAACGACGGTGTCGGCGCCACCGCGCCGGATGCGCTGGTGCGCGCGGTGCGTGCGAACCACGCGGACCTCGGCATCGCACTCGATGGCGACGCCGACCGACTACAGGTGGTGGATGCGGCTGGCCGCCTGTATAACGGCGACGAACTCCTGTACGTGCTGGTCAAGGACCGCATCGCGACCAACGGCAACGTGGAAGGAGCGGTCGGCACCTTGATGACCAATATGGCGGTTGAAGTCGCGCTGCAGGAGGCGGGCGTGAAGTTTGTCCGCGCGGCGGTGGGCGATCGCTACGTGCTCGAGCAACTGCGCGAACACGGCTGGCAACTCGGCGCGGAAGGCTCCGGCCATATTCTCTCCCTTGACCGCCATTCGACCGGCGACGGCATCGTTTCCGCGTTGCTGGTGCTGGCGGCGATGCAGCGGAGCGGCAAATCGCTCGCCGACCTGCTCGACGGCGTCACGCTGTTCCCGCAGAAGCTGATCAACGTGCGCATGAAGCCGGACGCGGACTGGAAGGGCAGCGACGCGATCCGTCGCGCGATCGGCCGCGCCGAGACTGCGTTGAATGGCCGCGGGCGCGTGTTGATCCGCGCGTCCGGCACCGAGCCGGTGCTGCGCGTGATGGTCGAGGCGGAGAATATCGACGACGCGGTGCTTCATTCGGAAGCGATTGCCGACGCGGTGAAGCTGGCCACGGCGTAAGACGCGCATTTTCGCGCGGCGGTGGGGCGATAGGATATCGTCCCGCCGCTTGCCGCCCTCAGCCCGCCAGGCGGGCGGCCGAACAGCGAGTCCCCCAAACCCCGGCTATCTCACCCGCCAACCTTCCATCCCCCGTGGCGCCCATCGCCGCCGCACATCACTGCCCCACCCAAACGTTCGCTCCCCATCTTTTTCGCCTAATCTCTAGAACGTTGCCCCCAACGTCGCAAAACCGGCGATTCATCCACTCAAACACCTTTCACGACAGTAATCTCACTGTCACATCTGTTTAACGATCAGTCACGTTACTGTCACAAAGAGACCCTAAGCTTCGCGGTGTTCGTGTCACTCGCTCATACCGCTCACACCTTGGAGGTCTCATGAAATTGATGCAAACCGTGTTCGCTGGCGTCGCTGGCGCGCTTTTCGCAATCGCAGCGCAAGCCGCAGACATCACCGGCGCGGGCAGCACCTTCGCAGCACCGATTTACACGAAGTGGGCCGACGCCTATCAGAAGTCCGGCGGCGGCAAGGTGAACTACCAGGGTATCGGTTCGTCGGGCGGCGTGAAGCAGATCGTCGCGAAGACCGTCGACTTCGCCGGTTCGGACGCGCCGCTGAAGGACGACGAACTCGCCAAGGAAGGCCTGTTCCAGTTCCCGACGGTGGTCGGCGGCGTGGTGCCGGTCGTCAACGTGCCGGGCGTGAAGCCGGCTGAACTGACGCTGTCGGGCGAAGTGCTCGGCGACATCTACCTGGGC
>NZ_CADIKK010000042.1 GCF_902859915.1 Paraburkholderia ultramafica
CTGGAGAACGAGGCGGGTTGCCTCATTCGCCAACATACGGAACCGCGATGCCGGCCTCTCCCTGACCACCGGCGTCTGACCGTAGCCCCTACCGCGCGAGCGGTTTAGTCCACCGGCCAATTTCCGACATTCATTCTTTGCCCGTGGATGTCGGCTGTCGACTCCGGCTCGGACCTCCGGGAAGGACCGTTTTTCGCTCGGGCCTTCATGAGGTTTGCCAGGTCTGATCAGGTCTGATCCTTGTTCGCGGCCGGAACCGCTGCTGCATCGTCAGGCCGATACCCGCGGATACGGACCGGTAACAAACACCATTCCTTGTTGCGTGTGGCAAACTGGCTTCTTACGGTCTGCCTGGGAGGCAGTGCTTCCTGCGCCGCGGCGACCGGCCTGATGGGGAGGCACCAGTTGAATCCGGTTTTTCGATTCGGACCGCTTGGGGATGACAGGGTCGAGGTCTTGCTGGAGGACGGCGAGCTTGCCTTATACCGCGTATGGCGGGACCACCCCGGCGACAACGGGACCGTGCTGGCGGTGCGGCCCACCGCCGAACATCCCCCGCCCGCCAGCCTCGATCGCCTCGCTCACGAGTTCGGACTGAAGGACGAACTCGATGGCGCGTGGGCGGTGCGGCCGCTGGAGCTGGTGCGCGAAGGCGGTCGGACCCAACTGGTGTTCGAGGATCCGGGCGGTGAACCGATCGAGCGGCTGCTCGGCGCGCCCATGGAAGTGGGCCGTGTTTTGCACCTTGCCGTCGGCATCGCCGCGGCGCTCGGCAAGCTCCACCAGCGCGGCCTCGTCCATAAGGACCTCAAACCCGCCCATATCCTCGTGAACTGCGCGGACGGACAGGCGCGGCTCACCGGATTCGGCATCGCCTCGCGGCTGCCGCGCGAGCGACAGGCGCCCGAGCTGCCCGAGACCATCGCCGGCACGCTCGCCTACATGGCGCCTGAGCAGACCGGCCGGATGAATCGCTCGATCGATTCGCGCAGCGACCTCTATTCGCTCGGCGTCACGCTCTATCAGATGCTCACCGGCGCGCTGCCGTTTACGGCCGCTGAGCCCATGGAATGGGTGCACTGCCATATCGCCAGAAAGCCGGTGCCGCCACGCGAGCGGTTGGCTACTATCCCGGCTCCGGTCTCCCAAATCGTCATGAAGCTCCTCGCCAAGACGGCCGAAGAGCGCTACCAGACTGCCGCCGGTGTTGAGCATGATCTTCGGCGCTGCCTATCCGATTGGGAGCGCCAGCGCCGCATCGATGACTACCCGCTGGGCGAACACGACACGCCCGACCGGCTGCTAATCCCCGAGAAACTGTACGGGCGGGAGCGCGAGGTCGATACCTTAGTCGCCGCGTTCGACCGCGTGGTCAAGAGCGGCGTGCCGGAAATGGTGCTGGTTGCTGGCTATTCCGGCATCGGCAAATCGTCGGTCGTCAACGAACTGAACAAGGTACTGGTGCCACCGCGGGGGCTCTTCGCCTCCGGCAAGTTCGACCAGTACAAGCGCGACATTCCCTATTCGACTCTGGTGCAGGTTTTTCAAAGCCTGGTGCGGCCTCTACTCGGCAAGCGCGACACCGAGTTGGCGAGCTGGCGCGGCACGTTGCTGGAGGCGCTGGAGCCAAATGCACGGCTCATGACCGACCTCATCCCCGAACTGAAGCTCGTCATCGGGGACCCGCCGCCGGTCCCGGAGCTTGAGCCGCAGCAGGCGCAAAGCCGTTTTCAGCTAGTATTTCGCCGATTCATTGGCGTATTTGCCCGAGCGGAACATCCGATGGCGCTCTTTCTCGATGATCTGCAGTGGCTCGACGCGGCGACGCTTGACCTGGTGGAAGATCTGCTAACCCGGTCGGATCTGCAACACCTGATGTTGATTGGCGCTTATCGCGACAATGAGGTTGATGCCACGCATCCGCTGGTGGCCAAGCTTCAGGCCTTCAGGAACGCAGGCGCCAAGATCGATGAAATCACGCTTGCGCCGCTCGCCCGTGAGCACATCGAGAAGTTGATTGCGGATGCCCTTCACTGCGAACCGGAACGCGCCGCGCCGCTGGCGCAGCTGGTGCATCTGAAGACCGCCGGCAATCCGTTCTTCGTGATTCAGTTTCTAAACGCGCTCGCCGAAGAGGATCTACTTACCTTCGATCATGACGCGGCGTGCTGGTCCTGGGATCTCGATCGCATCCATGCCAAGGGTTACACCGAGAATGTCGTCGACCTGATGGTCGGAAAGCTGACCCGCCTGACAGCCGAAACGCAGCAGGCGTTGCAGCAGTTCGCCTGCCTCGGCAACGTTGCCGCCATCGCGATGCTTTCGATCGTGCTCCGGACCTTGAAGGAGCAGGTCCACGCGGCGCTGTGGGAGGCGGTCCGGCTGGAGTTGATCGAGCGCCTGGATGGCTCCTACAAGTTTATCCACGACCGGGTGCAGGAGGCAGCCTATTCGCTGATCCCGAAAGCACTGCGCGCTAAGGTCCATCTGCGGATCGGGAGGCTGCTCGCAGTGCAGACGCCACCGGAAAAGCGAGCGGAGGCGATCTTCGACCTCGTCAATCAGCTGAACCGCGGCGCGGCCTTGATTACTTCACGCGACGAGCGTGCGCAGTTGGCCGAGTTCAACCTGCTCGCCGGCCAGCGCGCCAAGGCGTCGACAGCCTACGCCTCGGCGCTTACCTATCTCAATACCGGTGCAGAACTCCTGGAGGACGATTGCTGGGAACGCAGGCACGAGCTGATCTTTGCGCTGGAGCTCAACCGGGCCGAATGCGAATTTTTGACCGGCCAGTCGTCGGTCGCAGAGGGGCGATTGGCGGCACTCTCAAATCGCGCCACGACAACGGTCGAACAAGCCATCGTCGCGTGCTTGCGGATGGATGTCTGCACGACGCTCGATCAGAGCGGCCGCGCGGTCGCTGTGTGTCTCGACTACCTCCGGCATGTCGGTATCGAATGGTCGCCCCATCCGAAAGAGGACGAGGTGCGACGCGAATACGAGCGGATCGGGTCACTGCTTGGGGGCCGGACAATCGAGGATCTCATCGATTTGCCGCCGATGGAGGACCCGGCATCCCTCGCGACCCTCGCTGTTCTGACTAAGGCCTTGCCGCCGGCCTTGTTTACGGATGCGAACCTGGCTTCCCTGACGATGTGCAAGGCGGTCAGTCTCAGCCTCGAGCGCGGCAACTGCGATGGCTCGTGCTACGCCTACGTCATGCTTGGCATGGTCGCCGGCGCGCGCTTCGGCGACTACAAGACCGCATTTCGCTTTGGTCAGCTCGGCTGCGATCTGGTGGAAAAGCGCGGGTTCGACCGCTATGCGGCGCGAGTCTATGTGGGTTTCGGAGTAATAGTTGCCCCATGGTCGCAACCCGTCCGTTCCCTGCGGCAGTGGATTGGGCGCGCCCTCGAAGCGGCGACGCGGGCTGGAGACCTCACCTTTGCATGTTATACAAACGACGCCTTAGTTACGAACCTTCTCATGGCAGGCGATTCGCTTGCCGAAGTTCAACGTGAAGCCGAGCAAGGGGTAGAGTTTGCGCAGAAAGCACGGTTTGCGTTCGGCGTTGATGTCATCACCCCAATGCTTGGGCTTGCCCGTACGCTCCGTGGCTTAACGCCGAAATTCGGTTCCTTTGACGATGCACAGTTCGATGAGCGCCGGTACGAGCGCCGTTTCTCCAGCAATCCGAATTTGGCGTTTGCCGAGTGCTGGTACTGGATCCGAAAGCTGCAGGCGCGCTTCCTTGCGGGTGACTATGCTGCGGCCATGGAAGCCTCGAACAGAGCGCAGCGAGTGCTTTGGACATCACCATCTTTCCTGCAAACGGCGGAGCATCACCTTTACGCGGCCCTGTCCCGGGCCGCCGCCTTCGATTCCGCAGCAGCCGGCGAGCGGCAGCAGCACCTGGACGCTCTGGCTGCGCATCACAGGCAGCTGCAGGTGTGGGCGGACAATTGCCCGGAGAATTTCGAGAACCGCGCCGCGCTGGTGGGCGCCGAGCTTGCTCGCATCGAGGGCCGCGACGCCGACGCGATGCACCTCTACGAACAGGCGATCCGTTCGGCGCGTGACAATGGCTTCGTCCACAATGAGGCAATTGCTTATGAGCGCGCTTCCGACTTCTACCGGGCGCGCGGGTTCGACCAGATCGCTGACCTTTATCTACGGAACGCCCGCTACGGCTATCTCTGCTGGGGAGCGGATGGCAAGGTGTGGCAACTCGACCAGACGTACCCGGTCCTTAGCGGGGAACAACCCACAACTCGCACGGTCGGGGCGATCGGGGCACCGGTTGAGCAATTGGACCTCGCCACCGTGCTCAAGGTCTCGCAGGCAGTCTCGGGCGAGATCGTGCTGGACAAGCTGCTCGACACGCTCATGCGCACTGCGATCGAACAGGCGGGCGGCGAGCGCGGGCTGCTGGTCCTCGCGAGCGGGGGCGAACCGCGCATCAAGGCGGCAGCGGCAGTCGAGGGCGGCTCGCTCGTCGTGCAGGTGCGCGACGAGTGTGTGACAACGGCGATGCTGCCCGAATCCGTGCTGCACTACGTCATGCGCACCCGGGAAAGCCTCACGCTCGATGACGCAGTGAATCAAGACCCATTTGGCGCCGATCCGTACATTTGCCGACAACAGGTCCGCTCGGTCCTCTGCCTGCCGCTGATCAACCAGGGTGAACTCATCGGCGCGCTCTATCTCGAGAACAATCTGACGCCGCGCGCGTTCGCGCCGGCCCGCATCGCGGTGTTGAAGCTCCTGGCGTCGCAAGCCGCGATGACGCTCGAGAACGCCCGCTTGTACCGAGGTCTGGCGGAGCGCGAGGCGAAGATCCGGCGGCTCGTCGACGCCAACATCATCGGGATCTTCATGTGGCGGCTTGAAGGCGAAACGCCTCAAGCCGCCGACGCAGTCCTCCATGAAGTTAACGACGCGTTTCTCAGGATGGTGGGATACGACCGCGACGACTTCCTGTCCGGCCGCGTACGGCGTTCGAACCTCACGCCGCCGGAATGGCGCGCGCGCACGGCACGAGCGCACGACGAGCTGATGAGGACCGGAACGTTCCAACCTTACGAGAAGGAGTACCTGCGCAAGGACGGCACTCGCGTACCCGTGCTGGTGGGCACGGCCGCCTTCGAGGGCGGGAGGCAAGGCGTTGGGTTCGTCCTCGATCTGACCGAGCGGAAGCGCGTGGAGGCCGAGATGCGCGAGGTCGAGCGCCGCTACCGTGAGGCTCAGACGGCGCTGGAGCACGCGAACCGCGTAGCAACCATGGGGCAACTGGTCGCGTCCATCGCTCACGAAATCAAGCAGCCGATTGCGGCGAATGCTATGAGCGCGCAGGCGGGGCTGCGCTGGCTCAATGCTCAGCCGCCGGATTGGGAGGAAGCTCGGCGGGCGTTTGATCAGATCGTCAAGGGCGCGAAGCGCGCAAGCGAGGTCGCCAACTGGATTCGTGGCCTCATCAAGAACGCTCCGCCGAGTAAGCAACAGTTGCAGATCGGCGAGGCGATTGCCGAGGTCATTGCCCTGACGCGAGCCGAGGCCGATAGGAACGGCGTGTCGCTGCGAACGCAGCTAGCCGAGAACTTGCCGCTGGTGGAAGGGGACCGCATCCAGCTCCAGCAGGTAACGCTGAACCTGGTGCTCAACGCCATCGAAGCGATGAGCGCGGTTGACGAGAGGGCACGGGAATTGATCATCAGCAGCGGCCTGGACGACTCGGGTGACGTCCTCGTTTCCGTGCGAGATTCGGGGCCTGGCGTGGCGGCGGAGAACGTCGAGCGCGTCTTCGAGCCCTTCTACACGACGAAGGCTGCCGGCATGGGCATGGGACTCTCGATCTGCCGATCCATTATGCAAGCGCATGGGGGGCGGCTCTGGGTCACAGCGAACGTGCCCCGTGGCGCCGTATTCCAGTTTACCGTGCCCGTCCTTGCTCTCACCGGCAGCGCATCCGCTGGCGCAATCAAATCAAGCTAACAATGATCCTCGCCATCACCGTCCGATGTCGCGACAGTGGACGAAACCGCTCGCGCGGTAATAGGGCTCCGGCCCGACGTTAGCGGTGTGGAAGAGGAAACCCGCGCTGTTCCCATGATGGAGGACGAGGCAATCCGCCTCGTTCCTCATCAGGAGCAGAGCCATGACTCACACCGGCCAGAGTATCAGTCCGCTGCGCCAGCGCATGACCGACGACATGCGCATGCGCAAACTCACACCCGGAACCCAATCCGGTTATCTGCGCGTAGTCCGGCAGTTCGCCGCGTTTCTCGGACGCCCACCGGACACCGCCACCGTCGAGGACCTGCGGCGCTACCAGCTGCATCTGGTCGACCACGGCGTATCACCGGTGTCGCTCAATGCGGCGATCACCGGACTGAAGTTCTTCTTCGAGATCACCCTCCACGAGCCTGAGCTGATGGCGAGGATGCAGCCGGTGCACGTGCCCCGCACGCTACCGGTCGTGCTCAGCCGCGACGAGGTGGCCCGGCTGATCGCCGCCACCGGCAACCTGAAGCACCAGACCGCGCTGTCAGTCGCCTACGGCGCCGGGCTGCGCGCGAGCGAAGTGGTGGCGCTGAAGGTCGGCGACATCGACAGAATTGAAATGAACGCGTCCCACCCGTGAACGTGAGAGCAAAGGCAGGCGGATCCTCACGGGCCAACGGCATTGATGTGCCCAGGTGGGAAAATACAAGATTTTTGTTGAAGCCCTTCAAAACTGCTAATCCCGTCCATAGATTACGCTAATGTAAGATTGCATTGTTACCCACGAAATAAGGCGTAGCAGCGGCTTCGCATGCCTTTTTAGGCGTTGCGTTTCAGCAACGAACGAACGCTCGGATGTCCGTTTATTTTGCTAACGCGTTCGTCCTGTCCTTTAATTCCGCTAACGCGTCTGGCGAAGCTCGATAAGGAGCGGCAATGGCGGTTCCGGAGGAAACAAATAGCCGTGCTGCGAAAATAGCAGACGTTCTCCGGCCGTTAGGGCGAGGACCACTGTCGAAAAAGCTTGCGGTGTTGGCTGCGAACTTGCTGGGCGTCCATTGGACTACGGTCTATCGTCTGCGGCGGAAGTTTCTCGCAAACCCGGTAGCGAGCGCCGTCATCCCGAAACGCCGAGGGCCTTCTGAGGGTGATCGTCGATTGGGAAGGGCTGTTGATGCTGTGATCGACGAAGTAGTTCATGTCTGGCTGCCAACTCAACGACAATTGGCGCATCCTGCAACCGATCTCGTGCTGGAGGTTCGACGCAGATGTGAACTTGCCGGACTGCAACCACCGGGCCGAACCACGATTGGCCGGCGGTGGGCTCAGCATCGCGAGGCAGACGCTCTGAAGCGAGCGGCTCTTGCCGACGCGATGACTCCTCCAGGCTCGCTTGTCGCAAAGTATCCTCTGGAAATCGTTCAGGTCGACCATACACAAGCGGATGTGTTTCTGGTCAGCGAATACGACAGACAGGTGATCGGCCGCCCATGGCTAACTATTGCTCTGGACGTCGCGACCAGATGTGTGTTGAGTTTTTACGTCAGCATGGAACGTCCGGGAGCAGCGACCGTCGGTTTGCTGCTTACCAGAGCGGCACTATCCAAAGCCCCCTGGCTTGCAATGATCGAGGCGGATGCAGAATGGCCGATGCGTGGAATTCCGCGAGTTCTCCATCTCGACAATGCTGCCGAGTTCAAGAGCAGGGCCCTTCGCAGTGGATGTCGGGAATTCGGCATCCACCTCATGTATCGTCCAGTCGGGCGTCCTCATTTCGGTGGTCACATTGAGCGGGTCAACCGCACGCTGATGGAGCGCGTCCGAGGCCTTCCGGGGGCCACGGGATCATCCCCCAAAGGCCGCAAGGCGCGCCGGTCCGAAAAGACGGCGTCGTTGACTCTTCGAGAATTTGAACAATGGCTCGCGATCGAGATCGCTAGACGCTACCATCACGTTCCGCATCGTGGCCTGCTTGGAGCAACGCCAGCCGACACGTGGCGGATGCTCGTCCGCAATCCCGATTCGCGGCAACTGCCCGCGACGAACGACGCCGAACTGAGATTCCTGATTCGCTTTCTGCCTGTTGCGCAGAGGACGATCCAGGATAACGGACTGACGCTATTCCACGTTCGTTACTGGCATCCGATATTTGTCGCCTGGCGGCAGACCAGGCGTGACGTTACGGTTCGATACCATCCTGAGGATCTCTCGCGTGTTTTTGTGACGGCAGGAAGGGGCGAATACCTCGAAGTCCGGTACGCGGACATGCGGCGGCCGGCCATTTCTCTTTTTGAACATCGGGCAGCGTTGCAAGCCATTCGGTCAGAAGGGCAGCACACTGTCTCGGAGGCCCTGATCTTCAGGACAATTGAAGAGCAACGGCGCCTGATTCTCAAAGCTAGGCAGGCGACGACCCGCGCACGTCGTCGGTCACGGAAAAATAGCCCCCCGTTGGATGAGTTGCTTGACCGAATTCTGCCGCTCACGCGTGCGACAACCGAGGAGGCTGAAACGATCGACTACACCGCGCAGGTTCAGGCCTTCAACGTCGAGGAATGGTGAGGAGAAGTATGAAGGACGGGACGCTCGCGCATCTGTTGCCGGCCGTTAGAAAACAGGCCGAGCTAGGCAACGACGAACGAGTTTGTGGACTTTTGCGCGACCGCTGGATCGACTATCCCCGCGCGACACAGGCTCTGCAGCAGCTTGAGCGTTTATTTGAAACGCCACGCCGCGACCGGATGCCGTGCCTGCTCCTGCACGGAGACTCAAATATAGGCAAGACGAAAATCACGGCCAAATTCCGGCGTGCACATCCCAACGAGTTTGACGAGCGAAGCGGGGTCGAACGTTGTCCGGTCGTCGCGATGCAAATGCCACCGACCCCGGACCAGCATCGGTTTTATTCGGGGTTACTGTTCGAACTGGGCGCTCCCCACAACGCGGCGGCCGGCCTCGCGTCCCTCGAACGGCTGGCACGTGAGATTCTCAAGCGCATGTCGCCACGCATGCTGGTTGTCGATGAGGTCCACCACCTGCTGGCGGGCAGCTATCGGGAGCAACGGGCATCCCTGAACCTACTCAAATTCCTCGCCAATGACCTCCAGATCAGTATGGTGCTAGTCGGTACCCGTGACGCAGTACTTGCGCTCCAAACCGATCCGCAGATGATAAGTCGTTATACGCCGTTCGAAATTCCACGGTGGCGGGAGAGCGATGGTCTGCGGCGGCTTCTCGCGGCGTTCGAACGCGTGTTGCCACTGCGCAAGCCATCGGATCTCGCGCGACGCGAGATCGTTCAGTTTGTTCTGAGCGCGACCGGCGGATTGACCGGCGAGATATCCACGTTACTGAACAACGCAGCCGAACTATCAATTCGCAGTGGCGACGAATTTATCGGTATCACGCATCTCGAACATGTCTGCCGAGTCGCACAGTAGCGTTACCCCGTGGCCGGTTGCTCCCAGGCCTTTCTACGAAGAAGCCTTTGGTGGCTGGTTAGGCCGTGTCGCCGCACGATATCAGGTGAGTGTTGCGATGCTCTGGGAAATGAGCGCAAGCGAGCCGCTACCAGCGCATGGAACTGCCGGATGGATCCTTTTCCCTCCTATTTCAAAGATAGCGCTGCAACAATTCGCAGCGCTGGCCCGTCTTGATGAACAGAGGTTGAGGCACGTCCAAACGCCTTCGGCATGGATCTCCGAGCGGCGCTGCATGCCTTACTGCTTCAGATGCCTTGTGCTGAATGACGCGGACGTATCGGCACCTCGCTGGAAACGCGAATGGCTCGAACCGACAGTTGAATTTTGCACTGTGCATCACACGCTTCTGGAAACAGTCCCCGCCTCTATATTTCGTCTCTCGAGTCACTTTGATGCGGCGTTGCGCGCGATCAGCCGTTATCGCGAGATGCGTAAATTCGAGGGCATCCGCCGGTTGCGTTAGCGGATTTAACGGACACGATTAGCGCTTCAATGGACATCATTAGCAGAATCTACGGACTTCAACAGTAACGGCAAAACTTGCCCGATGCAGTCAAAGCCAGGTCAAGCGCGTCTGGGCGATGAATCAACAGAAAAGTAGCACGGAGTAGCGCCTTGGTCGGCATCGCACGTTACGTTACAACTTTGCTTGCGTGAGCGCACGTTCTCATTGACGCGCATCCCGGGAAGGCGAATGGTTCCTTTCGGGCGATGCGAGGGACTCTTCGCGACCCACAAGGGACAATCCGATTTCTCCTCAACGGACGTTCAAGCGACTGGAAATAATAAGCCCCGGCAAATAGCCAAGTGGGGGGAGACTATCTGCAGGTCAGTGGTAGACGGCCGATATTATTCAGCGCCGGAGTTAACGCTTCAGGTGTCAGGCCTGTGAGTCGAGCGGGGGCTAACCTCGGCGTCCGCGACAGTGCCGTCCTGGGCAATGACAAACCGGACCGACATGGGAAGCGTCCAGCCGGGATCACCGTCCCCCACTTCGTGGTAGTTATGCTCAACGGCGAGTCAGACTATTCGAAGCTTGAATTCGGCAGCACTCGATCCGACCTACGCTTGACGCGCCCACGCAGTCGGATGCCGGGTCGACGCCTTGCCTCCAATCTCATCCATCAGGTAATCGATAAAGGACGCTATCCGGGAAGAAACGGCGGTATTACGGTAGTAGACGGCATGGATCGGCTGACGGATGTCTCTGGTCTGGCGAGCGAGAATCTGCACGAGACTCCCAGCTTCGCGGTCTTGCGCAGTCATGAAATCCGACAGGCAGACGATGCCAACCCCTTCGAGTGCCAACTGACGAAGCGTCTCACCGCTCGACGAACACGCTACCGGCTCGATACGGTACGGCTCACCGTCGGCGCCGAACAATGGCCAGACATTGAGCGACTCTGGCTGCGTAAAACCCAGTAGCGCGTGCTTGCCAAGGTCCTCGACCTTGCGTGGATGACCGTGCGCCTCGAGATAGTCGCGACTCGCGAGAACGCGCATGCGGCTGTTGCCAATCAGCCGGCTGTGCAGCGTCGAATCCTTGAGCCGGCCGATCCGGATAGCCACGTCGGTGCGACTCTCGAGCAGATCAATGATGCCGTCGTTGGTGGTCAATTCCAGAAAGACATGCGGATAGCGGTCGCGGTAGCCCTGCACGAGTGGCGCGATCACATGCAGCATGAAAGGCCCCGCGGCGTCGATCCGCAAGCGTCCGGACGGATTCTCACGCCGCACGACCATCTGTTCCTCCGCGCTTTCAACCGAATCGATGATCGCGCGCGCGCGTTGAAGGAACGCTCGCCCTTCCTCGGTCAGTTCCATTTTGCGCGTGGTCCGACGCATCAATGTGGTTTTCAGCTTTTCCTCAAGGCGCCCCAAGGTCCGGCTCGTCGCCGAAACCGTCAGGTCGAGATGTTGAGCAGCTGCCGTCATCGAGCCGGTGTCGACGACAGCCGTGAAAGTCTCCAGCTCATCAAGGGTGATGTTCATTGTTGATCTTTTTTCAAAAGAATTTTGTTTATAGACCAGTTTCAGAACAAAAGTAAAGCAGGCACACTCGGGCCGCTATCACCTTCCGCTCCTTCGCGATTAGGGGCCGCTCCCAGAGCGGTACAGACATGGGTTCGGTCTGATGAAACAAGACCTTTTCCAATGTCACGGGGATTAATAAGTCAAAGATGCTGTTATCGCATGCATACGCCGTGACGTTAGGCGTCTGCGGACCAGGTAGGCGACTGGTTGCCTCAGCCGGAATACGATCGACATTGGCATAAACCGACGCGCAGCTTTCCCTCGATCAACGCGAGCAGAAACATGACGGTTACCGAGCGACCCACGAATTGCGGCACCAGCATGATCGAATTGGGCCGGTTTCAGATCGATCTGGCGATGCGTACGCTGCGCCAGAGCGGCGCAGTCGTGCCTCTTGGATCGCGCGCCTTCGATATCCTCGCCGCGCTCGTGTCGGCCGCTGGACGACTCGTTACGAAAGACGAACTGCTGCGTATTGTCTGGCCAGAAACCATCGTCGAAGAAAACAATATCCAGGTCCATCTGTGCGCGCTGCGTAAAATACTCGGCACGGATCGCGACCTGATTGTCACGATCCCTGGCCGCGGGTATCGGTTGCGACAGCGGCCCATTACGATCCAGGCCCCTGCGGTCGACTCCCGGCCGATCGTCAGGCGCCGCCTGCCGCCGCGCGAAACCAGGCTAACGGGCCGCGACGCAGCCGTTTGCCAGATCCGCATGTTGCTCCAGGGAGGGCAGGTATTAACGCTGGTTGGAGCTGGCGGCATAGGGAAGACGAGCCTGGCTATGGAGGTAGCACACCAGGTATGGGACGAGTTTTCCGAAGCTGTGTACATTGTCGAACTGGTTACGGCAACAACTCAGGGTGCGATCCTTTGCGAGATCGCTAAGGCATGCGGGCTGGCCTCGCTCGATGCCGCAGTCAGCATCCCTCAATTGGCTGCGGCGCTTTCCGGCAAACGTATGCTCCTCGTGCTGGACAACGCCGAGCATGTGATCGACGCTGTCGCGCAGATCGTCGACACACTCGTAGCCGAAAGCGAAGTTCTACGTGTGCTCGTGACGAGTCGCGAACCTCTTCGCGTTATGCCGGAGACGATGTACAGGGTCGAGCCACTCGACATCCCGTCTTCGGATTCAACCGATGCGGAGATTCTTCAGTGTTCCGCGGTCAGGCTGCTTTTGCTACGCGTCAATTCAACGCAACGCCATGTGGAGGCCGTCAGCGCGGATGTTCATCTTATCGGCGAGATCTGCCGCCGGCTGGATGGCATTCCACTGGCGATCGAGCTGGCAGCGGCGCGCGTCGCTGCCCTCGGCTTCGCGGGTGTTCACCGCTACCTGAACGACCGTTTCGCATTGCTAACGGGAGGCTACCGGACCGCTCTGCCGCGCCATCAAACCTTGCGCGCGACGTTCGACTGGAGCTTCGCGATACTCGACCCCGACACCCGGTCGCTGTTCCGACGTCTCGCGATATTCGGTGGCAGCTTTACTTTCGAGGCCATGTGCGCCGTGGCGTGCGACGAGGAACAGTCGGTCGCAAACGCGATCAGCGGTATCACCGAACTGGTGGCGAAATCGCTGGTCAACGTCGAATTCCACGGACCGGTCAGGAAATATCGCCTCTCCGAATCGACCCGCGCCTATGCGATGGAGAAGCTCCTCGCGGAAGGCGAGTTGCGGATCATGACCTCACGCAACGCGCACTACCTGGCGCGCTGCTTCCAGGCGCAAACGGACGGCGACCCGCTCGGCGACACCGGCAACCCAACCGACCTCCAACAGGTGCTCGACGACGCGCGCGCCGCGTTTGACTGGGCCTTCTCACCTGAGGGCGATGTGCGCGTCGGGGTCGAGCTGGCGTCGAATCTGGCCGGTACGCTGCTCGATGCGGGCCTGATCGAAGAATGCTGCACGCGTGCCGTGCAAGCGGTGGATGCACTCGAAGCCCTGCCCGCCCGATCGGTGGATGCCGCCGTCGAAATGCGCGTGCGCGGTGCGCTGGCGTCGGCGTTACCCTATGTCCGCGGGCCGATTCCCAAGGCGGCGGAACTGTGGCGGGAAGTCCTCGCATTCGCGGTCGCGTCCGGCGACCAGGCCTTCTATACCCAAGCACTATGGGGCCTGTGGAACACGAAGCTCTCTGTCGGCAACATCAATGAATCGATGAGCCTGGCGAAGCAGTTTCAGCAGGTGGCCGAGCGGAACGGCACGCCGTGGCAGAAGGTTCTCGCCGACCAGATGATCGGGATTTCACTGCATTGTCACGGTCGGCACACCGAGGCAAAGCAACGCCTCACGAGCGCCAGCCAGCGCTTTATGCGGTTGCCGGGCGACGGGCGGCCCGACGGCCGGTTTGCTGTCAATCCCGTGGTGTTTTGCAACGGCACGCTGGCCCGAATCGCCTGGCTCCAGGGCGATCCCGATGCGGCCACGGCCCTTGTCGATACGCTTGTCGACGCGATTCGCCCGGAAACGATCGAGCCGTCGCTCACGCACCTGCTCGGAGCCATAGTCATTCCACTTGCGCTGATGTCCGGCGATTTGCGCCGCGGCTCGCGCTACATCGACCTCATGCGATCGCAAGCCGCGCTACACGGCTTTGCGATCTGGTTGGACTATTGCACGTGCCTTGCGGCTTACCGCGACATTCTCGACGGACGCGCGGAACAGGCGCTGCCGGTCCTCGAAGCCGGGCTCGATGCATTGAAGTCACACGGCTTCCGGCGCTTGGTCACGCCGCTTATCGTGACGTACGCCGAGACGCTGATTGAACAAGGACGCGTGACGGAGGCATCGAACCGGCTCAATGAGGCGCTGGATTTTTGCCAGAGCAACGGCGAACTGTTCTTTCTGCCGGAGGTCTGGCGAGCTTTGGGCGTCGCGGCACAAGCCGAAGCAGAGAAGCACGCCCACACGAGCCATGCCCGCCGGACGAAGATCGCTGCCGCGTCTTCCTGTTTTTCGAAGGCGCTCCACCTTGCCCGCGAGCAGGACGCGAAAATGTGGGAGCTGCGTGCATCGATGGCGATGGCGCACCTACTCGACGCGCAAGGCCAGACTGAAGAAGCCGTTGAACTACTGATTCCGATCGCGGCGGATCTGGAAAGCGCCGCCGGCACTTCCGATGTTCGGAAGGCGCACGAACTGCTCGGCAGGCTGAGCAATCGCTGCGGCAAGAGCGGCGCGCGTCAACGGCCGGCGGACAGGGAAACGGCGCCGCCGGCCTACTCTTTTACGACTGAATGAACGCGAGCAGATCCGCATTCACGCGGTCCGCATGCGTCGTGGGCAGGCCGTGCGACGCACCTTGGTAAATCTTCAACCGCGCGGTCGGCATGAGCTTCGCCGACGGCACGCCGGAGTTGGCAAGCGGCACCATCTGGTCGTCGCCGCCCTGCAGTACGAGAGCCGGCACCGTGACCTGCTTGAGGTCTTCAGTGAAGTCGGTTTCCGAGAATGCCTTGATGCAGTCGTACACGCCCTTGATCGAGGTTTGCATGCCGATCCGCCAGAACGCGTCGAGCATGCCTTGCGACACCTTGGCGTTCGGCCTGTTGAAGCCAAACAGCGGTACCGCGACGTCTTTCAGAAATTGTGAACGGTCATTGCACACGGCCTCGCGCATGCCGTCGAATACCGCCATCGGCAGGCCACCCGGATTCGCTTCCGTCTTCAACATGAGCGGCGGCACGGCGGCGATCAACACGGCTTTGGCGACACGCTTCGTACCATGGCGCGCGATATAGCGCACCACCTCGCCGCCGCCCGCCGAGTGACCGACCATCATCATCGTGTTCAGATCGAGCGCTTCGATCAGCCCGGCGAGATCGTCCGCGCAGGTGTTCATGTCGTTGCCGTTCCACGGCTGCGATGAGCGTCCGTGACCGCGGCGGTCGTGCGCAATCACACGATAGCCGTGTTCCGCAAGGAACATCATTTGCGAGTCCCATGCGTCCGCGTTGAGCGGCCATGCATGGGAAAACACGATCGGTTGGCCCGCACCCCAATCCTTGTAATAGATCTGCGTGCCGTCTTGAGTCGTGAAATAGGCCTTCGCTGTTGCTCCATTCATTGTGGTCAAGCAGTCTGCGCCATTGTGTCCGGCGTCATGCAGGCGCAGCGCGCCGGTTAAACAGCTACACAGCCTTAAGCAGCAGCCCTTGCCATCCGGCTCAGATACGCGTGGATCTGACTCACGACTGCCGCGCCGTCGCCCACCGCCGCGGCCACACGTTTGGCCGACTCCGAGCGCACATCCCCGACCGCGAACATGCCCGGCACGCTGGTTTCGAGCGGAAAACGTGCGCTGGCTTCAGTCAGGCCGTGCTCGCCGCGGGCGGACCCGGTGACGACAAAACCACGGTTATCAAGCTCCACGCCGCTCGAGCCGAGCCAATCCGTCTCCGGGTCCGCGCCGATGAACAGAAACAGATGACGCGTGGCGATCACTTCATCGGTGCCCTCGTCTTCATGCCGGATCTGCAATTGGGTGAGTCCGGCTTCGTCGCCATCGATCCCGCGCAGCACGCAGCGCGTGCACAGCGTGACGTTGGGCAATGAACCGATGCGGTCGATCAGATACTTCGACATGCTCGCGTTCAAGTCTTCACCGCGAATCAGCACGCGGATGCTCCGCGCGAAATTTGCCAGAAAAACGACCGCTTGCCCCGCGGAGTTGCCGCCGCCCATCAGTACGATGTCCTGCCCCTTCACCAGCCTGGCTTCGATCGTCGACGCCCAATAGTAGGTGCCGCGCCCTTCGAAGCTCTGGAAGCCCGGCACCGCCGGTTTGCGGTAAGCGGCTCCGCTCGCCACCACGACCGTGCGGGCGCTGATGCGCTGCCCGTCGAACAGCGACAGCAGAAAGATCCCGTCCTGCCGCTGCACGTCCAGGACCTTGCCGGGAATCGCCAGATGCGCGCCGAACTTCAGCGCCTGCTGGAAGGCTCTCGCGGCGAGCGCCTGGCCTGAAATGCCGGTGGGAAAGCCGAGGTAGTTTTCGATCCGCGAACTGGCGCCCGCCTGGCCGCCCGGCGCGCGTCGGTCGAACACCGCGACCGACAACCCTTCGGTGGCCGCATACACCGCGGCTGCCAATCCCGCGGGTCCCGCGCCGACGATGGCGACGTCATAGACATGCGAAGGCTCGAAGGTCGGTACGAGTCCGAGACACGACGCGAGTTGCGCCTCATCCGGTGCGCGCAGCACAGAGCCGTTCGGGCAGAAGACCAGCGGAAAATCGCCGGCGCCGGTGGTCATGCCGCCAAGCAGCGTGATCGCCTCGGGATCGCTGCGCGCGTCGATCACCATCGCCGGGTACGCATTGCGGCGCAGGAATCCCTGCAAGGCGACCAGCCGCGCGTCGTCGCCGTTGCCGACAATAATCGGGCCGAGCCGCTGCTCGATCAGTCCGAGCCGCCGCAGAATCAGCGCACGCATGATGTGCTCGCCCAGTTGCGCGTCGGCGACGATCAAGGCGCGTAGCCGGTCCGGCTCGATCACGAGCGTTTCGACATCCGTCAACGCCACGCCGTCGATCAACGCGGGCTTGCCGGAAAGCTGCGCCATCTCCGCCATGAAGTGCCCGTCTTCATGTTCGGTGACGAGCGTCGTGCGCCCGAAACTGTCGCGCGAATAGATGCGCACGCGCCCATGCAGCAGCACGAACAGGCCGAGCGCAACATGCCCGGTTTCAAAAATCAGTTCGCCGGCCTTGAAGGACATGGGCCTGGCAAAGCGTCGCAAGCTTTGAATCTCTGCCGCCGACAGGCGGGGAAACATCTGATGCTGCCGGTACTCCAGCGACGAATACGGAATCTCGAGTTCCGACGGCGCCGCCGCGCCGGCGGATAAGTCCGGGGTGTTCATGACATGGCCTCTTCTAGCACGTCGTCGTGACGACGGATTGCGGACAATGCGCCTCTACCAGCCGAACTTTAGTTCGGCGCCGACGTAGTCGGCATTGCGCGCGCCCAGATCGCGCAACGACGGTCCGACCTGGAAATGCACGGCTTCGAGCGCTGCGGCGAGATTGGCGGTGACCGCCCAATCGGCGCGCAGTTGCGTATAGAACCCGGTCCAGCGGCTGCCATGCCCCGCCGTGCCCGGCACGACGGCCGAGCCTTGCTGGTACACGGCGTCCGCAGTCGTCTCGCGCCACTGAAGCCCCACGCCCGCGAGCAGCGCCAGCTTGCTGTTCGGCTTGAGAATCAGCGACGGCTTCACGTGAATCACGTTCGCGTAGCCGGTATAGCCGGCCAGCGCAAAGTAGTAGCCGTTCGGAAAGAGCGGATTGAAGGTGCCGACCCGGCCGTCGCCCGGATGGGTGTCACCCGATGCGGCATCCACCTGGAGGCCGATGCGCGGAGTCCACGGCACTGAGGACAGCGTATAGCCGGCCAGCGACCCCACCGCCCACGCGCCGATCGTTTTGCTGCCGACATGTCCGGACTGATACATCCCCTCGGCGTCCCAATCGATATGGCCGACGTTGCCGGCGTAGCGCGCGTCGAACACGTCGCGGTGTTCAGCGCCGGTGGCATCGAGAAAGCGCGCGTTGCTACGGTTGTAGCGGGAGTAATACGCGGACAGGTCGCCGGGCCCGACACCTTTGCGCTCGACACGCACGCCACTGAATGTCAGATCGCGATTGGAGACGTCGTCGAAATCGGAGTTGTCGCGGTATTGAACCGGCTGCGTCGCGTACGCGATCCAGCGCCACGGGCCGGTTTCATAGTCGGCCCAGATGGCGTCGAACGCCTGGCGCACGTTCGGGCCGTCGCGCACCGAGATGAAGCGTTGCAAGTCGAATGCCATTTCCTGCCGCCCGACGCGGAACTTGAACGTACCGGGCCCCAGCGGCTCCGTGATCGCAACGAACGCCTGGCGCAAGTCGAGCGGATTCTTGTCGACGGGCGTGACAGTGTCCTTGCCGAACGGGCGCGCGTCTTCGAACTGCGTGAAGATCTGCACATGCGGGCCGAGGCGCACGTCGGCATGCACCTCCAACCGCTGCAGCACATAAGTGTCGTCGTGGCCTGCGCCGAGACCGAAAAGCGGCGCGTCGTTGATTTCCAGCCGCTCGCGCAGCACCATGCCCAGCGAAATATAAGCATCGGGATTGCCGAACAGCGGAATGTACTTGAGCGAATCGAACGGCTTTTTCGGCACGCACGGATTGGCCAACGCCGACCAGTTCTCCTGCCAACGGTTGAACATGATCGCGGGGCGCGCACACGACGGCGCCGTAGCAGCGCCAGCCGCAGCCGACGAGCTTGCTGTCGTGCCGGCGCCCGTCGTGGTATCGTCGGCGCCGCCTAGCGCGGTGTCCACCGCCCAGGCCGGCAGCGCCGCTGCCAGCCCGGTGCCGAGCAGCAATGCACGAGCGGCGCGCAGCACGCCACCGCGCTGCACCTGCGTGCGTGCTTTCGGCGACGTCGCCGTCTTCGTGACGACGGCTTCACTGACCATCGTGCACCTCGGCGATATACCCGCCCGGGAATTCGAGCATGGCGGTGTTGTCCGATCCACCGGTGTAGGCCGGATAGAGGACCTTCGCGCCGGCGGCCTGCGCATGCTCGATTGTTTGTGCCACATCGGCGACACGGTAGCCGGTCGTTTCACGCCCGAACGGGAACGGCAGCTTGCCGTCCGTAACGAACACGATCATGCGGCCAAAGCCTGACTGGATACGGATCTCGCGAACTGTCCCGCCCGGACGGCCAATTACACCGGCATCCGCACGCGGATTGTCGGACACCACCTTGCCATGCGAGAAGTGCAGCCAGCGGCGCACGAAGTTGTTCGCCTCGTAACGCGACACGTACACGCGGTTATCCGGCACGCTCTGCAGCGGCGCATAGTTGGGCGCTTTGGTGTGCCAGTACAACTGCATCGTCAGGCCGCCCGGCCATTGAATGATCGCGTCTTTACCGATCGGGTCGTCGAACGAATCGACCAGCACGTCCGCGCCGGCCGCACGCGCCGCCTTCAACGCCTGGTCGATGTCGGTGACCAGATAGCCGGTTCGCTCATTACCGAACGGATACGGAACCGGTGTTTCGAAGCCGAACACCGACAGCATGCCCACCGGCGTCTGCACGTACTGCGACGCGGTCTTGCTCGGCGTAGGTGTCACTGTGAACACGGCGCGCGGCGACGCCTTGCCGCCGAACGTGGCGATGAAGCTGTTGACGAACGCATCGAGGTCCGCCGAAGCGACATACACGTGGGTCGTGTCGTACTGTGCGCCGACCGACACGTCGGGGTGCTTCACCAGCGCGGTTTTGGCGCTCCCTGTTTCCGGCGGCCCGGCATCGGCGAAGGCAGACGAAACGGGAGTGAACCCGATCAGCAGCGCTGCGGAAAGCAGCGCAACAGGACGAACCCGATGAAGCGACCTGAACATTTTGATTACCCGATAGTGTTAGCAACGATTGATTGACCGGCCTTTGTTCCAGCAGGCCGTGTACGTGTTGTCAGCGGAGGGTTTGCGCCGCGACGGCTTCGCCGCAGCCTGGCCGCTCACGGGTTGCTCCTGCGCTTCCAGGCCAAAAACAGCAGCACGGCGACCGGCAACGCAACGGCAATGAACGAAAGCTTGACGAACGCAAGCGCCCCGGCAATCGCGCCGGCGGCGAAACCTGACATGGCCGCCAACGTCCATTTGAGCCGTTCGCTCACCTGCTGCCCGTGGTCGCCTCGCGTCCCGCGATGGATCAGTTCGATCGCGTCCAGCACGACCTGTGTGACATTGCCGGTCATCACCGTATTCGGTAGGCCGGCCACTTGCAGCAACTTGCCGCGCGCGTTCTGCACACCCATCGCCATGGTTCCCAATACACCGCATATCAGCACCATCGCGGCGGTCGCATCCGTGATCGGTGCCGCCAGCAACCCGGTCACCAGGAAAGACACCAGCAGCGCCGCCTGAAGCAGATACAACGCACTTGCCGCATGCGCCGCATGCCTGCGTTCGAGAAACTTGAAAATCACACTGCTCATGGCGATCCCTACGATGAACGACGGAAACGCCAGAAGCTTCAGCAGCACACCCTGGCCCACGCCCGCCACCTCCGCGCCGATCAGCACGAAGTTGCCCGTCACGTGCGCCGTGAACAATCCGAACAGCGCGATAAAGCCCACCGTGTCGACGTAGCCCGCAATCAGCGCGAGAATCGTGTCTTCGTGCCGATTCACAAGCCGTGCCTCGCCGTGCGAAAAACACCTGCTTGCGACATCACCCGCCTTCCTTCGTCGCGCCCGGCGTCAGCGGCTTTTGTGCTACGCCGTCGTTCATCTGCTTCGCGACCTGAACTGTCTGCGCCGGCGCCTGCGCGAAGAACTGCGCTTTGACCACCGGTATCGCATGCTCGCCCAGCACCATGCCGAGCAACCCGGCCAGCGCGATCAGCGGCGGTGCGGGCGACTGAACCTTCAGTAGCCCGTAAAGCAGGCCGACGCCGAAGCCGACGCCGAGTGAAATGATGTAGCCCATGCTGTTCCTCCTTTCTATAACCACGGTCAATTTGGCCAGTCCGAACCCAATACCATTCCGCAGAAGTTCAGGCGGCGATAGTTCGGGTCCCACCGGTCCAGTACGTCGGCATTCACCGTCCCGAACGTCGTGGCAGGACGATGTTCCATGCCACGCGCGTAGGCTTCGATCAGCTTCTTCTTGAAGCCGGATTCACGGGGATAGGCCTGCACGATTTCGTCGCGCTGCTGCGCGGTGAATTCGTCGTAGCGGGCGCCCCGCGCATCCATCTGCACACCGGCGCTGATCAGCGCGACCAGGGGCGACAGGTGCTCCGGAATGCCCGGTGTCGTATGCAATGCGATGGCCATCCAGACCTCGGCGATCCCGTGCTCCGCAACCGCGTGCTGCTTCAGAAATTCGCGCGCGGCGTTCGCGCCGTCCACTTCGAAGCGGTAGGGTGAACGCTGATATCTGGCGTTCAGCCCGGCGTTGTGAAACATCGCGCCGACATAGAGCAGTTCGGCGTCGAACCTCAGGTTCTCGCGGTATCCCGTGAGCGCACCGAACAGAAACGCTCGCTGGGCGTGATGAAACATCAGCTCGGATTCCATCCTCTGCGTCAGATCGGTTGCTGCCTGAGCCACTGCGCCGTCGGGTATATCCACGCCGGCAATGGATTTCTTCATGTCAACTCCTCCGTGTCAGACGTCCGCGCTTCAGCGTGCTTCTGCCCGCATGCCCGGCGGCCTCGCTGCCAGGGTAAGCGGGACGACTCGAAGTCGAGTCGAGTCGGGTCCTGTCCATTGCAGCGTAGCGAATTAAATCGATAAAGGCTTTGGCGAATCCTTAAAAAGACTTAATCGACACGACAGTGATGTGTATTCGCTCAAAGGCATGCGCTCAAAGCGTCAGTTCATGGAAGCGCCGCATGCCGTCGCGAATCCAATGCAGCAGGCCACCTGGGGTATCGTCCACGTTCGGCGGAGTCGACAGCAGCATCTGCTCGCTTGCATGGTGTTCCGACAGCAGCCGGCACATTTCCTTCGCCACCTCGGGGCGCCGTTCGAGCACCGGCGTCAACGCGCTCTTGCCCAGCCGCAAGACGGTGGCGTGTGTCAACGCACGCACGACGACAGCCGTCCTGACGCCGGCGAGGATGCCCGACTGGCCGATCGAATCGCCAGGCGCGAGCCGACGCAGTTCGATCTCGCCGCCATCCTTCGGCACGATCACTTTGGCCACGCCCTGCGCGAGAATGTGAAGCTCGTGGCCGCTCTCATCCGCAGCCGTATAAATGGTCTCGTCGGCTTCGAACACGTGCGTCGTGAGCTTCGCGGCGAGTTGGGCCAACTCGTCGGCCTCGAGCGTCCGAAAGATCAGCACGTTGCGCAGCAGACGCTGCTTCTCGTCCGGGCCGCCGGGCGCCGCTTCGGGCACCGACAACGGCTGCAAAACCACACCGCGCGAGAGCAGATGGCGGTGCGCGAGATCGAACAGGTCATTGCGCACGTCGGTCTTCCGGTCCAGTTCGGGGACGTAGCAGACGATCTCGTACTCGATGGCATCGATGGTCGCGCGGCGCACGCTCACGACCGGTTTGGGGTCGGTCAGCACGGCCCCGGAGCTCCTGGCGGCGTTCGAAAGCGCCGCCAATACGAGCGCCGGACGGATCGACGGATTGACCGGCAGCACGACGCTGATGCCATGCGTGTGCGACGGCTGATTCGCGTTGACGATGTTGGTACGCGCCGCCACGCTGTTCGGAAGCACGACGATATTTCCCTGACCGTTAAGCAGGCTCGTTGCGCGCCAGTTGCTCTCGACCACTTTGCCTTCCACGTCGCCAATCGTCATCCAGTCGCCAATGCGAAATGGCTGCGTGGCGTTTAGCACCATGCCGGAAAACACATCGTTGAGCGTGCTCTGGATCGCCAGGCCGAGCACAACCGCGAGCGCCCCGGAGGTCGCGAGCAAGCCGCGCACCGGCAGTTGCAGAACAAACGCAATCGCGCCGACTGCTGCCGCCAGAAACACCAGCGCGCCGAGCACGTCCTGAAACAGACGTTCCTTGTGCCACGTCTCGGGCAGCACGGCACGATCCAGCACGATCGTCGCCAGACGCGCGCCCTGCAGCCACCACACCACTTCCAGCACTTGCGCGAGAAGATGTCGCAACGGTTCGTCCGGCCACGGCGCCGCGCCCAGCGGATTCATGCCCGAACTGAACAGCACATAAGTCGACAGCGCGAACATGATCGCGCGAAAAGCGAGGCGCACCTGTTCGCTCGTTCGATCCATGAAACGCCACGCCAGAAAATCGAGCACCAGAATGCCGAGGCCAAACAACACACCGTCTGTCAGGGTCGGCATAAAGGTCCTCGCTCGCCAGGTGGCACGAACCGGTGGCCATCAGAATCGCGTATCAGAACGCGAAACAGCTACATCCCAACGCGCCCCAGAAACCGTTCGAATCGCTGACCGGCACGTTCTTGCGCCACGCCCAGCCGTGCGCGTGAGCATGCACGCCACACAGATTCACACAGCCGTCTACGCACGCGACTGCGGTCGGCTTGTAACGGCTATAGCCGCCGAACTCCGCGACCGGCGACCACGACGGGCTGACCGGCAATGCCGGCGGTGCGAGCGGCGCGAATTCGTCATCGGCGTACACGACCTTGCCGCCCACCACCGTCATCACCGATTCGAGGAACTTGATGCGGCTCTCGTCGACGCTGAAGTAGTCCTCGCTAAGGACCGCGAAGTCCGCGAACTGGCCGGGAACGAGTGCGCCTTTGCGGTCGTCTTCATTCGAAAACCACGCGCTGCCCACCGTGTAGCGGCGCAGTGCTTCCATGCGATCCAGCCTGTTCTCGCTCGAGTACATCGAGGTGCCGCCCACCGTCTTGCCCGACACCATCCAGTACAGTGAGACGAACGGATTGAAACTCGCGACGCGCGTCGCGTCCGTGCCCGCACCGACCGGCAGGCCTGCGTCGAGCATGTGGCGGATCGGCGGCGTGCGCTTGACCGCCTCATCACCGTATTGCTGGATGAAGTACTCGCCCTGATAAGCCATGCGATGCTGGATCGCGATGCCGCCGCCGAGCGCGTGCACGCGCTCGATATTTTTCTGCGTGATGGTCTCGCAGTGGTCGAAGAACCAGCGCAGCCCGTTGAACGGAATCTCGGCGTTCACGCGTTCGAACACATTCAGGAAGCGTTCGATCGATTCGTTGTAGGTCGCGTGAAGGCGGAACGGCCAGCGGTTCGCCACCAGCAGCTTGACGACCGCTCCGAGCTCGTCTTCGAGCGTGTCCGGCAGATCGGGGCGCGGCTCCAGAAAGTCTTCGAAGTCGGCGGCAGAGAACACCAGCATCTCGCCCGCGCCGTTCACGCGCAGGAAATCGTCGCCTTCACCGGGCTTAGTCATCTTCACCCATTTCGCGAAATCCTCGATCTCCTTTTTCGCGTTTTGCGTGAACAGGTTGTACGCAATACGCACGGTCAGTTCGTTGCGCTTCGCGAGGTCCATGATGACCGCGTAGTCGTCCGGATAGGCCTGGTAGCCGCCACCCGCATCGATCGCGCTCGTCACGCCGAGCCGGTTCAGTTCGCGCATGAAATGGCGCGTGGAATTCCGCTGATCGTCAGGTGCGAGCTTCGGGCCTTTTGCCAGCGTGGCGTATAGCAGCCCGGCGTTCGGCCGCGCGATGAGCATGCCCGTCGGATTGCCGCGCTTGTCGCGCTGGATCTCGCCGCCGGGCGGATTCGGTGTGTCTTTGGTATAGCCGACCGCGCGCAACGCCGCTGCATTCAGCAGCGCGCTGTCGTACAGATGCAGAATGAACACCGGCGTATCCGGTGCAATCGCATTGATTTCTTCGAGCGTCGGCGCGCGCCGCTCGGCAAACTGAAATTCGTTCCAGCCGCCCACCACGCGAACCCACTGGGGCGCCGGCGTGCGGGCCACCTGCTTGCGCAGCATGTCGAGCGCGTCGGCCAGCGAAGGCACGCCATCCCAGCGCAACTCCATGTTGAAGTTCAGGCCGCCGCGAATGATGTGCAGGTGGGAGTCGTTCAGCCCCGGAATAACCGTGCGGCCGTTGAGGTCGACGTGACGCGTGTTGCCGTTCACGTGCCGCATCACTGCGTCGCGCGAACCCGCAGCGATAATGCGGCCGTCCGCGACGGCAAGTGAGTCGGCAAAAGAGCGCTTGTCGTCCTGAGTTGCGATCTTACCGTTGAAGAAGACAACTTCGGCCGGTGTCGGCGCGGAAGTATTGGAAGTCATGGCGATCCTCATGGGGAGCGCTCCGTTTTTCAGGCACGGAGCTATTCATGGGAAGCGGTCGCGCGTCGCGATTGCCTCCATGAAGCATTCAGAAACAGGCTGCAGCCGGCATGCGGAATTCAGCACATGGATGCACCGCCCGCGAACCCCGCCGCATCCACTGGCACGTTCGTGCCGGTGGATGCTCAATAAATCCGAGGTAGACGTGCCCCGCACACTGTTCGAGCCGCCCCGCCGGGCGACGCAATGCGGCCGTTTACTTCCTTGCGGGCACCGGCGCCAGAACCTCATGCGACACCGCCGTGCGCTGGGGCGCCTTGTGGACCATGGTGTAGGCATAGTCCACGCCCATCCCGTACGCACCCGAATGCTCCTTGACGATCGCCATGACTGCGTCGTAAGTCTCTTTGTGCGCCCAATCGCGTTGCCATTCGAGCAGCACCTGTTGCCAGGTCACCGGAACCACACCGGCCTGAATCATGCGCTGCATCGCATAGTCATGCGCTTCTTTCGAGGTGCCGCCCGACGCGTCGGCGACCATATAGATTTCGTAGTCGCCTTCGTCCATGGCGCACAACGAAAACGTGTTGTTGCAAACTTCTGTCCACAGACCTGCCACCACGACCTTTTTCCGGCCGTTTGCAGCAAGCGCATCACGAACCTTTTGGTCATCCCACGAATTCATGGACGAGCGTTCGAGCACTTTGTGATCAGGAAACACGTCCAACAGTTCGGGATACGTATAGCCCGAAAAACTTTCGGATTCCACGGACGTAATAGTGGTCGGAATTTTAAATACCCGCGCTGCCTTCGCGAGTCCTACTACGTTGTTCTTGAGCGCCTGACGGTCCATCGACTGGACCCCGAAAGCCATTTGCGGTTGCTGGTCGATGAAGATGATCTGCGAGTTTGCAGGTGTCAGGACTTCGAGTTTTGGATTTGCCATGGCCGTGTACATCCTAAAGGTTCAGTTAACATGGGGAGACATGCAGCACTCGCTTGAAGTGCGAGGAAAACTGAGACCTAGTCTATCGACGGCGTTTCTCTGAGTCCTTGTTGAAGTCCTTAATCGTTCTTAAAAAATTAGCTTCCTTTGAGTTTTGAGTGGGTAGGTTTGGCGGGTCAAGGGCGGGCGTAAGCCCGGCGCAGCGAACCCTTGAGGCGCCCACAATTGATACGCTGAGCCGTGGCTGGTTGCGGCAGAATGCGGCAACCAGCCACGGAAGACAAAACAACGATGACGAATCAACTGTTCGAATCCGCTCTCGGTATATCCGCACCTTGGTACGTCGAAGCCGTTGACTTTGATGCCGATCAGCGTCAACTCACCATTGCCGTGGACTTCGTCGCGGGCAGCCGGTTTGGCTATGCCGGAGTTGCCGGTGAGCACCCCGTGCACGACACGCAAATCAAACGTCTGCGTCACCTGAATTTCTTTCAACACGAGTGCTTCCTGGAGGTTCGGGTGCCGCGTGTGCGCTTGCCCGATGGCTCCGTACGGTTGGTCGAACCTGATTGGGTTGGTCAACTCAACGGCTTCACGCTGCTGTTCGAGGCGCTCGTACTGATGCTCGCCCAGCAGATGCCGTTTGCCGCTGTTGCGCGTGCCGTCAACCTGTCGTGGCATCGAGTACACGCCATCTGTTCGCGCTATGTAGAGTTGGCACTCGCGGCGGCCGACCTGTCGGATGTGACGGCGGTGGCGATTGACGAAACTTCCTACCGGCGCGGTCATGAGTATCTGACGCTGGTCGCCGACATGCAGGCGCGCCGGGTCGTGTTCGTCACGACCGGCAAGGATGCCAGCACAATTGAACGCTTTGCGGCCTATCTGGACGAACACGGTGGCACGCCCGAGCAACTCGGCTCGGTCAGCATCGACATGTCGCCGGCTTTCATCAAGGGTGTCAATGAATATCTGCCCGAAGCGCGGGTGACTTTCGACAAGTTTCACGTCGTCGCGCACGCGTCCAAAGCGCTCGACACAGTACGCCGGCAGCAACAGAAGCTCGACCCTCAACTCGAAGGCATGCGCTGGACGCTGCTCAAGGATGCGGACAAACTGAGCCTCGCCCAACTCACCGACCTCGAGGCGCTCATCAGTCAGTACACGACCAATCGCACTGCCCGAGCGTGGCTGTACCGGGAACAACTGCGCGACATTCTCGAACGCAAGCAAATCAATGTTGTGTCCGAGATGTTGCAGCAGTGGTGCGCCAACGTCATGCGCTCGAAGGTCGAACCGATGAAGGACGTGGTGAGATTGATTCGCCGACATTTCGACGGAATCGTTGCCTGGACTCAGACGCGTCAGACCAACGGATTTATTGAGGCTATCAACGGCCTGTTTCAGGCCGCCAAGCGCAAAGCACGCGGATACGCTCGCTTCGAAACCATGCGCACAGTCCTCTTCCTCATCGCTGGAAAACTCGACTTCTCACGCTTCAATGAAAACGCCCGCTGAGCCCCATCACCCACTCCGTTTTCAAAAGAGCCCATGACCCGCATTCGATTTCGTCATGGACAGCCTTCATGACATCGGGGTTGGTCGTGTCCGTCTCGACGAGCACGACATTGACGTCTGTCCGTCGAAGGTAATCGACCAGCGCCAGCGTAACGAAACTCTTGCCGACACCACCTTTGCTGCCACCAACCATATAGATGGGGGGATTATCCGTTGCCATGTCATACCTCTACAAGTTTTCGGTATCCGGGCTAATCGGAAATCCAAGGAAGCCCTGTATCTGTTGCCCCCGCCTGGTTACTCCCCCATCTCCCTTCTGCTGTGGTCCAGTGCGTAGCGAGTTATCGCGTGCCGTATCGGTTTTCACCGATTTTCTGCCCCGTACCGGCGCTGCCGCCGGGTCTCGTGCCGCGTCCCTGCCGCCCCGTCGAATTCGTCCTTTTCCGTCCGCACGGCGCATCGCATATCTCAGGGAATTGAGACTCACATCGACGCCCTCCTGCGTGGCCTGTTCTATGAGTTCATGCAGCGTGTACCCTTTCTCCCTTGCTGCGTTGATCTGTGTTCGGATGAATTTCACGCCATCCCCTACCTTGACGGGCTGCGCGTCTCTCGCCTTTTCAGGCAATGCCTCCAGTCGGCGTCCGAGCGCCTCCCATTGCCCTCGCGTGAAACTCCTGACAACCGGCATGACTCGCTCCGACACACGACATTCACTGCATCTTGCGCACGTGTCTATAAGTCGTCAACACCTGTTCCTCGCAGTCATCGAGAGAGATGGATTACCTTGGAATACAGAGGATCTATAGGGCATAGGAAATATTTTTTCTGTTGTTATCCGATATCCCATCGATGCACATGGGATTCCACATGCTCGCCATTCGCGCACACCAGCGCCAACGTCGTTGAACATTTTGTGCTCGTCAATTCACACTGACGGACAACCAGAACGCATTCGATGTCACTGGCGTGCGAACGCGATGCTCACCCGCTTTGTCCCGCCATTGCTCCGCCGTCCCCCTACACGTCCATCCGATCTGAACGGACATTCACGGCCATGCAACAATGACTGTTGCCTGCTCTACACGTGGTGATGCGTTGGGCGCACTCTCGGCTTTTCTGGTGTTGGCAGGCTCTCGCCGTATCGCCACATCTGATACTCCCGGGATCAATCGATCCATGCGCACGCCGCCTTTTTTTCGCGCCACTGCCTTCAACACACAACGCACTGCGATTACACGGAAGCGAATTTATGTTGCACATCGCTTGTACACCGTGTGCACGGAAGTCACTCTTTGCACCGAAAACAACATGTGATAAGAGTGATGGCAGGATAGGCTCCCGCCGGTTTTGGGCGCCATGCGCAATGCACTTCTACTAGATAAACATGGTCGCGGACTCAGTAACCTTGCGCTTTTCAACCAGCGCTCTCGCGTCGACCGGGATCCTGTTGCGCATTCCGGTAGTGTGATCGATCAGATCCACGCGAACATCGAGAACTGTATTCGTGACCGCCGAATAGCTCGCCATCTACGGCGGCGTTAAGAGACTGAACGTGCGCCACTTCAGGCGGCCCGGCACGATGTCGCCCGGGACTGCTTGCAAAGGACAGCGCGCTTTAGAGGAGTCGTCGCGGCCCGCGGGTGTCGGCTATTGCGATCATTGTTAGCTCGTCATCAGGTGGCAGCTTACGGAAAAGCGGCCCTTCTGCTGCGTCGGTCGGGGCCCTTAAGGAAATGCAAAGAGCGATACTGCTTCGAGCCGGACAACCCCAGCCGATCCGGGCTGCCCGCCCTTGCGACACCACTGTTGTCAAAGCCATTCTGAAATGTCCGCTTTCCGGCTAAGTTCAAATGTCCAGGTTTCAGGGGTTTGTCTCTAACGCCTTTCGTCTCATGCATTGTTGAAGAACGACGCCTGAACCGGCAGGGCGCTTACGTCTGCGGCGATATCTTAAGAATCTCGCGTACTGAGGCGCACCAAGACCGACCTCGCCAACTGCCTCATAGTGCTCTCCTTGTGACCAGCTGCGTAGCCAACGGACTTGCGATCTGCCGCGTTTGTGCACGATAATGCACATGGTATGCAACATGGAGCCGCACATGGGCAAAGCACTCGAAGTTCGACCGCGTAAATCCACCAACGTCACCTTGCCGCCTGAGGTGCTGGAGCGGGCCAAGCAACTGGGGATCAACCTTTCGCGGGCGAGCGAGCGCGGCGTGCGCGAAGAAATTCAGGAGGCGGAGGCGCGCCGTTGGGCCGATGATAACGCCGAGCTGGTCGCCGCCTACACGGCGATGGTCGATCGCGACGGGCTTCCGCTCGCGAAATACAGGACGTTTTAATGGCCCGGTTTGATCTCTATACGAACCCCGACAATGAGACGCCCAAACTTGCACCCTACCTGCTCGACGTGCAAAGCACCCATGTCGGCATTCTGCCGACGCGCATCGTGATTCCTCTGCGACCTGTCCAACATCTCGCCTTCTCCGGCAAACCATCCGACCTGCTTCCCGTTTTCGAAGTCAATGGCGAAGAATGTTTCCTTGATACGCCTGGCATGAGCGCTGTCCCCTTGAACGCTCTTGGCAAGTGTATCGGTTCCCTTTCAGATCGACGTGAAGCCGTCCTCGCGGCGCTCGATCGGATCTTCGGCGCATACTGACCGATGACGGGTCGAGACATGACTATTACATCGCGGGAAAACGGACGACGTTAGGGAGACGGGAGCACGTGTCGTTCGCCAAGTCGGGATGAGGCACCGGATGTCGATATCCGGGCTGTCCTACCCTGTCTGCCCTCGGAGATCCGATAGCGGCGAACAAAGCCGTCGACCGACGAGAAGGTGTATCGGTGAGCATTCTGGAAATAGCCGAACCAGCCGCGCAGAATCGGGTTGATCGACGCAATGATGCCCTCGATCGAATCGCCTCTGTTACGTCTGGTCAGGGCCCGGATTTTGTCCCGCAGCCCCATGAGACTCTTCTTGCGCACCCAACGCTCACCGGCTTCGAACCGGTAGCCCAGAAACTCGAACCCTTGACCCTCCATCCGACAGTCCTCAACGTGGGTCTTGTCGGGATGCAGTTTCAAGCCGTTCGCATCCACCCAGGCCCGCATACGAGATAGCGCAGCTTCCGCTTCCTCCTGTGTGCGACATAACACCACGGCGTCATCCGCGTAGCGCACCATAACCAGCCCTGCCTGGCGCATTTCCACGTCAAGCTCGTGCAGGTACAGATTTGCCAACAGGGGGCTGATCACGCCGCCTTGCGGAGTGCCTCGATCCCGAGCAACCAACTCCCCGGTTTGCTTCTGCACCGGACTCTCTAGCCAGCGTCTGATGTAGAGTCTTGCCCATGGCTCTCTGACGTGCTTTTCTACCGCACGTCCGAGAAGCTCGTGGTCGATGGTGTCAAAGAAGGACTTCAAATCAATGTCGACTACCCAGTCGTAGCGCCAGCAGTTCCTTCTCGCTTGCGCCACGGCTTGTTTCCCCGATTTGTTGGGACGATAACCGAACGATGATGAATGGAATATCGCATCGATTTTCGGCTCAACCAGTAATTTGACTGCCATCTGAGCCACGCGGTCAGTGATGGTCGGCACCCCGAGAGGACGAAACCCGTCCCCCTTCGGGATCAGCACCTCTTTGACCGGTTGAGGAAAATAACTCCCCGAACTCATTCGATTCCACAAGGCGTATAGATTTCTCGCCAAGCGATTGCGGAACAGTTCGATACTCTGCCTATCCACACCCGGCCCGCCTTGATTGGCGGCCACGCGCTTCCAGGCTTCCCAAATCAACCGCTTGGATATCTCGAACGACTTGGTGGCAACCCCGGAATCTTCCCGCGTTGCAGTTGTTCCATGATCTCCACCAGACAAGGTCATGCCTTCGCTCCAGAGGTCATTACAACCCTTTCGACGCTACTACGCATGACTCCGCCCCTGTGCCTCGCATTGGTACTCTGGCTCTCACGGGTTCTCCGCTTGAGCGCCTCCCTTGGCATCGAGACGACAGGTTCCCAAGTTCCGTATCCATGCCTGCAGGAAGGTCGCGCCACCTCTATGCCGGATGCCGTCAAGCCCACATTCAGGTTGCCGCTTGACTTATCCCGAGGCGTTGTCGAGTCCTCGGTTTTGACATCATTGCAATTATCGACACTTCTTCGATGGTTCACTTTCGTTCGCCTCCTTCCTGCATACCTGACGGGATCTATCCCGCCCTTTCCACAGACGCTCACCACACCCGCTCTAAACGAACGCAGCTCTGGGTGGTTTGGTATCACCGCCTGATCGGCGAAACCGAGGGGCCAACCCTCATCACGGATACAGCATGTACAGCGACCTCCTGTCGCTTTCCTTCTTGGCACACCGACAAGTAGTCTGACGCCGGGGGCGGCAGGTTCCAAGGTACAACGGCCGTTCGGCTATTCGCACAGGAAGGCGGGTGTTCGGTGCCTAAGCTGCCATTCGCTGATTGACAATGCGGTGTCCAGTAGGGCTACTAACCGAACGCTCGTCACTGCGTAGCCACGAGCGATCGGTTCCTACTTCAGCGGACGCGTACTTTCGACCCGGAGGCGTCGTTCGGCTAAAGGCTATCTACGACCGGTTGCCGACGCCACCATCGCAGCCTCGCTTCAGGTCCCGATAGGGACCGTCTATACCGAGCAACGTCTGTGCGGTGCCGCGCTGAACGATGCAGCCCTCCTCCATCACCAGCACCTCGTCGACCAGATCAGCGAGCGCCGACAGTCGGTGTGTGATCAGCAGCACGCTTCGGTCCCGCATCAGGTGCATAACAGTTTGCAGCAGTGCCTGTTCTGTGACGGTGTCGAGCCCCTCGGTCGGCTCGTCCAGAATGAGGATCGGAGCGTCGAGCAGCAGCGCGCGGGCAATTGCGAGCCGACGCGCCTGACCACCAGACAAGCGGGTGCCGGCCTCGCCGATTTCGGTGTCGTAGCCTTGTGGCAGGCTGGCGATGAAGGCATGTAACTGAGCGCCGCTGCAAGCCGCCTCAAGCATCGCCTGGTCGGCGTCAGGTCGTGCCAGCAGCAAGTTGCCGCGGATCGTTGTGTTGAACAAGTAAGTGTCCTGTGCGACTACCGCGATGCGCGCGCGTACATTCTCGGCTGCGCATTCGCGCAGCTCGACTCCACCTAGGCTGATGCTTCCCTCCTGGTAGTCCCAAAAGCGCAGCAGAAGGTTAGTGAGGCTGCTCTTGCCGGCGCCGCTCGCACCGACTACCGCGATCCGGTGGCCGGCCGGCAGATCGAAAGAAACATCGCGCAGTGCCCACGGATCGCAATCCCGGTAGCGCAGGCTAACATCGCGAAGCCGCAAGTCGCTGCCGGCCGGCAGTGGCGTCGGCTGCTGCGGGTCGGACACCACGGGCGCGGCGTCAACCAGTTCGAAAATGCGGCGCGCGGCGGCCAAACTCTCGCCCAGCATTTGCATGGCGAGCGGCAGGGGTAACACTGCTTCGAAGCTCGCCAGCACAAGCAACGCCAGCATCGCGAGGTCAGGCCGAGGGAGTGCCCCGGAGTCGACCGGTGGAATCGCCAGCAGCAACGTGCCCCACATCGCGAGCGAGGCGCACGAGATCAGCGCGCCTTGCGAGAAACCGTTCATGCGGCTCAGCGTGGACTGAGTTTCAAGCAACTGCTCAGACAGCAGATCGACGCGGCGCGCATAGGTTTCCTGACCATGATAGACGCGCAGTTCGCCGAGACCCTGCAGACTGTCAACGATGGTTTCGCGTAGTTGCGCGCGCAATGCAACGCCTGCGCGCGCAGGCTCTCGAGCGCGTTCGAGCAGCAGCCCAGGCAACGCAACGCCGGCAAGGGCGAGGAACAGCAACAAGACCAGCGCGACTGGCAAGCTGAATGCCGCAGTCACCGCGACTATCAGGAACGCTCCCACTGCGCCTACCGCGACCGGTACCAGCACGCGCAGATAGATGTGATTCAGGCTGTCGATATCGGTCTGAATGCGGCTCAGCAGATCGGCGCCGCGTACGCTTTGCAGCCTCGCGGGCGCTAGCGGTTCGATACGCGTGTAGAACCAGACGCGCAATTGTGCGAGCAGACGAAACGTCGCTTCGTGCGTCACCAGTCGCTCAATGTAGCGGCCGACCGTGCGTACAATCGCGCAGGCACGGATTAACGCCGCCGGCGTGAAGTAGTCGAGCCCGACATGCGCGATGCCGGCCAGCGCCATTGAAGCGATAAACCAGCCCGAGACCCCCATCAGAGCGACATTCGCGAGCAGCGTCGCAAGCGACACCGCCGCGCCGGCCGCCATCCAGTGCCAGTAAGGCCGAAACAGCGCCAACAGGCGCAAAAGGTCGGCGCGCGCTTCACGTGCCGTGCAACCGGATGAGCAAGAGGGTTTGTCTGATGGCTTCATGAACGCACCAAGGGGATCGCGGACGCATCTGCGGCGCTTGGCTGGATGAGACGGCCGTATTGCCCGCCCTCAGCGCTCAGCTGATCGTGGGTACCGCTTTGAACAGCGCGGCCGTCCTCCAGAACGACTACTTTATCCGCGAGTTTCGCCGTGCTCGGCCGATGCGCAATCAGTAGCACCGTGCGGCCATGCGCCAAGCGACGCAATGCAGCATGAATCTGCGCCTGGCTGTGTGCGTCGAGATGGGCGGTCGGCTCGTCGAGCAGGATCACCCGCGCATCCTTCAGAAATGCGCGGGCCAGCGCGAGCCGCTGGATCTGGCCGCCGGACAGGCCGGCGCCGCGCTCTCCGAGCGGCGTGTCATAGCCGTTCGGGAGGGCCATGATGAACTCGTCGGCGCCAGCCTGCGCGGCAGCTTCGCGTACCGCAGCCAGACTTGCGTCTGGACGCGCCAGTAGCAGGTTGTCCAACACGCTGCCAACGAAGATATGGGCGCGTTGCGGCAACCAGGCAACCTGGGCGAGCCAGCTTGCCTGATCGAGTGTCGCCAGCGACTGCCGGTTTATCCAGATCGTGCCGGCCTGCCCGTCGGCAAAGCCGAGCAGCAGGTTCAACACCGTGCTTTTGCCGGCGCCGCTCGGACCGACCAGCGCAGTGATCCTGCCCGGCTCAGCGACGAAGCTCAAGCGTTCCAGGGCCGGCCGATCGGCTGCGTAGGCAAACGAAACCGCTTCGAAGCTCACTCCGTAATCTGATGCAGCGGCAAGCGGCTCGATCCGCGCGTCGCCTGCGGGTGGCCGCATCTCGAGAATCTCGGCAATGCGCTCGGCCGCGCCGATCGCTTCCATCCGCGCATGGTAGTGAGTGCCAAGCGTGCGGAGCGGCAGATAGAACTCGGGAGCGAGCAGCAGCACGAAAAAGCCGGGCTGGAAATGGATCTTCCCGTACAGCAGGTGAAAGCCGATCAGCACCGCTACCACGGCAATGCTGAGCGTCGCGAGGAACTCCAGCACCACTGCGGACAGAAAGGCGATCCGTAGTACCCGCATTGTGCTTTCGCGATAGGCTTCGGACACACGCGCGACCATCTCGGCCTCGCGCCGGCTGGCATTGAACAGCTTCAGTGTTGTCAATCCCTGTAACGCGTCCAGAAAGCGCGCGCTCAGGCGCGCCAGCTGCCGCCATTGACGCCGATTCACGTCGGCCGCGCCTTTGCCGAGCAGGATCATGAACAGCGGGATTAGCGGCGCGGTCAGAATCAGGACCAACCCGGACGTCCAATCCGCCGGAAACACCACGACTAGAATCGCGAACGGCAGTAGCACCGTGAGTGCACGGTTAGGCAGCCACCGCGCATAGTAACCTTCAAGCGCTTCTATGCCTGTCACCAACTGGCTCGCCAGCGCGCCACTCGACTGGCCCTGCAGCCAGGCTGGACCGAGCGCCTGCAATTTACGCAACAGTTGTCCGCGCAGTTCGCCGCGTATCGCCGCGGCGCCAACGAAAGCTGCCCGCTCGGCCGCCTGCGCAAGGACGAAGCGCAGACCAAAGACCGGCAACATCGCAGCGAGCTCGGGCCATACGCTTGCCAGCCGGGCACCATGCATCACGACTGTATCGACGATCCACGCTAGCAACGCGGCTTGAACGATTACCAGCATGCCTGCGCTCAAACCCAGGCCGACCGCCAGCCTGATGCTGGGGCGTATGCGCGCGGCGCGGGCGGCAAGCCAGGCATCGATGTGTTTTTTCAGTTGCGGGCTGGTTGTGCTCATACGGGCACCAAGGACAAGGAGGTCATGCGCGTACAGGAGAGTCCGGCTATAAGCGCTCAACCTTGCCAGAGTCCCACGCGGGCGCGAGCGCTGCTACAAAACGAACGCCAAATATGTCTGAAAATACCACGAGACTTCCCAATACAACGCGCCGGGGGACATGGCAGCCTGCGCGAACCTCGGGCGCTTCCTTTCAGTCGCTCCATGGGACATTAGCAGGCTAGGAGCGTTGGCGGCAGCTTGCATCGTGACGGCCAGAGCTGGAGAAGCGCCATTGCAGACTCGTGCAGGCGGGTCCGAGCGTAGTGGTTTATACGCACAATGAGGTCGCTCGCGTTTTGACATATCGCGCCCCATGCCGTCATTGGCGCGATGTCTAACGGGCTAGATTCTAATATTCACCGTCGATTTGAAATTAGAAATTGCGGGGTGGCAAAGCGCCGCATAACTCGACCGATACGACCAGATGCCATCTCCTTCACACACTGAACACGCTGCTTTCAGACCATTTCCACGCTCATTTTCAGTACCACTCCTTCGCGCAGTTTTCCTCTCTGAATCGAGTCGCAGCCTGACGCTTTGGCGTCCCCGGGACCAAGTCAATCACATGGCGCATTGAAAAGTACGCCGTGTGACCGTTCGTCACAATTCGAATACGAAAACTTTCTGACATGATTCTCGCGTTGGCTAAGCACGCGCATATGCGGCGTGTTGTCAGGTTCCTTGATGGCATTCCTGTCGATGGGGAAACCTGCAAAACGCAAACCATTTCACAGCCTGCAGCAAGTACGCGCACTCAATCGGCTGTCCGATGCGATGGAGCGAACGGAAATGGCGCGTTCGCGTTGCTGGCCAGTGAGCATGTCACGCGCCATTGACTCGCGCGCGTTTACGAAATTACCAACCATGAAGATTTCGCTTGGCCCGATTCCCCATCGATGGTCGCGCAACGCGGTAATGACCTTTTATGATGCCGTAGCACTATCGTCGGTTGACGTCGTATATATCGGAAGCGTCGTTTGCACTGAGCGCCACCAGATGCAGCATAAGGACTGGTTCGCAATTGCGCGATATCTTGCGTCCCACGGCAAGGAAGTAGTGCTATCGACGTCGGCACTCACCAAAAGTGATGCCGACCTGAGCAGGCTTAGAAAATTAGTCTCGAGTGGTGAGTTTGCGCTGGAGGTCAACGATTTGGCAACGCTCGAGATCGGTGCACGCGGGGCGCCGTTCATCGCTGGACCGAATATCGAATGTCCTAATGTCAAAGCACTGAATCGGCTCGTTGAGCTAGGTGCCATACGCTGGGTTGCGCAGCCCAATTGCATTGGTAAAGTGCTGCATGAGACATCCCAGATGCGCGAGGCAGCATGCGAAATCGAAGTTCCTGTATTTGGCCCCGAACCGATCGCCGTCTTTGCATCCCGCGTCGCAGACCAGTACAACGGAGGCGGACGTACCCCTCGTAGACGTCTCTTCACCGGCGGCCTAGAGGAGATCACGTCGCTCGGGGAAGATAACGTATCAGACGGACGGGGCAGCGGAGGTCGACCTGGGGCGACGAACGTTGTGGACTGGTCTCACGAGATCGAGGCGCTTTCACGCTCTGGCGTCTCAGTCTTGCGCATAACACCACAGACACCACAGACACCACAGACACCAAGCATAGTCCAAATGTTGACTGAGTTGGTACACGGGGATATTTGCTCGGATGAAGCGTACAGACGATGGTGTGACTTACAGCACAATCCGCGTTTGCGCACCAGATAGTCCACTGAACCAGATGCGAGACATGTCGCGGTCAGCCGCGCGTTACGCGGTATGCATCAGGCCGTCAAGCTCTTCATTGCCTTTTCACACCCAGCTTTCAGAGCGTTGGCTGCTGGAACCGAGACCCGTTGTACAACAGCAATTGTCCATCCGGACATGCGTAACTGGTAACGGTCTGGTGTTAAGCCGACGCTGATCAAGTCCACCGCCCCCGTACTTCAAGCGCTATAACGATCGGGCTCAACGGGGAAAACGGAATCGGATGAAGCAGCAGACGCTGGTGATGGCAGTCGATCAGGGTGCGGGTTTCGAGACACACGCGAAGCCGACGCGGCGCCACGAGTTTCTCTACACGACGAATGTGAAAGTGCCATGGGCGCAGGCGCCACCTGATGTTTCGTCCGACGCAGTAGTCGCTTTAGCATTGGTAGGCTAATTAGGCAAGTGTAACCCGCCTGTGCTGGGCTCATGGAATCGACCCTGAGAAAACAGAATAATGTCGGGCTGGGGTGCGCGCAAGCCACGAACCACAGCCGATCGTCGATGACACAAACGAGTTTGGTTAGGCCTGGCTGGCTTGCACGCGATCATCCGGAACACTGGTCCGCTTTTAAGGCCCCTTTGCAGTTCGTTCTGTTTCCTGTGAGTCGAACAGCACGCCGCCGGCAGCGGCGACCAGCACAATCATGATGGTGCCGATCAGCCAGGAGAAGTACCACGCGCCGTAGTCACCGACAATCACGCCAAGCACAATCGCGATGACCGCGACGACCATGAACACCAGAAAATACAACAACGTTTTCATCGCACTCTCCATTAATAAGCGTGCGGGTTGGATTTCACATGCTCCGCCTTGACCTTGCCGCGCATCACATAGAACCCCCAGCTCGTGTAAGCCAGAATGATGGGCACAAAGACTGCAGCCCAACCCGTCATCCACATCAGCGTGCCACGGCTCGAGACCGAGTTCCAGACGGTCAGGCTCTGTGACGGATCGCTGGACGAGGGCATCAGGAACGGGAACAGGCTCACGCCGGCGGTACCAATGATGCCGATCCAGGCCAGCGCGCCGAGCCACCACGCCAGCGTCGAGCGGCCGGCGCGGATCGCGAAAAGGCCGAGGACCATGCCGATATAGCCGAGCGCCGGCACCAGCCACAAGATCGAACAGCCGTGGAAGTTGTCGAGCCAGGCACCGTCAGCCAGCTGAACGGTCTGTTGCAGCGGAGTTTGCGCGAGGCCGGGGGCCGGCGAATGTACGAGCTGGTAGCCTGGAATGCGACTGATCCAGATACCGCCGATCGTGAACAGCGCCAGTGCGAGTACGACGCCGACCGTCGCCGCGCCCTTAGCCCTTTGCTGCAGCGGGCCCGGTTCGGTGCGTCCCATCAACATCGCGCCGCCCATGTAGATCGACATGGACAACGACAATACGCCGCACAGCACCGCGAACGGGTTCAGCAGGCTCAGGAAGCTGCCGGTGTAGTAGGACGTCAGATCCCAGTTGAAGTGAAATGGCACGCCAACCAGCATATTGCCGATGGCCGCGCCGTAGATCACCATCGGCACGGTGCCGCTGACCACCAGCACCCAGTCCCAGACGTTTCGCCAGGTCGGCGACGACAGCTTGCTGCGATACTCGAAGCCGAGCGGCCGCATGATCATCGTCCACAGCAGTAGCAGCATCACAATGTACAGCCCCGAGAAAGCCGTCGCGTAGATCAGCGGAAAAGCCGCGAAGATTGCCCCGCCGCCGAGAATGAACCAGACCTGGTTGCCGTCCCAGTGCGGCGCGATCGTATTCAGTGCGACGCGCCGTTCGGTGTCGGTGCGGCCGACGAAACGTAGCAGCGCACCCACTCCCATATCCATGCCGACCATGATCGCGAGGCCCATCAGCAAAACGCCGAGGAGCAACCACCAGAGTACTTTGAAAAAGAAATAGAGATCCATTTTTAATGCTCCTGGGGGATCGTCATCGTCGCGGTGGCAAGCTCGCCGCCGAAGGCCGGGTGGGGCTCGTCATGGCCTGCCGTGGTGTCCGGGTGATGGCTCTGGGGTCCCTTGCGAATGAACTTGACCATCAGGAACATTTCAACCGCGATGAAAATCGTGTACAGCAGCACGAAGCCGATCAGCGAGAAGACCATGTAACCGACGCTGTGACTCGAAGCTGACATCCACGTTGGCAGCATGCCGAACACCGTCCACGGCTGGCGGCCGACTTCAGCAGTGACCCAGCCCATTTCGTTGGCGATGAACGGCACAGGGATCATCCACGGCGCAAGCTTGAGAAACCATCTCTGCCGGGCGACGTCGCCGCGCAGCGACAGGATCACCGAGATCACGAAGTAAGCGAGCATCAGCAAGCCACAGGCGACCATGACACGGAACACCCAGAAGATCGTAAACACATTCGGGATTGTGTCTTTCGAGGCCTTTGCGATATCGTCGCCACTCGCCTTCGAGACATCCTGATCAGCCGCATAGCGTTTCACGAGAAAGCCGTAGCCGAGGTCCGCCTTGTGGGCATTGAATTGCGCAAGCGCTGCGGTATTGGTCGGGTCTGCGCTCAGCACCTTGAGCGCTTCCACGGCGGGAATCCCGCTCTTGATCCGTTTAACCGCATCGGCCTCGATCTGGTCGACGCCGGGCACGGTTGCGTCAAACGTATGGGTCAGCAGGGGTGTCAACACGTAAGGAATCTGGATGCTCCAGGCATTACGCTGCTCGCCCTGCACCGGCCAGGTTGCGATATTGAACGGCGCCGGTGCTTTCTCGGTTTGCCACATCGCTTCCATCGCAGCCAGCTTGGACGGCTGCGCATGGCCACCGACGAAGCCGAGCGCGTCGCCCAGGGTGATCACACCGGCAACCGACAGCACGCCAAACAGGCTGGCCATCCGGAAAGAACGCTTCGCAAGTTCCAGGTGACGGCCGCGCAGCATGTAGTACGCGCTGATCCCTGTCACGAAAATCGCCGCGGTGACATACCCAGCGATGCTGGTATGGACAAACTTGGTCTGAGCATCCTCGTTGAAGATCAGGGAGCCGAAGCTGGTCAGCTCCATTCGCATTGTCACCGGGTTGAACGCCGCACCCTGCGGGTTCTGCATGAAGCCGTTGGCAACCAGAATCCACAATGCCGACAGATTCGACCCGAGCGCCACGAGGTAGGTAACGACCAGATGCTTGCCCTTGGACAGGCGCTCCCAGCCAAATATCATCAGGCCGATGAAGGTCGATTCCATGAAGAACGCCATCAGACCTTCGATTGCAAGCGGTGCGCCGAAGATATCACCGACGAAGCCCGAATAGAACGACCAGTTCGTACCGAACTCGAACTCCATCGTCAGGCCGGTAGCGACACCCAGGGCAAAGTTGATCAAAAACAGACCGCTCCAGAATTGGGTGATTTCGCGGTAGATTTTTTTGCCGGTGATCACGTAGACGGTTTCCATTACCGCCAGCATAAAAGTCATCCCCAACGTCAATGGGACGAAAAGATAGTGATAGAGCGCGGTGGCAGCAAACTGCAGCCGCGACAGTTCAACCACGGTGTTGTTAATCATTAGATGCTCCAGCCAAAGCCAATTTGATCGATTGCCAAGACGAGTCCGCAAATGTGGGATTCACACGCATGCCCTACAGAGAGGCTCACGCCAGCCAGTCGGCCATTGTTGTGCGCGCGGAATATGCGTCCGGAGTCGGAGAGAGATGCTTTGCTCGCTGTGCTTGCGTGCCCGCGAATCGCCACCTTCAGAACTTCATGCCGATGCCGACCCCAATCACGGTCGGGTCGATGTGCAACGTGCCCAGCTCAGTATTGCCGAGCGTGGCCTCAGTTCTCATCCAGACCTTCTTGATGTCCGCGTTCAAGAACAGATTTTTCGCGACCTGAATATCGACACCTGCCTGCAGCGCCGGGCCGAAACTGCTATGGGTGATCTGAACGCCCTGACCGCCGACATGGAGGCCATCGTTATAGAAGTACGTATAGTTCAGACCCGCACCGACGTATGGCCGCACGCGCCCCTGGTGGTTGAAGTGGTATTGCAGCAGCAGCGTCGGCGGCAGTACGTTCACGCCGCCAAGTCCGCCAAGACTCGACGTGACCTGATGGCGCGACGTAGCGAGAATCAGCTCGACACCGATGCTATCGCGAATCATGTACGTCAGATCCAGTTCCGGGACGGTCGCATTGTTCACGCCGGCGTTGATCGCCGACAGCGTGCTTCCGCCGCTCGTAGTCACCTCCGGCACGATGCTAATAGACCGCAGGCGCACGAGCACATCGCCCGAGTGGATGCCGTCCATCTGGTCGTCCGCCGCCATGGCCTGCGGCGCCACGAACCATGCACCCAACATGCAGGACACAATGGCTGCTGCCTTAAATCTGTTCTTCATGTTTTCCCCAATTGTCGTTAAACCCGCTTATGGATTATCGAAAGTCTCGCGACATGCTAAGTTGATCGAGGTCAACAACACGAGTGTGTCCCTTGGAACTGCGACAGCGCGTCGCGTAACATGAGTCAGCGCCGGCTTGCGGAGGTGACGCTGGCTGAGGCACTCGAGGGCTTCACCCACTTCGGTACCTTCTTGACAGCGGCTCTGATGTGATGGACGACTCCCGCCGTCTAGCGGGAGTCGTCCATCACATCAGAGCCCGGGCGCGCTCCGCGTGTACTGATCACCGACAAGCTCAAGAGCTACGCGGCAGCAAACAGGGATCTCGGGCTGAAAGTCGAACACCGTCAGCACAAGGGACTGAACAACCGGGCGGAGAATTCGCACCAGCCAACCCGGGTACGCGAAAAGGTAATGCGCCGCTTCAAGTCGGCGCGTCAGCTGCAACGATTCACATCGGTCCACGACCAGGTGGCAAACCTGTTCATGCACTGCCGCTACAACGCGAACGCGCAGCAGAAGCGGCAGGCACGCAACCAGGCCTTCGAAGCATGGGAAACCGAAACTGGCAATCCGATGCTGGATCGCCTTGCCGCGTAAGTTAGTGATCCTTATGTTATGCGCATTCGCCTGCGTGTTCCCCGGCAAGTTGACACTACCGCCTCAGCTGGAAATCCTGTTCTTACTGTAAGTTGCGAGGATTGGGCGATTACCTCCAATGCCCCCTCAATCGCGCTCATTCGACGTTATCGGCGATATGGGTCATGCGAATCATGTGCGGCCGCACGCCGTCGTCCTCGTCTTGCGACGGCACCGGCGGATGAATCAGCGCTTCGAGCCGCGCCTTCGTCGCGACGAACTCGGGCGACGTGACCTGTGAATAGTCGCGAGGACGTGGTACGGGCACTTCGATCAACTCCTGCACCTGCCCCGGATTCGCTCTCAGGACGAGGATGCGGTCCGCGAGAAAGATTGCCTCATCCAGATCGTGCGTGATGAAGAGGATTGTCACGTCGATGTTGCGCCAGATATCGAGCAGATGGTTCTGCATTTTCGTGCGCGTTTGCGCGTCAAGCGCGCCGAACGGCTCGTCCATCAGCAGGATGCGCGGCCGATTCGCGAGCGCGCGCGCGATCGCAACGCGCTGCTTCATGCCGCCCGACAATTGATGCGGATGAACGTCGGCGAACTTCGTGAGGCCCACCATATCGAGCCATTGCAGTGCCTCACGCTCCGCGTGGTCTTTGCTCAAGCCGTTCATGGTCAGGCCGAACATGACGTTCTTCTTCACGGTGAGCCACGGAAACAGCGTATAGCCCTGAAAAACCATGCCGCGATCGGCACCCGGCCCCTCGACCGGCTTGCCGTCCAGCAGCACCTCGCCGCTCGTCGGCCGCTCGAGGCCGGCGAGGATACGAATCAAGGTCGACTTGCCGCAGCCGGAGGGGCCGATCACGCAGACGAACTCGCGCCGATGCGTCTTGAAGTTCAAGCCGTCGAGCGCCGTGTACTCGCCCTGACGCGTCTCAAAGCGTTTTTTCAGGTCGCGAACTTCCAGGATCGTCTCTCGCGCCATCAGGCGCGCAAAGCGCACACGCACGGCTTCAGATTGAATCAGGTAAGAGGGGACCGGTTGAGGATTGAGCATGATGAAGTCCTTGCTACGTGGCGAATCTGGTCGAAATGAAAGAAGCCGACAGGCAGGTCATGCCTTCAGCACACGGTCCCACGAAAACAGCTTGCGACCGATGAAGGCGAGCACGATGTCCGTGCCGAGCCCGATGATGCCGATCATCATGATCGCCGCGTAGACGTTGTCGAAATGCTCGTAGCGCGCCTGCTGCGTGATGTACCAGGTAATGCCCGAACTGGTGCCGACGAGTTCCGCGACGATCAGATAAGTCCATGCCCAGCCGAGCAGGATGCGTTGATCGCGGTACAGATCCGGCAGAATGCCCGGAATCGCCACGTGCGTGAGCAGACGCAGCTTCTTCGTGCCAAGCGTCATCGCGGCCTCGAACAATCCGTAGTCGAGCTTGCGCGCTGTGTTCGCGATGATGAGCACCTGCTGAAAGAGGGTGCCGATCACGATGATGGCGATTTTCGGCGCGTCGTATATGCCGAGTATCGCCACCATCAATGCGCCGAACGCGGGCGCCGGCAGATAGCGGAAGAACTCGAAGAAGGGCTCCTGCAAACGCGCGAACGCGCTGTACGTGCCGCAGATGATGCCGATCGGCACGCCGATCACCGACGAGATGACGAAGCCCCAAAAGATGATCTGGACGCTATGCCAGAGGCTTTGATGGAGCCACACGCCATCATGCGATGCGGGCGGCGTCGTGAACGCCGTATAGAACGCGCGCAGCACCTGATGCGGCGCTGGCAGATACACGGGATTGGCCGGCTCGCCAACAGGCAGCGCGGCATGCTTCGCGTGCGCGTTGGCGAGCTCGTCGGCGAACGTGTCCTTGTCAATGCGCATTCCCACCTGGAAGTAATCGACGCTGCCCGGACTGGTGATCAGCATTTGCGGATGCCAGACGAACGGTATGTAACTGACCACGCACCAAACGAGGAACGGCAGCGCGAACGAGCCGATCCCCAATATCCATTTAGCGCGCTGCGACAACTCGCGGCGCACCCCGAACCATTCCATCCGGCGATTGACTGTCATTGAACCCTCCGTTGCATGCTTTCCTCGCGTATTCATTGCCTGCGCCACTCAGCTCTCGCTCGTCTCGCGGCTCGCGAGATAAGCACGCCACCCGCGGAACGCCGTGATGTCCGTCGCGCCCTCGAGCGCGATGCTTTCGCACAGGAAGCCGTGCACCTGCGCACCGTCGGCAAGCGTCAGCGTACCGATGCCAAGCGGCGCTGGCACCTGCGCGACAAAGCCCCCGAACACCGCGAGCGGCATCTCCCACACCTCGACCTCGATGGCCGCGCCGCCGGCCGGCACCCGCACGAGCCCCGGTTTCGCGACGTTGCCATTCGACGCGGCTGGCAGCGCGTAGAGCCGATAGGCCGGCGCGGTCTCAGTCGTCTCGGCAAGACGCGCGCCGCGCTGAGTCAACTGCCAGTTGAGCGGTTCGCCGCGCAGGTGCGCGCCGACGACGGCAACGCGCACATGGGCCAGCTCACCGGCGGCGGGCGCAACGCGAGGCGCGCAATCGTCTGCCGCCTCGTCAAGCCAGGCGCGAGCCAGGTCAAGCAGCAAGATGTCCTGATGCGCGCGGCCAACGAACGTCACGCCGAACGGCAGGCCCGCATGGGCTCCGGCATCGCATACGCCGGCCGGCACGGCGAGCGCCGACAGATCCAGCAGATTGACGAAGTTCGTGTAGTAGCCGAAACGCGCGTTGACCGCAATCGGATCCGCTTCGAGTTCGTCGACGGTCGCCGTTGTGGGCGAAGTCGGCGTGAGCATCACGTCGATGTGCTGCCACACCATTTCAGCCTGCGTGCGCAATGCGGCAAGCCGATCGAGCGCGGTGAACGCGTCCGCCGCGCTCCAGCGCGCCGCGCCACCGATGATCTCGCGCGTGACAGGAAAAAGCGCGTCCGGCTGCTCCTCGAAGAACGTGCGGATCGCAGCGAGGCGCTCGGCCACGAAAGGCCCTTCATAGAGCAAGCGCGCGGCGGCGAGAAACGGCGCGAAGTCAATTTCGATCAGTTGCGCGCCGGCCGCGCGCAGCCGTGCGAGCGCGGCATCGAAAGCGTGCGCGTACGAATCGTCGCCGAAGAATTCGAGCTGCGCTGCGCGCGGCACGCCGAAGCGCACGCCGCGCAGCGAGCGCACCGGCGCAGGCGAGCCCGATGTCGCCGCGAGGGGCATCCACTCACGCGCATAAGGATCGCCGTCAGCGACACCTCGCGCGACGTCGAACACGCGCTGCGCGTCGTTCGCATTGCACGCGAAAATCGAAACGCAATCGAGCGACTTGCAGGCGGGCACCACCCCGAGCGTGCTCAGCACGCCCTTGGTCGGCTTCAAGCCGACGAGCCCGTGAAAGGCCGCTGGCACGCGGCCCGAGCCCGCGGTGTCCGTGCCGAGCGAAAACGCGGCGACGCCGAGCGCCACCGCCACGGCCGACCCAGAGCTCGAGCCCCCCGACGCATAGCGTGAATCGAGCGCGTTGCGACATGCGCCGTAGGGAGAGCGCTGTCCCGACAGCCCCGTTGCGAACTGGTCGAGATTAGTCTTGCCGACCGGAATGGCGCCGGCCGCGATCAGCCGCTCGACGGCTGCGGCGCTCTTGTCGGGCGTGTAGGCATAGGCCGGGCAGCCGGCCGTCGTCGGGATATGGGCGAGATCGATGTTGTCCTTGATCGCGAACGGGATGCCATAGAGCGGCAGCGAGTCGATATCGCGTGTTTCCAGCGCGGCGAGATACGGCTCGAGCTCCGCCTCGGACAGAAGATGGATGAACAGGTGATAGTCCGCGTTGAGTGCGGCCGCGCGTTCGCGCAGTTCGCCGATCAGACGGCGTGGGGTAGTCGTCCCGGCGCGATAGGCGGCACTAAGCGTCGGCAGATGGAGATCGAATGAAGGCATGGTGGATCCTGAAGAATGGCTCGAATAGGGGTTCATCGCTGAAGCCTCACGCGCGGCCGATTACGACGACGCGCTGCCCCGCCCGCACCGGCGAACCGGGCGCGACGTACACCTCATCGACGATTCCGGCGCACGGTGCAACGACCGAAATCTCCATCTTCATCGACTCGATGACGAGCAGCACGTCGCCGGCTGCGACCTTCGCGCCGCGGTTCACGTGGACCTGCCAGAGATTGCCGGCGATCTCGCTGTCGACCGCTATCTGGTGGTCATCGAGCGGCGTTGTGGCGGTGTCGACGGAGACGGGAGGCTCGAGTGCTTCTTCCACGCTGCCGGCTTCGTGCCAGCGCTGCCGCTCAGCCTGAAACGCGGCCTGTTGCTGCGCGCGGAAACGGTCGATATCGCCGGCTTCGCGTTCGAGAAAGGTCTGGTAGTCGGTCAGCGACAGTTCGGTTTCTTCGATCCGCAACGGGTATCGCCCGAGCGGAAAGTCCGCGCGTATCCGCAGCAGTTCGCCTGCCGGCACTTCGTAAAAGCGGATCTGGTCGAAGAAGCGCAGCAGATACGGCTGGCCAGCAAAATCCGCAGTTTGCCGGAAGCGATTCCACATCTGCAGCGTGCGGCCGACGAACTGGTATCCGCCCGGACCTTCCATGCCGTACACGCACAGATAGGCCCCGCCGATGCCGACCGAATTCTCGGCGGTCCACGTTCGCGCCGGGTTGTACTTTGTCGTCACGAGCCGGTGACGCGGATCGAGGGGCGTCGCAACCGGCGCGCCGAGATAGACATCGCCGAGGCCCATCACGAGATAACTCGCATCGAAGACGATCTCCTTCACTGCCTCGATCGAATCGAGATCGTTGATGCGGCGGATGAACTCCAGATTGCTCGGGCACCACGGAGCGTCCTTGCGCACGGTGGTCATGTATTTGTCGATCGCCAACTGGCATGCCGGGTCGTCCCATGACAGCGGCAAATGCACGATGCGCGAGGGCACGCGCAGGTCCTGCTGGAGCAGGACGCGTTGCCATGTGCTTGCGACAGTCGCGAGCAGCGCGGCAAGCGGCAGGCGTTCCGGCTGGTAATGAATCTGCAGCGAGCGGATGCCGGGCGTGAGGTCGGTCACGCCGTCGATGCCGAGTGCTTCGAGCGACTGCATCAAGGCGTGGCCGCGAAAACGCAATACGAGATCGAGCTCGGCCGGTCCGATTTCTAGCAGCAGGTGCGTATCGCCCGACAGGCGCGCAACCAGCCGTTCGCGATCCGAGCCGATGTCGAACACCACTGGCGAGGCCAGTGCGGGCGTCGCGTCGATGGGCGGGGCTTCGAGCGGCGCGGCGTCTGCATGGGCTTTGAGCGTGGCGGTTTCCGCATGGCGGGCCCGCGCGGCGGCGCGTGCCGTCGCGATATCGACGGGAACAAAGCGCACCTTGTCGCCGGCCTTCAGTTGGCCGATCTGCCAGAGATCCGCTTCGATGATCGTGACCGGGCACACGAAGCCGCCGAGACTCGGGCCGTCGGGGCCGAGGATCACGGGCATGTCGCCGGTGAAGTCGATCGCGCCCACCGCATACGGGTTGTCGTGAATGTTCGACGGATGCAGACCCGCTTCGCCGCCATCTTCACGTGTCCATTCGGGTTTCGGGCCGATCAGGCGGACGCCCGTGCGGCTCGAATTGAAGTGAGTCTCCCATTCGGTGGCAAAAAAGCGATCGATGTAGGCGGCGCTGAAATATTCCGGCGCGCCGTGCGGGCCATAGATGACCCGCAGCACGCGCACGTCCCGCAGTTGTGGCGTGAGCGGCTCGGGCAACACCGCGCCCGCCGTGCGGTCGGTCAACGGTTGAAGGTGCAGCACGTCGCCGGCACGCAGCGCGCGGCCGCCGTGCCCGCCGAACTGACCGAGCGTGAATGTGCTTCTGCTGCCGAGATACTGCGCGACATCGAGTCCGCCGCGCACGCTGAGATACGCGCGCGCGCCGGCGCCGCGGATCGTACCCAGCGCGAGCGTTGCGCCGGCTGCGATGAAAAGCGCCGTGTCCATGGGCTGGGCGATATCGTCGACGGTAACCGGCAACGCCGCGCCTGTGATGGCGACGACCGCGTCCGTATTGAAGCGCAGCGTCGGGCCGCTCATGGTGATTTCGAGCGCGGCAGCGGAGGTTTCGTTGCCGAGCAGGCGATTGCCGAGTCGCAACGCGCGGTCGTCCATCGGACCCGACGGCGGGATACCGACCGCCCAGTAACCGAGCCGCCCCGGATAATCCTGGATGGTCGTCTGCGTGCCGCCGCCCAGCACCTCGAGAGTGGTGGCGTGATAGCGCAGGCCGTCGAGACAGCGCGTCCATGGCTCGCCGCTTGCGAACGGCGTGTCATCGAGGACCTGCCGCAGATAGTCACGATTCGTCTCGACGCCATACAGACGCGTTTCGCCCAGCGCGTCACCGAGCGCGCGGCGCGCGTCATCGCGGGTAGGCGACCACGCGATCAGCTTCGCCAGCATCGGGTCGAAGTACGGCGGCACTTCGCAACCCGCTTCAATCCAGGTGTCGATACGCAGCGTGCGGCCATCGGCGGCCGGGAATGCGACGTCCGTCAGCAGACCTGGGCTTGGCTTGAAATCGCGGCCCGGATCCTCGGCATAGAGCCGCGCCTGGATTGCGTGGCCCGAAGGGCGCAAGCCGCGTACGAGCGTATCGAGCGGCGCCAGCGTACCGGCTGCGAGTTCGATCATCCAGCGCACCAGATCGACGCCCCAGACCTGCTCCGTCACGCCGTGCTCGACCTGCAGACGCGTGTTGACTTCGAGAAAATAGAAGCGCTGTGCGAGGCTGTCGTAGACAAATTCGACGGTTCCCGCCGAGCGGTAGCTGACCGCCTTCGCCAGCAGAATCGCGGCGTCGCAGAGCGCATCGGCCATGCCTTCGGGCAGGTTCGGCGCGGGCGTCTCCTCCAGTACCTTCTGGTTGCGCCGCTGCACGGAACAGTCGCGCACACCGAGGGCGATGGCCTCGCCTTTGCCGTCGCCGAAGATCTGCACTTCGAGGTGACGCGCGCGCTCGATGTATTTTTCGAGGAACACGCCCGCGTCGCTGAAGTTGTTCTGACCGAGGCGCTTCACGACATCGAACTGCGAGCTCAGTTCGTCGGTCGAGCGGCACACGCGCATGCCGATGCCGCCACCGCCCGCGGTACTTTTCAGCATCACCGGGTAACCGATGCGTTCTGCCGCATCCAGGGCTGCAGGAAGGTCGTCGAGCAGCCCCGTGCCCTCCAGCATCGGCACGCCCTGAGTGGCAGCAATCGCGCGTGCGGTGTGTTTGAGTCCGAACGCACGAAGCTGCTCGGGTGTGGGTCCAATGAAGGCGATGCCGGCCGCTTCACACGCTTCGGCAAAGGCCGCGTTCTCCGACAGGAAGCCGTACCCGGGGTGAATCGCCTGCACGCGTTCGGCGCGCGCAACGCCGAGGATCTTGCCGACGTCGAGATAGGTCGCGCCGGCTGCGCCTTCGCCGAGACTGTGTGCCGAGGCGGCTTCGGTGACATGCCGGCTCGCGCGATCGGCTTCGCTATAGACCGCGACACCCGCAACTTCGAGTTCGCGCAACGTGCGCAGAATGCGGCAGGCAATCGCGCCGCGATTGGCAATGAGGACTTTCTCGAACATGAGAGGACGTGTTAGGCATGGGCGGGCCGTCCCGCCACGTGGGCATGCACGCCGTGGTCGTCCACGGCATGTCAGCGATGAGGCTGTCTGGCGTTTAGCGCTTCACGGAGGCGTGCGATGTCGCGCAACGATGAATCGGGAAATAGCATTCCGACCGAACCCGCAGCACGTCGTAAATCCAGTCGCGCAAGGTCGTCAGTTCCATATCAGCAGCTCCGCGGGCGTCGGGTTGTAGGCGTTGCACGGATTGTTCAGTTGCGGGCAGTTCGAGATCAGCACGATCACATCCATGTCGGCGCGCATCTCGACGTACTTTCCGGGCGCCGAGATGCCGTCCTCAAACGTCAGGCCGCCGCTTGCTGTCACCGGCACGTTCATGAAGAAGTTGACGTTGCTCACGATGTCGCGCTTCGTCAGTCCCACGCCCACCCCGCAGGTGCAATGAGTGACGGCGTGCAGAAAACTGTCGCGGCAACTGTGCATGTAGCGCTTCTCGAGCGCGTAGCGAACCATGTTGCTTTCGGCTGCGCATGCGCCGCCGAGCGTGTCGTGGCGGCCGCAGGTATCCGCGACGATCGTCAGCATCGGATTGCCGAGGTTCGACGTGAGCACGCTGCCTGCGGACAGATACAGATTGCGTTGCACGCGAATCGTGTCCTGTGCACTGTAGCGCTCGAGCGGATCGGCGCTGTTATAGAACAGCGTATCGACGGCCTGGTTGCCTTCGAGATCGAGAATGCGAAACACCTGTCCTCGCTTCACTTCGTGAATCCAGGGCTCGCCGGCGGGCAGCGTGAAATGGTAGATCGCGTCACGCGGATCCAATTGGCTTTCGACGATGGGCATCGCGGTCTCCTTAAACAAACAGACGCTCGGTATTGACAAAGCCGCGCTCGTTCTCCGCGCAGGACGAACGGCATGGGTCGTCGGCCGGTACGCGATCGTCGACCGAATAGGCACGGTAGGCGATCAGCTTGACGGGCTTTGGCTGGTACTTGGGGCTCGGGTCGAATGGATGAGGCGCGCTCGAAAACGCGGCGAGCGTATTCATCTCGAAGCGCAGATCGAATGCGTCGCCCGCACGCGAATGGTCCGGCGCGAACGTGAGCGAGCCGTCCTCGGCAGCATCGAGCTTGCTGAAGAAATTGACATTCGCAACGAGGTCGCGAGCGCCCAGCCCGTATTTCGCCAGCTCGACGAGCAGGCTGTCGCGCCCGTTGCGGATCATCTCGTTGCGGTGCTCCTGATAGCGCGCCGAGCCGTACTTCGTCGCGAACAACCCCGCATCGCCCACGCCGCCGACCGGATCGTGCCAGCCCAAAGTGTCAGCGGTGATCGACGCGATTACGCGGCCCATGTCCGAATACAGCACGACACCGCGCGTGAAACGCGCCGTGTGCTGCGCCTTGAGCGTGTCGGCCATGTTGTATCGCTCGAGCGGATCCTCCTGGCGATAAAAGAGCGCGGCGAGATTCGCGCCGCCTTCAAGATCGACGACACGCAGCGCGAGCCCGCGTCGTAAGACACCGGACCAGTGTGTGCCGGCGGGCAGCACTGTTTCCCACAGCACGTGCGGGATAGGCGGAAGGTCAAAGTCGACTGAAGGGTTCGACTGCATGGAGGCTCCTCTTAACGATTGGATCAGCATGAGAGGGGCGATAGACGAAATCGCGTCCTCCCGGGCTTTTATCCCTCCGTGGAGCCTCGCCGACGCCTTGCAAGCAAGATTGGGGGCAAGACCGGACCGCTCTCGGACCAGGCATCGCCCATGAAGCAAGGCGACCGGAACCCTAGCGATCCTGAAGATGATGCAAATTGCTTCGCACCTCTCGCGGGGAAATTAAGCGAGAACTGTGCCAGCAGTCGTCAGCGTGGCGCGAAGTCATGTCGGAAAGGCGGCGCGAGCGACACGGCCCGACCGCACGTGATGCACCTGAACCGTGGCATGCTGCCCGCAGCGTTCGTGCGCACGATTTTCGCGCACAAACGCCCCATGCATGGGCAGCACGTGAGCAAAGACAGTGCGATGGCACGGCCTTGCCGACGCCGGTACTGTCCATCCGGCTCGCCTCACTGCGCCGACTGATCTGCCCGCATCTCTCTCCCGAAACTCGCCGGCGTCCTCGATCCTTCCGGCAACGTCAGTTCGCCGCGCGCTACACGCCGCCGCAGATACTCGAAGGTCTGCGCGGTCTGCGCAAACAGATGCTCCCCCGCTGTGAGCGGCTCGTATCGCGCCACGACCTCGGGCGTCGAGAACTGCGGCAGCGGCGCGACCTGGGTCCGATAGTCGCAAGCGAAGAAGAGCGGAAATGAATATCGCTCTTGCGCGACTTTGCGCACGCGGTGCGTGGTGGCGACATAGGTACCGCCGGTCCACGTCTCCAACATGTCACCGATGTTCACGACGAACGCATCCTCGAGCGGCGGCGCATCGATCCACTGCCCCGCTCCGTTCATCACTTCGAGCCCGGGGGCGGTCGGCAAGAGGATCGTGAAGCATTCGTAGTCAGTATGGGCACCGATGCCTAGGCGATCGTCGGCCGACGCGTCATAGGGATAGTGGACCAGTCGTAATTGACTTGGCGGCTTCGTCAGATAAGCGTCGAAGTAAAACTCGGGCAAGCCGAGGGCAAGCGCAACACCACGAAACATCACACATCCGAGAGCAAACGCCTCTTCGTAATACCGGCTCACCGCTTCGCGAAAGCCCGGCTGCTCCGGCCACACGTTCGGCCCAAGCATTGGCGTACTGCACGCCACATCGGGATCGTCAAGCGGCAAGTCGCGGCCCGTGTCGAATGCTTCCTTCCTGTCGCGCGCGCCGCCCGCGAACACCTCCTCGCCTTCGGGAACATAGCCGCGGTGCGCTCTTGAGCGGCCGATGTAGTAGCGCATCTTCCACTCTTGCGGCGACGCAAAGAAGCGCCGAGCCTCCTCAACGAGCGCCGCGCGCAATTCGCGCGCGACGCGATGGCCGGTCACGTAAAAGAAACCCGCTTCCCGCGCCGCCAAATCGAGTTCGCGCGCGCTCGCAATGCGCTCGCTCAGGTCATCGCTGTAGAGTCCGCTCACGTCGACGATCGGAAGTCGATCAAACGTGGCATGGTGATGAGTCTGGCTCATGACTCCGCCCTCGTGCTAGGCACGCTCGCCGTATCCTGCGCCGACCGATCGAGAAACTCCGCGAAATGACCGCGTGCCTGCCCGCCCATCCAGGTATTGACCTCCCACAGGTCCGCGACGGGCGCATTCGTGAAAGGAAGCGTGTGGAGATAGCCGTCGGGACCGAACTCGGGCGTCATCGTCGTCACCGCGTAGCCGGCGGCGACTTGCGCTGTCCAGAGCGCCTCCCAGATCCGCAGATGAGACTGCAGGCAATCGGCGTATTCGGGCGCGGCGGGATGCGGCACCTGCGGACCTTGCGGATAGCCAATCCGTCCGTGAATGTGGTGCGCGTGGGGCGCGATCTCCGCGAGAGCATCCCATTCGCTGTCGAGCAGCCGCTCGCACACCACGACCCAGTGACTGAAGTCGCACGTCAGCCTGAGTTGCGGCACCGCGCGCACAACGTCGCGCGTGATCCACGGGTTAAAGAGCGAGCGGCTTCGGTGTGTCTCGAAGCTGCAGATTACATCGTGCCGCGCGGCCAGTTCGACGGCACGCGAGAAAAAGTCGATCTGCGTCTCAGCCGGCCACGCATCGCAGCCGGCGATCACGCTGAAAAAGCGAGGCTTGAGCGGCTTGCCCAAGACGATCTTCGCCTCCAGATCGTGCAAATGCTGGGCAGGCGTTGCCGAACGCTCTGGCACATAGCTGCCTGCAGTCGTGATCTCGGCGATGAACGCGAGATGCTCATCTGCGATCGCGGATGCAAATGCTTCGCGCTGAGCCGCATCGGCAGGCACCTGCGCCTCGATGCCGTCAAAACCGGCCGTCCGCACCAACGGCGCAGCTTCGCGTGGCCCTGCCCCATAGCCCCAGAACGTCTTGAATAGTTCGAACTTCATCATCGCCCCATTACATGTAAAATTGCACGCAATAATACATTCGAATGGGTGGGCGTCAATATGCTGACGATGAACCGGCGCGGCTCGCCCAGGCTGCGCACGATTTCCGGGCTCGCGCGCACGAAAACCGCGCATCTTTGCTCATAGTGGTGAATCGATGAAGAAGAAAATCAGCCGCGCCAAAGCGCAAGCCGTGGCGCGCGCGATTCTCGACATGGACTTCCAGTGGTCCGCTCACTTCGGCGATTTGGGTTTGAGCGACCTCAACTACAGCGATCTGTTCTGTCAGATGTGGGCGGACGAACAGGCCTCTTTTCCGAAGACGGCGCTCTACGGCTTCATGCCCGGTATCAGCCGCCGCACCGCCGTCAGCTACGTCCAGGACCTGATCGATCAGGGTTGGCTGCTTCAGACGGGCGCCAAGGACGACCGCCGTATCAAGTATGTGCGACTCGCGCCCATGATCGAGGAACGGCTCGAGCGGTTCCTCGCATTCGTACATCAGCGTTTTGGCGCGCTCGAGTGAATCGACAGCGACCGTTCGCACTGTTCGACACGACGATGCGAAAACCGCATGCGCCTGGCATGGTTCTCGCATAGCCTTGCGCGAGAGGTGCGGCGGAGTCGCATCTTAGGGGTGCTAGGGTTCCGGTTCGCGAGAACGTCTGGTCCGAGAGCAGCCCGGTGCGCCGTGGCGATTGGCTTAAAGCTGATCTGGCGGCTCATTACACGGCGGGACAAAAGCCCGGGAGATTGTGGTGGTAGCGACAGCTACCTGCGCCTCTCCATGGCCGGCTTTGCGTCTTCCGTGTCCCGCAGGAACCGGTCATGTTGTGGGCCCGTGCACGTCATGTCGCACGAGCCGCTTAGACAACTCAATCCTCACCGGTCTCCTGGAGTCCATCGATGAAAAAAATCAAATCCGCTCTTACCGAAATTGCGCCGTCGCGTCTTGTGCGCCGCACGTTCGCGGGCATCGCGACCGCGCTCGCAATCGGCGCCGCCGTGCCTGCGCAGGCCGCCGCGCCGCTGAAGATCGGCTACAGCGACTGGCCCGGCTACGTCGCCTTCCAGATCGCTATCGACAAGGGCTGGTTCAAGCAAGCCGGGGTCGACGTCGACTTCGAATGGTTCGATTACTCGGCATCGCTCGACGCCTTCTCGGCGGGCAAGCTCGACGCGGTGGGCACGACCAACGGCGATGCGCTCGTGACCGGGGCAAGTGGCGCGAGAAACGTGATGATCCTGTTGACGGACTACTCGAGCGGCAACGACATGATCGTCGCGAAGCCGGGCACGAAATCGGTCGAAGCGCTCAAGGGCAAGAAGATCGGCGTTGAAGTCGGTCTCGTCGACCACCTGCTGCTCGACACCGCACTCGAAAAGCACGGCATGAAGGAAGCGGACGTGACGCTTGTAAATGCGAAGACCAACGAACTGCCGCAGGTGCTGGGCTCGTCCAGCGACATCGCGGCGGTCGCACTCTGGCAGCCGAACGCGAGTGAAGCGCTCAAGCGCGTGCCCGGCTCGCGCCCGATCTTCACCTCGGCCAATGCCCCGGGTCTCATTTACGACGTGTTTACCGTCAACCCGGCGAGCGTCGCCGCGCGTCGCGCAGATTGGGAGAAAGTGATCGGCGTCTGGTACCGTTGCGTTGCCTACATCAACGATCCGAAGACGCAACCGGACGCGCTGAAGATCATGTCCGCGCGTGTCGGTCTCACGCCCGAGCAATATCTTCCCTTGCTCAAAGGCACACAACTGCTCGATGCCGCGGCCGCGAAGAAAGCGTTCGGCAAGGGCCCAGGCCTCGACTCGCTCTACGGTTCGAGCGAGAACGCGGACAAGTTCAACGTGCGCAACGCCGTCTACAAACAGCAGCAGGACGTGAACAACTATATCGATCCGTCGCTGACCGCAGCACGCTAAGTGATAAGTCGCATCGCGCCTCCCAGCGCGATGCGACTTGCCAAGAGCAGGAGCAAACTGATGACACAGGTTTTGCGGCTATGGCCCCTCCTAAGCGCGATGCACCGTTACGACAAGTCGATATCGACACGCAATCGCGGCATCGGCACCGACATCGACGCCCCGATCCTTGCGTACCTGATCGAGACGCGAAACGGACGCATCCTTTACGACGTCGGCTGCGACTACCTCAAGATCGCGGACCCGGCGCTGCGCAAGCGCTACTACGAGTGCGGCGCCGCCCCGATGCCGGCGCCTCAGATGATCGAGGAGCAGCGCATTCCGAACCATTTGGCACGGCTCGGACTGCAGCCGTCGGACATCGACGTGGTGATGATCGGCCATCTGCATTTCGATCACGCAGGCGGCCTGTGCGAGGTGTGCGGCTCGGACATCCACGTGCATGCGGATGAGCTCGAGGCAGCGCGCGCGCAAGCGGATCTCGCCTACTTCCAGGACGACTTCAGTGGCGACTATCGTTGGCGAACGCAGCGCGACGAGTACGACGTGGCGCCCGGCGTACGCACAATCAACACGCCCGGCCATACCGCGGGCCACATGTCGCTGTGGATCGAGCTACCGCGCGGCAGGCCCGTGATACTCGCGGGCGACGCGGCCGACCTGACCGAGAACATCGACGACGAGGTGGCGCCTGGCGTCTGCTGGAACGATCGAGAAGATCTCGCCCTCATGAGCATTCGCAAGCTGAAAGCGCTCGCGGCGCAGACTGGCGCCACGATCTGGCCGAATCACGACATCGCGTTCTGGCACACGTTGGCGCGCGGACCGGCCTGGTGTGCGTGAGAGACCACGCAGCTAGGCGCTGATCCTGCAGATGGCGCCGCTTCGTCGATTCGCAACAGTCGACCCACGTTTGCGCTGACGGGCTTTGTTCGGAAGGGTCCGAATTTGGTTCCGTCGCAATAGCGGAGGCTGGTATGCTGCGGAACCTTACAGAAATGATGTGAACGACAATGAAAGCGCTGAGTCCGGCGGTAGCCAAGGTGCTGAAGCGGTTGCACTATCCGGTTGAGATCATGTTGGTGTGCGTGCGTTGGTACGTGGCCTACCCGCTGAGCTTGCGCAATCTCGAAGAATGATATGAACGCCTCCCACCCGTGAGCGGTGGAAGCGAAGAAGGAAGGTGGACCCTCACGGGCCGACGGCATCAAAGTGCCCAAGGTGGAAGATCATGCAGATCT
>NZ_CADIKK010000043.1 GCF_902859915.1 Paraburkholderia ultramafica
GCATCATTCTCGGCGGCATCGAGACGATGCATATGATCATGAAAGGGCAAATGAAAAGCAGCGCCACCACCCAGACGCCTGCTGAGCAATTCTACTCGTTGCTAACGTAAGCAGTCCTCAACACAGCTCATCAGTTTATCCCAACGCTCTTACTGCGACAGAGCCGTGGTTCGATGAGTGACCACAATTCGTCGTCTATGAGTTCTTCAGGCAGCGCTTCCTGTCAGGCAAAACAAGACAGAAAGTTAACACCAAGCCAGGAAAGTTAACAGACCCAAAACTTAATTTCGCAACAGCTTCTTAGTGCACGGATGGAGAAACATCATGGCAGATCTGTTGGTAGACAACATCGACGCGGATATTGCAGACGATGACATCAAGGAGTTCCTGGTCAAGTATGGGTTTCCCCCGTTTGACGGCATCGAGCATATTCCCGGGGATGGCTCCAGGCCCGCGGTCCTACTGTGATTCCAGCGCGTTGATCCAGAATTTTTGCGGCACCTGCAGTCGCGGGTGCACAACCTGTTCTGGAAGAATCGGAGAATTACTGTGCAGGTAATGACGGACCGGTCAGAATGAATAGGTAATCGTGAGGTTGATCGACGGCCGTCCTAAGCAGGTTGTTCCATCGTGGACAAGTGAAAATCGCGCCGCAGGAAAGAGCGCGGATCAACGAGGCGCTCGAACGGCACTGATAATCATATAGCCGGCCTCGCGCCGTTCCGGTAGGACGGCTGGCGTAGAGTCAGGGTTGCGACACCGACGTGATGCACAGGAGGCCGGTATGAAAAATTTTAGCGGAATCGACCTGCACTCGAACAACAGTGTGGTCGTGGTCAGCGATGACGTGGACCACATCATCTATCAGCGGCAGGTGCCCAACGACGCGTTGCAGAGCCGCGCCGTGCTGGCACCGCATCGCGAAGAACTGGAAGGTGTGGTCGTCGAAGCGACGTACAACTGGTACTTGTTGGTCGATGCGCTGCTTGCGGATGGATACCATGTGCATCTGGCCAACCCCGCAGCGATCAGGCAGTACGAGGGGCTGAAATACAGTGGTGATTTCACCGATGCGGCCCATCTCGCACAATTACAGCGCTTCGGGCTGCTGCCAGAAGGCTAGATCTACCCCGCAGACGGACGGCAGGTGCGTGACCTTGGACGCAAACGGATGCAGCTCGGGCAGTGCCGCACCGCCCAGATTGTCGCGATCGGCAACCTGTTCGCGCGAGATACTGGCGCACAGATGCACGGGCTGGAGGTCAGGCGCCTCGATGGCGCACAGGTGGGCCGGTTGCCCAGACACCGGATGAATGCCTGGTGTCATCGAATCGAACTCTAGGCGCGCTTCACGGCATGGCAACGCTGAAGTATGGCCGAAGACAGTATCAACGCCGATTGATTAGGACGCCAATACACTATCAGAACCATTCGGTCTGTACCCGCCAACTTGACAATGCCCTCTCGATTCTTACTGCGACAAAACCCTCCCGACCGAAGAAAGCGCTAACACAAATAAAGCAACGCAGCCTCCGGTAAGCGCACCTCACCGCAATTCCATTTGCTGTTCACCATGCGAGCGCCGCTCCCGCGCCACGGCCCGCTCTCGCCGCAGGCGCTTTGTCGCCGCCAAGCGTCGCCTACGGTGCGTCACGGACATCACCACATGAAATGCCGCCGGCGCGAAGAAGAGGCCCAGCAGCGTCGCCGCCACAACTCCGCCGAACACGCCGGTACCGATCGAGCGGCGGCTCTCGGCGCCCGCGCCGATCGACATCAGGAGCGGCACGACGCCGAGCAGAAACGCCGCCGAGGTCATCACGATCGGCCGGAAACGCGCGCCCGCGGCTTCGGTCACGGCGCGCGTCAACGGCAGGCCACGCTGGTACAGATCGCGGGCGAACTGCACGATCAGAATCGCGTTCTTCGCCGCGAGGCCGATCACCGTGATCATGCCGACCTTGAAGTACACATCGTTGGGCATGCCGCGCAACAGCACCGCGGCGACCGCGCCGATCACGCCGAGCGGCACGACCATCAGCACGGCAAGCGGGATCGTCCAGCTTTCGTAGAGCGCGGCCAGCGCCATGAACACCGCCAGCAACGACAGTCCGATCAGTAGCGGCGTGAGCTTCGCCGCCGCGGTCTCCTCGCGCGCTGCATCGACCCAGTCATAGCGCACGCCGACCGGCAACGACGTGGCAAGCCGCTCCATCTCCGCCATGGCCGCGCCGGAACTGTAGCCGGGCGCCGCGTGGCCGCTCACGTCGAGCGACGGATAGCCGTTGTAGCGTGTCAGCATCACCGGGCCGATCGTCCACTGACGCGTCGCGATGGCCGAGAACGGCACCATGCCGCCCGTCGAGTTTGGCACGGAAAGCGCGAGCAGATCGTCTTCGGTCATGCGCGTGGCGGCGTCGGCGGCGATCATCACGCGGCGCATGCGGCCGGCGGCCGGGAAATCGTCGATATAGGTCGAGCCGAAGGTGCTGCCCAGCAGGTCGGCGATGCGATCGAACGACACACCGAGCGCGTACGCCTTCGCGCGATCGACGACGAGCTCGACGCGCGGCGCGTCAGGCAGATCTTCCGAGTGCACCGAAGCCAGTACCGGACTCGCCTTGGCCTGCGCGAACAGTTGCTCGCGCGCGGCCTTCAGCGCGTCGAGCCCCACGCCGCCGCGATCCTCGAGGCGGAATACGAAGCCGTCCGAATGTCCGAGTCCCGGCACCGAAGGCGGCAATTGCGCCTCGACGTTACCGTCCAGAATCTTGTCGAACTTTGCGTTGAGCCGGTCGCGCAGGGCCCGTGCATCGATATCGCGCTTGTCCCAGTCCTTGAGTTCGACAAACCCCATCGCCACGTTCTGACCGCTGCCCGAAAAGCTCCAGCCGATCACACTCGCGACGTTCGCGATGGCGGGCTCGGCATGGAGAATCTGTTCCATGCTTTGCACCACGGCCAGCGTACGTGCCTGGGTGGCGCCCGCGGGCAATTGCACCGTCACCTGCAACTGCCCTTCGTCCTCGCTCGGCAGAAAACCGCCGGGCATCTGCCAGTAGAGCACGCCGCACGCGCCGACCAGCACTGCGTAGACGGCCAGCATCGGGCCAGTGCGGCGCAGCGTGCGCGCGGTCAGCCCGCGATAGCCACGCGCGGCGCGATCGAAGCCGGACGTGAAGCGGCTTGCCGCGCGCGCCGCGAAACCGAGCATGCCGAGGCGCGCATCGCGTTGACGCACCGATTGCGCATGCGCCTTCAGCAGATTCGCGCACAACGCGGGAGCCAACGACAAGGCCATGAACGACGACACCACCATCGACGCGATCATCGCCACCGCGAATTGCCGGTAAATCCCGCCGACGCCGCCGGGAAAGAACGCCATCGGCACGAACACCGCCGTCAATACCGCCGTCACGCCGACGATCGCGCCACCGATCTGCGACATGGCGCGGCGCGTGGCCTCGCGTGGCGGCAGGCCCTCTTCTTCCATCACGCGATGCACGCTCTCCACCACCACGATCGCGTCGTCGACGAGAATGCCGATGGCGAGCACGAGGCCGAACATCGTGAACACGTTGATCGACAGACCGCACGCATACATGGCGAGAAACGCGCCCATCAGCGTGACCGGAATCACCACGGTCGGCACAAGTGTGTAGCGCAGATCGCGCAGGAACAGCCACATCACGAAGAACACCAGCGCCACCGCTTCCGCGAGTGTGACAAGAACCTCGTGGATCGCGATCTGCACGAAGCGCGCGTTGTCGAACGGGATTTCGATGGAGACGCCCGAAGGCAACCCTTTCGCCAACTCGGCAAGCCGCGCGCGAATCGCGTTCGACGTTTCCAGCGCGTTCCCGCGCGGACCAAGCTGAATCCCGACCGTCGCTGCGGCCTTGCCGTTCAGGCGCGAATAGTACGAGTAGTTGTCACGCCCGAGCTCGACTCGCGCGACGTCGCGCAGGCGCACGGCCGAGCCGTCGGGCCGAGCCTTCAGCACGATCTGGCCGAATTCGGCCGGCGAGATCAATTGGCCCTTCACGCTCACCGAGGCCGTCACTTGCTGCCCCGGTACGAATGGCGCGTCGCCGAGCGTGCCAGCGGTGACTGTCGCATTCTGTGCGGCGATGGCGGCGTTCACCTCGGCTGCGCCGAGGCCGTATTCGCGCAGCTTCATCGGATCGAGCCAGATGCGCAGCGCTTCATCGGCGTCCCAGAGTTGGGCCGAGCCCACACCCGGCGCGCGCTTCAGCTCGCGCAACACGTAGCGGCTCAGGTAGTCGCTCAATTGCACGGAGTCGCGCGTGCCGTCGGTGGAACTCAGCGCGACCAGCATCAGGAACGTGTTGGCCGCCTTGAACACGCTGATGCCCTGCTGCACGACCTGCTGCGGCAAACGCGGCTCGACCTGCTTGAGCCGGTTCTGGATATCGACCAGCGCAAGATCCGGATTGGTACCGGGCGCGAAGGTCGCATCGATTTCGAGGTCGCCGAGATTGTCGCTGGTGGTTTCATAGTACAGCATGTTGTCGGCGCCATCGAGACTTTCCTCGATGATGCTGCCGACATTCGCGTCCACGACCTCGGTCGAGGCTCCCGGATAAGTGGCGGAAATGACGATGCGCGGCGGCGCCAGGCGCGGGTACTGCGCCACAGGCAGCAGCGGAATGGCGAGCGCGCCCGCCACGACGATGGCAAGCGCGACGATCCATGCGAAGACCGGGCGGTCGATGAAGAAAAATGGCACTCAAAGGATCCGTTCAGATTGTCTGGAGGCGCGGCGCTTCGACAAGACGGGCCATATGCAGCACGTCGGCCAGGATGCCATCGCGCATGGCATAACCGCGCGAGCGGCCTTCTTCGACAAAGCCGAACTTGCGATACAGCGCAATGGCCGGCGCGTTGTCGGAAAACACCGTGAGGTCGATGCGGCGCAAACCGAGCGACGCATCCGCGCAGTCGGTCAGCGCTTGCAGAAGCGCGGAGCCGACACCGCGCCCACGATACGCGTCGTGCACGGACAGGCCTAAGTGCCCGCAGCAGCTAGACCGGCGTACCTCCAACCCGGCATGGCCGACCACGCGCCCGTCGATAATCGCGCACACGTTCACGCCGCCTTTGAGGCGCCGCTCGTACCACGCGGCGAGCTGCTCAGGACTGCGATAGCCGACCGATAGCGTGCCGCGCCGCACACCAGGCAGGCTCATGATCTCGGCGAACGCGTCCATGTCCGACGATTCGAGCGCGCGCACCATAATACATTTGGCGCGCGCTACGTCGTCCGGCAACCTTTCTTCGTTCATAGTCTTATTCCGCTGCGCGATAGGCGGCCGGTAGCGGCGACATCCACGGCGCCGGCTCGCGCAACCGCGCCATGAAATAGCAGTCGATCAGCACGCCACGGCGTAATACTGCGCCGCGCTGACGCGCTTCGATCTCGAAGCCGAACTTACGGTATAGCGCGAGTGCTGCATGGTTATCGGTGTAGACATGCAACTCGAGGCGGCGCAGACCGAGCCAGTTATCGGCCAGATCGAGTAGTTCGACCATCAAGGCATGGCCGATGCCGCGCCGCTGCCATGCGTCGTGCACGCCAATGCCAAGCGATGCGGCATGCGCGCGGCGCCCCTTGAAAGGCCTGATGCTCGCCTGACCGACCAGCGTGCCGCCGACAGTCGCCGCGATCGCGATTTCGGGCGCCTCGAGTTTCTGCAGGTACTCGCGCGTGCTGGCAACGGTCCGAAACGGCATCTGCGGATTGCCGTTCATCGCCGCGGGCAACTGGAGCATTGCGTGGAACTGTTCCGTGTCGGCCACGCGCAACGCGCGCAGCGTCAGGCCCTCTGGCAAGCTCTCAGGTTTTGAATCTGTTCTTTTTTGTCGATCCATAGGCTCATAACGTCAATTCGAACGACCTCACCAGAATGCCGGGCAATTGCATGCCGCCCGTGGCACGCTCGCCCCATGTCGAGTCGCTCAATAGCAGTTCCGCTTGCGCGCCGACTTGTTCGAGTTCGCTACCGAGCAAACGGTACAGGCTGTCGTCGAAACGCATGGCCTCGAGTGGTGCGACGATTTCTCCGTCCTCCACCCAGAAAGTCGCGAAGCGCGTCATGCCGGTAAGACGACAATTCATGCGGTCCGAGAAGTTCACGTACCAAAGGTTGCCGATGTAGAGCCCGGTATCGAGCTTCGCGAGCACGTCTTCTTCCAGCAGATCGCCCGCTTGCATCGAGAGCGCGGCCGGTGACTCGTTGGCGAGCGCGCCGTTGGGCGTCAAACCGTACTCGCGCGCGCTGCGTGCGTTGGTCAGGCGTTCGACGCTGCGGCCGGCCTCGATCAAAGGAACGCTGTCACGCAGGTAGCCGTCGTCGTTGAAGCCGGGCGTGACACCGAGACTCAGATCTTCGCTGATCGTTACGCGCGGGTCGACTACGATTTCTCCGACATGCAGCTTGTACAACTCGCTGCGTGAACTCGCCTGGGCGCGAGCGGAAAAGCCGCTCCATGCGGTGACGCCGAGCAGTTCCGCGAGCGCGGCGGGCGCCAGATAGGAACGGTAACGTCCCGGCGCCAATGTGCGCGGCATGCACGCCAGAATGGTAAGACGGGTCGCGGCCTGCTCGACTTTGCGCGCGAACACGGCATCGCTCCAGTCATCGCCGGCGTAGCTGGTTTTGATCGCGCGGCCGCTCGGGTCGTATAGCGACCAGCTCAAATTAAAGTTGTCCACTTCATACCAGCCGCGGCTGCCGTTCGTCGATGCGAAGCCGCGCACTATCGTGCCGCCCGCATAGAAGCCCACGAAGTCGAGCCCTTGCGCGCATTCCGCGACGATGCGCGCGAGGCCGTCGGGATTAGGCAGTTGGCCGGGGCGCTGCGTGGTGCGCTCCCACTTCGACGTGTCGAACAGCAGATGCGGATCGTCCGCCGCGTCGCGCAGACCTTCGCGCAAGGTGGCGAGCGTGGCGCTCACTTCGTCGAGATCCTGTTGCAGATCGCCGCACACGGTCAGCGTGGAATAAGCCTGGCGTTCGCCGTCGATCAGACGCAAGGTCAGCTTGCCTTGCGATACACTGCCGGTCTGCCGCACCTTGCCCGAATTGAACCGAACGAAGTCGGACTGCTCGCCGGCAAATGAGCTGAGCGTGGTTTCGCCAGCTTGCTGAAGGCGCTCGATTGCATCGGCGAGCGACGTGAAATGCCCCTGCCAATCCACCGACGTAGCAGCGCGCGAAGCGATGAACTGGCCCATCATGCGCCTCCGAACACGTCGATGTTGCTGAACACGCAGGCCGGCGATGCATGGCCGACGCGAATGATCTGCGCCGGTTCGCCCTTGCCGCACATGGAGGTGCCATACACTTCGCGCGTGGCCGCGTTGCCCACCGCGCTCAGGCTGCGCCAGAAATTCGCCGAAATACCGCGATAATTCGGCTGTTTGACGACCTGCGTGAGTCGACCGTTCTCGATCAACTGGCCGAACTCGCAGCCGAACTGGAATTTGTTGCGATGGTCGTCGATCGACCAGGACGTGTTGGTGCGCATCAGAATACCGTGTTCGATGTTGCCGATCATCTCCTCCAACGAACTCTCGCCGGGCTCGATATTCAGATTCGCCATGCGGTCGATCGGCGGCCGGTTCCAGTTCGACGCGCGCGAATTCGCGACGCCGGGCATGCGGGCGCGTTGCTGCGATAGCGCGCCGCCGAGCGGACGCTCCAGCACGCCATTGCGAATCAGATACTGCTTGTGCGCTTCGGTGCCGTCGTCGTCGAATGCGTAGGCTGCCGCTTCCTCGCGCAGTTCGGGATCGAACGTGACGTTCAGCAGTTCCGAGCCGTAGCGATACGAACCGAACATGTCCTGCTTGACGAAGCTCCAGCCCGCGAAGTTGCGCTCGTCGCCGAGAATGCGGTCCAGTTCCAGCGGATGGCCGATCGATTCGTGAATCTGCAGCATCATCTGGTCGGGCATCAGCAATAGATCGCGCTTGCCCGATGGGCAATTCGGCGCGGCCAGCAATTGCAGCGCCTCATTGGCGACGCGCGCGCCCGACTCTTCAAAGCCGAAGCGCGTCAGCACTTCCATGCCGCCCTGTCCGAGCGTGCCGTAGTTGCCGCCCAGCGTGCGTACCTGGGTGTCGCCGTTCGCGTGCGCGGCGACGCTCAACTGCGGCATCACGAAGCGGAACTGCTGGTCGATCCGCACGCCGTCGCCGGTCATGTAGAGTTGATCGGTGTGCGTGATCTGCACCGCGGCCAGCCGCTCGACGATTTTTTCGTCGAGGTTCGCGCCAGCGCATTCCGCGCCGAGAAGCTCCAGCCATTCGGCGCGGCTCGGCAACGCGCGTTGCGCATTCGGCGAAATGTACTCGCCGCTCGCGGTCGGGCGCGCGACTTCGCGATGGTCGATCAGCGACAAGGCTGCGCTCGCTTCCGCGCGCGCGGTTGCCATATCGAGCGCCGCCTGCAAACCCGCGGCCGAAAGATTCGCAGTCGCCGCGTAGCCGGCGCCCGCGCCCACCCAGGCGATCAGCATCGCGCCGCGATCGCGCACCGTGCGCAGCGGCTGGGCGATGTCGTTGCGGATCTCGTGATCGTCGATCTGTTCGTCGACAATGCGCAGCGACCAGAACGCCGCGCGGCTCTTCAGCGTATGGGCGGCCCGCGCCCAACGTTCGTCAATCATTAGCGTGTTCCGTCTGAGTCGCGGCGACGCCCGGCTCCGGCACATTGAGCGACGAGGCCAACAGCGACTGGGTATAAGGATGCGAGGGTGCGTGCAACACATCGAGTGTGTCGCCGGCTTCGACTATGCGTCCCGACTTCATCACGATCACGCGATGCGCCATGGCTCGCATCACCGCGAGATCGTGCGTAATGAACAAGTAGCTTAGCTTGTACTTTTTCTGCAGATTTGTCAGCAGATTCAGCACCTGTTTCTGGATCGAAACGTCGAGCGCGCTGGTCGGCTCATCGAGCACCAGCAATTCCGGCTTGACCGCCAGCGCGCGCGCAATCGCAATGCGTTGACGCTGGCCGCCGGAGAACTCATGCGGATAGCGCAGCATCGCGTCGGCGGGCATGCCGACTTCTTCGAGCAGGCTGGCGACGCGTGCGCGCCGCGCCTTCGCATCCACTTCCTGCCGATGCACGGCCAAACCCTCGCCGATGATCTGCTCCACCGTCATGCGTGGCGACAGCGAGCCGAACGGGTCCTGAAACACGACTTGCATACGCGAATACAGCACACGGCGCGAACTCGCGGTCTTCAGCGTGGACAGCGGCAAGCCGTCGATGTGGATATGACCGGCGGCCGGTCGTTGCAGACCGAGCACGGTGGCGGCCAGCGTCGATTTACCCGAGCCCGATTCACCGACAATGCCCAGCGTTTCGCCGCGCCGCACGTTCAGATCGACGTCATGCACAGCACGGAACGTGGAGCGCCCGAACATGGAGCGCCAGCCTTTCGCCGATGTGTGGTAATCGACGGCCAACCCTCGCACTTCGAGCAGCCGGCGCGCGCCCTCCTCGACCGGCTCGACCGCGCGTTGCGCATCGCTGTCGAGCAGCCGCCGAGTGTATGGATGCTGCGGGCTCGCGAACAGCGCCTCGGTCGTCTTGGTTTCGACCAGCACGCCCTTCTCCATCACCGCGACGCGCTGCGCAAAACGCTTCACGAGATTCAGGTCGTGCGTGATCAGCAGCACGGCCATGCCGCGTTCAGCCGCTTCCTGTTCCTGCAATGAGATCAACAGATCGACGATCTGCTGCCGAACGGTGACGTCCAGCGCCGTGGTGGGTTCGTCGGCGAGCAGCAAACGCGGACGGCACGCGAGCGCCATCGCGATCATCGCGCGCTGCCGCTGACCGCCGGACAACTGGTGCGGAAAACTGTCGATGCGCCGTTCCGGTTCGGGAATGCCGGTGCGTTTGAGCAACTCGATGCCGCGCTCGCGCGCCGCGTTCGGCCGCAAACCTTCGTGCAAACGCAAACTCTCGGCGATCTGCTTGCCGATCGTGAAGAGCGGATTGAGCGCGGTCATCGGTTCCTGAAACACCATCGCGACATCCGCGCCGCGCAGCCCGCGCATCTGCTGCTCGGTTTTTTGCAGCAGGTCTTCGCCATCGAGCAACATGCGCCCGCTCAATTCAGCATGCTCGACGAGCCGCAGAATGGACAACGCGGTGACGCTCTTGCCCGAACCCGATTCGCCGACGAGCGCCACGCGCTCGCCGCGTGCGATGGACAGGCTGAGTTCGTGCACGGCGACCTTGTCGCCGAAACGCACGGAGAAGCGGTCGATTTCCAGCAGCGGCCGAGCGAGCGGCGTTTGAGTGGTGGTCATCGCGGACCTCCGCCAAAAGCCGAACCGCGCGAGCGCGTGTCGAGCGCATTGCGCAATGCGTCGCCCATGAAAGTCAGCAACAGCAGCGTGATCACCAGCGCGGCAAACGCCGACATCGAGATCCACCATGCGTCGAGATTATTCTTGCCTTCCTGTAGCAATTCGCCGAGGCTCGGCGTCGGCGGCGGCACACCCAGGCCGAGAAAATCGAGGCTGGTCAGCGAGAGAATCGCGGCGCTCATGCGAAACGGCAGAAAGGTAATCACCGGCGTCAGGCTGTTCGGCAATACATGGCGCCACATGATCTGCCAATTGTTAAGACCCATGGTGCGCGCGGCCTTCACGTAATCGAGCGAACGGTTGCGCAGAAATTCGGCGCGCACGTAATCGGATAGCACGAGCCAGCCGAACATGGATAGCAAAATGAAAAGCAGCCACAGTGTGGGCTCGAAGATCGACGCGAAGATGATCAGCAGATATAGGTCGGGCATCGAACTCCAGATTTCGATCAGGCGCTGGCCGATCAGATCGGTGCGTCCGCCGTAAAAGCCCTGCACCGCGCCGGTCAGCACGCCGACCACGACGCCGGACACCGTGAGCGCCAGCGCCATCAGCACCGACAAGCGGAAGCCGTACAGCAGTCGCGCCAATACGTCGCGCCCGAATTGATCCGTGCCGAGCCAGTTGTTCGCGGTGGGGGGCGCCGGATACGGATGCGCGGCGAAATAGTCGATGGTGTCGTAGTGGAAATGATTCGGCGGATAGATCGCGAAGTTGCCGTTCGATTCGAGCCGCGAACGGATATACGGATCGAGGTAATTCGCCTTCGCCGGGAAGTCGCCGCCGAACAACGTCTCCGAATACTCCTTCACAATCGGAAAGTAGTAGTGCCCTTCGTAGCGGACGAGCAACGGACGATCGTTGGACAACACCTCGCCGAGCAGGCTGATCGCGAACAGCGACACGAAGATCACGAGGCTCCAGTAGCCGAGGCGCTGCTGCCTGAAGCGCAGCCACGTACGCCGCCACGGAGACGGCGACGCCGCGTGCGCCGCGCCGGCCGCGTCAGCGGTCCAGGCGGTTGAATTGGATGCGGGGGTCGACGAGGACATAGCAGACGTCAGCAATGAGTTTGGTTACGAGGGCAATCAGCGTGAACAGAAACAGCGAACCGAGCACGACCGGATAATCGCGGCGGATCACGGAGTCGTACGAGAGTTGGCCCATGCCGTCGAGCGAGAACAGCGTTTCGATCAGCAGATTGCCGTTCAGAAACGCGCCGACGAAAGCCGCAGGCAAACCGGTGAGCAGAGGAATCGCCGCATTGCGCAGCACGTGTTTCCACAGCACGTCACGCTCCGGTGCGCCCTTGGCGCGCGCGGTCAACACATACTGCCGGCCGATTTCCTCGAGAAACGTGTTCTTGGTCAGAATCGTGACGATCGCGAAGTTGCCGACCACCGAGGCCGTGACCGGCAGCACGATGTGCCACAGATAGTCGAGCACCTTGCCGAACGCGCTGAGATCGTTGAAGTTATCCGATGTAAGACCGCGCATCGGAAACACCTGCCAGAACGTGCCGCCACCGAAGAGCATCAGCAGCAACACGCCGAGGACGAAACCGGGAATCGCATAGCCGGCAAGCACCAGCACACTTGTGACAGTATCGAAACGCGAGCCGTTGCGCACCGCTTTCGCGATCCCCAACGGCACCGATATCAGATACGTGAGCAGCACCGTCCATAACCCGAGCGTGATCGATACCGGCAGCTTCGACTTGATGACGTCCCACACGCTGTCGTGCTGATAGTAGGACTGGCCGAGATCGAACGTCGCGTAACGCTTGAGCATCAGCAGATAGCGTTCGAGCGGCGGCTTGTCGAAGCCGAACTGCTTCTTGATCTGTTCGATCTGCTGCGGATCGACGCCCTGGCTGCCGTGATAACCGCCGCCGCCCGCCCCCGCCTCTCCGCCACGGCCAGCGCCGTGGCGGAGTTGCGTCATCACCTGTTCGACCGGCCCACCCGGCACGAACTGCGTGACGACAAAGGTCAGCGTGACCACGCCGAGCAGGGTCGGCACCATCAACAACAATCGTCTGAGAATGTAGGCAAGCATGCTGTGCCTCAGTGGGCCGTAGCGGCCGAAGCCGCGCTGGAAGATGTGGTCTGGGCGGCCGGCGTTTTCGTGTACCAGTAGTCGATCACCCAGTCTTCGTATTGATACGACATCGGCACCATCGCCGGATGGCCGAGCGTCGACTTGTAGCCAATTCGCGCGCCCGGTGCGTAGTACTCCGGCACCAGGTAGAACGAATAGATCAGCACGCGATCCAGTGCGCGGGTCGCCGCTTCCAGGTCCTCGAGATTGTCGGCGGAGAGAGCCGCATGGATGAGCGAGTCGACCGCTTTGGAGCGGATGCCCGGATAATTTTCCGAGCCGACTTCCGACGCCGCCGCGCTGCCGAAACGGCGCGTCAATTCCGCGCCGGGAATCGTCACCGGCGGGTAGATGAACGTGGTCATGTCGTACTCGAAGTTGTCCAACCGCTTCTCGTATAACGCGCTGTCGATCTCGCGCATATGCGCCTGAATGCCGAGCATGCCGAGCGCCTGCATATACGGCAGGATCAGACGATCCACGCCGGGCTGATCGTCCATGATCTCGATCATCATCGGCGCGCCGTTGGCATCGCGCAAGGCGCCATCGCGATAGTGCCAGCCGGCTTGCGCCAGCAGGTCGCGCGCCACGCGCAAGTTTCCGCGCAAGGAATCCGGCGCGATCGTGGTGGGTTGCTTGAGCATGGGACCGAACACTTCGGGCGGCACGCTGCCTCTCAACGGTTCGAGCAAGGCCAGTTCCTTCGGGCCCGGCATGCCGGTCGCGCCGAACGGACTCGCTTCGAAATAGCTGCTGGTGCGCCGGTATTGACCGTAGAACATCATCCGGTTCATCCAATCGTAGTCGAAAGCCAGCGTCAGCGCGTGGCGCACGCGCGGGTCCTGGAACATCGGCTTGCGCATATTCATCAGCATGCCTTGCATCTGCGCCGGGCCGTCGGCGAAATCGCCCTTCTTCAAGAGTCCATTATCGAAGTTCTTGCCGACGTATTTGCGCGCCCATTGTGTTGCGCTGTATTCGACCACGGCATCGGCATCGCCGGCTTTAAACGCTTCCAGTTGCGTGTAATGGTCGCGATACAGTTTGAAGGTGATGCGCTCGAAACGAAACATGCCGCGTCGCGACGGTAGATTGGTCGCCCAGTAGTTCGGATTGCGGCGATACACGATCTGCTTGTCGTTCTTGCGCTCCTCGATCAGGTACGCGCCGCTGCTGATCGGCGGCGTGGCGGCAATCTGGTCGAAGGGCGGGCGTTTGCCGCCGGGCTGCATGCCCCACTTCGGCGAGAAGATCGGCAAGTCGCCGGCAATCAACGGTGCGCCGCGCTCCGCATGCTTGAAATCGAAGCGGATCGTGCTTTTGTCGATCACGGTCGCGCTTTTGATCACCGAGAATTGCGCGTTGAAGAGCGGCGAGGCTTTCGGGCTCGTCAATGTGTCGAATGAGTATTTGACGTCGGCAGCGGTGATCGGATCGCCATTGGAGAAGCGTGCGGCGGGATTGAGGTGGAATGTCGCTGAACTCAGGTCGGGCGCGACCTCGACATCTTTCGCGATCAGCGGGTACTCGGACGCGAGTTCATCCCAACTGCGCTGCATCAGCGTGTCGAACATCAGATTCAGAATGTCCGGTGCGGGCGCGCCACGCACCAGAAACGGATTCAGCGAATCGTAAGTCTGCAGTTCGTTATAGTTCTCGAAACTCAGCGTGCCGTTGGCCGGCGCGTCGGGATTCGCGTAATCGAAATGCGTGAAATTTGCTGGGTATTTGGGCTGGTCATATTGCGCGAGCGCCAGCTCCGCGGACGCGGGCAGCGCATGTCCGACGCAGAGCGCCGCAACCAGCAGCGCGGAGTACGCCGGCCGCAACGATCCGTGCCGTCGCGCCAAGCCGAAGCGCCGGCGAAACCTCACAAGTTTCATTATTGGAGTGCGTGGAAACGCGCGCCGGCGGATCACCGGCACACTGTTCATCGGATTGACGCCTGGACGGCAGCCTGCCGTCGCTAGCATTGCTGGAGGCACAGCGTGACTTAAAGACAAGCAGCCCATCGCCTTACCACTTCGAGGCGACCAGCACCCACAAACGTGCCAGGTCAGCCGAGCCGTCGCTGCCCTTGACGGCGTGGAATGCCTGTACGGCGCGCGCCTTCTGGCCTGCGACGTAGTAGGCCACGCCAATATGCAACTGAGCTTCGTCTGGATGATCGAGCCCGCCCTTGGCGATCGCCGCTTCCATCATCTCGAGACCTTGCTTGGCCTGACCCGCGAACACCAGGTTGAACCCGGCGGCGACCGGCGCGACCGGGTTCGCGCTATCAGCCGGCGCTTGTGCGCGCTTTGCCGCCAGCGCCTGCAACCGCTTCTCGCGATCCGCTTGCGCGTCGTGCCCCAGCACGCCGGAAGCGAAGCCCTGATCGATGACCTGCCTGCCTTCGGCCGTGCTGCCCGCGACGATCGCCAACTGGGCCATCTCCATGTAATCGTCAACCGTCCCGAACGAGCCGGTCGCGCGGCGCAGACGATAGGTGTCGATATCGAGGCGCGACGAGTAGCCCGGCCTGCTGCGGATCGCCTGGAACAAATCGTCCCAGTACGACTGCTTCGGGTAATACGCGACCAGCTTCTCGAGCGCGCCGCGGTAGGTCGCATCGTCCTTCGCGCGTTGCGCGCAAGTCCCCAGCAACTGCAACTGCGACTCGTCGGGCGCATGCCCGGCGCGTGCTTGCGCATCGACGCTGGGCTTGAGCATGCTGACCACGTTGACGCAGTCGTTCGAAAGGTAATACGACTGCATCAGCAAGGTCCGCATGTCGGGATCGTTGCCGCCCGCCTTCAGATAACGCTGCACGACCTTGATGGCCTGGGCGTAGTTCTTCTGCTGGAAGTAGATGCTCGCGAGCGCCGCGGTGGTGCGCTGCTCGTCCGCGCCCGTCAGCTTGCCGGAGCTCAACAGGGTTTCGTAGGCCTGGGCGGCCGTGGCCGAATCGCCTGCCGCGGCCGCCGCGGCGCCGCGCATTTCCTCTACCATATAGCTTTCATACGGCGTCTTGTCGGGCACGGCGGCGGCTTGGGCGACCTTGGTCAGCGCGTCCCGATACTTGTGAGCCCGGTACAGGTCCTGCGCGGCGTTCAGCGGCTTGGCCACATCCGGTCGCAGCGTGTCTGCGGCATACGACGCCGCCGGCAGCGCGAACAGCGCGGCGAAACCCAAGACAGCGGCCGCGAGCGCGGCACGCTTGAAGCGTTGATGGATCATTGGCACGTTCACTTCCTTATTGCATGTACTGCTCGTTGCCGATCAGCCCGATCTTGGTCGCGCCCAGACGCTGCGCCGAGGCCATCACCTCGGCCACGTCCTTGTACGGCACCAGCTTGTTGGGACGCAGATGAATCTCGGCCTGTACCGGCGTGGCCGCGACCTGGGACAGCTTGGCCTCGAGCGCAGCGCGGTCGGGGACGAGTACGCCGTTCCACGTCGTCGTGCCGTCGAAGTCGATATCGATCTGCACCACTTCCGGCTGCGTCAGCGGCGGGGGCGGGTTGCCCACCGGCAAGTTCATCTTGATGGCATGCGTCTGAATCGGAATCGTGATGATCAGCATGATCAGCAACACCAGCATCACGTCGATCAGCGGCGTGGTGTTGATATCGACCATCACATCCGGTTCAGCACCGCCGCCCGAAGATACATTCATGCCCATAACGCCTCCTAGCCGCGTGCCGGCGGCTCAGTGATAAACGAAACCTTGGCGATGCCGGCACGCTCGCACGCGGTAATGACGCGACCGATGAATTCATAACGCGTGCTCTGGTCCCCTCGAACATGGACCTCGGGCTGCGGCGTCATGACAGACACGGTCTTGAGACGGTCCACCAAGGTCGGTGCATCGACCAGCTTCTCGTTCCAGAAGAAGTCGCCATCGCGGTTGATCGCGATCACGATACTTTTAGGCGTGGTCTGCAGCGGCTGCGTCGTCTCTTTCGGCAACTGCACCGGTACCGTATGCGTCACCACGGGAATCGTGATCAGGAAGATGATCAGCAATACCAGCATCACATCGACTAGCGGCGTGGTGTTGATATTGGAGATGACTTCGTCGCTATCTCCATCTTGCCCAACGCTCATGCCCATGGCTTACCCCACCTGTTCGGCAAGCGGCGCCTTACGGCCCGCGGCGCGCACCGGACGCTTGCTGCCGGCTAGCAGTACGGTATGCAGCTGCGCGCCGAAGGCACGCACACGCTCCATCACCGACTTGTTGCGGCGGACGAGGAAGTTGTAGCCCAGCACCGCCGGCACGGCCACGGCCAGACCGATCGCCGTCATGATCAGCGCTTCGCCCACCGGGCCCGCCACCTTGTCGATCGATGCCTGGCCGGCGATGCCGATCGCGGTCAGCGCGTGGTAGATGCCCCAGACCGTACCGAACAGGCCGACGAACGGCGCCGTCGAGCCGACCGTGCCGAGGAAGGCGAGACCGTCCTGCAGGCGGTTCGACACGTTGGTGATGGCGCGTTCGACCGAGACGTCGATCCAGGTGTTGCGGTCGACGGCTTCGAGCAGCGCTTCGTCGTGATGTTCGCCGGCTTCGATGGCGGTTTCAGCAATGAAGCGGAACGGCGACGATTCCTCAAGCAGCTTCGCGCCTTCCGTCAGCGACGGGGCAGCCCACAGCTGTTCGTCCGCGCTTTTGGCACGACGATTGGCGCGGAATTGCTCGACGAACTTGGTAATCATGATGTACCAACTGCCCATCGACATGATCACCAGCAGGATGAGCACGAAGCGTGCGACGAAGTCGCCATTCTTCCAGAGCGCGCCGAGACCGTACGGGTTACTTACCGTTTCCGACGTGGCCGAGGCGGGCGGCGGCATCGGCTGGTCGGTCGTCGCCCCCGCAGTTTGCGGTATGGCTGCAGCGGGCGCCGAAGCCAAAGCGATGGTGTCGCTGGCCTGCGCATAGGCTTGCGGGACTACGAGGGTATTCACCGTGGCTACGGCGAACAACATGCTGACCGCGACTGCGGCGAGAGAACGCTTCTTCATGTCTGCTCCAGTTCAATCGTTGAACTTGTGAAACTGTTTAACCAATCAGTACCGGTTGCTGCTGACCGTCGACGTTCAATTCAGGTTGAACGAGAACGGCACCTGTACCCGGACAGCTTGACCTTGGGAAATGCAATTGAATCGCTTGACCGCTTTGAAAGCGGCGGTGTCCAGGCCGTCGTGGTCGGACGACTTCGCCACGCGCTCACCCGTAATGTGACCTTCCGGATCGACGGTGAACTCGATGAGCACCTCGCCGGTGTCGCCGTTTTCCTGCGCTTCCTTCGGATAGACCATCGAGCCGCGAATCTCGTCGGAGTTCGGACACACGATGCCGACAGCCGTGCTCGGCGCCTTCACGGGCACCGACGCCATCGGTACGACCGGCACGGCGGGCGCCGACTGCACGGGCGTCGTCTGGTGCGCAATGGTCTGCTGCGGCGGAGCCTGGACCGAGACCTCCGGCGGCGGCACGAACGGCGGAGGCGGCGGCGCGAACTTGGGCGGCGGCATTTGCACAGTCGGCAACGGCGGCGGAGGCGGCGGTTTCACCGGCTCAATGATCTTTGTTTCGATCGGATGCTGGATGACGTGCACGACCTTAGTGGCAAGGCCATTGAGCAGCGCGTAGACCAGCACGACGTGCAACACGATGACGACTGCGATACCGCTGAAGCGGCGCGCGGGATTTTGCTGCTTCTTCCCGAATTCGCGAGGCCGTCCGAGCGTTGCGGCTCGCGATGTTGCCGCCGGAATTTGCCCTTCCAGTTTCATACCCACCCTTCGATCCTCCCGGCGTGAATCGCCTTGTTCCGTGATTGCGGCGCTTGTCGTGCAACGACTGCGGGACCAGGCCGATCACGGGGACTTCCTGAGACTTGCTCGAACACCCGGGCTGCCACTTCCTGCCGTCGGGAAAGAGGCGGCAGCCCACTAGCTCACTAGCTCACTGCTCTCAACACATCAGAACCGGTACGAAGCTCCGACCTGGAAGAAGCGGCCAATATTCGAGTACAACGACTGGTCGTAACCCGTGTTGTAGCTCGGCGAGCTCTGCCATTCCACGTCGAAGGGTGGCTTCTTGTCGAAAATGTTGTTGACGCCTCCGTAGATCGTCCAGTGCTTGATTCCCCGGTATGTGAACATCAAGTTAAACTGGCTGTACGAAGCGACCGACAATGTGCCACCGTCGCCGAATTCATCGGCAACCGCGTTCGTGTAGGGGCCGGTGTATTGCCACGTCAGCGACGTCAGCAGGCCGCGGTAATCCCAGCTCACGCTCGTATTGCCCTTCCACCGCGGATTGCTCGCACCGAACGGCTGCAACAAGGCGAAATTGTTGCCGGCGAAATCCTGCGACGTGCCGTCCGTGTTCCGCAGCTTGAAGCGCCAGACGTAGGTCCAGTCGCCGGCCAGCGTGAACGTGCCGTAGCTCGTGGGCAGCGACTTGCGGAAGTTGAAGTCGAATCCGTAGGTGTCGAGCGAACCGAGGTTCAGGAACGGCATGTTCATGTACGAGAGCGTGCCGTCAGCGTTGCGAATGACGCGTGATGGGTCGTTCTTCTGCAGCACCGCGTTCGGATCATCCGTTCCGATCACGTCGTCGATGCGAATCTTGTAGAACGCAGCACCGAAATCCGTATAGGGATCCGGCGAAAGCTGGAAACCGATGTTGTAGTTCTTCGTATGTTCGGGCTGCAGATTCGGATTGCCGGTCGTGCGCTCGGTGACGTAACGATGAGTCGGGCCGCTGGGATCATACGGGTCGACGAGGTTCTGGTGCCCGAGGTAGACGGCCTGCGAGTTTTCGATCAGCGTCGGTGCGCGGAAACCACGGCTATACGACATATACGTCGTCAGCATCTGGACCGGCTGGAAGCGCAGAGCGAAGCTCGGCGAGAACGCCCCGCCAAAGTCGCTGTAGTGGTCGTAACGACCAGCCTGCGTGAAGGTCAGGTGCTGGACGATCGGAATGTCGACCTGATAGAACGCGGCGGCAACGTTGCGGGAACCGTCGACGGTCTGCACGTTCGCAGGTGCCGTCACGCCCTCAGACGCGTACGTCTGTGGATTGATCGACGCCGATTCGTGACGAAACTCCGTGCCAAGTCCGAGTCCGACCGAGCCGCCCGGAAGCGTAAACAAGTTGCTCGTCGAAGTCTTCGCCGTGACGCTGTCGAGCTTGGAAACCGACAGCTGATTGTCGTCTTGCAATACGCCGTTCAGGCCGTTGGGCGTGGCGGACGGGTTCGAGAAGTTATACGTGCCGTTTTGGAGCATATTCTCGTACCCCGCGACGTTCACGACGTTGCCGTACGTGCTGGAAACGACGCTCTGCGAATGGGCGTACTCGAGAGCCCAGTCCCAGTTGCCCAGCTTCGCGGCATCGAACGAACCCTTGACGCCAGTATTGGCCATCCAGTACGTCGAAACGGTGTCCGTCGTCTTGGTGTAATCCGGGAACGTCAGGTTGATGTCCGTCGCCGTTCCGTAAGGGTTGTACGGGTTCGACGCCGGCACGCTTCGCGAAATCTGGGAGACGGTCCCCGAGGACGGGTCGTAGACGTTCGTGTTCCTTGTGACCGACGCCGCGCCATTGAGGTTCAGCGTCTCGTTGCGGCTCGCCCAGAAGCCCGCGTACGCTTGCGTGGTGTCGTCGATCTTGAAGGTGCCGCGCACCTTTGCATTCAAGCGCGTGACCGCCGGCTGCAACGAATATGTGTTGGCGGTATTGTAGGTGCACGATGCACCGGACGTGTTCGCTGCGCTGCTTCCCGTCGGGCAAGGTGAAAGCGCGGCGTGCCCGCTGGGCGTTTCCCAGAACGACTGTTGATCTAGGCCAAGCGGCTTGGAAATGCCACCGGGGTACTGCGAGAAGTCCTGCTGGCTTGTCATGTCGCGGTCGGCGAGCGTCGAACCGCTGTCGCGGTAATAGCTCGCCGCAGCCGTAACGTTGAAGCGGTCCGAGGCCAGGTTGCCCAAACCGCCGAGCACGCTGAAGCTGCCCTGTCCGTCGCCCGGATGTTGCGCCTTGCCCAGTTGCGCGTCGAGCTGCAGGCCTTGGAAGTTTTTCTTCGTGATGATGTTGATGACGCCCGCGATCGCGTCGGAACCGTATACGGAAACGGCGCCCGTCTTCACGACTTCGATGCGATCGACGATGTTCAACGGAATTGTATTGACATCGAAAAACGTGTCGGTAAAGTTGACGGCTCTTGCGTAATTGGCGACACGTTGTCCGTCAACGAGCACCAGCGTGTATTTCTCGCTCAACCCCCGCAGGGCGATGCCGGCACCGCCCGGCGCCGAACTGCTCTGCGTCGACTCGCCCCAGCTGCTCGCGGCATTGGCGGACATCCCCCGCAGGAAGCCGGCAACCGTCGTATAGCCGCTTTGCTGAATTTCCTTGGCTGTGATGACCTGAACTTCCGTGTTGCCGACCTTATCCGAGGTGCGGATTAGCGAGCCCGTCACCTCGAACTTGTCGAGCTTCTTGACGTTTTGCTTTGCGGCACCGTTTGATGTCGACGCCGCCGTGCCGGTGTTTTGCGTGCCGTTGGCGTCGCCTGCGGCCGCCGCCGGCACAGCGCCAGGGTCCGTCGTCACCGGCGCGCTCTGCGCGAAAGCCGACGTGCCGAAGGCCGCCGCCAACGTCAATTCAGCCCATAGTATTCTTCTGATGGCCAGCGCCAATGTCCGTTGTTTCATTTTCCCCTTCTCTCTTGCCAGTAAGCCCATACCTGTTTTTCAAAGAGGGACGTGTGGTCCTCTCCGCTTGATATACGGCGAACGCGCGCGATGTTCTGCCAAGTTGCCGGCACTAGTACAACTTCACAAGCACATCGATGACGCCGCCATATGAAATTCGACAGACGGGCGTCCAACAACCGTACCCTAGGATACTTTTTCTTGATACATCATTTCGGAGTGCTTCATATACATCTCGTCAACCCTACATTTTTGATCAATCATGTCGCATCCTTTCACCCCAACGTCTTCGCCGATCATCCCGATCACGCCTGTAGTTGCACTCGCGATTGCGGAAATGCTTTCTCTTCAAGCAGAAGAGCTCGGCAAAACAACTCCGATGTCCAGACCGAGACAAACTCGGACTCTTCATCTTCGGTATTGGCCATCCATGCACAATCGTCGACTCGTAATGCGTGGCATCGCCGGCTGTCAAGACGAACTTGGCTCCTTCAATTACCCGCGAACTCTCCTTCCGCTTTGGCCTTGATCTCCAACGCCTGTCGACGCTCACGCATATTCGCCAGAGCGGCCTCCAGCTTTATACCAGCCGACATATTAATCAACCATCCGAATAGATTGTACGGATCGGCAAACCGAAAGGAACGGATGCCCTCGACCCCGCACACGGATTTGCCGAGGCGACACGCGCATGCGCAATATCGCCCAGCGTGGTGACTGACTGCATTGCCCGACTGCGCTCAACTTGGGACAGGAAGGGCTTCGAAATGCCTGCCACCATCTCAGTTTCGATGGGTGTACGATCGAGTCTCTGTCGAAGTGTGCGAATTTTTCTACCCAGCGCGAGATCCGCATATGCCTTATCGAATTCGATCATCAGAATTTGTTTGATATAAGTTAATGCCGCTTCCCTGCTTCCCCTAGTACAACCCTTCGCACGCCGGAGCCATTCATTGCCGTCGTTGCTCGCCGCGTTAGAGCGGAACGGGGCAGCAACCATCGTGCCTGCCGATACGGTCGGACAGAATCCGAAGCCTGTACGCGAGGCTCAAAAATAGGCCTCCCTCATCATCGGTGTACGCATTTCCACGAAATCATGTTCGTAGGATTCCGAAATACATAACTGTATTGAAACTGCCAATCGATCGACATACCACCAGCTGCATTGCCGCAGAACGGACGTGCAGTCGTGCTCGCGCATTGCGACAGCCTACCAACGTCAACTTAATGCACTTCTTAAATCTACAACAAGTAACGCAAGGCTAAGCGAAAGCCAAACGAACGCGTTCTTTCTCTAGCTTGCAATTTCTTGGGGAAAGACAATAGCAAAACAAAATCTCGCGTCAAACTGTTTCTTGATCGATGCGAATACAGCACTGTCAACCTGCGGGACTCCGTCGATGCCTATGCATAAAGCACTGCGACTCAGAAAGCATTCGCCGGAATTTGGGATGACGTTGGTGAATTCGCACCTTTCAACGAAGCGTGCCACGAGATCTATGCGGTAGAGAGCAGCGCCAAGCAGATTTCGTTTCACAGCCTCTTCAGTGTGCAGATTGTAGCCTTGTCAAAAATAATATGACGTTTTTATCTCCCCTGATTGAAGTGTCACCTAACGCCAACACGTTGTGATTGACGAGTCCCATAGCTGGGGGAATCATGCGGCTTCGCCTCGCCGATCCGCGAACCAGTTCCGCTCTAATGTCATGGGACTGACGTTGTCGAGTGCCGGGTGTAACCGGCGCCCATTGTAAAAACCCAGCCAATCAATCACCTCGTCCATTGCGCTACGCCGCGTTGCGAAGTGTCGTTCGTGGATGCCGACTACTTTCAGCGAACCGTACAGACTCTCAGTCGAGCCTCGTCCCCCGCAATCGCCGCCTCGGCTCATGGACGAACGCATGCCATAGGCCCTCAACGTTTCCTGGAACAGACCGCTGCAGTACTTGGCTGTCCCGGTCTATATGCGCGATCACGCCGGCTTCAAGGCGGCGGCGGTACCACGCCATACGCAACGCGTCCGTGACCAGCTCAGCCTTCATGCGCCGATGCATCGACCAGGCCACCACCCGCCGGCTGAACAGTTCGATGATGACCGCTAGGTGTGCTCAGGCGAGATAGGTGATATCCCGCGTCTAACCCGGTTCGGTGCAGTCGCAGTGAAGTTGCACTCCGGCAGATTTGGCGCGCCAGGCAAATCGTCGCTCGAGTTTGTCGTTGCGATGTACTTGCGCGTGTTGTGGCGTCGAAGGCGGTGCTGCGCCATCAGCTTGCGAACCCGCTCCTTGCCAACGCGAACGTCACGTGCGAGTAGCTCCTTGCACATGCGCGGCCAACCTTACTCGCCTTTGACCTGTACGTAAGTCGCCTTGATGTTTGTCAGGGACGGTCTGCAAGAGTCCGTGCATTGACTTGCGTAGGAAGTATTCTGAGAAGAACGTAGTTAATCAGGATAGCCAATAAAACACCATTTTGTCTCGGTCTGGATCTGTCGACGAAACGTACGCGCAAGCGGCAATTGCTCGACGTGATGCGGCGCGTTCTGCCATGGTTGAGATTGATTGTGCTGACCGAGCCGCACTTTCCGACGGTAAAACTGGACGACAGCCGTTCCCGATCGCGACGATGCTGCAGATTCATTTTCTGCGGCAGTGGTTCGGCCCTGTCGGACCCAACGATGGAAGAAGCGCTTTACGACACGCCGCTGTGTCGCGAGTTCGCGGGGCTCGACAGGTGGCATGACGCGCTTGCCGGACGAACGCACGATTCTTCGGCTCCGCCATCTTCTCGAAGCGCACGGACTGGCAGCTCAAGCGCTGGCCCTGGTCAATGAGATCCTGAGAGAGAATGGTCGATGTTGAGGGCGTGGTCGGTTGTCGACGCCACCTTGATTTCAGCACCGAGCTTGACGAAGTACGCCACTGGTATGCCTGACGGCGCGGCGGTCGGCCGTGCCGCGCTTTCCAGCCCGTTCCCGCCGTCGCGCGAGCGAATGCCTCCCTCGGCGCAGCGGATAGCTGCGTCGTGGAAAAGGTTTGCGTGAAGCCAAAGGGATTTCAGGTCATGACAGCACGTATGCAGGCGACCTGCGTATGACCGATGCCCGTTGCGCTTGCAGCCGGCCGCTCGTGCGCGCAGACATCGATCGCATCCGGACAGCGCGTGCGGAACGCGCAGCCCGAAGGCGGCTTGAGCGGCGACGGAATCTCGCCGCGCAACAGCACATACTTGCGCGCGCGCTCGGCAGCCGGGTCGGGCAGCGGCACGGCCGACAGCAGCGCCCGCGTGTACGGATGCTGCGGCTCGCGATACACGTCGCGCTTGTCGCCGAACTCCATCACACGGCCCAGGTACATCACGAGCACGCGCTGGCTGATCGCTTTCACGACGGCCAGATCGTGCGCGACGAACAGCAACGACAGCGACAGTTCGCGTTGCAGATCGCGCAGCAGATTGACGATCTGCGCCTGGATCGACACATCGAGCGCCGACACCGGCTCGTCGCAGATCACGAGTTGCGGCTCGCCGATCAACGCGCGCGCGATGCCCACGCGCTGGCACTGGCCGCCCGAGAATTCGTGCGGATAGCGGCGCAGATGATGATTGCTCAGCCCGACGCGCTCGAGCATCATCCGCACGCGCACGCGTATCTCCTCACGGCCGAGTTGCGGCTGATGCGTTTTCAGCGGCTCCGCGACGATCTGTTCGATCATCATGCGCGGATCGAGCGACGCGAGCGGGTCCTGAAAAATCATCTGTACATCGCGGCTACTCTGTGCTGTACCGTATGACGCTCCTTTCACCGACTCGCGTCCTTTCCACTGCACGCAGCCTGACGTGAGGGGCGCAAGGCCGATAATTGCGCGCGCGAGCGTCGACTTCCCACAGCCGGACTCTCCGACGAGGCCGACCGTTTCGCCACGACGAACATCAAACGACACGCCATCGACCGCGCGCAGTGTCGCTTTCTTCGACCATGGATAGCCGCCCTGCGCGATGCTGAAATGCACGCTGAGGTTATCGACCTTGAGCAGGGTTTCCTGAGCGCTCATAGCACCTCCACCATAGCCTGGACGGGACAATGGCACGCGCACAGCGCATGTGCTTCGCCCTCGATCGGTTCGAGCGCCGGGCATGTCGCGCGGCATATCTCCTCGGCGAACGTGCAGCGTGGCGCGAATGCGCAACCGGCACCGACTTCGCCGGGCAGCGGCGGATTGCCCGGGATGGTTTGCAGCGGACGGTCGTCGTTATCGTCGGTCAGACGCGGCAGCGCGTTCAAAAGACCGAGCGTGTAGGGATGCGACGGCGCCGCGAACAGCGCGGCCGCGCTCGCCTGCTCGACGGTCTGGCCGGCGTACATCACCATCACGTCGTCGCACAGGCTGGCCGCCACGCCCATGTCGTGCGTGATCAGAATGATCGCCGTGCCGCGCTCGCTGTTCAGTTCGCGCAGCAACTCGATGATCTGGGCCTGCACGGTCACGTCGAGCGCGGTGGTGGGTTCGTCGGCGATCAGGATTTCGGGCTCAGAGAGCAGCGCCATCGCGATCATCACGCGTTGCCGCATGCCGCCGGAAAATTCGTGCGGATACGTGTTGATGCGCCGCGCGGCATCGGGAATGCGCACCGATTCGAGCGTTTCGATCGCGCGGCGGCGCGCCTCGCGGCGCGACATCTTGCGGTGCAGCTGCAGCGTCTCGGTCATCTGCCGTTCGATTGTCAGGAACGGGTTAAGCGAGGTCATCGGGTCCTGAAAGATCATGCCGATGCGATCGCCGCGAATCCGGTTCAGCGCCGCTTCGTTCATGGTCAGCAGGTTTTCGCCGCGATAGGCAGCGCTGCCGGACACGCTGCCGTTGCTGGCCAAGAGGCCCAGCAGCGCCATCACGGTCTGGCTCTTGCCCGAGCCCGATTCTCCGACAATGGCGAGCGTGCGGCCCGCTTCCAGCGAAAACGACACGCCTTGCACCACGTCGACCGGGACACCTTCGCGGCGCGTAAAGCGCACGCTGAGGTCTTTGACTTCGAGTAGCGGCATGTCAGCGGTCCTTCGGGTCGAATGCGTCGCGCAAACCGTCGCCGACGAAATTCACGCAATACAGCGTGACGCACAGCATCACGGCAGGGCACAGCAGCAGCCAGGGCGTCGATTCGAGCTTCTGCGCGCCGTCCTGAATCAGCACGCCCCAGCTCGTCATGGGTTCCTGCACGCCGAGACCGAGGAACGATAGTACCGATTCGGTCAGCACGATGTTCGGCACCGTCACGCTGGCGTACACCACGACCACGCCAAACAGATTCGGCACAATGTGACGCGCGATGATCGAACGCGAACTCACGCCGATTGCCTTTGCGGCGTCGATGAATTCGCGCGAACGCAACGACAGCGTCTGGCCGCGCACCACGCGCGCCATGTCGAGCCACGAAAACGCACTGATAGTGAGCACGACCAGATAGAACGCGCGGCCGAACATCGTCATCATCAGGATCGCGATCAGCATGTAGGGGATAGCGTACATCATGTCGACGATACGCATCATCACCGCGTCGGCGCGACCGCCCAGATAACCCGCGGTCGCGCCGTACGCCACGCCGATCAGCCCGGACACGAGCGTGCCGAGCAGGCCGACTTCGAGCGACACGCGCCCGCCTTGCAGCGTGCGCGCAAGCAGGTCCCGGCCGAGTTCGTCGGTGCCGAACCAGTGCATATTCTGCAGGGTAGGCGGCAGGCTGATCGCGCTCCAGTCGCTATCGATCGGAGCGTTTGGCAAGAACCACGGACCGGCCACGCAGGCGATCACGATCAGCAGCAGCACAACGAAACTGGCGAACGCGGCGCGGTTGCGCACGAAACGCCACATGGCGGTAGCGAGTGGGCCGCGCGAACGCGGCGCCTTGGCGATGGACGCAAGCGGATCGAGCGCCGCGACAGTCGATTGAAGAGAGCGAGGCATGGATCAGTACCGGATGCGCGGGTCGAGCCACGCGTACGCGAGGTCGACCAGCAGATTGAACAGCACGGCGACGGCGGTCGTCAGCACGACGAGGCCGAGCACGAGGGTGTAGTCGCGATTGATCGCGCCGTTGACGACGAGTTGACCGAGGCCCGGCAGCGCGAACACCGATTCGGTGACCACCGCCGCGGTGATCGACGAGATGCAGATCGAGCCGAGCAACGAGACCACCGGCATCAGCGCGGGCTTCATGGCGTGGCGCAGCACGATCGTGCTGCCCGGCAAACCCTTGGCGCGCGCCGTGCGGATAAAGTTGCCCGACAGCACTTCGATCATGCTACCGCGCATCACGCGGGCAATCGCAGCAACGTTGATGATGGTGAGCAGCACGATCGGCAGCACGCGATAACGCCACTCGCCTTCGCCCCAGCCGCCGGCCGGCAGCCAGCCGTGTCCTTCGGAGGTCTTCAGCAGGATCGCGAAGACCCACACCAGCACCGGACCCAGTACGAACGGCGGTACCACGTTGCCGATATTGCCGAGCACCATGACGAAGTGATCGACGAAGCGGTCGCGCCGCACGGCGGCCACCGTGCCGAGCGCGACGCCGATCACGAGCGCGATCGGCACCGACACGCCGCCCACGCCGAGGCTCACCGGCAGCGCCTTCCATACCAGATCGTTGACGGTCCAGTCGGCGTAGCGGAACGACGGTCCGAGGTCGCCGTGCAGCAGCGAGACGAGGTAGTGGACGTACTGCAGAGGCAACGGTTCGTCGAGGTGATACTTGGCGTTGAGGTTCGCGAGCACGGCCTCCGACAGTTGCTTCTCGGTGTCGAACGGGCCGCCCGGGGTGAGGTGCAGCAGCAGATAGCACGCGGTGATCACGGCGAGGATCGTCGGGATCGCCCAGAGCGTGCGGCGCAGCGTATAGGCCAGCATGGCAGTCCTCCTGCGCTTAGTGCTTCATCAGATACATGTCTTGTGTGGCGCGCTGGTCGACATAGTTGGTCGACGTGTAGCCGCCGACATATGGCTTCACCAGCCGGTCCGCCGAGTACTGGAAGAGCGGCACCAGCGGGTAGTCGTTCATGGCCAGATCGTGCGCCTGCGTGAGCAGGGCGGTGCGCTTCGCGTCATCGAGCTGCTGGTTCGCCTGCTCGACCAGTTTGTCGACTCGCGGGTTGCAGTAGCGCTGGTCGTTCTGCACGCTGTTGCAGCGGATCAAGTCGAAATACGACATGGCGTCGTTGTAGTCGACGAACCAGCCGTCGCGCGAAGCCTGAACCTTGCCGTCGTGGCGCTGCTTGAAGAGCACCTTTTGTTCGACGTTTTCAAGCGTGGCGTTCACACCGAGCTTGGTGCGCCATTCGGAGGTCGCAAACAGCGCGACTTTCTTATGCAGGTCGTTGGTGTTGTAGGTGAGCATAAAGGTGAGCGGCTTCGTGTCCGAGTAGCCAGCGGCCTTCAGCAGATTGCGCGCGTATTCCACGCGTTTGGGCATCGGCCAGCTCGCCCAGTCAGGCTTGAAGACGGCCGCGCCTTGCGTGCCCTTGGAGATCAGACCGTACATCGGCAGTTCGCCGTCCGCGGTCAGACGCTGGGTCAGCAGGTCGCGGTCCAGCACCATCGACAGCGCCTCGCGCACGCGCTTGTCCTTGAATACCGGGTCTTCGTTATTCAGGCTGTAGTAGTACGTGGCGATCTGCAGGCCGGTTTTCAGCTCAGGACCGAACTGCTTGCTCACCTGTGCATAGATGCCCGACGGAATCGAGTACGTGTAGTCGAACTGGCCGGCCTGATACATGCGCATCGCCGTTTCGTCGTTTTCGATCGGCAGGTAGGTCACTTTTGTGATCACGACCTTGCTGGCGTCCCAGTATGTCTTGCTCTTCGTTCCCACCAGACGGTTGCTCGGCTGCCAGTCGGTCAGCGTGTAAGGCCCGTTGCCGACGAAGTTGCCCGGCCGCGTCCAGTCGCCGCCGAACTTCGTCACGACGTCGCGGTTGACCGGCGCCATGGTCGGCATGGCGGCCAGTTGCGCGAAGAACGCGGCGGGCACTTCGGTGGTGACTTCCAGCGTGTAGGGATCGATGGCACGCGCGGCGAGGCTCGTGAGCGGCGACTTGCCGGCGAGGATCGCCTTGGCGTTCTTCACGAACTCGACCAGCACGGTGTACTTCGAACTGGTCTTCGGATCGAGCACGCGCTGCCATGCGTAGACGAAGTCGGCCGCCGTGACCGCCTGGCCGTTGCTCCAGCGCGCATCGTGGCGCAGCTTGAAAACCCACGTCTCTGGCCCGGTGCGTGTCCACGATTGCGCCACGCCCGGCACCACCGAGCCGGCCGCGTCGATGCGCGTTAACCCTTCGAACAGGTCGAGCGCGATCGTATTGCCGGTCCATGATTCGATGTGCGCGGGATCGAGCGATTCGGTTTCTGCGGGCACTTGGCGGGTGAGTTCCTGGCTGGCGGCGAGCGTGACGCCAGCGGGCACCGTGACGGCGAAAGCGGAAGGGACAAACGTGAGGACAAGCGCGGTCAGCGCCGCCGCGTAGACGAACGGGGTTTTCATGGTTGGATTCGCAGAAAAAGTCGGGAGAAAAACGTAAGCGGCGCGGACGCCACTAACGGTTATCCGCGTGATGCGGGCCGCGGTGGCCCTTGTTCGGTGTACGGCATGCGGGATTCCTTACAACTATTATTACAGGCATCCTGCAGCGGAATTTCACGCACCCCTCAGCGTTGCGGAAGCGGTTCCAACCTAGATCGAATGCCTGCCTTCTAAAACAGTCTCGGTGTACCTCCCCAGACGACGACCGAATCCTTGCGGGCAGTATTGGCCCAGCTACGCGGCAACGTCGATTCGTAGTGCGCGCTGTTTCCCGCACGTAGCACGAAGGTTTGCCTTCCAGCATCAACGACACTTGCCCTCCAATGACATAGATGAACTCTCACCGGCATGTGTCGTGACTTCGGAACTCTTTTTTCCCGGGTGGCATCCATCGCAAGGATGGCGTCCAACTGACGGCCCCCCGATAGATTGGTCATCCGGGAAAACAGATTCGCCGAGTCTGCAAAAACAAAAAAGCCTCAGCTCGTTTGCTCGACACACCGAACGCTCTTCGCGTGGCGTATCGACGAAATACTGCATCTTCACTCCCAACGCATTCGCGATGCCTGCCAGCGAGTAGATGGACGGCGACGCGAGACCACGCTCGACCTGCGATAGGAACGGCTTCGAAATACCCCCCGCCGTCGCTGTTTCGTCAAGCGTGCGCCTCAGCCTTTGCCTCAGCGCGCGGCACTTGCCCCCCAGTGCAAGTGCCGTGTCTTTCCCAATTGTCGCGACCATAATAAGGCTAAATTAGTCCGTCAAAATTTGGTTGATACGCAACTTCAGTCCAAGAAATTGAGGATAAGGAAAAATGGGAGGACGCGAGCTGATATTGCCCACTTCATGTGCAACCGTTCCTGACGAAGTCACACTGGGCACGTCCATTGCGACTGTGTCGAACTAACCACATTGGCCAATCAACGGCCAATGCGGTCCGTAGCGTCTATCCTGCCCTACCCCCTCCCCTCAGAACTCCTTCAGCGATTATCATCCGCGTTCGACCCGACAGTGCCCTTCTGCTTGCTCGTTGAGGTCGAAAGTGGCTCGACGCGATGCATTGTCAACGCGTGATTTTTCCTTCCGCAATCGTCAGACCCGGTTCATCGACGAGCCTCGAGCCCGAGTCTTCGCGGTCAATGGAGTCGGTAATCAAGCTCTTGATTTCCGGCGCGGCGCCAGTGCTGCGCAGCGCAAGCGCGGACCTTTGAGGTGACGACCGCAAATCCACGCCCTTGCCTTCGAATCGTAGACACCAAACTAGCCACTGCTATCGGCCCCATAGCGGAGTCCGCGGAGATGTTGGAGCGCTCGATATATCGCATCATCGATCGACAGACTATGTGGGCTGCCTTCTTCTTATAAAACGCGATTACGCCGAGCGCAGTGCGCATCCGTTGAGAGAGCTCCTTCTTTCGCCGCGCAAACAGTTCGCCCCGGTTCATCCACGCGTTCGTGATGGCATGTACGCCAGGCGCAAGCCAGAGAAGCGCCACGATGCACCAAAACTTCTGGTTAACAGTCAACCGCGTCATTTGTTCCGTCTCTTCGATGTTCTACGTCAGTTCACTCTCACTCATACCCAACATGGGTAGTAGCTTGTCATTGCACGAAAACGTCGCTTACCGTCGCCTCACGCAACTCAAATCTTGATGCGCTCACTCACAGGGCTGGTAAGCGAAGTCATGTTGAGATGGCGCGCGACGTTTCCAGAGCTAAGAATTTTGCGCCTTGCGTAAATTTAACTGACAATGTAATCCATAACGATAGCAATGTCAGTAATATCAAAAATGGTAATCACGATGCCCGCACATTCACCGAGAAGGCAGACGGAGACTCACGGCATTGCAGTACCGTCTTAGGTCTCTCCGGTGAATCTCTCGCCGGGGCTGTGTCGCGCATGTAGCACACGGCGAGCCGGGAGCTCCTCTCGATCGAGATGGGTGCGATCTCTGCGCATTGCGCTATCTCCAGCGGCTCGCGATGGGCGACGAAGGCAAACTACTGGTTGCAGGTGAGGTCGGTTGAAAAAAGGGCGTGGTTCACTGTAGGGTTACACGACGAGCGGCATAGCGAGGTCGCGATGGTCGATAATCGACGCTCACTTTTCACTTGGGGGCGCGGATGAATCGATCGGCTGGCGCGGCAGCGCAGCTGTCTGGGTGTGAACGCAAGCATCTCGCGGTACGGGCCCTGGCGGGCGGGCACACCATCAGTTCGCTGGCCGATGGACACGCCGTGAGCCGCAAGTTCGTCTACGAGCAGAAACGCAAGGCCGGTGCGGCGCTGGATGATGCCTTCACGCCCGCGCCTGAGGCAGCCGAGCCGGTACTGTGCGCGCTGCCGGTCACCGCCCGCTGGCTGCGCCAGGTGATCGTCGCGCTCACGCTGATCTGCCGCAGTCCGTATCGCGGCGTGGTCGAGTTCGTGCGCGACCTGCTGGGCCTGTCGATCAGTGAAGGCCACGTCCATGACGTAATGCAATGGGCCGCGCAGCAGGCGGGCTCGATCAACCGGGACCAGGACCTCTCAGGCATCCGCGTGGGCCTGCATGACGAGATCTTCCATGGCGATCGCCCGGTGCTGGCCGGCGTCGATGCGGATTCGACCTACTGTTACCTGCTGGCCGCCGAGGACCATCGCGATGCCGACACGTGGGGCGTGCATCTGCTTGAGGCGGCGCAGCAGGGGCTCGCGCCCGAGTACACGATTGCCGATGCGGGCCGGGGCCTGCCGCCGGGCAGCAGGCCGCGTGGGGCGAGACGCCCTGCCATGGCGATGTGTTCCATATCCAGCGCCAGTGCGAGACGCTCGCCAACACACTGAAGCGGCTGGCTGTGGGAGCGCGCTCGCAACGCCTGAAGCATCAGGCGCGGGTGAGCCGACCGGGCAGCCGTGGCTGCGCCCGGCGTGACGGCCAGAGGTTGCGCCGGGCGCGCGAGGCTGAAGCGCGGGCGCAGGCCCTGGCGCGCGACATCCGCACGCTCGCCCAATGGCTCGGCCACGACATCCTGGCGCTGGCCGGGCCACCACTGGCCACGCGCGAAATGCTGTTCGACTTCGTCGTAGAGCAGTTGCGTGAGCGCGAGCGGCTCGATCTGCGCCGCATCCGCCCGCTGCGCGTGGCGCTGCAGAACCAGCGCGATGACCTGCTCGCGTTCGCCGGCGTGCTCGACGGCAAACTCGCGGCCATCGCCCAGGCTGCCGGGGTGCCCGAACAGGCCGTGCGCGCCGCATGCCTGCTGCATCGCAAGCCGCGCACCTCGCCCGCCTACTGGCAGGAATGGGGGCGTCTGCGCGCCGTGCCAGGCCACGCGTTCCACGCGATATTAGCCGCCGTGTCAGACGCGCTGGCGCACACGCCGCGCAGCAGTTCGCTCGTCGAGAACCTGAACTCGCGCCTGCGCAACTACTTCACGCTACGCCGCCATCTGGGCGCGCCGTACCTCGAGCTGCTGCGCTTTTTTCTGAATCACCGCCGCTTCGTGCGCAGCCGCCGGGCCGAACGCCAGGGCAAAAGCCCGCGCGAGCTGATGACCGGTCAGCCACACCCGCACTGGCTCACCCTGCTCGGGCTAGGCGAGCTGCAACCCCAGGGCTGATCGCCAGGGGGCGAATTCTTCGACCTGATTCGCACTGCTTAACTAAACGCCGTCCTCATCCGCGGCGAGGATCCGCTCGTCCGTGTTACCCAAAATCGGCGGTTTCTGAACCACGCCCGCAGCGGTATCCGGAAACCGCAATGTCGGAACGCCCTTCAGCCAGGCTTTCCGCTGTCGTATGTGCCGCCATCAGATCGACGAGATCACGAAGACTGAGTTCACCAGAACCAGTTGGACCACTCAGCCCAGCCGCGAAGCCGTTCGGTACAACGCCGCGCCAACACCCGATACAAGCCGCTCGGCGTTCTTGTCCTTCAATTGCCCCTCAGCGTCGAACGCTTCATGCGCGATGCTCAACGCAAACGCTTCCGGAATCACCAGCATCCCGAGCTTGTCGAGCACCGCGCGTATGCCCGTCTGTGAGCGAATGCCGCCAAGCTGGCCCGGCGACGCAGAAAGCAGTGCCGTAACCTTGCCGGCGAGCAGTGCCACGCCCGGTGAACCGTCTTCGCGCGGCCGGCTGATCCAGTCGATCGCGTTCTTCAGCAATGCCGTGTAGCCACCGTTGTATTCGGGCGTCGCGATCAGCAGCGCATCGTGCCTGGCCACCAGTGTCTGAAGCGCCTTCGCGCCATCAGGCAGCCCTTGCTCGGCTTCCAGATCCTGGTCATACAGCGGCAGCTCGAAGTCGGCGAGCCGAACCGGCGTCACTTCGGCGCCGGCGTTGAGCGCGCCGCGCGCCGCGATGCCCAGCAGTTTCCAATTCAGCGAGTCGCGACGCGAACTGCCACTGAGGGCAAGAATTCTGATATTCATGATTATTCAGGCAATGAGATGAAATTGAGGTTCGCCCGCGCACTCATACCGCCGGCGGGGTACGGTATTCGATGTTGCCGCCCGGCAGGAAATACATCATGAGCGCTTTGCCTGTTACCGTCGGAAAGTGTTCGCTGAGTGGCGGGAAAACGCGCCAGCCCGCTCCATGCCCACAGAACTGCGCGCCTTCCTCGAGCGGGATGATCATGTTGATCTCGCCGGTCGTATGACAGTGGTACTGGCCTTTCACGTCGTGCAACAGGCCGCTCTCGACGCTCATCTCCGCGGTCTCTTGCGACGGCTCGGCAATCCTCCCACGGCGATAGTCGGCGCCTTCTACTTCCACATAGGCGGCCCAGCCTTCCTCCATGCCGAGCTTCAAAAGCCGGGTCAGTTGCCCATACGTTTCGCTGCCGGCCCCAAACTCACGGTTCAGAAGCGTTTCGAGATCGGCGTCGAGCGCGCGCGCGCGAATCTCATTGAACAGCCGGTTCAGCACTTGCATCATTTCTTCTTTGTGCGATCCTGACGGCAACATGATGTGTCTCCTATTGGTCGATTGAACATGATCAAGCGCCGGACAGCTGCAACTCTGGCAGACCGAAAAAACGGCGGGCATTTTCGCCAAGCAGGTGCCGCTTGGCACGCTCGTTAAGGCCGGGGTGATCGTCAATCAGTTGCCCGATGTGCTGCTCGCCGAGCGGATATGGATAGTCCGAACCGAGCATCACGCGCTCTTCGCCCATTACGTCCACCAGCAGCTTTAGCGCACCGGCATCGAATACGGCGCTATCGACCGAGAAGCGGTCGACGTATGACGACGGGAGTTGCGGGCAGTTCTCGCGCACGATGTCACGTTCGCGCCATGCGTTGTCGACGCGGCCGAGTAGAAACGCGAAGCTGCCGCCGCCGTGAGCAAAGCACAGCTTAAGCGCTCGCGGAATGCGTTCGAACGCGCCCGACAAAATCAGCGAGAGAATGCTCAACTGCGTTTCGGCCGGCATCGCGACGAGCCACGGCAGCATCCATTGCTTCATGCGGCCGTCGGTCATCATGTCCCACGGATGCACGAGCACCGGAATGCCTTCGTGCGCACAATGCGTGAGGAACTGGATCAGGCTCTCGTCGTCGAGATCCTTCGGGCCGACGTGATTGCCGATCTGCACGCCGCGATGCCCCGCCGCGTACGCACGCGACGCTTCCGCGCACGCCATCTCGACGTCCTGCAGCGGCACCTGCGCGAGCACCATCAGGCGCTGCGGCGTCGCGGCGCACATGTCGAGCGCGCGGTCGTTCATGCGCTGCGCCCATTGCAGCGCCACCTTCGCCGGATAGCGATAGCCGAACATCACCGGCGTCGCGCACATCAGTTGAACGTCGACGCCGAGTTCGTCCATCTCCTCGATGCGTCGTAGGGGGTCCCACAACGGACGGCTGACCGGGCGAAACGCCCGGTCGCCAGTCATGATCATGCCGGTCTCGCCGTCGGCCGCCGGCGCGAGCCACGGCGCGTCCTCGCCGTCGATTCGCGCGGCCTCTTCCCGTGAAATCAGCGGGAAGAAATGGGAGTGCATGTCAATTCGCAATGTCATAACCGTATTCCGCTTTTCAGGTCTGTCCTGATTGTTATGCCTGTAGTGATGCCTGAAATTGCCCCTGTCAGGCGCGACTCTTCGTCGTGAATTCGGCCTGCCCGATGCCACTCACCACGCACTGCACGTGCAGTCCGGGCTCCAGGGCCTGCGCGGCGGTCGCCGCACCGGCCATGATTAGCGTGCCGGCCGGCAGCACGCACTGCGCGTCGGCGGCGAGCCGCGACGCCTGCACAATCGAGCGCAGCGGGTCGCCGAGAATCGCGCCGGTCGAGCCGACCTGCACTTCCCTGCCGTCAAAGCGCATCAGCACGCCCGCATTGCGCAGACCGTCGAAGCGCCGCGACCACGCGCCGACCACGAAGCCCGAGCTCGAGCAGTTGTCGGCGATCACATCCTCGAGCGTGAAGCGGAACGCCTGGTAACGCGAGTCGATGATCTCCATCGCTGGTGCGACCGCTTCCAGATACGCGTGCGCCTCGAGCGCCGTCAGCGGGCGGTCGATGTCGCGCATCGTCAGGAAGCAAACTTCCGGCTCGACCCGCGGGTGGATGAAACGCCCGAGGTCGACGGGCGCGCCGTCTTCCTCGAGCATCGCATCGGTCAGCCAGCCCCAGATCAGGCTGTCGACGCCCATCTGGATCATCTTCGCGCGGCTCGTGAAGCCGAGCTTGATGCCGATGGTGCGTTCGCCGCGCTGTTTGCGCAGTTCGATCGCCGCGCGCTGGATCCGATACGCGTCGTCAACCGGGAACGGTTCGGTCGCACTGATCTGTTCGATCGCGCTCGCGTTGAGCACAGCTTCGTCGACGCGTCGCGCCGCTGCTTCGATATTCATCGTGCCACCTCCGCTTGCTTTTCGGCCTCTTTCAGCAGATCGAGCGCAACGTCGACGATCATGTCCTCCTGGCCGCCTACCATGCGACGCCGGCCCAGTTCGACCATGATGTCGAACGCGGACAGCCCATACTTCGCGGCGGCCGCTTCGGTATGACGCAGGAAACTCGAATAGACGCCCGCATAACCGAGCGCCAGCGTCTCGCGATCGACGCGCACCGGCCGCTCCTGCAACGGACGGACGATGTCGTCGGCCGCATCGATCAACTTCTTCACGTCGCAACCATGGTTCAGCCCCATCCGGTCGGCCGCGGCGACGAACACCTCGAGCGGCGCGTTGCCAGCACCAGCGCCCATTCCCGTCAACGAAGCGTCGACGCGATCACAGCCCTCCTCCAGCGCGACGATCGAATTCGCGACGCCGAGCGACAGGTTGTGGTGTGCGTGTATTCCCGTCTGCGTCGCCGGATCGAGCACGTCCTTGAACACGCGGAAACGCTCGGCGACGTCGCGCATGTTGAGCGCGCCGCCCGAATCGACGACGTACACGCACTGCGCGCCGTAGCTTTCCATCAGCTTCGCCTGCGCGGCGAGCTTTTGCGGCGTCGTCATGTGGCTCATCATCAGGAAGCCCACCGGCTCCATCCCGAGCTCGCGCGCGTACTCGATGTGCTGCTTCGAGATATCGGCCTCGGTGCAATGGGTTGCGACGCGGACCACCCGCGCACCGGCGTCGTAGGCGGCGCGCAAATCGTGAACCGTGCCGATCCCGGGCAGCAGCAGCGTCGCAATCCTGGCGCGCTTCACGGTCGCCGCGACCGCGGCGATCCATTCGAGGTCGGTATGTGCGCCGAAGCCGTAGTTGAAGCTCGATCCGGCAAGGCCGTCGCCGTGCGCGACTTCGATGCTGTCGACGCCAGCGTCATCGAGCGCTCGCGCGATCGTGACCGCCTGGTCAAGCGAATACTGATGGCGGATGGCATGCATGCCGTCACGCAAGGTCACGTCGGAGACGTAGATTTTCCGGTCAAGAGTCGTCATCGTATCTTCCCTTCAGGCTGCGAGCCGGCTGGCCGCGAGCTGTTCTGCGGTGCGCAGCGCGGCCGACGTCATAATGTCCAGGTTGCCCGCGTACGACGGCAGGTAGTGTGCCGCGCCTTCGACTTCGAGAAACACGCTGACTTTCAAACCACGGCCGTGACCGAAGCGGCCGGCGAATTGCGCCGGAATCGCGACCGGGTCGAACTGCACCGCCTGCTTGAGCCGGTAGCCGGGCACGTAGGCGGCCACGTCGCGCGCCATCGCATGCACCGACGCCTCGATGGCGTCGCGGTCCGCCGCTTCATCGACGAGGCAGTAAACGGTATCGCGCATCATCAGCGGCGGCTCGGCCGGGTTCAGCACGATGATTGCCTTGCCGGCCGCGGCGCCGCCGACGCTTTCGATCGCCCGCGAAGTGGTCTCGGTGAATTCGTCGATGTTCGCTCGCGTGCCGGGGCCAGCCGAGCGGCTCGATATCGATGCGACAATCTCCGCGTAATGTACCGGCGCGACCCGCGATACCGCACTCACCATCGGAATCGTCGCCTGGCCGCCGCAGGTCACCATGTTGATGTTCGGCGCGGCCAGATGCGCGTCGAGATTGACGACCGGCACGACGAACAGGCCGATCGCGGCCGGCGTCAGGTCGATCACGGTGACGCCGTGCTGCGCGAGGATCTCCGCGTGGCGCCGGTGCGCACCGGCTGACGTCGCGTCGAAGGCAATACTCAGGTCCTTGAATTCCGGCATCGCGACGAGACCGTCGATTCCGTCGGCCGTGGTCGCGACGCCGAGCCGCGCAGCGCGCGCGAGACCGTCGGACGCCGCGTCGATGCCGACCATCACGCTCATGCGCAAATGTTGCGCATGACGCAGCAGCTTGATCATCAGGTCGGTGCCGATGTTGCCCGAACCGATCACCGCGACGGAAAGTCGAGCGTTGTCTTTCACGATGTAGCTTCCGTTTGATTGGAGAACAGTGCCCGCACGGCACCGAGACCTTCGATCTGCGCGCTGAACACGTCGCCGGGCCGCACCGCGGCCATCGGCCCGAGCGCACCGGTCAGCACGATATCGCCGGCGCGCAGCGGCGCACCGACGCGCGCCATCGTATTCGCGAGCCAGACCGCCGCATTGAGTGGGTTGCCGAGGCACGCGACGCCGGCGCCGACGCTGACCTGATCACCGCCGCACTCCATCAGCATGCCGCAGCCGACGATATCGAACCCGTCGAGCTTCACCGGCCGGCTGCCGAGCACGAACAGGCCGCTCGACGCGTTGTCCGCCACTGTATCGGCGAGGCGGATGTCCCAGTTCGCGATGCGGCTGCCGACAACCTCGATCGCCGGCAAGGCATAGGCGGTCGCGCCGATGACGTCGGCGATCGTGTGCCGCTCATGCGTGAGATCGTGTTCGAGGACGAGCGCAATCTCAGCTTCGACCCTTGGCTGCTGCGTGAGGGCGAACGGAATTTCCTGGCCATCGCCATACGCCATGTGGTCGAACAGCATGCCGAAATCGGGCTGGTCGACGCCGAGTTGCGCCTGCACCGCGCGCGACGTCAGGCCGATCTTGCAGCCGACGAGCCGCGCGCCGGCCTCGATTTGCCGCTCGGTATTGATCCGCTGAACGCGGTACGCGTTGTCGAGCACGTTGCCGTTGAGCGCGCCGATCGCATCGCGGACCGGCGCGACCGGCGTGAACGGCGTGAACGGCTGCTGTTGCTGGGCGCGCCACAGCGTGTCGGCGATTGCCTGCAGTGTCTGATCCGTCGTCATCACGCGATCCTCACGCAAACGTTGGTCAGCTCGGAGTAGAAGTCCATCGAATGCCGGCCGCCTTCGCGCCCGAAGCCTGACAGTTTCGCGCCGCCGAACGGCGTGCGCAGATCGCGCACGAACCACGCATTGACCCAGACGATGCCGGTCTCGATCTGCTGCGCGACACGATGGCCGCGCGCCAGATGCGTGGTCCAGATGCTGGCCGCGAGACCGTAGGCGCTGTCGTTGACGCGCCGGATCACTTCGTCTTCGCTGTCGAACGGCGCGATGTGGCACACCGGCCCGAAGATTTCCTCGGTCACGCAGCGCGCGTCGTCGGGCAGTCCGGTCCAGATGGTCGGCTGCACGAAGGCGCCTTCGTCGCAGGCGTTGCCGAATTGCGGCACGCCGCCGCCGGTGACGACCGTCGCGCCCTCGGCGAGCGCGAGCTTGTAATAGCCGAGCACCTTCTCGCGATGACCCTTCGAGATCAGCGGCCCGGTCGTCGTGCCCGCGTCGTATGGCGAGCCGATCTTGAGCGCTTCGGTCTTCTCTTTCAGCGCCGCGACGAAGCGCTCGAAGATCGGCCGCTCGACGTACACGCGCTCCGAGCACAGGCACACTTGCCCGGCGTTCGTGAAGCTCGACTTCAGCACGCCTTCGACAGCGGCGTCGAAATCGGCGTCCGCGAACACGACCGCGGCATTCTTGCCGCCGAGTTCGAACGAGACGTTCTTCACGCCGTCGGCGACCGCCTTCATGATCGCGCTGCCGGTCTTCGACTCGCCGGTGAAGGTGATCGCATCGACGCCAGGATGACGCGTCAGCCACTCGCCGGCCGCATTCGCGCCGTGACCGTGAATCAGGTTGAAGACACCGGCAGGCAGTTGAATATCGCGCATGACTTCGGCGAGCAACGTTGCCGACGTCGGCGTTTCCTCGGACGGCTTCGCGACGACGCAGTTGCCCATCGCCAGAGCGGGCGCCACCTTCCATGTGAAAAGCAGCAGCGGCAGGTTCCACGGCGAGATCACGCCGACCACGCCAAGCGGTTTGCGCGTCACATAGTTGAGCAGCTTTCCGCCGTCGTCGGTCGCGGTTTCGAAGAACTCGCCGGGCGCGGTGCGCAACAGATCGGCAAACGTGCGGAAGTTCGCGATGCCACGCGCGATGTCGAGGCTGCGCGCCTGTGCAATCGGGCGGCCGGTGTCGGCGACTTCGGCGGCGACGAAGTCGTCGAAGCGCGCCTCGATGCCGTCGGCGATGCGATGCAGCCAGTCGGCGCGTGCGGAGGCGCTGAGGTCGCGCCACGGCCCCTGTTGCGCACGGCGCGCGGCCTTGACGGCGGCATCGACTGCCGCGGCGTCCGCTTCGACGACACGCGACAATTCGCGGCCGTCAATCGGGCTCAGGTTGGCAAAGGTTTCAGCGGAGTCGACGAACTGACCGTCGATGAAGTGCCGCAGGCGCTGCGGCAGGGCCGCTTGCGCATGAGCATTGGGATTCATGAACTCTCCTGCTAGCTGGATGGGTTACAGCTAGTCTAGGAGGACGCCCCGGCGCCGGATAATCAAATATTGCGCCGCCAATATACGAATCTGGAATATCTGCCCGTGCTCAGACTTCGGTCGACGCCGACGCGACCTCGCGCAGGCACTCGACGAATGCCTCGCAAGCCGGGCTCATTTCCTTGTTGGAGCGCACCGAAAAGCCAACGGTGCCGAACGACTCGGTCTCCGGAATATCGAGAACCTGCAGCAGACCCGCCTGCACGAACTGCGTCGCCGCCACCCGCGGCATCACGGCGATGCGCGGTGCTTCGAGCAACAACCCGAGATTCGTCAACACCGACAGCGATTCGACAAGATCCGTGGGCAAAGCCAGTCCGGCATGGCGGAACATCCGCTCCACCACATGGCGCAGCGGCGACTCGACGGTCGGCACGATCCACGGCATCGCGGCGAGATCGTGCAGCGACGGAGCAGATCCGCACCCGAGCACATGCCGGCTGCCGGCAACGATCAGCAGTGAATCTTCGAAGAGCGCGTGATGGGTCAACGGAAAGGCATCGGAAAGCGGCAGCTCGACTTCTGGAAGACGACCGACGACGATGTCCAGTTCGCCGGTTGCGAGCGACGGAAACAGCTGCGCGGTCGGCCCTTCGCGAACGGTCACGAGGACGTCGGGCGCGCGCGCTTTCAGGCGCGTGATCGCCATCGGCAGCAGGTGCGCGGACGCCGAGATCAGAGTGCCGACCACGATGTGGCCAGCCGTCCCGAAGCGGAAGCGGTCGAGTTCGTCGGCCATCTGACGGAACTCGGCCAGCAGCGACTTGACGCGCCGCCCGAGCACCCGCCCCAGATCCGTCGGCACGACACCGCGGCTCGAACGGGCAAACAGCCCGCCATCCAGGTTGGACTCCAGTTCCTGAATGACTTTCGTCACGGCCGGCTGCGTCAGCCCCATTTCGTTGGCAGCGTGCAGGATCGAACCAGTTTCGACCACGCGGTCGAAGATGAGCAGTTGACTGAGTTTCAGATTGCGGCTCAGCCCAATCTTGCTGAGAGGATACTGATGCATGGCGGGCCCGTCGTTCTGAAGAAGGATGACTCCGGATGTTAGCAGTGCGACGCACGAAGCAAACTAAAAGTCGCCGGATTCCAATCGGTCCTGCCGGGCTGCGCAAGACGGACACAAAATCGCGGGCGCCCCGGAAAGCTCACTCACGGGCAGCCCCGACCGTGGGCATATAAGTCGGCACCGCTATCCTCACCCGATCGGTGGTGCGGCAATAGTTGGGGCCGCCCAGCCGGCCATAGGGCTCAAAGCGGTCGACATGCACCCGCAGCCGCTCCCCGTCGAGCAGATCCTCGCGGATGTACATGGCAACGATCTCGCCAAACACGATCGAGCGCTGCTCGGAGAATTCGAGCACCTTGAAGAGCTTGCATTCCCACGCAATCGGCGCTTCGGCGATCCGTGGCACGCTCACCGAAGTCGACGGCGTAACGGCAAACCCGACCGCCTCGGGCTCCGAGATATCGGCGGGGAAGTCACTGCCGCACAATACCGCGCGCTCGACGATGGGCCCGTCGACCATGTTGACGACGAACTCGCCGCGCGCGACGATGTTTTTCAGCGTGTCTTTCATCTCGCCCGGGCGATGGCTCTCCGGTCCGTAGTGATCTACTGCGATGGCGAAGAGCGGAGGATTTTCCCCCATATAGTTAAAGGCGCTGTACGGCGCCGCATTGCAAACGCCGTCTCCGTTGAGGCTCGTCACCAGGGCGATGGGCCGCGGCCCGACGCTTCCGGTAGTCAGCCAGTACTTCTGCATGGTCGACAGATCGGCCATCGCGATGTGCGTCATATCTCCTCCGTTACTGTCACGTCGTCCGGCCGCCGCTCACTGGCTGACGTCGACGTCCATGGTTTCGCGCATGAAGAATGCGCCGATCACGACCGACACGCCACCGACGATAATCGCGTACCACAAGCCGTAATACACGTTGCCGGTTCGCACCGCGAGCGCGGTCGACATGAACGGCGCGAGGCCGCCGAAGTAACCCGCACCGATGTTGTACGGCACCGAAATCGAGGTGTAGCGAATCTTCGCAGGAAACAGCTCGACGTAGTACGCGGACATCGGCCCGTACGCCATCGCCCCCCAGATCATCAGCAATCCGAGCAGCGCAAACATGAGCGGCCGGTTGATCTGGTTCACATCGGTCATGACGGGGTATCCCGCATCGACCAGCGCCTTGCGGTAGGCCGTTGCATCGAAGCTCGCCAACGGCCTCTCGCCGATGTGCGTCACCAGACCGCCGGCCGGCGCACCGCTTTCGACGCTATAGGACAGCCCCGCCTGGGTCAGGAAGTCGCGCGCCTTGTCGCAATCCGACACCGGTGCACCGAACAGGCTGGTGCTGCAATCGTTCGCCGCGAGCCGGATCGGCACCGTTTGCTGAAAGTGCACGAGGCGCGGATTCACCGCCTGCGAAAGCTGCGTGAAAATCGGCAGAAACGTCAGCACCGCCAGGCCGCACCCGGCCAGCACGATCCACTTACGGCCGACCTTGTCCGACAGCCAGCCGAACAGCACGTAAAGAGGCAAGCTGAAGACCAGCATCACGGCGATAAATCCGTACGCCTCGCTGGTCGGCACCTTGAGCGTCGTGGTCAGAAAATAGAGTGCATAGAAGTTGCACGTGTACCAGACGACACCGACTGCGGCCTGCGCGCCGAACAGCACGACCAGCATCGCCCGGACGTTGCGCCAGACCAGAAAGCTGTCGCGCAGCGGTGAATCCGACAGCCGGTGTTCGCTCTTCATCTTCGCGAATACGGGCGATTCAGACAGCGTCGTGCGGATATAGACCGATATCGCCAGCAGGATCAGCGAAGCCAGAAACGGCAGGCGCCAGCCCCACGACGCGAACGCATCGCCGGATACAAACGCGCGGCACACGAGCGTGACCGCGAGCGACAGCAGGAAGCCGACCGTCGCCGTCGTCTGCAGCCAACCGGTGGCGAGGCCACGTCGACCGGGCTGCGTATGCTCGGCGATGTAGGTCGCCGCGCCGCCATACTCGCCGCCGAGCGCGAGACCCTGAAGCAGCCGCAACGCAATGAGCAGCGCCGGCGACGCCCAGCCGATGCTCTGATACGAGGGCAGCACGCCGATCCCGACGGTGGCGAGGCCCATCACGGTGATCGTGACGAGGAAAGTCGCCTTGCGCCCGACCTTGTCGCCGAAGCGGCCGAACAGCACCGCGCCGAGCGGCCGGATGACGAAACCGATGCCGAACGTCGCAAGCGATGCGAGATACCCGGCCGTCGCACTGCCGGCCGGGAAAAAGTGCGAGCTGAAGAAGACCGCGAGGCTGCCGTACAGAAAGAAGTCGTACCACTCGAGCACCGTGCCGACGGATGCGCCCGCCACCACCTTGATCTCTTCACGCCGTGTCGCACGGTATGGCGCGTCGTGGGCTACCAGTTCAGCATTCATAAGTCTCCTCTCTACTTTATCTCTGGTCCATCGATGATCCGGCTGAAGCAGCACGCCGTACGTCTCATGAGCGGAGTCTAGGAAGAGGAAAAAAGATGCGGTAATCAAAGATAGGCCGCCTGGTATTCAAATCTGGAATACCGGCGCGTGGCGGCGCGGGAAAGGAGGAAATGGCCGGCGCGGGAACGCGCCGGCCTGGGTCATCAGTGCGCCGGGGGAACCGCATCGCGGCCCGGATGGACGGTGCCGCAATGCGGACACCGGCGCTTTTCTTCAGACTCGTAGAACGCAGCGAACAACGGCGGCAGATCCGTGACAATGCTCTTCAACTGCACTTCGACGCGATGCACCAATTGATTGCAGTTGCCGCAGTACCACTCGAACCCGTCGATTGCGCCCAGCGGACGCTGCCGCTCGATCACCAGACAGGCGCTGCCCGCTTCGGGCCGCTGCGGCGAGTGACGCATATGCGGCGGCAACAGAAACACGTCGCCCTCGCGCAGTTCGACGCGTTCGCGCTTTCCGTTGACGATCAGATTCAGGTAGGCGTTACCGGAAATCTGATAAAAGAATTCCTCGTACGGATCGTCGTGAAAATCAGTGCGATGGTTCGGACCGCCAACGACCGTCACGATCAGGTCGCTGTCCTGCCAGACCTGCTGGTTGCCGACCGGCGGCTTCAGCAGATGCGCATGCTCCTCGATCCAGCGCGGAAAGTTGAACGGCTTGCCGTATTTCAACATGCACGTTCTCCTGGTTATGCTTTACCGCTGCTCGCGGCGTCCACGGGCGGCAGATGAGCGACCGCCTTGATTTCGATCGCCAGCAATGGATGCGGCAACTGATGCACCGCAACCGTTGTGCGCGTCGGTCCGGTTTCGTCGAAGTATTCGCCATAGACCTCATTGTAGCCGCCGAAGTCGTTCATGTTGACGAGGAAGGTGGTCAGTTCGACGAGATTGGACAGGTCCGCGCCCTCGGCACGCAGGATATCGCGGATGTTCTCGATCACCGCACGAGTCTGTTCGCGAATGTCGACTTTGGCGGTGCCGAAGCTGTCCGCCGACGCGCCGATGAACGTGTTGTCGGGTCGCCTCGAACTGGTTCCCGACACGAACAGGAAATCGCCCGCGCGAACCACATGCGGAAAACGCCCGCGCGGCGTTGCCTTACCGGCCACCACGCGACTCTGAGTTATCTGATCCATATCGTTATCCTGTGACAGTCTTTGAAGTGTGCACAGCGCCGCTCGCGGTGACGCCGCTCCGCCTGACGTTATGGAGTCTAGACAGTAGCCGGACGGCAGGATAATCAAACGTTGGGCGACCGCTATTACATTTGGGAATACCGGTGTGGCGGCAGTCGAGCCCTCTACCAACTAATGGAATGGACGCCCCCACGGGGGGCGAACAAGGTAAGCACAATTTCCTATCATAGGCGTCCAAGTTATTATGACTTGGTCAAATCGCCGAAAATTGGCATATATGCCGGGCGTGCGATCTGGGCTCAGTGTTCATCCCAGATTTGCGGAAATGATTCAGCAGGTCAGGCCAGGGAGGCACTCAGACTTGGGTTGCCACAAATACCCCGCTTTTTGCAGCCGGGCAAGCCAGGCTCCCCGCTTGCCATGACTCGACATCAATTGCGCCAGACGACGCCGGAATACGGCATCCCGCCTGGCGTTTTCATACGCTTCGGCGAGACCCTGCAACTTCTGGAATGCCTGATCGTAGGGGCTTTGTTCGGAAGGGTCCGAATTTCCGTACTGCGGACGCAACTATCCATTTTTGATGGAAACGGGCCTGCCAAACGAGTTCCACCGGTTAAGGATGTTCGCGATGATCACGCCCTCGCGTTCCTGCGCCCCGACTTTTCGTGTCAGCAGGGTCGGGCCGATGCATCGCTTGATCCGGGAGATCTGCGCTTCAACCAGCGAGCGCTGCCCATAGCCGTATTTCTTGTGAAATGCATAAATGCCTTTCTCCCTGATGTAGCCAACGACCTCGTCGTGCCATTGCGTCTGTTCTTCGCCGTGGACCACCGCGTGAGAAGGCGGTGGAATAATGGGGAGCACGCCTGAGCGGGACAGCGCCTCGGCCCGCTCGATGCTGTAGTAGGCACCATCTGCAATCACGCGGTCAACCGGGAGATCGGCGGGCAGCACGCGCTCCATCCCTTCGCTATCCGAAACGTCTGTGCCGGTGATGGTAATCGCATGCACGTTCATGGCAGCGTCGATCGACAGGTGCATCTTGCGCCACGGCGTTTTCGTCGTTGTTTTACCGTACTTCTGCTCGTACCACTCACTGGCCCGGCCAAAACTCATCCCCGTGCTGTCGATGATGAGGCTCACGTCCTCGCCGTCGGCCAGCCGCCTCGCCAGTCGTTCGCAGCGTTGCGTGACCTTGACGTCCAGCGCGGCAAACAGATCACTCAGATGGCCAAAGCTGGGCACCGGAATGTCCAGCCCCTGGGTGGTCCAGTAATCTTCCATATAGCCGGTGATCTGCCGCATTCCCCAGCCGAACAGCCGGTAGAACGTATAGATCAGTTCAACGTACGGCCGGCTGTACGACGGCAGCCGTCCAGACACTCCGCGCACATACGGCGACGCGGTGATGAATTGCGCCTTGAGATCGCCCTCGGGAAAATAGAGGCTGATTTTCCCGCGCTTCTTCAGGCTCTGGTTATATTCACGACAGTTCGTTACCCGGTAGCCGGGCTTCTCGCGCTTACGCTCCCGACCTGCTTTGAGTCTGGCTTTGTACGGCATCCGCTTTGTTCCACGCGCCCCTTGATCTTACGATTCTATAACAAGCGCCCCCCTTCCGAACAAAGCCTGCCCTGAGATCTCAAGGTCGAAGCCAAGACTGCGTCGCTCGGCGAGATACGTTTCCGCCAGCAATTGCATTGTGCGTGGCAATTTCATGGGCCGCTTCATGATCTGCTCCCCGGCCAGGGAAGTGCCACGGCCTCCAGGTTTCGCAGGTCGATCTTCGCGTAGATTGCAGTGGTGTCGATGCTTTGATGGCACAGTACATCAGCAACCTCCTTCAGCGACGAGCCGGAACGGAGCAGCCGTCTGGCAACGCTGTGCCTCAGAAGATGAGTTCCAGATTGCTCCGTCCAACCACAGCGAACATATGCGGCATGCACCGCCTGATGGACGCGACCGGTTCCCAAGGGAACGTCAGCAGGTGCGTAATGCCGTACAAAGAGAGAGCGGGAAGTTGTCGTTGACCTGCGGGCTAACCGGACGTAGTCGGCGATCGCGCGACCGGTAGGTTCCGGCAGTGGAATGACGTACGCCCGTCGCGATTTGGTACGACGGATCTGGAGCGTGCCTTCGCGCCAGTTCAAATCGTCGAGCTGTATTCGCACAACTTCCGCAGCCCTCAACCCAAGATCTGCCAGACAGCGCGCCATTGCGTAGTCACGCAAGCTTGACGCCGTTACGCGCTCGAAGGAACTCAGAAACTGCTCGATTTCTGCTTCCGACAGCGTTTCGGGCAAACCCGCCAACCTCCATCCGGCTACGTTCGGCACCGCCGCGATCAGCTCCTCGACCCGGTCGTTATATTGCATGCTCCTGAATCGCAGATAACTGCGCAACGTTACGCAGGCTACGTGAGCTGTTCCAGCTTTGCACCCACCAGGATAACGCGTCACGAATCGACGGATTGACTGAATGCTCAACTGCGCGACGTCGACGCGTCTTCGCTCAAAGTGCTGATGCAAGAAATCGCGGACGATTCGGCCACGCTGATAGCACGTGCCATCGGCCAAGCCGCAAACGTCCTTAAGGTACTCAGTGAAACGACACACCTCCTGTTGGACCGAATCCGGTTCTGTCCACAGAAACCGGGGAACAGCGCGCGCAGCCAAGACGACCAGCAGATGCTGAAGTGCCGCACTGACGTCTGTCCGACTCCTTGGAATAGGATCCGGGCAGGTGCATCGAGGCAAATGGTCGTTCACGAAGCGGCAGACAATTCGTTCATCGACGCGAGCGACATCTATACGATGTTTTGTAAGCCAATGCGCGAAGTGCGCGACGCACCTCACGTAGCGGTTGACGGTGCCGGCCGCGTAACCGGTCTCAACAAGATACTCGCAGTAGCGCTCTGCGAAAGGACAAAGGACGCTACGCCACAACCACGCCTGAGGCTGCGGACGAAGAGGAACCAAGCCGACCATGAGGATTCTCCTGAATGGGTAACAACCCAAACAGGAAAGCACTTTTTTATGTGCAGTTTGCTGCTACCCAACGATCCACGCAAGGCGCGGCGCACTGACACCCGTGACGTGCCGTACTAAGCAAACTTCGCATAATTTCCGGCTGCACATTATTGCGACAATGCAATTATGTACATTGTCGCAAGAACTTCCTCTTCGCCGGCTCCGATAGCGGTGGCGAGCGGGCGGCGGCGATGTACTCGCTGATCGCGTCGTGCAAACTCAATGGCATCGACCCGCGCGCTTACC